>CAZULC010000001.1:0-31679 GCA_964621165.1 uncultured Ruminococcus sp.
TCATGCCGGGCATGGAAGCTCTTGCGCCGGAACGAACGGAAACGAGAAGCGGATTTTCCTTATCGCCGAACTTCTTGCCGTTGATTTCCTCCATTTTCGCAACATATTCCATGATCTCAGCCATGATTTCGTCGTTGATTTTTCTTCCGTCCTCATAATACTGTGTGCAGGCTTCGGTTGTGATTGTGAAGCCCTGGGGAACGGGAAGTCCGATGTGAGTCATTTCAGCGAGGTTTGCGCCCTTGCCTCCGAGAAGCTCACGCATATCAGCGTTGCCTTCGGAAAACAGGTAAACATACTTCTTTGACATACTTAGATGTACCTCCGCAATAATATAATATATAAATTTTTGCCTTAATTATAGCGCGAAAAAACAATAGGTACTCGCGCACAGTACAATTATACCACAGTTTTCGCACTTTTGCACGTCATCCCGCAAAGGTTTACGAAAAATTCACTTTTTAGGTAAATTTTAACCAAGTTTGCCGGCTTCCCACACCAACGCGTCAATTTCCTCCGTCGAAAGGAACGGATTCCACATAAGCCGCGCGAGAACGTATTCCGCACATGGATCGGCTCCGGCGCCCCGGAAAGATACGCACACGCCCTCAACTCCCCTGTCAGCGAAGAAACGGAAGTCGTCAGCCGCGGAATGAAAATCCACAACCGCACGCCGGTTCTCATCCATATCGACGACATACTCGACGCAGAGATGGGACGTGACTCCCGCCCAGCCTGAGACGTATTCCCGCAAAGCACCGCCGTCGGAGGTCAGCTTCACCCCTATGTTCCCCAGCGCCGAAGTTTTCTCGGGCAGACTCACCTCAGCCGGATCAACGCAAAGCTCCACCACAGCCTCCGGGTAGTCATCCGCAAGAAACACACCCGCGTCGTTCATGAATTCTAAATAGTTGTCCCCGCTTCCCGCCGGACAGCCGACGTCGATGACGTTTTCCTCAGGGCTGTAGTCGAGCGCCCATTCGATTTCCTCCGCGGCGGCAATTGCGCTTCCGTCAAAGTCCACCCGAACAGTCTCGCGCAGGACGAAGTTCAAATGGTTCATCACTTCCCAGACGCTGGCTTCCCTTCTGAATCCACGGTAAGCAAAGGCGGGAGTATAGGAAAAGCCGCCGCCCTCATGCAGAACAAGCTTCGTGAAATTCACGCGTTCGTCGCACTCCGGATAAAACCGCCATCCCGCGTACTTTCTGAGGAACTCGAGGACCCCGTTTGTCTCGCCTTCAACCGAATCCGCGCGGATCAGAATGTTGCCGAGTGCAAACTTGATTGTGAATCCGCTCCGCTCAAGCCCCGAAAACTTCAGCCGCCGGTTCGAGCTGGAGTTTGACACCCCCACACGGATTTCATGCCGCCCCTGGACGCTCTCCTCTTCCACCATGATATCCGGATGCAAGCCGTCATCAGTGAGATACTCCGCCAGAATTTTCGCCGCCTCGTAGGATTTACCTGCAACCACCACAAATTCCCAGAGCGGCGTTTCTTCGTAATATATATTATTCATCTATATGTACCGTCCGTGTTGAATATAGTCGTCAGTCCTCAAACTCATCCGCGTGTTCCCTGAAGAAATCGTAGTACACCCTCACGCACTCAAGTTCTTCCCACTTCCTTGTTACCACGGGGTTTTCGTCCAGATTGTAAATCCGCGCGTGCCTCAGGGACATTACAAACGGCGAGTGAGTGGATATGATGAACTGGCACCCATAGCTCTGTGCGCTGTCCTCGAGAAAATATTTTAACTCCAGCTGCTTCGACGGGGACAGGCTGTTCTCCGGCTCATCCAGCAGGTACAGGGCGTTCTCACTGATGGAGTTGACGAAAAACGCCAGTGCCGACTCGCCGTTTGACTGCTCCGGAACGTTCTTGATGAGGTGCTGCGACAGGTACCTTGACTGACTGTTCCGCTTGGTCTTTGTGCTCTTGGTGTTGAGCCAGCGGTCGTAGTCGTCAAGGCTGTGGAGATTCACGTCTCCGTTTTCCCGCTCGTAAATGTACTCCTTTATCATCTCCGCCCGAACCTCGTCAATGCCCTGATTCAGCCGCCGCTTGCTTATCATGCTGTTGAACACGTCGTCGCTGGTGATGATCCGGCTTCCCGCAGGAATTTCATCCGAACGCTGGAGCAAATTGCGGTAGTCGCCCGCGTCGGAGCAGGTTTCGCTTTGGCACAGCTTGAGGTAGTCCTCGAAAAAGTCGCTCCTGTTGTACTCCACACCCCGCTCAAGCCTTAACTTGTCCGCGATAAGGTTGAGGATTGTACTCTTCCCGCTTCCATTTCCGCCGCAGAATATCGTGATTTCGGAAAAATCAAACCGGGGAACGTCCTGCCCGTAGAAAACGTCAAAGGGGTACTTTGTTGTGTAAACCCAGCGCTTATTCTTCCGTATAACGTCCGGGTCGGGATTTATCAACGGATTTTCGTTAAAGTACAACTCCTCCCGCGCGTCCGTAGGCAGAGCAAAGCTCTTGAGGTAAATCATAAAATATCTCCATTATATAATCATAGTGCCGCGGAAATTGTTCATAACCGCCTGTAGTAATACACCCGCTCACCTTCAGCTTCAGTCAGGCCGACGCTCACGCCGAACACCGCCTCAATCACGCCCGACCGCCGCAGCTCCTCAGGCTCCATGCAGGCACGAACCACACCGCCGTCGAGCAGTGCAATTCTGTCAGCTAAATTCATGGCGAAGAGCAGGTCATGCACCACCACCAGCGCGGCTTTTCCTTCCTTTTTCAGCTCAGCTACCGTGTCGGCAAACCGTACCTGCTCGCCTATATCGAGGTTGGATGTCGGCTCGTCCATCAGCACCACCGGGGAAGCTTGCGCCAGAGCCATTGCAATATACACTTTCTGCCGCTCGCCGCCGGACAATTCTCCCATCCTCTTGTAACGGTAGTCATATGCCCCCGTTTTTTTCAGGGCAGTCTCAGCCGCACGGAAGTCGTCGTCACCGTACCGTCGGGGGTATTTCAGGTAGGGAAAGCGACCGAACAGAGCCAGTTTCCCCGCAGTCACGTCTGGTACGGCTTTCGTCTGGGGGATATACGCCACCCTCTTCGCCCTCTCCGCGTCGGATATTTCGAGGGAGTCCGCGCCGCAGATTGTTATCTTACCGGAATACAATGGAACCGAGGACAGAATCGTCTTAAAAAGCGTACTCTTCCCGCTTCCGTTCTTTCCCGCCAGAACCACGCACTCCCCACGATTCAGGCTTAAATCCACGCCGCGCAGGACTTCAAATCCACTGTACCCCGAGAACACACTGCACATCTCAAGCAGGTTATCCGTCATAGGCGTCTCCTTTGTACTTCACAAGCAGCACCACAAACAATGGTCCGCCCACGACCGACATTATGATTCCCACCGGCAGCTCGTGAGGGAGGAACAGGGTACGGGCCGCAGTGTCGCACAGACAGACGAACGCACCTCCGAACAGCAGACACAACGGAATCAGCCGTCGTGAACCGCTTCCCGCGATTTTTCTCACGAAATGGGGTACAATCAGGCCTACAAACCCAAGCAGTCCGGCATAGCTCACGGCAGACGAGGCAAGACATGCGGCAATCACGAGGAAAACCACGCGCCACATCCCGCTTCTCAGTCCGATTCCACGGGAGAGTTCGTCTCCGAGGGACAGCGCGTCAAGCTCACTGAACAGGGTGAACAGTACCGTGAGGGATACAATAATCATCACAGCCGCCGGAACTAGTCTGCCGTAGGAAACCGACGAAAATCCTCCCACACGAAAGTCCGCCGAGGTGAGAGCGGTGTTGTCGTCAAGTACGCCCAAAGCCTCGGAAAAAGCCCCGAACACGCTTCCGAGAGCCGCACCGCAGAGAATCACCGTGGACTTGGACCCGCCGGATTTTTTCGCAATCAGCGCAACCGCACCTGCCGCAATCATGCTTCCCGCAAACGCTCCAAATGACGCGCACCATCCGGAGGTGAATCCGATAGTCGAAGCCAGAGCCACGCCCAGACCCGCGCCGGAATTGACTCCGATTATACCCGGGGACGCGAGACTGTTTGAGAGAATATTTTGAAGCACCGCTCCCGATACAGCCAAAGCAGCTCCGGCGAGAATGCTTCCGACAGTGCGGGGGAGTCTGACGTACCAGAATATGCTCGATACAACCCGTGACCCGCCTCCTGAAGCCGCCTGAATCAGCTGGAACGGGGACAGGACCACGCTTCCGAGGGTCAGACTTAGGTACGCCGCCAGCACGAACACAGCTCCGGCAGAGGCAAAAATCCACTTTATCCTGCCCGTCTTCCCGCCGTCAAAGTCCGCCCTGACCATATCTGCGGCAGTCTGCGTTTTCCTATTCCTCACCGTAGAGGATTCCTTCCAGTTTTTCGTAGGCCTCAGCCCAATGGGAGTTTGGCTTGAGCTGGTACAGCCGCTTTTCCATGACGTAAACCCGTCCTTCCTTCACCGCGTCAAGCTCCCGCCAAAGGGGATTTTCGTCAAACAGAGCGTCAATGGCGGCCTGCGTTCCCTCTCTGTCATCGCCGGTTTCCGTGAAGAAAATCATGTCGGGATTTTCAATTGCTATGCTCTCCACGCTCAGGTTCTCGAGGAGGCTTTCGTCGTCGTCTGCTATGTTCACGCACCCGAAGTCCGAGAGCATCTGCCCCAGCACCGTGGAGCCTGAGTCCTTCGCACGTATGCTTGAAGCCGACGCCCGCATGGTCAGCACGGTTTTATGCTCACTCTCGTCCCTGTGGGAGTCCAAAATTTCGGCAATCTTCACTTTCAGTTCTTCCCCGTGTTTTTCGTACAGTTCGGGAGTCCCGTTTATGTCGGTGCAGATTTTTAACAGTCTTAAATAATCCTCAAATCCCTGCACGTCAAAGTAAGCCACGGGAATGCCTGCGCCGTTAAGGGCTTCTTCCATCTCAAGCTGGTCGGAGCGGTTGGAGCTGCCTATGACAAAATCCGGCTCGGAGGACAGAAGCAGTTCCAGATTCAGCGCGTTGATTTTTCCGAGGTTCACGGCGTTCTCGTCAAGCGGCAGGTCAAAGTCCTCCCACGCGTCGTCAGCCGAAGCGCACACCACGCCTCCGGACAGAATCCAGATATCGGCATAGCTTCCGATTAAAGCCGCGGTTCGCTTGATTTCAGCTGGATTCACGGTGATTTCCCGCCCCATGTCGTCAGTGAAGCTGTATTCGGTGATGTTTTCCCCAGTTTGAATTTGATTTTCTTCCGGCTCCTTCACGTCAGATTTCCCGCAGGAGCAAAGACCTGCGAGAAGTGCCGCCGCGAGAAGCAGTGATATAATGTTTTTCTTCATTTGAATCCCCTCAGCAGGTCGCGCCGCCCTTGACGTTCTTCTTCAGGATTTCTTCCTTGTTGACTTCACCGGTTGTCAGCTTTTCTTCAACGTAATCGAGTCCCAGACGTGCGATGGTGTCGGCAAATCTCTCGCCGGTTATACCCTCGTCACGGAACAGCAGAATCGCGCGCTCAACCACGTCCATTACCTCCTCTTCCGAGGTGAATATCTTTGACAGAGACTGGCCCGTCGCAACCTTCTTGCCCCACCGACCGCCGACATAGACCTTGTATCCGTTCACATATTCCTCGGTCACGCCGAAAGGACACTTGCCGCGACATCTGCCGCATCCGTTGCACTCACCCGGGTCAACCCGCAAAACTCCGTCCTCAACCTTCGCAATCTTGATCGGGCAGGACGACTCAACCTGACACTTCCGGCATCCCCTGCACTTGGAGAAGTCGAACACCGGCACAAGCTGACCGATGATTCCAAGGTCGTTGAGGTTCGGCTTCACGCAGTTGTTGGGGCATCCGCCGACGGCAATCTTGAACTTGTGGGGAAGAGTAACCGAATGATAACCTTCGTAGAATCTTTCGTGGAGCTTGTTGCTCAAGTCGAAGGTGTCGATCAAGCCGTACTGGCAGGTCGTACCTTTGCAGGAAACCACAGGACGCACAAGGGATCCCGTTCCGCCGGTCTCAAGTCCGTGGTTATTTAAAAATTCGATAAGCTCGTCTATGTTTCCGTAGGGCACTCCCTGAATTTCCATTGTGAGCCGTGTGGTCATTGTCACCTCGCCCGAGCCGTATCTGTCAGCGGCTTCAGCCACAGCGCGGTGTTCTTCCGTTGTAATCTTGCCGTTTCGAGTTATGACGCGGACGTTGAACACGTCTCCATATCGCTTATCCATGAGGCATCCCAGTCCCTTGACACGCTTGACCTCCTCTGGTGGAAGCTTGCCGCCCTCAGGCTGTTTTTTCTTTATAACATTGAAGGCAGCTCCGCCCTCGAGGACACGGGTGTTTTCGTAGCCCATTGCCCTCAGCTTGTTCTGCAAAAGATACCCTCTCTTTCCCCTTGCGCAGACCAGAAGCAGCTTTTCTTCCTTTTCATATTTTCCAATAACCGACTCAGGCTTTGTCACGTCAACCCATTCGGCTCCGGTTCCAACGAGGGTGGGTGCCGGATGAGCGTCAATGAGCTTATATCCCTCAGCCGCGCCGGATGCATATTCCGCTGGAGTGAAGGAAATCAAATTACCGCTGATTTTGTTCATAAGCACCGTGCAGGCTGTCGCAAGAGGATGAATTGCGGTGGAAAACGGGGGTGCGTAGGAGAAATCCATCGAGACATAGTCCGAGACCTTAGCACCAAGGGAAACGCCGACCACCGCGCTGTCCGCAACCTTGTCCACAGCCGCCGAACCCACAGCCTGAATGCCGAGGAGCCTCAGACTGCGCCTGTCCGCGATAACCTTGATCACCAATGGGCTTGAGTCCGCCATGTAGTGGGGCTTGTCGTCAACTACAACTGTGGCGGAAACTGCGTCAAATCCGGCGGCATCAGCTTCGTCAAAGCCCAGACCGGTTCTGGAAGCGCAGAGTGTGTCGCTCAGCTTCACCACACCAGTGCCGAGGCATCCGGGGTAAACGGACTCAGCCCCGCTGACGTTGTGCGCAAGAATCCGTCCGGTTATGTTGGCAGTGGATCCCATAGCTGACCATTGACGAAGCCCGCTGATCCGGTTTTTCACTACAGCACAGTCACCGGCGGCGTAAATATCCGGCACATTGGTCCTCATCTGCCCGTCGACTACCACAAGACCCCGCTCAAGCTCCACACCAGAGCCATTAAGGAATGCGGTGGACGGACGAATGCCAATCGCAAGAACCACAATGTCCGCTTCGATTGTTCCGGCGCTTGTGGAAACCGAACCGACTCTGACTCCGCTTCCGTTTCCGTTGATTCCGAGAAGAGCGGTGTTCACAAGGATCCTCTCGCCCCCTGCAATAAGCTTCCGTCTGATGTAGTCCGCCATGTCGGAGTCGTATACCTTTGGCATAATCTGCGCCGCCATGTCGATTACCGTGACGGAAAGTCCGCGCTTTTTCAGGTTTTCCGCAGCTTCAAGTCCAATGAATCCGCCGCCCACGATTACCGCGCGTCTCGCACCGTTTGCGTCTGCATAATCCCGTATTCCGACAGCGTCGTCAGGGGTCCGGACGGTGAACACTCCCTCAAGTCCAACGCCGTCAACCTTCGGCACAATCGGTTCAGCTCCCGTAGCGACAACAAGGCTGTCGTATGGGATTTTCTCCCCGTCCGCCGTCGTGATGGCCTTTTCCGCCGGATTCACGGAGACAATTTCCGTCTTCACCCGAACCTCAACTCCGGTCAGTGCGGAGAACTTCTCCGGTGTGTTCACAATCAGCTCATCCCTTGACTCAATCTCACCGCCTATGTAATACGGAAGCCCGCAGCCCGCGTAGGATATGTTCTCTCCGCTGGTGCAGATTAGGACCTCGTTTTCCGGTGACAGCCGTTTCAGCTTCGCAGCCACTTTTGTTCCGGCGGCAACTCCGCCAATGATTACAGTTCTCATTTGATAATCCTTTCTCGGTTCAGTTTTTTCTATATGAATTTAAATCTATAGTCCATTATCCGCGTCTGATGTACTTTTCTTCAAAGGCTTTGGCTTTCTTTTTCATCATACCGCACTCGTCAGGCCCGCAGTCGCCGCGGTAGTATTCCAGCATGATTTCCCCGTCGGCTTTTGCGATAATGTCGTGGAGCGGGAAGTAGTATTCCATCAGAAATGAAGCGTACTTCTGCAGTCTCATCTCGCCAACCAGCCGGTACTCCTTGGAAATTGTGTCCACCGCCACGCTCATTTTATTCTTCACCGCCGTGATTATATCCTCACGGGTGTTTGACTTGGCAAAGACAATCGTCGAGCAAATATCCTTGTCGCGGTTGTATTCAGTGGAGCCGTGGCTGTCCGTGGAGCCGACTATTGCGTGAACCCGTCCTTTGCGGTATTCGTCGTAGTAAAGCGCGGTCTGGAAGCCGTTCTGTTCGTAGTAATTCTCACCTCCGAGGACCTCGAAGGCGTCAAAGGGGTGGTTTTCCATCATGTAGCGGGTCAGAGGCTCGGGAATGTGGTACATGTTTGCGATCCAGTACGGGTGAGCGAAGACGCAAAGACCTCCGGCTTCACTGATTTTACGGTATACCCACACGGCAACGGCGTACCACGTCAGGTTCACGTCAGCCGGACAGCCCTTGATTTCGCTCTCGATTTTGCGGATTTCAGCCTCGTACTGCTCACGGGTAATCATCTCCGGCGCACATCCGTCAATGGAACGCTTGGTTTTGTCTTCCCCACAGTCGGCATACTGAGCCGAGGTGGTAAGGAGTCCGTTTATTGAGAACGTGCCGCCGGCGTTGATGATGTGCATATCGGTAAGTGGCATGTGTACTTCCTCTCCTGGGATGATGTTGAGGCTGACATCCGCGTTCCTGTAGTCGTCAATGGCCTCGAGAGAGGAATAATAACGTCCGTGGTCGGTAACAACAATGAAGTCGTACCCAATGGCACGGTAGTTTGCGCAGACCGTACCCGGGTCCTCACGTCCGTCAGAGCGGCAGGTGTGCATGTGGAAGTCCCCGCGCAGGGGCAGAGTGGAAGCCAAGTCCTCATCCAGCGCATACACGGCACACTCACGGGTCAGGCAGTCGTATTCCCCGCCGTTTTTCCGGTAAATCCGAACCCTGTACTGTCCCTCGGTCTTCGCGGTGTAGGAGAAGCGCAGGTACCCGTCGTCCCCCGGCTCCAGCTCGTACTCGGTGCTGTTCCATTTGGTGAACTCATGTCCCGGATGCCCGCCGTCAATGGAGTGAACGGTGATTTTGTACTCTCCTGCCGGAAACGCCCTCATGTCCGACAAAGGCCGGATTGTGATTTCGGTTTCCTCACCCGTCGGGAAAATCTTCGGGTAAATGTCGTAGTAGTAAAGAACCTTTCTCATAACAGTCCTCCTGAAATATAATAATCGGCACTCATGCCATTATATCCAAATATACTGACAAAATTATATCATAAGCGGTGAAGCTCATGCAAAAGCAATTTCTATTTTTATTATATCATAAATTATATCTCAATTCAACCGCATTTTCGTTCAATTTATGGTTTTACATCCCCGTTTAACATTTTTGTAACCGTTTTTGACTTTTTCCTACTTTATTTTTCGTGGTCTTCAGCTTTCACTTGACACCGCCGCCGGTTTTTGCTATACTTTCATTGGATAAAATGAATTTAACCAACATACATATATTATGGAGGTTTTACAATTGACTGACGCAAAAACCTTTCTCGAAAACGTCCGCTCCACCGCGCTGGAACACACTTCGCTTCCCTTCTGGAGCTGGAACGACAGATTAAAAGAAGACGAGCTTCGGCGGCAGATCGGTGTCATGCAGTCCCTTGGAATGAACGGGTTCTTCATGCATCCACGGGGCGGGCTTGAAACCGAATACCTGAGCGATGAGTGGTTCGACTGCGTGCGAGTCTGCATTGACGAGGCCAAAAAGCGGGGCATGGAAGCCTGGTGCTACGACGAAAACGGATGGCCCTCGGGCTTTGCCGGCGGTAAGCTTCTTGAAGACAACGCTAACTTCGCCCTGTTTTTACGCCATGAGAACACGGACCTGTTCCCGACTGACGACAAAAACGTCCTCGGCGTGTACATTCTCGAAGGCGGAAAAATAAAGAAAGTCATCTCTCCTGTTGCAGTTGACGGCGCGGAATACCACATAGTACGGCGGTGCGAGGATTCGTCATATGTAGACACACTCGACGGCAATATCACCGCGAAATTCATCGAGGCCACCCATGAGGAATACAAAAAACGCCTGCCTGCGGGGGATTTAGGTACGCACATGCCCGGATTTTTCACCGACGAGCCGCAATACTACCGCTGGGCGACGGTCTGGTCCGACACAATTCCAGAAAAGTTCAAAGCCGAATACGGCTACTCGGTTTACGATTACCTTCCCGCGCTGTTCATTGACGAGGACTTTGAAGGTGCGGTCGAGTTCCGCTATGACTACTGGCGGCTCTGTCACCGGCTGTTCATCGAAAACTGGATCAAGCCGATCTACGAGTGGGCCGAGGCAAACGGGTGCCAAATCACAGGTCACGCGGTGGAGGAAGCTTCCCTGTCCGGACAGATGTGGTGCTGCGGCGGAATCATGCCCTTTTACGAATACGAACACATCCCGGGAATCGACTACTTAGGCCGTGGACTGGCGGACGACATCGCTCCGAAGCAGCTTGGTTCAGTCTGCGCACAGCTGGGCAAAAAGAAAGCCCTGTCGGAGATGTTCGGCTGCTGCGGCTGGGACGTGACTCCGGCTGAGCTGAAAATCATAGCGGAACTGCAGTATTCCTCCGGGGTGAACGTCATGTGCCAGCACCTCTACGCCTACTCAATCCGCGGACAGCGCAAGCGTGACTATCCGGCAAACTACTCTGAGCATCTCCCGTGGCAGTCCCACATGAAACAGTTCGACGAATATTTCAACAATTTAGGCTGTCTGTTGTCTCAGGGAGAGGAAGAGGCGACGACGCTTGTCATCCACCCCATCCACAGCGCATACCTGACCTACCGGCGTGAGCGGGACTACAACTCCATCAAGCCCCTCGAGGACAGCTTCCACGCCCTGTCGAATCTGCTCGGACGGGAACACATCCCCTACCACTGGGGAGACGAGTGCATTATGGCGCACCACGCTAAGGTTGAGGACGGCAAAATCACGGTTGGCAGGTGCAAATACGACTACATAATAGTTCCGTCATCAGACACTATCGACTCCACTACAGCGTCTCTTCTGCGGCAGTACGTCAGCGATGGCGGAAAAATATGGCTCTACGGGGACAAGCCAACACGAATTGACGGACGTAAAGCGGATCTCGGCTGGCTCAATTCCACCACCACGTTTGAAGAAATCGCAAATTCCGGTACGTCTAAAATCACCGCCGTCGGCAGAATCAACCAGATGGTTCGCGAAACTCCCGCAGGAAAACTGATCTACGCCGTGAATTTAAGCGGAAAACCCATGAAAAACGTGCGGTTTGAAGTGAAAAACGTAAAAAATCTCGTCGAGGTGGACGTGAAAACCCTTGAAATTTCGCCGGTTCAGGGGGAGAAGACTGACGGAAGATTTACTTTCACCACAGACTTTGACAAAGCCCAGTCCCACCTGTTCCTCAGCACCTACGAAAAAACCGAAGCCAAGCCGAAAAAATCCGCACCCGACGACAGAATCCGGCTGAAAAACAACTTTAGGCTGACCAAAAAGGTCGAGAACCAGCTGACTCTTGACAGGTTCGCTCTCTCCACCGACGGCGGCATGACTTTCTCCGAGCCGAAGCCAATCGAGTGCATACGGGACAACCTGCTCCGTCAAAGGTTCAGCGGCAGAGCGGCTCTTCGCGCAAGCTTTACAATAGGCGAGCTTCCTGACACTCTTAAAATCGCCATCGAGCCGCTTTTGAATCCGGAATACTATATAAATGGAAGAAAATTCACCCTGTCCAATGACTGGTGGCTTGACCGGGAAATAAAAACCGCGGACATTCTGCCCTTCACCAAGCTTGGCGTGAACGAAATCACCGTAACCTTCGACTACTTCCAGCGGGATTACGTCTACTACGTCCTCTACGGCGGCGTGTCCGAATCATTGCGCAACTGCCTTTCCTTTGACACGGAGCTTGAGTGCATGTACCTTGTGGGAGAATTCGGCGTGAAGACTGACAGTGAGTTCAGAGACGGCGAGCACTGCAGTTCGGTTTACTCAGGTGACTTCGCGATTGAACAGCAGTCGGAAGAAATTGACATTACAAATGTAGTAAAATGCGGCTTCCCATTCTTCGCGGGAACGATTGAAGCCGAAACAACCCTCGATTACTCCATCGGAAGCACAGCCGAGCTTGAAATCACGGGAAGATACGCGGTCTGCGAGGTTTACGTCAACGGAGCTTACGCCGATGCTCTTATGTTCACGGACCATTGCGATTTGTCCGGATTTTTGAAGCCCGGGGAGAACAAAATCACGCTCAGGCTCACAAACTCCAACCGCAACCTGCTCGGCCCGCACCACGGACATGACCCGGAACCCTACGGAGTCGGACCCGGCACGTTCTCCATGGAAAAGCAGTGGCACGGCGACAAATGCAGCTCCTACGTCCCGACCTACGCTTTCGTCCGGTTCGGCATTGACGTGGAGCAACAATAAATCAACATAAAACCAAATAAATCCATAAAAAAACGGCAGTCAGGTGCAATAATTCCACATGGCTGCTGTTTTGTCGTCTCAGTCAGAATCCACGACCTCCACTGACGAAATTCCATAATATTCCATTATTTCCACGTCCTCAGGGGTGATTCTCTCGCCCATCATCACGACCGATACCGCTGGCGGGCATGAAACCGAGGGGGAAGCCAAAATTCGTCCCGCCGCTTTTGCAGTGCTGATCTTCTCGGACGGGAACATTGACGCGGAGCGGATTGTCATCACTTTTTCGTGCTTCAACACCTTGAACGACCTATGCAAAATCGGATTTTTTCTTTTTATCCCCATCAAAGCCGAGCCGATTCTGTCCCAGTCCGACATTTTGTTTGACGGGGTAAGCATTAGGACAACATAATCCCGGGATGCGTACTCCACAAATATACCGGACTTTTCGAGAAGAGACTGAACTTCAAATCCGCTGCAGCCGTATTCAGACGTGCAAAGGGTCAGCTTAAGGGGATCGCTTGGATATATTTTCCAGCCGCAGTCGGTCAGGCGTTGTTTCAGGCTGTTTGTCCGGTCCACTGCTGACGTTAATTTTTTGTCATATTCGTCAGCTATGTAAGCGTTTGTCAAGTCAAGGGACTCAAGAATTAAATACGACGGACTGGTGGAGCCGAACATTGCCATAGCCCGCACGGCTTCCCGCAGAAACATATCCGGCGCACGTTTGTTTATATGAAGATAAGCTCCGCCCGTGAGAGTCGGGAGAGTTTTGTGTGCGCTGTCACAGCATAAATCCACAAATCCTGCCTCGTCCTGCCCCACCGCGTCTTCCATGGGATGGGGATTGCTCTTGTCCCCCAAAAACCGCAGATATGCCCCGTGAGCGTTGTCCGCAATCATCACCACGCCGTACTTGTGAGCCTTTGCCGCGATTCCGCTCAGTTTCACCGTACCCCCGAGGTAGTCCGGACTTGTGACGTAAACTGCGGCGGCTGACTCTCCCCGTTCCCGTATCCGCTCAAGCACCGACTCAACCTGATTTTCGCTCACCTCGCACCGGGTAAGGGAGCAGCCTTCACCGTCAGCCTCATCGTATAGCCATTCCACGTCAAAGTCTAGCAGAGCCGCCCCGCGAAGAAATGCCTTGTGACAGTTCCTCCCCGAGACAACCACCGGACGTGATGTTGATTTTTTGTTGTTTTTCATCCAGTGAAGACGGGCGAGGTACAGCATAGCGCAGATGCACTGGGACGAGCCTTCGGTTGAATACAGCGTCCTGCCGGTTCCGAAAAGCTCTGCCGCATACCTCTCGCTCTCGGCTATGATTCCCTCGGGAAGGTACAGCTCATCCGCGCCGGAGATTTCGGTCAGGTCAAGTTTTTCGCACCCGAGAGGCCCGACTCCCTTGTGGCCCGGCATATGCCCACGGACAAAATCCCCCTCAGCGTAAGCTTTTGCGAAATCGTAAATTGGTGTTTTCATCAAATCATTGTGCGGACGGAATTTTCGTCATCCCCGCAGTTTGAGCAGTCGTCAGCACACTCGGCACAGCCGGAATTAACGGGCTTTTCCGACTCTTCCAAGTCCTCTTCCTCGTCGACCTTGAGCATGATGGCGCACTCGATTCTCTTTTTGAACAGCTCACAGCCCGCCTCGTAAACTCCCTTGATGGAGCCGGTGGCGTGGTAAGCGTTGGCCGCACATCCGCCTGAGCAGTACAGTCTCGCCCAGCAGTCTCGGCATTCTTCCCGGGAGTACACGTTGCATGAGCGGAATTCGTCCTGTATGTCCTTCGCAGCAACGCCCTGCCAGATGTCGCCCAGCCTGTACTTTTCCTCGCCGACAAACTGATGACAGGGGTAGAGGTCGCCCCACGGGGTCACAGCCATGTATTCCGTACCCGAACCACAGCCGGAGATGCGCTTGTAGATGCAGGGTCCGCCCTCAAGGTCGATCATGTAGTGGTAGAACGTAAACGGCTTGCCGGCCTTCCGCCTCTCAATCATACGCTGAGCCAGCTCCTCATACTGCTCCATCGCGACACGTCTGTCCTCATCCGTCAGGGCATACGGCTCATCCGGCGAGCATACAACCGGCTCAAGGGACAGCTCCGTGAAGCCGAGGCTCAGCATGGTGTCGATGTCCTTCATGAAGTCCGGGTTGGCGTGGGTGAAGGTGCCGCGCATGTAGTAGTTTTTATTCCCGCGAGCCGCTACCAGTTTTTGGAATTTCGGCACGATTCTGTCAAAGCTGCCCCGTCCGCTCATGTCCACCCGAAGGCTGTCGTGGATTTCCCGCCGTCCGTCAAGGCTCAGCACTACATTTGACATTTCGCGGTTACAGAAGTCGATGACGTCGTCGTCAATGAGCATGCCGTTTGTGGTCAGGGTGAAGCGGAAGTTCTTGCCCCGCTCCTTCTCCACGGAACGTGCGTACTCCACCAGACGTTTCACCACGTCCCAGTTCATAAGCGGCTCTCCCCCGAAGAAGTCCACCTCGAGGTTACGGCGGGTTCCGGAGTTTTCCATGAGGAAGTCCAGCGCACGCTTTCCCACCTCATAGCTCATGAGCGCCCGTTCGCCGTGGAATTTTCCCTGACTTGCGAAGCAGTATGAGCAGTTGAGGTTGCAGGTGTGGGCGACGTGGAGGCATAACGCTTTGACTACGCCGCTGCTTTTTTTCTTGAATTCGTCGGCTATCGGCTCAAATGTGTCCGGGGAAAAGAGAAGCCCGTCCTCTTTCAGCGACATTATATCATCGAAGCAGCCCTCGAGGTCCTCCCGTGTCACGTCAGGATAGCCTCTCTCGAGTATTTTCACGACTATTTTATCCTTTTCCGGCTGTGAATCCGACTTATACGCCTCGTCAATCAGCTCAATCATGTCGTAGGCCGCGTCGTCAACGGTGTGAATGGAGCCGGAGCAGGTGTCGAGGACGATATTGTATCCGTTCAGCTTGTACTGGTGTATCATAATCTTTCCTTTACTTTTGATTCATATAAAACTTACGCGTATATAAAGTAAAAAATGCCGCACCGGAAAAGAGCAGCATCTTTTATGTCAAATCAAGCAGAAATTACTTGTTTGAGTTTTCGCACTTCTGGTTTGCGATACCGCAGCTGGTCTTGCAGGCGGACTGGCAGGAAGTCTGGCATTCACCGCATCCGCCCTTTTTAGCGCTTTCGCAGAGATTGCGGGTCTTGATAGTCTTTATCATCTTTTTCATGGAATTGTACCTCCGTTAGATTATTATCGGCTTTAATTTTACCACATTACGGCATGATTGTCAAGAGGAATGGGAGAAAAACAATGATTATTCGCCGCCGCACATGGAATAATATTTATCCCACCTGAATATTCAGCACCCTGATGATACCGTCTTGAGCGCAGGCCCAGCAGATTCTTCCATCGTGGTATATAGGCTTTTCGTAGGAGTTAAAGTTTACTCTTCTCAACCACGTTGCGGGAGAAATGACTTTTCCATCAGACGACAATACCATAAAGTAAGCACCGCTTTTCTCTCAACCTTCCGCATTCCAAATAATAACGATTTTATCATCAGCCACAGTCTCATGCGGAGCGTAAACACTATTATCTGTGTAATCAGTGAGCCATATCAAACCATAATCCGTCACAGACGTCAGGGGTGAATTTTGATTATCATTTATATCGAACGAACTCTCTCCTATGCGATTTTTCCCGCCTACAAACATTGATGAGGAAACCTCATCCGCAGTCGGGTCGAAAATCTGAACGAACAGATTCTGCTTTTCGCTTTTCACCTCTGAGCCGATAGACTTAACGGAATGTTAGGATATCATCATTTATTACCGAGCTACATCTACCACTATTAAAGGGTTTTTCGTATCTCCACTGTCACCCATTATAGATTTTCAGATAAATCCCATTGAGTCCACATAGTCACCTGTATTGGTATATTTTGTAATAAACATGGTTTCTGTGCTATAATTATCCGTGTCATTATCACGACCCCAGACAATATAGAAATTTCTATCATCCGCGATAACGTCACCCTGCTTAGGATAAAGCATTTCAATATCAATTTCTTTAGACGGCGTAACAATTTTAAGCACATCACCCACAGCATAAGCATATGCAAGCCCCTCATCAATATACAAAAACTGCTGAAGCGGCGATACTTCTGCCCAGTTTAAAATAACTGTCTTGTTCGTATTTGGTATGTTAATTCCGCATCTGAACAAATATGAGGGTTCCGCATTCTCGGGAACATATCTGTATACCGTTTCGACATTGATTTGCTTACGCACATTATCCCATTCAACACTGAAGTTAATTAATTCTGCAATATCGCGCAGCTTGAAAAAGCTGTTGCCGTGGATACTGTAGGCAGTTGAATTTATCGGCTCATCGTTCAGATAAATACTCGCCGTTGTAGGATACGCGTCAAATTCCATTGATTCATTAAATCTTGCGTTGACTTCATCACCTGTGTATATTACATTTCACCGCCAACAGGTGTATAAGCATGACCTCTTATAAGTTTTACGGATTTTGCTTCTTCATCCAAAATTACGTCAAACTGCTTTTCCGAACCTGACAGAACATAGGCAATATTTCTTAATTTGAAATAATTATTTCCGTTAATCACAAATGCTTCAAAATATGGTTATTCATCGTTGACATGCACATAAGTTCCGTTTCTTGAAGCGATAACGCTGTCCTCCGCGCTGACTGTGACAGACATACCTATCGCAAAAATGCTCAGCAAAAGAAATAAGCTGATAAATCTGATTTTTTCTTCATGGCAACATCTCCTTAAATTTTAATGTCATCTCTGTTATACCACACTCATTACTGAAACGCAATCCTCACCACCGAAAATAAATTCAAATTTGACAGAATCAATGTTTTATACTTTACATTTCAGGAGTAAAATACAGCTGTACAAAGGAAAGGAGAATTTCACATGAGTAAAAATAAAGATAAAGAAAACTTATTCTACGCCGCCGTCTGCATTGTCACCGCCGCAATCCTGACCTTCTTCACAGTCTTTGACGAGAACCACGACGACTACATGGGAAAGCTGGCGCGTCAGTACGATTTAACCGAGGCGTCCGAGACAGCGGCTGATTCGGCTGAAAACTCATTCATCAACGTCTGAGCCGTCACCGGGATTGTAAACGAACTCCGCGTATTCTTTCGTGTTCTTTTTACGCCGGTATTTGTCCACCACAAATGGGACGAACGCAACCGCGCACACAAACAGAAGTCCGGCGAAAATCCACACTGCGGGATGAATCGGGTCCTTTATGCGGTTATACAGTGCCGCCGCAGTCAGGGGCAGGTTGAGGTTTACAGTAAACGTGCCATAATCGTGTTCTCCGCCTTCAAGCTCAATAACACATTCCCTGGGTAGGTCGTCAATGAATTCTTCAAGGTCGTAGGCGTCAATGGCGGCGCAGTCCCGGGTTTGCTCGTCTGACAGGCTGGAGGTGCGGGTGTTCTCCCGCACAAGGGAGTCGTGGTCGTCCGTCTCGTAGAAGTACCATCTGTTATACTCCATTGTGACGTAATCCGCCGTAGTCAGCGCGTGCCGCCAGTTGTCGTCGGTCTTCACGTAGACGTAGTGGACGGTGGGAATTATGTTGTACATCACGCTGTAGGACTTGGAATGCCCCTGAACGGTAACGGCTTCCTTTGAATCCGCAGAGAAAAGACCTCCGCTTTCAAAAACCTCGTGGGAGCCGCCGTAATTCAGGCAGGAGTTTTTGTCAAATCCGGTGTATCCGTCGGTTACGGTGACGTCGCACACGGTGTAGGTCTGCTGCAGGGTCTCGTAGGTCCGTACGTCGTACTCAGCTGAGATCAGGCCGTCGGATTCGTCAATGATTCTCCGGTAGTCGTCTCCGGTGTCGGTGAGAAGCTCGTCGAAGATGCCGCCGGATTCACTTTCGGCTTCAGCCTGACATCCAGTCATAAGAAACATGGCCAAAGCCGCGCCGATTATTGCCTTGTATAGGTTAACTTTCATTGTAGTATTAATATCAAAAATTATATTTCAGATTACTTTCGATAAAACAAAACAGCCGCAGTACGCCTGAGTTGCAGGTATTTTTCCGCGGCTGTTTTTTTTCATAGCTTCAGATTCTCCTCTGAATGACGGTTACTGAGCCGCCTTGACTGAGGTGATGTGGGGGTTGACGCCCTCGTACCAGTAGAGGAAGCCTTCCATGTCGATAACGTCGCCTATGTTCAGGTTCTTCACAGCGGAGTAAACCTCGGTGGTATTGTCGCAGAGGTCGGATTCAACGACGAAGTTGTAGGTCTGTCCGTCCTTGGAAACGTTGAAGTAGAGGTCGTTGCCGTCCTGACCGGAGCCGTCCCAGTTGTAGAGGAATGCCACGTCGTTGCCGTCAGCGTCCTTGGAAGCCTCAACTGTCATGCCCTTGAAGGAAACCTTCATGTTCTGCTTCTTGATGAGGTCTTCGGTGCCAAGAAGGGATGTAACATCCACGGGGTCAGCCACGTAATTGCCCTCAACGATTTCGAATGTCGCGTCGGTGATTTCAACTTCGCCGGCCCATTCAGACTTGTATCCTGTTACTTTGATCTTTGTACCGACGGTCAGCTTTTCATAGTCATCCTCGGAGCAAGCTACGCCGTAGAAGAAATACGCGCCTTCTCCGTCCTGTGCGTAAACGTTAGCCTTGTCTTCCCACCATGACTGCTTAGCCTGAACATAAGCTTCAACTGTCACCTGTGTGTCAACTGCAGCAGCGTCGTATTCAGCGTAGGTCATAACGCCTTCGCTCTTTTTGTTGATGTCTTCCTCAGTCTCGCTGGAACATGACGCAAGTGCGAACACTGTCATTACTGCCGCGAGAGCAAGTGCGATAATCTTTTTCATTTTTTTCTCTCCTTGAATTTTTGAATTTAATTCGTGAAATATTTCCCTCGGGAAATTCATTCACCTTAATTATAACTCCATCGCCGAAAGAATGCAATAGTTTACGGGAAAAAAGTTTACAAATTATTGTCCCCATGGAGCGGATTTTTTGCCGTTTTTTACTCCCTGCCTTCTTTTTTTCTTCTTTTTGCTGTACTCCGCCAAAGAGTAGCCGCCGATTCCCGCCCACGCGAGGATTATAGTTCCAATCAGGCATTTGGACATGACGGGAAGAGGGCCAAGGTCTTCTTTTTTGCCGACCGCACCTCCGCTTTCACGGCTGTCGAGACGGTACAGGGACGTCACGTCCGCGAAGAGGTTTTCGATGTACTCCTCGTCTATCGTCTCACCGCGGTTGGTCGACTTGACCACGTTCTCGATCATCTGCCCCGCCGCGTCCCTGAGTGAGGTTGAACCGCTCCAGACGGGAGTGGTGAAGGTGGAGTCAATGTTGTCCAGTATGAGACGGGAGGCCTTGATTTTCACGTCGTAGTGTTCCCCGTAGTCCTCGCCCTCACGTGAGAGGTAGTCCTGATATTCCGCCGACTCCTGTGCCTTTGTGGTAGTGGGGACGTAGCCCTCGGTTTCGGCGTATGCAGTCTGAACCTCGTTTGTGAGCAGGTACTGTGCGAAGAGCCACGCGGCGGTTGTCTGACCTTTGTCCGGCTTGTTGAACACGCACAGCGACGGACCTTGGGATATCATCTTCGGGTTCGACGTATCGTACTGGGGAACTGTGCGGACTGCCGTCTCGAACTCAACGAATTTGTCCTCGGCTATGTCCGACAAGGGAGCGTGGGAACCCATCCATGTTGCGCCTGCGGTGGAGTCGATTGCAAACACGCACTGTCCGGCGTTGAGGAAGTTTGCAGGGTAGCTTGAAATTTTGAAGGTGGAGAAAGCTCCGGTCTTGGCGTGCTCTGCCACGGTGTAGAGTATTTCACGGGTGGAGTCGTTGAAGATGTTCACGTCCCCCTCGGGTGAAGAGTAGCCCGCATCAAGCTGATATAGTGACTGGATCATCATGTTGTCAGTGGACTTGTAGATAAACGGAATCATGACCTTCTGCCCGTTGAGGTAATACGTGCCGTCCTCATCCTTCTGGGCCGCTTTTTCCGACACTTCCCAGATGAAGTCCCACGTCAGCTCGTCGGGTACGGTGTAGCCAAGCTTTTCTACATAAGTCTTGTTGATATAGCATGCTTCGCTTGAGCGCATGAATGGGAGGGCATAATAGTTCTCACCCAGTTTACACTCCTCGAGGAATTTCGGGATTATCTCGTCAACCGTTGGGGAATCAAAACGCAATTGGTCGCCGCCAAGTCCTATGTGGGGGTCGTTCATCAGCTCGTCGAGGGGTACTACAATGTTCTCGCCCGTGATGTATGTGGCAATGTGGTCGGGGTAGGTTATGCACACATCGGGGGTTGTGCCGGTGGAGATGTTGGTGATGACGTCGTTGTAGATTTTGCCGTAGTCGGTGTAGAGCCGCAGGTTCACGGTGATGCCCGGGTAGAGGTTCTGGAAGTCCGCGATTGCCTTTTCGTAGATGCGGGTCTGGGTGATGTTTGTGTCGTTTTTCGCCCAGAACGTGATTTCGTAGTGTGAGTCGGCGTCGAAGGATTCGGGAATCGAGTATGGTTCCAGTCCCTGTGAGCCGTGGCAGGAAGTCATGGTTAAGGCTGGCAAAACGGAGAGGGCAGCTGAAAGAATCAAGGATGTTGTTCGATTTTTGATGCTTTTCTTCATTATAGTATTCATTAGCCCTTAGTACCTCCTCTTGCGACGCCTTCCATTATCTTATTCCGGAACAGCAGGAACAGCACCACCAGCGGGACTGAGATTACCACCACTGCCGCCATCATTGCGGGGATGTTCTCCCGTCCGAAGCCGTTTTCCCGTATCTCCTGTATGCCGTTTGACACGAGGAAGTAGTTTTTGTCATCGGTGATAAGTCTGGGCCAGACGTAGGAGTTCCAGCACTCTATAACCTTGAGAATTACCACCGTCACGATTGTCGGCTTGCATATGGGAATCAGGACTTTGCGCAGGTACTTGAAGTCGGATGTACCGTCCACCTTTGCGGCGTAGTAAAGCTCGTCGGGGACTTGGGCGAAGTTTTCCTTCAATAAATATATGTAGAATACGGACGTAACCGAGGGGAGAATCAGTCCGGCAAAGGTGTTGCGCAGTTCTAAATTTGTGATAGTGGTGAAGTTTGTGATTACAACAAGCTCCGTGGGAATCATCATCAGTGCGAGGAACGCGGTGAAGGCGATATTCTTCCCTCTGAAATTCAGTCTTGCGAAGGCGAAGGCCGCCAGAACCGTCACCACAAGCATGACTGCGGTCGTGATTACCGTAAAGATTACAGTATTGAGAAAGTACCGTGCGAGAGGTACGGCGGTGAAGGCTTCCTTGTAGTTTTCTAAGGTGGGGGACAGAGTGAAGAACTTAGGCACGTACTCGGAGTTATAGGAGCTGTAGGACTTGACCGAGGTGAGAATCATCCAGTAAAACGGGAACAACACCATGATTCCCCAGAGGGTCAGGACTATGTAGGTGAAGATGTTCAGGGCGGTTTTTTTGGAGTTGGTTTTGGGTTTCATGATAAACCTCTATATTTAGTGTGGAGTTTGGAGTGTGAAGAGCGGGGTTAATAATGCACGTGTTTCTTGCTCACAAGAAGATTTATTGCGGTAATGGTCAGCACTATCAGGAACAGTATCACTGCCGCCGCTGACGCGTATGAGGGGAAGCCGCCGCTGTTGCCGTAGAGCATGTCGTAGATGTAGCCGACTATGGTGTTCATTTCCGCGGCGTTCAGGTCCACTCCGAAGAGGGCTACCGCGTCGCTGTAGGCTTTGAACGCTCCGATGAAGCCGGTGATTACGAGATAGAATATCATTGGGGAAATCATTGGCAGGGTGATTTTGCGGAAGATTTTGAACTTTGACGCGCCGTCGATTTTTGCGGCCTTATAGTAGTCGTCCTTGACCGAGGCCAGTGCACTGGTGAGAATCAGGATTTTGAAGGGCATGACCACCCATATTGTATAGAAGCACAGCACGAACATCTTTGCCCAGTACGGTCCCGTGATGAAGTCAACAGAACTGCCACCGAAGAGGTTGATGAGCAGGTTCACAAGTCCCTCGGAGTAGGCGGTTTTTTTGAAGAGAATCATGAATACGAGTCCCACCGCGAGGGTGTTTGTTACGTATGGCAGAAAGTACACGGTCTGGAACAGGCTCCGCAGCTTTTTGATTGAGCTGAGCGCGGTGGAGATGAGAAGCGCGATAAACGTAGAAAGCGGAACGGTGACTGCCACGAGAATGAGGGTGTTCTTCACCGCCTGCAAAAAGTACGGGTCCCGCAGGACGTAGGAGTAGTTGTATACGCCCACGCCGAAGTAGCTCTGTGACGCGGAGTTGTACCCTTCCTCAAATGAGTAGACGAACACGTCCACCAGCGGGTACACCATGAACACGGCAAGGAACAGCAGTGCGGGAAGCAGGTACAGCCACGCCTTGGGATTGTTTTTTTCCATAGGTTCACCTTAGACATATATTATATATTCACCTTTATTATAAATCTTTCCCGGGGTTTTGTCAACTTGTATTGCGGAATTTCTTGACTTTAGACGCACAATATGGTATTATTTTAGATATAAAAAAGCGGTCAGGACAATGGACGCCCAAGCCGCGTATATTGAGGTAATATTAATGATAGTTAAATTAGATAACATTACAAAGGTGTTCCCCGGACGGAAGAAGGGCTCGCCGGACGTGGTGGCGGTGGACAGGTTCAGTTTCACCCTGCCCGACGGGAAACTTGTTGGACTGCTGGGTCCGTCAGGCTGCGGGAAAAGCACCACACTTTACATGATATGCGGCCTTGAGAAGCCTACCTCGGGCAGGATTTTCTTTGGGGACGAGGACGTGACCGACCTTGAGCCTGAGCACCGGGGAGTGGGGCTTGTTTTCCAGAATTACGCCCTGTACCCCCACATGACCGTTGCCGAAAACATAATGTTCCCTCTAGGCAACCTAAAGGGCAAGGACAGGCTGACGAAGGAGCAGATGCTGGAGAAAGCCAAAGAAGCGGCAAAGCTCGTGCAGATTGAGGGACTCCTTGACCGGAAGCCCAGCGAGTTGTCCGGCGGTCAGCAGCAGAGAGTCGCAATTGCCCGGGCGCTGGTGAAGATTCCGCGAGTTCTTTTGCTTGACGAACCCCTCTCAAACCTTGACGCCCGCCTGCGGCTCCAGACCCGGGAAGAAATACGTCGGATTCAGCGGGAGACGGGAATTACCACGGTATTTGTCACGCATGATCAAGAAGAGGCCATGAGCATATCCGACGTGATTGTGGTGATGAAGGCGGGGGTGATTCAGCAGATTGACAAGCCGCAGTCAGTATACGACGACCCGAAGAATTTGTTTGTGGCGAAATTTTTAGGCACTCCGCCGATTAACGTATTTGAAGGTACGGTTAAGTCGGGCAGGCTGTTTTTAGGGGAAGACGGTATAGCAGACGTCGGCTGTCCTGACGGGGACGTGTGGGTCGGAATCCGTCCCGAGGGCTTTGTGCCGGACGAGATGGGAGAGCTCCGCTGCGCCCTCACCGGGGTTGACGTAATGGGACGGGACGTGTCAGTGGTTTCCCGTCACCCGTCTTGCGTGAATGACAGCGGCGTGATCCGCTCCATAATCAGCGCGGAGGACAGACCCGCGGAAGGCGAGACTTCGGTGTCGTTTACAATAAAGAAAAACAAATTATACCTGTTCGACAAGCAGACGGAAGAGCGGATTTTGTTCGATTGAGCTCCGGCGCGGGTTTTTAAAGTTTTGTCAGGGTCCGCTCATTCGATTTTTGGGGCAGCGTGGATTGGTCTGCCGTCATAGTTCAGCCGAGTTCCATGGCATGGGCAGTCCCATGTGCAGTCGGCGGAATTCCACTGCAGCTCACACCCCATGTGGGGACATCTGACGTTTGTGTAGTGCAATACTCCCTCTCCGTCACGGTATGCGCCCGTTCGTTTTCCGCCCCGATTTACGATTCCGCCCTGATTTGGCTTCAGATCCGCGGGAGTGAGGCGGGATTCGGTGTATTTCTTCATCATGCCGGTCACGGACTCCTCCGTATGCTCGCTCAGGCTTGAAGCTCCGGCGGGGAGGATTTTACGGCCCGGGGAAAAGACGTCGGCGTACCACATCTCACGGCCCTTCACAAGCTCCGACGTGATTATTGCCGACGCGGCTGAGGCTGTCATTCCCCACCCGTTGAATCCGCCTGAGTAGATGACGCCGGACTTGAGCCTGCCCACTGTGGGGAGTGAGTCGTGTGTGTAGACGTCATTATTGGTCCAGCGGCACTCCACCCTTGCATTCGGTGCGTAGGTGCGCAGAGTCTCCTCGAGGGCGACGAAAACTTCCTCACCCGGGGCTTCACGCTGGGCAAGTCCGTTGACTATAAGGCCGCCGTCGTATGCGCGTCTAACACCGATTCCGCAGTCGACACAGTATGAAGCGCTGTTCTCGAGGATTTCGCAGTCAACGGGTTCGCTTTTTATGGCGGAGGAAGTTTTTCGGAAATACTTTACGGGATTTGTCAGGCTCGGATGTGCGGGGTAGTTTGTGGCGCAGATTACAGCCGAGGCGTGAATCGTATGCTGTCCCACGTTGAGAGAATGGGCGGAAATATTCTCAGCAGGGGAATTTTCATATATCTTAAATTTGCCCGACAGGCACAGTCCGTAGGCAAGGGTCGGAATATCAAGTATGAGCTGGTCGTAAATCCGGACTGCTCCCATGTGGGAATCGGGAATCGGGGCGGCGTTTTTCGAGTATCCCGCGCAGGGGATGTTCAGGGACTTCATGATCTCATACTCCCGTCGGAGTCTTCGGCTTCCGTATTTTTCGTAGAAGTACATGTCCACGGGGACGGCAGAGCGTTTGATTTTAGCCGACAGCTTACGCAGAAGATTGAGTCCGTCAGTATACGCGGCGGCCGCTTTTTCCGCCTGTTCCGGCATGAGGGATGAATAGAAGAACGGCCGTCCTACGGTGGCTTTTGCGGTGGTCCGTCCGGTTTTGCCTGAGAGAAGCTCTCCTTCCTCAAAAAGAACGCATCTCAGGCCGGACTCCGCGATAAGGCAGGACGTGAAAATTCCGGCAAGACCCCCGCCTACGACGGCACAGTCGACAGTTATGTCGTTCTCCAGTGGTGGACACGGGCGGAAAGCGGAATAGTCCCGGGTTCTGCTCCATATTTCCGGAATGGGAAGCGCGGTTTTATCGCCTGACATCTGTAAGTTCATTTTATCACCTTTGGTTTTCGTGTTTTATATAGTATTGCCGTTTTTGCGGGAAAAATTTCACTGAAAGCCGGAGCAAACGAAAAAAATCCGGCGAAAAATGAAAAAAACTTTGATTTTACTATTGCAATTGTGCTTTTGTTGTGGTAAAATATTACGGTACACATATAAAAGGCAACGCTGCCGGGCTACGGCTTCGATTTGAGGACACGTCTGCATTCTCAGAATTGTGCGGTGCTGCCAAAAGGAACTCACGGAGGATAATCATGCAGATAGCAATAGGCATAATTTTAATAATTGCCGCAGTATTTCTTGTTGTGGCGGTTCTCATGCAGTCCGGCAAGAGCCATGAGCTTTCGGGTACGATTGCGGGCGGCGCTGAGACCTTCTTCGGCAAGGAAAAGGGTTCGACCATCGACAAAAAGCTGTCCAAGCTCACCACGGTTGTTTCCATCGTTTTCGTGGTTCTCGTTCTTGCGTCCTATCTTCTTCAGGATGTAGGGAAGACCACATCTACCGCGACAACAACGATTTCCCAGACAAGCACCACTGAAACCGAAGCGGAGACAGAAGCGGACGACGGCGAAACCGAAGCCGAAACAGACGCTGAAACCACAGCTGACGAGGTAATGGAATAATAAAGTAAGCGGAGTACTTAACTCTCCGCTTTTCTTTATGCTGAATAAATCAGGCGGGAAAAGTAATATAATTTTGGAGGATTATTCTATCAGAGTGAGCATTCCGACAACAGACAGGAGTAAAATATAGTTTTATATGAAAGACAGAAGAAACAACAAAAACGAAAATCGGGACGGATACGGCGGCAGAAGCACAAACGCGCAAAGAGTCAAGCCTGCCATGTCCCAGCCCTTATCTTACCGGGAGCGGGCGAAAATGAACGCCATAGCTGAAAAAATCGGCAAGGTATTCACGGCGACCTTCTCCTACAGCGGACGTGGATTCGGGTTTGCAATTCCCATAGCCGAGGAAAATCCCACAATAGATCTGCCGGACGTATTCATTCCGCCCCGTGAGACAAAGGGAGCAATGACGGGGGACAGGGTAACGGTGAAAATCACGCGGCAGTCCGACCGGGGGTCATACGAGGGTGAGATTGTATCGGCGGAATACGCTCTCTCGAAGGTTATCGGCACGCTCCACGTAGTTCCAGGTACGAAGCACACCTCGGGGTACTCATATGTGGTTCCGGACAGGAAAAATCTGGGAATCAACATATATATTCCCGACAGGGACGTGGAGCTTATGTCGGCCCGGGACCTTGACAAGGTTGAAGTCATTCCATCCGGCGAGGAATTTTTCACCAGAACCAAGTCGATAACCGTTCGTGGTCCGGCGGACATGCCTTATTTTGACGCGGCGGGCAGGCTGAACCAGGTTTTCGGCTCATCCCTTGACAAGGACGCCAACTATTCGGCGGTTCTTTATTCCTCAGGGATACGCACGGTCTTTGACGACGAGGTTTTACGGTATGCCGAGGAAGTTTCGTCCCAGCCAGTTGTGATTGGCGGAGAAAATTCGGTTCACCGTGAGGACTTGCGTAACCGGCTCATCATGACAATCGACGGTGCGGGTGCGAAGGACCTTGACGACGCGGTATCCCTCGAGAGGACGGAGAACGGCGGGTATCTTTTGGGGGTACACATTGCGGACGTGTCCCATTATGTCCGTCAGGAAAGTCCGGTGGAGCTTGAGGCAAGACTTCGCGGAACCAGCGTGTATTTCACCGACAAGGTTGTGCCAATGCTGCCCGAGAGTCTCTCAAACGGCTCCTGCTCACTGAACGCCGGGGAGGACAAGTATGCCTTATCGGCGGAAATCACCCTTGACGGCGAGGGTAACAGGCTTGACACCGTGATTCACAAGTCGGTCATCCGCTCGAGTGTGCGGGGCGTGTACGACGAGGTCAACGACATTTTCGAGCGTTCCGACAGTCCTTACCGTGAGAAATACTCGGCAGTCCTCGATATGCTTGAGCTAATGCGGGAATTATACTTCAAGCTCAAGAAGAAACAGGACGAGCGCGGGGTAATGACTCTCGAGGACAGCGACGTTGTGATAATCCTCGGGGACGACGGCATGCCCGTTGACATCCAGAAACGGGAGAGAGGGGACGCCGAGAAGATGATCGAGCAGTTCATGCTCCAGGCGAACATGGGAGTGGCTGAGGTGCTTAAAGCTCTGAATCTTCCCTGCCTGTACCGGGTCCACGAGCAGCCGTCGGAGGAGAAGCTGAAGAATTTCTCAACCTATGCCCACAACATAGGCCTGAACACCCGCGACATCCTGAACGAAACTGACGTTCACCGGCTGAACACAAAGCTGATGGAAATTCTCGAGGACGCCCGGGAAAAAGGCATTGCCGACACTGTATCCGAGATGATGCTGCGGTCCATGATGAAGGCGAAGTATGTTTCGGTATGCGCCATGCACTTCGGTCTGGGAGCCGACACCTACTGCCACTTCACTTCCCCCATCAGAAGGTACCCGGACACCTTCGTCCACACGGTGATTACAACGGTGCTTGAAAAAACCGGACTCCGCGAGCTTGGATTCAAAACCGTGCTTGAAGGGGACGGTCAGACGGATGTCAGCGGCACTTCCGTTCTTGCGGCCAACGCCGAGGCAAGGGGACAAAGCTCCACTGAATGCGAGATGGTAGCCCTGACAGCCGAGCGTGACATAGAGGATTTATACATGGCGCTCTACATGAAACCGAAGGTTGGCGAGGTCTTTGACGTGAACGTGGTCTCGGTCATCCGCAGTGGCATGTTCGTGAGATGCGCAAACATGGTTGAGGGATTCATTCCCGCGTCAACTCTGCCGGAATCACGAATCAACGACGAGATTATGACCCTGTACTACAGCGGAAAGACCTACACCATAGGCACACCGGTCAAAGCAAAGCTCTACGACGTTGACATATCGACGCGGAAGATTACTTTTTTGCTTCAGTAAGAATAAAGTCAATGTTGACTTAGTGACAAATTCTATCGGCAATTTATAAAAAAATTCATGCAGATTGTTGACAAAACGGTTAAGATATGGTAAAATGTTATTATACAAAAAGAACAATAGGCAGGCTCTGAATAATTAGGGATTTTTAGGTTTTTAGCTTGTGTTTCGGGCATACTTACGGTTCGGTTACAATATCAGGGGGAATTATGAAAAAGAAAATTATATGCTTGATTCTTGCCTGTCTGATGACAGCTCCCGCCCTTGTTTCATGCAGCGACAAGGAGGAAGAAAAGGAGACAACCCCGACTCCCACATCTGAAAGCACCTCTCCATCCGGTGAGGAAACCCAGCCTGAAGAGGAAACCGTAAACGAAAACAGCCGCGATTCAATCTCCGACGACTTGCCCGACGTCACCTTTGGCGGCAAGTCCTTTAGGGTTCTGACCACAAACGGTGCGGACTACGGATTTGATTACACTACCGAAATTTTCTCGGAGGGTCTGACGGGCGACACCTGCAACGACGCGGTCTATAACAGAAACCTCGAAATCGAGACGCGCTTTGACACGGAAATCATATGCGAAATTAACGACAACCCCTCGTCTTACCTGCCTATGCTGGTGCAGAGTGGCATTTCCGAGTACGAAATCGTGGGATTCTACGACTTCCTCTCCTACAACGCCATCAACGGCAAGGCTGTCCTGAACTGGCTGGACGTACCTCACGTGAACCTCGACAAGCCGTGGCACAACAAGCTCGCAAACGACAGCAGCACAATCAACGACATTCTCTACACCATCTGCTCCGACCTGTCAATCACGTCCATGCTCTACACACAGGCGTTCTTCTTCAACTCCAAGCTGACCACAGCCTACGGCTACACTGCTGAGGATATGTACAACCTTGTGGAGAACAACGAGTGGACCCTTGACAAGGCAATTGAGATTACCTCGTCCATGTACGATGACCTTGACGGAGACGGCAAGCAGACCGAGGACGACCTCTACGGCTTCGGCTACTCCATCTGGAACGCGGCTGACGCATGGCTGGCTGCCTTCGACCAGTCAATCTGCAAGACTGACAAGAATGGCGTGGAGATTACCTTCATGAACGACAAGACCATTTCAATCGTGGAAAAGCTCTGCGACTGGCACTACAACAGCGGATGCTTCTACAACTACCCAAATATTTATCAGGAAGAAACAATGCTCAGCAGCGGCAAGCTGGTATTCGCACCTCTCCGCTTCAAGGCTTGCTTTGACACCCTCCGCGACATGCGGGATCCCTACAGCATTATACCCTATCCAAAGTGGGACGAAAATCAGACTCAGTACCTGACAAACGCCGACGACAAGTTCACAGTATTCGCGATTCCGCTGACAATGGTTGACGATCTGGAATTTATCGGTACGATTTATGAAGCTCTCTGTGCGGAAAGCTACAAGACCGTTTATCCGGCTTACTACGACTCCGCCCTCAAGGGCAGATATTCCTCTGACCCGACAACTGCCGAGATGGTGGATCTCATCATGGCAGGTCGTAACTTTGACTTCTCCTTCCAGTTCGGCGAAACATACTTCCAGAGACTGCCCTATTTTGTAAGAGAAGCATTACAGTCGAACGATGTGAATATCGCTTCACGTTACGCGAAGGTTCAGAAAGCCGTGAGCAAGGCTATCGAATCAAAGCTATACCCGCTGTACGGACTTGAATGATATAGTGAATTTGGCTGAGAATTTGATTTAAATGAAAACAAACCGTACTTTGGATTTAATCCGGGTACGGTTTTTCTTTATTTCTGGTAGAATTTCCCTTGGAAGGAATTCCGCCGGTAGAGTTCCTTGTCGATTTCGTTTACCACCTCAGTTTTGCGTCTGCTCCAGAGAGGCGCGAGCAGGACAGAGGACATTCCGTCCCCTGTCAGGCGGGCTATGGTCATGTCCGGCGGAAGAATCTCGAGCTGGTCGCACACGATATTCACGTATTCGTCCCTCTCGAGGTGGATGTATTCGCCGGATTTGTACATTTTCGCAAGGGGTGTGCCGTCGAGGACGTGGAGAAGGTGGATTTTTATCATGTCCGGGTGCATTCCTGCCACATCCCGCGCTGTTTTCATCATGTCATCCTCATCTTCCCCGGGGAGTCCGTTTATGATATGCACGGCTATGGTCAAGCGCTTGTGCAGATCCAATGGTGCGGCCGGGCTTGGATTGAAACGGCGGTTTACTTCATCCGCGGCGGATTTCAGACGGGTGAAGCCTTCCACAAACTCGGCATAGGTGTGGCACCGATTGATCAGTTCGGCTGTGGCGTCGTTCGAGGTTTGAAGCCCCAGCTCTACGGTAAGCGGTATCTGCTCCGCCGCTTCGGTGAGGATGGATATTGCTTCGCCGGAGAGGCAGTCAGCCCGGGTGGCTATGTCCAGCATTACGGCTCCCTCAAAATCTGCGGCTTCAAGGAACAGTCCGCGCATTCGGTTGAGGTCCCTATAGGTGTTGGTGTTTGACTGGAAGTATGGGATGAAGGCGGGGTCCTTCCACTTCCGTGACATTACCGCAGTTCCGTTGTTGTACTGCTCGGCGAGAGTCATACCTTCTGCGGATGAGCTTCCGTGGAGGCAGTAGATACATCCGCCCCGTCCCCGGGTTCCGTCGATATTCGGGCAGGTGCATCCAGCGTTAAGAGGAACCCGTGCGGTTTTGCAACTGAAGCGGTGCTTATAGTACCAGTCGGCGGTCATGTAGCGTTTGTTTGAGTCTGAATATGGGTATGGGTTTGTGTCTTTCTGGGTCATGGTTTTCTCCGGATTACTTTATTGTTTGTCAAATTTCAGCTGAACCTTTGAGATTTCACGAAG
>CAZULC010000001.1:31779-184659 GCA_964621165.1 uncultured Ruminococcus sp.
TGGAAGCTCGCGGACACAGCCGGCTGAGGGTACGGGATGGTATTCCTTATGCTGTTTATTAACTTCAGCTGAACCTTTGAGATTTCACGAAGTGGAAGCTCGCGGACACAGCCGGCTGAGGGTACGGGATGGTATTCCTTATGCTGTGTCCATTATACAATATATACAAAGTATTTGTCCAGAACAAAGTGAGAATTCTTTTGAAATTTTATTCGATTCCCATTGTAATTTTCTAAATTATTTCATATAATATATAGTGTGGTAAAAGGGGAAAAAACGGCTTGAATTTTATTTTATTTGATTATTCATACAGTACATCTCTCAAAAGAAGGATTTATATAGATGTAAAAACTAATAGACGTAAAATACACGGAGCCGACGGGGACAAGGCCGGGGTGAAAAACAGCATCCTCGACGAGATTACACTGGACATTCCCGACGGGAGATACATTGTCGTCACGGGGCCCAATGGCGGGGGAAAACCACCTTGGCTAAGGTTATCATGGGGATAGTGAAGCCGGAAGCGGGGATTGATTTATGGAGCTTCCACCGCTTGATTAACACATTCCGTGAGCTTCACAAGAATTCGGCGTGTACTTTGATTATCATATCCCATCAGGAGAGGATCATCAGTCAGGCGGACGAGGTTTTACTGATAGCGGACGGGAAGTTATCGAAGCGTGGCAGACCGGAGGAGATTCTTCCCTCGATTGACGCGATATTCAAAAAGCCCTGTCTTGACAAGTGATTATTTGGTAAAGGTAGCGTTATGGAAAGCAAAGATATAAGGCTGGGTCTGCTTGAGAAGATAGCGGACATACACGGGACTCCCGAGGGGGCGTACAACATCCGTGAAAACGGGGAATTATCAGGTCGGTGCAGCACTGACGAGATTGTGATTGAGACGAAGACTGACAAGCCCGGGATTGACATACGGGTGAAGTCCGGTGTGAAGAAGAAGTCGGTACACATACCGGTAATTATCACGAAGACCGGAATTACGGAGATAGTATACAACGACTTTTACATTGGGGAAGACTGCGACGTATTGATTGTGGCGGGGTGCGGCATACACAACGAAGGCGGCGGCAAGACTGCCCACGACGGGGTACACACGCTCCGAATTGGAAAGAATTCCCATGTGAAGTACATTGAGAAGCACTACGGCGAGGGAAGCGGGACAGGTGAGCGGGTGATGAATACGGAGATGGCGGCATATTTGGAAGACGGGGCTATACTTGAGATCGAGAGTGTACAGATAGGCGGGATAGATTCCACGAAGCGGAAGACGAAGGTATCAGCGGGGGCTGGCTGCGAGGTAATAATAGAGGAGCGCATTTTATCCGACGGCATTCAGGAGGTATCCAGTGAGACCGAGGTGATACTGAACGGGGCCGGTTCGAAAGCGCGGATCAATTCGCGGTCGGTGGCGAAAGGTGAGTCAGTGCAGGTATTTTATCCCCGGCTTGAAGGCAATGCGGAGTGTTTCGGGCATGTACAGTGCGATTCGATAATCATGGAAAATGCGAAAATACGTTCGATTCCGGAAATATGTGCGAATTCGGTGGACGCGCGGCTCATTCACGAGGCGGCGATTGGGAAGATTGCAGGAGATCAGATAACGAAGCTAATGACGCTTGGGTTGACTGCGGAAGAAGCGGAGGAGAAAATTATAGCGGGGTTATTGAAATAAACGGGCTGATTGTGAATATAGTGATTTGATTTTTAATTATTTATACGGACATATTGATACAGCGAATTTTTAGTTGTTCTTTTCTCCTTTATCGAGGAGAAAGAACCAAAAAAGGAACTCCCTGGATGTCTTGAGGTGTTTCGACTTCTGCGGAAGTCGGCAATGGGACTTTGTCCCCTTGACCTAACAAGCATTTGAAAAGGCTTGACCTAAACTTTTTTGCGACAACGTGCAGTTGAGATTTTTTGAGATTCTTCTACGTGTTTTTACATTAACTTATCTTGTAATTTGGAGGATTTACTAATGCAAAACAACGCAACACGCGTACCTTTTTCTGAAATGCCGGCGGATGACCTCCGTCTCCTTCTCGCCCGTGAGCAGGCCAAACTCGACCGTCTCTCCGAAATGAACCTGACTCTCGACCTGACCCGCGGCAAGCCAAATCAAGCCCAGCTGGACCTCTCCTCGGGCATGCTGAACATCATAAGCGACCGGGGCGACTGTTTCAGCGAGAACGGGCTTGACTGCCGGAACTACGGCATTCTTGACGGACTCCCGGAGACCAAGCGTCTTTTCAGCGAGCTTCTTGAGATTCCGGCGTCCAACATTTTGGTTCTCGGCAACTCATCCCTGAACGCGATGTACGACACCCTTGTCCGTGCGATGCTCTTTGGAGTTGCGGGAGGATACGAGCCTTGGTACCGTCAGGGGAGGATCAAGTTCATCTGTCCTTCTCCGGGATACGACCGACACTTCACCATCTGCCGGAACATGGGCATTGAGATGATTCCGGTGAAAATGACGGAAAATGGGCCTGACATGGACGCGGTATACGACATTGCCTGTTCCGACCCGTCAGTGAAGGGAATGTGGTGTGTGCCGAAGTTTTCCAATCCCGAGGGAATTACATATTCGGACGAGGTAGTGGAGCAGATTGCCATGATGAAGCCTGCCGCGCCGGACTTCCGGATTTTCTGGGACAACGCGTATGTGGTACACGAGTTATACGACGAACGGGTTCATCTTGCGAACATATTCGACCTTGCGAAGAAGTACGGCACGGAGGACAACATATTCTACTTTGCCTCCACTTCAAAGATTACCTTCCCCGGCTCAGGGCTTGCGATAATGGCGGCGTCGGAGAAGAATCTGGAGCAGATACGTCCGATTATTGCGACCCAGACCATCGGCTACGACAAAATCAACCAGATGCGGCACGTGAAGTTCTTCAAGAACGCTGAGGGGATCAGAGCACACATGAGAAAGCACGCCGAGTTATTGCGGCCTAAGTTTGAGCTGGTTGAGCGTGAGTTTGAGTCTGCTCTGGACGGCTACGGAATTGCCCACTGGACCAAGCCCCGGGGAGGATATTTCATCAGCCTATACGTAATGAACGGGTGTGCGAGACGTGTATATCAGCTTGCGCGGAGTGTGGGCGTTACCCTGACCACAGCCGGCTCCACCTACCCCTACGGACGGGATCCACAGGACTCCAACCTCAGAATTGCGCCGTCCTATCCAGAGCCTGAGGAATTAAAGCAGGCCATCGAGATTCTCTGCTCCTGCATAAAGGTTGCCTGTGCGGAGAAAATACTGAAAAACTTATAAGATTGAATTTTCTCAGACGGAAAACGTTATGTCTGTTTCATAACTCGGACGCGTTTTCTACTGAGAAATATAATTGAATCGAGGTTTTAAATCATGCAGACACTTTTAGCTTTGTCCATTGCTCTGCTGGCGGGTTTATTCATGTCCCGTCTTACAAAAATCTGGAATCTGCCCGCCGTGACTGCTTATCTTGTGGCGGGAATCATCATCGGACCATACTGTCTCGGACGTCTGGGGATCCCGGGAATCGGGTTTATTTCCTCCGAGGACGTGGCTTCCTACTCGATCATAAGCGATGCGGCCCTCGGTTTTATCGCGGTGGCAATGGGAAACGAGTTCAGGATAGCAGACCTAAAGAAAACTGGCAAGCAGGCGGTGGTTATCGCGATTTTTCAGGCGATTGTGGCCACGATATTGGTTGACTTGTCGCTGTTTGTGGTTCATCTCGCCATGCCGGACAAGCTTCCCATGTCATGTGTTGTGACGCTTGGTGCTATTGCCACAGCTACGGCTCCGGCGGCTACTTTGATGGTTGTAAAGCAGTACAAGGCTGACGGACCCCTCACCCGTATCCTGCTCCCCATAGTAGCCCTCGACGACATTGTAGGTCTGATAGTGTTCGCCATATCATTCGGCGTCGCGAAAGCCCTTGAGGACGGGCAGGTGGACGTGATTTCGGTGCTTGTGAACCCGATTATCGAGGTCATCGCTTCGCTGATTTTGGGTGCGGTGATTGGGCTTTTGTTCCATTTTTCCGAGCAGTACTTCCACAGCCGGAGCAAGAGAATGAGCATTTCCGTGACGTATGTGTTCCTTGCGGTTGCGCTGTCCATGATTGAAGTGGATATAGGCCCCGTGACACTTGGTTTCTCGTCCCTTCTCGTGTGCATGATAATGGGCACGGTGTTCTGCAACATGTGCGACTTCTCGGAGGAGCTGATGGACAGGATGGACCGCTGGACGGGACCGATTATGGTGTTGTTTTTCGTCATCAGCGGCGCGGGACTGGAGTTCTCGGTATTCTCAAGCGGAGCGGTAATCATCACGGGAATTGTGTACATCATCTTCCGCTCCATCGGCAAAATCACGGGTGCCAGCATTTCCTCACGCTTCATGCACTGCTCTCCAACCATACAGAAGTACCTTGGAATCACGCTTCTGCCTCAGGCGGGGGTTTCCCTTGGAATGTCGCTGACTGCAATGTCTCTGGGTGAACCCGGGCTGATTATCAGGAACATTGCGCTGTTCGCGGTGCTGGTGTATGAGTTATTTGGTCCGTTGCTCACGAAGATTGCGCTTCAGCGTGCGGGTGAGATTTCGGAAAAGCCCATTCCCCCGAGAGAACAGGCGAAAATCGACGCGGCGGCCGGAAAAAAGTGACTCTGTGAAGTCCGGCTGGGTTAGTATTACAAGCATTGACTTTAGTATAACCGAATAAAAAAGCTCTTCGCAAATCCGTTATGGGTAAGCGGGAGCTTTTGTTTTGGGTTGATTGATATAATTTGGGCGCAAAAAACTCCCGTGAATCCTGATTACATAGTCGGACCTGCGGGAGATTTTGTTTATTTAATAGTCGAAGTCATGATCGCCTACTTTGATTTTCTGCGTGAGCTTCTCACCTTTGTAAGCCTTGCGGATTTCGATAAGGTTCAAGACAGTATATCCCCGACGGCGGAGAAATTCTATCATTCTGTAGTTGTTGGGGTGGACGTAGTTGTAAACCATATCTTCACCCAAAGATTTCGCACATTCTTCAGCCTTTTCGTGAAGAGCTGTGGCTATTCCGCGCCGACGGAACTCGTCTTTTACGTAAATCGACTCCACCCACACGCACCCGCCGTCTATTCGGCAGACCACATAGCCCGCGTAAATTCCATCGACTAATGCGGCGAAAACCGGAAAATCCACGGAGAGGTATTCCCTGATTTCCTCACGTCCAGTTTCAATGTCCGGCTTGGATGTGATTCCCTTGTACGAGCGCAGTTCCACTCGGAAAAAAGCCGTCATTTCTGCGATAGAATCATTGACTTCTGTGATTTTTATAATTTCCATGGTATTTTTTCGTCAATAAGGGGGCGGTTTTGCGTATATTTTTTACTTCACCATTGACTCAAGTATTTCCTCAGCCTTGGCGAGGGCTTCCCCTACCTTGGTGATATCCTTGCCGCCGGAGGTTGCGCTGTCGGGACGTCCGCCGCCTTTTCCTCCTGTCACAGCCGACACCTGACCGAGGAGCCTGCCTGCGTGTGCGCCGGATTTCACTGCCGCCGGACCTGCAACGCCTACGAAATTGAGCTTATCGCCGTTGTGGACCGCGAACACCGCTACCATATCCGGGTACTTGTCCTTGATGGAGTCGCAGAGGGCACGGGCTGAGTCAACGCCGCTGTCCCCGAGGTCGGATGTGATGAGCTTCACGGACTTGACGGTTTTCGCTTCGTTCAGCAGTGCGGTCAGCTTCATTCCGGCAATCGTGCGGTTCAGCTCGTCTATCTCGTGCTTCTGCTTGGTGATTTCAGCCTGTAACGACGCGGCTCTCTGGGGCATGTCGGCGGTGTTATTGGCTTTCAGAACCTTGGCGGTCTCGTTTATAAGGCTGTCCTTTTCGGCCATGAGGGCGAGGACTCCGTTTCCTGTGACGGCTTCGATACGTCTCACGCCGGCGGCTACGGAAGACTCGGATATAATCTTGAACAGCCCCACCTGTGCGGTATTTGAGCAGTGTGTGCCGCCGCAGAGTTCCGTTGAAAAGTCGCCCATCTTTACCATTCTCACGACTTTACCGTACTTTTCATCGAACAGTGCCATGGCACCCTGAGCCTTTGCGGTCTCGATGTCCGTCTCGGTGGTGGTGATTGCGTTTTCTGCCATGATGTTGGCGTTGACCAAGGTTTCAACCTTCATCAGCTCTTCCGTCGTCATTGCAGAGAAGTGGGTGAAGTCGAAGCGGCACCGATGTTCGTCCACGTAGGAACCGGCCTGCTCAACGTGTGTGCCAAGAACCTTTCTCAGTGCGGCCTGTAATAAGTGGCACGCGGAGTGGTTGCGCTTTATGTCCTCGCGGCGTACGTCGTCGATATCCGCCATAACCACGTCACCCACCTTGAACTTGCCGTTTGCAATTGTACACATGTGGACGTACACGCCGTCGGTCTTGCGGGTATTGTAGACGTTGATGAGTGAGCCTTTTTTGTAAATCGTACCCACGTCGCCTACCTGACCGCCGCTTTCGCCATAGAACGGGGTCTTGTCAAGGACTATCTCGCACTCTCCCTCGGTGATTTCCTCAACGGATTCATCCTCCGCGATGATTGCGATGATTTTCGCCTCTGTTCTGTAATCAGTGTAGCCGGTGAATTCGGTCTTCTCGAGGTCGGAGAGGAGGGACTTTGAGGCATCGCTCCAGCCTGAAATGTTCTCTCTCGCTTCACGGGCGCGGATTTTCTGCTCCTCCATGAGCTTTTTGAAGGCCTGCTCATCGATTTTGAGGTGACTCTCCTCAGCGATTTCCTTTGTCAGGTCAATCGGTAAGCCGAAAGTGTCGTAGAGCTTGAAGACTTCCTCGCCGGAGATGGTGTCAGCCCCTTCCTTGACAGTGGCGCGGATGAGGTTTGTGAGAATTGACAGTCCGGCGTCGATTGTGGCGTTGAAGCGGTCCTCTTCGTTGGATAGAATTTTCTTGATGTAGTCGGCTTTTTCGTCAAGTTCCGGGTAGCCGGGGGCGTTTTCGCGGATGACAACGTCGCACACGTCGCAGAGGAACTCATGCCCGATTCCAAGGAGCTTGCCGTTTCTTGACGCACGTCTTATTATACGTCGCAGAACATAGCCCCTGCCCTCGTTTGACGGAATTACGCCGTCGCATATCATGAAGGTGGCGCTTCTCATGTGGTCGGTGATGATTCTGATGGAAACGTCGTCAGCCTGATTTACGCCGTACTGCTTGCCGGAAATTTCAACAACCTTGTCGAGAATGCGGCGGATTCCGTCGATTTCGAACATGTTGTCAACTCCCTGCATAACGCACGCCAGCCGCTCAAGACCCATTCCGGTGTCGATGTTCTTGTGTTCAAGCTCGGTGTATGTGCCGTCGCCCATGTTGTTGAACTGGGAGAACACGTTGTTCCAGATTTCCATGTAGCGGTCACAGTCGCAGCCGGGCTTGCAGTCAGGTTTGCCGCAGCCGTACTTTTCGCCACGGTCGAAGTAAATTTCGGAGCAGGGTCCGCATGGTCCGGTGCCGTGTTCCCAGAAGTTGTCAGCCTTGCCGAGGCGTATGATTCTCTCTGCCGGAACGCCGATTTCACGGTTCCAGATATCGAATGCTTCCTCATCCTCTTCATAGATCGAAGGGTAGAGCAGGTTTTCCGGTATTTCGAGTACCTTTGTCAGAAATTCCCATGACCAGGCGATTGCCTCGTGCTTGAAGTAGTCGCCGAAGGAGAAGTTGCCCAGCATTTCAAAATAAGTGCCGTGGCGGGCGGTGTGTCCCACGTTTTCAAGGTCCGGTGTGCGGATGCATTTCTGGCAGGTGGTGACGCGGTGGCGGGGCGGTTCGGCTTCTCCGGTGAAGTATTTTTTCATGGGAGCCATGCCCGAGTTTATTAAAAGAAGGGATTTATCGTTGATTGGCACCAGCGGAAACGAAGGGAGTCTGAGGTGTCCCTTTGATTCAAAGAAGGAAAGATATTTTTCCCGCAGGTCGTTTACAGAAGTCCACTGCATGTGTAGAATTCTCCTTTGTAAGTTGATATTGTATGGATCCTATCTTAGTATTATAGCATAATTATAACGAGAATAAAAGGGGGTTTGGTGAAATTCCTGAAATTTTATTTTCGCGATTCTACATCCGTACCCTTGACACGGAGGGGCAGTCATGCTATAATAGCTTTAGCTTCAACGCAAAGGAGAACGTCATGACTGAAAAACACACATCTGAGCCGCTTGAAGAAATGAGCGCCTTTTTCTCCGCACGGCTTGACGGGTACGACGAACACATGCTGACCGCAATCGAAGGCGCCGGACATTTTTATCGCTTCACCGCCGGTCTTCTTCCGGTTTACGCCGACGCTTCCGTCCTTGACCTTGGCATCGGAACGGGGCTGGAGTTTGAAGAATACCAAAAAATTAACCCTCACGCTAAAGTCACGGGAATCGACTTGTCCGAAGACATGCTTACAGCGCTTAAACGGAAGCTGCCGGACGCTGGACTCAATCTCATCCGTGGGTCGTATTTTGACGTTCCCTTTGGCGAGGACTGCTTTGACGCGGCGGTATCCGTGGAGTCGCTCCACCATTTCAAACCGGAAGCAAAGCTGAAACTCTACGAAAAACTGCGCAAATCCCTGAAAAACGGCGGATATTTCATCCTCACCGACTATTTTGCCGAGAGTGAGGAGAAGGAACGTGAGTATTTTGCCGTACTGGAGCGGATGAAGGCCGAGCAGAATCTCCCCGACGACCGGTTCTACCACTACGACACTCCGCTGACAGTGAAGCATGAGACGGAAGTTTTGCGCGAAGCCGGATTCAGTCGGGTGGAAATTCTCAAAAACTGGTCGGCGACTTATACCGTAAAGGCTGATAAATAACAAAAAATCAACATTTTTCCGTACAGGCAGGCTTCCCCGCTGGCATGTGCGGGATTTTTTTCGTCGGATGAAATTTTGTAAGTTTTTTTAATCGCAAGCTATTGTCAAATCCGTCGCAGTGTGCTATAATTTACGCGTAAACAAATTCAGGAGGAAGCATATGGCACACGCGGAAAAATGCGGTCTTTTGATTCACCGGATCCACAACTACCTCGAAAAGAGCGGCAACAGTCAGCTTGGCAAAAAAGGATTGACCTTCTCGCAGATGAACGTCCTCATCAATCTATCCGAATCCCCTGAGGGGGTGTCCTTCAAGGAGCTGGAAAAGCGGCTGAAGCTGGCTCAATCCACAACCGTCGGCTTAATTTCCCGTCTTGAGGAGAAGGGACTCGTGTCGGTTTTCGACTCTCATGATGACAAACGGGTGAAATTCGTCAGGATTACGGAAAAGGGTGAGCTGTACCGCTCCGACGCCGAGGATGAAATGAACGCCTCGGAAGAAAAACTGCTGTCCCCACTAACCGAAATCGAGGGCGAGCTTCTCTATTCCCTGCTGAAAAAAATAAGCGGCTCCTTTCCATCGGACTCCTGACCTACCCGCGTCCGTCGGGCTTTATTCCTGCACAAATCAATCGCATCATATCAAATTCCGGCTGAAATACGGACTCGCCACCCCAGCCGGAAACCGTTTTGGTTAAATCAATCGCATCATATCAAAATTCATACATAATCGGAGACAAAAAATGCATAAGCAAAGCTCAGTGGAAATTTTCAGGGACGCGCCGGTCAGCAAAGCCGTGCTGCAAAACGCCTGTCCGGCAATGGCGGCAATGCTCATGGTGCTGGTCTACAATCTGGCCGACGCCTTCTTCATCGGGCGGACTCACGACGGCATTCTTGTAGCGGCCGTATCTCTGGCAACGCCGGTATTCCTGATTTTCATGGCACTCGGCACAATTTTCGGCGTAGGCGGAACCTCAGTCATCTCCCGGGCAATCGGCGAGGGAAAGGCTGACTACGCGAAAAAGATCTCGTCCTTCTGCATGTGGAGCTGTATTATCGCAAGCGGTGCGGGTCTTTGGGACAGATTTAAAAAGATTCTTCGCTTCTCTCTGGCTTTCGCGCTCATCCTCGGGCTGATTCTCACCGGGGTCTGCCTGATTTTTAACGGGAAAATCGTCGCAGCATTCCTCACAGACGAAACCGCATATGAACTTGCCGTGAGCTTCTCGAAAAATCCTTCTGACAACCGGTGCGCTGTTCAGCGTGTTCTAAGTTCTGACTAACGCGCTTCAGGCAATGGGAGCGGCAGGAGCGGCACTTGTGGTCAACGTCAGCCGTCAGGAACTTATCTGCATTCCCTCATTGTTCATATTAAGCTGCCTTTTCGGCATGACCGGACTTATGTATGCTCAGCCTGCCACGGACATTTTGTCCATAATCGGTACATTCGCTTTGTATAAAGTGATGAAAAAAACTCGCCCGAATCAGACGAAGCCTGAATCAAACCAGATCAGCATGGAATTTCGCTCTCGATACAGATGATTTTACAGCCATAGCATATCCCACAGCCGCACATTCGTAAGTTTAACAGAAAAATCGGCGGATCCGACGAAAAATAAGCTGAAAATTCAGCAAATCCATCAAAAATCCACCGATTACCGTATCAATTTTTATTCTCCCCACGCCTGCCTGATTATCTCAGCCAGCTTTGTGCCGTAGATTTTACATCCGTCAACGTTGGGGTGGAGTCTGTCCAGGAAGTACTTCTCCTCGTGGGGAACCAGCCCGAACCCGTCGACTACCGTGATGTTTGCGTAGGCCGCGCAGACTTCCTTCACGTACTCTGACAAACGGATGAGCGCCTCGCAGTCGTCGGGAGTGTCACCTCTCCACAATGGAGTCACGCATACCACCGGCGTATCCCCGTAGACCTTAGCCAGAGCCTCGTAATAGTCCCGCACCGTGCCGATTTTCGTCTCCCGATGCTGATTCGTACCCATTGCGACGACGATTCCCTCGGGTCTGTACCCCATGTCGACGAGCGAATTTTTATCGTAAATGTACCCGCCGATGCCTTGGTTCAGGATGTCGTACCCCAAAATCCGGTTGGCCACGCTGACGTAAGTGTACGCAGAACGATACGGACCGTACCCCTGCGTGATGGAGTCGCCCAGCCACAGGACCTTCTTTCCCCGTGGAGCAGGAGTCAGCTTTCCTGTTGGGGATTCGTAGGCGAAATTCTTTATCTGCATGGTTGAGTCCGCCGGAAGGTAGACCCGCACCTGCTTCTCGCCGCCGTATTTCTCACCCTCCGGGAATCTGAACGTGATTTTCCCCTCTCTTGGGATTTTGTCGAGGCTTGCCCACAGGAAAATGTCCCCGCCGACCTCCACCTCAACCGTGTCAGGAGAGCCGACCCACATCATTCTGTATTCAAAGGAAATTTCGTCAGCGTCGGTGATAAACTCCAGCGTTTTCGCGGTGGTTGCCGTACATCTGTCGTACCACATCAGGCTTGTGCGGGCAAAGTAGTCCTGCTGGGCCTTTGTATACTGGAACGCGGCAAGGTACCCGTCGACTTCCTCAAACCGCAGAGCGCCGCGGTATATTCGAGTAAGCTGTTCATTAGACAAAACCGCAGTCATAAACAATCCTTTCCAAGCATAAAATCAAAAATTTTACAAAAAACCGCAAACCAAACGCCACTTCCCGCGACTATTTATTATATAAAGCATCCTGTTTTACACTTTATACTGTAACAAACGAGGGATAATACACATGGAAAGTACAAAACGGATAAGGAAGGAGTACCGGCAGAAATTTTACGGCCTGTCCCGCAATTTTCCCGGAATGAAGCCGGATGAGGTTCGCGCGTTCATGGGGCTGACGGAAGAGGAACTGTATAAGGCAGAGGAAGCCGTCAAAGAGAAGAACAGCCGCGGGCGCAGGAAGAGACAGAAGGAGTGACGGTCATGCGAGAGAATCACCTGAACTTGTGAGGTGCGGCGTTCCAGATGACAGGCTCCACTCCCAGCTTTTCGCCGTTGGACACGACGTTTTTGGTCATGAAATCAGAATAGAAGCCGCGCCAGCCGCAGACGTGTTTGTAGCCAAACTTCTCCGCGTCGTGGATTGAAGGAATTTCGAAGCCATAACTGCGTGAGTAATTTTCTATGTAATGCAGGAATTCGTGTACGTAAACCGATGGGGACCATGATTCAGCCGATTCGTATGCCCCTTTAATCGCGTCAGCTCCGTCAAAAATTATCACGCTGTAGCCTGTTTGGCCGATGATGTTTGTGCCGCCAAGTCCGAAATATTCCTTCGGCAGGGATGGCAGGTTCAGGATAAAGAACACGTGGTCATAATCTTCGGGATTGATGCTGCATTCCGCGCAGTATTCGTTTCCTTCTTCAGCGTTAATCACATATCCGTATGCTTTGTCCTTCGTGAACTTGCTGAAATTCTTTTCGCAGACCGCCACGTCTACCTTTGCTTCCATCATTCCGCCGGAAATATTCGGAATATCCTTTTCAAATTCAGCCATATGCTTCTTGAGATTACTGACCTCATCGTCCGACATCTCATAATGAAGCTTAAGCGTGCACCCCAAATCACCGTCATATGTGTTAAGGCTGGTGTCAGTCATAATCACGGCTAAGAAATTCCACGTTTTGTCTTCCGTTTTGTAATCAGAAAGTTTACTGATTCTGACGTTGTCGAACCACGCCGTACCGGTGCAGGTGTTTGACCAGTAGCCGAGATTGAGGGAAACAGTGATATAGCCGTCCTTGTCAGTTCGCCCGACGAAAGAAAGAGTTTTCCATTCGCTGGTGCCAAGGACGCTGGCGGAACAGGTGTAGTCTCCGGCACTGATACTTGCCCCCATGGGATCGTTTGGGTTTTCATGGTTCACGACATCCTTAGTCCTGACGTCGGCTGAAACGACATACAGCGTGTCCGGCTCGCCTTTGTATTTTTTCACCATACGCAGATCATTTGCTCTGGTGTCAGTGATACAGTAGCTGTAGGAATTCCCATTCGATACGGAGTAGTCCTTGCATATGTTGTCGAGGCTGTACGTCAGCCATGATTGATATGTGAAATTTTCCCCCTTTATCGTGAAACGCAAAGCCGTACCGCAGTCCTTGTTCAGCTGCAAGCCTTCTATCATCAGACTGCAGGTTTTGTTTTCCTTGCTCTCGTAATACTCGCCGAAAGTCTTGAGGTCGGAAAACTTCACGGCCATTTTACCGCCGATATTATATCCAGTGACGGATTTTCCGTTGACCTTCACCACAATATCGCTTTTGTATACGTCTGCTATGACCTCGCCAAACGCGGCTTTGTCGTCCTCTTTGACAATGGGGTCGATTTTCGCGCCCGATTCCTTCAGCACAATGTTTGACGAGCGGTCGGTATTGTCATAATAGGTATTGAATCCGTAATTTTTAAGATCCGACGTGATTACCGCGGTTTTCCCGTCAATGCTGTACGCCGGAATCTCGTACCCGTTGATGTAGGCCTTGATGTCCGTCTTTTTCACCTGACCAATAACCTCGGCGGCGGATACGGAAGAGAACACAATACCAACGCATATCGCCAGAGTAAACAATACTAAAATTCCGCGGAGTATTCTTCTTATTTTCATAGTGCTGCCTCCAAAATGTTAAATTAAACTGTAAACCGCGCCTTCCTTCACTGTTGTCCGATTATTTTCACCCCAAATCCGGTGTGTCAACAAACTCAATCACGTTCCTGTCGGAGGAGTCCATCTCAAACACAACCACCTCGTTCTTGCCTTCCTTCAGCATGGGTGCGGGGCAGTACAGGGTCTTTTGTGGGCCTGCGTCGTTGTAGTACCGACCCAGATTGAACCCGTTGACCACAACAAAGCCGTGATGGAAGCCGTCCAGCCTGATAAACGTATCCTTGGGCTGGCCTTCGATTTCAAGCTGACCCCGCAGGAATGAGGACTTGCTCACCCCGCCCTCAAGCGGCTTGTACTCGATACCGGACAGGTCTTCCATCTCCATTGGGTACATGTCCCAGCCGAAGTGGAGCCGCTGACCGAATCGGATTCCCGCCATGCCCTTCTGGTCCCCCATCTCCGGACCGTAGTTGACGCGGCCCATGTTTTCAACGAGGATGTCAAGACGTACTCTCTCGCCGGGAAGGAGCTTGATTGTCACCGGGTCATGTCTGCGGGAGCGCTCGATTGTGCCGGCGTAGCGTCCGTTCTTGAAGACTACGGCTCTGTCGTGTACGCAGTCGTACTGGAGCGGGATTTCCTCGCAGGGACCGTTGACAATGGTAGAGTACAGAGTGAAGCCGTAATTCTGCCCGATGTCCTCCTGATATTTGGGCACGGCTGTGTGAACGGGGGAGGAAATCTTCTTCACCGCGTCGAGGATGAACGCACCTTCGTTAAGCGCAACCTTGCCGTATGCCGCCTTTTCGGAATTTTTCACCGTCAGCTCGGGAAGCGGACCATACTTTTCTTCCATAATCTTCCGCACGGCAAAATAAGCGGGAGTCAAATCTCCGGCTTCGCTGAGGAGGGCGTTGTAATCGTAGCTTGTGATGGTTGGCTCGTACTTGCCGCCGTGGTTTGCGCCGTTCATGAAGCCGAAGTTGGTGCCGCCGTGGAACATGTAGAAGTTCAGGGACGCTCCCGACTCAATCATGTCGGAGAACAAGCCCGCCAGCTCCTCCGCGTCTCTCACGTGGTGTTCCTCGTACCAATGGTCGAACCAGCCGCACCAGTATTCGCCGCACATGTGGGGCTGATTTTTGCGGAACAGGTCGAGCATGCGGAAGTTTTCCACGGGATGGGAGCCGAAGTTGGCTACACAGAGATGATCGGGCAAAGTACCGCCGCCAAGCATCCACCAGCACGCGCCGTCCGAGGTGAAGAGGGTCACGTCCACTCCGCACTCACGGTAAATGTCCTCGATAGCCCGCAGGTATTCCTTGTCGTCGCCGTAGGAGCCATACTCGTTTTCAATCTGCACCATGATAATTCCGCCGCCCTGAGTGGAGAAGTGGCCCTTGAGCTGGTCAAACAGCGCGTGGTAGTAATTCCGTACCTTTTCAATGAATAAGGGGTCGTTGCACCGCAGTCCCATTGTGTGGTAGGAGAGGAGCCAAGCCGGAAGCCCGCCGAACTCCCACTCACTGCAGATGTACGGACCGGGACGGAGGATAACATTCAGCCCCAGAGATTCCGCGATTGAGACGTACTCCGCAATGTCCAGCATGCCCGTAAAGTCAAACTGCCCCTCGCGCTTTTCGTGAAGGTTCCATGCAGTGTAAGTTTCCACAGTGTTAAAGCCGCACTCCTTCAGCTTGGTCAAACGGTCAGTCCAATACTCCCGGGGAATGCGGAAATAATGCATTGCGCCGGAAATAATGGTGTATTCCTTCCCGTCCATTAAAAAGCTCTTGTCGTTGTAAGTCAAAATACCCATATGATTCATCCTTTCGTTTAGTATTTTTGGGTGTTCTTTCAAGTTTTGTACTCAAAGACAGTATAACAGAATCAGGTGGAAAAGTCAAGAAGTTTGCGAAAAATCCGCGTGTCTCTTTCCAAAGGGGGAACGCGAATTTCAGAGCTGGCATTGAATATCACATTCACGCATCCAGCCTTCACCTGAGACGATTTTAATAAAAAAATGAAGACTGAAAATCCAGAACAGGTCCTTTTATTTTAATTATAAATTTATTATAAAAAAAATAACCGTTCAAGCTTGACTGCCCGGGCGGTTTTTGTTTTTGTGAAGCGGTTGTCTGCGTTTGTCGTGAGTCAGCAGTTTACCGCAGTTAACTGCGTCAGTCGAGGAAGACTTTTCTCTCTCCTTCGCCGGACAGGGTCATCAGCGCGTCGAATACTGCTGAGGCTTGAGTCAGCATGCGCCAGACCTCGCGTTCACTTATGTATCGGCGGATGCTGTAGTGGATTACCCGTGCGCTGACCTCGCCTTTTTTCAGCATGCCTCTGCCCGAACCGGCCATGTACACCTCCCGCACCGCCTCGATTGTCTCAGGATTATCCCGCCTCAGACGATCGAAGCACTCCGCGCATGCCGCAAACTCCACCCACTCCGACGGCTTGATTTTCCCCTGCCCCGCCAGTTCCGCCGCCTCCACTACTCCCGGTTCGCCAAGACTGTGCCACCTTCGCATTGCCGCCACCGCCTGCCTATTGATTTTATGCATTACCTCACCCCATTTCGTTAAATTTTCGCGTACTCGTAAATCTTCCCGCCCCGCCGCATAAAATGGAGTATGAGCGGGGTTACGATATTATGTTCGCTATATAGTATATCATAAAAACAAACGTTTGTCAATTCCCTGTTGTATTCTCACAAAAAATGTGCTATAATATGGAAAACCCACACAGGCAGAATCGGCTTATTGAAGCTGAGATTTCAAGTTATCCCGCGATGATATGAGCTGCCACAGGTGGATAAGCCTTTGTTGACGTAATGGCGGTAAAAATGAGCGACTGCGTGTATTTCGGCGTAATTGCCGACGTGGATCCCGAGCGGGATTACTCGGATTTTTCGGATTTCAACAACGACTATGAAAAGGCGTTGGAGTTTTACCGTTGTGTGGCAGTACCGGATGACATTGTGAACGAGTGGATTCTCCCAGTCAGACACATACCTTCTTTCACCTGCTCCCTGCGCCGACTATTTTCCGGAATTAACCATTACGGTGTGACTTTGCTTCCACCTGAGTCGATTGGAACGTTTTTAGAGATAGTTAAGCCATACGGGGGTAGAAGTCCGTGGCGGAGCTTTTGACGCTGCTTGAGTCGGCGGAAAGGCTTGGGCAGTATGTTATCTGCTTCGGGGTCTGAGAATTCATACATCCGTCACATTGATTTCCATATATTTTCATGATTTTTTTTAAATTATCATTGCAATTTTCAACAAAATATGCTATACTTTTTTCAGTAAGATAATTCACGAAAGGAACTATGCTTTATGAAATTTTGTCCAAACTGCCGTATTTCGTACGACGATCGAGCAAATGTCTGTGCAAAGTGCGGGGAGCCGCTGATGGTGATCCCTCAGGCTGAGCTTAAATCAAATCCCGCCGACCACACCTCAGAGTTCAACCCCGCTGACGTATCCGACAACAAGATTTTCGCCATGGTGCCCTACATTTTGAGCGTTTTGGGAGTTATCATTGCCCTTCTCGCAGGATTTCACTCGCCCTATGCCGCATTCCACGCACGTCAGGCTCTCAAAATCGACATCATTGCCGCCATTTCAGTCCTTCTCTGTCTCATCCCGATTCTCGGGTGGATTGCGTTTGCTGTGTGGATTATAGTGACAGTTGTCATCAAAATCATGTGCTTCGTCTACGTTTGTCAGGGCAAAGCAATGGAGCCGCCGATTGTATCAAAGTTCGGTTTTCTCAAGTAATCACGCATAAAAAATACGCGCCGTTTCGGTGGTTTTCCGATTCAGCGCGTTTTTTGTTTCAAGAGGAAGCTTTGCTGTATTTTTTTGTTACGGGGTGACGGTTTTGAAGTCCACTCCGCAGGGCTTGCCGTCCTTGTAGAGAACTACGGCGCGGGTGTATGGCTCGATGAGGTCTTCCGGTCGGAATCCGTCGTCATCGGTGGTGAGCCAATCATTGGAATAGGTGACAATGTACTCTCCGGGGCGGTCGTCAACGAAAACGTCAACCACTTCCCCGTTCAGCGTGATATTGTACTCGCTGTCGGAGATTTTCTCGCAGTCCAGCCCGAACTCAGCGTACTGGTTCACAAACTCCACGAGGGTTTTGCCGTTATAGCTGAATCCGATTCCATCGGCTATATGGGTCTGCTCAGCCGCGCCTATGGATCATGGGTTGTATCACTCGGTTTCTTCAGGGCTGACGTCGTATTTTTGTGGTGTGCTCGATTTTGCCAAGTTCATCCTCCAGCGCGGCGAGTTCTTCTATGAATTCCGTCTGTTTTTGCCTGAAGTTTTCGAGCTTTTCTTTGATTTCAGCTTCCTTTTTCAGGCGTTCATGGATTGTTTCCGCAACTTCCTCAATACTGCGCAGAATTATTAGTGTTTCATCCTGTGCTGTTGTTTGGTCCCTGACCTCATAAAGAAGTGAAATTAATTCATTGCGGAGAGATTCGATTTCCGTATATGCTTCGCCCAGCGCACTATCATCATTCTGCCAGATTTTTCCCTGAATCTGAAATTACTCAAGCATTACCTCATCATAAATTTCATCCAAGGTTTCGGTGTTGTCAGGATAGCTTGCGAGGGTCACGCCGTCGTCGGCGGGTTTGGACAGCTTGAGTCCGTTTTTGATGTCCTCAAGGGTCTCCTCGTACTGCGCGAGAGCTTCGTCCACTTTCTCCTGAGTCTACTCGAACCAGCCCGTGGAGGGGGTCCAGCCTCGCTCGCCTATGATTTTCGGAAGCTCCACCCTCTGCTCGTTGAACCAAGCCTCGTATTTGTCAGCTGTCCACCACTCTATCTCGGAATAGGCGGAGGTGTCCGGGGTTTCCTTTGTGCCGTCTGAATAAACAGCCGTGATTCCTTCCTCGCTGACGTCAACATTTGTGATTTTCGTGTTATTTTTCACCCCATCATCCGCTGATGTCGCGAAGGCTCCCGCAACCGACGCTACTACTACGCAGGCGAGAATCAGGGCGGCGGTGGTCTGCTTTTTTATCTTCATTATAAATTCAATCTTTTCCTCGGAGGCGCTTTTGCCGCTTATTATGGAATAACTGCTGCAGCTATAGCTGTAGTTTGTCTGTGATTTCATGGCAATTATGGTCATGGCGTAGTCCGCTTTTTCGTCAAGTCCCATCCGGCGCACAACCGACTGCAAGCTCTATATCCCGGTTGTAGAGTGCGTGCATGAGCCACACAAGGGGGTTGTACCAGTGCAGAATCAGCGCGGCATTCGCTATGGTTTTCCGCACGCCGTCCAGATGCTTTATGTGGGTCAGCTCGTGGGTCAGGATGAACCTAAGCTGGGACTGGGTGAAGCTGCCCTCGGGGAGAAGCACAACCGGATGAAGTATGCCGTAGGTCAGCGGGCTTTGGCTCGGGTTCGGTGAAACTGGGCTGGAGTCTGCCGTTTGTCGTCCGAGGCCGGGCTGAATATGTCGGACTTTCCTCCGGTTTTTTCCTGACTTCATCGGGTAACAGTGCAGGTTCGTCGGACTTCCGCAGCATAACTGGTGTGACCTCGTCAGGTGTGGCCTCGTCTATTGTAAAATCCACACCGGAGTCTGCCAGAATCTGCTTTTCCGCGCCGATTACGTCGAGGTTGTACGCGCTCAGCTGGGTCGGCAGGGATACGGGAATCAACAGCCGCAGGATTGCAATCTCCCACAGCACAACCACCGCACGACGGGGAAGCTTATCGCCGAGAATCTGACGTATCAGAAAAACAGCTTAAATCAGCACGGACCCACCCACGATTATTTCAATGGGGCTGAGTATGCTCATTTTTGCGCGCCTTTTACAATGTCCACAAGCCGCGCGATTTCCGCCTCCGACAGCCGCTTTGAGTCAATCAGCGCCGCAAAGAGCCGGTCAGCCGAGCCGTCGTAGATTTTGTCGATCAGCTCGTCGGTTCTCTCCCGCTGTACTGACTTTTCGTCGATCAGGGGACGGCAGATGAAACCGGGGTCGATTCGCTCAAGGGCGTTTTTGGCGGCACACCGCTTGATTAGGGTGTAGGTGGTGTTGACGTTCCAACCCTGCTCTTCCTCGAGGATTGACGCGATTTTCCGCGCCGGAGCCTCACCCAGCCGCCACAGCACCTTCATAACCTTAAGCTCCGAATCTTGGAGTCTGTTGTCTTTATCTCTGTTCGTGTTTGCCATAATATTCCTTATTTTCCGGCAATTGCCTGTATTTCCATTTAATCTCAGCCTAGGCGGAGTCAAACAAATTTGGATTTACGTAAATTCCACGTCTATATACTACCACAGTCTTATCGGAGTGTCAATACTACTCCAGTCTTATTTACAAAAATTAAAAAAATAACGCCGACCACGGGATTCAACCGAGCCGACGCTGGAATTATGCTTTATTTTCGTTAAAATTTATCCACGGGGTAGAGGATTTTCAGCTGATTTACACGGCTCTGATATGCCGCCTGCTGCTTCTGTGCGATGAGCGCCTGACGGATTTCCTCCTTCGCCACGGCAAACTCCACCTTTTCGCCTTTTATGCGGCGATTGAGCTTCACGAGGTGCCAGCCGAACTGGGTCTTCACGGGACCGGACAGCTCACCTTCCTGAAGTTGGTCGCAGGCTTCTTCAAACTCCGGCACCATCTGACCGTGACCGAACTCACCCAGCTTTCCGCTTTCCTTACCAGAGGGGCATGTGCTGTACTTTTTTGCGGCGTCAGCGAAGTCAATCTCACCGGAGAGGATTTTTTCTCGGATTTCTTTAGCTAAATCCTCGGAATCCACCAAAATATGGTCCGCGTCATATGCCTCCCCTGCGTCAAACTGGTCGGGGTTTTCGTCGTAGAACTTCCTGATTTCCTCGTCGGTCACACGCACCCGCTCAACGGACTTCTGGATGTTGTAGCTTGCCAGCATGTCCTCCTTCACCCGGTTGAGCTGCTCCTTGAACGCCGGTTCTCTCTCGAGGAGGTTCCGCTGTGCGTCAAGCAGGAACAGACGTTTGTTTATGAGCTGGTCGAGAATCATTGCTCTTCCCTGCGGGTTGTTGTAGCTCTGTCCGCGCTGACCCATCTGAGCCAGAGCTATGTCGATTTCGCTTTCCATTATGGGCTTTCCTGCAACATTTGCGGCGATTTTGTCCTGATAATTCATGTAGTTGTTTCCTTTGCTTTATGTTAATTTTTTAGGTTTTTGAGAAGTTCATCATAAGCTTCGTCGGGGCGAGTTTTGCGAGAAGACGGTAAAATTTGTAAAATCCCGTGGGAGTGTAGATGCTCTTTCTACGCCCGGCCGCAATCAGCGCACCTTTCGCGACTTTGGCGGGATTGCAGTATGGGAGGGTGTCGAAGGTCTTGGAGTTTCCCTTGATTTTGCCGAGGTAGATGAAGTCGGTGTCCATCGGTCCGGGGCATACGGCGGTGCAGGTTATTTTTTTGCATTTCATCTCCTCACCCAGTCCGAAGGAGAAGGCGGTGACGTAGGCCTTTGTGGCGCTGTAGGTGGTCATACGGGGATTGGGACAGAAGGACGCGATTGAGGAGACGTTGATGATCCGCGATCCCGAGGGCATGTACGGGACGGTCAGGTGTGTGACGGCGGTGAGGCCTTTCAGGTTCAGGTCAATCATGCGGGTCTGGTTTTCAAGCTCGCCCTCGCCTATGTTCCCGAGGTAGCCGCATCCGGAATTGTTCACAAGCATGACTACCTTTGGTTTTTCTTCTTCCAGCACGGTTTTCAGGGCGGTGTAGCTTTCGTCGAGGGTCAGATCCAGCGGGATTACGCGGCAGGGCTTGTCGATTTTGGCGGCGGCTTCCTCAAGTTTTTCCCGACGGCGGGAGATGAGCCAGTATTCTTCTATGTCCGGATAGTATTTCGGCAGGGCTTTCAGAAATTCCAGTCCCAGTCCGGCGGAAGCTCCCGTGATTATTGCAGTTTTCATTTGATTTTTACCTTTTTATGGGATTTGAATTGGTATAATATGGATTTATGCTTACTTCAGGTGTCTCTGTGCGATGTTGATTTTTTACCACCTGTATGTCAGTCCGATTGGAGCGAGGTGGGTAACGTCCCCGACGGTGAATATCTTCGAGATATACGTCCTCTCCCCGGTCTTGTGGAACGCGACGGTTGTAACGGATGTCGGCATCACGCGGAAGGTCTGCCAGTACAGGGGCGGTGCGACGCGGGCGAGGTGTGCGGTAAGGTAGGATCCCAGTCCCATGTGGCAGAAGACCGCAATGTTGCTTTTTTGCACTTCAGCATCCGTGAATCCCTCCGTCAGCCGGTAGACAAACCCGTCGGGAGTCATGCCGTTTTTCGAGAGAAGCTCGTCCAGATTCCGCTCAACCATGCGTCCGTATTCAGCGCAGCCGTATTTTGTGTAAATTTCGCTCTCACTCCACCGGGTCAGGTCGGACAATTGTTCGCGATTGGCTTCAAACACCGCCGGATTCAAGTCCCACGGGCAGCAGGCTCTGTCCTCACCCAGACCGTATTTCGAGCGGGGTTCAAAGGCGGCACGGGGGTATTCCTGAAGCCAGTCGAGGGTTTCGGCGGTGAGTCCGGTTTTGTAGAGGAAGGGCTTGGCGGTGTCCTGTGCACGTCCGAGGGGGGATACGTAGACCTTTGTGATGTTCTCCCCCGCCAGCCGGTCACGCAGAAGTTCCGCTTCACGCCAGCCCCGTTCGGTGAGGGTATCGTTGGCGTAATCCGGGTCGCCGTGGCGTATGATAAACAGTTTCATTTGTGTTACCTTAATATTAAACTATTTTTGGACTAATACGCTTGTTAAATGTTCGTGGTAATTCGAAGGTCTTGGAATTTGGATTGTTTAAGATCTACTTTTCCAAAAGGTCAACCGTGCAAGCAGAAATTACAATTGAACGAATGTGCGATTACTGCAAGTTCCAACTAACTTCATTTTTGCCGTCTTTTAAACTTACGCCCATTTCGGTGAGTTTGCCGCGGATTTCATCAGCTTTGCCGTAGTCTTTGGCGGCTTTTGCTTCCGCCCTCTCACGAATCAGCTTTTCCACCTCTTCACGCTTGTCCGCGGCCACTCCGGGAGTCAGGCAGGTAATTTTCAGCTCAGCGTTGGCGGCGGCTTTCTTTTCTTCCTCCAGGTGAGCCTTGAGCTTCCGCCCTTCCTCAATCAAATCCAGCGAGAGAACCGAGTCGATTTTTCCGATGGCTTTGATTTTGGTGGAATCGGTGGTTTTCGCCTTGAGTACGTCGTAGACCGAGGTGATGGCTACGGAGGTGTTCAGGTCGTTGTCCATGGCGTCGGTGAAGCGTTTTACAAGAGCTGAATACTGCTCCTCATCCACCGGGGTTTGGTCGGCGAAGTTCAGGCCGCTGATTTTAGTGATGAGCTTGTTGTAGGCGGTTTTGGTGGAGTCAAGCGCCTCGTAGGTGAACACCAAATCCTTCCGGTAGTGGGACTGGAGCACGAACATGCGGTACACCAACGGCGAATATCCGGCTTCTTCAAGGGTGGAAACGATCAAGGTCTTTCCGGCGGACTTTGACATTTTGCCCTCAGCCGTATTGAGATGGTAAACATGGAACCACTGGGGGCACCATTTGTGTCCGAGATATGCTTCGCTTTGGGCGATTTCGTTGGTGTGGTGGGGGAAGGCGTTGTCGATTCCGCCGCAGTGCAAATCAAGGTATTCGCCGAGGTTGTCGATTGAGATAGCAGAACACTCGATATGCCATCCGGGGTAGCCATAACCCCACGGGCTGTCCCACTTCAGCTCCTGATCCTCGAATTTGGACTTGGTGAACCACAGAACGAAGTCGGTTTTGTTCCGCTTTGCTTCGTCGGCTTCAACTCCCTCACGGACTCCAACTTCGAGGTTTTCCGCGTCGTGCTTGTTGAAGACGTAGTAGTCCTCCAGCTTGGAGGTGTCAAAATACACGTTCCCGCCGGAGACGTATGCGTACCCTTTTTCAAGCAGAACCTCGATCATGTGGATGAAGTGCTCTATATACGAGGTGGCGGGGACCACTATGTCCGGCTTTTTTATGTTCAGCTTCCGGCAGTCGTCGAAGAAGGCGTCGGTGTAAAACTTCGCGATTTCCATGACGGTTTTGTGTTCCCGCTTTGCCCCCTTGAGCATTTTGTCTTCCCCCGTGTCGCCGTCGCTGGTCAGGTGTCCCACGTCGGTTATGTTCATGCACCGGGTCACGTCAAGGCCGGTGAAGCGCAGGTATTTTTCAAGCACGTCCTCCATTATATATGAGCGGAGGTTGCCTATGTGGGCGTAGTGGTAGACCGTGGGGCCGCAGGTGTACATGGTGCACTTGCCGGGGGTGTGGGTGTAAAACTCATCCCTTGTTTTGGTCAGGGAGTTGTAGAGCTTCATGTTCGGTTCCTCTCTTTTTACTTATTGTTGTCTTTTTCCTGATGTATATCGTCGTCAGATTCTTTTTTGTCGCTTTGATTCGAGCCGTAATTTTTGGCTTTTCTGCGGTTTCTTTTGTATTCCGACCGGTTTCGGCTCCACTCTTCGTTGAGCTTGGTTACTTCCTCCGGCGAGAATGGGATTTTACCCGTCTGCATCAGCATGAGCCGGCCGACGATTTTGTCTTCCTTTTCGTTTATGCGGGGAATCACGCCCTGTGCGTCGAAGCAGAAGTCGTTCCACACCGGACGGCGGACGAATATCCTGTAGGAGCAGTAAACTATCAAGATCATTGACACTCCGTACAGTCCGCCTACGACAATTGTCGGCACACCTTCGATAAGGTAAGAGGCGAAGTTGAAGAAGACGTGGATGAAAATGCAAGGGTAAATCGAATTGTACACAGCGTAGACCATGCCGAGAATCAGCCCCAGCAGTGACGCATAGGCTATGGCAACGGGTGTTCCGTGGGCAATTCCGAAAATCAGCGCCGATATCACCACCGCCGCGGGTTTGCCGAACGCCGGAACCAGACGCTTCATCGCGATTCCACGGAATATTATCTCCTCAACTACAGCCGCCACCACTGCGGTACTCAGAACCTCCACAATGATTCCATAGGGCGTATCGCTTATGTAGAACGAGGAGTAGTGGTTCTCGAAGTTGGTCATTATTGCGTCGGGGATTTGTATGAGCGACAGCGTCACCGACACGAATATGTTCAGGGAAACGCCGAAGACCGCGAATGTGAAATACCGCATGGGGTTCATGTTGTAAAAGCTCATTTCCTCCAGGGGATTTTTATGCCGCACGTGGAATATGAGGCACAGGGTCAGAAGGGTCAGAAGGTTCGCCACAAGCAGAATCAGAACGGTTTTCTCGTTGACTTTGTCGGTGATTTCGTTAATTACGCCGGCCCATGTATCGCTTCCTGCTTCGCTTTCGAGAAGAGCCGCCGCGTATGAGCTGTTCCCCGTGAGCATGGACGTGGTGTAGGCCGATATCACGCAGGACTGCATTATGAACATCAGCGCGACGAACAGCAGCACTGACGCAAGCGCCCTCACAGCCTCGCCGAAGCCTTTTTTTACCCTGACCTGTGGATCGCAGCCGAGACCTCCCTCAGCCGCTTCTCTGTTCTTTGAGGATTCGCGCAGGTATTTCTCGATTTCACGGTCGTACCTTTCGTCAACGGAGCCGTTTTCGCCGGATTCTTCGGGTTTCTGGTCCATGGAGTCCGGTTTGGCTTCTTTGCCGTTTTTGCCGGACTCTTCGGAATCGTCGGTCACTTCGGGTTTCGGGTCCACTGGACGTTTGCCGCAATACTTGCAGAACCGGCTGTCGTTTTCAATTTCGTTTCCGCAGAACGGACATTTCATAATCAATACCTCATTCGCCGCCCTGATTTTCAAGTTTTTCAATGCTCTTCTGCATCCGGGCGATTGTCTTTCTCAGCTCATCTATTTCGTTTTCTATGGGATCCGGGATATGTATCTGGTCGAGATCCCCGGGGCAGCGGCAGTTTTCAGCAGGTTTTTCAGCCTGGTTTGTGCCGCAATCGCATTTTTCTTCGGTTTTTTGTGATTCCACCCTTTCGCCGCGTCTCACCACGACATGTGCGGGGATTCCCACGGCTGTGCTGTCCGGCGGAACCTCGCATAGGACCACGGCTCCGGCGGCGATTTTTGAGTTGTCCCCCACGGTGAAGTTGCCGAGCACCTTTGCTCCCGCGCCTACCATGACGTTGTTTCCGAGTGTGGGGTGGCGTTTGCCGCTCTGTTTTCCAGTACCGCCGAGGGTCACACCCTGATATATGGTGCAATAGTCCCCGATCACGGCGGTCTCACCGATTACCACTCCCGAACCGTGGTCGATGAACAGTCCCTTGCCGATTTTCGCCGCGGGATGGATTTCGATTCCGGTGAGAAGCTTTGCTATCTGGGACAGGGTGCGGGAGGTCAGCTCGTAGCCCCGGTTGTTCAGCATGTGGGCCAGCCGGTACAGTATGAGCGCGTGGACTCCGGGGTACAGCAGGAGAACCTCGGCTTTGTTCTTTGCCGCCGGGTCACGCTCGAGGATTGAGTCCGCGTCCTCGGATATTATTTCCACGGCCTTTTTGATTTTTTTCGGCACGGCTCCGGTTATATTTATTCTTATGGTGTATTTTTTCATGTCAAGCCTTTCATGAAGGTATGCTATAGTTGGCTGTTAACATTATATATCGCGGCGGTAAAAAAGTAAACCTGTTTTTATGATATTTTTTTTAATTCTTAAATTATGTACGGAAAAATGAAATAATGCGTGCCGTCAGATCCTGAGCGAATACCCCACTCCGCGCACTGCCGCCACTGCTCCGTCGCCCAAAAGCGGATTCAGCCGTTTTCTCAGGTAGTTGACGTACACATCCACTACGTTTGAGCTTTTGTTCACATCCGGCCCGAAGACATATTCCCGAAGATAGTCCCGGCTGACCGGCTCTCCGGATCTTTCGAAAAGAGCTTCAAACAAAAGCCCTTCCTTTGGCGAGAGGCCTGCTTCTTCCCCGCAGTAGGACACCACACGTCGTTCCCGGTCGTAGGTCACTCTGTAGTAGCCGCTGTCCTGCTTCACGTCGTAGGCTATTTTTTCGGCTTTGGCCACGGCTTCCCTCAGTCCGACCAGACTCAAAGGATATCTGACAAGCACCGCGTCCGGCGGAAGACTCATAGGGGAGCTGTCCCGTGCCACCACGACGTAGGCTTCCTGCTTTGAGGGATGGGTTTTCCTGCGGTTTTTATATCCCTCCGTGTCGCACACAACCACCCGAACCCCCCCGTCAGGCCGTCCGGAATCCCACACGCACATGACTTCAAGAGAAGCTTTAACAAAATTTTCAAAATTTTTATCATTAAACATCAAAAAAACCATGTAAAAAAATCCTCAAATATGATATAATAGAATTATGGTATATTTTTCATCCGGATTTTCGGGAGGGAAACGAATTTCGCCTTCTCTTCCCGTTGGGGGAGTAATACCGAGGAAGGACCTCTTCTACTCAATCATAGCATAACCACGACTGAATGTCAATTGACTTTTAACTTTTTCTGCCAAATAAAATGAAAGAAAGGAATCGTTTAGTATGGACGAGATGGAAGCTGTAGAATCTATATCTACTCCGCTCCCGCCGGATATGCGTCGGGAAAACTCATGCTGCTTCACCGGACACAGACGAATACACGAGGACGTGAAGCCACAGCTCGAAATGCTGCTTGACAAGACTATCGACAGTCTTATCGAGAAAAAAGTCCGCTACTTCATCTGCGGGGGAGCGGTCGGATTTGACATGATGGCTGAACAAGCCGTAATCCGCGCAATGGACAGGGGGGCTGACGTCAAGCTCATTCTCGCACTCCCCTGCGTGAACCAGACGGAAAAATGGAAAACCGACACTCCAGAGGGAATCGAAACCGTGCGGGAATACCACAGAATCAAAGGATTCGCCGCCAGCATCCGCTATGTCTCCGAGATTGAGACATACAACTGCATGAAAAAGCGCAACCAGTACATGGTTGACCACGCGGGCTGCCTTATAGCCTACTGCGCTCTGAACCAGAGAAGAAGCGGCTCAGTCCAGACCTTCCGCATGGCTCAGAAATCCGAAATCGCCATAGTCAACCTGATGGACTACATCAAATAAAACCAATTAACACCGCCTGTAATTTATCTAAATACAAAGGAAGAATCTGTTATGAAACATCTTGAAAAACTCAAGTCAAATCTCGCCGTGCGTCCCGTTGTCACCATTGTAATGGACGGCGTGGGAATGGCTCCGGAATCAGAAGCTAACGCCGTTCGTCTCGCACGCACTCCCAACCTTGACAGGCTTATAGCAAACTACCCCATGACCACACTCAAGGCTCACGGAACAGCCGTAGGACTCCCCTCCGACGACGATATGGGCAACTCCGAGGTAGGCCACAACGCCCTTGGAAGCGGTCAGGTGTTCGCACAGGGAGCAAAGCTGGTTTCAAACTCCATCGAGTCCGGCAAAATGTTTGAGTCCAGTACATGGAAGTCCCTTGTGGCTAATGTCAAGGATAACAGCTCCACGCTCCACTTCATCGGACTTTTCTCCGACGGCAACGTTCACTCCCACATCGACCACCTGAAGGCAATGCTGGCCGAAGCGAAAAATGAAGGCGTGAAGAACATCAGAATCCACATTCTGCTCGACGGACGTGACGTAGGCGAAACCTCAGCCCTCGAGTACATTGACCCATTTGAAGAGTACATCGCTTCCCTCTCAACTGACGGATGCAGCGTAAAAATCGCGTCGGGCGGCGGACGTATGGTTATCACAATGGACAGATACGAGGCCAACTGGGCTATGGTTGAATTAGGCTGGAAGACCCACGTTATAGGCGAGGGACGTCAGTTTGCCACCGCTCATGAAGCCGTTGAAACCTACAGAGCCGAGACCCACGCAATCGACCAAGACCTGCCTCCTTTTGTTATCGCTGAAAACGGCAAGCCTGTTGGCACAATCAACGATGGGGATTCGGTAATCTTCTACAACTTCAGAGGCGACCGTGCGATTGAGATTTCAAAGGCGTTCGACGGTGGCGCGGAGTTCGACAAGTTCGACAGAGTTAAGGTTCCGAATGTGGTTTACGCCGGCATGCTCGAGTACGACGGGGACCTTCACATTCCCGCCCACTACCTCGTTTCCCCGCCGGAGATCACCAACACCAGCGGAGAGTACTTTGCCGACATGAAAATCCGCCAGTTCGCCATCAGCGAGACCCAGAAATACGGCCACGTCACCTACTTCTGGAACGGCAACCGCAGCGGCAAGTTCTCCGACGAATACGAGACCTACGAGGAAATACCTTCGGACGTGGTTCCATTTGAGCAGAGGCCATGGATGAAGTGCGCCGAAATCACCGACAGACTTATTGAAGTAATCGAGTCCGGCAAATATGACTGCATCAGAGTAAATTTCCCCAACGGTGACATGGTAGGCCACACGGGAAGCCTTGAAGCAACGGTATGCGCAATGGAAGCACTTGACTTACAGCTCGGACGTATCCTTCCGGTTATCGACAAGGTAGGCGGAGTTGCAATCATCACGGCCGACCACGGAAACGCCGACGAGATGGCAGAGTTTGACAAAAAGACCCACGCGGTCAAGCACAACAAGGACGGCTCCCTCAAGGCAAAGACCAGCCATACGCTGAACCCCGTTCCCTGCATTATCTACGACAACAAGTACGCGTCCAGCTATTCGCTCAAGGACGGAAAATTCGGGCTCTCAAACGTTGCGGCAACCGTCTGCAATCTGCTGGGCTACGAAGCTCCCGAAATGTGGGACGAATCCATGATTGAAATAAAGTAATCATACTGAAATTTTTGAAAGGAAAAAGGGAGACTCTCGGGTTTCCCTTTATCTATACACTATGTTTTATAAAAAAGGAATCCTCTACTGCTCAACCATGCTTGACGAATACGAAAAATACGGCGTGCGGCACGGCTTCTCTACAAGGGAGGGCGGCTACAGCGCACTCGAGCATACCAAAAGCCTGAACCTGACCTTCAGCTTAGGCGACGAGCCGGATGTTGTACGCAAAAACTTTGAAGTATTCGCCGCCGCCATATCAGGTGAGCTTGACAAAAATTCCGTTGTCACGGCACATCAGATTCACTCGGCTAAAGTGAGAGTTATCGACCGGCACAACGCAGGCGAGGGTATCTCAAAGGAACGGGGCGAGGACTGCGACGGCTTTGTAACCTCGGACAGAATGGTTCTCCCTGTCATAAGAGTAGCCGACTGTACGCCCATACTCCTCTGCGGACTGGATGAAAAGGATAACCCCGTCGTCTCCTCAGTTCACGCGGGATGGAGGGGAACCGTAAACGGAATCGCAGGGGAAGCCGTGGAGCAGATGGTGAAGCTTGGTGCGGTGCGGGAGTCAATCTCGGCAGCAATCGGCGCTCATATAGGACTGTGCTGCTTTGAAGTGGGCGAGGACTTCTGTGAGGCTGTGGCTGGAATACGGGGGTCCGACTTCGCAAGCCGTCACATCAAACGGGAAGGATTTTCTAGCCCCCACGCCGACCTCACCTCGATGAATAAGGAAATCCTCGCGTCCGCCGGGGTCACAAAAATCGACGTCTCTCCCCACTGCACCATGTGCTCGAACGATTCGCTCTACTACTCCCACAGAAGAATGAACGGTAAACGTGGTACAATGGGCGCGGGAATCGCGATTATCTGATTTTTCATGTACGTTTTGACGCTCCGTCACATAAAAATCACATAAATTTGCGTAAAATCAACAAAAGTTCAAGATTTATCTATAATTCTGTGATATAATTTTTTAAATCAAGGTACTCAAACCTCTATCGGAAGGAATAACTGTTTATGATAGAAATAAACAACCTCGTAAAAAACTACGGCCCCAAAACCGCACTGGACGACGTGAGCTTTAAAATAAATAAAGGCGAAATCGTCGGGTTCCTCGGTCCAAACGGCGCGGGTAAATCCACTGCCATGAATATCCTCACCGGTTATCTGTCCTCGAACTCCGGGGAAGTAAAGGTGGGAGGCATCGACATCCTCGAAAACCCCGGGGAAGCAAAAAAACTGATAGGCTTCCTCCCCGAACAGCCGCCCCTATACGTGGATATGAAAGTAAACGAATATCTCAACTTCGTCTACGAAATCAAAGGCTGTAGGCTTAAGCGCGACGCTCATATAGCCGAGGTCAGACAGGTGACAAAAATCGATGACGTGAAAAACAGACTCATCAAAAACCTCTCAAAAGGCTATCGTCAGAGAGTGGGAATCGCTCAGGCCCTGATCGGCAACCCGCCAGTCATCATATTCGACGAACCCACCGTAGGCCTCGACCCAAAGCAAATTATCGAAATCCGCAACCTCATCCGTAACCTCGGTAAATCCCATACTGTCATACTCTCCACCCATATCCTCAGCGAGGTCCAGTCAGTTTGCGACAGAATCATCATTATAAATGAGGGTAAAATCATAGCCGACGAAAAAACCGAAAGCATAACTCAAGCTGTCGAAGAAAACCGCCGGTACTCCGTAAAAATCTGCGGCCCCGTGAGAGAGGTGCAGAACGCCCTTAATAAGGTTCCCGGAGTGGTTAACGTGGAACAGACAGGAGAGAGAGAGCTGGACTCGTACACATATGTAGTAGAATCCGAAAAAGGCGTGGATATAAGAAAGCCCCTGTTCTACTTAGCCGCCGAGAAAAACTGGTGCATCCTCGGACTTGAAGCCGTCGGCATGAATCTGGAAGAAGTGTTCATTAAGATAATGGAACGGAACAGCTGACGAAAGTGTGGAGTCATCTTCGCAGGATTACGCTACCATTGGACAAAGGTGTTCTACACTGCTTGGCTGAATGAGCAAAAGCCCGTGAGGCAGAACCAACGTCCTATTAGGAAACTAAATCCCGCTGTCTGAATTCGTCCGTGGCAGGCAGGGGGGCGGGAACGTGTACCCGACTAAACAGTTCCTGACTGCCGTCTCCCCTACTACTCAGGTCAAGGATCGCTCCACTGCTAACCGTCATTCCCACTACTCAGCTTCAGCAAAAAAAAACGGAAAGCACACCCTGCTCAGCTTCGCCATAAAAAGACAGTGTTTTAAAGTTCTTGCGCAGCTTCTTTCAAGAAGCGCGTCTCCCCTTCGTTCCCCATCGTAACCCCTTAAACCGTACTATATTTCATCAGGAGATAAACCTATGCTTGCTATTTATAAGAAAGAGATGCGGAATTATTTTACTACTCCGCTTGGATATGTGTTCGTGGCTGTGTTTCTGGCCGTGAGCGGATTCATGTTCGCGTTTTCTACCATGCAGTCGCAGACTGCGGATGTGTCTGGGTACTTCCAGCTTATGATTTTCGGGTACATCGTCATTGTGCCAATACTTACCATGCGGTCATTCGCCGAAGAAAGACGGACTAAGACCGAACAGCTGCTTATGACGTCGCCGGTGTCAATTACCTCAGTCGTTATGTCAAAGTTTCTCGCGGCTTATACCATGTTCGCCGGAACCGTGGCGGTGTCATGCCTCTATTACCTTCCGCTCAACCTCTACGCGGAGGAACTCAATGTCGGTAAAGCAGTGGGCTGCCTCATCGCTATGCTCCTTATCGGTATGTGCTTCATCGCAGTCGGCACCTTCGTTTCAACCCTCACCGAAAGCGCAGTTACCGCGTCAATCGCTACAATGGCCGTGCTTCTCGTGTTCGCCGCCGCAGGTATCTTCAATAACCTCATCGATACCTACTTCATCAGATATATCCTCGACTGGATTTCCGTCTACTCAAGATACGTTAACTTCACCTACGGTATCTTCGATATTTCTGCCGCAGTATACTACGTCTCTATTACGACCGTCTTCCTGTTCCTCGCTGTACGCGTGTACGAGAGACGCAGATACGCTTAAACGATAAGGAGAATCCAAATAATGAATAATAGCTTTACCAAATCCCGTAAATTCAAGTACGGCTCCGTCGCCACGGCGTTCACTGTCGCGTTTATCGCTATCGTCGTTATCTTCAACGTAATCTTCACAGCCCTCGCACGAAAGTATAACTGGTACATCGACCTCACAGCCGAACAGGTCTATACCCTCTCCGAGGAAGCTAAGGAACTCCTCTCCGACGTGCCTGAGGATGTGGATATCATATTTGCAAGTGACCCCGACGTACTGATGAACGGCACCAACTCTTCCTATACACGTATGATATATACCACAGCTCTCCAGATTGAGGAAAACTTCCCCAATATTCACGTCACATGCGAAAACGTGCTCAAAAATCCCGGCTTCTTCCGCGAGTATTATGATACTGCCGCTACCGATATCGACTCGGACTCTGTTGTCATTGCGTCCGGCGGAGAAGTGCGCGTATATACGGCTGAAGCTTTCTTCACCTTTTCAGATTTGTCCGACTCTTCAAGCGTGTGGGCGTACAGCGGAGAAAAAAAGATGATTTCCGGCATTATGGCTGTAACCCAGACTGATAATCCAATCGTCGCGTTCACTACACAGCACGGCGAGGATATTTCTGGTGCTCTCCCACTCTATAAAGTCTTCTCGGAAAACGGCTTCACAGTGGACGCTTACGACCTCACAAAGGACACTATCGATGACGACTGCCGTATTCTCGTAATCTACAACCCAATCTACGATTTCATCGGCGGCGAGGCTGAGGATCAGTCAACCAATGAGATTGAAAAAATCGATGCATTTCTCGACCGTTATGGCTGCCTTATGGTGTTCTGCTCTCCGGAATACGTGGACAACCTCACCAATCTCAACGAATTCCTTGAGGAATGGGGCATCTCCTACGTCGGCTCTACCACAATCCGCGATAAAGAGAACGCTATGTCAGTAGACGGCTACTCTATCATTGCAGAATATCAGAAGGATACGCTCGGTGGCTCCATATACCGTGACCTCAACAACCTTTCGACGCCGCCTAAAACCATCATACGAAACTCCGCTCCTATCGAAATACTCTGGGAATCCGGCGGCGGTCTCAGCGGTTCGAGAGATGTCTCCCCCGTACTTAAGTCACATGACACATCGGAACTTATAGAAAACGGTCTTGTCAAGGAAACCGGCTCATACAACGTCGTGACAATTTCAAGGGAATCTAGAATAGTTGACAACGAATACTACTACTCCTATGTCATAGCGTTCGGTTCGCCTACCTTCTCCAACCTCAGCTACATTGACTCCAACGCCTACGCAAACGAGGATATTCTCTCGGCGGCCATGCAGGCTGTGGGACGCGAAAAAGTTCTCGCCGTACTGGATTTAAAGCCCTTTGACGACGATGATATCACCATCACCACCGATCAGGCGAACAACTGGACCGTGGCAATGACCCTTGTGCTTCCCGTAATCGTAAGCCTGTGTGGTCTCGTAGTAATCACAAGGAGAAAGCATTCATGATAAAAAAGCAGAAAATTACCGTTATCGCAATGGCCGCGGCGTTCGTCGTCCTTGTGGTGCTGTACCTCGCCGTGATCCGTCCGCTTACCGCAGAGACAGAGGACGATTCACCAGCGGTAGAGCTGCTTGACGGCGAGGTGGCAATCTCCGCGAAAGTCACAAACTTCTACATCTTTGAGCCAATTTCCCGCTCGTCAATCCAGTCAATCGAAGTGACGAACGAGTTCGGGGGGTACAAAATCTACCGCGATGCTTCGGATACGTTCCAGCTGGACGGTTACGTCGGACTGCAGTTTGATCCGGAGCTGTTCTCAAGCCTTGTGGTGACAACCGGTTCGCCTACAGCTATGATGAGAGTTGCAACCGATCTCGACGAAGCCGGGCTTGCGGAATACGGTCTGGACAATCCTCAGGCAAGCTGGACCATCACCAATACATCCGGCGAGGAGTTCACTATTGAAGTGGGGGACAACCTCATCACGGAAGGGGGATATTACGTCAAATACCAGCCAAGAAACGCCGTGTATATTCTGTCCACCACACTGGCTGACACGGTCCTCCAACCCAGCTACGCACTCCTGCAGCCAATTCTCACCGCGGGTATGTCCTCAAACGACTACTTCATGGTAGACGAGTTCACAATCTGGAAGGACGGGGAACTGTTCGTCAATATCGGCCGCGTCCCGGATGAAGAAAAGTCCGACCCCGACACAATCGTCGAGAACTACATGACCTACCCCAAGCCCGAGGGAGAGAACACCAGCGCGGAATCCCGGTATGAACTGAACGACGACTTATACTATCAGGTGCTGTACCAGTTCATCGCGCTGCAGGGGGATTCGGTTGTGTCATTCCTGCCGTCGGATGAGGAGCTTGAAAGCTACGGACTCGCCGACCCGAAATACATCATTAGGTACATGTTCGAGGACTACGAGTTCATAATTCTTGTGTCGGAAAAGCAGGCTGACGGCGGCTACTACGCGGTGTCCAACGTCTACGGCTACGCTCTCGTGTGCCATGTTGAAGCCGGGGACAAGCTGTCGTGGCTGGAAAAGGACAAGTTCTCGTGGATTTTCCCCACGCCGTTCTTTGAGAACATCACAACCATCAAAAGAATCACAATCACCTGCCCCGAGCGGGATATCGACGTTGACTTCCAGCTGACCCACGGCACGCCGGTTGACGAGGGGAATCCCACCCTTGACGTGCTTGAGGCAAACAGCGGAACCGTCATCAAAAACTCCGAGGTCAGCAACTTCCGCCAGTACTACAAGACCCTGCTGAACATCACCAATCAGGAGTACGCGTCTCTGTCGGATGAGGACAGGCTTGCGCTTATAGACGACGAGGACAACGTCATCATGACAATGACCTACGAGTCCACTGACGGCAGGTTCTGCGAGTACAAGTTCTACAAGTACGTAGAGGAATCCACAGGCAAGGTCAGCGGAGGCAAGATTTTCGTCACGGTCAACGGCGCGGGCGAGTTCTACACCACAAACGATTTAGTGAACAAGGTGCTGAACGACGTATCCCGTGTACTGGACGGACTTGACATTGACGCTTACGGCAGGTATTGATGTACGACGAGAATTCAAAGTCATGAAAAGGAGTAGCGCGTGAAATGCTTAGTGTGACTTTGTTTACAGTAAACTGATTTCACACTAAAAAAGGAGTTATATATATGAACGAAACAATAAACCTCAGCGGAATCGAGTGGGTGGTGCTGGAGAAGCGGGACGGCGATGCTCTCGTTATCTCAAAGGACGCTCTGATGATCCGCACCTACGACTCCGACTTCACCGATGAGACATGGGAGTCATGCACACTGCGGGAATACCTCAACAGCAGGTTCTACGACTCACTGGACGATGAGACAAAAGCCCAGGTGATTTCCACGATTGTAGAAAATCCCGACAATCCATGGTTCGGCACACTTGGCGGTAACGCAACTGAGGACAGGGTGTTCCTGCTCAGCATTGGCGAGGTTCTGCGGTACTTCGGCGGGGCTGAATCGGGGGAGAGCGGAAAAAATCTGCCCCAGTTCGACTTTGACGGCGAGGGGTACACTCCGGCAAAGCAGGGCGAGGGCAGCTTCTACTCCGACGGACACGACGCTGACAGACGTGCGGAATACAAAGGAACTCCCGTGTCGTGGTGGCTCCGTTCCCCCGGCGCTCATTCCGGCTGTGCGGCTTTCGTCTATGAGGACGGCGGAATCGGGGTGCTGGGACTTGACGAATACGCTGTACTTGACGCAGGCGGGGTAGCGGTCCGTCCGGCAATGCGGGTGAAGATGTAAGTCACATAAAAATAAAAAATTCGGGTGCTGTTTGATTGCGGTACCCGTTTTTTTACGCAAAAGCATTGAAATAGAGAGGAAAATATGGTATTATATTTACAAAATATAAAAAGAAAGGACTAAAAAACTTCAGCCTGCCGCTTTTTCTGCGGAAGCTTAAGTTTGTCGTCGTGGGTTATCAAAAGTCCCTGACTGAACAGGCGCCATTTTTGCCTGTCGGGGCTTTCCGACCCTGCGGGGGCTACCTGCCCGCTATGTTAGCTATAACTCATTCTGCTTCACTTTACGGGGCTGATGGGTACGAGGTCACTATCGAGTGCCAGACTACCCACGGCATACCGTCTTTTGAAATCGTTGGTCTTCCCGACGCCGCCATACGGGAGTCTGAAAAACGCATTCTCACGGGAGCGGAAAACAGTGGCATGTCCATCCCTCCCTCCGAAATCAGCATAAACCTCGCCCCGGCCGACAAAAAGAAGGAAGGAACCGCCCTCGAGCTTGCGATTATCGCGGCCATTTACAAAAGCGTAGGCTTACTCGGCGAGGCGGACCTTGACGACTGCTCATTCATAGGCGAGCTGTCCTTCTCCGGTGAAGTCCGGCCAACAAGGGGAGTTCTCGGCATGGTTGTGGCGGCTATCGACAGCGGCAGAACACGGGTTTTCGTTCCTATCGCCAACCTTCGTGAAGCCTCGATTGCCTACCGGGAAGGCGTGGAGATTTACGGCGTGGACTGCATCCGCTCCCTCATCAACTTCTTAAACGGCGACGGCTGGCTGGAAGAAGCCACGGAAAACCCATACGACAAAATGGATCAGTTCATGTCCTCCGACGACTTCGTGCAGATAAAGGGCCAGGCTGCGGCTAAACAGGCCATGATCTGCGCGGCTGCGGGGGCGCACAACATCCTGCTCATCGGTCCTCCCGGCTCAGGCAAGTCCATGCTGGCAAAACGTCTCCCAACGATTCTGCCCCGTCTCAGCTACAGAGAAGCCCTCGAGGCCACAAAAATCTACTCCTGCGCCGGTATGCTGTCGGCTGAGCATCAGTTCATTCTCGAGCGTCCGTTCCGCTCACCGCACCATTCACTCAGCACAGCCTCTCTCGTCGGCGGAGGAAAAATTCCAATGCCCGGGGAAATAAGCCTGTCCCACAACGGTGTTCTCTTCCTCGACGAGTTCCCCGAGTTCCGCAAGGACGCAATCGAAGCCCTCCGTCAGCCAATCGAGGACAAGGTTGTCACAATCACGCGTACGGCGGGTCGGGTAACATACCCCTCGTCGTTCATGCTGGTCTGCGCCATGAACCCCTGCAAATGCGGCTACTACGGCTCACCCCACGTGAAATGCAAGTGCAAGCCAAAAGAGATACGGGACTACCTCGCCAAAATCAGCGGACCCATGCTTGACCGGATTGACATACAGGTTGAGATGCCGGCTCTGTCCTACTCCGAGCTTGCGGGAATGCGTGATGGCGAAACCTCGGCTGAGATCCGCACCCGGGTTGAAGGAGCGAGAGAAATCGCCCGTGCAAGATTCAAGGAAGCGGGATTTGAGGACTACAGCGTGCGGTCAAACTCCATGATGGGTCCGGATGAGCTGCTGGAGTTCTGCGCACTTGACAGTGAAAGCTCCAAGGTTCTCGAGATGGTGTTCACGAAAATGCACCTCTCTGCCCGGGCCTACGACAGGATTCTGCGCGTTGCGAGAACCATATGCGACCTTGAAGCGGCGGAGAATGACGTTTATTCCGACGAGGGCATGATCGGCGGCAGAATCAAGAAAAGGCACATAGCCGAAGCCGCGCAGATGAGAGCCTTAGACCGGAAGTATTTCAGAGAAGTGTGAAAAATCAACACAATTCAGCCGGATTCCCGAAAAAAAACGGCATAAAATCCAATAAACCTTACCGAAAGGATCAAAAATATGATAACCTACTACCCTGAGAAGCACATGTTCAAGCTGGACACCGCGTCTTCCTCCTACGTTATCGGCATATTCGAGGAGGGCTACATTCTAAACCTCTACTACGGTGCCCGCGTCCCCGACATGCACTTCGACAACTTCTACTACCGGGACGGATTCGCTTCCTTTTCCGCAACCAATCCACACGTCCGCAACGGAAGCTTCACCGCGGACATAGCCCCTCTGGAGTTCTCCGGCTTCGGTGTGGGTGACTGCCGCAAAACCGCTGTAGCCATAAGAAACGCCGACGGCAACGACTGCACCGACTTCCGCTACGTCAGCCACAGAATCTACGACGGCAAACCGAAGCTCGACTCCCTTCCCGCGCTATACGAGAATGAACCCGGCGAGTGCCAGACTCTCGAGATTACAGCAGTAGACCACGTCACGGGAATCGAAGCCGTCCTCATCTACACTACATTCGAAAAGTACAGTGCCATGACAAAGTCCGTGCGGCTCACAAACAAGTCGGACAGGCCGGCGGACATCGAGAAAATCTACTCCTCCAGCATAAGCCTGAATGCCTGCGACTACGACATTGTGCGGCTCTACGGTCGTCATGTGGCTGAAAGATGCTACTCCCGCACTCCCCTGAACCACGGCCAGACTTCCCTCTCCTCCTCCCGGGGCAGCTCATCCCACTTCATGAACCCATTTACGGCAATAATGAAGCAGGGGTCTGACGAAAACCACGGCGAGGTCTACGGAATCAACTTCGTCTACAGCGGCAACTTCGACATCACGGCTGACGTGGACTACTACAGCTGTACCCGCATCCTCACCGGAATCAACCCCGACGGATTTTTATGGCGTCTGAACCCCGGCGAAAGCTTCCAAGCCCCTGAGGTTGTCCATGTGTACAGCGAAAACGGACTTGGCGAAATGTCCCGCACCTTCCACCGGATTTACAGGAACAATCTGATCCGGGGAAAGTACAAGACGGAGAAGCGTCCCCTCTTAATCAACAGCTGGGAAGCGGCTTACTTCAACTTCGACTCGGACAAGCTGGTGAATTTTGCCGAGCACGCAAAGGAGCTGGGGATTGAGATGCTGGTCATGGACGACGGCTGGTTCGGCAAACGCGACAACGACCGCTCATCCCTCGGGGACTGGTATGTGAACGAGGACAAGCTTAAGGGCGGCTTAGGCTCCCTGATTGACCGGATTCACGCTCTGGGGCTGAAGTTCGGCATATGGTACGAGCCTGAGATGATATCCCCCGACTCCGACCTGTACCGTGCTCATCCCGACTGGTGCCTCCATGTGCCGGGGCGTGACTGCTCAATCGGACGGCATCAGCTTGTTATAGACATGAGCCGGGCGGACGTTCGCGACAACATATTCGAGCAGATGAAGTCCGTCCTCGGCAGGTACAAAGTAGACTACCTCAAGTGGGACTTTAACCGGAACCTGACCGAAGCCGGAAGCGCGTTATTGTCCTGCGAGCACGGGGAGGAAATCTTCCACCGGTTTGTTTTAGGTACATATGACCTGATGGGACGGATAGTGGACGAATTCCCGGACATGCTGCTTGAAAACTGCTCCGGCGGCGGAGGAAGGTTTGACCCCGGAATGCTCTACTACTCCCCGCAGATCTGGGCATCCGACAACACCGACGCCATCGAGCGAATCTCAATCCAGTTCGGCACGTCCCTGTGCTACCCGGCTTCAACAATGGGCGCACATGTGTCGATGAATGGGAGAACGAGCATAAACACCCGTGCGAACGTTGCTCTCTGGGGTTCCCACGGCTACGAGCTTGACCCCAACCGTCTGAGCGAGCGTGAGGTTGAGGAAGTTAAGGCTCAGGTGAAGGAGTACCACAAATACTACAGTCTGACCCACTACGGCGATTTATACCGTATTGTAAACCCGTGGGACAGCGAATACTATGCCGCTTGGGAGCTTGTGTCCGAGGACCGGAGTGAAGCTCTCCTGACGGTGGTATGCAAGCAGTACAATCATATCCGCACACGGTTCATGAAGCTACGCGGTCTTGACCCTGAGGCGTTATACAGCATAGAAGGCGGCGGACGATCAGTAAACGAGGGCGAGTTATATTCAGGCGAATTTTTGATGAAAGCGGGCCTGAACCTCTCCTCCATGCCCAACGGAATCGGCGACAGCTACAAGATATACTTCAAGTCGGTAGCACCGACAGGTGAACTCGGCATTTCTACAGCTAAGTAGGTGAGAACTGCCACGACGACTGGGGATTAGCTCCCGCAAAAGAACTCACGGACAGGCGGCTCTGCTGAGACTTAAGTTATTTCAAAAGTACGGACATATTTGAAAAAATAAACAACGGACGCGGAAAGTGGTATTACCCTATAAATTTCCGTGTCTGTTTTTTTCGTATTGATTTTTACAAAAACATATGTTATAATAAAAATAGAAATTTTATGCGGGGGCTTCCCTGCTGCGGGAGCTGAAGTTTGTTATCGTGGGAAGTGCTGAAATTTAAACTGAAGAAGCGCCGTACTTGCCTGCGGGGGCTTCCCCGCTTATATAATTACATAGATAAAACAAACTCATAAACGTACATAATACAGAAAAAATACAGGTAAACAAACTAATGAACGATTATCTTGAGACGGAGAAGCGCACCGAGGGGGAGATTGACAGCTCAACCGTTTCGGTGTCCGGCGAGGTCATAGCGGATCTTGTCGCGAAGGCTCAGAAAGGGGACGACGACGCATTTTCCGATTTGGTCGGGATTTTTGAAAAATTTGTATTCAACGCGGCCTGCCGTACCCTGACTTCCTGCGGCTGTTCAATTGACGCGGCTGAGGATCTCGCACAGGACTCCTTCATCAAGGCTTGGCGCGCACTGCATACATTCCGCGGAGAATGCTCGTTCACCACATGGCTGTACCGTATAACGCTGAACACCACCCGGGACTACCTCCGTCGTATAAACAGAAGAAAAACCACTTCCCTTACCTCGCATGATGAGGAGGACGAATACAGTGAAATTGACGTACCCGTTACCTCCGGCGACGCTATTCCTGAAGACGCCCTCGAGAAAAAGGAACTGATTACAGCCGTCCGCCGCGGAATCGAGTCCCTGCCCGAGGAACAGCGCAGAGTTCTGGTCATGCGGGATTTGCACAATCTCCCCTATCATGTAATAGCCGAGAAGCTTGGGATCGAGCTTGGCACGGTAAAATCCCGTCTGAACCGGGCGAGACAAAATTTAAAAGAAATTCTGAAAAGCGGGAACTTTTTCTGATTTCCTTCGTCTAAATAAATATAAAGAACTCCTCTATTATTTAGACGTGTTAAATAAGTGGGTCGGCAGCACCGACAGGCAAATTCGGCATTTTTAAGCAAAATAAGAGAGACAACCCACGGTGGGGAAGCCCCCACGGGCAATCTCGGCGTTATTTCAGCTTAACAGGAGAGACAACCCACAGTGGGGAAGCCCCCACGGGCAATCTCGGCGTTATTTCAGCTTAACAGGAGAGACATCTCACAGTGGGGAAGCACGGTGTTGTTTCAGCTCACCCTAAAAGTTACCGCCGGATTTATCGTATTATTATCATAAAATTAAAGTATTACATTACATTCAATGAGGTGAGGTATTAATGGGCAAAAACCATGATATGTATCATCTGAAACAAAATACAACACCGCCAGACGACGTGGACTCCCCCCTTACCCGGGAGGAGCTTGAGAAGTACGCTTCCCTTTTGGCTCTTGCGTATCCACAGCCGAAAAAGAACATACGGGACGGGGTCATGGCGGAAATTGCTGCACAAAGAGCGGCGGAAGCTGAAAAATCCGGCAGAAAAGTGCCGCTTCTCGGGAAAATCGGTCTGCGCCGGGACAAAATCCACGGGAAAACCGATCTTGTATGTGCCTTTGACGAAGCCGCGGATTCAGCGAAAATAAGAAAGAGCCGCCTGAAGAAAATCGCGGGGTATTCCTCAGTCGCCGCATGTCTCGCACTGGCTGCAGTCACTACAATCATGTTCTGCCGTTACGTTCCAAAGACTGTCACTTCTTTCCGATCAATGGACGACGAAAAAATCAGCGACGTGATGGTGGAATCCCAATCCGGAGAGGACGACATAATGAAATACAGCGGCTCCAACTCATACCGGGCCAAGAGTTACTCCTCGTCGTCTCAGGCTGAGGACGCGGCTATTGCGGAGGAAACCGGCTCCGATTTATACGAAAGCAAGATCAACAACGGGTACAGTCTGTACTCGAACAAAATAATGTCCCCCAGCGGTGCGGAAGAGATGATATCCGACTTTGCTGACGCGGACGAAGAAGAGGTGGACGGCAGTATTTCCTCGGACGAAATGGTGAAAGCCCCCGCCGAAGCGGCTGATTCTACAGTGGAAAAGTTTGCTTATGCCGAAAAGGAAGCTCCGGCGCAGGATATCGTCACCTCTCCCCGGACTGATTCAGTCGAAGGCGAAACAGGCGAGGCAGACGCAGCAGTTGAAGAAGTTGAAGCAGCTGAAGCAGTTGAAAATGAAGGCGACAATACGGTTGAATCCGGAGAGGTTCCAGGCGGGGATGAGGCTGGAGACAAAAGCGAACTCCCCTCGGGTGGAAGTGGAAGTATGTTTTACAGTGCGAAGCCCGACGGATTTTCGGACAGCAGCGGCATTGACGGTCAGTGTCTGACAGACAGCACCGAAGACTGTACAGACGGGCTTTTGAAGATGTCAACCGGACTTCTTGACATGGGAATAGTTGAGGACGCACCTGTTCCGACGGACTGTCCCCACTCAAGCGCTTTCATGAACTCCTACCACGATATACCGAAGGTTTTCGTAAACATAGTGGGGCGCACCACATACAACATCTGGGCAAAGTCCGTTGTTGAAGAAACAGGCGACGAATGCAGTGTGAATATCGCAGAGTTCTACGCCCATTTCAGCGAGGTTGACTCTGAATTCGCGGAAAAATTCGCGTCGGCGTACAATGGGGACGTGAGTTACTACTGTGACCTGCCCTCGCTCAGCCTGTTTGAGGAAGGAAAGTACGGCGAGATTGAGGAGTACTACTTAAGCGGCAGGGACTACGGCTCAGCGGTCAGCCGTTACTTCGAGTACGAGTACAAAAACGGCATAATCGGCCGAATCGGGGTTTCAAACTACACCGCATGGCTTGCGAAAACCGGCAGAACCTACCTCCGTGACTGGACCATCGAGGAAATAGCGTCGGCCTTTGGACTTGACGAATCGGAACTTGACGAAATCCGCCGGGAAACAGAGGAAGAATTCCCCTACAGCATGGAATATGCGAATGAGTGACACCGGACGTTTCACAAACCGACAATAGTCCGAGTGATGTTATTGTACAGACAAAACAAAAGCACCTCCCGTCTAAGGCAATTGCCCAAATAGGAGGTATTTTTTATTAAGAACCGCGGTTCTTGTGTTTTGCGGTTTTGGCGTATCATTCTTCCGGAACACATTCATCAATCGGGGTGTTGATTCCGTCGCTTATTTTTTCTTCCATTCCGGAAATTTAGCTGAGGCGGAGCGTTTCCATCAGGCTGTTGTAATCTTCCTCGCTGAGAATGACCGCGTTTCAGTTCTTTGTGGTTACACACATCGGCTCACTGTACTTGACCGCCCGCTCGAACAGCGCGAAGATATTCTTTCTCAGGTTTGTTATACTTATGTTCAGCATGATCGGATTCTCCTTTTCTGTAATTTTATGAATTATACTTAAAATCCCACTCACGGCTTTCCAGAACCGCAAGGTACTTACGGCACTCTTCACGTCCGGCTTCAAGGTCGAGTTCACGGTAGTTGCCGCACTCCACCTCGGACTGACCGAACACAGGACCGCTGTAGGCTATGATCTTCCCCAGCACATCCTTCACCAGCGCCAGAATCCGGCGGTTTTCCTCGTCCCGGTCGGCAGTGGAGTCGGTCATGAGCAGGTAGAACCCCGTCCGGCAGCCCATTGGACCGAAGTAGATGACGTTCTTCCCCATGTCGGAATTGCGGACAAATGTAGCAAACATATGCTCAACGGTGTGCATGGCGACGTTTGTCATGTAGTCACCGGCATTTGGCTTTCGTGTGCGGAGGTCGTATGTGGTGATGTTTCCGTCTTGGCGGGAGACGTAAATCCCCGGGTCAAGCTTGGTGTGGTCAACGGTAAAGCTTGTGATTTTCTGCATAATTGTACCTCTGTATGATATAGTTTGACTATATTATACCACACCCGCCCGCCTTTTTCAACCGCCGCCGTGACTTTCCCTTGAAGTTTGCTTCCGGTCATGCTATAATCATGCTATAATATAATGAAACTACACTACTGAAGTAACAATGGAATACATCTACACCCCAAAGGACGACTACACTTACCCCGCAGCGGGAACGTCATCAAGCACTTCTCCGGCATGCCATGCTTTCCCGTGCGGCCGAATCTGGAGCTGTTCAATCTGGCTTACTACCGACTTAACCGACCCCGCGTCACCGTTTACGACCCCTGCTGCGGAAGCGGATTCAGCCTGACCGTGCTGGAACTGATGAAACAGGAGCAAAGCAGCTGCCTCTACGTCTCGCACGTGAACCCTGCCTGCGTTAAGTCGCGTCATGCAACGCCGCAATGCTGACCCCCGAGGGACTCACGAACGCCGCGGAAAAAATCCTCTCAGGCAGACGCCTAGCCTGAAAGAAAAGCACAGCTCACCGCCGCCCGGGGCAGGCTGATTCCAAACCTGACCAACCCAGACCTCTGCGCCCACGTTTTCATCCACGACATACTTGAGTCCGCGCCGGACCTTCCCGGGCAAATCGACTACGTTTTCGCCGACATCACCTACGGCAACCTGACCGAGTGGACAAACGCCGCGGACTGTCAAAATCCTGCACTGCGGTTCCTTGGGAACATCGAAAAGATACTGTCGAGCAGGGGTATTGTTGTCATCTGCGGAACAAAGGGGCTGAAACTGCCGTCGGATTCACTCGGGAACTACACCAAAATCGACAGAATCCGCGCCGGAATGCGTCTTATTTATATGCTGGAGCTGAAAGAACGGTGATAGTTTTATTTTTGCGGGAGCTAAACCCCAGTTGTCGTGGGTACTCTCTCCTCTCAGCTGAAAAAATGCCGTGCCCGCCTGTCGGTGCTACCGACCCGTGACTGCCCGTGGGGACTTCCCCACCCGACGAACATTATGTAAATTTTTGATGATTCTATTGAAATATCACCCGTTTTGTTATATAATATAAGGTAGAAAACTTGTTCAAATGACTACATAACTCCATTGGAGGAATTTTTATGGCTAAAAGCACCGTGAAAAAATCCAGCGTTGACGCAACGGATAAAACTCCCGAGGAAAAGAAAAAAGCCCTCGAAACCGCAATTTCACAAATCGAGAAAAATTTCGGCAAGGGTACCATCATAAAAATGGGCGAAAACCCCAAAATGAACGTCTCTGCCGTCTCAACAGGTTCCATCTCCCTCGACCTCGCTCTGGGAATCGGCGGTCTTCCACGGGGTAGAATCGTTGAGGTCTACGGTCCCGAATCGTCCGGTAAAACCACCCTCACCCTCCACGCAATCGCGGAAGTCCAAAAGGTGGGCGGTGAGGCCGCATTCATCGACGCGGAACACGCTCTTGATCCGGTTTACGCGAAAAACCTCGGCGTGGACATCGACAACCTCCTCGTCTCCCAGCCCGATTCAGGTGAGCAGGCTCTGGAAATATGCGACGCTCTCGTCCGCTCGGGTGCGGTTGATATCATCGTAATCGACTCCGTTGCGGCTCTCGTTCCACAGCAGGAAATCGACGGCGATATGGGCGCGGCTCATGTGGGTCTTCAGGCAAGACTTATGTCACAGGCTCTGCGTAAGCTGTCGGGCACTATTTCCAAAACCAACTGTATCGTGATATTCATCAACCAGCTCCGTGAGAAAGTCGGCATCGTTTACGGCAACCCCGAGACAACCACCGGCGGACGCGCGCTTAAATTCTACGCTTCCGTGAGAATCGAAATCCGCAAGTCCGAGAGCCTCAAAAACGGAACCGAAGTCTATGGCAACCGGGTGAAGTGCAAGGTCGTGAAAAACAAAGTCGCGCCTCCCTTCAAGACCGCCGAATTCGATATTCTCTACGGCACGGGTATTTCCAAATCCAGCGAAATCGTTGAACTTGGCGTGAACTACGGCATACTCGACAAAAGCGGCGCATGGATCGGCTACAACGGCAACCGCCTCGGTCAGGGTCGGGACAACGCACGCAAAGCCATCGAGGACGACCCCAGCCTTCTCGCCGAGCTTGAAGCGAAAATCAAGGAAAAGGCGCAGACTTCAAAGGCCACCGATCTCGAGGATGAAATTGACGAGGATTTTGAATCCCTTGACGAACTTGACGAGGACGTTGATTCCGCTCTCGACATCCGTCTTATCGACATCGACGGCGAAGAGGAAGAATGATTTCTCTCTTTTTTAAAAATTTTAAGCTTTTTAATGTTAGTAAATAGGATTAGTTTCACAAACTGGCGGAATATTCAGTCCGCTTCCGTTGACTTTTCTCCCGGGGTAAACGTTCTCTGGGGGATTAACGCGCAGGGCAAGTCCAACATACTCGAGGGAATCTACTACTTCGCCCGGGGCAGATCCTTTCGCGGCGCACATGACCGTGAGCTTGTGACCTTTGGAGGGGATTTCGCGCGGGCTGAGCTGGAATTTCTGCGGGATGGATTTGAGTCGGCCACTTTCCTTGACGTGATGATTCCGATGACCGGACGCAAAAAAGTGCGGAAAAATTCGTCAAATCTGTCATCCGTCGCCGAAATGATAGGGGTGTTCCGCTCGGTTCTGTTCAGCCCAAAGGACACAACAATTGTCACCGGCGGACCGATCGATCGGCGCACATTCCTTGACGTGGCACTTTCCCAGCTTTCGGAAACCTACCTGACCTACATCCGCCGTTACGCGAAAATTTTAGCCGAACGCAACGCACTTCTCAAGCGGAAAGCCGAAGGGTTCTTTGTGTCCGACGACGAATTTGCGGTTTACGCCGACGCAATGTCCGAGTCAGCCGGGGTGATCTGTGCTTACCGTGCGGATTACGTCAGCCTGCTGAATCAGGAAGTGGAAAAGTATTTCTCCGAAATGACGGGCGGACGTGAGGTTCCTTCGTTAATTTATACAAGTCACGCGCTGTACGATGGCATCCCGAAGCTCCTGTCCGGTAAGTTTGATTTACCTGAAAAAGTGTTGTACAATAAATTAACATCCAACCTCGAGAGAGAAACCGCCGTCGGAAGCTCCCTTTGGGGAATCCACAAGGACGACGTGCATCTTAAACTCAACGGAAAGGACGCACGGTTGTACGCATCCCAAGGTCAGCAAAGGAGCATGGCTCTGGCTGTAAAAATAGGTGAAGCGGAAATTGGCAACCGTCTTGGCGGAGAGTATCCGGTGATTCTTCTTGACGACGTGTTTTCCGAGCTTGACGACCGCCGCCGCAGCTTCATCCTCGATTCCCTGTCAGATGCTCAAACGAACCGGCAGATCATCATCACCTCCTGCGAACCCGACGTTATCCCCCGTGAAAAGCTGTCCAACGTTACCTTCCGCCATGTGGTGAACGGAAACATCGCCGCCGAATGAGACGGAGCGGTTGTATATTTTTCATTATGTTTATCAAGTCAATTTTAATTCCCGAAAAGGGCCGTCCTACGATAATCCTGTCCGCTGACGATTTTTCCGGCGAGGAAGAGTTAATTCTGTCCCGGAGCGAACTCAGGCGGCTGTCGGGCGAGATATGTGAGTCAGCTCCGGTCACGGAAGAGCTTTACGACAGACTTAAATCCGCGACTGTGCGAACTTCGGTTGTTGTAGAATCCATTTCAATCCTGCAAAACAGCGCAAAAAGCCGCCGCGAGCTGTCCCGACTGCTGAAACAGAAGAATTTTTCGGAAGAATCGGTGAAATATGCGCTGAAATATGTGACCGCGAAGGGTTATCTCGACGAAAAACGGGACTGTGTAAGCAAGGCTGAGCGTCTTCTGCGACAGAATCACTACGGCCCCCAACGGATTTCCACGTATTTGTTCACCCACGGCTACGTTTCTTCGTCGATAAAATTTGCAGTGTCCCAGCTTGACGAGGAAGAAATACACGCAGCTCTATTATATAATATTGAAAGAAAATTCCCGAACATCTCAGAATTTGACAAAAATCAGCGTGACAAGGCAGTGACTTCTCTGATTCGGCTGGGATTTTCTTCCAGCATGATATTTTCTGAAATCCATAATTTGGCAGTGTCATCGAACGAAGAATAGTTTTGCTTTTGCTGCATGACTGTTGTTTCATATATTAACTTAGATTTTCTATAACGAAAGGTGCGGATTTGTGCTGTTTTTTCACATTTTCGCGGGCAAACATATGGCAAAAAAAGATAAAGTCGGCTTTGTATCCCTTGGGTGCTCGAAGAACCTCTGCGACACCGAGATTATGCTCAAACACCTTCTCGACGCGGGTTATGAAATCACCCCAGAGGAAACCGAAGCCGATGTGGTCATCATCAACACCTGCGCATTTATCGAGAGCGCAAAAAAAGAGTCAATTGACAACATTATCGACATTGGATGGTTAAAAAAGCATCACACTCTCAAGGGAATCGTTGTTGCGGGCTGTCTCGCCGAGCGTTACCGGGAAGAAATCCTCAAGGAACTGCCCGAGGTTGACGCGCTGGTTGGCGTTGGTTCCATCCACAAAATCGTCGAAATCGTTGATTCAGTTCTGGGGAAGAACGGAAGGAAATCCAATTCACAGCATAATTACACATGTTTTGACAACAAGGAATCCTCAGTCATCGGCGGCGAAAGACTGCTAACCACCGGCGATCACATGGCATACCTGAAAATAGCGGAAGGCTGCAACAACCGCTGCACTTACTGCGCAATCCCGCTGATCCGAGGTAAAATGCGCAGCCGCACGATGAAGGACATCATCGACGAAGCCGTCCAGCTCGACCTCATCGGCGTAAAGGAACTGAACCTGATCGCGCAGGACACGTCAGCTTACGGAATCGACCTCTACGGCTACTACGCCCTGCCCGAGTTGATACAGGGAATCTGCAGCGCAACGTCAATTCCGTGGATCCGCCTGCTCTACTGCTACCCCGACAAAATAACGGACGAGCTTGTAAAAGAGATAAAAAATAATCCTCGTGTGGTAAATTATATTGACATCCCGATTCAGCACATCAACGACCGACTGCTGAAAACCATGAACCGCCACGGGGATTCCGCGATGATAAAGGACGCAATAGCCCGTCTGAGAGCTGAAATTCCCGACATCGTCCTACGTTCTACAGCCATCGTAGGCTTCCCCGGCGAGACGAAAGAGGAATTCGAGGAGCTTTGCCAGTTCGTCAAAGATACAAAATTCGAGCGGTTCGGCGCGTTCACCTATTCACGCGAGGAGGACACCCCAGCTTACGACATGCCCGACCAGATTGACGAGCAGGTGAAGCAGGACCGGTACGACATCCTCATGGAAACTCAGCTGAAAGTCAGCGAAAATTACAATAAATCACGCCTCGGCAAGGTGGTGAAGGTAATGTGCGAGGGTTACGACCCGGTTGCCGGCTCCCATTTTGGCCGAAGTTATGGCGAAGCCGCCGATATTGACGGAAAAATCTGGTTTTCTGTGAAAAATCCGCAGCTGAGGATTGCTGAAGGCGAGATGATTGACGTAAAAATCACCGAATCCATGGACTACGATTTGGTCGGCGAAGCGCTAGTTAACTTCTGAAATGTTAATTTTCTACATTTTGCAAAATATTCACATTGTTAATTTTATATATTTTAAGGAGTAGAGATGAATCTTCCCAACAAGCTCACAGTTTTCCGCATGTGCATGGTGCCGGTGTTCCTGTTCCTGTTCTGCGTGCCGCTTCCCATATCCGACACGGTTCTGCGAATCATAATCGCGGCGGTTTTCGCGGTGGTCTCGCTGACAGACATGATTGACGGGAAAATCGCGCGGAAGTACAACATGATTACCGACTTCGGCAAGTTCATGGACCCGCTGGCTGACAAATTTTTAGTAATATCAGCGTTTTTGGGCATTTTAGTCAAATTCGACTATCTTCGTTCGGTTGTTGTTTGGGCAGCTGCTGCAGTGATTTTCCGTGAGTTCGCCGTCACTTCACTTAGGATGATCGCCGCAAGCAAGGCTGGTTTGGTTATCGCGGCGGGATGGCTCGGCAAGGTCAAGACTACGACTCAGATGATCTGCGTGCTCTCGATTCTGCTGGAACCCGTTATTCTTCCCTTCAAACCATTCACTGAATACCACATTTTATCCTACATTACCCTTGCCGCAATGACAATCATGACTCTTTGGTCGGGCATCGACTACCTCATCGCATACAAGCCCTACATCGGTAATACTAAATGAACGTTTTTATCAAAGACGAATTACAAAAAAACAATATTTCCAGCGTCATAATAGGCGGACTTTCTGATTTCTCCGTACACAAGATTTTTGACTGCGGTCAAGCATTCAGATTTGACCCCGACGGAAATGAAAACCGCTTCACCGGAATCGCGTTTGGCAAAAAAGTAACATTCGAGTCGCTGGACGAAAGTACGCTTCTCATCGAGAATTCCACACCTGACGAGTTCCGAAATGTATGGTTCAACTACCTCTCGCTGGACGTAAATTACGCTTATATTAATGAAGAAATTCTCGCGGCAATGCCAAACGAGCGCGACCGAACTGAAATGTCAGCAATGATCGACAGTGGCCGTGGAATTCGGATTCTTCGTCAGGACCCGTTTGAAGCGCTGATTTCCTTCATTATTTCGCAGAACAACAACATCCCGCGAATCAAAGGAATCATCTCCGCCATGTGCAAAAAGTATGGCGAAAACGGCAGCTTTCCCACGGTTCAAGCAATTCTCGACGCAGGTGAAGACGGAATTTTCAAGCTCAAGACCGGATTTCGCGCCGGATATATAATTGACGCCGCACGAAAAGTTGAGTCAGGAGAAGTCGACTTTGACTTCATCAAAAACTGCGACGACTACGAAAAATGCACGGAAATGCTCTGCCGAATCAAAGGCGTCGGTCCAAAAGTCAGCTCATGCGTGCTTCTTTTCGGATTCAACAAAACCGAAGCCTTCCCCATCGACGTATGGATGAAGCGATCCCTTGCCCTGCATTTTCCCGACGGATTTGACCCAAAGCGCCTCGGAAAGTATGCCGGAATCGCCCAGCAGTACATGTTTTATCACGAGCGCTGGACCCAGGAAGGAAGCTCAAAGGTGTAATTTATTAATATCCTGTTATTTCTCAATTGACTTTACTGATTTCATACCCGCTTTTTTCAAAACAATATTTTTATACAAATCACCACTTCAAACACGAGGTTACAATATGGAACAAATTTACACCATACCGGTCAACGAAGCGTTTGAGAAAGTCCGCGAGGAGCATCTCCAGACCTGCCCGTTCTGCCTGATGTACAACCGTCTCGAGGACAACGAGCTTGACCTGATTCTCGGCGCGTCCATGATGGAACCAGACGTCCGTCTGAAAACCAACGAAGCCGGATTTTGTCCGGAGCATCTTTCGCTTATGTTCGAGCGTGGCAAACGTCTTCCTCTTGCGCTGATGCTTGAAAGCCACCTCGACAGCGTTGCCAAGGATATCTCTGGAAACATGGGTTCGCTTTTTATTCAAAAGTCCGGTGAGGCTTCAGCAAAACGACTGGAAAAACTTGAACACAGCTGCTATATTTGCGACAGAATTGACTACAATTTCAGCAGAATGATTGAGACAGCCGCGCTTCTCTGGCAGAGTGATTCCGCGTTCCACGACAAGGTTTCAAGCGCGCCGTACTTCTGCCTGAACCACTACGGAAAGTTCATCCGCGCCGCAAAGGACCGTCTTTCCAAGAAGGATTTCGCCGAATTCTACAAACAGGTGAACGAAGTCGAGATGAAGTACTTCGACAAACTTCGCGCGGACGTTAGCTGGTTCTGCAAAAAGTTCGATTACCGCTATGAGGACGAGCCGTGGGGTGACGCAAAAGACGCGCCGGAGAGAGCAAAATTATTCTTAAACGGTACGCTTCACGTTCACGAGGACACAAAGAAACCGTCCGACGGACTGACCTGATGTTTCGGGATCAACTTAAAATGTTAATTTTCTGCATCCAATTTAAATCAACAATTTTTCTCAAACATTAATTTTATAAAATGAAAGAATCCAGACAAAAGCAGCCTTACATCAAAAAGCCGGAGAAAATCGAGTTGGAAGAGAAGCCGCACAAGCTGAGAGTCTTTGTCGCGTGCCTGTTTCTCGTATTTGGAATCGGGTTCATCACCTACGGAATCGTCTCGATCATACAGGGCGACTCCGGCTGGCGCAAAATTGAAGCAGACACTGCCCTCGAAGGGACTTTATCCGGCGAATTTTACTTCAACTATAACGTAGGCGCATCGGGAATTTCCGCGAGAATCGAGTACCGCAATCTCACCGAAGCCTACAATTCAGCCGTTGGTTCTGCGGCGAAAGCCTTTCTGAATCAGGAGTACGCCGGCGTAGGCAACCTCTACACTATCAACCATTCCCCGAACACCGCGGTTTCAATTGACGAAAACTTGTACAGGGCTTTGGAATTGTGTAATAAATATTCATTCCGTGAAATTTACCTCGGTCCGCTCTACTCCGACCACCTCAGTATGTGCCTGTCCGCTGACGACAATGAGGCCTACAACTACGACCCATACGTCAATCCTGATGAACGTGAATTTTTTACAACTGTTTCGGAATTCGCAAATGACGACAGCCACATTTCCCTTGAACTATGCGGTGACAACATCGTTATACTGCACGTGTCTGACGAGTATCTTGCTTACGCAGAAGAATACGGGATCGAGGATTTCATTGACTTTTACTGGTTCCGCAACGCCTTTGCCATCGACTATATCGCGGACGAACTTATTAAATCCGGCTTCACCAAAGGGTCAATCGGCTCCTACGACGGTTACATCCGCAATCTCGACTCGACTACACACGAGACTTACAGCTATACAATATACGACAAAGTTGGAACGAACATCTACACCGCGGCAGAAATGACCTACACCGGACAGATGACCTTGCTTTTCCTCCGCTCCTACCCATTGAACTACCTCGACCTGCAGCGTTACCGCGAGACTGAATCGGGTGAAATCCGCAGTCCGTTCATCAATCCGGAAACCGGACTCAGCGAAACGCGTGTTAATAATTTGGTGTTTTTCTCCCATGAGATCGGATGCGCGGAAACGCTTCTCAAGACTATTGACTTTTTCATCGGCTCGCCAGATCTGAAGCTGACTGTGGACGAACTTGATTCGAAGGACGACAGAATCGACTATGTCTTCTGCGAAAACAACAAAATATTCTCCTCCTCCGATGAGGTAAACATATCCAGCCTATACTCTGACGAAAACACAACCTATTCCCTCGGCGATTGACAGCAAAAATCCAAAAAAAGAGACAGCTTACTTTTACGAAAGCTGTCTTTTCTTTTAACACATGATTTTGTCAGATTGACGCAATCAGAAGCATAATCGCGAAAATCACAATGATTGCCGCAATCAGGCCGATTCCAATGAGCGCACCTTTCCGGCATGCCTTGAAGTTACGGATGTAGTTCTTGCTCTTGAAAATCGCGCCAGCAATGAGTCCTGGGATCGGAAGCAGGAACGACGCGATGGCGTACCATATGCTGCCCGTGTCGTGAAGGGGTGTTTCCAGAATCGTCTCGTGAACTGCCGCCTGATCCACTTCGGTTTCGCGGCTTCCAGCGTCATCTTCGCCCGGATTTCTGATGGTGATTGACTTGATTGGCTCGTTTTTATCACGGATTGCCTTGTAGCTCTCGATTTCAGCTTTTGAACCGAAGACAAAGTGGTCGTGACCTATGTCCATCAGCTGGGGTTCTTCCTTTGAATAGTCGTGTATGGACGGGTCGTAGGTGAACAGCACCTTGTTTTTCTCAAGCACCGGGTCGGGAATCGGGATGGCGGATATCAGTGACTTGGTGTAGGGGTGAAGCGGGTAGTCGAACAGCTCTTCCGCCGTGGCTACTTCTACAATGTTACCTTTGTAAATAACTCCGATTCGGTCGGAGATGAACCGCACGATTGAAAGGTCATGGGCGATGAACAGGTAGGTCGTGCCGCGCTCCTCCTGGAATTTTTTGAGAAGATTGAGAACCTGCGCACGGATTGACACGTCGAGTGCGGATATTGGCTCGTCGGCTACAACAAGCTCCGGTTCCATAACCATAGCACGGGCAAGTCCGATCCTCTGACGCTGACCGCCAGAGAACTCGTGAGGGTACCGGGTCAGGTGTTCGGGAAGCAGACCAACTTCCTTGATGATTTGTTCAACCTTGCGCACTCTGTCAGCTTCGTTTTCGAAGAGATGGAAGTTGTAAAGACCTTCGGAGATGATGTAGTCAACAGTCGCACGCTCGTTCAGTGACGCTGCCGGGTCCTGGAAGACCATCTGTATGTTTCTGATAACCTCGCGGTCGAGGGAATGGGGTATTTTTCCTGAAATACGAACACCCTTATACAGGATTTCGCCGTTTGAGCAGGGGTTTACACGAATTACGGCACGTCCGATTGTAGTTTTTCCTGAGCCTGATTCGCCGACAAGGGAGAAGGTTTCGCCTTTGTAAATGTCAAATGAAGCGTTTTTTACCGCTTTGTTCAGGCTCTCGCCCTTGCCGAAGGTGATGTCGACGTTTCTGAGGGAGAGAAGCACTTCCCTGCCGGTTTTTTCGTCAATCGGACCTTTTTCAGGAAAATGATTGGGCTTTATTAATTCTTTTTTATCCTTTGCCACAGCCTTTTCCTCCTATATATTGAATGCTCTAATCAGTTTGTCGTGGATGTCATGAATTGCCTCGGGTTTTTCCACCTTTGGTGCGCGGGGGTCAAGAAGCCATGTCCTTGCCGAGTGGGTTTCCGTCACCTTGAACATCGGCGGCTCTTTTAAGGTATCGATTTTCAGGCAGTATGGATTTCTCGGAGCAAAGGGGTCGCCCACGATTTTGTTGTACAGTGACGGCGGAGTTCCCGAGATGGAGTAAAGCTTGGTGTTCTTCTGCGCAAGCTGGGGAAGGGACGACAGAAGCGCCCATGTGTATGGATGACGCGGGTCGTAGAATATCTCTTCAACCTTGCCGATTTCTACAATCTGCCCTGCGTAGAGAACCGCGACACGGTCGGCAATGTTCGCAACAACGCCCAAGTCATGGGTGATGAACACGATGGTGTAGTTGAATTCCTTCTGGAGTTCCTTAAGAAGATTTAGAATCTGCGCCTGAATCGTAACGTCAAGAGCGGTCGTCGGCTCGTCGCAAATCAGAATTTTCGGCTGACATGACAGTGCTATCGCGATAACAATTCTCTGCCGCATACCGCCGGAATACTGGAAGGGGTAGTCGTCGAACCGGTGCTCCGCGTTGGGAATTCCAACCTTCTTCATCAGAATCATGGCTCTTTCACGGGCTTCAAGCTCGGTGCAGTTCTGGTGCTTGAGGATGACAGACGTTATCTGTTTGCCAATTGTAATAATCGGGTTAAGCGACGTCATAGGGTCCTGGAAAACCGTGGCAATTTTGCTTCCGCGGATCTGGTTCCAGTCCTTGGAGAACTTGACCTTCGCAAGGTTCAAAACGCACTCGCCCTGTATTTCCTCAGGAGTTTCGTTGATGTAGCGCACCCGGAATACAACATTGTCGAACACCGCGTTGCGCTGGGCGTCGTTTGAGAGATCTACACCCATCTGCATGGCCTTCTTCATCGCCTGTTCAAGCCTGTGAATCATCTGCATTCTGTGGCGGTAGTCGTAACGGCCCACGGAAAGATATATTTCCTTCGCGAGAATTGCGTTGCGCGCCTTCTGTTCGGACGTGATTTCGCTCTCGATTTCCTTTGCGTACTTTGCCTGAAGCGCGGCTATTTTTTTGTCGTACTCAGCCTTGTACGCGGTGTCGTTCTTCGCGGCCTGCTCGTGAGCTTTTAATTCAGTCGCACGGGTAGCCTCAAGGGACTTGATTTCAGCCTCGTACTGCTTGATCTGCGCCGTGGTTTCCTTGATTTTATCCTTTTCAGTGGAGGAATCAAGGGTCTGACGGTAGTTGTATGCTTCGGTCTTTTTGTAGTTCAGCTCGGCGATTTTGTCAGTGGTCTCGTGAGTCTCCTTCTCGTTGAGCTGGAAACGCGCTTTGTTCTCGTTCTGTAGAAGCAGGATCTGACGATAAGTAGCCGCGCCGGCTTCAAGCTTGGAGTATCTGTTCAGCTTTGACTCGGTGTTTGCGATGATCTTCATGGCACCGCCGCTTTTTTTGACCCGGGTGTCCTCAAGCTCGTCGTCGTCAAAGATTATCTTGCCGCTGTCGATGAAGCCGTTTTCGTCAAGCATTCCCGCAAAGGTTTTCGTGAGAACCGACTTTCCCGAACCGGACTCGCCCACAATGGCAATGGATTCGTTCTCGTAAATATCCAGCGAAACCCCGCGGATAGCAGTAAGAACGCGCCCTCTGACGCGGAACTTCACAACTAAATCTTCAACCGATAATAATACTTTCTTGTTTTCTTCCATCATTAATTACCTCAATTGCTATCACATGTGCGTTCTCGGGTCGGACGCGTCGCCGAGGTTCTGGCCTACTACGTAAAGCACCACCGAAACAATGGCGGAGATTACAACCGGACTCCAGAACTCGAATCCCCAGCCAGGAGTAACCATTGCACTCTCAGCCTCGTAAATCAAACGTCCGAGGGACATGTCCTTGAGGCCCAATCCGATGTAGGCAAGGAATACTTCGGAGTTGATGTACGACGGGATTTCGGTCGCAGTATAGGTAACTATGACTGATGTCATAAAGGGAAGAATGTTCTTCATGGCTATGCGGAAGGTCGGTGTGCCGAGACAGCGGGAAGCAAGATTGTATTCCCGGTCACGTATGATTATGACCTGCGTCCGCATGAAGTACGCCACATACAGCCAGCCGGTCAGGGTCATGGCAAATACCATGGTCCAGAAGCTTGCCGTGAATATCATGATCATTACGGAGGTGAACAAAATGTACGGCACATTTGCTACAATATTGTAGACCTCCTGCATGACAATGTCAACTTTCTTTGAGAATCCCCATATAGCGCCGACTATTACGCCAAGAACCATATTGATTGCGGCACATACGAGCGCAAGTGTAATGGAAATTCTGGAACCGTACCAGATAGCGTCAAAGGTTGACTGACCTGAAGCGCCCGCACCTAAAATCCAGTGAATGCTGAAACCGAATTTTTCGATTGCGGCTTTCGGACTCAGATGCTTTGCGCTGGCGTCAAGCAGATTCGCGAATCTGTCGTAGTCCGAGAATAAAGGATAAATGTACGTGAATAGAATGATTAAGCCAAGGAGTGCAAGAATGACTATGTTTATCTTCTTTCTGAAAAATACACGGAACACCGAGTGCCAGTAGCTGTACCTCGGAGCGGTGATCTTCTCGGAATCAAGTGTACTCGTATCAAACCAGTCAAACAACTCTTCCTCAGGCATATTCAGTTCATCCAAATTCACAAGATTTGTGGATTCACTCATATTTGATAAACCTTTCTGTTGTTATTAATCTCAGGAAAACTCACTTCATGTATAACAAGCTCTTAGGTATTCCAAACTTCAATCACCATTAAGATGAATCGCATGAAATTTAAGCTGCACTTAAATAGCCGCACTCAATCCATAAATGGTTCAGTTTGAAGTTCTTGCCAAGCTTCTTCCAAAAAGCGTCCGTTTTCCCGTCACCTTGCTTTGCTTGAGAAGTTGATTCTCGGGTCGATCATTGCCATAAGAATGTCGCCGAGGATTAACGATACGACTGACAGCACCGCATAGAATAATACCACGCCGACAATTACGCCGTTGTCGTATTTGTTGATTGCCTCAGTCAAAAGCTGTCCTGCACCTGGAACTACGTACACACGCTCGGTGATGATCGCGCCTGTCATAGCTCCAAGGATGCTTCCTGGAATTCCGTGTACTATGGGGATTATAGCGTTCTTTAAAATGTGCTTCGAGAATATCTCTCCTTCGGATAAACCGCCGGAACGGGCAAACTTTACGTAGTCCGAGTTCATCTGGTCTATCATGTACCGGCGCAGCCACTTCATCAGTGACGCAATCGACGGCAGAGCCAGAGATACAATCGGCAAAATGTACATCGTCCACGACGCTATATCCATGTTGAAGGTGGTCGGCAAACCTATCTTACCGCCGATTGCCTTAAACAGGAGAATGTAAGCCAAGGACGGCACCGCGATGATAAAGATAATATAAACGGTACCGATTTTGTCGGATAACTTGTCCTTACGCTTCGCCATAAGGATACCAAGCGGAACACCTAAGAGATACGCTATAATAACTGATATCACACCTATGACAAACGAATATCCCATCTTTGATAATCCGTTCCTGACAAGAAGTACGTTTGTGTAATCGTCATCGAATCTGTTCAGCAGCACCTGACTGCTCTCCAATGAACCGGAGGAGTAGGTCGCAGTGTGAAGGTCGTCCGCACTTTCTTCAGTAAGACCTGTGGGGAAGGTCATTGTTGTCTTAACATACGAACCCTGAGCCTGAGTCATTGTTGTCCATACGTCAACTCCTGAGTTTACCGTGTATGACGTGCCAAGACTTATCGTCACAAGATTCTGGTGAATGTACGGGAAGCTGTTATCCATGTACAACAGATACTTGTGCTTTGTGCCGTTGCCAATTATCGCCGGAGAAAATTTATTTCCGCCATAAACCGGATCGTATGCTGTGAACGTTATTTTTCGCTCACCTATGTCGTTCTCCTCGTCAACATAATGCTTGTTGTCAATAGTAATTATATTGCCAAAATATGACGCCAGACGTTTTATCAGAGGAATGTCCTTGTAGGCGAATAACTGCTGAGCACCGCCGTTCGCCAGCTTGTTCTTGCCCATTGTTACCGCGTTCAGCCTCACCACTGTATAACCCTGTGAATCATAGTATTCCGTGAATTTCTTTACATATTCAGCGGTCTCCTCACTGTCGCTTTCAGGGGTTCTGCCTATGGAAGCGATAGTGCTACGCTCCTCTGCCGTCATCTCACCCTGTTTCTGCAAGTCCACAAGATAATCTGAGAAGGTCACATAATCAAGATAACCGTATTCCTCCCACTTCCGGTACATGTATGCTTGCTTGCCGTTGTTCGCCTGCTTTGTGTAAACCGGATCCGTGGCAAATACAAGCTGCCTGTCCATCAGGGAATAAATCAGAACCATTACAATGCCAACAACTATAACTACGGAGATGAGCGCGTGAAGTAATCTTTTCAGTAAATATTTTGTCATCTTTTGTTCTCTCGCAATTATAACGAAAGAGGATGAATCTTAGAGACCATCCTCCTCCGCATTTAAATTAATTTATTTTTGCAGGGAAATTCCCACGGGCTGTCATCGGTTCTCTACAGCGAAACCGCGACATATCCCACGATTTTATTCGCCAAGCTTACGCAAACAGTAAACTCAGCTCTATTCAACCGTTAATTAATAGATACCTACGCACTTAGCCATGTATCCGGCATATTCGCTCATGAATGTATCGAGGTAAGTCTGAGGATCACCGTAGTCAGGACCCCAACCGGAAAGGTCGTATATATCGTAGTTAGCTTCGTAGCCGAAATCGGTGTAGTAGCCGGCGTAATACCATTCACTAGAGTCCGTGCAGGAAACAAGATCAATTATTACATAACCGCCGAGAACACTTTCAACAGACTGTTTGAAAGCATTAGCCTTGTTTGTGTAGGTTTCGCTTCCTGAGAAGTAAGGAAGATCTACATGAATCGGGTTATCAGTTGTAACTTCAACGCCTTCATCCTTGAGCTGTTCAACAGCTGCCTTGAGTTCAGCTAAAGCTGATTCAGGATTGTACCAGCCGTCAAATGCATCGCTGGTGCAGTTATCAGCGTCCCAGACTGTGATATCCAATCCGTCAGCGGTAATCTGATCCTGAACTATCTCGCCGTAGTATGTGCCTTCGGGATATGTCTTTTCAGTGCCGTTGATGGAAACTGTAGCGTCGTTGGGAAGTGTTACGAAGTCACCTGGAGTGTAGGTGTTTCTGATAGAAGTAAGCTTGAGGTCTTCGCCTACACTCTGTGCGTTGTATGTTGCTCTGTCAAGAGACTGGCAGAGAGCGCGGCGGAAGTGAACGTTTCCGAGAGCTGCAAGTGTTCTTGCATTTTCTTCATCGCTACGAGCTGAAGCAACGGAATTGCCCGTCTCATCGTTGGTATTTGCGTACGCAACACGGTTAACGTTGATGAAGCCCATAAAGGATGTAGCGGTGCATGAGGAAACATAAGCGTACTTGTCAAAGTTGCCGTCAGCCTTTGCTGCTGTAAGAGCTGCTGAGTTCAGTCCGCATCCGTCGATTGTTCCGGCAATGTTGTCGTTATAAGCCTTTGTAACATCGGTACCGTCGTTGTAGAGCCATACGATCTTCTGGATGTTGATGTTATCCTTGTTCCAGTAGGATGGGTTAGCTTCAAATACAACTGTATTCTTTTCTGTGTTGTTCGTTACAAGGTAAGGTCCGCAGTAAGCGAGGTCGTCAGGAGTCTTACCATAAGTGTAATCTTCAGCGTCTGCCGCATACTCTTCGAGACCGAACTTGCCGCCTTTGGATTCGTAGTAGCTTCTGCAGAGAGGAGCGAATACGGAGTAGCAGAACATTGTATTGAAGTAAGGAGTCTTATCACAGAGAGTGTATTCGAGAGTGTAGTCGTCAATAGCCTTAACGCCAACTTCAGAGAAGTCACATTCGCCGGCGATATATTCGCTGGCATTTTTGATAACGCCCTGAACAAGGTACTCAAGACCGCCCTGAGCGTCGCACATGTGCTGCATGCCTGCAACCCAGTCATCAGCTGTTACTTCAGCAATCTCACGTCCCTGAGAGTCAACCCACATAATACCCTGTTTGATCGTGAAGGTATACGTAAGACCGTCGTCAGAAACTGTAGGAAGAGCTTCAGCAAGCGCGGGCTGGAGAACGTTTTCATTGTCATACTCCACAAGTCCGTCGTAGGTGTTGATTGCTCCTGCAGTATCAGCTGCTCTTGATGTTGCGAGAACGTCCCAGTTTACAGGGTCTGATGAATAGCCAATAGTGTATGTGTCCTTTGTTGTGTAGCCGTGCTCATCGAGATAAGCTCTTGCGCTCTCCTCCCATGTGCCTGTGCCTCTTGTTTCATTCCAGAGATCTTTGAGCGCTGCGTTGTCTTCAGATGTAATAATCTCGTTGGTCACTATTGCATTGTGGTATCTGTCGCTGTCGTTGCCCCAAAGAGTGCTGTTGATTGTTCTCGGAACAACTCTTGAGATAGCATAGTTGCCGCCATCAGCAGTCAAAGGAATCATTGTAGCCGTCTCAAGAAGCTTTGCCTCAGCGATAGCTGCTTCTGCATATCTTAAGCCAAGGTCTTCAGTTTCACTTCTGGCAGCCTGATAAACGTCGTAGAACTCGCCATATACGTCGTCATAAATTTCGTTTGAAACTTCGTTGTACTGTTCTGCGAAATCATCAGCCGAGGTATCAAAATCGTCACCGCGGACGGTAACAGGGTTTGTAGTACCAGCTGAATCAGGTGTTGTTGCCGCTGTGACATTAGTAAGAATGTCATCAGACGTGGTTTCATCAGTTCCCGTAGTCTCTCCTGTAGTCTCTCCCGTGGTCTCTTCTGTTTCTTCATCCTTTTTGCAGGCTGCGAAAGCTGAGGAGAGCATGAGAGCTGCAAGAATAAGTGATAAACTCTTCTTGAATTTCATAGTTTACTCCTTCTTATATGCCCACGTTAAGAAAAATTTTACTCTCCCGTCCCCCGCCTGTTTACGGTACGGAAAAAGAGGAAAGTACGCGGTGCATTCATACGAACCGGTACGCGGCGCGAGCTGACTTAATGTAGTTCAAAATCAATTGCCGAACAGAGACAATTTCACCGCTGAATACCTTTTTCGTAATATGCAAGTATTTTACCAAATTCAATTCATTTTGTCAATGTTAAAATTGCACATTTTTTTCCCAAATCGAAATTTTATTAAAAATACATGGATAAAAGCTTGTTTCAACTTGATTTTTCGGCATATTTATCCCGATTTTTAAGGCTCCGGCTCAAAATTCCGGCCAAACAAAGCCGAAAAACGAAAATTATACCCCCAAAATCAAAAAAATCCGGCTTGAATAACGTAAAAATAATTCCATTTTCCTTAAAACAGATGTAAAATCGCACAAATTTTATGAATAATTTTGCACGTCCCGCCCCGTCCCATCCCGTCCCATCGCGAAATAAATCCGCTAATTTAAGTCGGATTTAGTTTACTCTGGTATATTTATGCACTCCGCCATGTATATGCAGTCCACGACACGGAGAGAAGCGGTTTATTCCGGCAGGATCCGCACCGTTCCGAACCGCGCCCGCGCCATTCCGTCATTTATCAAAAACCCTCTTGACTTTTCAGCGGTTTGGGAGTATAATGAAGTGGTGTAGTTATGTTTAATTTAACTTAAGCCCAAAGCATGTACTCAAAACAAAAGGTGACAAAATGCAAAATAAAATCAAAGAAAACCAAAGGAGGTGCGGGATGGGACCCATAATAGCAGCAATCATCTCCGGGATAGTATGCGGTGCTTCCTGCTTCGCACTCGGAATATTCTACCGAAAGAAGGTAGGGGAAGCCGAGATAGGTTCAGCGGAGGATCAGGCAAAGAAAATCCTTGAAGACGGAATCAAAACAGCCGAAACAAAAAAGAAGGAAGCTCTTCTCGAGGCAAAGGAAGAAATCCTGAAAACCAAAAACGAGTTCGAGCAGGAATTAAAGGAAAGAAGAAGCGAGCTGTCGCGTCAGGAAAGGCGGGTGCAGTCAAAGGAAGAAATTCTGGACCGCAAGACCGAAGCCGTCGAGAAAAAAGACGAAACCCTGTCAAAGAAGCTCAAGGAAACGGTGGAGCTGAACGACAGCATCACTAAATTAAAGGAAGAAGAATACGAGACTCTCCAGAAAGTGGCAGGAATGACCGCCGACGAAGCCGTAGCCAAGCTGGTGGCCAAGCTTGAAGGCGAAATCCGCCACGAACAGGCGAAGAAAATCGTGGAAATGGAAGAAGACTTCAAGGAAGAAGCCGACGAAAAAGCCAAGGAAATCATAGCTCTCGCGGTTCAGAGATGCGCCGCCGACCACGTATCCGAAATCACCGTGTCAACCGTTCCCCTCCCCAGTGAGGAAATGAAGGGACGCATAATCGGCCGTGAAGGGCGCAACATCCGCACAATCGAAACCCTCACGGGAGTGGACCTGATAATAGACGACACGCCCGAGGCCATCACGATCTCCTGCTTTGATCCGGTGCGGCGAGAGGTAGCCCGTCTGGCACTTGAGAAGCTCATAGCCGACGGACGAATTCACCCGACGCGGATTGAGGAAATGGTGGAAAAAGCCCGCCGCGAGGTAGACGCCGCAATCAAGCAGGCCGGAGAGAAAGCCACGTTTGATACAGGAATCCATGGCATAAATCCGGAGCTTGTCAAGCTTCTCGGACGGCTCAAGTTCCGCACAAGCTACGGTCAGAACGTCCTCGGCCACTCTGTTGAGGTTTCGCTGATTGCGGGAGTCATAGCGGACGAGCTTGGAGCCGACTCAACCGTAGCGAAGAGAGCCGGACTTCTCCACGACATAGGCAAGGCCCTCACACAGGAAGTAGAAGGCTCCCACGTACAGCTTGGCGTGGAAATCGCACGGAAGTACAAGGAGTCGAAGGAAATAATCAACGCCATAGAAGCCCACCACGGCGACGTTGAAGCCCAGACCACAACCGCGCTCATAGTTCAGGCCGCCGACGCAATTTCAGCCGCCAGACCAGGAGCGAGACGCGAGAACATCGAAAACTACATCAAGCGGCTCACGAAGCTGGAAGAAATCGCCTGCGAATTCGAGGGAGTTGAGAAATCCTACGCCATTCAGGCAGGCCGAGAAATCCGCATAATGGTAAAGCCGGAGATAGTAGACGACGACCGCATGGTAATCATAGCGCGGGAAATAGTAAAGAAAATCGAAACCGAGCTTGAATACCCCGGCCAAATCAAAGTAAACATAATAAGAGAAAGCCGCGCCATAGACTACGCAAAATGAGCAGGCGGGGAAGCCCCCGCAGGCAAATTCCGGCTATTCTTCAGCTAAAGTTTATACAGCTCCCACGGTTCTATGGGACAGCTGCCGCAGTCGTGTAATGCCGACCTGAAATTTGCTCCCGAAGCAGGGACAGCCCACAAGGGAAACTTAAATTGAAAATAATACAAACATAACACATACGGTGATTGTTCAATGGAAAAAATCCTGAAAACAACCGCCGTTTTCTATTTGCGGGAGCTATACAATCGTCGTTTTTGTTCATGGAGCTTTCCCCATATTTAAGTTTATTTCATCCCCTTGACTAAGCCTCGCTATTGTGGTATAATAATGATATAATGGAGAAAATGTGGAGGTAAAATATGAGCTTGAAAATCAACCTTTTATCAATTGACCCAAATCTTGCCAAAACAATAGAATCAACCCTTCCGGATTCGCTTGATTCGGATGAATATTTTGCTTTTCCCGGTTTCTGCGACGTACACGTTCATTTCAGAGAGCCGGGATTTTCTTATAAGGAGACAATCGCCACCGGAACCCGCTCAGCCTTAGCCGGAGGATTCACGGACGTATGCACCATGCCGAACCTGAACCCCACCCCGGATTCGCTGGAACACCTCAGACCCCAGCTTGACTTGATCAAAACTTCCGCAGTCGTGGGCGTTCACCCATACGGTACAATAACCGCGGGAGAATCCGGCAGAACCCTCAGCGACATGCCAGCACTCGCCCCATATGTCTGCGGCTTTTCCGACGACGGACGTGGAGTGCAGGACGGGGGAATGATGAAGGAAGCCATGTCAGCCGCCAAAGCTCTCGGCAAAATTATCGCGGCTCATTGCGAGGATAATTCTCTGCTTGACGGGGGCTATATCCACGACGGATACTACGCCCGGCTTCACAACCACCGGGGAATCTGCTCCGAAAGCGAATGGAAGCCAATCGAGCGGGACTTGAAGCTTGCCGACGAAACCGGGTGCGCCTACCACGTTTGCCACATTTCCGCAAAGGAGTCGGTGGAATTGATCCGTCAGGCGAAAAAATCCGGCGTGAACGTGACCTGCGAGACAGGACCCCACTACCTCATGCTTGACGACAGCAATTTACAGGAAGACGGACGCTTCAAGATGAACCCGCCCCTGCGCGCAAAAGAAGACCGCCTTGCACTGCTTGAAGGTATCGCCGACGGAACAGTTGACATGATAGCAACGGACCACGCTCCCCATTCGGCTGAGGAAAAATCCCGCGGACTGGAAAAAAGCGCGTTCGGCGTGGTTGGACTTGAAACGTCGTTTTCCGCTTCCTACACCGCCCTTGTAAAAACCGGACTGATTTCCCTCGAAAAATTAGTGGATTTAATGGCAGTCGCTCCGAGAAACCGCTTCAACATCTCCCCACAGGGATACTCCGTCTGGAAGCTGAACGAAGACTTCACCGTAAATCCAGAGACCTTCGCCACAATGGGCAGAGCCACACCGTTTGAAGGTATGAAGCTGACCGCAAGGCATGTTTTCACATTTATAAAATAAGTTTTCCGTGGAATACTAAATCAAACTCAAGCGAAAGGAAAAGCAAATGAAGCAGACTGAATTTGAAATAAAGTCAAACGAACCCCTCGCCCGGGACGTGCTTGTTATGAAGCTCAGGGGCGACACCGCCGACATCCGCCCGGGACAGTTCGTCAACATTAAAATAAACTCGCTCTACCTCCGCCGCCCCATATCCGTATGCGACCTCGACGGGGACACCCTCACCATCATTTATAAAGTAGTAGGAAAAGGCACGGAGCTGATGAGCAAAATGCCCCCCCGAGTAGTTCTCGACGCCCTGACAGGACTTGGCAACGGTTACGACCTATCTAAGTCCGGCGCACATCCCTTGTTGATCGGCGGAGGAGTAGGAGTCCCGCCACTGTATTACGCCGCGAAAAAGCTCTACGAAAGCGGAATCAAGCCCGCCGCAGTCCTCGGATTCACGTCATCCGCCGATGTTTTTTATGAAAACGAGTTTAAAAACTACTGCACGGACGTAATCGTCACGACAAACGACGGCTCAGCCGGGGTCAAGGGATTCGTAACCGACGGAATCAAAACGCTCACCGAAAACAACATTAAATTCACATTCTTCTACACCTGCGGACCTGAACCCATGCTGAAAGCCGTGTATAAATCCCCCCTGCTTGACGGAGTCGACGGCGAGTTCAGCTTTGAGGAAAGAATGGGCTGCGGATTCGGCGCGTGCATGGGCTGCTCCTGCAAAACCGTGACCGGCTACAAAAGAATCTGCAAAGACGGCCCGATTCTTGAGAAAAATGAGATAATATGGGAGAAATGAGCATGAATCAGAACAATATAACGTCTGCCGGAGAAAATCTCCACTCAACGGTTGACCTTCACACCACCCTCTGCGGGATCGAACTGGATAACCCGGTAATCCCCGCCAGCGGAACCTTCGGCTACGGTCACGAATTCAACGAGTTGTACGATATTAACATCCTCGGAAGCTTCTCCTTCAAAGGGACAACCCTCGAAAAACGCTTCGGCAACCCCACCCCAAGAATCGCGGAATGCACCGCCGGACTCATCAACTCCGTAGGTCTGCAAAACCCCGGCGTGGATGAGGTTATCGCCGCCGAACTTCCCCGACTTGCCAAATATTACCACAAAAAGGTCATGGCGAACGTCAGCGGCTTCTCGGCTCATGAATACACTACAGTCATAGAGAAACTCGATTCCTGCCCCAACGCTGACCTCATTGGATGGTACGAGGTCAACATCAGCTGCCCCAACGTCCACGGCGGCGGAATGAGCTTCGGCACAAGCTGTCAGGCTGCGGGGGACATCGTGAAGCAGGTGAGAAAAACCACAAAAAAGCCCCTCATCATCAAGCTGTCGCCAAACGTCACCGACATCGCCTCAATCGCCAAAGCCTGCGAGACCGAGGGCGCGGACGGAATTTCGCTGGTCAACACCCTCTTCGGCATGCGGATTAACCTGAAGACGAAAAAGCCCACAATCGCCAACAAAATGGGCGGCTACTCCGGTCCGGCGGTTTTTCCGGTGGCACTGCGCATGGTTTATCAGGTCTATGACGCCGTAAAAATCCCGGTGGTCGGAATCGGCGGCGTTACCTCAGCGGAGGACGTGATTGAAATGATGCTCGCCGGAGCGACCGCGGTTCAGGTGGGTGCCGCAAACCTAATCAATCCCTACGCCTGTCGGGACATCATCAACGATTTGCCTGAGATTATGGAAAAATACGGAATCAATAAATTAAAAGATATAATTGGAGGCGCACACTAATGGGAAAAGACGTAATCATAGCATGCGATTTTTCGTCAGGTGAGGAAACCTTCGCGTTCCTCGATAAGTTCACGAAAGAAAAACCCTTCGTCAAAGTCGGCATGGAGCTGTACTACGCCGAGGGTCCGTCAATTGTAAAGAAAATAAAAGAACGGGGACATAAAATTTTCCTCGATTTGAAGCTCCACGATATCCCCAATACCGTAAAAAGAACCATGCACGTCCTGTCAGCCCTCGACGTCGATATGGTGAACCTCCACGCCGCCGGAACACGGGCAATGATGGAAGCCGCACTCGAGGGACTCACCCGGAAAGACGGAACACGACCCTTGTGTATCGCAGTGACTCAGCTCACATCTACAGATGAGACGAGAATGCGGGAGGAACTGCTCATTCCCCATACAGTGGAGGAGACCGTCATGCACTACGCCGAAAACGCGAAAATCAGCGGTCTCGATGGGGTCGTATGCTCGCCGCTGGAAGCCGAAGTCGTGCATAATCGGTGCGGAAAGAACTTCATCACAGTGACGCCGGGGGTTAGGTTCGCCGATGGGGACACTGGGGACCAGAAGAGAGTTGCAACACCTGAACGGGCTAAGAAAATCGGGGCGGATTATATCGTCGTCGGTAGACCTGTCACTAAGGCGGACGATCCCGTTGCTGCTTATCGGAGATGCATCACGGAGTTCGTATCAGAATAAATTTCAGCTTCACGTTGTCAGCCCAAAAGTTTGTTAGGGTCAAGGGGACAAAGTCCCATTGTCGAATTCCGCAGAATTCGAAATCCCTAAGACTTCAAAAAAGTTCCTCTTTTGGTTATTTTTCCTCCTCGCTAAAGGAGAAAAGAACAACGAACAATTCACACTCGCTCTTCTTCAACAATTACAAAAAATCAACATAACACCAAATAGGAGTACCCACCAAAATGGAACAATATAAACACGACTTCATCACCTTCCTTAAATCCGCTAACGTCTTAAAATTCGGCGACTTCACCGCAAAGTCCGGTCGGAAAATCCCCTACTTCATTAACGCGGGGGAAATCAAAACCGGTAAGCAAATCTCAGCCCTCGGCGAATTCTACGCACAGGCTTACCTCACCCACGTCGGACTAAAACCCACTACCCTCTACGGCCCCGCTTATAAGGGTATCTCAATCGCCGTCGCTACATCTGTAGCCCTCGCTAACCACGACCTCGACGTTCCTTTCTTCTTCAACCGTAAAGAAGTAAAGGACCATGGCGAAGGCGGCGTTTTCGTTGGCTTCACCCCCAAGGAAGGTGACGAAATCACCATAACCGAGGACGTAATCACCGCCGGCACCGCAATCCGCGAAAGCATGGAAATCCTCTCCTCCCTCAAGGGCGCAAAAGTAACCGCAGCCCTCATCATGGTTGACCGGGGTGAGCTAGGCAAGGGCGAAAAAGGAGCCATGCAGGAAATCGAGGACGAATTCGGCTTCCCCGTCTACTCCGTCGTCAACGTATATGACATAATCGAATACCTCGAGGAAGACCCCAGCAACGCCGAAAACGTGGAGAGAATCAGGAATTACCTCAAGACCTACGGCGCACCCCGCGCGTGAATTTGTGTAAAATAATAACAAGCCATCGGAGATAAAACAATGCGTAATCTCATCAATATAACCGATCTGACAACCGAGGAAATCGACTCTCTCATCTCAACCGCCGTGGATATCGACGAAAACCCCGCCAAATATTCCCATACGTGCGACGGAAAAATCCTCGCCACACTCTTCTTCGAGCCGTCAACCAGAACCCGCCTCAGCTTCGACTCAGCAATGCAGTCCCTCGGCGGACGTGTACTCGGCTTCTCGGAGGCAAATTCGTCCTCAGCATCAAAGGGAGAGACCGTGGCGGATACCATCAAAGTCGTGAGCTGCTACGCCGACATCATAGCCATGCGCCACCCCAAGGAAGGAGCGCCAACCGTAGCCGCCGCAAATTCCACAATTCCCGTAATAAACGCGGGCGACGGCGGACATAACCACCCCACCCAGACCCTCGCCGACCTCATCACAATCAAGCGGGAAAAAGGACGTCTCGATAACCTGCGCGTGGGCTTCTGCGGGGACCTCAAGTACGGGCGCACCGTCCACTCCCTCATCTCAGCCCTGTCCCGGTACAGCGGAATCTCCCTCACCTTAATCTCCCCCGCCGAGCTGGCAATCCCCGACTACATGAAGGCCGAAGTCATGGATAAATGCGCCATGCCCTACAACGAGACAACCTCCCTCGAGGAAGCCCTGCCCAATCTCGACGTGCTCTACATGACGAGAGTCCAGCGGGAACGCTTCCCTGACCCGGAGGAATACGAGCGCCTCAAGGACAGCTACATACTCGACACCGATAAAATGACCCTCGCCCCACCGGAGATGATAGTCCTGCACCCCCTCCCCCGGGTCAACGAAATCTCCCCCGACGTGGACGACGACCCCCGTGCGTGCTACTTCAAGCAGGTGTATAACGGCAGACTGATCCGCATGGCCCTGATTCTCAAGCTGCTGGAGGAAGCTAAAACCAAATCCAAGCCCACTCCTGAGTCAGGAATCATCACTGAAACAAACCTCACCTGCCCCAATAAAGCCTGCATTACCACAGTCGAGCGCGGACTAAAGCAAAAATTCCGCAGAATCGACTCCACCACCGCAAGATGTATCTACTGCGACAGCAAGGTCAAGCTGTAATAAAACAAAAAATCCGGGATTCGCCAATCACGTTTCCCGGAAATTTTTTATTTTGTATTGTCGCCGCTAAAACCACTGTACCCGATCAGGATATTATTCTCCAATCTTCACAATGTCCGTGACGCCGCCATCGTTCTTGTAAACATACTGCACCACAATCTCGTCGCCTTTTTCAATAAACAATACCGCCTCGTCAAAGGCCTTCGAGAATATGCCGCCGTCGGTCTTGAGGTAAACCGTGGTGTCGCCGCCGTTTGTGATGTAGATTATGTCCTCAACCACAACCCGCTCGCTTATCATTTCCCCGCCGGAAATCTCACGCCCGTTCTCAGCCAGAGCGTTCTTGTACTTCTGGAACACGTCCTCCTGAGTAGTGCTGGTGACAACAATGTTGTAGTTCGCTACATTAACCATAGAGTACATCTTCACAATCCCCGACGCGTCCTTCAATACCATAATGTACGTAGCTTCTCCGCCGACGTTTATCAGGGACGGGAACGCCGCACTGTAGCCGTACTGCTGAACCGAACCCTCAGCCGCCGCCATTGCACTGTATTCCTCAGCCCCCGCAACCTGGTAGAACTTGTATTCACCCGTCCTGCTGTTGGAGAGGATGAACCCAATGTTCGCACGGTCGTTTGAAGTTGACGTAACACCCGTGAATACGTATACGTCGTTGCCGATAATTTTGTAGCCGAAGTCGTCAGTCGTAACAGTGCAGTTTTTCTGCCCGAACTGGGAGTTGATGAACCCGCCGGATAACATGCCGTAATAGTCGTACTTCTGGCAAATCAAGTCCCCGTAATACACGATGTCAACCCAGTCCGGAGCTTCCGCAGGCTCGTATTTCGCAGTCTCACCCGTCACGGCGTTGAGTAAAATAACCTTGTCAACGTCCATAGCCCCGAACAAGCCCGCATTAGGCTTCATGGTCGAAGCAACCCAGTATGGATTCCCGTTGTCGTCCACTTCAAAGCATACGCTTCCGAAAATGTCAAAGGGATAAGCAAAACGCAATGTCCGCATCAAATCCTTCGAGAAGTAAGCCGAGGGAGAATACTTGATGTACCCGTCACTCAGCCGCACAAACTCAGCCGAAAAATGCACAGCGTCCACCTTCACATACCCCGGAATCCCCTGCTTCTGGTTCTGAATCCACTTGAAGAAGGACGCGTACTCCAAAGGCGCAACCTTGTACGGCAGAGCGTTCTCGTCCCCGGAATTCCGCATGGCAATCTGGGTGTACGAATTGGAAACGTTGTACTGCGATACCAAATCCGACAGTGTACCAAGCGTCCGCGCACCGATAATTCTCGCCGAGGCTGTGTCCATCAGCGCAATGTCGGAAACATACTCAGTCTCCGCAATCTCAGAAGCAAAATCCGCATCCTGTACCTCAATCAGTGAGGAATAAGTCCCCGCCCGGAACACCTGCGAGCCGATAAGCGTGCCAATCACCAGTACCGCAGCTATAATCAGAGTGACGATAATCTGAATTTTTATAAACTTCCGCTTCGTCCCGCCCCGAATGGAAGTGCGGAAATCCACATCCCTCGAGGGGAAACGCGCAGTTTCCGAGAAAAATCTCCCGCTGATAATGCCGCAGAGAAAATAAGCCCCCGCAATCACGGCGTCCACAAAGAAGAAGAACGTCCAGAACGCACCCGAGTAAATGGAAATCGGCGGGAGAGTGACATAGTAAACTACCGCCACAAACGCGATAGCCAGTAAAATCACCCAAACGGATCCGAACTTTTTAGCTTTAGCTTTATTTGCCATAATAATATCTCCTTTAAGCGGGCAGCACCCGCGGGCAATCTCGGCATTTTTTTAGCTGAAACTGCCAAATATCCCACGACGACATAGCTATTGCTCCCGCAATATATATTCTCTTATATTATACCACACAGTCAATTGACCGTCAAGAGCCGTAGAAAGTATATTCCATTAAGTTTTGATTAATTTTCATGTAGGTTTTATTCATAAATGAAGAAGACATTCTCCCGTCCCGATTTTCTCCACGGTCAGCACCAACACCCGCGCTGATATAACTGCTGTAGAAAAACGTCATCACTGCGAAATCAAGCAATCGGTTCACAGCGTGGGCAGGCAGGGGGTAGGAAGTGTGTACCGGAGATAGCAATCTATCCTATCTCCAACAAAGCGGTCCCTGACTGCCGTCTCCACTACTCCTGATCCCTTGGTATTCTGTATTTTAGTCGCTCAGGATTTTCCCACCCCAAAGCACAAAGAAGCGCAGCCGCATCCACTCCCTACTCAGCTTCACCCCATTGCAACCTCTTTTTTAAGTTCTTGCACAGCTTCTTTCAAGAAGCGCGTCTCCCCATCTCCCCTTTCTGTCATTCCATCCCTAACTTCCCGCGGAGGTACTGCCCCGTGTATGACTCGCGCACTTCCGCAACTTCTTCCGGCGTGCCTTTCGCTATAACTGTACCCCCGCGGTCGCCGCCTTCCGGTCCCATGTCTATGATGTAGTCCGCACATTTGATTACGTCAAGGTTGTGCTCGATTACTATCACAGTGTTGCCTGACTTTACAAGCTCCTGTAATATCACAATCAGCTTCTCCACGTCGGCTGTGTGGAGTCCCGTCGTCGGCTCGTCTAACACATATAACGTCCGCCCCGTCGCTTTTCTCGATAACTCAGTCGCTAACTTCACACGCTGGGCTTCCCCGCCCGATAACGTCGTCGATGACTGCCCTATCTTGATGTAGCCTAAACCTACCGCACATAAGCAGCGTAACTTCACCACAAGCTTCGGTAAATCCGCGAAAAACTCAGTTCCTTCTTCCGCCGTCATCTCAAGAACGTCCGCTATGCTCTTGCCTTTGTACTTCACTTCAAGCGTGTCCCGATTGTACCGCGCACCATGACAAACGTCGCATTTCACATATACGTCCGGCAGAAAGTGCATCTCTATCTTCTTTACTCCGTCACCTTCGCACGCCTCGCACCGACCGCCTTTGACGTTGAACGAAAACCGCCCGCTCGTGTAGCCTTTCGCCTTCGCACCCGGAGTCTTCGCATATAAGTTCCGTATGTCCGTGAATAAACCCGTGTACGTCGCAGGATTCGAACGCGGAGTCCGCCCAATCGGAGACTGATCTATCGCTATAATCTTGTCCAGTGCCTCAACCCCATCAATGCGGTCGTGCTTCCCCGGATACGTCACCGCACGCATCAGCTTCTTCGCCAAGGACCGGTATAGAATCGCGTTCACCAAGGATGACTTTCCCGAACCCGATACACCGGTCACACATATGAAACAGCCGAGTGGGAACGATACCGTGATGTTCTTGAGATTGTTCTCACGCGCGCCGACAACCGTAAGCCAGCTCCCGTTTCCGGCTCTCCTCTCAGTGGGTACCGCAATACTCCTCCTGCCTGAGAGAAAATCCCCCGTGATGGAGTTCACGTTCGCCGCAACCTCAGCCGGAGTACCGCAGGCCACAACCTCGCCCCCGTGAACACCCGCCGCCGGACCTATGTCAATGATGTAGTCAGCAGCCTGCATGGTCTCCTCGTCGTGCTCCACTACAATAACCGAGTTGCCAAGGTCCCGCAGATTCCGAAGCGTTGCGATAAGCTTGCCGTTGTCCCGCTGGTGAAGCCCAATGGACGGCTCGTCAAGGATGTACAACACCCCTGCCAAAGCCGAACCAATCTGCGTAGCCAGACGAATCCGCTGAGCTTCCCCTCCGGACAAAGTTGCGGACTTGCGTGACAGTGACAGGTACTCAAGCCCCACCGAAATCAAAAAGTTCAGACGGGACTTCAGCTCCTTCAGGATCTCCCGTGCAATTTCCATCTCGCTGTCGGTGAAGGTGAGGGATTCCACAAATTTCAGCGATTCCGTGACGGGCATTACGCAGAACTCGTGAATGTTCTTCCCGCCAACTGTGACTCCTAAAGCCGCGTCGTTCAGCTTTGCTCCGTGGCAGTCAGGGCAGTCCCGGTCAGTGAGAAACTGTTCGTAATACTCGCTTTCCCAAGCCCCGGGTTGAGCGCGCGACTCGATGATATGCACAAGTCCCTCGAACTTTTTGGTGGAAGTGTGACCGCCCCCGCCGAAGTACTGTGTGACGTGAAAAGCCTCGTCGGACCCGTTCATAAGCACGTCATAAGCCTTTTTGGGAAAGTCCCTGACCGGCATATCCAAGTCCGCGCCGTACTTTTCCACAGCCGCCTTGACCAAAGGACCCATCCAGCTGTCATCGGTGAGGGTCTTGAATCCATTGACTGCCACCGCTCCTTTATTGAGGGACAGCGAGGTATCGGGGATGATTTTATCCGGGTCAACGGAGCGTAGAACTCCCAGACCGGTACATGTAGGGCATGCTCCGAAGGGGTTATTGAATGAGAACATGCGTGGTTCAAGTTCACCGAAGCTGATTCCGTGTTCAGGGCAGGCGTAGTTTGTGGAGAACTCGAGAGTGCGCGGTTCCTCCCCTTTTTCCCGAGGAACCGTGACGACAAGCACACCTCCGTCGGACTCACGTGCGGCGCATTCCACTGAATCGGAGAGGCGTATGCGCAGGTCCGGCTTCATGACGAGTCTATCCACGACGATTTCCACGTTATGGCGAAGGTTTTTATCTAGTTCTACAGTCTCGCCCAAATCGTACAAAATCCCGTCCACCCGAACGCGAGTATACCCGTTCTTTTTAGCGTCAGCGAGAACTTTTTCGTGGCGGCCCTTCTTCCCCCTTACCACAGGAGCGAGAACCATGAACCGTTCACCCTCAGGAAGCTTCATAATGGAGTCGACGATAGTGTCCTGCGAGGTTTGTTTTATTTCCCTACCGCATACGGGGCAATGTGGAGTTCCGAGTCGGGTGTAAAGGAGGCGGAGGTAGTCATAAATTTCGGTAACGGTTCCCACGGTAGAGCGCGGGTTTTTTGACGTAGTCTTCTGGTCAATGGAAATCGCCGGCGACAGTCCATCGATTGAGTCGATATCTGGCTTATCCATCTGTCCGATAAACATCCGAGCGTACGACGACAGCGATTCCACGAACCGTCTATGACCCTCAGCATAAATTGTATCAAACGCCAGCGACGACTTTCCCGACCCGGACAGTCCGGTCATAACCACGAGTTTATCCCGTGGCACATCCACGTCAATATTCTTAAGGTTATTAACCCTAACGCCTCTGACAGAAATATATTTTGGCATAATCAAAATTCCTTATGTATTAGATTTATAGTGAAAAGGGGAACGCGCTTCTTGAAAGAAGATGTGCAAGAACTTCAAAAAGAGGTTGCAATAGGGTGAAGCTGAGTAGGAAGAGATTGCGGCTGCTATTCTTTGGGTTTAGTATTGGGGAAAATCCTGATCGACTAAAATTTAGAATACCAAGAAATAAGGACACAGTGGTAGACAGCAGTCAGGGACCGCCTTGTTGGAGATAGCTTGCTATCTCCGGTACACAGCTTCCGACCCCTGCCTGCCACAGTGGGATGAGATCGCGGGATATCGCAGTGATAACGTACACTCTACAGCCATAGCACCACCTCGGGCAAGCCAACCTACGCCATATGCGTCAGCTTACAGAGGGACGTTTGTCCTAAAATCCTCTTGTAAATCTATAACCCTGCGTTTATCAACTCTACTCCCCAAACTCCACACTTTACTTCATTCTCCCCACAATTTCATCCGCACGAAGTTTATCTTCCCTGTACGCTTTCCTTAGCAGTTCCCCTGGGATGAATTCGTCGTATTTTTCAAAAACGGGGAGTTCCGTGGGGGACACGAGGGAGTCGAGGTCCACGCCTTCCCTATTGATTTTTTCCTTGATGAAGTCCATGAGGTCCTCCCCCCGTCCGCCTTCAAGCTTGAACATCATATAGTAGCACCCCTCGAACTCCATTCCGCTGAGCTTGAACTTCCCCGCGTTTTTGGTGAGGTATCTTCGCATTGTCCGGAAGCTTCTTGTCCCGAGCCACGGGAAGAAAGCCCATGTATATCCGCCGAGGGGAAGGATGCAGGATTCGGTGAGTCCGGTATTTCGTGCCACAGCCCGGGCTTCACGTAAACGTTTGAGTGCGCCGGGGCGGAGGTAGGGGTATTCGGTGTCCTCTCTCAGGACCTGTCGCATCCGTTCCAGAATCCGTGTATGGACTTCTCCATAATCCCCGGGCCAGCTTATTTCCATTTTTCCCTTGACGGGCTTGACGTAAATCAAGTGCCGTGGCAGATCCAGCTCTTCCACTTCCCAGACACGTCCGGCGAGGGCAAATCTATCGCCAACCGGTGGAGGGGATGTAATCTGTCCGATTTCGTCGGACTCGCACCGCACGGTATAGTCGTCGGTATCCTTGAAGACGGCGTAGAACTTATAGGAATTTGTGAGCTTCTCCCCTTTAAGTCCCACGATAACCTCTTTTTCCTCGGTCATTTCCAGCCAGTCGTTGTTTATCATGGAAAGGAGAAGCAGCTTGTAGTCTTCTTTTGTCACATAGCGGAAAGGCGGCAGGGACAGTACCCTCTCGGCAAGCTCCTTTGGGTAAACCGCACCGCAGGAAACCACCATTGACAGAGTCTGCTGGAAAAGGAGGGAGTAGGGGCATTTGCGGATAAGTGGCGGCTCTATGAATCTTTCTTCGATATATAACTGCACGATAGCGATTGCCTTGAGTAATTCCCACGGCATGAGCTGGGGCAGGGGCGTGTTTGGCAGGGGCGTTTCCTCCCGGAATACCATAATCATCTCTGGAGTGTCCCCGCGGCGTCCGCTTCGACCGAGCCTTTGCAGGAATGAGGAAACGGTGTTGGGCGAGCCTTGCTGAATAACGCGCTCAAGACGGCCGATGTCGATTCCAAGCTCCATTGTCACTGTAGCGCAGGCCACAGCGGAAATTTCGTCGTCCTTCATCTTCATCTCGGCCTCTTCCCGTATGCTTGCGGACAGGAAGCCGTGGTGAATCAAAAACCTGTCCGGCTCATTCCGGTACTCGGCAATTTCACGGAGCGTGGCGCAGATGTACTCGGTTTCCTCCCGGGAATTTGAGAAAACGATAGCCTTTTTGCCCTTGGTGGCCTCATAAATGTACTCGTATCCCGGGTCAAGGGACATGGTCTCGGACTTCTCCCGGTAATCACTTGACGTCATCTCCGTCAAATCCGTCACGTTCTTACCTTCCTCGTCAACAGTAGAGCCAATGTAAAAATGCTCCGCCGCCAGACGCCACTTGATTTTCGCCGGAGGAATGGACGGAATCTGTGTGTCACGTCCGCTTCCCGCACCAAGCCAACGCGCTGCACGCTCCATGTCGCCAATCGTAGCCGATAACCCAATCCGACGGGGTGAAGCACCGCTCTTTTCACGAAGACGGCAGAGCTGACAGATAATCTGGTTCCCCCGGTCGCACCCGGTGAGCGTGTGGATTTCGTCAATCACAACGTAGCGTAGATCCCCGAAGAGCCGGATTAGGTCAGATGAGCGGGTCATCAGCATGGCTTCAAGGGACTCGGGTGTTATCTGGAGTATGCCGCCCGGATTCTTCAGCGCCTTCTGCTTGTGTGAGGAAGCCACGTCCCCATGCCAGTGGAAAACCGGAATCCCTGCCTCCTCGCATAATTCGGAAATGCGTAGGAACTGGTCGTTTATTAACGATTTCAGGGGGGCAATGTAGAGCGCACCGATGGAGAGAGGCGGATTTTCGTAAAACTCGGAGAGAATCGGGAAAAACGCCGCCTCAGTCTTGCCGGAAGCCGTCTGGGATGGGAGGAGAAGATTGTCGCCGGTGTTGAAAATGACGTCTGCCGCCGCAGTCTGGACGGGAGATAACGACTCCCACCCGTGGGAATAGATGAACTCCCGTATGAAGGGAGAATATTTTTCAAATGTACTCATAACATTTCAACTTCACTTAATAAATCAAACAAAACGTAGACGAATCGCCCCAAATCTAAATTAAACTTTGTTGTAATAAAGTTTTGATCAAACTTTTCCAAAAGTTTGTAGGGGTCAAGGGGACAAAGTCCCTTGCGACTTCCGCAGAAGTCGTTCCCCAAGACTTCAAAAAAGTTCCTCTTTTTGCTTCTTTGGAATTTCGAAGAAATTCGCTCCTCGCTAAAGGAGAAAAAGAAGAACTAACAGTCTGAAATCATAATATTCTAATCAAAAAACTCAAAACTCAATATCATCCAACGAAACCTTAACCGATTCAACTTTCACCGTATCTTCCTTCGCTTCACCACTGACTTCACCCGCGGGCGCAATGCTTCTCTTTACCTTGCTCATTATCTCAGCAAAACCGTACTCACGGTTCGTGTACATTAGGTCAAGCAGCGTCACATAGTCCCGTATTATCTCACGGGGCGTAATCATGACCTCCGCTCCTTCACGACTCATGCTCGAGAGTAAAAACGCCTTCATGTTCTCTTCCGTCACCATTGGCTCCCATTTGTGGTACTCTCCGTGTAACGCCGTCAATCGCATCACTAACGCAAGCATCTCCGAATCCGATAACCGCCGTAAGCGAATCACGGGCTGCATTAACGAACGTAATTCCCCTGAACCAAAACTGTCCTGTAAGCGGCTCCGTAAGGCCTCGTAGCTGAATAACCCACGCCGCGTGTCCTCGAGAAACTGCGGAGTCCCTCCGAATATTATGATCAAACCCGGCGCACGCCCCTGCATCGTGTCGTTGAACATCGATAGTATCTTCTCGTAATTGTTCTCACGGGAAATTCTGTTCGGGATTTTGTAAAGGTTCACACATTCGTCAATGTAAACGCATAACCCCGAATACCCAGCTAAACGCACAAACGCCGTGAATAACTTTAAATAATCATACCAGTTATCGTCGTTGATTATGCTCAGCGAACGGATTCCAATGGCGTCCCGGGCCTCTGTGCGCGTGTTGTACTCCCCGCGTATCCACTTTAAACAGGCTGAAGCTAAATCGTCATTTCCGTCACACCATGCATTGTAGTACGTCCGTAATATAGAGGAAAAATCAAATCCTCCCACACCGGCCTCAAGTTCCCGTAAACAGGACATAATCTTCCTGCCAAACTCAACCCGGTATGCCTCACTTGACTCGTCTAAGCCCGAGTTTATCAGCTCACCGCCGATTTTCGTGAACCACTTGCCAAGTATCACCGATAAAGCCCCGCCGTCAGGGGATGACTTCACCGCCACGTTCTTCATAAGCTCACGGTAGGTCGCAAGCCCGCTGCTGTTCGAACCCGATAACTTCCGCTCAGGTGAGAGATCACAGTCGGCTGTGACAAATCCAAGATCCAACGCATACCCACGGGAAAGCTGGATCAGAAAGGACTTTCCCGAACCGTATCGGCCAATGATGAACTTCGTGGCACCTTCGCCGTCAGCAACCCGGTCCAAAGCCGCAACTAACGCACCGATTTCCTCAGTACGGCCGATGGCAATGTAAGGCGCACCCACACGGGGAACAACTCCGCCGGAGAGAGAGGAAAGAAGAGTCCCCAGAATCCGACGCGGCACTTTCGCCGTATTTTTAGTTTCAAGCATAAATCAATCCTCAGCTTCACAAACTTCACGTATAAGAATCACAATAAATCCCAGCTTCACGTATTTGTAATAAGTTTAGGTCAAGGGGACAAAGTCCCATTATCGACTTCCGCAGAAGTCGAAACACCCCCAGCATTCTCCCCATCTCATTCACCCGCCGTTTTTCTCAACCCACTCAACCGCGTCATCCCTGTAGTCCTCGATTACTTCCCCGTCTTCGATAAGCACATCCCCTATTACCTCAAGAAATACAGTGTTCACCCGGTCCGTCAGCTCACCTTCGTATATCCCCGCCTCTCGCGCATACTGCCGGAATCTCCCATCTAAAGCCGCTTTAACAGCACCAAGAATCACCCAATCTACAACATTCCCGGCATCCCCACCATCTCCGCCCGATCCAATTGCCACCGTATCCCCACCGACTTCATCAGCCGCCATAGACAAGTCCGCATCTTCCTCAGCCACCACCAGCCGCTCCGTGTTCACCCATGACTCACGCTCAATCGCCTCGGCCGCAGCTACATCAAACCCCGCCGTCTCTGCCTCGTAGTTCGCCATGTAGCCCTCCGGCATGTACTTCTCGTCCAAACTCTTCTTCCGCTTTGCACCTGACTTCTCCAAAACCGGAGCAAAGTATCGGTCTATCACATCCGCGTCTCGTATGTCGACCTGCTTCGCCAATAACTTCGACTTTAACCCGTATGCCTCGCGTACCTTGTTCTCCGAATACTTTATTGCTTTGGTCATAATGTCCCGGGTGCTCTCAAGCCGGATGCAGGACGATAACTCAAGCTCAATCCGCTTCTTCGAACGAATCGACGCAACCGCTCCTACGTAGGAATCCCGCACCATCCTGTATGTCCGGCCAAACCCAAATATCCCGCGCCGCCCCTCATACTGGGACTTAAGTACCGCCGCCACAGCCCCCGGAATCAACTCGTCGTATTCGGACTTGTACTGAGTGTAATACCTGCTCGTCTTGTAGTCGTAATCCGACATGGAGTAGGTGAATACGTCGGTCAGCGAACGGTATAGCCGAACCTCGTCACCTGAATATTCCCGGAATATGCCGTCAAGATAAAACTCCTTTATCTGCGAACGCGCAACTATCTCCGGTAAATACGGTATAAGCCCCGACGGTACACTTATCTCGTGTATCAGACAGTAGTCCGCAAGCCAGTCGCTTAAATTGCACATGAATAACGGGTACTTGTCCCGAAAATCACGCTGATACTTCAATAATAACGCGGTCAGTACCTCAGCTCGCCGGTTGTTTTCACCTGCGTCACCGTCCGGCTCGTTTATCAGCTCAAATACATATAATTGAATGTACGAAAGGTCGCACTCCGGATACTTTCCGTGAGCTATGCACTCCTTCACCCAGTCGTAATACTCTATTTGACTGCGGGTCATGTGACTGAACTGGGGGACATAGGAGAAAAACTTCACCTCGGGTATGTCCACGGTGTATGGGTAACGGGATACCCGCTTCCGGCTCACCTCAACGTCCTCCGCAAATCGGGAGTAAAAATCCGTCTCCGATGACCAGTCCTTTATCGTGACCCCCTTGATGAACGCACCGCCCGGCTCGTATTTCACCTCACGCTGAACCGTACTCCCGTCAGTGTTCCCGCCCCGCCTTAATCGGGATTGATCGCCGCTGTCACCGACTCCGACACGCCTCTGCTTCCTTGCACGGGAGTATGAACCGTAGGAGTACCCCGACACCGACCTCTGCCCGTCAACCGTCCTGATAACCCTGCCGCTGCTCCCGACGTCCCTGTTATCCTCGCCTCCTATCAAAACCGTAACCGGCTTCTTCTCCTTCTTCTCGCCGGAGGATGAATCGTCTTTTGCCTTGATTGCCTCGATCTCCTTCACAAGCTTGCTCACACCATTGTAAAGAAGAGTCTTTCCCATTTCCGGATCGTACTCGGAATCACGCTTTGGTATGGCTTCACGGGAATATACGGCCTTCTCTTCAATTTCACTTTTCCCGCCGCCCAAATCCACCTTGACGCGCTCAACATCCGCCACATCAAGGGATCCGGGTGAAAACGACGGCTTCGAGTACGTCTTCTTTCTCGGCTCGCCCATGTCCCAGAAGTCCCCGTCGTCAAAATCCCGCCATACCTCCCGGGACGTCTTTACTTTGCCGTCTTCTGAGGGAACACGCTTTTCTTCGACGGCTACGTTTTCTTCGACTTCTTCGCTTTTTTCGATTTCTTCGTTTATAATCTGCTCAGCTTCACCGGATTTATCTCCCGCCGGAAAGTTTTTTTCATCCGCCATGTTCATGCCTCCCACTCCTTCAAACATTAGTTCGTTAATATCTTATTATATCATGAAAATTTACCCGTGTCAATACATATGGATAACGAAATAAAAATATTTTTCCGTGATTATTTGTCAAGTCCCGCCGAAAACAGGAGTCAGTCCAGTGAATTTTCATACATTTTTGCGGTTGACAAAACTGGCGGTTTATAATATAATATTTTTAATTATATTATGAGATAAATGTAGGAGAAATCATGAAAATATCATTCTCAACCCTCGGCTGTCCCGACTTCGGCTGGACGGATATATATTCACTGGCAAAGGACTTCGGCTTTCACGGAATCGAAATGCGCGGACTTGGCGGCAATATCTTCTCGGTCCACGCCTCCCCCTTCAAGCCGGAAAACCTGCCCAAAACAAAAGCACAGCTTCGTAAGCTCAAGCTTGAAATCTGCTGCCTCTCCTCCGGCTGCGCACTCAGATTCAAGGACAAGCACAGCGAGACCATGGAGGAGCTGAAGGAATACATCAACCTCGCACATGAGCTTGGCACACCATACATCCGCGTCCTTGGTGACCTGACGGCTGAGCCTACGACGGACTTCCCCGACGAGAACGTAATCGAACCCATGAAAATCCTCGCTCCCATCGCGGAAGAGGCGGGAGTTACACTGCTAATCGAGACAAACGGCGTCTATTCCGACACCAAACGCCTCGCCGACGTACTCGCGCAGATCGGATCCGATAACGTAGCCGCACTCTGGGACTTCAACCACCCCTACCGCTTCAATGGCGAGCTTCCCGAAACCACAATCAATAATTTAGGTGCGTACATCAAGCACGTCCACATCAAGGACTCCGTTGTAATCGACGGCAAAGTCCACTACCGCCTTGTAGGTGAGGGCGACCTTCCGCCAATGGCTGACTACATGAAGGCTCTCCGCTCACTGAACTACGAGGGCTATATATCTCTCGAATGGCTAAAGCAGTACGCACCTGAGCTGTCCGACGCGGGTATAGTCTTCCCCCACTTCGCCCACTTCATGTCAAAATACCTCGGCGAAAATCACGGCGACGGCAGACTCCAGAAGAATAACCGGGGCGACGGTGAGTACATCTGGGAGAAGAATAAACTCATAGACCTGACCTTCCCGCAGGTTCTCGACAGAATGTGCGAGGAATTCCCCGACCAGTGGGCTTTCCGCTATACCACCCTCGACTATAACCGCACCTACAGCGAATTCCGGGACGACGTGGACACCTTCGCACGCTCTCTCATCTCCCTCGGAGTAAAACAGGGGGACCACGTTGCAATCTGGGCGACAAACGTACCCCAGTGGTATATAACATTCTGGGCAAGCGTGAAAATCGGCGCGGTCCTCGTCACGGTCAATACCGCCTATAAAATCCACGAAGCTGAATACCTCCTTCGCCAGTCCGACACCCACACCCTCGTAATGATCGACGGCTATAAGGACTCGGACTACGTCGCAATCATGAAACAGCTCATCCCCGAGCTTGAAACAAACGGAAACTCCGTTGACACCGTAAAGCCCATCCACAGCCGCTCCCTCCCGTTCCTGCGCAACATCATAACAGTGGACTCAAGACAGAACGGCTGCCTCACATGGGACGACGCCCTCTCGCTGGCCGATAAAACCCCCGTCGAAGCCGTGTACACCAGAGCCGCAATGATAAATAAACACGACGTGTGCAACATGCAGTACACCAGCGGCACCACCGGATTTCCCAAGGGAGTCATGCTCACCCACTATAACGTGGTAAACAACGGTAAAGCAATCGGCGACTGCATGGATCTCTCCACCGCCGACAAAATGATGATTCAGGTGCCCATGTTCCACTGCTTCGGCATGGTTCTGGCAATGACCGCCTCCATGACCCACGGAACAACAATGTGTCCGATTCCGGCGTTCTCACCAAGAAAGGGTCTTGACTGCATAAGCAGAGAACAAATCACAGCCTTCCATGGAGTCCCCACAATGTTCATAGCAATGCTTGGACACGAGGACTTCCCCAAAACCGACTTTTCCCATATGCGCACCGGAATCATGGCCGGCTCCCCCTGCCCAATCAAAGTAATGGAAGAGGTGGTGGAGAAAATGCACATGAGCGAAATCTGCATCACCTACGGTCAGACCGAGGCTTCCCCCGCTACCACTATGTCAAAGACCACCGACTCCCTTGAAACCAGAGTGAATACGGTGGGAAGCGCAATCTTCGGCGTGGAGTGTAAGATAGTGAACCCCGAAACCGGCGAGGACTGCCCCGATAACGTGGACGGCGAGTTCGTGGCACGGGGATATAATATAATGAAGGGTTACTATAAGATGCCCGAAGCTACAGCCGCCGCAATCGACGAGGACGGTTGGCTCCATACAGGTGACCTCGCAAGAAGACTGCCCGACGGTAACTATAAAATCACCGGCAGAATCAAGGATATGATTATCCGAGGCGGCGAGAATATATACCCCAAGGAAATCGAGGACTTCATCTATACCTACCCCAAGGTGCAGGACGTTCAGGTCATCGGCGTGCCGGATAAGAGCTATGGCGAGGAAATTATGGCGTGCGTTATAAAGAAGCCCGGGGAGGAGTGTACAGAAGAAGAGATCAAGGATTACGTCAGGACCCATATGGCAAAGCATAAGGTGCCAAGGTATGTTGTGTTCGTGGAGTCATTCCCCATGAACGCCGCGGGTAAGATCCTTAAGTATAAGATGAGAGAAGAAGCACAAAAACTCCCCCAGTTCAAAGAAGCCGCTGGAATAGTCACGGCCTAAACTGCACGTTGTTGTAAAAAGTTTAGGTCAAGCCTTTTCAAAGGCTTGTAGGATTCAAAGGGACAAAGTCCCTTGTCGACGACCGCAGTCGCCGAAACATCCCAAGACTTCTAAAGAGTTCCTCTTTTGGTTCTTTGCTCCTCGATATCAGGTTCGACTACGTTGAAAGGCAAATCCACCTCCCCCATAGCCTACCTCGAGGGTATCTACGTCGCCGAAGAGTATAGAAACCACGGCTGGGCAAGGGAAATGGGCTGCACCGAATTCGCAAGCGACTGCGAACACGACAACGCCGCCAGCCTGAATTTCCACCTCGCCGTAGGATCCGAGGAAGTAAAACGTCTAATCTGCTTTAAAAAAGACCTGTAACCATATAAAAACCCAATACATAAAAAATCACCCTACCCCAACGGAAACCCCCGCCGGATTAAGGTGATTTTTTTGACTCTTTCTCTTTCTCACTGCTTTATCTTATGCAAAGCATCGTTGTTTCATTCCCGCTTTACCTGAAAAACCGGCACCGCTGACTTATTTCCTATGTATATCGCCGACGCCGGCTTTATTCCCCCGCTTGTGTAAACATAAACGTTCGTCTGCGTAACCGCCAATTCGGAACCGTATACCCAGTTTGACGAACGGCCATATACGGAATTCACAGGAACCGCCCTCACTCGGTACCTGACCCTGCTCCAGCCGTGCTCGGCCATGTCCGTAAACGAAACCGACTCGCCACTGTATATCAAACCGTATGATTCTCCATCAACCGACCGCTCAAGCTCGTATACCCTGCCTGACATTTCAAGATTGTCGATTGGCACGGACCAGCTTAACTTCACCGAAGCTCCGGCCGTCGGCTCGCTGTATGTAAAATCATAGGGCGAAAATAATGTGTAGGCTGGCTGCGCAGTGAACACGGGCGTGTTGACCTCGGCTATGCCTATGTAGTCCTCCAGTCCCGCCTCGGGAGTCGAGTATAACGCCGCAACTCCACGGTAACGGCATGTGTCATCCGTGTTGAAGGCTATGGAATACGACGCGGACCCCGACGAACCCATCCTTCCGCTCTCACGCACAGTCCGTACCTCGGTCCCGTCTATCACCGAACGGTTGAGAGTCTCGTATACCATAATCAGACTGCACCACATTCCCGCGTTTTCCGATACCGAAGCCGGAACCTGCGACTGCCAGTATATCGAAACGTCGTCTCGAAGCCGCACACCATATAAACGAAAATCAAACTCCGGCGCCGGATCAGTGTAACTCCCCTTCCACTTTATAACGTACCCGTCGGCAAAATCATCAGCGAGATACTTCACCCGACAGCCGATTGTCAGCTCCTTCACCCCGCCGTCATACGCAAAGTCAACCCCAACTTCCGAATCAAACTTGTCCACAATGACATACTTCTTCTCGCCGTTGTACGTAACCGGAACTTCAATCGAATAGTTGTAGTAGTACCCCTTGGGAACCATCGGCTCAAGACTCACGTATAACCTTTCACCGTCAGTCTTCAGCCGAAGCTGCACGTAGGTGTTCTTGTCAATGTCCTCACCGTAACACCCGCGTAAAATCATCTCTCCGCAGGAAATATATAAAACCTTCATCTTCTCCTCCATTTTCCGCCATAGTCATTGCCGCCGCCCCATCCTCAGCTCAAATTCCCGCTGGAATATAATCCCTCTCCAGCATTCCTTCCCCACCACGCACCACTGCACTACTCCGCCAAAAGAATGAAAACTTCCCCTTCCTTAAGGGTAGTCGGCATAACTGTGCCATAGGAAATGTTTCTCACCGCAGAAGCACCGGTTTCCTCAGCCGCCGCCGTCAGCTTTCCCGTCATGATCCCGCCGCTCCTCTTCAGATAAGCAGAAGCTGCAGAACCGCCGAGCATGTTCGCATTCTGAGCCAGTGCAACGGAGGACAGAGCGTCAATCGTACTCGTCACAATTCCGCATTTGCCGCCGTCAGTGCGCGTGTCCGAAATCATGGCAGACGTAACCGAATCAGACCCGGTGGGTACACTCACCTCAGCCAGTACCAGATCCTTTATGCTGTCGCTTGTCACCGGTGAGTCCGTCGTCGCACATAAAGTGAATTCCCCCGCCGGAACGTTCAGCCGGAGAATGACATTGTACTCCCCGCCCGGACTCAGGGTCAGAGTCAGATCCTCCTTCTGCCACGCCATGTATCCGCGTACCCACGCAACACCCGCCTGTGCCTTTATTTTCATCCCGCCGCCGGGAATAATTTTGAAACTGTCCTCACCAAAAATCCCGTCGGAGTAAAAGCATGAAATCAGCTTCGCGAAAAACGCGGAATCCACAGCCTTGTTCCCACGCGGAAATCCGCCTACAGTCTCCTCAACTGTAGTGGAATCAAATAACCCTCCGTATACCGGAGTTGAAATTGTTGCCATATGTTAATCATCCTTTCTTTCACCATAACCGCCATCTCACCCGATCGTCTCACGGATAACGTCGGCAAGCTTCACCGTCTCGCCAAAGCAGGGGAGAATCCTGACTCCGCCGTACTCGCATACCACGTCAACCCCGGTGAGCCTCATGCCGGCCTGAAGCCCCGTCTCAACGTCACATACGTCGCACACGTCCCCGAGGAAATAGTCCCGCCCGTACTCCGGAACAAGGGAACTGCCGCATTCCGCCGAAACATACACCGACGCCGGATATTTCGCGAGAAGCTCTTCCCCTCTCTGACGAAGCGCTGCCGCGTATTCATCCGTATCCCCATAATCCGCCGGACGCACATCCGAGGCCTTCTTGTAAATCTCAGCCCTCCTTGAATAGCCCGCGTCCCCTGAACCTTCCATCGGTTCAACCTCAACCACAGTCCCGTCCGAGCCTTCGATGTACGCGTGATTCTTCATCTTCGCCGAGTTCTTCTCGTAACTCAGGGAAAATATGTTCCCAAAGGAAGAGGAAAACACCGCCCTCTCAGCACCGGACTCAGCCGAAGCAGCAGCCCCGTCGGATGAACGGTCGGCGCCCCGCACGATCCTCATCACTGGCCGGTTCGTTTTGTAGTCAAGCTCCACCACATAGGATGCACCAAAGGGCTTGAGTACGTTGTAGAGCCAGTCCGATAACTTGTCGTAGTTCCACGTGAGACTGACCCCGCCGGACAGTGGAATCCTCGCGCTCCCTTCACGGTCAACCTCAACCCCAAGTGAGCGCAGGTTCTCCTCAGCCTTGTCAAGCACAGCGGAAGACAGTTCCCCCTGAGCCGAAATCCCGCCCTTGCCAAGAACCAGCCTGTCGCCGAGAACCCCCTCAAGCAGCTCGCCTCCTGCCTCAAGATCCCCGCTGATGCCGCACCGCATGTATAAAATCCGCCCGCACAGGCATTTCCCCCGCTCGTAACCGCTTCTCACATAAACCGCACGGGTCAGCTCAGCCCACCTGTACCGGGGCAGATGAAGAACAAAGCTCCCCGCCTCGTAGTACCTCTCGGAAAACACAGCCGAGGTAAAGTCCTCAACCGGCCCCGTAATCAAATCAAACTTCCCGTCAAGAAAATATAACTCCATAAATCAAACTTCCCCAAAAATAAAGTCCGGACGGGTCAGATTCCGTAGTAAATCGGCGAAAACTCAAGCTGAGCGTCAATGTACTCCCCGCCACAGTCGCATAAAACGGCAACCTCACTCACACCAGCCGGAAGGGAAAAGAACTCGCTTCCCCGGTCAAAGGAAAAATACCTCTCCCCGTCAACCAAAACCGACTTGCGCCGCTCACGTGTGTCAATCACCAGCTCATGGCCGTCTCCAAGGGTCAGTGGACACCGCACATACTTCTCTCCCAGACGTATTCCCGGGTTCACGACCTCCCCGCCTGACGCCCTGATTCTCGCCACAATGCCGCACTCACCGTCGCCGGAGTTTGAAACCCTCGCCCGGTCCGTAGTCCTGTACATTCCGCCAACCGTACCCGCATCCGCCATGAGATTCAGGGGAAACGTCAGAATCGGAGCCGCGTCACGGAACTGCACCTTGATTCCCTCGGCTTCCTCAAAGTAAACGGAGGGAGAAATAAAGCTCACCTCAGCCTCGATGACTCCGCCAAGGGACGACTCACGCCTGAATTCAGCTTCTCCAGCCGGAAGAGCCGAAATCCTCCTTGCCTTGCCGTACATCATAACGTCAATCATAACCTCGCAGGATGGGTTCAGCATGGAGACCAGCTTCCGCCGAATCAGATCCGCGGCCTCTCCCATTCCGTCAAGCTCAAAGACAAGGGTCATTTCCCGCTCGGCAAAACGCCGCCTGACAGCATAACCGCCGACCCCTGAGGCATAGGAGCTGACAAGAACGTCAAATCCGGTGCAGTCAAACCCCGCCATGCCGTCCTCAACCAAATGCCCCTCCCCGTCCGGAGAAATAATAAACTCATCCCCGCCGGACGACAGAACTATTTTGTAATCCACCATAAAATCCTCCCATAAACCCAAATTTCACCCATCCCACCCCAGATTCCCCCGCTAAATCAGCCGAGCCAACAACCCCACCAACCACTGTAAACTCAAGCTCACCTGAACCACCCCATGCCCCACTCAGCCGCCGTCACAGCTTATCGCCGGAACAAATCCTCGCTTTCACGCCTGATTTTTCTCGCGGTCTCGTATGGGGAACTGTCGCTGTCACGGAGATATATGTTCTGTACATAACTCTTTCCGCCAGCATCGAACGAAATGCCGGACCTGACGCTTCCTGTGCCGTATTCCCCCGCCGCACGCGCCTGACCCGCACCAAGGGACAACGGAGAGCCTGCGCCCGACGATGAAGCCAAGGACTCAAAAATACCGCCGGAAAGCGTGGATACAGCCTCGCCCACATATGACCCGCCGCTCAGAATGCCGTCAGCAATGCCCCGGGATATCATAACGCCGACCTCGTCACGCATGAGAGCCGACGGTGATTGAATTCTGAAAAACGACTTCACGGCAGCCTCAGCTTCCGAGGACACCTGTCGAATTGCCGCCACAATCTCAGCTCCGGCCGCGTAAATTCCCGAGGCAATTCCAGACATCATGTTTGAGCCGATTGAAGACCAGCTTCCGCCGGAAAAAGCTGAGCCCGCATTTTGAGCAGTGCTTCCCGCCGCACTCACTACCCCCGAACCGCCTGAGGTGAAGCCGGAAAGAAGACTGCCCGCTGCCGCCTGACCACCGGCAAACCATCCGGCCGACGTAAAGCCTGACACCGCAGAGTTCGCAAGCTCCGTCATGGCCGCACCCACGCTCTCAGAAGAAGCGCTGATGGCACCCGATATCTCGTTAAGCATTGCGGTAATGGTGTTACCAACCCCGCTGTCCCCCGTAAAGGCCAAAGTCTCATTCAAACGGGTCCCAAGGGCCACAAGCTCGCTCTCCACCATAGCCGCCGAAGCCGCAATTGAAGAAGTATCAAGACTGACCCCGATTACAACCGAACCATCCATAAATAAACCTCCATTTTCTGTCTCCCACCCCGCCCAATCAAACCCACGAACCGCAGCTCACTCCCTGATCCTCACCGCCGCTTTGGCACGGCGAACCCTGCGCCGCAGCTCATCATCACGTATCCCGCCAAGGTCAGCCCGACGCAGACTCACAACCCGCATGAGAACCGTGGACTCGGGCAGAGCAGAAAGAAGCGCACAGAATTTCCACCAATGCAGTGAAGCCGCGTCCAAGTCAATGCCGTAGGCCTCGTAAAACGAAGCGAAAATCAGCTCGCTGTCGTAAGCAAAGTCAAACTCACGCTCCTTCAGCCTGCCCAGTGACGCGGAACTCTTGTCCTTCCCCGACTCAGACCCGCCGGAACGCCTCTTCACCTTCCCGCAGGAGAGGAACCATACCGCTTCCCCCAAAAACTCATCGTAAAACCCAGCCCCAAGCCGCCTTTTGGCCTCAAGCAGAGCCGCATTGTCCTTTACCGTAAGCCCGATTATCACCTCAGCCTTGCAGATTGGGGAAATCTCCTCCTCGAGAGCCTGCAGGACCATAATCCACCGCCGAAAGTCCGGCTCCACCGCAGTCTCAACCCCGCCAAGCACCAGACGGTCCGGAAGAGAGTCGCATATAAACGGTATCTTTCCCCGCCTCATCAGCCGTTTGCCACGGAGTCACCGGACGTGCCGGGGATACCGATGCGGGAGCAGAACTCAGCCTTGACCCTGTCGCCGGCCGCCTTCATTTTGTTTATCTCGTCGGTTATGTAGCCAAAAAATGAAGCCAATGCCGAGGTGTAGTCGAGAATGTTTCCACCGCCTCCGCAGATGTCCATGGCCGCCTCAACTCCGAACACTGACGCGAAGAAGTCCTCGATTATCTCGCAGTTGCGCCTGAGACGACTGGCAACCTCGGCCTTGCCAACGTCCCCTCCGGCCTTCTCCTCAAGCTCACCAAGTCCGGCGAGTAATACGTCAAGAGAGTCCGCAAGGGATGAGTACCTGTCGTAGTCGAGTATGTCGCACTCGTAACCGCGTCCGCCGTAATTCCAAATGTGTTCCATAAAAACCGCCTTTCAGCTCCCACCCGGAGCAAAATAAAATGATTGTAAATGATTAAATATAATTAATTAACGACCAGCAAAACAAAAGTCTTACTAACCCCTCAATTCAAACAAAACAATACCCACTGCAATATATCCAATAAATAGATTAGTTTGAAGTTTTTGCCAAGCTTCTTCCAAGAAGCGTCCCGCATCCCCCGTACCCTCGTCCCCGTCTCCCCTACTTCTCGGGGGTGAAGACTGAGGTGGACTTTACGAACGTGCCGGGGATTACGTCGCTCACGGACTTCATGGAACCGGTGTAACAGAGCGCGTCACTGCCTTCGCCGCATTCGTCCGGTATGACCGAATATTCACGCTTTACCGCATGATATACACCGGACGTGTCCGTTTCGTCAAATAAGTCCACCGTGATTATCTCAACCCGGGCGCCTGACCCCGTCAGCTCACGGTCAGTTATATTCCGTATTTTGTCGATTACAGGATTGCCGGAGTAAACCTCAAACTCGTAGTCAATCACCGGCGCGTATCCCGTTACGTCAGTGCGCTTCGTCACCTCGTGTATGTACCGACGCTGATAACTGACCGCGTTTTTCGACTCCGTAAAGTCCGTGAACCCTTCCCCAATCAATGCCCAGACCGGTGACTCCATCGTTCCTACATTCATGTAATGCTGCCTGTCCGCACGCTTAACTATTGCCATATCTGTTTTCTGCCTCTCTTTCTATCTTTCTATCTTTTCTGTTTCATTGTAATCAATCCACCCCTTCGCAGGGCTTATCTCACGCGCATGCGCATCATGTACGACGCACGGTATTCCTCCTCGCCGCTTTCGTATATCGCTGACTTCACCGCTCCTGATATAACGCGGAACTCGTAATCCCCGCCCGCATAATCACGCATAGCCAAAGCCGCACGACGGAAATATTCCCCCGCTCTCAGCCTGTCAGCAACCGCACGCCCCGGTACACGCACACGTATCTCAAACGGCACGTCAATAACACCAGTCCCGTCCACATATTCCTTCACCTGATTGAACGCTCCCGATATCCAGAGCGAACCAACCCCATCCCGCCAGCTCTCCGGTATAACCTCAACCCCTATCCCGTTGAGTATCCCTGAAATAACCTCGGCAAAATTTACTTCACATCCGTAAATCATATTAACTCTACTCTCACCCTCACTTCAGCATGGCGCCGATAACCGCCTCAGTCCACTGACCCATGCACTCGTCCTTCGCGGCTTCAAACCACCTCGCACATGCCCGGGGATGTACCTTTTTGTTGAAAGTACGGCTCGCATAATAACAGTCGTGTGCATAATCCGCCGCCCATATAACACGCCCGTCCCCTGCCGCACGACCGGATTTGCATAATCTTTCCGGTCCTGTATGGCACAAACGGCTCGCATGATGACAATACCGCCTCCTCCAGTACCCGCGACGCGTCCCTCTGACGACTGCTTAACTTCTCAGCTAACCCGCCTGCGTCAACTTTAACATTGAATTTAACCAATCAACCACTTCCTTAACCAAAACAAAACCAAATCCCTTAACCATTCTCACTTGAGAACCAAACGCACATGGGATAATTCTCCCGCATCTTTGTAGTATGACGCCTCGGCTACCCGGTACTCATGCCCGCCAATCACACATAAGTCTCCCTTGGCCGCATCGGGAAATTCCGCCTCAATGTAACCGCCGCCGGATACGCACTCCTCACATATGCTCATGGAGCAGAAGAAATATACCTTGATTCCTCCGACCTCACGCCAGTCCTCCTCGAGTATCCGCCGCCCGCCAATGAATACCCCCGATAAACGGTAGTCACGGTAAAGCGCACTCCATCCCTCGCCGTCTCCTATAAACCTGCGGTAAATAACCTCGGACTTCATAATCCCATCGTAACTCAATAATCCACCCCCAGACTAACCCAAAACCCAAATTCCCGCCCTAAATCAACCTTCATTCAGGAACATCAGACCCAGCGGCATAATAATCCCGCACTTCTCAAAACAGCCGCCGCGTCCGGTGAAATAACGCCGCCGCAGACCGATATCCCCTCGCTCACATCACGGTAAACCACACTCACATCCCCCGCCTGACGGGATTTCACGTCCCGTCCGCTTGATGAATAGGCCCGCTGTAGATCCACTGCATCGTTGAACGCCCGAATCTGTTCCTCATCCATGTCACACCCCCGAAACGGGTAAATCAAAGATAGAAGCAATGCCTCCGCACTCCTGCCTTCATCCATAATATCACCTCGTCAAAACCAAATTTTACCAAAATTCAACCAAATCCAAACCAAAATTAACCAAATTCCCGTCATGACTTCACCATAGCTCAACCAAAGCTTGACTAAACTCTGACCCGAGCCGTATCCCGCCCCTCTCCCGCCGAATTGTACCCCAGCCGTAAAGTCATGCCAGCTCAGCCAAATCAGCCAAGATAACGGCAGGCCAGCTCGGGGTAAACCGTCTTGAAGGCGTAAAGTACATCCATGGAAAGTATGTCGCGCTTGTACTTCATGTCGTACCCTCTCACAACCCGCAGGGAAATGCCGTTGTAGGTGGTAACATATGACTCAACACCGGCCGGAGCGGCAAGAGGTCGGGTGATAAAGGCAAACGCGTCCGGATGGAAAATCAGGTTCGCCGCATGGGACGGAAGCGCCGTAATCACACTGGATGATGTCAGATTGGGCTTGCCGCTCAGCTTCACCGTCATGTCCTCGCCGGATATCACAGCGTCCTCGAGCACCGCATATGAACCCGCACCCTCAACAGTAATAATGTCGCCCTTCTTCAGCCCTGAACCGGAATTTTTGAATACCGCAGTTCCCGTACCCGCGGAAGTTCCGACAAGAGTCAATGTGCCGCTTGAGCCGGAAACATGATCGCAGACCGCCTGGGACATGTAGTTGTCAATGCCGAAAATGCGCCCGATGGAACCGGTTCTCAACGCAGTGGTGGACCCGCACTTGTCTGCGTTCACTATGGCCGGAACCTGCTTCAGCTTCGCGGCAGCCATTGGATTCCAGACGGCGCAACGATATCCCGCAGGAACTTTCTGGTTGTCAAGCGCCAGAGCCGCCTCGGAAAGATCGTCAAGCCCGTCGGGAGTCACACCGGCCGTACCTGCGTATGTGGGAATGTCCTTGTATAGGGATAAACCCTCGCCGTTGATCTTTTCGGCTAAAGCGGCAGCCGCAGGCTCAATGAACATGCGCATGACCGAATCAAAGTCGCAGGCGGACTCAATGGCGCCAACCTGCATGTCAACAGTGGCAAGATGGTCAAGCTTCACGTCAATGGTGTTGTTCTGTAAGGACTGAGCCTCAATGCCCACGGACTCGTCAAACTCCGACGCCATAAGCTTCACCGGACAACGAACGGAGACAACATCCCCCTGCTTGGCAGCAGAACCGGCGATGCTTTCCTTGTAGATAAGATTCGGGAAAACTAAATTGTCAATGAGACGGGGAAGAGCCTCACGGGCAATGCGCTTAACAGAAATATCAAATTTTGCCATAATTAAAACTTCCTTTCAAAAATAAATAAAATGTAGACAGATATCAACACTACTAAACTGAATGTTGTCAGCCCAAAAGTTATAATCAACCTTTTCCAAAAGTTTGTAGGGTTCAAAGGGACAAAGTCCCTTTGTCGACTTCCGCAGAAGTCTAAATGCCAAGACTCAATAAAGAGTTCCTCTTTTGGTTCTTTTCCTCCTCGATAAAGGAGAAAAGAACAACAAATCCCCACGCACTCCCTCCCCTTCATAAACTTATCCCCCACCCCAACCACCCAGATTCAATCATACCCCCACCTCCGTCACCTGCTTCATATCCGCTTGACTTTCCTGTAGTACTCACCGTCGTCCAGCGAGTCCGCGTCTGCTATACCATTGCCGTGATTTAGCCCGCTCGAAAATACTACTTCCTTCTCCTCAGCCCCACTGAATAAATATGGCGCTGACTTCTTTAACTCGGTAAACTGCTCAGCTAACCCATAAACTCCGTCCTCGCTGACCGTTACCTTGCTCATGTCTATAACCTTCGATACAATCTCACGGCTCTTCGCACCTGATCTGTCAAGCTCCCGCTCAAGAGCAGCATTGCACCTGACCTCACGTAACTTCAGCTCGTACCTGCCTTCAACTTCGCCAACGTCGCCTACCCTGACACCCGCTTCGGCCGCTTTGATTAAAAATTCGTCGTAGGTTATGCGCCCGTCACCAAAAATCCCGCCTATCACATCCGGCTCACTCGCGCCCTGTGACATACCAGCTTCAACAGTAACTCCACCCATAGCTTCACCGATAGAACCAACATTGACTTCATCTTCATTCATTTATTACCCCTCCAATCCACTTCGAACGGAACTCGTCCACCGTCATAACCCCGGCCTCTACTTCGCCAAGATCGGCTAACCGCCGACTGTCCGCGTCACTGAAATATGAGTCGTCAAAACTCATCTGTATGTCCGCACCTTCGTCTATCGCTAATCCGTAATAGTGTGCGCCGCACCATAATAACGCACGCGCTATAGATATGATAAAACTCCGCGCATTCCGCTGGTGCTTCACTAAATTCTGCCGCATGTCCTGCCGCTCTCCCATGTACTGAGTCGCAGTCAGCTTCACACGACCGTCTGTGTCAAAGGTGTAGTGATGTACGCCAAGCCCGCACCGAAAGGCTAAATAACTTAACTGCCACTGAACAGCCGCCGCATTGTCACTTACCCTCAGGGACGGATTGTGCTCCGTTATCATCGGATTGTCCGTAAAATCCCCGTCGCCTAAGGTCACAAATAACTGCTGAGCTACGTCGTCAGGCGTTATCACATTCCCAAAATCATCTCGCTGAAGTAGGGACTGACTTAAAAATACCTTCTTCCCACCAAGCTTTATGTCCCGACAGAAATTGTTGAAGGCTAAGTCAACTCCCTTTAAACAGTCGATAGCGTCCGCAAATACCGATACTCCCATCCCCGGACCTAACTCGCTCTCGTAATTGCTCTGTATGTTGGGCGTCAGTATGGCAAAAAATGGGATCTCGGAACCGGTGCGCATTACATCGGGGACTCCATCCAACGGAACCCGCTCCAGCCCGGCTGAGACTAAGTCTTCCTCACCGGAAAAATCAATTGAACTCGTACCGACCACTCCCGACGGCTTGTAGAGACTGTTGCGAATAACATATTGCCCGCCTTCGAGAATGTGTTCCTCACAGTAGATGTAATCCTCGCCCCGTCGGGTGAACTCAGAAATAAACCGCGCCTCAACTATTTTGCCGTTCACTACGCTGATCGGATGAATGTGTAACGCATCAACATACTCAAACCGTATCTTCGACTTGCCACTCGCCGCTATCCTGCCGCCTTTTAGGGTAAAATTTTCAAGCCTTAATAGTATGGCTCCCGTACCAAGCGCAAAAACACGCTCAGTTAATGTGTTCGCATTGCCCCAAAAATCGCTTTCCTCAAATACGCGGGAAATAAAAGCCGCTCCTGAATCGTCGGATATGCTTAGGGAACAACGGTCGTTGAAGATAAGCGAAGCCCAGTCCTCGCAGATTTTCTTCGCCATGTTCATGCGGTAAAGATCACGACGGATCACACCACTGCCGCAGATGCTCTCATGGAACCGGTGGAAGGATGGATCAAACCCGCGCCACCATGAATCCCAGTATTTGATTAAATCACTACTCAAAATTACCTCCATAAATTATGTAGAAGAATCTCCCCACCCTTAAACAAAACGTTGTCAGCCCAAAAGTTTGTAGGGTTCAAAGAGATGACGTCCCTTGTCGACTTCCGCAGAAGTCGAAATCCCCCAAGACTTCCAAAGAGTTCCTCTTTTGGTTCTTTGCTCCTCGATAAAGGAGAAAAGAACAACGAAATCCCCGCACTCCCTCCCCCTTCACCAGTTCCATAAAGGCGCCCCCACCCATCCCCCTTTTTTCACCCCATGTACCGCTCAATCGAATACTCCATGGCGTCAAGAATATCAATATCGCTCGTGAAATTGTCAAGCCGCTTGTCGCCTGAGGCTGACTCGTCCCATAAGGCACTGCTTAACCCGCTGATTAACTCCGTACACCCGCTTGATACATGAAACCGACCTTGGGCCATAAGCTGATTCACAAAACTGATGCGGTCAACTATCGGCTTCTTTATGCTGTCAAGTACCTGTATCACCTCGCCATAACGGCGTAAATGCTTCCGTAACCCGCTGATTAAATACTGCGCCTCGTTGTCCGCAAATATGTACCGGATATTCACCCCAGGGTAACTCCGCCGTAAATCATGTATGAACTCAACCACGGCTCCGTTTATCCGCTCGGGATCTATCTCACCTTTCTCTCCGCTTACTATGCTCTCCCTGAGTATCACAAACTCAAGCTGACCGCATACCCGACGTATCCCTGTTCCGACTATCGCTGTCTTCGACCTGTTCCCGCCAAAGTCTATCCCTATGATGATAAAATCTACCCGACCTGCTTCATCTGCCGTAAATTCAGCCGGACTGTCCGCAAACCGCCGGTATATTATCCCCTCGGCCGCACATCGCTCTCCTAAAATGTCTCGCCGGTACCATATGGAACCTTTGTCGTACTGCGCCTCTATCTCGCTGAGCCGCTCTTCACTGATCACCGGATTGTCGTATATCGTGAAATGACCGTAGTTGTAAAATCCGTCCCCGACTTCTCCCTGCTCTGCCATCTCACGGTACCTGTCAATGTGATCTCTGTATATCGCGGCTTTCGGCGTGGATGGATTCAAATCCCAGAATATCCGCCGATCACGGGCCGCCAATGTCCGGTTCAACGCCTCTTCAATGAAATTTGACGCATGTAGATTTATCTCCGTGGCTATCCACATGCCGTAGGAATTTCCCCGAATGCGCTTGTATGAATCGGAATTCTTGCCGCCTGCAAATATAATGTGCTTCTCCCCCGCCGCAGTCTTCACACACATGGAATCGTTGCCGCGGTACTTCTCCCACTTGAACCGCCCCGCAAATATCCGCTCAAGCCCTAATCCGTTGCAGTCGCCTATGTTTATCTTCGCGTTGCCAAGAGTAGAGCCGGTAGCAAGATGTATCCTGTCCGGTGACTTCTCAAGCAGGGACGCAAATACAAATACATTGTCTATGGTCTTGCCCGCCCGGACGGCTCCCTCGGCTACGTTTATAACCGATGTGTACGCCCGCGCCATGTATTTCCTGTGCTTGATTCCAAAATTGTAGTCCAAACCATCATCTCCCATCAGAATTCCCCCGTTCCCGCCCGCCCAGATAACCCGATGGAAAACGATATAAGTTTGGAGTGTGAAGAGTGGAGCTTATATTGTTGAGTCGCAAACCGTATCCCAATGAAGTACCGCTTCATGCTTGACCTCACCTCAATCAAATTCGCCGGAGTATCGCTTGAACTGTTCCCCATTGGTTCACTTAATCCAGACCCACGCCGAACTGCTCACCCTTCCCCGAATAACTCCCGCCGGATACCGGATACTTCCGCGTCGGCTGAATTGCTGACTGCACCGGAATCACGTCCGATTATGTCAAAGTATAACCGTATCGCTGAAACATTCCCGCTCTCGGCCGCGTCAAGTAACGCACGCCATACTAGTGGAGCTTCAAATATCCCCGCTGACCGGCATAAGCTTAACCCCACCGCACCAGCCCCTGACTTGATTAACTCCCAGTACTCACTCACGCTTAACCCAAGCGACGAGAGAACTTCATCCGAATGTAACCCCCGCACCACCGTTTCTTCTCCGCTTTCCATCTGACCACTTCCTTTCACCTTGCCTAAATTGTACCATATCTGCCCCCTCCCTTTCATCCCCGCCAATTCCCATCTCACATTCATATTTTAAATCCAGTAAATCCTCCCATTTTCTCAGCCATTCTTACCCATTTCCCCCTTGATTCAAAAATCTCCTCGCCATACGTAAAATAAGCCTTAATCTCCAGTCCATATTTTGTTAACATTTCTACGCCAATAAAAAAAGCAACCTCATAATAAGATTGCCTCGTTTGTATTGATTTTTACCTCAGCCAGTAACCTCTACCTCGATCCTCAACCGGGTCCGCTGTATTCCAAGACCGCGCAGCTCAACCAAATAGTCCGCCTCAATAACCCCGCCTGACTCCCGGCTGAATTCCACATTGACCTTCTTCGAGTAAACCGCAAGCTCCATGCGCATGAAACTTAACCCGTACACCGATATGTGCCGCCGCCCTTCCTCCAAAACCAACGTGTTGCTGAACTCCCCAGTCCGCATTATCGTAATAATCGGCTTCTCCCCGTCACGGTTGATGATAATCTTCGTATCGACCCCTTCGTCCGACGGATAAAATATTACGTCATGCCCGCCTTCTTCATCCACATATGCCTCGCTGAACATCATGCGCCCGTCAGCTGGATCAGGAACAACGCCTTCGTCATCATCTTCAACTTCTTCATCATCACCTTCGTCGAATAATGAATCCATAACGTCAGCACTGAACTGCCCAATGGGAAACATGGATAATTTCCGCCCGCTGTCCGACCCAATGTCATCAATAGTGCGGGAACTTAACTTCACCTTCGCACGACACACGCCCGAACTCATACCTGACTCCATCCTCTCGGAAGTGAGCCGCTCACCGGCATCGTCCGATATCCGAACGTCAAGATTCATTCCTAACTCCTCCCAGTCAACCCGCTCGTCCTTCCGAATTCCCAAATTATCCCCCTTAACCCGTCTCCTGCTCATAAAACCCTCCACCATAAAAAATGTATAATCCCTCAGCCAAACCAGCCCCCAACAATGATATTCTCCATAGCCAAACCAAACTCCAAAATACCCGAAAGGCAGAACCAACTCCCCCACTAAGTAACTCCATAACGCAATCGAGATCCGGCGTAGGCAGGCAAGGGTCGGAAGCTGTGCACCGGAGATAGCAAGCTATCTCCAACAAGGCGGTCCCTGACTGCCGTATTAAATTCCTCCTGATCCCTTGGTATTCAAAATTCAATCCGTACTTCTCCCTACTCAGCTGCAGAATAGGAGAAAGGAAGCACGCCCTATTCAGCTTCACACCAAAAGACCCAGTTTAAAAGTTCTTGCTCAGCTTATTTCAAGAAGCGCGTTCTCTTTAACTCACCCCTTCGGTATCTCTCAACTTCTTCGCGCACTTCTCCTCTCTCCTTGAGAATGTTGTAAACGCAAACCCCGCCTATAACTATGAACGCACCAATGATCGCCATCACGCCTATGCTTTCGTGAATTATAACCGCAGCTAAAATCGGATTTAATACCGGCTCAATCATGGAAATCAAAGACGCAGTAAGCGGCGCTACCGAATTCAAGCCGTCCGCTATGCAGATGTAGGCTAAACCAAATTGAATAAAACCTATCAGTAACACACCAACTATCACTTTTGCCGAAAAATCAACCTCGCCTGCCATAAACGGTAGCCCGATAACCGCGCCAAATACGCAGCCTATCAACACCGACGATAACGAATCCGAACCCGGGAACTTCTTCATCATGAATACAAACGAATACGCTACCCCAGATATTATCGCTATAATGTTCCCAGCTATTCCGCCTCCCGAAAGACTGTCTATGAAAAATAATACTACCCCAAATAAAATAATAAATACAGCTCCCCCGTCAAGCTTCGTCGGCTTCTCCTTGAATATAAGCCACATGAATAATATGATAAATATCGGCGCCGTGTATTGTAATACTATCGCGTTCGCAGCTGTCGTCAACCGGTTCGCTAATATGTATAGTAACCCCTGTAACGTCATCGCTAACCCGCAGAATACCGTGCTTTTGTCTATCACTATCCTGTGCCGCCGTATCTTCATGTATGTGAATATCTCCACAGCCGCAAGTAACGAACGCGCTCCGCATAACGACATCACTCCCCACGGCACCGACTTCACAAGAACCCCGCCTAACGAAAAACATACCGCCGATATTACAAAAAAACCAACCCCAATCCCGTGGCCTTTTGCTCCTTTTTCCTTTTCCTTTTCCGTATCCATATTCATACCTCTTGCTCAATAATCAAACTTCAAATTAAATCCGCACTGCCGCACCACCACACCGTCACATAACCGGACGTAATATAGGGTCCGCGTTCAGCTTTAACCCAAAACGGTATACCATGTCCATCGCCTTCTCCCGCGAAGCCAAATCCGCCACAACATCAGCCGAATGCGCGTCAGAACCAATGCAGACCTCGGCCCCAATCTCACCGCATAACCGGAAAAATTCATCATGCGGATATGGCCGGCCGTCACGTATGCCGAGTAAGTTTATCTCAAGCGGAATCCCCATTCCTTTGGCCCCTTCAATCAATCGGCAGTAGTGCTTCTCAAATATCCGTCCCTCCCCCGCAAAATTGCATAAATCCGGATGCGCAATGTACGTGAACTTCCCCGTGGATATCCCGCATAACACTGTGTCCACATATTCGCGCAGTATCCCCTCGTCAGTCGTGCGGTTGCCCGAATATACGCCGTCCATCTCGTTCCAGATGAAATGCTGACCCAATATGAGATAGTCCACCTCGTACCGGCATATCATCTCAAGAAATCTGTCGAAAAACCGCGGATAATACTCGGCCTCGTAGCCAATCTTTATCTCAATCCGGCCACGGTATTCCTCCCGCAAAGCCTGCAGCGCAGTAACATAATCCTCCTGCAACTCTGGACGCATGCGGAAACCGGAATAATATTCCCCGTCAAACACGTATGGCGCATGATCGGCAAAACCCAGCTTGGTAATCCCGTCAGCAAGCGCCCGCTCAATATAATCCCGCTCCACTCCCGAAGCATGGTTGCACCGAAACGTATGCGTATGCAAATTAACAAAAACCTCAGACATAAAAAATCCTCTCAGTGGTGGGTAAGTGGGGAAGCCCACACGGGCAGTCACGGCACATCTTCAGCTGAAATTTATACAGCTTCCACGACGACCGAACCCAAGCTCCCGCGGCAGCACAGCCACCCACAAAATACTTTATCACATATTATACCACATCATCCCCAAAACTACAATCCCCCGCGAAAATTTTCTTTCATCCGAACCGCAGAACCCAAAAAAATTTTTCTCCGCTCTATTGACACACATCCGTTTTGGTGATATAATAATTTCACCGAACATTTTTTCTTCTTAAATCTTCCACCCAACCATATTTTCACCTGATTTTCCAGTTTTTAGTATAATTTTTAAAGAAAAGGGAAGATTCAATAGAATGAAGCAAAAACATTTTTTCGTCAAGTGCCGCCAGTGCGGTGAACATTTATACGAAGGAGACTCCGCCTATAAAATAAACGACAGCTATTTCTGCCCCTGCTGTATCAGATCCGCCGAAATAATTCTCCCCGACCCCGACATAACTCCCGAGCCGGACTGCGATACCCTGCGAAGACATTGGCAGACCACGGCGTTAACATTTCCGAAATAAATTTAAGCGAATTAAATAATATTGAGAATAATATGTTGATAACAGAAAGGAAATACTGCTTTGAATTCAGTCAAACTGCGCAAAAGAACCGATAGATTTCTCAAGGACCTCACCATCTACGAGGCTTATATAGATTATTACACAAAGCTAAAAAACACAGATAAACTGACCATCGAACAGACCAAAACCGTGACCTATCGACTCGAGCTGTACGCGACAATGACCCGCGCCACCAGACGTGCAATCGAAAACCTGACCCCCACCGAACGCCGGATTGTAAACCTGCTTTACTTCACCCCCGAAACCACAGTGGACGACGTGTGCTATGAAGTCAGCATGGAGCGAAGCACAGTCTACCGATATAGAGCTTCCGCCCTCGATAAAATTTCAGCACAGATTTTCGGCAAAAAGTCCCGCTGACCCCACAAAAGTACAAAATTAACAAGTCCCCTATTGACATACCGCTCCCGCCCGCGATATAATATAAAAAGAATATCAGTCATTCATAAAAAAGGAAAGGAAAACAAAAAATGAAAAACAGACTGAAATACGCCGCCCTCCCCCTGATTCTCGCCGCCCTGACCCTCGCCTCAGTCCCAGCAGCCGCGGACGAAATCCAGCCCGCGATTGGACCCAGAACCACCTCGCAGGAACCTCAGCCCACTGCGGCGGAAATCAAGGGAAAATACCCATCAAGGGTAACGTCCGCCCTTATCGAAAACATGGACGAAGCCGAATTCGCTCTCGACGGAAACGCCGCCACTGAGGTTGAAGTAATATTCGCCAAAGACTCAACCCACACCGTAACCGTCAGCACGGCACTGCAGTCCCCAGCCGTAATCGAATACCTCGCGGTAATGCTCAAGCTTCCGGCAGATGCGTCGGTGGAAATCAAAGCATACGCCACAAATGACCTGACCGCCCGGGAATGGACGGAACTCAAAGTCCTCCCGCCGGAAGAACAGGAAGACCCATCCGGATTTGCCGTGTATAAGCTCGAAAAATTCGCGAGAAAATTCTCACTCTACCGCTTCGAGATAACGCTGATAGACGGCGACAGCTTCTCAATCGTGGAACTCCAGCCCTTCGGCGAAAAAACACCGGCCATGAAATACAGCATTCCCGAGGGGGACATAGAACCCGGCACAATCCCGCCCCTTGAATTTATAGAAGAACCCGAAGAACCCAAGTCAGGCACGAGCGAGGCCGCCAGACTGTGGTGTATAAGAACAAACCTGAACTTCATCCGCTGAGAAAATGCATATCGAAAAACTGAACGAAAAGACGTCCGGCTCTATATAGAATACCTGAAAAACGCCATGTCAGCTGAACCCGAACGAATGACCACCGATGATGTGGACGAGCCTGCCATACTTAGCCGAATCTCCGACTCATTCTACATAAATACAACATTCCTTCTCGCACTGACCGATGAACCGAATCCGGAAGTAATGGGCCGAATTGAGTACCACTTCTACGTATGTATGCAGGACAGGTGCCGCATGGCCTACGCTGACTGGGTCTATACCCTGCCGAAATATAGACGTCAAGGAACGGCACAGGCCCTGTTTCAGGTAAAGGAAAAAGACTGCCGCGCCCATAAAATCAACCAGTTCTACCTGATAAGAGCCACAAACCCCGAAGCGGAAAGATTCTATAATAAATTCAAGGATTCCGCCACCCTCATCCTCCGCAAAGAACTGTGACCCAAGCAAAGCCGTCATAAAAATCTCCCCTGCCATTGATTGGATGATTTCACGAAATTTAACAATTTAACCCTTGAATTTCCCTCTGTTTCATCCTATAATGAGTTCGTACATATATCCAGTGTATCATATCAAAAGCCCCCGCTGTAGTTCCCGGAACGTATGCCCGTATGTTTAAAATCAGCAGGCAGCCCTCGTCAAACCGTACAAATGAACCGCATTTTATGTCAAGTTCCGCGGTGATTTTGTGTAGTACGACCAGCCGGAACCGCAGGCAAAGCCATCAAAATCTTATCAAGAAAGGTAAAGCCATGAAGAAACTCTTATCCCTCATCCTCGCTTCCCTGATCCTCTCCATGTCCGCCGCAATGGTGTACGCAGACGACGCAGAAGAAGCCGCAGCCGAAGCAGAAGCCGTAACAACTGAAGAAGCCGCAGCCGAAGCAGAAATCATGCTCATCTCCGAAGAAACCGAAGAAGAAGCACCGGCAGAAGAAGCTGAAGAAACAGCAGAACCCGAAGAGCTGAAAATCCTCTCAGAAGGGGACGAAGGCTACCTCGCCGCTAAAATAGAAGGTCAGGTCACCGTTTCAATCGTAACAGTCGGCAATGACCAGAATATCGACGCACGCCGCCTCCTCGACCATAACGAAAACACCGGTATCTCCTATACCAGCTCCCCTGACTCAAACCCGATTCTTAACCTCGCATTCGAACTCGACGAACCCACAGTCGTAACGTCATTCGCATTCTCCTGCTCAGTTGATACAGCAGGCGCGGTTGCAGCTTTCCTCTACGCCACAAATGACCCCGACACGACAGAGTGGACATATATCTCGACAGAGACGACCGAAGCCGGAGACGGATTCTATACATGTAACTCCGTGGAGAAGTTCGTGAGAAAGTTTAAGTATTATAGGATCATGCTCGTGTTCACTCCAATCAACGAGGAGACAAATGAACCCGATATCACCGCTCCCGCAGAATTCTACCTCAATGAAGTGGAACTGTTCAAGGAAGCTCCCATAGAAAAACCCGAAATAAAGAATAATATCCCCAGCTTCCCAATCTTCAATAGTACATTGACTAAAACAATAGGTTAAGTGGGCGGGGAAGCCAAAACTCAAACAATCCCCACAACCATAAACGTAACCGATTCCCCACCCCAAAACTTCACGTTGTTGCAAAAAGTTTAGGTCCGGTTTTTTCAAAGGCTTAAGGAGCTCCTCTTTTGGTTCTTTGCTCCTCGATAAAGGAGAAAAAAACAACTAATCCAGCACTCTCATAATTAAAAATAGATTCACTAAAACATAAAAGAGGAACGAACACCCCGCACTATCAAAATTAACCCAGACTCACAATAATCTACCCCCTCATAATTCCCTCCCAATAAAAAAGAAAAAGCAGCCCGCTCAAATCCAAGCTAAGCCACTCTTTCTTTAAAAGGAGGGAATGTTTTTTTCTAATAAACCTCAGCTGAGTCAAAATCACTCAACGTCAACATAATCCAATCCGCTGATCAAATAAAGTACAGCCGCTAAATCATACTTGCTTAAGTTGCGGTTGGCATTGTACGTCTTCTCAGTTACCATGTTGATGGCTATGGCAACTTCCTTCGCATTGGCATTCGACTTCACATCGGTAAAGGATATGTCGTTCTTGTTCTCAAGATATTCCAAATAATCCTTCACCATGGTGCATAACCGCTGTACGTCACAGACTACACTCGTATCTTCTTCTTTTCCGAGTAATCCCTTGTCAATAGCCCATGTCTCACGGTCGGTGTTGTTTGATAATGTGTCATTCACATCTGCCATCTCCGCTAATGCACATGCGGCAGTCTTCACAGTAATCGCACGGTTGCCGTAGAAGTTGTACTGCGGCTTCAATGTAGCTGTGGCACTGCCTTTCAGTATGCCAGCTTCGGTTACATACTCGATAGCGTCAAGATATTTGCTTGTCGATGTAACGTCATCATATGGACAATTCCATACAAACTCAACTTCTATCGTTGTATCTGACGTGAGCTGCGTAAGTGTGTACGTCGTAACCTTATCTACGGATTTTCCGTTTATCTTGACGGATGAAATAACGTAATTGTCAGAATTCGGTATGAACTTGAATGTAATCGAATCAGTGTACTTCGCACTAATCTTGGACGGATCCACTGACTTGCCGTTCATAACAGCTGTAATGCTTCCGCCGCCTGTGGATGAAGCCTTTACCGTGTAATTCTTGAGATCACTTATCTTCGTAAAGTATGCACGTACAGTGACATTTCCCTTTACAGTAACCGTAATCTCGTTTTCAACCTTGACCTTCTCGCCGTTTACATAAATCTCGGTGAGCGCATATCCACTTTCCGCACGGAACGTGATCTTTCGAGTGTCTCCGTATGCAGCCTTGCTGGAACCGTTAATGTAGAAGGAACCGCCGCGGGATGTGATTACATTTACATCGAATAAGAAATTGTTTTTGTAATCATAATTGTAAACGCGCTTGGTGGTCACATGGCCCGCCGCACACTTGTAGGAAGCATATAAAGCTCCGCAGTCGTAGAAGTAATACTGGAAGCATGCCTGTTTGTTACAGCTGTCGTAAGAACAAAGCACACTGCTCGTGTCGTATGCCGGATAATCAGGAGACCACGGATAACTCGGATACTCAACACTGCTGCCGTCGGCTGTGAAGTATTCGCCGCACTTGCTGCAGTAGAAGGTGTAAACGTACGTGCCTTTGTCCTTGTTGTACTCACGGCTAACATACTTCACGTTTTTCGTGGACTGACAGCCGGAACACTTGGCAACAAGCCCGCTGAAATAGTTGTCGTCACCGTCTTCACTGCCAAAGGAGTATATGATGCCCTTGTCTCCGCAGGCACTGTCAAGACACTCCCAGTTGATGTTTCCGTTCGATACATAGAAGTAGGCAACACCGTCGCAGGTGGGACAGGAGCCGTACCACCTGGTGTAAATGGTGCCGCTGCCTAAATTCCAACTGTACCAAGGGTAGGAACCATACTTGCCGCTGTAAAGATTGTTGATGTCGTTGGCAGAGAGAGTTCCGGACGCGCCAACAGAAATGGCCACGGAGAGAACCATCATCACCGCCAGAATGATAGAAAGCAGTTTTTTCATGATTTTTTCCTTTCATAAATTGTTTTCGTATACAGGTATAGTATATCATACTCGCCGCCTGTAATTGTTACCGTTTTATTAATTTTTCGGCGAAAGTGGGATTAATTTGAGAAAAACCCAACTTAACTCACCCACATTAACTTAGACGAAAAATAAATCCAAAAGTTCCATGATTTGCAAAAAATTTAAAGATTTTCAGGTAAAAATATGTAAAATCCAATAAACTTATGATATAATATAAGTAGAAGATAACTCCACCCTTAAACAAAACGAAGTCAGCCCAAAAGTTTGTATGGGTCAAGGGGATAAAGTCCCTTGTCGACTTCCGCAGAAGTCGAAACAATCCAAGACTTCCAAAGAGTTCCTCTTTTGGTTCTATGCTCCTCGATAAAGGAGAAAAGAACAACGAAATTCCCGCACTCCCCCCATTTCACCAAAATTTTCTTTAACCAAATTTTCCCACTCCCATTTTCCAAAATTTCCCCATCCATCCCCCAAAATAAAATAAAAACGAAAGGACATAATACCATGCTGAAAACTAAAATCGTATGTACACTCGGACCGTCCTCGAATTCCGAGGATATGATCGAAAAAATGATCACCGCCGGAATGAACGTGGCTCGCCTTAACTTCTCCCACGGTACCCATGAGGAACATAAAAAAGTCATAGATAGAATCAAAAAAGTCCGCGATAAACTTCACTCACCCTGCGCCATAATGCTCGATACTAAAGGCCCAGAAATCCGCCTCGGTAAATTCAAGGATGACTCCGCTGAACTCGAAACCGGTGCTGACTTCATAATAATGTGCGGCGAAACTGACTTCAATTCCTTCATCGGCGATAAGTCCAAAGCCGCTGTGTCCTATAATAACCTCTGGAAACAGGTCGCTACAGGGACTAAAATTCTCTTCAATGACGGCGCTATCGAACTCTCCGTTAATATGGCTGATGAGGGCGAAATCCACTGTACCGTCATCTCCGGCGGCACTATCAAAAGCGGTAAGGGCGTCAACGTCCCCGGCGTCCACCTCGATATGCCCCACCTCTCAGATAAGGATAAGTCCGACCTCATCTTCGGTATAGAAAACGACGTTGACTTCATCGCGGCTTCCTTCATGCGCACCGGCGACGATATCATCGGTATGCGTAAATTCGTCGACTATAACGGCGGACATAATATCAAAATCATCTCAAAAATCGAAAACCTCGAGGGTATCGAAAACTTCGACGAAATTCTGAAATACTCCGACGGTATCATGGTGGCAAGAGGAGATATGGGCGTGGAAGTCGACTTCGAACGCCTGCCCGGTCTTCAAAAAATGTTCATAAAAAAATGCTATCAGGCCGGTAAAATGGTCATCACCGCTACACAAATGCTCGAGTCCATGATCCAAAATCCTACCCCAACCAGAGCCGAAATCTCTGACGTGGCTAACGCAGTGTTTGACGGCACCAGCGCTGTCATGCTCTCAGGCGAAACCGCTATAGGTAAATACCCCCTCAGAGCAGTCAAAGCTATGGCAAAAATAGCCGAACAGGCCGAGTTCGACGCATTCGCCGCAGGGGTCTATGAGTCCATGTCCTACGATATCGACTATACCGACGTAACTAACGCCCTCTGCGACGCCGCATGTACCACAGCCGCCGATATGAACGCTAAGGCAATCATCACCCTCACCACGTCCGGTAGAAGCGCAAGACGTATGTCGAAATTCCGTCCTGCTCAGCCTATCGTAGCCGCAACTCCCGAGAGAAAAACATATCACCAGCTCGCTCTCTCGTGGGGTGTGTACCCCGTTCTCGCACTTAGACAGGACACGTTGGAAAAACTGTTCAGACACGCAGTCGACTGTGCAAAGGAGATAAACCTCGTAAGCGCAGGGGATTATGTCGTGATCTCGGCAGGCGTGCCCGTCCTCACCCCCGGAAATACAAATATACTTAAGGTGCAAAAGGTCGAAGACCTCCGCTATGTTTAATCCCGCAGAAGAATCGCTCCACCCTCATCACAAAACGAAGTCAGCCCAAAAGTTGTAGGGTTCAAAGAGACAACGTCCCTTGTCGAATTCCGCAGAATTCGAAACACCCCGATACTTCCAAGAAGTTCCTCTTTTGGTTCTTTGCTCCTCGATAAATGAGAAAAGAACAGCGAACAATCCGCACTCCCTCCCCTCTGTTAACTAAATAAAAAAAGAGCCTTGCCTAACCCGTAAAGCTCTTTCTCTTTACCCAAAATTCAATGCCCGTCTTTGCCGTCCTTCTTCTTCTCCACCCGCTCGCTAACCTTCTCCAGCAAGAGCGTCAGCCCAATAATCACCCCAATCACCACAAGAATGCATACCATCCCCACACCCATGTACTTCAGATTCTTCACAAACATCTCCGGATGAAAGGCAAAATTGTCAAAAAACGCCGTCAAGTATATCATAACCATATCCAAAATCACCATAACCACTCCTCACATAAAGAAACTCAATATCAAACCGCCCGCAATAACGCTGGCAATCTGCCCCGATACGTTAACACCAATGGACTGCATCAAAAGGAAGTTTTGCGGGTCTTCCTTTAAGCCCATCTTGTGGACAATCCGCCCCGACATCGGAAACGCCGAAATCCCCGCCGCACCAATCATCGGATTGATTTTCTTCTTTAAGAATAAATTCAGAAACTTCGCAAATAAAACGCCGCCCGCCGTGTCAAATATGAACGCCACAAGACCCAAAAGTAGAATCAAAATCGTGTCAAATGTCAAAAACTTCTCCGCGTTCATCTGGGAAGCTATTGTAATCCCAAGGAATATCGTAATCAGGTTAGCGAGCACTTTCTGCGCCGTCTCCGAGAGCGAATTCAAAACCCCGCACTCCCGAATCAGGTTGCCGAACATCAAAAATCCAATGAGCGATACCGACGCCGGAGCAATAAGCCCCGCCACAACCGTAATAATAATCGGGAATAATACCTTCGTCATCTTCGAAACCTCGCGCCCATTGTAGTCCATCCGAATCATCCGCTCCTTCTTCGTGGTCAGAAGCCGAATCACCGGCGGCTGAATAATTGGCACTAACGCCATGTAAGAGTACGCCGCCACCATAATAGGCGCAAGATAGGACGAGTGCAGCTTGTTCGCCACAACGACAGAAGTAGGTCCGTCAGCCGCACCGATAATCGCAATTGAAGCCGCGTCGTTCTGGTCAAAGAATATGGAAGCCAAACATAAAGTGAAAAATATGCCAAACTGAGCCGCCGCACCGAATATCATCAGCTTAGGGTTCGAAAGCAGGGGACCAAAGTCAATCATAGCCCCAATGCCGATAAATAAAATGAGCGGAAATAACTCGTTGGCAATCCCCATGTCAAATAGCGTAGATAAAGCCCCGCTCTCAACCTCCCCGGCAGCGTTAACCTGATCAATAGCCCCCGAGTTCGGTAGATTGACAAGAATAGCGCCAAACCCAATGGGAAGGAGTAAAGTAGGCTCCATGTCCTTCTTTATGGCAAGGTAAATCAAAACCCCACCGATAATCCACATTATGACATACCGGAAGTCCATGTCAAGAAGGTTTTCGTAAAGAATTTCCAAATTCAAACATCCTTTCAAATAAAATGCCGCGCAATTTCATCCCCTATATTTTACTATACCAGCTTGGATTTGTCAACATTTTTCCCCGATTTTACATACAATTTAAATGAAACCCACACCGCAAAAAAATAACCCCGTCCTCCCATAAAAAACTAACCCTCACCCCTGTCACGTCACATACCTGAGCCGTATAATCCCCCTCCTGAACCCAGCCTTCTCCTCCTTCACCTAAACTGCCTCAACCTGTTCCTCCGAAAAAATCTTCCTTATTTATTATATAACCATAAAAGCCGGATGTCAATCCACCGTGCCTCATAAATCATTTGATGAAATTTGGGCTGCCGGTTGAATACCCGCTAAAAATATCCCGCCCCGCTTCACTAAAAATTCCACAATAATCTTGATTTTTCCCTATTAATGCTGTATAATATAAAATAGAATAAATATTGGCTCATGATGTGCCATATTACGTAAAGAAATGCGGTACTGTTTATGAAATCCCAGCGAATCCTTGTCGTATCCAGCGCAAACATAGACTTCGTCCAGAAAATGCGCCGTATGCCCTACTCCGGGGAAACGGTGTGCGAAAACGAACTCACCTACTCCTATATCCCCGGCGGAAAAGGAGGTAACTCAGCCGTCGCCTTCGCACGTATGGGCGCTGACTGCGTGTTCCTCTGTAAACTCGGACGGGACTCAAACGCTAAACGCCTGACTAATTTCTATCGGGATGAGGGCATCGATACCCGCTATATCAGAACCGACGAGGAACTCCATACTGGCCTCGCTTCAATTCTCGTGGAAGAAAACGGGAAAAATAGAATAATAGTGTACCCCGGAGCTAACTCCACCCTCAATGACAACGATGTCGAGGAAGGCTTCACCTGCTACCCCGACGCCGTCTACCTCCAGCTGGAGATCCCCGACGACGCGGTAATCGAATCCTGCCGTAGAGCCAATGAGGACGGCATTCCGGTGTTCATAGACGGAGGCCCCGCAAGACTCGACTTTCCGCTCCATAAACTCGGACACGTGGAAATCTTCTCGCCTAACGAAAGCGAAGCAAGGATCTTCACCGGAATCACCCCCTCGTCTGAAGAAAACTGCCTCAGAGCCGCCATAAAGCTCTCTACAATGGTCGACGCAAAGTATATCGTTCTTAAACTCGGCGAAAGAGGCGCTTTCATCTACGACGGACGCGAATATTACGTCATCCCCGCCGAAAAAGTCGGAGCCGTCGATACCACAGCCGCCGGTGACGTCTTCACAGCAGTCATGACTTACGTCTACCTCAGTAACCATAATATAGTCTCGGCAGTAAAATACGCAACCTGCGCCGCCGCTATATCCGTGACAAAAGACGGAGCCGCTCCCTCAATCCCCACAAGAGCCGAGGTAATCAAATACGCACGTGCTAAAGTGGCCCAGTCCAACCGCGAACATAACGAGGATACCAAAACAAACGCAGAAGCCGTAACCGAAGAGGAAGACGAATAATCCCCGTTTTCCCGCCGCTTGAAGGAGAAAATATGATAATCGTAGGTATAGACTACGGAGACGTAAGAACCGGCATCGCAGTGTGCGATAAATCCGAACTCATGGCCCATGAAGTGGGTACAATCAGAGCTAAATCCTATAAACAGGCCGTGGAATTGGTGGGCGAAAAAATAAAAGAACTCAAAGCCGAGCTGATAGTGGTGGGAAACCCCATGAATATGAGCGGAACTGAGGGTAAAAGAAGCGAAATCTGTAAAAACTTCGCACATGACCTCAGCGAGTATACCGGCGTCCCCAGCGACCTCTACGACGAACGCCTGACCTCAGTCTACGCCAAAAAAATCCTGCTGGAAAATAATACACAAAAGAAAAAAAGAAATAATAAATCCGGACTGATAGACGCTATCTCCGCCACATTGATTTTAGAAGACTACCTGACCAAACGCAAAAACACCCCACCAACAGAATAACTTCCTCCACCCCACACTGATATAACTGCTGTAGGCCAAACGTTATCACTGCTAAATCAAGCAATCGCCCAACGTCCCGCAATTCTCCACTGCAAGCACTAACAACCACACTGATATAACTGCTGTAATAAGCACATGATCAATTCGTTATCCCGCTGTGCATATACTACTGTGGCAGGCAGGGGTCTGAAGCTGTGCATCGGAGATAGAAAGCTATCTCCAACAAGGCGGTCCCTGACTGCCGTCTCAACTACTCCTGATCCCTTGGTATTCAAAATCTCATCCGCATCCTCCCTACTAAGCTAAAGAATAGCTCGGAGTGAGCATTCCCTGCTCAACTAAACCAAAAGGAGAATGAGTTTTAAAGTTCTTGCATAGCTTCTTTCAAGAAGCGCGTTCTCCTTCACTCAACTTTTAGTATCTCCAACCTTCTTTGCATTCCCCATACCCATATAACCTTCCCCCAACAATAATAAATAAACATTATATAAAAATCAAAGGAGACTTTATTAAAATGGAACTCAATAAGCAAACCATGACAAAAGTCGAAGAGTACGCAGAAAAAGATGTAGTGCGCCGCGCACTCACCGGAGTCTTTTCAAAGACAAATATGCGCGATATGGCATTCAAAACCTCGGCGGCAAAGGAGAACCAGTTCATCTTCTCGACAGACATCAAAACCATGAGCGCAACTAACCAAAACTCAAGCGGTAGATGCTGGCTCTTCGCCGCCACTAACGTTGTCAGAGAAATCATCGCGAAAAAAATCAACGTAGAATCCTTCGAACTCTCCCAGTCCTACCTCGCTTTCTGGGATAAATTCGAAAGAATTAACTACTATATCGAATCCATCATCGAAACCGCTGATCAACCCCGCGACTCACGTATCGTCGACTATATCGTGGGCACGGGCGTACATGACGGCGGTCAGTGGGATATGTTCGCCAATATCGTCATAAAATATGGCCTCGTCCCTAAATGCTGCTTCCCCGAAACTTTCCAGTCCTCAAATACCGGCTCAGTCAACGGATTCATTAACCACTACCTTAAAGCTAAAACCCCTCTCCTTAGAAAACTCGCTCAAAATAACGATACCGCATCTCTCAACTCTCTCCGGGAAGAAATGCTCGAGAAAACTTATTCCTTCCTCTGCGCGGCTTACGATACCCCGCCGAAATCCTTCGACTTCGAATATAAGGATAAGGACGGTAAAGTTGTCTTCGATAGAAACCTCAACCCCATCACATTCCGCGATAAGTATCTCGGCAGCTCCCTCAATGACTATGTCTCAATCATCAACGCTCCTACAGAAGATAAACCTTTCGACAAAGTCTATACCGTAAAATACCTCGGTAACGTAGTCGGCGGTAATGAGGTCTGCTACCTTAACCTTAAAATGGACGAATTCAAGGAAATCGTGGCTAAACAAATCAAGGACGGCGATATCGTTTGGTTCGGAAGCGACTGCGGTAAGTACGGCGACAGCGCAAAAGCCGCTTGGGATCCCGATCAGTTCGACGAAACAGCCCTCACTGGGCTCGACTCCGATATGACGAAGGAGGATAACCTTAACTACCACGTGAGCCAGATGAACCACGCTATGTGCATCACCGGCCTTAATGAAGACGAAAACGGTAAAATCAACCGCTGGAAAATCGAAAACAGCTGGGGCAACAGTGGAGCCAACGCCGGATACCACTCCGCCAGCGATAAATGGTTCGACACCTACGTATATCAGGCAGTAGTAAACAAAAAATACTTAGGCGAAAAAGCTGAAATACTCTGCGAGGAAAAAGTAGTCCTCAATCCGTGGGACCCCATGGGAAGTCTCGCGTCGGGAAACCCCGACAGGTAATCTCGGCATAGCTTCAGCTGAGATTTAAAGCAATCCCACGACTCTTCACAGTAGCTCCCGCATACAGGGAAGCCCCTGCTGGCATACTCGGCATAGCTTCAGCTGAGATTTAAAGCCAACCCACGGCTATACCGCCCCATAACAGGACATAAATACAACCACCCCATCCAAATACACCACATAATAAAAGTCCCCCTATAATACCCAAATACTGTAGAGGGACTTTTGTCAACTCCACATCAATCAAGGAGCATCATCATCATGCCAGCATATAAAGGAAACCTCCATACCCATACCACCGCATCCGACGGAAAACTCACACCCGACCAAATCGCTGACCTCTATAAATTCAATGGCTATGACTTCCTCATAATCACCGACCATTGGAAACTGTCCAAAACCGAATACCATAAAAATGGCCTCCTGCTCATTTCCGGTATAGAGTATAACTTCGGCCAAAACGTACAAGAGGGCGTGTTCCATGTAGTCGGAATCGGTATGAAATGCGACCCAAATGTAAATAGAAACGATACCCCTGAGTCCGCTGTTGAAAAAATCCATTCAGTTGAAGGACTCGCCGATATCGCTCACCCGGCGTGGTCAATGAATACAGTGGAACAGCTTAAACGTATGAAAAACGCTGACTTCACCGAAATCTATAATAGCGTCTCCGACCTGCCGGCAAACTGTAGACCTTACTCCGGCGACGTCCTCGATAAACTCGCAGCTGATGAAAACGGCAAATTATTCCCCCTCGCCGCAGTGGATGACAGCCATTGGTGTAACGGCGAAGAATGTAAAAGCTTCATATACGTCCAAGCAGAATACTGTACCCCCGAAAACATATTGGAAAACATCAAAAAAGGAAACTTCCTCGCATCCCAAGGCCCCACGCTAAACGTAACGCAAACCGAAGACGGAATCATAATAACCTGTCCACCGGAGGATAAAATCGTAACCCTGATATACTTCACCGACGCAGTCTGGACTCCAAACCGCACCACCATAGCTCCCCCTGGTGAATATATAACCAAGTCCGTATTCCACCCCACCGGAACCGAATCCTACGTAAGAATAGAAGCCACCTCCGCCTCAGGCAAAAAAGCATGGAGCCAGTATATTAAGCTGAAATAATGAATAAAAAATCTCTTATGTATAAAAACATAGGAGATTTCTTTTATTTGTATGATTTTCTCCACCCCCAGCACTAACACCAGCACTGATATAACCGCTGTAGAGAAAACGTGATCACTTCATCATCAAGCGATCGGAATCAGGCGTGAGCAGGCAGGTGTCGGAAGCTGTGCATCGGAGATAGAAAGCTATCTCCAACAAGGCGGTCCCTGACTGCCGTATTAAATTACTCCTGATCCCTTGGTATTCTATATTTTATAGTCATGGACTTTTCACTACTCAGATACAGAAACGCGGCCGCACCCGCTCCCCTGCTCAGCTTCACCACATTGCAACTTCTTTTTTAAAGTTCTTGCACAGCTTCTTCCAAGAAGCGCGCTCCCCTTTCACTCCACCCCACGTATCCTTTCCCCTCTCTTCACTCCCACTCCATAACTTCACCTAACTTCGCCACATCAACCCTGGCACGAACCTTTAACTCGCCTGCTTTGGAACGTAACTCGCACGCTGTCTCTCCTCGCCGACTTAATATGCCGCTCGCCATGGAATAAACCTTGCCGCCTAAATCACCAACACCATCGCCGCCCACGTCAATCACATAGCCTTGACCAAGCTCTCGCATGAATGACATGACTTTCGGGTCGTAGGATAGGCCTATCACCGGAACCGCTACCGTGGACGCGTATATTATCGAGTGAAGCCGCATGCCTATCGCAAATTCAGCATAACTTAATACACCCGCTAACTCGCCCGCCGTCATGGGATTGTATATCCCGCACCTCACACCTCCCTCGGCTAATTTGTCACATAATACCTCCGAAATGTGGCTGTCCTTCGACTTTTGCATTGGTATTACCATCACCGCTAAACCATACTCGCGGGATATCTTCTCCATGGCTGAGGCGGTACCTGCAACTACCTCCTCGTCACGGCTGGTCATAACCCCCGTCGTCACATCCATCAACCGCAAAGATACCGCCGCAAATTTCACGCCGCTTAACCCGCACTTCTCTATGGCTGAACCCGCTGAACCGTAATCCGCTTCCGTCAAAAACGCGGGATCCGCTGTCACTTCAACTTTTCCGCCAAACCCTATCCGCTTTATCTCTTCCGCTGACTCTGCGTCCCTCACCGTAATCACGTCTGCCTTCGATAACGCTTTCGCCGCGCGACGCCGGTTCTCCTCACGTGTTATCGGACCAATCCCGTTCGCGTATACATATACCTTCGCACCTGCACGCTTCGCAAGTCCCATCACTCCGGCGTAATACCCGAGACTCCTGCTGCTCGTCTTGTCCTGCAATAACGAACCTCCGCCCGATAATAATACCTTCGCACGACGCGCGTTCAACCATATCACTGGAAAATTCACCCGCGATATGCACTCAAGCCCCAGCCGCTTCCGGTCCGACCGCGGATTCTTCGTCAACGCGCGTATCTTCACACCCGGATATGCACGCGCCGCACTTGCCGATATCACCTCAAGCAAACTCTCGTCACCTAAATTCCCGAATCCGTAATACCCGCTTATCAACACGTCCGCCGCCCCTTTGAACCTCACCGGAGAATCTATTGCGTCGTTGTACATCTGTAGATAATCCTCGGCCATGCGGGATACGGCATAATGCTCACGAATGAACGCACGGTTGAACTCGCCAAGCCGCCGGCGCAGATCATCGTCATCCAGTAATACGCCGATCTCATCCGCAAGCTCCCCCGCATCCGCACAGGCATAACCGCGGCAGCAGAAGTTCGTCTCGTAAGCCGCTTTGGCCTTGCTCTCGTCAAATATCCCCATGGAACCCTGACCGCCTGCTAAAATCACAGCCTTTCCGCAGGCCATAGCCTCAAGCGCAGACCTGCTCACCCCAACAAATACGTCCGCACAGGCACAGTATTCGCTCACATTCGATACCCCGCCGACACAATATATTACCTTCCCCACATCACTGTTGACCGCCGCCGCCATCTCTTCAACCCGTCCCCTGCATCCGCCGTCACCGACTATAACCAAATCCACGTCCGGATAACGATCGTGTATAACCGGCATGGCCTTAATTAACTCGTACGCCGGAGCCACACGGTCCTCGTCAAGCCTGCTCATGTAAACCACACGCCGACGGGCAGGATTTAACCCGTGCTTCCCGAGTACAGACTCAAACCTGACCATCGGCGAAAACTTCTTCTCGTCAATCCCGTTGATCGTGGTATAAATCTTTCCCGCCGGATAATCGTACTCGCGAATCAAATATTCACGTATGTCGTCCGACACAGCCATGACCCGCTCACCCCAGCAGGATATCCTGCGCCATAACGGATTCAACGCGAAATCAAGATGCGCACTTGTCACAAACCGGAACTTCACCCCATCCTTGACTAAAAACCGGTTCATCATCCCTAGAACGAAGCTGGGAATCCGCGCATGGGAATGCACAATGTCAAAATTTTCCTCCCGAATCAGCCTGTACAATCCCCGCCACGACTGAATCACGCTGACCGGGTCTTTTTTGTGAAGCGGAAGAGTTGCCAGAACAGCACCCGCACGCTCAGCCTCAAGAGCATAAACCCCGCCGTGAGACGCCAAAGTTACCTCATGCCCCCGCGCCAGGAGCTCCCGGCAAAGCTCAAGAATATGAGTCTCCGCCCCGCCAATCTCCATAGACATAGTAACCATCAAAATTTTCATAACAAATCTCCCGCAGTAAAATTCTACTATATTATACCACACTTAATCCTCAAAAGCAATAAAAAACCCCCGGGAATCGGCTCCGGAGGTTTCTTATTAATTTTTTATAAGGTCAACTTATAAAGATGAAAAGTTAGTTGATGTCGTCAACATCTACTATTGCGATTACTTCGTCGGATACAGCCTGCCCATCAGCTGCGAATTCTACAACGAGCTCACCATCTTCGTCTACGGAGAGAACAAGAGTGTGTGTGATCGCTTTAGCAGTATCTTCGCCATACTTCAGTGTAGCTTTGAATGTTACAGTAACACCGTCTTTGTTTGTGCTGCTTACAGTGATAGCCTTTGTAGCTCCATCGTAGAGTACGTCAGAAGGATCAAAGCTGAACGACTGAACGAGCTTGCATGTCTCTGTATCATTGGTGTCAGTAACATCTTCGTGATATGTGTAAATCTCGAAGTCGATATCGGTTTCGTAGAGCTTGCCTGCATCACCAGCATCAACAGTCAGAGTAGCATCCCAGTTGCCAAGAGTAGAGCATCTGTCGATTTCATCGAAGTATGCATTATTGTCAGCCAGTGTCTTGTGGTCGTTCTTGGTGTAGCTTCCGAAGAGGTTGAATCCAATAGAAGTGATTGTGTAGTCGTAAACAGTTACTTCTTCGCCGTCTTTAGTTGATTCGGTAATTGTCTTTTCAGCTGCTACTGTAGCTCCTGTAGCGAGATCATCTTTCCACTGTAAAGCGTTTGTAGATTCAACAGAAACCGGATCATCCTCAACTGTCACGTAAATGCAGTCATCAGGATCAATGTAGATAACAGCAGCATATGTGCCGTCGCCATTGCTCTTGAGAATGAGGTCGCCCTTGATTACAGTGTTATCAGTGTCGTAACCGGAGATAAGGCTATTGTAAGCAGACTTGTTAACAGCTTCAACAGATGTAACGTTTCCACCTACGCCGTCCTTAACGAGCTTAACAACCTTAACGCTGGAAACCAGTCCTGTAACATCAACTTTGAGACCCAGTAAACCAGATACAACATCTTCAGAGAGAGCATCTTCATCGCCATCGCAGTAATCAACAGTTACATCGATACCCTGTTTGAACTTGTACCATCTGCCTGATGCATCGCCACCTACAGCAACAGCATCACTGTCGAGGTCTGTGTATGTGTCAAGGAATTCAGCCCAGAGAGCATCCCAAGTCTGATCAGAAACAACTCCTGTGAGAACGCCGTCAACCATTCTGTAGACTTTTCCAGTCTTGATAGAAGTGTTCAGTGCGCTTGCAGCATATTCAAATTCACCAGTGTAGAAGTTGAATACGAGTGTTTCAGCGGTTTCAGTAGCACCGTTGAGATACCATTCATCAGGATCAAGACCAGCGCCGTTGTAGAATTTCTCCATAATGGTCTTCTTTACAACGAGTGCGAGACCAGAGTTCTGCCAAGATTCGTTAGACTTGAAGCCGGTGATATCAGCGTTTGTAATAATGAATGTCTTTGAACTTGCATCGCATCCAATAGCATAACCGGAAACTGCCCAAGTGTCATCAGTAACCTTTCCTTCATATACTATGATAGGCATGTAGTTCAATGTAGGTGAGTAGTCAGGAATGAGAATGTACTTATCGGAAGAAGTGGTCTTCTTGGGGGTATCATCATCCCAGAGTCTGTAGCCTGAGCTGAAGGTGATATCAACATATGTTCCAGTGTTGCTATAATCGAAGGATGTACCATCTTCAGATAATTCTCCAAGAGTTTCAACATAGTAAACGTCAGAATCCTTGTCGTAAGAAACTACCTTGTAAACCTGACCCTTGATGAATTCATCAGTAACCTGGTTGCCATACCAGAAGAAGTCGCCCTCATCCCAGTAGTTGTAAGAACCGATTCTGAATCTGTCATACTTGAGGTCAGTTGTGGAGTAACCGTTAACAACGATGTATCCATCAGAAGAAATGCCTGCATAAGAATCAACTACGATGTAGCCGTTGTAGCCAGCGTTAGCAGCTTCAAGAGCAACAACTTCGCCATCAAGTAAGTAGTATGTTACGAACTGAGCGAACAGAGGCTCGAGCTTGCTGGTGAGGTATGCCTTATAAGCGCCATTCTTGTAGTCACTGCTGTCAGTGCTGTACTTGAATGTGCCGTAGTTCTGGCTGAGAGGATATGTTGTGCTGCCGATAGTAACTGTAGCCTTGGTGAGAGAATATGCGTTCAGAACGCCTGTAGCATAGTATGTATCAGCATCAGTCAGATCATCAGAGTAAGCTTCGATTGTCTTGATAACCTTGAATTCCTTTGTAGCCTTGTTGTAGCCATAGATTACATATGCACTTACAACGTTGCCATCCTTGTCGAGGACAGGAGCATAAGCATCCTGATACCATGCGCCGTCGGAAATTTCAGCAACACGTGTGCCGTTGATCTTGAGGAATACGTGGTTAGCGCTGTGATCGCTGCACCATTCAGTTGCCTGCTTCAGTAAACCGAATCCGTAGCTCTCATAGATACCGCGGAGACCAGCTTCGGTCTTGTAAGTATCAAGGTTTGCATGAAGAGTTGTGCTTCCATCGTATGCAACATATACAAGCTTGTCAGTGCCGATCTTGCATGCGTCGTCGATAACTGCCTTGATTTCATCAAGTTCATCATCATCCATCTTCAGTACGCCGATAACGTTGCCGTCGTTGGTGTACTTAACGCTGAAGTAGTAGCCTTCGATAGGATTGTAGTAGTACTCTACATGATATGAAGTGTAGTTGTACTTGGTGCCGCCGCTCACGAAGGTGTAAGCACTGCCGTCAGTAACTGCTGTTGTCAGATAGTTGCCGTCGTCATCTGTGTCAGCAAGAAGAATGTTGCCATTTGACCAGTCGTAAGCATAAGGAGACTTGTTGTAGTCGAATGTGAGGTATTCTGTTACCTTGCCAGCTGTTGTGATGATGATTTCTGTATCATCTTTAGCAGCGTTTGCAAGGATCTTTCCAGAGTACTTGTCAACGATTGTCAGAGGCTTCAGATATGTGCCGATAGGATCGGTGTCTTCGTAAGCCTTGCCGTCGTTGTCAGTGATACCCTGGTTCTTAATTGAGCTTACATCGTACTTGTCGTAATTAATGATAGAAACGAGGTTGTCGTCGCTGTCGATGCCGAAGAGTACAGAGTAAGGTGTGCCGAGAGCGAGTTCATCAGCATGACTGTCATCAGTCAGGTAGATACCGAGCTCAGAAGCTTTTGCGTAATAAATTGTGCTGTCAAGTGAGCCGTCATCTTCAACAACCTGGAAAGCAACATAGCCGGCAGGTGTCTTATAGCTTGCAGTTGTGTACTTTGCTGTTTCAGTAGCAGTGATAACAATGTCGGACCAGCCGAACGCTGTGCCAAAGCTCTGAAGAGCAAGCTTGGAGTTGTCTGCAAAGAGTGTGTTGTAGATAATCTGGCAAACTACGCCACGGTTGCAGGGATCGGTGTAGGCTACGCCTTCGATACCGTCTGTGAGACCGAGGTTAACAGCCTTCTCGATGTATCCCCAAGGCCATTCAAGACCCTGATAACCGAGAGAACGAACTGCCATTGTAAGAGCTTCACGATAGGAAACAGTCTGTTCCGGCTTGAAAATGCCGTTGCCGTAACCTTCGATAACGCCCTTCTGGCTTACATAGGAAATAGCGCCGTAAACATTTTCAGCACCAGTTCCCTTGAGGTCAGTAAATCCGGAATCATTTGCGCCGTAATCTTCCCATGAAAGGTCATCAACCCAGCCGGTCATTATACGACCAGTAAAGAGCGCCATTTCATAACGCTTTACTGCGTCTTCAGCATGGAGAAGTCCGTCTTCCTTACCGTGTATAATATCATATGCAACGAGAAACTCGATAGCACGGTCGTAAGGAGTAGCGGCCTCAGCGGTTGTTTCGTCTACTGCTTCTTCAACAGCCTCTGATGTAGCAACAGGCTCATCAGCAATTGCAGCATCATCGGCTGCAAAAATGGTTGAAGCGCAGGAAACGGTCATGAGAAGAGCAAGAATCAGAGAAAGAGTCTTTTTCATCTTTGTCTGTGCTCCTTATAAAAATAAATTTTTTTACTGAGGGAAAAGCCGATTCTTTTTTCCCCGCACACATATATTACCACAATTCCCGAAATATTTCAAGTAGTTTTCACCAAGTGTAACGAAACTGAAATATTAAACCCAATTAATAAATTCCGCTCTCCAAAAAAACGTTAATATTTTATAAAATATCTTCCAATCCCAAAAATATTTTACACAAAATAAATTTCCCGCACACCCGCTCGCGCTGAAATAACTGCTGTAATACATACGTGAGTATTAAATTCCTCCTGATCCCTTGGTATTCTAAATTTTAGTCGATTTGGTATTCCCAAAATTTAAACCTAAAGAATATAAAGATAGGACGCATATCCTGCTCAGCTTCACTTAATTATGACCCAGCTTTAAAGTTCTTGCGCAGCTTCTTTCAAGAAGCGCGTCTCCCGCACTCACTCACCTTTCACCCAAAAAAGCTGCCGCCCCGTACCACAGAGCAGTAACTCTTCCTTATATATATGAACCCGCATATCATAAATCCGCGTCTTTCATGTAGCGCCAGCCGTTTTCGGCAATGTAGGACTTGCGGCCGGATAGATTGTCGCCAAGCATTAAGTCAAACATGCGCGCGGTTTCGTCGGCGTCTGAGGGCATTACCCGTATCAATCTGCGGCTCACCGGATTCATCGTCGTCTTCGACATCATCTCGGACGTGTTCTCGCCAAGCCCCTTCGAACGCTGGAGCGTGTACTTCATCCCCTTCGCATCTAACCCTGTCACTACCTCGGACTTCTCAGCCTCGCTGTATACAAATATCGTGTCCCCCTTCGACGGCGTTATCTCGTATAATGGCGACTCCGCAATGTATACCTTCCCCTCACGTAAAAGCGTCGGCAGTAACCGGTAAAATAACGTCAATAATAACGTCCGTATCTGGAAACCGTCCTCGTCAGCGTCCGTGCAGATGATGATCTTCGCCCACTTTAACTGCGCCATGTCAAATGGTACCATGTCAGCCTTGTGCTTCGCCTGTATCTCAACCCCGCACCCTATCACTCGTAACAAATCGCATATGACGTCACTCTTGAATATCCTGTCGTACCCCGCTTTCATGCAGTTCAATGTCTTGCCCCGTACCGGTATTATCGCCTGAAACTCAGCGTTTCTCGCAAGCTTGCACGACGTCATGGCTGAGTCCCCTTCTACAATGTATACCTCGCGCTTAGTCGGATCCTTCGAACGGCACGACACAAACTTCTCTACCCGGTGCGATACGTCCACCGCCGAACCTAACTTCTTCTTTAAGTCAAGCCGCGTACTCTCAGCCTGCTCACGGGACCGCTTGTTCACGAGTACCTGCTGACAAAACCTGTCCCCGTCAGCCGGATTCTCCGCAAAATAATACTCCAGCTGCTGCTTCAAAAACTCGTTCATCGCCTCGGCTATAAATGAATTCGTTATCGCTTTCTTCGTCTGGTTCGCATAGGATGTCTGCGTGGAAAAACTGTTCGTCACTAAAATCAAGCAGTCCTCGATGTCCGCAAACGTAATCTTGCTCTCGTTCTTGTTGTATTTGCCCAGCGCCTTCAAACGCTTGTCCACAGCCGACACAAAGGATAACCGCACAGCCTTCTCAGGAGAACCCCCGTGTTCCAGCCAGCTTGAGTTGTGGTAGTACTCGATCACGTTCACCGTCTTCGATACCACCCACGCCACGTCCGCCTCAAGCTTGTAGTCCTTCATGTCGTCACGGTCCCGCCCCTTTGTCTCAAGATGGAACTTTGCCACCTTCGTCTCAGCCGTCTCACCCGCAAGCTCGCTGACGTAATCCACAATCCCACCAGCGTAATGGAATTCCTCCTCGTCAAAGCCCCCGTCCTCGTTCTCCCACCTGAAAACAAACTTTATCCCCGCGTTGACCACCGCCTGACGCTTTAGCATGTCGCAGTAATATTCCCGGGGTATGTCAATCTCCGTAAACACGTCCAAATCCGGCTTCCAGCGCTGTATGGTTCCCGTGCGGCGGTCCTTCTTCGGCAGAGCCTTGACTTTAAGTTCTCCCACAGCCTCGCCCTTTTTGAACGACATCTCGGACACGTTAACCCCGTCGTAGGACTTCACCCAGAAATACTCGCTGGAATACTGAGTAGCGCAGGCACCCAGTCCGTTCAGACCCAGCGAATACTCGTAAGCCCCGCCGTCGTTGTTGTCGTACTTTCCACCGGCGTACAGCTCGCAGTAAATGAGGTCCCAGTTCCATCTCTGCTCCCCCTCGTTCCATCCCAGCGGCACCCCTCGCCCGAAGTCTTCTACCTGAATGGACTTATCCCTATAAGCCGTAATAACAATGTTGTCGCCAAATCCTTCCTTGGCCTCGTCTACGGAATTTGACAAAATCTCGAACACCGAATGCTCGCACCCCTCCAGTCCGTCCGACCCAAAAATGACCGCCGGCCTTTTCCGAACCCTATCCGCCCCCTTAAGCGACGTAATAGACTGATTAGTATAACTATTCTGTTGTTGTTTCTTCATTAAAATACCTGCTATAATGTAATATAAAGTTGAGTGAGTCCCTCTGGTGGAGTGGATGCGGGAGGGACGAGGGAGACGCGCTTCCTGAAAGAAGCTGTGCAAGAACTTTAAAACTGGGTCATAATGACGTTCAGTCGACAGCAGTTATATCACCGCGAGCAAAGTGCTAACAGTGTAGAAAATCAAGACGGTACCTGAACCAAACAATCACGTGCAGAACAGTTGAGAACATCAAAACATACGCCACTCCAACAATCCCGCAGTGATAACGTCCACTCTACAGCCATATCATCCCCCGCGAACAAGCCATCCACACCATATGCGTCAGCCCATAGAAGGACATTTGTCCAAAAAACTGATGTATACTTATAATGTTTTCGATATATCACCCAATTTTTCAGCCAAACCAAACTATTTCACAATACTAAATCAAGCACCCTCTCCACGTCCTGCTTTTCTCCACCCCCCCAGCACTAACGCTTGCGCTGATATAACTGCTGTAGTATACACGTGATCACTGCCCCATCCCGCAATCTGTTCACGGCGTGGGCAGACAGGGGTCGGAAGCTGTGCATCGGAGATAGAAAGCCATCTCCAACAAGACGGTCCCTGACTGCCGTATTATATTCCTCCTGATCCCTTGGTATTCAAGATTTCATAGTCACGGACTTTTCACTGCTCAGCTACAGAACCGCACCCGCTCCCCTACTCAGCTTCAACTAACTGCAGCATCTTTTAAAAGTTCTTGCACAGCTTCTTTCAAGAAGCGCGTCTCCCCTCCCTAACCCCTTGAACTGGCTCCAATCCCCAAGGCTTCACCGGCTGGGGATAATAGGCATACCGCCGTTTACGTTCGTTATTTCAGCTACAAGAAGGGCGGCTTTCGCACTCATCTGCTGAACTAACATGGGACAGTTTTTCTTGAATTCGTCAGCCACATCAATGGTGCGCCAGTCGATTTCGTTTTTCGTGCCGGGATTGAAGACAAGCATTACCGCAAAGGAAACCGATAATACAAAGGGTCCTTCCGGATCAAAACGGAGAGTGCGGTTGTAGGTCACTTTCACTCCTGCCTGAGGTATAACCTGAGCTACAATCGTGTCTTTCACACCAAGCTTGAACTGACCCTGACCCTGCGCCGGACGAGTGGTCTCGTAACTCACGTTCTCAAGCATGATCCTCCGCTCAGCCAAAAAGTACCGGTTGAACTCAAACCCCTCGGGAGTAACATACTTCGGCCGTTTTAACTGTATCTCGCCCCCCTGTCCAGCCTGACTTCCCTGTCCGACGGAAGCTTCACCTGAATCGCCGGAATCACCAGCACCGGCCGCACCGCTTTCTCCTTCTGTCGGAATAAAATGCTCGCCTGATGACTCCTTTGAATCCTTCGACTCCTTTGCTCCCTCTTCCATAGCCGCAGAAGCCGAAGAAGCCGCTGAGCCGGTCACTTTTTCATTCTCTTCCCTCTTGTCGTTCTTCTCGTTCTTGTCACTGCTTTTCTTTCCAAATAATGGCATTTTTTCAAACCTGAACCTTTCAAATCAATTTTTCTGAATCTTTTTCTCCATTAATATAATAATAACGCAAAGCCAAACCCCGCCGAAGCAGGCCTCAGCCCATCACCTTGAATACGCTCCACCCGTTTTCTTCCCGGTAGGCACATACCAAACCGCCGGAGCAGGTCTGAATCCGGTCGTAGGTGAACGGAAGCACTATCCCGCCGTTCCGGTCAATCAAGCCGTATCGCATGCCGCTTCCGTCATCAAATCCGGCAACGGATAAACCGCCCACATATGGACTGATTGAATCAAATATGGGCTGGACAATCCAGCTTCCCTCAACCGTCATGACGCCATACTTGCCGCCGTAGCCCGAACCCTTCAGTATAATGCAGCCCTCGGAATACCCCTCAAGCTCATACCCCGCAGGAAGAGAATACTCCGTGCCGTCAGTGCGCAATAAAACATCCTCCTCGCTGTCAACAGTGACGATGCGCCGCACTGTATAGTTGTAGTAGTCAATCACCTGCCGCCGTACCCGAAGCAAACCATTATCGTAGTATAAATGTCCCATGCTCTCAATTCCCGTGGTAATCGGAGGCATGTAGTATACTGTCTCGTACCGCCCGTGCTCGTTCATGTAAGTCTCGGTAGTGGAAAAAGCCTCACGCCCGTTTTCGTCGATAATAATAAGCTCTCCCCGACCGCTGGCCGATACAGCAACACCACGGTTTTCACGGAAGGCATAGGCATGGGCATACTTAACCTCTGTCAGCTTCCCAGTAGGAGTCACATACCCGAATAAAATCTCCTCCGACAAAGACGCGTTTGCAGAGACAGGATCCGAATCGTCAGTCCCGTCCCCATCTTTTTCATCCGATTCCGGTAAATTTGAAACCACCTTCACCGATGTTGAGTCGGAGTCAAACCAACCCTCGGGATAGTCAAAGCTCAGGCCCACGTAATCCACGTCCGGATTGTAGTCCGACTGAATGAACTTCTTCCCGTCCTCGGAGAGCGCATAGTACCGCGTAACTCCGTCAACCTCACGGGAAAATAAAGGCCGCCCCTCGCTGTCACGAGCATAAGCCGCCGCATACCGCCCGTACTCGAATCGGGACAGAGGCACACCATCGCCGGAGACAATAATCACGTCATCTCCGCTGTCAACCAAAATATACCCCATGTAAAGTTCCACTGCAGGCCTGTATTCAGCCGTGTCCTTCACATAAAGATATGGATCCCCGTCATCTTCCGGAGTTATCACAATCTGCTGTTTGTATATACGACGGCTGTAGTGGGCACTTTCCGGAAGCTTGAATGAAAATACCATTTTGCCAAGAGCTGACTCGTCCCCGTACTCGCCGACATAATCGAAGCCCTCACTCAAAAGCTCACTGCACAAAGGAATCTCAGACAACTCGTCAGGCAGACGGGACACGTCATATACCCGCCGCAGATTAACAATAACCTCGCCCGCGTCCCCTTCCCCATCGGATGAACCGGAACCTGAGCCGGAGCCGGATAGATCTTCCACCGCAGCATAATCAGCAGCGCCATCCTCGTCTCCGTATAGGGAGTTTTCGGGAATGGACGGCATGTCCGACGAAAAATCATCCTCAGCCCTGACGGAAACCGGTGACGGCTGATAGTCCGAACCAAAAAGCTCGGACCGGTCAATGAACGAGATGTCGTAGTACCCGAGGAGATACCCCATGACAAGAGCCGCCGCACCGAAAACCAGACCGGCCTGCCCCAAATGAATAACCCCCCGCTTTAAATTCTGCTTGTAATTCTTCATTATAAAATAAAATCCCTGATAAAAATACATCCGAGCCAAATTCGCCCAGAATACCCGCCCGGGTAAAAATCCGCCCCAATCCAACCCCAAAATAAATCCCGCACAAAAGCCAACCCCACCCCACTGCGGGAGCAAAAGAATCGTCACCGTGGGACCGCTCCCCTACTCAGCTCAATAAATGCCGAACTTGCCCGTGGGGGCTTCCCCACCCCACTGCGGGAGCAAAAGAATCGTCACCGCGGGACCGCTCTCCTACTCAGCTCAAGAAATGCCGAGCTTGCCCGTGGGGGCTTCCCCACCCCACTGCGGGAGCAAAAGAATCGTCACCGTGGGACCGCTCTCCTGTTAAGTAAACGCTGATTTAAGGTTAAAATCGCCTAAAATCGCCATATATTCGAGCATTTTCGGCGATTTTTTCAAGTTATTCAGCGTTAACTTAAGCTTAAGAAGAGCCGTATAAGCAGAACAGCTTGTCTGTCCATCGGTGCTGCCGACCCCCGCTACTTGTGATACTTGCTTCCGGCGGCGATTTCTCCGGCACGGTATAGCTGCTCAAGAAACATCACTCGGAATAACTCGTGGGGGAACGTCATACGCGAGACCGAAACCAACGCGTCCGCACTCGACTTCACTCCCGCAGATAAACCGTAGGACGAACCTATGATAACCGCAAGCTCCCCAGGACTTTCACGGTAACGCTCAAGCATCGACGCAAATTCATCCGACGAATACTCCCGCCCCTCAACTGCACATACAATAACTGCCGCACGGGAGGGAACCTCACCCAGTATCCGCTTCTCCTCAGCTGACAGCGCCCTCTCAATCTCACCCGACGAAGGCGCGGACGAAAGCCTCTCAGGCTTCACTTCAGCCACGGAAACCTCGTAGAACCGCTCCATCCGCTTTAAGTATTCCCCCGCCGCCTCACGGTAAAACCCCTCAGTAAGCTTCCCCACAGCTATAATCTTTAACCTGAACATCACTCGATAAACGTAAGCTCAATGTAACTGATTATAAGCGTCACCACCATTGGCAGTATCACGTAAATCAGCCGCCGCGCTTTTTCCTTGTTCTCATGCTGAACAGCCAGAAACTCCATCTTCTTCGCGTCGGACCACTTCTCCGGCAATTCGTCCAGTACCTTCTCAGCACGGTCAAAGGTGAACCCGTTCAGTATGAAGAACGCCACAAAACACCCCGCTCCAAATAACATGTAGAGCAGCGTTCCCGCATAGTAAATCCAGACCATGCCCGTCCTCTCAGCCAGCGTGATAATCAGCCGCAGCAGTACATATAACAGCACAAAATTGATGAATAAAATCCCCGCCTTGCGCCAGACCACTGACTGCTGATTCCCGCTCCCGCCTGAGGACACGGACAAACTCTCGCTCTTCTTCTTTTTCTTCTTCATAATAAGCCCCCGCACTCGTACATCATATAATATAACGGGACTCCGACACAGCCGAACCGGCAAACCCGGCCCCATAAGCCTCAACGGCGGCTCATCGGATAAAATCAAAGCCCCGCCCAAATATTACTTTATCTCGCAGGCTCCAGCAGGACGAACGCTGAGCACATGACAGCTTCCCTCTCCGAAAATGTAGTTCATGTGAGCGGCGTACTCGTCGACGGAATCAAGAGGTATGAACGCCTGAATCGTACCCGCAAATCCGCCGCCGTGAACCCGGCACGCACCCGGTCTGCACTTCAAAAACTCCTCGGTTATGCACAGCGCCAGAGAAAGTCCCTGCTCGCGCACATTCTTCACCGTGTAAACGTTCTGTAAATACTTGAAGGAAGAGTTTCCCGAAGCCCATACGCCGTTGAGGAACCCGTCAGCGTCACCGGACTTCAACGCGGCCACCTGAGCCTCAACCCTCTCGTTCTCGCTGAAAAAGTGATATGCCCGCATGATTGCACGGTCCCCAAGTTCCTCGCGTACGCCCTTCTTCGTGGCAATAAGCTCGTTCAAGGCCTCACGGGTCGTCTCCCGAAGCACATTCACACCTAAAGCATGGGCCACAGCCTTCATTTCAGCCGGAACGGAAGCATAATCCTCGTTCAGATCCGCATGATTTCCGCCGGTGTTTACAATGCATAAAGCATAACCCGCGCTGGTCAAATCAAAGTCCATCTTCTCGATTATTGGACTCGTGGGATCCGCAAAATCAATGGTAATGAATCCGCCAACCGCACAGGCCGTCTGGTCCATAAGTCCGCTGGGCTTGCCGAAATAAACGTTCTCCGCAAACTGAGCCATCTTCGCAATCTCAACGTTCGATATCTCACCGCCGTTGAAAAGATGATTCATTATGTTGCCCACCATTACCTCAAACGCTGCGGAGGAAGAAACTCCCGAGCCTTTCAGGACGTTTGACGTGGTGTAGGCCTCAAATCCGCCCACCTTGTACCCCGCGTTCAGGAAAGCCTTCTCCATTCCCGCAATAATGGCCGCCGAGGCAAAATACCGTGACTCGTCCGGGGACTCAATCCACTCAGCTGGAACAACGTCCTCCGGGAACCCCTCGCTCTTTATGCGAACTTCCCCGCCGTCCACAGGCTTAGCGACCGCAAATACGTCAAGATTCACCGCCGCCGCGATAACACAGCCATGGTTGTGGTCAGTGTGGTTGCCGCTGATCTCGCTTCTTCCGCCAACGGAGAAAATGCGGACGTCCCCACCGCCGTAAATTTCATCAAAGGAATCAATGGCGCGGGCATACCTCTCCCGCTCAGCCGTGATCCGCACTTCCGGAACAGCCAAAGAATTGAGCATAACCGAGTCAAACCGACCGGCCAGTACAGCGGATTTCATTTCACTTGTTTTCATAAGCAATACCTCTCAAAATGTATTAAAATTGTAACGCCGCCCTGCCTCCTGAGCAAAGCCGCCGAATATTAAACTCCATTCTATATTATACTATGATTTCAAGGATATTTCAATAAACTTTCATAAATAAAAAGTTAAATCATATTTTTTCCCGTCAGACCCCGCACTTCTTTTAAGAAAGCCGCAATCCCGCCCGAGGGAAACCCCCTGCTCCACACTTCAGCCCCCGCTCTTTCTCAACCTCTTTCCCAGAGCCGTAATCCCCAGCCCAACCACAAACACCCCCGCCGAACATAAACCAATAATCCACCCGCCGCGCCGGATAAAATCAAGAAACGGTAAAAGTATCAGCTCCACTGTGGACTTCGCAAGCCCCATGTCTGCCGCAAAGTACCCCAAATTCCACCGAATCAGAAAATCCCCGACGATAAAAACAATCCCGCCCGATATCCCAGCCGTCCCAAGAAGCATGCACAGCCAGCCAAAACGAAGCCGCAGCACCAAAAATAATACCAAAGCCAGCCCCAAAACAGCCGAAGCCGCCAAAGCCAGCGTTCCGCCGGATAAAATAATCCTCAGCGGCTCAAAAATATGGGCAATCCGCGCGTTGTCAATGGATTCCAATACCCCGGAAATGGGTGAAGCAAATAACCCCCGCACGTCCCCCCAGTAGGCAAAGTACTCGTATAAATCCCGACTCATCCCGTCGACTATAATGTCCGCCAAAGCATATGCGTCCCAGACAGGGACCGCGCCGCCGTCAAATAACCACCCCCGCCAGTCCTCCAGCATGACAGCAAGCACGTCGTCAATGGAATACATGCGCACCAAATTGTCAATGTTGCTCCTGTCAATGATAACCCCCTCCAGAGCCAGACCCTCCTCCGCCATCTCAGCCAATGACACAGTCCGCCCGCTCCCGTCAATAAACTCAATCTCCCCAAAATCAACCCGCTCCAAAACACCGGAAATAAACTCCGACGAATAAACCTCGCGAATGGAATACCCCGCAAAAACATAAACCATACCCAGACAAATCCCCAAACAGAGAATAAAGGAAATGATCCCGCAGATAACCTTACCAACAATTTTCATAAAAAATATCTCTTAAAAATAAATCATATACCCCATTATATCAAATTTCCCCGCCCCTGTCAATTTTTTTCCAATAAATATACCAATTTTATAGATTTTATGTTATAATAATGCGTAGGCTTTCCCACCACTGCGGGAACTGTAGTGTAGACTGGTTAACAATCTCCGGTCATCGTGGGATCTCCTCCTAATCAGCTGAAAAAACGCCGTATATGCCCGCGGGGGCTTCCCCGCCAAAATCCACACTTATCGAAAGGCAACACCATGACACAAATCCCCTTCACTAAAATGCAGGGCTGCGCCAATGACTATATCTACCTCGACTGCCTTGACTCAATCACCGGCGACGCACCTGAAAATATCGCACAACTCGCCCGGGAAATGTCACCCCGCCACTTCTCAGTAGGAGCCGACGGCGTCGTCTGTATCTGCAGACCCACTTCCCCTGACGCCGACGCAAGAATGAGAATGTTCAACGCCGACGGAAGCGAGGGAAAAATGTGCGGCAACGCTGTCCGATGCGTGGGAAAATACCTCGCCGACCATGGACTCGTTAAAGATGAAGCAAAAATCGAAACCCTCTCAGGTATAAAAACACTTAAACTCATATACGAAAATAATACCTGCACCGGAGCCACAGTAAATATGGGAAAGGCCGATACAAAAACCAAAAATATCCCAGTAATCTCCCCCACGGAAACCATGATTGACTCACCACTTAAAGTCGATAACAAGATATATAACATAACCGCAGTCTCCATGGGTAACCCCCACGCGGTAGTCTTCATGACCTCCTCCCCTGACTCCCTCGACCTCGAGAAAATAGGCCCAAAATTCGAATACCACCCCGCCTTCCCCGAACGTACCAATACAGAATTCGCATATGTAATCGACCCTTACAATATAGAAATGCGCGTGTGGGAGAGGGGATCAGGGGAGACCTACGCATGCGGAACAGGAGCCTGCGCCACCGCCATAGCCGCATACCTCAATAACCTCTCCCCCGCCAATACCCCCATAAAAATCCGCCTGAAAGGCGGCACCCTCAAAATAACAGTAAGAGAAACGCTTGAAGTAATAATGGAAGGCCCCGCCAAAACCCTGTACTCCGGCATATACTTCACGGAAGAGTGAAGTTTGGAGTTCGGGAAGCCCCGACAGGCTGTCTCGGCATAACTCCAGCTGAATAGGAAAGACATCCCACAACAATAAAATTTCCTAACTCCATATAAAGCGATCACTCCCCTCCTGATTTTCTCCACCTGCTCAGCTTCACCCCATTGCGACATCTTTTTAAAGTTCTTGCACAGCTTCTTTCAAGAAGCGCATCACTCATCGCTCCACTACTTAAACTCATCAAATCACTGTCTCCCAAATCACTATAAAAAACGAAAGGCCATAACACATATGAAAATTTCACTCAATTCCAACTATAATAACCTCGTGAAATCATACCTTTTTTCTGAAACCGGAAGACGTATACGTGAGTATTCAGCCGCACACCCGGATAAAAAAGTCATAAAGCTTAGTATCGGCGACGTGACTTTGCCGCTCACTAAAACCACCACCGAAGCTCTCATTAAAGCCGCGAGGGAAATGGGTAAGGCTGAAACGTTCCATGGTTACCCGCCGGAATATGGGTATGACTTCCTTAAAAACGCTGTAGCTGAACATTATAAATCCATCAGCGGAATCAATGTCCCTGCAGACGAAATATTCATCAGCGACGGGGCTAAATCAGACCTCGGAAATATTACCGACGTGCTCGGCTGCAACCCCACACTCATCCCTGACCCCGTCTACCCTGTGTACGTCGACTCAAATATCATGAATAATAACCCCGTTACATTCATACCCTCAACTAAAGCTAACTCCTTCACCCCTTCCCCTGACGATATACCAGCACCCGCTAAAAATATACCCGCCGTAATCTACCTCTGCTCTCCTAATAACCCCACCGGCGCCGCTTATAAACGCGAACAGCTCATAAAATGGGTGAACTACGCTAATTCCACCGGCTCGCTCATCATATTCGACTCGGCCTACGAAGCATACGTCTCTGACCCCGACACGCCTCACTCGGTCTACCAAATACCCAACGCCGACTCGTGCACAATCGAAGTCTGCTCCCTCTCGAAATCCTCCGGCTTCACCGGTACAAGATGCGGCTGGACCGTAATCCCTAAAAAACTTGCCTCCGATAATATGTCACTTAACGAAATGTGGGCAAGACGTCAGGCTACAAAATTCAATGGAGTCTCCTACCCCACCCAAAGAGCCGCAGAAGCCGCACTCTCCCCTCAGGGACGCCGCGAATCCCTTGAGCTTGTTCACTACTATATGGAAAACGCAAAAATGATAGCCTCCACCCTCGAGAAAAAGGATATCCCCTTCTCCGGCGGCAAAAACTCTCCTTATATATGGATGGAAATCCCCGATAATATGCCCTCGTGGAAATTCTTCGACTACCTTCTCGAAACCGCACAAATAGCAGGCACCCCCGGAGCAGGATTCGGTGTAAACGGAGAAGGCTACTTCCGCCTGACAGCATTCGGCACCCACGAAAACACCAAAGAAGCCTGCGAAAGACTGGAGAAAATCCTGTAGCGGGGAAGGTGGGGAAGCCCCCACGGGCAAACTCCGGCACTTTTTCAGCTAAGTAGGTTCTCAATCCCACGGTTCTATAGAATAGCTGCCGCAACAGGGAAGCCCACGGTATTCTCCACGGCTCAACCGAAATCGCAAGTGTCCGAAAGGCAGTATCACTCCACCATTAAGAAACGTCATCCCGCAATCTGAATCCGGCGTGTGCGGGCAGGGGTCGGGAGCTGTGTACCGGAGATAGCTAGCTATCTCCAACAAGGCGGTCCCTGACTGCCGTCTCAACTACTCCTGATCCCTTGAACCAACTAACCCGCTGGTAGATTTGCACCTGCTTTGCCCAAAGAATAGCTCGGAGTGAGCATTTTCTGCTAAGCTGAACCAAAAAAAGAATGGGTTTTAAAGTTCCTGCACAGCTTCTTTCAAGAAGCGCGTTTCTCCTTACCCCACCTTTGCACTAACTTAACTTTTTTTCCACCACCCCATTGACAAATCCGCTTTCTCGCTGTATAATATAATAAACAAGGATGTTTGCCAGCCGCTGGAGTGCGGTTTTGTCAGGCACCCTTTTTTATTTTTTGTTTTTTAAGGAGTATCATCATGCCAACTAAATATATCTTCGTAACCGGCGGAGTCGTGTCCGGTCTCGGGAAAGGTATCACCGCCGCTTCTCTCGGCAGACTGCTTAAGGCAAGAGGTCTTAAGGTCGCAGCTCAAAAACTCGACCCCTATATTAACGTGGACCCAGGAACTATGTCTCCGTACCAGCATGGGGAAGTGTTCGTCACCGAAGATGGAGCCGAAACTGACCTCGACCTCGGCCACTACGAACGCTTCATCGACGAAAACCTCAATAAATTCTCTAACCTAACCTCCGGTAAAGTCTATTGGAACGTGCTTAACCGCGAAAGACGGGGCGATTACCTCGGCCAAACCGTGCAGGTTATACCTCATATCACCGGAGAGATCAAAAACTTCATATACTCCGTTGCCGAAAAAACCGCCGCTGACGTCGTAATCACAGAAATCGGCGGAACTACAGGCGATATCGAATCCCAGCCCTTCCTCGAAGCTATACGACAGGTATCACTCGAAGTCGGACGCGAAAACTCACTCTTCATCCACGTCACTCTCGTGCCTTACCTCTCCGGCTCCAATGAACATAAAACCAAACCTACACAACACTCCGTCAAGGAACTCCAAGGGATGGGGATCACACCAAATATCATTGTCCTTAGATGCGATCGCCATCTTGAACCCGCTATATTTAAAAAAATCGCTCTATTCTGTAATACTAAACCCGACTGCGTTGTGGAAAATATGACCGTTCCCGAACTCTATGAGGCTCCCGTCATGCTCGAAAGAAGTAACTTCTCAGGAATCGTCTGCCGTGAATTAAATATCAACGCGCCTCAGCCCGACCTCTCCGATTGGAACGCTATGCTCGATAAAATCAAATCCCGTAATAAAGATGTAACAATTGCTCTCGTAGGTAAATATACCTCACTCCATGACGCTTACCTGTCTGTCGCCGAATCCCTCCGCCACGCCGGCTATTATAATTCCGCCGTGGTCCATATCGATTGGATTGACTCAGAAAAAATCACTCCTGATAACGTCAAATCTGTGCTTCAAAACGTCGACGGCATCATTGTCCCCGGAGGCTTCGGAAGCCGCGGTATTGATGGTATGATTATAACGGCGGACTATTGTAGAAGAAACGACATCCCCTACCTCGGTATCTGCCTCGGAATGCAAACCGCTGTCATCTCCTTCGCAAGAAACGTATGCGGCCTGCCCGACGCTGACTCAGGCGAATTTAACCCCGACTCAAATAATAAAGTCATTGATTTTCTCCCCGACCAGTCCGATGACGTTAAAAAAGGCGGTACCCTCCGGCTCGGCGCTTACCCCTGCGTACTCGATGAAAATAGTAAAATCCATGAATGCTATAATAAAACCCAAATCTCCGAACGCCACCGCCATAGATATGAATTCAATAACGACTATAGAGATGTATTGCAGTCCCACGGTCTGTCCCTCGCAGGTAAATCCCCCGATAACCATATAGTGGAAACCGTGGAAATTCCCGGCCACCCCTTTTATATAGGAGTCCAGTTCCATCCCGAATTCAAAAGCCGCCCCAATAACCCCCACCCCCTCTTCATGGGCCTAGTAAAATCCGCCCTTGAATATAAAGAAAAAAATCAGCAATAATAAGATGTACTCCACCCCCCAGCACAAACACTCGCGCTGATATAACTGCTGTAATATGCACGTGATCACTGCTTCATCCCGCAATTTGAAACCGGCGTGGGCAGGCAGGGGTCGGAAGCTGTGCATCGGAGATAGCAAGCTGTCTCCAACAAGGCGGTCCCTGACTGCAGCCTTTTTTAAAGTTCTTGCACAGCTTCTTTCAAGAAGCGCGTTCTCCTTTTCACTCCATCATATGTATCTCCAAATGTCTTCTTCGTCACCCATCGTCACCCATTAAGTAAACCACACTTCACCCAAACTGTAACCAGAGGTTGCGATTGTAACATTTTTGTAAACATTTATTAAAATCATTGACAAAGGAGAAAAGTCCATTGTATAATATGCTTGATAGTTGACCCGATCAATTTAATCATTGTGTAATACACAAGAAAGGAAGACTTGCACATGTACAAGCGAATATTGGCAGCAATACTCTGCACAGCAATGCTTGCCCCCTTGTTCACCGCATGCTCAGGAGGAAATGACGAAACCCCCTCCAGCAGCGGCGAGACGACCTCGACAAGCGATAATACCCAGGGAACGGAGGAAGAGACAGAGGTAACAAGAGCAAACATGCCCGATAACCTTCCCTCAGACCTCGATTTTGACGGAACCACAATCAACATCTATCACTTCGGCTCGGATGAAACAGTTGACTATGACTGTATCGGCGAAATGGGGGGTGACGTGGTTCTAGACGCAGTGTACTCACGCAACACATCAGTTGAGGATAGACTGGACGTAAAACTCAACTGGATCGCTGGCGACTCAACATGGGACGGATTCCCCAGCGATGTTTCGACATATCTTGCAACAGGCTCCTCTGATTACGACGTAATAATGGAGGAATCATCAAGATTATGGCAGCAGTCAATTCAGGGCTATTACCTTAACCTCAAGGACGCTCAGTACCTCGACCTCGATCAGCCCTGGTGGTACGGCGCAATGATGGAAGAATCCGCTATTGATAACTCAAGAAGATACTTCCTCAACGGCGATATCTGCCTGACTGTAATGCTCTACGCTTCCGCCATGTACTTCAACAAACCACTCTTCATCGATAACTTCGGCGATGTAAACGCGCTCTATACCGCAGTTACAGACGGCACATGGACTTATGACGTGTTCGCTGACTACTGCCAGAAGGTTTATAATGATACCAATGGTAATGGTCAGGTTGATGATAACGACATCATGGGCTTCCGTTATGAACAGTGGGGTATTCCAAACTACTTCTCAATGTCCAACGGTCTGACCTACATCACCCGTGACGAAGACGGCTACCCTGTACTCGACATTCTATCCGAACAGGGCATCCAGTGGGCCGAGACTCTTTACAAGCTCCTCTACACAAACAACATCTCAGCTGAAGGATCCAAGGAGGATACCTTTATCGCAGGCACATCCCTCTTCTACCCCGGACAATTCGTCACAGCTCACGCTCTCCGCGACGTAGACTTTGAGTACGGTATGCTTCCTTATCCGAAGCTTGATGAGTCCCTCGACTATATGTCCGGCGCAGGAACAGCTAACGGCAACGGTGTAGCAGTACCCGCTTCAGTTGATCAGTCCAAGCTCAACGCAATTTACGCAACTCTCGAAGCACTCTGCGCAGAAGCTTACCGCAAGGTAACACCTTCATGGTACGATACAGCGCTTAAAGTAAAATACTCCTCAGGCCAGGAAGACTCCAAGATGGTAGATATTATTTATGAACACATTAACTGCCCGTTCATCATGATGGCAGATAAGGAACTCAATATCGGATCAGTATTCACCAATGGCGTTTATGGTTCATCCTCCGAAGGCGCATTCGTGTCATACTACGAAGGTCAGAGCAAAGTATTTAATAAGGCTCTCGAAAACGCAATCGAAAAATATAGCGCAATCGAACACTGAGTCGGAAGCTCCGATATGCGAACCCCGGATTTCTGTAGCCGAATATAATATCAGTTCCATTGTTCTGCATTATGTCTGCTATAGACGTGGAATCACCCAATCCGTCGCGTTTTACAAATGACATAAAAAACAAAATAAAGAAGTCCTGAAGCTAATTTAAAGCTAAAGGACTTTTTGTTTTCCGGCAAAACCGATAACAGTATCTCAAATCTTCACCAAAGGACCCTCATCAAACCCCGCCGCCAACGATCTCTTCTACAATGGACGATAACTCATCTGCGGTGACTCCTATTATCTCTATCGCTGATAAAAAACCCCGGCTGCTCATGCCGCGTGGAAGACCAATGCGAACGGAAACAGAATCCCGAAGACTTGCAGAATTTTCGCCGCCCGTCAACCCCAAACCGTATAAATCAGCCGCACTGACAGGCTTTTCGAACGGCGATTCTGTCGTATATCCAGATTTCTCTGACTTGCCATAACATTCCAGCTTTTCCGCTTCCCCTGACATACGCAAATCTGCTCCAGCTTTGTCGAATAACTCCGGGTGAACCTGAGAGAATTTTTCAAATATTCGGCTTAATGTGCCGTTATCTATGCCTTCGACGCCTAAATATCCCTCAGCTGACGGCTTGTCCTTGCGCCTCTCCTTGCCGCGTATCTGCGGGACGTATAAATCATATACTTTGATGCCGTTCAGTATGGTTTTCAGCCTGGAACGGATTATGCGCCCCCCTCCGTCACTGTCGCTTAAAATTATGATCCCCCGCGAACCCAGCCGCCGGATTAACGCACGCTTCTCATCGTTGCTGAATACACTGAATCCGCCCGACTCAATGATGCACCCGTCAATGACCCCGCTCAACCGCGCCTTGTCATACTTCCCCTCAACAATAACCGGTATGTTAACACGTAATTTCATAAAAAAGCTCCATAAAATAGAATATCCCCCTCGACACGCTCAACGCCTCCGCCGGAATGATGTAATACTGCACAAATACATCGCTGGTTTTATGGTAAAATCCACAGTATTTTCGAAAAGGCTGACAAAATTTCCGTGCCAACCTCATAAATAAGGTACAAACGCTCTGCCTAAACAAAGATGTCAACTTACCAACCGTAACATTTTTTAAGCTTATGTCCCGCCATTTTTCGTCATACCACACAAATGCAACGTTAATTTTATAGTGAACTTCACAGTATTTTTGTAAAGGATAACAAAATTTCCTTTCCACCCTCATGAATACCGCACAAACGCAGCATAGTTTTTCTGTCAAACCCCACAATATTTTCGTGATGTACGCCGCCTGCACTTGAATCCATCACGTCCCCGTCACCGCGCCATAAGGCCTATCAGTTTTTCTATTTCACCGTAGCCGCGGGAGGTTGAGGTAGTCTTCATGGAAACGTCCGCTCGCCTGCAATAGTCCGCCAGCCTGACGTAGTATTCCAATCCGCCGGCTTTTGCGTTGCGGTATATTATCCCCGCACGATAACTGTTTATCTTCATGTCCCGAGCAAATTCCGCCGCGCCATATCCTTCCGCCGCATATACTGCCGCTGAAGCCAAATCGCACGCTTCACGTTCTATCTGTCCCATCAGCATGTATGGATCAGCCCGCAAGCGCTTCTTTATCCCCAGACAGTGGTACGCTAACGCCGCGTTCCCCTCAGCTATGGCGTTGACCAGCACAAAAGCTTCGTCTTCGTCGGTTGTCGAACAGCATAAACGTATGTCCTCCGCCGTCACTTCACCCCTGCCGCAGGAACCTACGTACGCCGATACCTTCGCAGCTTCGCCGGATAACTTGTACATCCCCCGCCCGCATAACCGTATCATCATTATGGCCGACTCCTGACTTAACTTCACTCCCCACGCCCCGCAGTGCTTCATCAGCCACCCCGCTAGCCTCTGCTCCGTCTGATAATCAAACCGTATCGGCTCGCATACCTTCGATATCGCTTTCAAAAATCCCGACGGCTGACGCTCACTCCCCCAGCGGAAATTCTCCCCCGCTTTGATTATCAGAATCTGCCCCGACATGCCCGAATTCTCGCTGACTAACTCAATCAGCCGCTCGCGTATTTTGTCCTTTATGGAGTCAAGCGATGAAAATGATATGATGATTACTTTCCGCTCACTCATAAACGGCGGGGCTGATAAGGCTTTCTCTATCTCCTCAAGATCACACTCGCCTTCACCGTAAAATAAATCAAATAAGTTGAACGCACGCTCGTCCTCGGAAAGTAACGCCTTGACCTCGCTCACACGTATGTTCTTCAGATAATCCTCGTCGCCGTAAAAGAAAAACGCTCCCTCAAGCCCCCCCGACTTTATAGCCCGGCTTAACTCCGCTTCAACCATAAAAATACCTCGCAAAATTTAAATTTCTGTAACACCCGTGTCTTATCTTGACAAGATTAATACATTATAATATATAATATTGTTTCACATGAAATATTTTGAGACTTTATATCAATAAAATATATTGGAATATTGACAATTTTAAACAGCTCCGCCAAATTTTGGTAAAACTCTCAACCAGCTACAAAAAAACATCACGTGAGGCAGAACCAACTACACCCTAAGCCCAAAGCCAAACTCCACGTCTGAAATACACTAAAACAAGTCCGTGAGGCAGAACCAACATCCCATTAAGAAACGAGATCCCGCGATCAGCATTCGTCCGCGGCAGGCAGGGGGTCAGAATCTGTGCACCGGAGATAACAAGCTATCTTCGACAAGGCGGTCCCTGACTGCTGTCTCCCCTACTCCTCAGGTCAAGGATCGCTCCTCTAAACCCGTCCTTCTCCCTACTAAACTAAAGAATAGCTCGGAGTGAGCATTCCCTGCTAAGCTGAACCAGAAAGAGAATGAGGAATAAAGTTCTAGCACAGCTTCTTTCAAGAAGCGCGTTCCCCATCACTCCACCCCAAATCAAACTCCACTTCACACTCCAATGAAAGGTCCGTTTCTGTTATGACGCAAAATACTAATATGATTGATTACCTTAAATGGCGGGAGGATGTTGTATTGAAAGTTGACCCACTGAATGAGGTCGATAATATCATACTGTCCATGCTCGCATTCGTCGATTTTTCTGACTCCGTTTCGCCTGACCCTGCCGGCATGCCCGCTAAACTCAAGGACTGCCTCGAAGCTGTGCTGGCGAAATACCCCTCCGGCGAAAAATTCGGACAGATTATTCCCGACGACACTAATACCCTGTTCTGCCTCGCCGCTCAGTCCAAAAGATTCGCGGATACTTACGTTTCATCTTACAGAACGCTGACCGACGAAAAATCCGCTACTCAGTTCGCCGCCACTACTTTTGTACTGCCGGATGACACAGTGTTCATCGCTTTCCGCGGCACTGACGACTCACTTGCCGGATGGAGAGAAGACTTCCGCCTCAGCTATGACTACCCCGTGCAGTCGCAAATCCTCGCGGCCGAATATACCAACGAAATCGCACGTCATTTCCGCGGCAATATTATCCTCGGCGGCCACTCCAAAGGCGGAAACCTCGCACTCTACGCCGCCGCTTTCGCTGATTCCGACGTCAAATCCCGCATCAAAAAGGCGTTCAGCAACGACGGCCCCGGCTTCCCTGACGACATCATCAACTCGCCCCAGTTCAAAGAATCCGAACACATCATGCTCACAATCCTGCCCCAATCCTCGTCCGTGGGTATGCTCATGAGTCAGCCCCGCAGCACTGCAGTCATCTCAAGCACCAGCAAAAGCGGCATCAAGCAGCACGACCCATTCTCGTGGACAGTGCTTGGCAAAAGTTTCATCCATCTCGCCGCACTCTCCCCCGCCGGCAAAAAACATCAGGAAATGTTCTCTCAATGGATAAACAGCCTCTCCCTCGACAGGCGCAGAACATTCACCGAAGCCGTATTCGGCATTCTCGACTCAACCGGTGTGAAAACCGTCTCGGACCTCAGCTCCGACCAAATCCCGAAGCTTGCCGCCGCCGCTAAAGCCGTCATGAACTTAAGCAAAGGCGACCGCGACATGTTAGGCGAATTTTTGAAAGGGATACTTGAGATTTTGCTAGAGTAGGCGGGAGTGTGGGGTGACGAGGGTACGAGGGAGACGAAGGAGACGAGGGGAACGCGCTTCTTGAAAGAAGCTGTGCAGGAACTTTAAAACTGGGTCTTTTTGGGGTGAAGTTTAGTAGGGAGTGCATACTTTCTCCTATTCTGTAGTTGAGTAGTGAGAAATACTGATTGAATTTTGAATACCAAGGGATCAGTAGTAGTGGTTGACGGCAGTCAGGAGCCGCCTTGTCGGAGATAGCTTGCTATCTCCGGTGCACAGCTTCCGGCCCCTGCCTGCCCACGCCGGATTCAAATTGCTCGATGAAGCAGTGATGACGTTTCTACTACAACAGTTATATCAGCGCGGGCGTTGGTGCTTGCTGTGAAAAAAGAATGACTTAGCTTTTTTCTCCCTTAATATATTATATCATACCCCGCCGGAAATATCAATACCATTGACAAATCAACCAATAAGTGCTATACTATAATAAAACCTCGGTGGACTTGCTGCAATGCTGCTTTCTTCCTGTCAGCTTCACCCGATGTAGACCTCCTGCATACACATATCTTCACATAAATTTAATATAAAGGTGACAAAAATGAAAAACAATTCCACAAAAAACCCGCGAATCGGCATTGTCGGCGGACAGGCTGTGCTCGAGGGCGTTATGATGAAATCCAGGGACAACGTTTCCCTATCCGTAAGGCTGGAGGACGGCTCCATTTCCACCGACAACTCGAAATTTGTCTCTCTACGGGAGAAATACAAAATCTGCAGACTGCCAATCGTGCGCGGAATTGTGTCGTTTATAGAACAGCTCAAGCTATCCATGGACATGCTCACGAAATCCGCGGAAATGCAGGGCATCGACGAAACCGAGCCGGAAACAAAATTCGAAAAATGGCTCACCGAAAAGTGCGGCGACAAGCTTATGACCGTCATCACGACCATCGGGATGGTCCTCGGTCTCGCTCTCGGGGTCGGCCTGTTCCTCATGGTCCCCACTTTTGCCGCGAAAGGCGTCGACTTTCTCACCGGCGGCAGGCTTGGCGAACACGCGTTCCTTCGTTCTCTCACGGAAGGTTTGGTCAGAATAGCAATTTTCGTCGCATACATCGCGCTCACCTCACTTATGTCGGACATCCGCAGGACCTACGAGTATCACGGAGCCGAACACAAATCCGTGGCCTGCTACGAAAAACACCTGCCCTTGACGCCAGACAACGCAAAAACCTGCACCAGATTCCACCCCAGATGTGGCACCAGCTTCATTTTTGTCATGCTCATCATCTCGATTATCGTGAATTCCTTCCTCACGTGGGACAACACCTGGCTCCGGTTCGGCTCCAAAATTCTCACGATTCCCCTGATTGTCGGCGTGGGCTTTGAGTTCATCAGATACGCCGGCGCTCACGACAACCTTTTTACCAAAATCGTATCGGCTCCCGGACTCTGGCTTCAGCGAATCACCACCCGTGAACCCGACGAACATCAGCTTGAAGTCGCGCTTAAGTCTTTAATCAACGCGGTCCCCGCCGATTTATGGGAAGAACAGGACGAAAATTACAAAATAAATCCCGACGAAAACAACAAATAATATCAGTTTGCAAAATTGATTCAACTCCACTCTTCATACTTTCCCCGGGGGTAACCATGACAATACAGGACATAATCGCCGCTTTTTCGTCCGCCGGAGTGCCTGAGCCAAAAAATGACGCACGGATTCTCGCCTCCTACTTTTTGAGTCTGCCTCAGTCTAAATTATTAACATTGGAAATTGATAAGGCTCAGCTTGACTCCCTTCCCGGGTTTGATGAGCTGAAGACTGCTGCAAATTATAGAATTTCACGCAAGCCGCTCCAGTACATCATCGGTCAGTGGGACTTCTGCGGACTGACGTTCAAAGTAAACGAACACTGCCTTATACCGCGTCCGGACACCGAGATTATCGTAGAACAGGCACTTAATTACCTCAAATCAACGAAAATTCCTTCCCCGATTATGCTTGACTTGTGTACCGGAAGCGGAAATATAGCGGCCGCCGCGGCTCACTTCTGTCAGGATCTCAGCGTGGACTGCGTGGAGCTTGATCCCTGTACGGCTGAGCTTGCCCGGGAAAATGTGCAGAATCTTAACCTTACCGACCGAGTGAAAGTCCACACAATCGACCTTTGTTCATTCGTTCCGGCCGAGGGAAAGACTTACAATATAATAACATCAAACCCGCCATACGTCACGGCTGAGGAAATGACGACCCTTGAGCCGGAACTGACCTTTGAGCCGCGCATTGCTCTGACCGACGAATCAAACGGCCTGACGCTGATTGAAAAAATTGTGTCCCGCTACAGGGATTATCTTGCGCCAAACGGGATTATGTTAATCGAACACGGTGCGGCTCAGGCGGACGCGGTAATCGGGATTGTGCGGAAAAATAACATGGTCGGCAAAACCTTGTACGACTACTCACGCAATCCGCGGGCTGTCTTGATCCGGCATGGATGAAGCAGGGGTTTGGTTGACCATAGCGGAGTTTTATCTTCATTTTAATCAATGCGGTCGTGGTTTTTTCTTAATTTGCTGATTTATTTTTATCGATTTAACTTCAAGTTTTATCGGATTTTTACTCCGCTTTGATTGAAATGCAGACAAAATTTACCATCTCAAATTCCAATTTACCCCATTGCTACTTCCAGATAAAGGAAACACGACTTATGAGAATCCATTTTACGGACACAACGCTCCGGGACGGCGAACAGACCCCGGGGGTCCATTTCAATAAACAGCACAAAATTGACATCGCCAAGCAGATCGCGAAGTGCGGCGCAGATGTGGTAGAAGCCGGGTTCCCTGCCTCGTCAGCCGGTGATTTTGCGGCGGTCCAAGCCGTTGCGCAGCTGTCGAATGATGACCGGATGAACAACGCCACGGTTTCAGCTCTCGCACGGCTCACGAAATCCGACATTGACCGGGCCGCCGAAGCTCTCGAGTCAGCAAAACGCAAGCGGCTGCACATTTTTATAGCCACCAGTGACATTCATCTTGAGCACAAACTGCGCAAAACACGTGCGCAAATCCTTAATGAAATTTCCGAAATGACCAAATACGCGTCATCACTGAATCTTTTTGACGAAATCGAGTTTTCGCCAGAGGACGCAACCCGCACCGATTTGAGCTTTCTCTGCGAAGTCACGGTTCTTGCGGCTCAGAACGGCGCTTCAGTCATCAACATCCCCGACACCGTGGGATATACTACACCTGACGAGTTCAAGTCGATCATCACTGCCGTGAAGTCGAACCTTTCAAAGACCGGGCTTCAACCGGAAATCAGCGTCCACTGTCATAACGATTTGGGGATGGCCGTGGCGAACTCACTCGCGGCAATATCGGCCGGTGCTACAGCCATAGAATGCACAGTAAATGGACTTGGAGAACGGGCCGGAAACGCGGCTTTCGAGGAAATCGTCATGGCGATCCACACCCGTGGCGAAGCAATTTTGCGCGGAACACAAGTTTCTTCCAGCGTGAACACCCACGAAATCATGGAGACCAGCCGACTTGTAGCTTCACTTTCCGGCATTTCGCTTGCCCCTAACAAGGCAGTAGTCGGACGCAACGCCTTCGCCCATTCCAGCGGCATCCACCAGCACGGAATCATGAACGACAGCCGCACCTACGAAATCATGTCTCCGGAAGAAGTCGGGCTGAAGTCCAGTACAATTGTTCTCGGAAAGCTGTCGGGCAGACACGCATTTGCCGAACGATTGTCCACTCTAGGGTATTCGCTTGACGAACATGGAATCGAAAACACCTTCCTCCGGTTCAAGGAAATTGCCGACAAGAAGCAGAGCATGACTGACGACGACATCCGCGCAATCGTAGGCGAATACCTTGATTCAATCGAAGGACGGTTTTACCTCGAGTCGTTCCAGATTCAGTCCGGCAACCACATCAAAGCAATGGCGCTGGTGACGCTCAACGACAAGGCCGAGCAGAAGTCCGCAACCGAAGCCGCACCGGGTGAAGGTCCAGTTGACGCCGCTTTCAACGCAATAAACCGCATCGCCGGATTGACCGATGTAGAACTTTCATATTATAACATCACCGCAGTGACCGAAGGAACCGACGCTTTGGGTGAAGCAAGGGTCAAGCTCAAGCAGAACGACAGGATTTTCTCCGGACGCGGCGTCTCTACGGATGTAATAAAAGCTTCGATCAAGGCTTACCTCGCTGCAACGAACAAGCTTATCTCGACAAAATCTTCGTCAGCTGAATAACATTAAACTGCAAATATGCTTTAATTTTACACTACTTTTATACAAAAGGAATGACAACTATGAAAATTTCAAGCAAAACCCGTGCCGCCGCAGATGAAGCCGAAGAACAGCTAAAACATATTTTCGCTGAAATCGACAGAACATCCCGTAGGTTGACCGAACATATACTCGACTGTTTCCATGAATGCGAGGTGTCCGAATCCCTTTTCGCGCCGTCGACAGGATATGGTTACGGGGACCGTGGACGTGACGCCGCCGATCAGCTAGCCGCCAAGGTTTTCCGTGCGAAATCAGCCTTCATCCGCCCATCGATTCTGTCCGGAACCCACGCCCTGACCATCGCGCTTTTCGGCATCCTCCGCCCCGGCGACATCCTCCTCTCTGTCACGGGAACACCCTACGACACGCTCCTCGACGCAATTGGGATCGACGAAAACGGCCTCCCGAAAAAGCAGACTTCCGCGTCAACTTCAACCGAGGGTTCTCTTGCCGACTTCGGCGTGGAATTTCACCAAATTGATCTTGTTCCCGATCCGTTTTACAGCGATATGCCCATTAATTTAACTGCACTAAAGCATGAACTTGTGCAATATGGCGACAAGATCAAGGTTGTCTACATCCAACGTTCACGGGGTTACGCCTTCCGTCCGGCCCTTACCTCGTCGCAAATCAGGCAGGTTTCCCATTTCACCAAAAAAACCGCGCTAGAGCTGTGCATCCAAAAGCCGGTGGTCATGGTCGACAACTGCTACGGCGAGTTCGTGGAGGAGACCGAGCCATGTTACTGCCCACCTGACTCGACAATTGAGGCGCCAGCAGACCTGATTGTCGGCTCCCTCATCAAAAATCCCGGAGGCGGAATGGCGGACGTTGGCGGGTACATCGCAGGGGACGAGGAGTGCGTGCGGCTTTGCGGGAACCGGCTCACATCCCCAGGGGTTGGTCTTGAAGTTGGCGCTTCACTTGGACAAACGCGAAACATCATAAAAGGCTTGTTTTACGCGCCCCACACGGTTGCACAGGCTCTGAAGACCGCCTGCCTTGCCGCATATTTGTTCGAAAAAGCCGGTTACGAGACCTCACCAGCGTGGAATGATAAGCGAGCGGATATCGTACAGATTGTGAAATGTAACTCTGGCGATAACCTTACCGCGTTCTGCCGCGGAATCCAAGCCGCATCCCCGGTCGACGGCCACGTTGTTCCCTACGCGTGGGACATGCCCGGCTACACTGACCCGGTTGTCATGGCGGCTGGCGCGTTCACCGGCGGTTCATCGATCGAGCTGTCAGCCGATGGACCCATGCGCGAACCGTTCTACGCATACATGCAGGGCGGCCTGACCTACGAAAGCGCGCGGCTTGCTATTATGATGGCCTACGACCGACTCATCAGCAGCAAAATCCAGTAGCAAAAACGCCCCGTTTCAGCCCTATATAAAATAAGGAAGGAAACTTGTGGATTTTGTGTGCTTAGATACCATTATTTGCCATTTCATCAATTTGTTGTTTTCCATTTACTTCCATTTTTCCACTTTATGATTTACCATTGACTTTCATTTTATCCTGTTATTTTTTCATCTTCTTTAAATTTCACATTCCACACCACAAACTCCACACTAATAAAACTATGACCAAAACACACGAAAAAATCCTCGCTGCCGTCATCGAAAAGTCACGGATGGTCTGTACGGATTCCCTCGAACTCGTCGGAATCTACGGCTCAGCCATAAGCGGCGACGCACACCGAAATCCGATCTGGACCTGCTCATCCTTGTGAAGGATCAGTCCGCCCAGGCACTTGCATGCACATTTGTTCTCGCGGAAGATGACGTGGACTATGACCTTTACTGCACCACTTAAGAAATGCTGAAAAACGACGCGCTGGTTTTCCACGGGCATATTAGCAAACTCATGAACTCAAAGATCGCGTATGTCGGCGACAAAACTGCCCCTGCAAGGCTTGAATCCCTGCGAAATCAGGCGAAAACCGTGCTTTCATCTCCCGACGAACGACTTACCAGATGTGAAATTCTCCTCAGAAAAATGAAGACTGCCTACGCCATTTTGTCTATGTCTGAGTCCATTAAAGATGCACGTTTGTTCGCCGCTGATATGATTGACGCATGTCTAAGCACAATCGTTCTTGCGTCCGGCGAATACTTCCACCGTGGAATCCGGAACGTCTTTGAGGAAATCGAACCGCTGCCAAAGCCTGACAGACTCATCAAAATCATCGGTAAAATCGTCGGTTCATCTGAAATTTCACCGGTAAAGGAAGCCGCACTTGAACTTTTGCGCTCAACTTCCTCTTTTGTAGACCATTTGAAGCCGGAAATTGCACCGGATCCCTCGAATCTCAAAGGTGCGGCTGAGGAAATGTACTCGAACCGGAAAAATAAACTTGCCCTCGCGGCTGGATCAGACGACGCTTTTTCATCATTCATGGATCTCGCCGCATTCCAGTCCAGGCTGAACGAAATCACCGCCGGACATCAGGTTTCGATCCCGTTGGCACTTGAGCGTTATTACGGTGTGGATTTATCTGACTATTTTCGCGAACAATATCAACGAATGCCTGTCAGACTCGCCGATTCTTGAGGGATTTGTGTTCGCTGATGACGGAAAAATCGCCGGATATTCAATGATTGCGCACAGTTTTTCCACGGAATACAGCCGGAAATACGTCTGGATCTAGAATATTTACCTGAAGCCTGAGTATCGCGGGTTTTGTGCAGCTGGGATTCTCTTCCAATTTCTGGAAGCAAAATTTCCCGGTGCGCTCTTCCGGCTTGAAATGAAACCTGAAAACACCCCTGCGGTCCGAGCGTACACCAAAACCGTGTTTGACGTGATGTTCTACACTAAAATGAAAAAGGACTGAACAAACATTCCAGTCCGTACTTCCCTGTTGAAGGGGATTTTTTATTTAAAGAAATTGTTTTCTCTTTTAAAATTATTAATTTCATTTGTTCGTTTTATCGAGACAATAACGTACATTATTTAGCTCATTCGACCGGAACCCGAACAACGCGTTTGCTTACTTTGCAGACTACCTCATAGTTTATCGTTCCGGCCCGACGCGCAAGCTGATTCACGTCATTTCCCTCGAACAGCACGCATTCATCGCCAGCTTTTACCCCGGGATTGTCCGTCACATCCGCCATAAACTGGTCCATGCAGATCCGGCCAACCTGACGCGCGGGTCTTCCGCCGATTTTCACTTCACATCCTGTGTAGCTCCTCTCGAAGCCGTCCGCATATCCTGCCGCGATTGTCGCGATTACCATGTCCTGACCCGCTTCGAATGTGCCGCCGTAACTGACCCGCTCACCGGCTTTGACTTCGTGAATATGTACAACTGTTGAGCATAATTTCATCACGGGTTTGAACAGTTTGCTGTCTTCTCCGTTTGGTGACAAACCGTAGAGAATCACGCCCGCACGAACCGCGTCAAAGTATGCCTCAGGGAGCGCAAGAATCGCCGCCGAGTTTGCCGCGTGAACCAAACCCACATCAACGCCACGCCGCTTGAGTTCATCCACCACCGACTTGAATCTCTTGAGCTGCAAACGAGTGTAGCCGCCGAAATTCTCATAACCCGGGACGATTTTTCCGTCAAGAAGTTCGTCGTCCGCTGAGGCAAAATGGGTGAAAATCCCGCAGAGCGACAGCCCGTTAAGTTTAGACAAAGCTTCAACCTCATCAGCCGCAGAACTGTTGTTTCTCTCGAACTCGCGAACAACTATTCCGATCCGGTTCATTCCCGTGTCGAGGGAGACGTGAACCCGCAGGACCACACCCGCCGATTCCGCTGCTTCCGCAAGAGCCGAGCCGTTTTTGTATGACGTGACCGCGCAGATGATGTTGTTTTTCGCCATATCGAACACGTTTTCGGGCGAAATCCGGCCGAGAATCAGAATTTCAGGCTCAACCCCGACGATCTCCCGCAGCTCCAGCGCTTCTTCCTCAGACGATACCGCGAAAAATCCGCATCCGGCATCATACAGCCGCCGCGCAGCAATTCCGACCCCGTGACCGTACGCGTCAGCCTTAACCACGCCGATGATTTGCGGAATCTTTGCACTGCTATCACAACCTCCGTCCAATCCGCACGATGAAGACTTGTTGAATCTATCTAAATTTTCACGTACAATCTGCTCAACCGCATGGTAGTTGTATTCAAGCGCACCCACGTCAATGTAGGCCGCGTTCTTGTGTTTCATCTGTTTCACCTGTTTCTACAATTTTAAATCCATGAATTTCAATGATCTTCCCGCCAACTTCGACGGATATCGGAAGTCCGTTTTCAAGCAGCACTCGTGATTTTGCGGAACTGTCGTTCACCACCGAATCCAAAAACAAAACCTCGCCGGCGTATCCTGACTCAAACTCCAGCGGAAAAACAGCCGCTAAAACCCCCGCCAGGTCAGCCGAAGCCCCGTCTGATAATGGAATCACCGCCCCGCCGACACTCACCGAACATGTTTTCGCATCCAAATCAAACTCAAACCCCATCCCCGTCCCGTCAATGACTCCGGAAACCACCCGCCCCCGCTTGCAGCAGGAAACCGTGACGTCGTCGGAGTAGACTAGAGCGAAATCCGAGTCGAGACCAATGTAACCCCCCACCCCGCCGGAACTCTCCCCCGCCGTGCAACCGAAAAAAATCAGCAAAACGGCCATAAAAACCGCAAAAAATATGCTTCCGCGCATAAACCGATACATAAATCCGATATGAACCCCATACCTTGAAGATAATTGTACCACATTATACGCGAAAGCACAAGCATTAATACTGAAAATACTATGTTTTATTTGTTAATATGAAATGAACGTCAAGATGTATTTATAGTCAAACTGTACAATTTCAATCACCAGCTTCTCCT
>CAZULC010000001.1:184759-344851 GCA_964621165.1 uncultured Ruminococcus sp.
CGGATTTTCTCGAGCACTCGCTAGCCTACTCGGCTTCACATTCGCGGAAAATCGGGGAGATCCAAACTGACGCCACCCTAAAACTGCACGAGACGGCTATAACAATCACCAGCTTCTCCTCGGATTTTCTCGAGCACTCGCTAGCCTACTCGGCTTCACATTCGCGGAAAATCGGTGAGATCCAAACTGACGCCACCCTAACACTGCACGAGACGGATCTCCACTACTCATTTCTCAGCGCTTCGACGGGGTCTTTTTTGGCGGCTATTCTCGAGGGAATCAGGCCGGCTATTACGGTCAGCAGCATGGAGATACATACAAGAACCACACCGCCGACTATTGGAAGCTGGGCAAGACCGGAGATGTCCGTCAGACTCTTGATTATGATGTTCACAGGAATACAGATCAGCAGCGTCACAAGTATGCCTATCCCGCCGGAGACAAAGCCGATTATCAAAGTCTCCGCGTTAAATACCCGGGAAATATCGCGCTTCGACGCACCGATTGCACGCAGTATGCCGATTTCTTTCACACGTTCCAGAACTGAAATGTAGGTGATTATGCCTATCATTATGGAAGAAACCACCAATGAAATTGACACAAACGCTATAAGTACGTAGGAAATTACGTTGATAATTGTGGAAATTGACGACATCATCAGTGCAACATAGTCGGTGTACCGAATCATGCTTTCTTCCTCGCCGGCTGCACTCTTGTCCGCGTTGTACTCTGTGATGAGCCGGGAGATTTCATCCTTCGCCTCAAAGGTGCTGGCGTAAATCTCGATGTAGGCGGGTTTGCTCAGGTCAGCACAGCCGAAAGAAGTCAGGTTATCTTCATAAGTAGACTTCGAAACAACCTCGGGCATGTATTCCGCAAACGACGAAACTACCTCGCTGTCCCCAAGGGAGTCTACCAGCAAGTCAAGCATTTCCGCCATCTCAGACGCAGTGTAGCTTGAGAGTGCCGTCTCAGCTTCAGCTTCAGCCTGCTGCTTTGCCGCCGCCGTGAAGACTTTCAGCGCAATTCCCGAGTATTCTTCATCCGATAAAGTGTCGAGGTATGCGGATATCGTCCCTTCATCTGCCGACTGGCTCTGCGCCAACGCCTGAATCACCATTTCACGAGCCTGCTCCGGCTGCATGGACGACATTGTTTCCACCGCCATTTCTTCCGCCTTTTCGTCGGGAATGTCCGACATATATTTTGTGTACGCCGCACTGGCTTCAGCGTCAGTCAGGTCCCCGAGGGTCTCACGTATCACCGCCGCTTTTTCGGCTTCACTCATGTTGTCGGGGGAATTTTCGTCAGTCTCAAATGGAAGCCCGCTCAGTACGTCGACCGTGGGGTCCTCTTTCTGCTCCTTCACTATCTCGGCCGAATCAGCGTGGGCCATCACATGCTCCATCAGATCAGGCAGGTATCCGATAGCTCCAGTCAGAGCAACAGCCGCCGATTCAGCGTTGGGACGGATGATTCCCACAATCTTCACCCTCTCAGCCGAATCCACAGCAAGATTCATGTCAGCCTCACTACTGCCGACATAATCCCAGCCGTCCTCTGATTTTTTGTAAAAGTCAGAGGAGTAAAGGAGAGCAAATTCGTGATCCAAAAAATCGTCGTAGGTGAACTCTTCACTCAACGCCGCAAATTCTTCACCCTTCATCAACGCTTCAACCATTGTCGAAAGTTCGGAGGGATCCTTGAAGCCTAAGGCGTACAGGTATATGTCGTTTATGCGATTCTGCTCGTCAACGATAAGCACAACCTCATCGTATGACTCAGGAAGCCGCCCGGCAATCACGTCGTACTGACTCCGGATTAAGTCAAGATTCTCCGGCATCTCGTCCCATATTTCAACACTCATCATGGAGGAGTATGATGTTAGGTCGCTCGCAATATCGTCGGACATGGAATCGACTCCCAATGCCGACATAAACATAACCGATGGATTCAACTGAACCGGAAGCCCGTCCTCATCCTTTAAATCGGTTGAGTAAATGTAGAGCGGTACGTCGTAGCCATAGGTTATAGCCGAAGCATAGCCGTCAAGGTCTCCGCCGTGGGAGTCTATGTAGTCGATAAAATCGGAAAGATTGTTCTCCTGCACTTCTGCCTGAGTCATTGAGTCCAACAGGTCGTACATCATGGTGTTGGAGCGAATCACGCCTTCTTCAACTTCCTCGTCGAGAGTCGCACTCGCTTCAGTCATTGCACTGATGAGGGATGTCATGTCGACGGTTTCCCGTTCAATGGTGATTGGGTAGGCTGAAAGCGCGTCTTCCTGCACCTTGTCTATGTAGAGGTTGATTCCGTTGGATAAGGACAAAATTGTCGCGATTCCGATGATTCCAATGCTCCCCGCAAAAGCCGTGAGAAACGTCCGCCCTTTTTTTGTCATGAGGTTGTTCAGACTCAAAGATAACGCAGTTGCAAAGGACATGGATGTGCGGTTTTTCCTGCGCTTAGAAGAGGACGCGGCAGTTCCCTTAGAACCTGTGCCTGCTTCCGCTGACTTAACACCACTTTCCCCCGCTGACTCCTCACTGTAGTTTTCTTTTTCTTCCTCTTCAGTGGTGTATGGGTTCGTGTCCTCAAGCACCCGCCCGTCAAGCAAACGTATGATTCGCGTGGAGTACCGCTCGGCTAAGTCCGGGTTGTGCGTCACCATTATGACAAGCTTGGACTTCGCGACTTCCTTTAATATATCCATGACCTGAACCGAAGTCTCGGAGTCAAGCGCACCCGTGGGTTCGTCGGCTAAAAGTATGTCCGGATCATTGACAAGAGCACGGGCTATGGCAACACGCTGCATCTGACCGCCCGACATCTGGGACGGCTTCTTCTTCAGCTGATCCCCCAGCCCCACAGCTTCCAAAGCCGATATGGCTCGCCGACTGCGCTCGGATTTCGAAACCCCCGATAAGGTCAGAGCAAGCTCTACATTTGACAGAACCGTCTGATGGGGAATCAGGTTGTAGCTCTGGAATACAAAGCCAATGGAATGGTTCCTGTATGTGTCCCAGTCCCGGTCGGAAAACTCAGCCGTAGGCCGCCGACGTATGGTCATCTCGCCGGAAGTGTACCGGTCAAGCCCGCCAATAATGTTGAGAAGCGTAGTCTTTCCGCAGCCCGACGGCCCGAGAATCGAGACAAACTCGTTCTGACGAAACGCCAGTGAAATGCCGTGTAAAGCCACAACATCCCCCGGTTGGTAAACCTTAACAATTTCTTTTAAATTCAGCATCTTTTCTCCCTTTTAGTTAAGAAATTAATGCATACATTATAAATCCAAAGACAGACGGTTTCAATATAAATAAGAAAAACAGTTGAATAACGAATTATGAATTTTCATCCCCAATGAAGTAAACGCTTAGCGAACTGAATAATTAAAAAAACGAATTTTCAATTCCCCTGTACAAAGATTCAACAATATGGTATAATATAAAGAAAGAAAGCCAAGTGAAGCAGCTTCTTTCAAGAAGCGCATTCTCTTTCACTCCACCATACGTATCTATAACCTTCCCCACTCAAACTAACTCAACTGACTAAATTTCAAGGAAAACATATGAAAGATAATAAATTCCACCTCGTCGCTCCGTTTCAGCTTACGGGGGACCAACCACAGGCTGTCGAAAAACTTGTCGATGGATTGCAAAAGGGCATGAAATACCAGACTCTGCTTGGCGTCACAGGGTCCGGTAAAACTTTTACTATGGCTCAGACTATCGCACGACTTAACCGCCCCGCTCTCGTGCTGTCCCATAATAAAACTCTCGCCGCTCAGCTCTGTACCGAGTTCAGAGAATTCTTCCCAGATAACGCCGTCGAATATTTCGTGTCCTATTACGATTACTACCAGCCTGAGGCTTACGTCCCCGGAAAGGATATGTATATCGAAAAGGACGCCCTCATCAATGACGAAATCGATAAACTCCGCCACTCCGCTACCTCCGCTCTCTTCGAAAGACGGGACGTGATTATCGTGTCGTCAGTCTCATGTATCTACTCCCTCGGCCCGCCTGAAGAATACTCAAGCCAAATCGTCGGCATCCGCCCTGGTATGGATATATCTATGCAGGAACTCATGAACCGCCTCGTATCTGTGTCATATGAGCGTAACGATATCGACTTCCGTAGAGATAGATTCCGCGTAAGGGGCGATACCCTTGACGTCTACCCAGCCGGCTATACAGAACGCGCTGTCCGCGTGGAATTCTTCGGGGATGAAGTTGACCGCGTGTGCGAATTTAACCCACTCACCGGCGAAATTTATGAATTTTTAAACTACGTCGCTATATACCCCGCCACCCACTACGTCACTGACCCAGCTAAACGGGAAAAAGCTTTCGCCGAAATTGAAAATGAACTTGAGGAGAGAATTAATTGGTTTAAATCCCAAAATAAATTCCTCGAGGCTCAACGTATCGAAGAACGCACCCGCTATGACCTCGAAATGCTCAGAGAAGTAGGTTTCTGCTCCGGTATCGAAAACTACTCGAGAATCTTCGCAGGACGTGAACCTGGCGCAACCCCCTATACCCTCCTCGATTACTTCCCACGGGACTTCATCCTCTTCATCGACGAAAGCCACGTCACTATCCCACAAATCCGAGGCATGAGCGGCGGCGACCACGCACGTAAACAAAACCTCGTGGACTATGGCTTCCGCCTCCCTTCGGCTTACGATAACCGCCCGCTTAACTTCAGTGAGTTCGAAAGTAAAGTCAACCAAGTCGTCATGGTTTCCGCAACTCCCGCTGAGTATGAAATCGAACATTCCTCGCAGGTTGTAGAGCAAATCATACGTCCAACCGGTCTCGTGGATCCCGAAGTGGAAATCCGACCAGTTGATACGCAGGTGGACGACCTCCTCGGGGAAATCCGTATCCGTACAGCTAAAGGAGAACGGGTCCTCGTCACTACTCTTACCAAAAAAATGGCCGAAGACCTCACCGAATACCTCGACGATAATGGAGTCAGAGTTAAGTATATCCACCACCAAGTCGAAACAATGGAAAGAACCGAACTCCTGCGGGACCTCCGAATGGGAAAGTTCGACGTCCTCGTGGGTATAAACCTTCTCCGCGAAGGCATAGACCTGCCCGAAGTAACACTTGTGGCAATCCTCGACGCCGATAAAGAGGGACTCTTCCGCTCAACCCGCTCGCTGATACAGATGATTGGCCGCGCCGCACGTAACGCAAACGGTAAAGTGATCCTCTACGCTGACCATCGGACCCAGTCGATCAATGAAGCCCTCGAGGAAACCAATCGGCGCAGGGAAATCCAAATCGCATATAATAAAGAACATGGAATCGTGCCTAAAACAGTTGAGAAGAAGATAACCGAACTCATCCAAATCGGCGCAAAGGATAAAAAGAATAAATCCCGCCGCGGTAAAACGGATAATAATCCAGCAAAAACATCCGGCGAATCAAGGGAAGCTGAAATCGCAAGACTTACAGCCGAGATGAAAGAATGCGCAAAGAAACTCCAGTTCGAGGAAGCCGCGTACCTTCGCGATAAAATAAAGGAACTGCAGAAGGGATGAGGAGTTTCACGTGAAACAGCAGTTTTGAACTGATCCGCGCGATTTGTAAATAAAATGTTGCCCAAATGTCACTCAGCCGCACGCTGTCACTGTAAAATGGTTGGATTTGCATATGTCCTGATATTCTCCACCCCAGCACTAACACCCGCGCTGATATAACTGCTATTGTGTGAACATTATCACTGCTAAATCCCGCAATCGGTCCACGGCGTGGGCAGGCAGGGGTCGGAAGCTGTGTACCAGAGATAGCAAGCTATCTCCAACAAGGCGGTCCCTGACTGCTGTATATAATTCTTCCTGATCCCTTAGTATTCTAAATTTCCACCGCTTCCTCCCTACTAAACTAAAGAACAGGAGAAAGGACGCATATCCTATTCAGCTTCACCCCAAAAAGACCCAGATTTAAAGTTCTTGCACAGCTTCTTTCAAGAAGCGCGTCCCCTGGAGATCCCTTCGGTATCTCCTAACTTCTTCGAAGTTACCTTCACTCCATCATATACATCTCCAAACTTCTTCGAAATCCCACCCATTAACCCAAAAAGCCACGGTTGACCGCATCGCTGTAGTGTAACTGTGGCTTTTTTCTTTTGCATCACATTATCCGCATTATGCCGCAGGTGGCGTCATCTCTGCTGCCTCGTAGGGCCGCTTCACTTACTACCTCCATCGCCGCAAGCGTCTCATCACCGGATTTTATTAACTCCGAGTTCGTTATGAGATTTATCAGCCATGGACTTTCTTCAAAGGAACGGGCTACTCCGTCACTTAACATCACTATCACATCCCCTCCACTGAGCGTGAATACGGTCGCCTCCGCGTCAAGCGCACGGATTATGCCTATGGGGATCGTCTTCGACTGTATCCGGTAGACCGACTCCCCGCGCACTATAAACGAAGGCGCTGCTCCTGACTTGATAAACCGCCCCTCGCCTGTGTATAAATCCACCTCGCATATGTCCATCGTCACCGAACACTCCCGCCCTGTCCGACGTAATATCCGATTCAATAACTTCAACGCACCCTCAAGCGCCGCCCCTCCTTCTATGTACCGCTTCAATAGCGTTATCGCCATACCTGACGCCACCGCGGCTTCACGACCGCTTCCCATGCCGTCGCAGATTATCATGTATGCCCGCCCGTTCGCTTCAAATGACTCTATCGAATCCCCGCTCACTTCCATGCCCGCCGCGTTTGCCGGAAGAGCCGCCTGACTTGCCTGATTATCTTGACTCCCGCCCGAATCCGCAATACCGGACATTGCCGAAGCTGCCCCACCCTCGTAGTATGCGCCGCGCCCGCGTTCTCCGCCATAGTACTTCTGTACAGCCGACGCCGAAAGAGTGTACCAGCCTGACTTCGCCGATAACCGCGCCTCCGATTCAAGACTCATGGATAGTACGGCTCCGCTTAAACTGAACTCAGGTACGGTGAATCTCCCGCCTAATACCGAACCTATGAGCCTGCTTATGTCCTCGCCTCCAATCCTCGTGGACGCAAGCTCTATGTCCCCCACATATACCCTCATCCGCCGGACTCCGCTGACCCTCACACCGCTGGCTTGTATGTTGTTCAAGCTAAGCTGCCGCTTTAACCTTGCCGTCAGAGTCCGGTTCTCGCCGAATTCTTCCCGTAAATCAGCGGATAACCCGCCGAGCATCTCCCCAAGCACAAGACTGTCCTCAGCCGCCGCCGATAACTGGTCCCCGCCCGCGTATGTGCGCACCAACAGCTGAAAGGCACTATTCGCTTCGTCGATAATCTTCCCAATGTTCCAGCACACCGTAGCTATGCTGACCGGAACTGCCGCCGCCGATACTTCACCTGACGTCAATAACTCACGCGCCATCTCCTTCTTTAATTCTATAATTTTGGAAGAACACCGCCCCCTGTTCCTGCATAAACCGCAGTACCGCTCAAATATTCCATCAACGGATTCACCCACTTCCTCAAGCTTCGGCTGGTTCAGCTTCCACGCAAGCCCTGCCATGACCCCTGAGGCTGATATAAGCGACTTCGATAGATCCCCAACTCGACGACTGTATTCCTCCGCCATGACTCGATTTGCCTCAGACTGAGCCGTAACTCCCGCACTTTTTATTTCACTGCCGAATAATCTCGGCGAAAACCGGAGTACTCCCGCCTTTAGCAATGGTAATGCCATGGCAAATCCCGCTGCAGATGGAGGAAATACCGCTAAAAATCCGTATATGCCGCCGCTCAGAATCCCGTAAGCCGACGCCACGGACGTAAATCCAAATAATCCCAGACTCAGGCTGAAACGCCGCACGAGGGACTCAACCAACGCACCTGCCGCCAGAGCTGTGGTGTACGCTGGAGACAGAACCGCTCCGCATACAAAGGCCGACATGACTCCGCGGTAGATTCCAAACTGCGCCGTCACCGCCATCACAAGAACCACCGCAAACAGCACACCAAGGTCAAAGGCTGCACCCCCGGCCGACGACCAGATTCCGCCCCGGTTCAGACTCGAGCCTTCCTCAAGCAAGCCTCCGGTGCTCACCGAATGCAGCGACAGGGTCAGGATGAAGAAGACCGCATACACCCCCGCCTCGCGCAAAACCGACGCCCTCATGTCACGGGACAACGCACAATAGTACAAATATGTAACAATTGGCGTAATCATCAGGGAAAACACAGCGCCGAATAAGTCGTAGTATGCGAACCCGCCCAACACAACCGACCATGCTCCGGCAAACAGCGCTCCGGCAGCCGACAAAAGCAGCCTCATCCGGAAGTTCTCCCTCATCAGCGGGTATTCTTCCCCCGCCATCACCCCCAAAAACCGAAGCACAGTCCCCGCTCCCGGGCTTCCTTTTGACCCGTTTGCATTTTTGAGAGAATTCTTCCGGCCTCCTGAGTCTCCACGGAGTTGAGCTGACCGATGTGCATCTGTCGGGAATTCGCTGTGGTTCACTGACCCGCCGGAGTCGTCGATTTTGGTGCGGTTTGACTTAAAAAATCCCGAACAGCACTCACGCACACCGTCCCAGCCAAGGTAGACTGACAGGACCGCACGTGCGATAAAAAGCGAGGTCAGAATCACCGCGTATCCCCCGCCGAAATCCGGTATGAACACGCATCCCACAAGGGACCCGAAATAGGCCGAAATCACCTCTCCAAGTCCCCCGACGGCTGAGGTGAGCGCGATTCCGAAGGGGTATACCCCGGGAAAGACGGGTGCAAATGACGTCAACAGTCCCATGAGGAACAGTCCTATGTAAACCAGAGCTTTTTTCACAGCCGACGTGAGCCTGAACCTCTGCTTTGCTGATGCGCGGACAACTGCCGCTTCGTTTTTCATAAAATACCTCCCGAATGAATAGAATTGAGTTGGATTGAATAGGATTGATTGGCCTGAGTAAGCGCGCCTTACGGTGGATATTATATCTCACGGAGCGGAAGAATCTGGTCACTTGGCGGTTGTTGTTTGCCGCGAGGAAAAGTCGTCAGCTGTCGGAGGGGACAAAAAAATCCGGAAGCGGAAAATTCCCGTGTCAAACATGGGCAGGACAGGGCGGAAAATCGCGGTGGGAATAAAGTTTTACCGCGGTTTTTTTAGACAGAACCATTTTTTCTGTGAAGTTCAAGGAAATATTTAATGAGACTCGTTATCAAAGTGTTTCACGTGAAACAATTTTGTCAGTACACGGGAGAAATTGGCGTTCTCAGGGAAAAGGCGGGTGAAAGTGTGTAGTTTGAAGTTGGACTCAAAAATTTCAGCGGAGTTTTTTATGTTTGTGCTGGCTTAATTTTAAGTTGGCTTGAAAATTCTATTTTGGACTCTTCTTTAAAAAACAGCAAAAAAATAAAAGCCGGGACTTTTTTGATTATGTCCACAGCTTTTTTATAGAGGAATAAAAATCCCATTGGGGAGAACTTTTCAGCTGACTGGCCCTGCTTTTGGGCTTGATTTACAGAATCATTTCTGCTTTTGTTTCTGCTTCTTTTTGATTTTTCGGTTCAGCGCAAGAATTCCTATTACGGCGAAGACTGCTCCCGCACCTCCTGCTCCGGCAGCTTTGTTGAGCTTTTTGCGCTTTTCCGCAGCTTTACGGCGCTCTTCCCTTGACTGGTTGTAGAGCCAGCGCATGTTTTCAGGGTCGGAGTAGACCAAATCCCAGACATTGTTTCCGCATCCGTCAAATTCGGTGTAGTCCACCAGTTCCCCGCCCTCGCGTTTGATTGAGGCGTACATCCGGCGTGTGCCTGTTACGGGAACGGCGTCGTCCTCGCTTCCGTGGAAAGTACGGATGGGGATCCGCTTGAGAAGGCGTGCGTAATCAACGTCTCCTGCTCCACAGATTGGCATACCCGCGGCAAAACGGGATCCGTGCCTCATGAGCATATCCCACGCACCGAATCCGCCCATTGACAGACCGGTGACGTAAACCCGATCGGCGTCTATGTTGTAGGTATCGGCGAGCTGCTCCATGATTTCGCAGGTCATCTCAAGCTCCCGGGATTCAGGCACGTTTTCGATTGAGTAGCAGCCCTTGTCCCACGGAGTCATGACCCACTGTGAGCCTTCCGGACATTGTGGAGCCAGAACGATGGAGTCATACACAGGTGAGTCGATGTCGTTGAACATGAGCTGTACGGCGTGTCCAAGCTGAGCGGTGTTGTCGTTTCCTCGTTCACCTGCTCCATGGAGGAACACGAGAAGAGGATAACATTCGCCGCAGTCGTAATTCTTAGGCACGTACAGCCGATAATTTAAAGTATAGCCCCGTGAAGTATAGGAGTATTTTTTGAAAGCAGCATAAACGTCATAAGGCACTGTTCTTATAGTCTGCATAGTGATTACCAACCTAACGTCGGGATTAACCGAGGATTATTTTTCAGATTTTTAATGTAGTTTGGTGTTTATTCTTTTCAGTAGGGAAGCCAGACAAACAGTCAGGGGGTCAGTAGCACTGACTGGCAGTCTCGGCATTTCTTCAGCTTGAGTTTCAGGAAATCCCACGACGACGGGGGTTCAGCTCCTGAAAGACGTTTAAGTCGGGAAGCACTGACTGGCAGTCTCGGCATTTCTTTAGCTTGAGTTTCAGGAGATCCCACGACGACCGCAAACCGGATCAATCGTGAAGTTCTTTCGTTAAACTGAAAGCTTACTTATCCAGTACTACTTCTCTGCCGGATTCGCTGGAGTCATAGATGCCCTGCATCAGCTTGCTTGTGAGGATGTTTCTGTCGATATGGCTGGGGAGTTTTTCGCCGGACTGTACGCACTTAACGAAGGCGTTGATCTCGTTCTGGAACATGTCGGTGCTGTGGTATTCAGGGGTGTAGTGGCTCAGCTTACCGTCCTTGGTGCCGTATACCACAAAGTCCCCGCCGTACTGGAGACGGATTCCCGCTTTTGTCCCAAGGAAGTCTATATATCTCTCCTCTTCGCCGATGTTCTGCGCCCATGAGCCGTTCAGCGTGATTGTGGGGCCTTCGGTGCGGACAAACGCCGTTACGGAGTCGTCTACGTCGTAAATACCGTTCAAATCCTTGGTGTTCTCTGCCCACATGCTCTCGTAAACATAGTTCGGCATGTCTACCCCAAGCTTGGAGAACGCTTTTCCCGATACGGTGACGGGAGCCGGGTCTCCGAGACAGTACATTACGATGTCAAGGTAGTGAACACCCCAGTCGATGAGGCATCCGCCGCCAGCGATTTCCTTTGTGGTGAACGCTCCGCCAAGTCCGGGAATCGAACGATGTGCGCGGAAGGATACGTATACATGGTAAACTTCGCCAAGCTCGCCGGAGTCAATGATCTTCTTGATTTCGTTGACGGCAGTGTTGAAGCGGTTTACTACGCCTATGTTCAGGGTCAGGCCTGTCTCGTGCTGTGCCTGCTGCATGGTGAGAGCTTCCGCGTATGTGCGTGCGGCGGGCTTTTCGCAGAGGACGTGCTTGCCGGCTTTCAGGGCGTCTATTGTGATGATTGGGTGCATCCTGTTGGGCGTGCAGACGGAAACGGCGTAGACCTCGGGGTCGTTTATAACGTCGTGATAATCCGTGCAGGCGATACCGCAGCCGTATTTCTTCACAGCGGCCTCAGCTCTCTCGGGGATGATGTCGCAGAAGTACTTGATTTCCGCATCAGGGCAGTTCATGTAGGAAGGGATGTGCGCGGCATTTGCGATAGTACCGCATCCGATAACTCCAACTTTAATCATAGTTGTGCTCCTTTATATAAATAAAAATTTAGCTATAATTTAGTTCTGTTTCACTTGCGCTAGCAGATAATTCACATAAAAATTGTACAACATTTTAGACGAAAAGTCAAGGGATTAACGAATAATTCACAAAAAAGTTAGCACAAGTTATTTTCTGAGATGGGTGGAGTTTGAAGTGTGGAGTGTGGAGTGTGGAGTTCTTCATCCGGCCATCGGATTTCTTTGGGTCGAAGTTTACTGTAACGTCAGTATAACTAACAAATCCAGTAAAAAGAAAAATCCGGATCACTTCAATCCGAACTTCAATTAAAATTTATTCCGCGGGTGCGATTTCAGGTCGGCATTGTCCGACTGCGGTAGCTATACCATAGAACCGTAGGACTAAAAATCGCTTAAACTAAAGAATAGCCGGAGTTTGCCCGTGGGGGTATCCCCACTGCGGGATCAAATTTCAGGTCGCATCAGCGACAGCGGTAGCTAATCTATAGAACTGTGGGACAAATAAAAAACTCCAGCCGAAGAATAGCCGGAGTTCACCCGCGGGGGTGTCCCCGCTGGACCATCAAGGACTCGAACCTTGGACCGACCGGTTATGAGCCGGTTGCTCTAACCAACTGAGCTAATGGTCCGGGAGATGGCGCATGGGAAATTTCTTAGGGTTTGGGGTTGGGGTGAGGGGGTAGAAACAGTATCCGTTTTGGCGGGTGAATACTGCTTCCAGAGAAGTTTCCCATACGCACGAGGGTATTATAACACATTTTCTCCCCGATTGCAAGGGGGTTTTCAAATTTTTTTCCTTATTATCAATATTTTTTTACCTCATTCCTCTTTTCCCCGGATCAGTCGCGGCAGGGGCGGGGATTGGCGGTGCGGTATAAAATGTAGTCTGGGATGTCCGGTAAAAATCGGCGAGGGAGATGAGTATGTCTATCGAAATCTGCCGCGCACCTGTTTCGTACTGCTAGCAGGTGTTCTGGCCAATGTGCAGCTTTTGCGCTATGAATTTCTGCGTTAAATCGTTGTCTTCCCGTAAATAGCGGAGCCGGGTCTTCATGTTCTTCTCTTTCGTTATAAATATGATGATATTATAAATTTATTTTATTTTTTGATATAATTTAACCAGCCGTAATAAGACTATGCATCAGCGGCGGAATAAAATAATTAAGGAGGTCAAATATGTTTGACAATATTGGCGGGAAAATAAATGAGTTCGCGAAAATTCTATCCCGTTTGGGTATCTTTTTAGGAATTGTTGTTGCCGGTGTTTTCATATACTTAATCGGAAATTTGTCAATCATTAGCATAACAGCAATTTTAATCGTTGTTGTTCTCATATATATTCTCGCAATGTTTTTTATATGGTTTCGGCGAACTCATTGACAAAATTGCCTCAATCGAAAATCTCCTTCGAAAAAATAATAATATAAATCAATATGCAGCCGAATCTCTCGATTTGCTTTGCTAAAAATTCAGCGCTGCCGATTTTGAAGTCCATATAGATGAAAATTGAGTATATTTCACCGCAAAAATCCAGTCTGGGCTTTTCTTTTTCATTTTTAATCCGATTTTTCACGTCCAAGACCTTTACATTGGGGCGAAAATATTATATAATATAAGGTAGATAATTATAGCTTTATTTGGCGGGATTCCGCTTTTGAAAGGCACCGTTATGGAAAAGAAAAAAATTACCGTTGATATTGCCGGCAGCAGAATTACACTTGTCACTGACGAACCCGAGGACTTTGTTCTCGCAGTCACAAATACCGTCGACGAACGCATCCGCGATCTCACCCAGTCGTCTTTCCGGGTAACACCGCTTGACGCCGCACTGCTTCTGTCCGTGGACTACCTCTCTGATAAGCTCAAGGCCGAGCAGCGAATCCGCTCCCTCGAAACTCAGCTTTCAGTCTACGAGGTCAACATCCGCACGCTCAAGAGCCAGCTTGATGAGATGAAATCATCCACAACCGCGTCAACTCGCGTCAATTCTGACGAAAAATCTGGCGAAAATCCGGCTGAGGTTCAGAATCCGCTCCAGACTCTCGGCGAGCTTATTGATTCGGGCGACGGCAAAGAGGGCAAAATCCGCGCGTTCGAGAAATACCTCGACTCAAAAAAGTCCGGCGACGCTGACGGCGGTATGTCCAGAGAAGAAAAAATCCGGTATATCGAATCCCTTCTCCGCGGCGCTGACGTTGAGGGCAAGTGAAATCTGTTTCATCTCCACTGGCAGGAATTGGCATTTGATCGGTTGTTGGTTTGGTTATATTTGGCTTTTTGCTTTGCTGATCCATCAGCTTTTGTGGTTGATTATTGATGTGTTTTTTGATTTTAGACTCATCTTCTCCCTCGCGTCGCTTTTTGCAATTTATTAACATTTTCGATTATTTCCAGGCATTTTTTCTTTAATTAAATTCAGGATGATTTTTTGTAATGAACAAGCCAGAACTTCTCTCTCCTGCGGGGAATTTTGATTCTTTGAAGGCCGCAATTGCAGCCGGTGCTGACGCAGTTTACTTTGGGCATTCGTCTTTCTCAAACCGCGCACGTGCGAAAAATTTCACTGACGACCAAGTTCGCGACGCTGTCAGACTCTGCGCTTCTGCCGGGGTTAGGGTCAACGCAGCCGTGAATATCCGGATCCGTGAACACGAGCTTAACGACGCGCTTAGGGTGTGCGATTTGCTTCTTTCAATGAACGAACAGGTAAATTCTTCCAACGTTTCGCTGATTGTGGCGGATTTTGGTCTGGCAGTGGAAGTAAAAAAACGTTTTCCAGGTGCCATACTCCACGCAAGCACTCAGACTTCCCTTTCGTCGGTCTCAGACTGCCGTGAACTGAAAAAACTCGGGTTTTCACGGATTGTGCTTCCTCGGGAGCTTTCCCGGGATGAAATTCTGCGCATTACCGAAGCTAATGTAATCGAGACTGAAATTTTCATCCACGGCGCACACTGCGTTTCACTGAGCGGTCAGTGTCTTATGTCCTACGTCATGGGCGGCCGAAGCGGGAATCGCGGTGACTGCGCTCAGCCTTGTAGACTTTGCTATAATATCGCCCGCAACGACGGTATTAAGGTTGTAAAGAATGCTAATAATACTCCGCTTTCTTTGGCCGATATGTGTCTTGCCGGTGGACTTGCTGATGTGCTGAAGCTCGGGGTTTCGTCGCTGAAAATCGAGGGGCGGTTGAAAAATCCGGAGTACGTCTACGGGGTCACGCGGATTTACCGGCGGCTGATTGACGAGGGACGGAACGCGTCGGCTGGGGAAAAAGCGGATTTAGTGAGCCTTTTCTCCCGCGGGTTCACAGATGGTTACTATCGTCAAAATTATACCGGCATGTCCGCGTCGGTTTCAAATTCGCGCAAAAGTGAGGCTGAAAAGTCATTTTTTGTCCATTCTGCTGTGATCAATCGTGAAGTCGACGAGCGGGTGAAGCGGTTCTCATCTGAAAAACAGGAGAAGATTCCGGTCCGTGCGGTGTTCAAAATGCATAAAAATGAGCCAGCTGAGCTTGAATTTGCACTTTTAGACAATGGATTTTCGCAAAAAGTGGTGGCCAAAGGTGCAGTTCCGGCTATTTCAGACGGTCGGCCGGCTGATTTTGACTACGTTTTCCGCAGTTTATCGAAGCTGGGCGAGACTCCGTTTTCGCTTGATTCGCCCTCGCTTGACTGCCGGATTGAAGGGAACCTCTGGCTTCCGACTTCCTCATTAAACGAGCTTAGGCGGCATGCGGCGATTTTACTTGAAGAAAAAATCAACTGTCTAAAATCCGACTTGGATTCGGCTAAAAAAAGCGAAATCAAGCATGAATTTTTGCCATACAATTCCAGTTCAGTCCGGCGTATCTTCATGAATGGTCAGTCACTTGCGGCTGAATTTTATTCGATAAAGCATTGGAGTCAGGCAAGAAGACGTGATTTGGACGAGCTTCTGTCAGCCTTTGACATTATTTATGTCCCGCTGTCGGATTACGAGAATGCCTCGGCAATGACGCAGATTCCGATGTCAATCTCGCTTCCTCCGCTTACTCCGGATGACGTAATATTAACTTCCCGACTTGTAGAAGTACGCAGCAAGCTGTCGCCAGGTGCGGGGATTCATGTACTGGTTCACACGATCGGACAGGCGGCGGTAGTACGTTTAGTTTTTGGTGAAATAGCGGAAATCAGTGTGTCGTTTCGCGCAAACATCACTAATATTCCGACGGCAGATTATTATTCTTCCCTTCCCGGAGTGACGAAAATCTATGGTTCACCCGAGCTTCCCGGATCAGCAGACGGAAAAATGGGACTTTGCGCAATCGTCAGCGGGCGGCTTCCGCTCATGCATTTGTCAAGATGTATTTTGTCTGACAGCAAATGCAGATTCGGAAACACTGGCGGGCGATACAACAATAAATCAACATTTTCCCATTCCTGCTCCGGGTACCTGACCGATAGACGCGGCGAGAAGTTCCCCGTCATTTCCGCAAGCGACTGCGCGAACTTTGTGTTCAATTCCCAGCCGATTTGGATGGGTGATAAGCAGTCGTCGCTAAGAGGGTGTCCCGAGCTGATGTTCATTTTCACAGATGAAACGATTGACGAAGGCCTGCGGATCTTCGACGACTGGAAAAAAGAAAAAATACGACATGGAAAGCGGTTATAAATGGAAATTTCTGTTAAGATTAAACTCCTGCGGGAGGGAGCGAAGGTTCCCGAATATAAGTCAGACGGCGCGGCGGCGTGTGATTTATCCTCGGCCGAGTCCGGACCCGTCACCATAAATCCCGGCGAAACGGCCGTAATTCACACCGGAATCGCGATCGAAGCCAAGTCCACAGATGTAGTAATGCTGATTTATCCCCGAAGCGGACTCGCGACCAAGCATGGGGTGACGATGGCAAACACGGTAGGCGTTGTTGACGAGGACTATCGCGGCGAGATAATTGTTCCGCTTATCAACAATTCACTTGAACCTTACACTATCGTCCCCGGCGAGAGGATTGCGCAGATGATGTTCACGCCTGTGTACAAAGCAAATTTTGTCCAGTCAGACTTCCTGTCAGATACCGCACGGGGAGAAGGCGGATTTGGTTCCACGGGAGCCGTCGATCCAAACTGACATTATATCATGAAGGAAATTTGCCGCTTTTGTACGCATTCTTCCATTATTTAGCATTCTTCACATTTCAGATTTTCGGAGTAACTCATGAGAAACAATTTTTGGCTCAACTTTTTTCTCGTCTGCGTGGGTATCGTAACGGGTTCGATGGTCGCCGAGATGACCGCCGGAATCCCCGCGCTGTCCTGGCTTGGGTATAGTTTGAGTTTTGGACTAACGTCGCCGATCGTGCTGGACATGAACGTCTTTGCGCTGACCTTCGGCATAAACATTAAAATATCAATCGCAACCGTGATTTTCGTGGCGCTTTCCCTGCTTCTCGGGCGGTTGATTACAAGAAAGTAACATCAGAGGCGGATTATGAAAAAGATTGTGCTTGCATCAAAATCCCCGCGAAGAGATGAAATATTAACATTGATCGGCGTGGAGCACGATATTTTGTCTCCTGAAGCTGACGAATCGTCGGTTGTGTTCGACCCTGCCCTTACCCCGGAAGAATATGTTATGGCGCTGTCTAAACTCAAGTCGGACGCACTCGAAGATTTGCTGAAGATAATTAATCAAAAGGGCAGTTGTGATAATGATTCTTTTTATTTGAAGGATGACTTTGTAGATTTTCAACAAGTTAGTTCCATTTCAAATGATTATCACAAAGTTATTTTACCGGATTCTGCTTCCAGTTCTACACAAGATTCAACTCCACCCGAGGTCACGATTTCGGCTGACACTATTGTCTGGTGCGAAGACTGGCGTGGTGGTGTTCCTATGGGAAAGCCGAAAAATCACGACGAGGCAGTGGAGATGCTCGAAACTTTGTCTGGCAAGACTCACGCTGTCCTCACCGGAGTTACTCTTCGGAACCGGACGAATGGTGAAATATTAACTTTTGCTGAACACACCGACGTCACTTTCCGCGAGGTGGAAGCTGATGAAATCGAGTATTATCTTTTATCATTTCCACCCTATGACAAGGCCGGCGCTTACGGGATTCAGGAAAAAGCCGCCGTCTTTGTGAAGGAAATCCGCGGGGAATATTTCAACGTTATGGGACTTCCAGTGGTCAGGCTTTATGATTGTCTCCGGCACTGGGGTTATGTAAAATAAACATATGTAATGATAAAATTCAATTATTTGAATGTTCGGATTTAAATCTATTAACATTTGCCTTATTGCTTCATTTTGCTATGAATTGAAAAACATATAAATCAACATTTTAATGATTGTATTTTTCTATTCGTTTGATTTATTATAATTCTATTTTTGTTTGATTCAGCTTTATTCTCAAGATCGTGTGCTGAAATATTGACATTTTACTTTTATTTTCCCTAATTTCTTTTAAACAACAATAAATTAACATAAAGAGATTTATCATGAAAAATATTGGAATTGATTTAGGTACTGCAAATACACTTGTGTACGCCAAAGGTAGAGGTATTGTTCTCCGCGAACCTTCCGTTGTCGCCGTTGAGGCCAAAACTCGAAAAGTCGTGGCAGTCGGCAGCGAAGCCAAGCTCATGCTCGGAAAAACTCCCGGGTCAATCATCGCAATGCACCCACTGCAGAACGGCGTAATCGCAGAATTCGACATAACCGCCGCCATGCTTCGTTATTATTTCAAAAAAATCAGCGGAAGCACTATATTCAGCAGGCCGAAGGTCATCATTTGCATACCTTACGGCGTCACCGAAGTCGAAAAGAGAGCGGTCGAGGACGTGACTCTCGAAGCCGGTGCGCAATCCGTCGCTCTGATCGAGGAGCCGATGGCAGCAGCTTTCGGAAGCGGACTTCGGGTCGACGATGCGCGCGGATCCATGATCATCAACATTGGCGGCGGTACTACAGAAGTGGCGGTCCTTTCTCTCGGCGGAATCGTCATGTCAAACTCGATGAGGATTGCTGGAAACGAGCTGGATGCTTCAATTGCTTCCTATATTAAGCGAAAATATAACATTTTAATCGGTGAAACCACTGCGGAAATGTTAAAAAAGCTCATAGGCAGCGTTCATCCGGATACCGATCGGGGAGCCATGGAGATCCGCGGACGCAATATACTCAGCGGACTGCCAGCGGTCATCACCATCACTTCCGCTGAAATCCGCGAAGCCATGCAGGAGGAAATTCTGCACATTGTAGAAGCTATCCGCTCGACCCTCGAGTCCACCCCTCCTGAACTGGCGTCTGACATTTACGACACGGGAATCATGCTTTCCGGCGGCGGCGCACTCTTGGCAGGCTTGGATCTGCTCATCTCCCGGGTCACAGGAATCCGCACCGTAATCGCAAAAAATCCCATCGACAGCGTTGTTGTGGGAATTGGGCGGGTCATCGAAAGCAATAACAGTATGAACGGAACCGTCAGCTACCGTGGCAGATGAATCAGCGGATCACATCATTGTTTTGCATTTCAAATTAGTGAAAGTTGTATTTTTTTCGCTGAATATCATCATTTTCTTTTGATTTTCTTCCCTTTTTACCGATTCATTGCTTTTATTTTTCAAAATACTGTATTTCATATTATAATTCGCTTCTTCAATTATCATTTCAGTATTGCGCTTCGTCCTTTTGCACATTAACACGCCGTTTACTGCGTTTTTTATATATAAATCTTATGAAAAAATACTTTAAATCCAAATTTTTCTACATCATCACAACCGTCGCGCTTATCCTCACGATCACTCCCGCTGTTTTTTCTTCAATGGGACTTTCTTTTGTTCTCCGCGACGCCTGTGCCGTACTCCTCACGCCTGCGCAAAAGGTTTTCAACTACGCCGCCGAAGGGATTGACGGGTTCATTTCCTATTTTTATAAGTTTGACAAGCTCGTCGAGGAGAATAATCAGCTCAGAGAGCAGGTTTCACAGCTGTCAACCCAGCTTTACGACGCCGCCGAAATGGAAAAGATGTACGAGTGGATGAGCCAATTTCTGGAAATGAAGAGCGCGCACAACGACCTCAAGCTGCTCAGCGCAACCGTCACAGGCAGGGACAGCGAGAATTATTCTAAGGTTCTCACCCTTGACGTCGGCTCAAGCGTGGGAGTTTCCGTTGGTATGCCCGTTATTACGGCCGAGGGTATCGCCGGACAAATCACCGAGGTGGGTTACAACTGGTCAAGAGTCACTACGGTTGTGGAATCCGGCTCATCCGTGGGCGCTTACGTGGAGCGAACCGGCGAATCCGGCATCTGCACCGGTGTTTTTGAGCTTGCTTCCGACGGGCTTGTCAGCTTCGACTACCTTCCGTCAAATTTAGAAGCAGAAGTCGGCGACAGGGTTCTCTCCACCGGCTACGGCTCCGTCTACCCCCGGGGACTGACCCTCGGATATGTGGATTCGATTACGCTGAACGAGTACTCGCGGACCAACGAAATCAGAGTAAAATGCGCCGTGAATTTTGCGGATATTTCAAAAGTTATGGTAATTACGTCATTTGAGCAGGTCGCGGAATAGATTTTCGCATTGGGCTGATTTTGGCGGATTATGAAATGTGTAAAAACAATTTTTGTCCAGCCATATGCTGACGCAAGTCCATTTTGTCCAGTTCTATTGAATTTCAAGCAAAATAATGGCCATTGCATTTTTAACCGAAGCTTCATTTCAAACATGAACGTCCCACTTCACCTGCACGTTAGGATATACATCATGAACAACAACCACAAAAAACAGCCGCCAAGTCTTAAGCAGATTGACGAAAACCAAACCCACTTCGGAAAAATCGCGGAGTACGTCCGGGGATGGAGACTCGGCTTCTCACTTGACGGTGAACTCATCGCAAAGTTCATCACCTGCGCCGTGCTTCTCGTGTTTTTCGCACTCCTGGAGACCACACTTTTCACCAAAATCCAGCCGCTGGGAGCAACACCCGACCTTATGCTCACGCTGACTGTGGCCGTAGCCGTCACTGAACGGGAAAAATGGGGCGCGATTTTCGGAATTGCCGCAGGTTTCGTCATCGAATCCCTCAACTCCCACCCCACGGGCCTGCCGCTTTTGTTCATGCTCACCGGGTACGTCAGCGGAGCCCTGGCCAACGAGTATTTCCGCGACTCAGCCGCAACCCGCGCACTATTCACAGCAGTCGCCGCCGCCGCAAAAGCAACCCTGACCCTCGTCACGCTCACCGCAACGACAAACGCTACACTTGTGGCAGCTATCGCACAGGCCGCTTTGCCTGAGTTTTTCGGCACCCTCATCTTCTCCCCCGTCCCACACGCCGTCGCCAAGCTGTCGCTGCACAGGTTCAATAAATCACGCGACGAACGCACGCACAAGTGACATATAATTAAAGCAGAAATAATTTCGTATTCTTCCATTTATTTATATCTATTCCAATTATGACCAACAAAAACAACAAAAAATATACATTTCCAACGCCTGTCACACTCGCGCCAATGGCCGGGTACACGGACTCCATTTTCCGACGGCTATGCTTCAGGTACGGTGCGGACGGAGCGACTTCCGAGATGATTTCCGCGACCGCGCTGACCATGGGCGACCGCAAAACCGCATCACTCGCAAGAATCGGACAAGGCGAGCACACATTTCTGCAGATTTTCGGCCACGACCCCCGGACTATGGCAAAAGCCGCTGAAATTCTGTTGTCCGGCAGCTTCGACGGCTGTCAATTCGACGAATACCCCGCCGGAATCGACATCAACATGGGTTGTCCGGTCAGGAAAATCTACACCTCCGGCGACGGGTCACGTCTGCTTGAGAACCTCCCGCTTGCCCGGGAAATCACGAAAAGGACAGCCGAAGTCTGCCGGCGGTTTGGCGTCCCTTTGTCGGTGAAGATCCGGCTGGGGACAGATTCGCGGCACATAGTCGCTCCGGAATTTGCCCGAGCTTTGGCTGAATCCGGCGCGGAAAAAATCACGCTCCACTGCCGCACGAAGGAGCAGATGTATGCCCCAAGCGCCGATCCGCGATATTGTTTGGCCGCAAAGTCGGCGCTGGTAAACGAGGATCACGCAATTGCTTTTCCAGTGAAGCCGGAACCTGAGAAATCCATCGCAATTGCCAAGGTTGGCTCCTTCAATGACGGGCGGGACTCTTCTACTTTGGATGACAAAAGCGCAAGTTCGTACTGTTTTATGGCAAGTTCGTCCTCCCGTGTGGCTCTTTGTGGGAACGGGGACGTCACTGACTCGGATTCCGCTCTCGCTTACGTCGGATTCGGGTGCGGCGAGGTTGCGGTGGGGCGGGCGGCTCTGGGTCAGCCTTGGATTTTTCGGGAAATCAAAGACCCAGGCTGTCCGAAAATGTCTGCTGAGGAAGCGATTGACGCGGCAAAGGAGTTCGTTTACGAGGTGGCGGCGGAAAAAGGCGAGGCGGTCGGAATCCGTGAATCCCGCTCCCGTGCAGCTCACTTCATCAAAGGCATGCCCGGTTCGGCGAAAGTCCGTGACAGGCTGAATCACGCGGAAACCGTGCGGGAGTTTTCGGAAATTCTGGATGAGCTGAAATTTTAGGCCAAACGCACTGAAATTGAGTGCAGTTATGGCGTGAAGTTGGCTGAATTGGGATGAAGATTATTTTTGCAGACGAATGTTATTGCAGAATTGTTAGCGCTTGAGTCTACGTGGCGGTTGTGTGTTTTGTACAGAATTCTCTATGGTTGACAGGCGGATTTTAGACTTCGTCAGCCGGGGATTATCTTTTTTTCAAAAATTTATTGCAGAATTGTTAATCCGCACGTGCTTCCGCCAATAAATGTTGATTTTGGCCAATTCAAGTGCAGCTAAAACCACTGATTTTTGGCAAAACTTTTTTTGGATTATCTTTTTCTTCTAAACTTATTACATAACTGTGAACTTGTTCAATCCCGTCTGAAGATTACCGTTTTCTCGAAAACTTATTGCAGAACTGTGGATTTGTTCAATTTCACTTGAAGATTATTTTTATCTCAAAAATTTGTTTCCAAACTGTTACTTTGAATTCGATCGGAATTATGAGCAATTTAGCTAAATTCCGCCGCAAATTCCATCAGATTTTCGTCAATTCCATCTGAGCATTATCTTTTCACCGAAATTTTATTAAAAACCTATTACTCACACCGAAGTTTTACTTTAACAGAAGGACTTACGATTATGTCACGTTTGCACTGGAAAGGCTCTGCCTTGCTTTCTCCCACGCCGGTAGTGCTGGTCTCCTGCGGGATTATGGAATCGGCCAATCTCATCACGATCGGCTGGACCGGCGTTCTCTCCACACGGCCCCCGCGGGTTTACATCTCGATCCGGCCCGAGCGTCACTCCTACGGCGTCATTAAAAGCTCCGGCGAATTTGCGCTGAATCTGGTTTCTTCGAAATTGTGCAGAACTGTTGACTGGTGCGGGACCATGACCGGCCGGAAGGTGGACAAAATTGCGAAAACCGGCCTGACCCTCGTCAAATCCGAAGCAATTTCTGCACCATCCGTCGCCGAGTGCCCCATGACGCTCGAGTGCCGCGTGTTCGACATAATTTCCTCCGGCTCCCACGACATTTTCATGGCTGACGTGGTTTCGGTTTCGGTAGAGGAGGATTTACTCGACCGGAGTGGGAAGCTGAGACTTGACCGGGTGCCGCTGCTGGTCTATTCCCACGGGGAATATTTTGAGCTTGGCAGAAAACTGGGAAAAATCGGAATATCCGTTGGTAACAATTACCATAATAACCACAAAGTCACCGGAAAGGAGCGACGGGCTGACACATGAAAATACTGATACTGACCGTAACGGCCGGCGAGGGACACAATTCCACTGCCAATGGAATCAAAGCCGAGCTTGAGCGGCTTGCGGGAGAGAAAAGCGACGAATTTGAAGCGATAGTGCTTGACACATTCGACTACCTGTCCCCCGAGCTTGCGAAATTCATCTCCGAGGGGTATCTTTTTGTGACCGAGCGGGCGAAATACGCGTACAAAATAGGCTACACTTTGGCTGAGAAGCGGAAGCAGAAGGACCGTCCGCCGTTCAATCTGACGAGTTACGCAATGGCTGGGGACCTGGCGCGGTATATAAGTCAATGCAGCTTTGACGCCATAGTTTTCACCCATCCCTTTGCGGGAATTTTATTGAATGTGATGAAGCAGTCCGGCACGATAACCATCCCGACGCTTGGCATACTGACGGACTTCACCTTTCACCCATACTGGGAGGACTGTGTGAAAAACGATTATGTAGTCACGCCGGACAGGCTATTGACGCCGCAGGGATTACGGAAGGGGTTCCGGGAGAGTCAGATACTGCCCCTTGGCATACCGATAAAGCCGGAGTTTGTGTCCAGCATAAGCAAGCCGGAAGCGCGTCGGAAGTTAGGATTATCGCCGAACAAGCTGACGTTATTATTAATGGGCGGGAGCATGGGTTACGGCAACATGAGCGAGAATCTCCTGAAGCTTGACAGCTGCAGTTTTGCCCGTGATTTTCAGGTGATATGCGTCTGCGGCCGTAACCTTGAGATGAAGGAAGAAGTAGACGAAGCGGCGAGGTCATCGCGTCACATGATATTATCAACAGGGTTTGTTGACTACATTTCCGACATAATGGACGCGTCGGACTGCATTATAACGAAGCCGGGCGGACTGACGACGAGTGAGAGTCTTGTGAAAGGTCTCCCGATGATTATAGTAAATCCGATCCCGGGTCAGGAAGAGCGGAACGCGCAGTTTCTCGTGAATGCAGGCTGTGCGATGGTCACGTCGAAAACCTGCCCCCTTGAGGAATGTGTATATCAGCTTGCGATATCAGATACCCGCATATCGACGATGAAATCCTCCATTGCGGAAATAGCGAAGCCCCGCAGCACGCACGACGTATGTTCCTTCATACTTGAGTTAGCTTTAACTCCCTCCACCTCCGACGAAATCGAAGACTCCGGCGACGGCAGGATCTACTTTGACTTAAAGTGACGTGAAGAGGAGACGAGGTAACTTCGAAGAAGTTAGAAGATACCAAAGGGATCTCCGGGGGACAAGAGGAGACGCGCTTTTTGAAAAAAGCTGTTCAAGAACTTTAAAACTGAGTCTTTTTTTTGGTGTAGAAAGCTGAATAGGGGAGACAACCTTTCTCCTGTTCTGTAGTTTAGTAGTGAGAAAGTCGACAGGGAAGTAGAATACCAAGGGATCAGGAAGAATGAAATACGGCGGTCCCTGACTGCTGTCTCTACTGTGTCCTCAGGTCAAGGATTGCTCCACTTCCACCGCATCCTTCCTACTAAACTACAGAACAAAAGATAGGACGCATGCCATGCTCAGCTTCACATAATTGTGACCCAGTTTTAAAGTTCTTGCACAGCTTCTTTCAAGAAGCGCGTTCCCCCCGTCTCCCGTCTCCCCCTCACTTCATTAACTGAAAGGAATTGTTATGGAACAGGAATTGTTTGCTCAGATTTATTTGGATTCTGTGCGACGGAATTTGAATGGATTTGAGATTTTGCAGGCTTGTGATTCTGTGATTACTGCCGAAAGGATGTGGCGGATTGCGGAGCGGCTTGTCGATAATGCACAAAAATTTAATTTGACTTCTATTCTTCAACCGGAGGAGATTGTTAAGAAACATATCGTTGACTCAATCGTGCCTCTGGGGGTGCTCGTTTCTCGCGGGTATTTTGCGGGGGTTGATGCTGGCTCGGCTGACTCGACTGATTCGGATAACCTGGCTGACTCAACTGACTCAGCTGGACTCCCTTCTCACGGGGGGTTTGCTGTGGCGGACGTGGGGACAGGGGCGGGGTTTCCTCTGCTGCCTATGGCGGCGGCTGCACTCGAATATTTCCCGAGGGGGCGGGTTTCGTTCACGGGGATTGATTCCACAGCGAAAAAGCTCGCACATGTCAGGGAAACGGCGGAATTTGCGGGGCTGGATAACGTGAATACCGTCGAGGGACGGGCGGAGGTTTTGGGCAGATTTTGTCCGTTTTTCGGCTCGGGTGACAGTAAACCCGGAAATAAAGGGAATAACAAAAAATTTACCTCATCAGGAAAATACGGCGGAAAACGCGGCAAAGCTGAATCCTCTCTCAGGAAAATCACGCCTTATCCCCACTCTCCAAACTCCATTCTATCACCTTCTTCTCTGCGGGAAAGCTTCTCACTCACATGCGCACGGGCGGTGTCTGCTCTGCCGGTTCTGCTGGAACTTCTGGCTCCGCTCACTCGGGTGGGTGGAATCGTGGCCGCGCTCAAGTCCCATGCCGAGGATGAAATTGCCGCCGCAGGATGTGCACCTGAGATTTTGGGACTGGTTCTGCGCGACGTTGTCTCCTATTCCCTTGACGGCGAGGACCACCGGGAGCTTCTGATTTACGAAAAAATCCGCGGATGTGAGGAAAAATACCCCCGTCAGTACGCCGATATTATAAAACACCCCCTGAAATAGTCATATTCAGGAAATTCCCATATAAATCAGGATAAAACTTCATTCACCGACCTTTAGCCTGCTCCGGTTCAGTCAATATACTCAAGTCCCCTGACAAATGGGGATTTTTCTTTTTCTCCGCTGTAAAATCGCTTTTTCGCCTGACCCCTGCCGACGGGATTTTCCCGCTCCATATGGTATAATTTACCTGCGGCGCTGGAGATGGTTTCCATTTCCGTCAAGCGGCGGACGCGGAATCCTGCTTTGGCGGGTGCAAAATATTAACATAAGGCGGAGGTTGAAAATGTTCTGGGGTAAAATCAAGGAAGTCAAGAGCGTGGTTCGTGAGATTGAGATTTCGGCCATAATAATCCCCGACGGACGGGCAAGAAGAGTGCGGGACGACGACCGGCTCAGGGCTTTAGCTGACAGCATTGCCGAACACGGGATTATTGAGCCGATTCTGGTGCGGCGGGAGCTTGAAATGTCGTCGACTGTACACAAATCCAGCGGAAATTACGTCCTTGTGGCAGGGGAGCGTCGGATTGCGGCGGCTGAACTGATGGGGCTGTCCACGGTTCCGGCGGTGATCATTGAAGCGGATGAGGAAAGCGGCGCGATTCTGGCGATTATTGAGAACCTGCACCGGGAGGACCTTACGATTTTTGAGGAAGCCGCGGCAATCAAGACCCTGCTCGCCCTGACCGGAATGACGCAGGAAATGTGCGCTGCCCGTCTGTCCGTCAGTCAGTCGTACGTGGCGAACAAAATCCGGCTTTTGCGTTTGACAGAAGATGAAAGGAATTTGATTCTCTCAAGTGGCCTGACGGAGAGGCATGCACGTGCGCTTCTGAGGCTTGACGGGACTGAGCGGCGGGAGGCTCTGGACAAAATTATCGCCCGTGAGATGAACGTGAGCCAGGCGGAGGAGTTTGTGGAGGACCTTGTCTGTGCGGGTGAACGTCGGCTGGAAAAGGAGCGGCTCGAGCGTGAATCGGCGGAGGCTGTAGACCAAAAGAAAGCGGAACAGCGCCGGAAGCTGATTGTGCGCGACATCCGGATGTTCTACAACTCCATAGACAAGGCTGTGGACATCATAAAAAAGTCGGGGATTAAGGTATCCTCGTCGAGAAAGGAACTGCCGGAAGGAGTGGTGATCGAGATTCTCCTGCCGAAAGAAAAAACGGAACAGGCTTTGGTGGGGTAGAAATCGAGTGTGGAATTTGTTTGATTCCTTATGAATCGTCGGCGGAGTGTGAGTTTTGAGTTTGGAGTGTGAAGAGTGGAGTTTAAAGTAACTGCGGTTTTATTTTTGGGCGGCTTGATTTGAAATTTTATGAAGGTGGTGATTTTTTCGGGGGGTATCGCAGGAAGAGTGAGATTTCGGGAGGCGAGGTTTACTTTTTGTTTATGAAATGTTGATGGGTTTCCCTGTTTTGTAGGCGGGATCTGCAGAGTATTATTGATATTTGCTCTCATTTTGTTTCACGTGAAACATTTTTTGCCAAATGTAGTGCCTGCTTGGACCCGCGGCTGCCGGAGTTTGGAGATTTTTCTTGATTCCGGCGGCTGTTTTTTTATTTTTTACAATTATAAATCACAATAACCATTGACTTTTCCTTTTTTTCTTTGTATAATATATGATGAAGAAATAATTTATATTTTGGAGTCTCCTCTTTGTCTCTTCTTCTTTTTTCCATGGGAGGCTCTCTGACCGGAGTGATCATGTCCAAACCATATATCATCGCCTTCGCCAACCAAAAAGGCGGGGTCGGTAAAACCACATCCTGCGTGAACATCGCTTCAGCCGCCGCCGAACGGGGGTACAAAACCCTGCTCATCGACGAAGACCCACAGGGAAACACTACAAGCGGCGTGGGTGTGGCAAAGAAAAACATAAAATATTCTACATATGAACTGCTGTTGGGCGGCTGTTCCCTGTCCGACGCGGCCGTTAAGACCGAGTTTGACAACCTTTATGTGATTCCGTCAACTTTGAATCTGGCCGGAGCGGAGTTTGATTTGATTGACCTCGACAAACGTGAAGCACGGCTCAGGGCGGCTCTGGACGGTTGTGCCGACTACGATTTGATTCTCATCGACTGTCCTCCTTCCCTGTCACTTCTGACGCTGAACGCCTTGTGTGCAGCCAACGGGGTTGTGATTCCCATGCAGGCGGAGTATTATGCCCTCGAAGGACTCACCCAGCTCATGCTCACCATTCAAAAGGTAAAAAAACTTTACAATTCTTCACTGACCATACTTGGGATTCTCATCACCATGTACAACGGGCGGTACAATCTCTCCCAGGCTGTTTTGGCCGAGGTGAAGAAGTACTACTCAGCTCAGCTTCTGGAGACTCCCATCCCGCGTTCGGTGAAGCTGTCCGAGGCCCCCAGCTATGGCACCCCCATAAACTACCACGACAAGTACTCGAAAGCCGCCGAGGCCTACAAAACCGCCGCCGAGGAAATTCTCCGCCGGATTGGGATGATCGTTTGACGCAAACCGGACAAGTGTCGAGCTTTTGATTTAATTTTATTTAGCTTGTTTTAATATAAATTTTATATATTGAATTTGAAAAAGAAACGGGATAGACAGGTTAGTTTATTTTATATTGTATCATTAAATGTTCTCTAATATTGAGTTGTATCTCTATAAAATTTAGCTTTACATTAAGAGATGCAATATATAATGATTCATTTTGTTTGAAGTTCTTGCCAAAGAACTTGTTCGTTAGTGCTTCATTTCAAGAAGCGTCCCGTTCCTTATGGAGTTTATTATGCCTAAGAATAAAGGGCTGGGGCGGGGGCTGGACTCTATTTTCGCGGACAATTCCGTGGAGAGTTCGGCTGACGCTGAGAGAAAATACCGGAATATTCCCATTTCTTCCATTGACGTAAACCCTGACCAGCCGAGAAAAAAATTTAACGAAGAAACCCTTAAAGTTTTGGCCGAATCAATACGGGAAAACGGGCTTATCGAGCCTTTGGCGGTTCGGCGGACCTCTGAAATTCCCGAGAGATACGAAATTATCGCGGGCGAGCGTCGGTTCCGGGCCTGTGTTATGCTCGGCATGGCCGAGGTTCCGGTGAACGTCATTGAAGCCGACGACATTTCCGCGGCGAAGCTCACCCTCATCGAGAACCTGCAGCGGGAGGACCTGACTCCCATTGAAGAAGCAAACGCTTATCGGATTCTCATGGACAAGTGCTACATGACTCAGGACGAGTTATCCCAAGCTGTGGGTGTATCGCGCTCTACGATTGCCAACGCGGTACGTCTCCTCGATCTGCCCGACGACATCAAGAAATACGTTGAGGAAAAACCGTCCTTTACCCCGGGACACGCGAGAGCTCTGCTTGCTCTATCCGACAAAGATCAAATGGTGGACATTGCCGAGCGGTGCATTACAGGTGACTGGTCCGTGCGAACGATTGAAGAGGAAGTCAAGCGTGCCATTTCCGCCGCGAAGAAGAAGGCTTCCGAAGAAGATGCGGGCGACAAGCCGGTGAAGGTGGACTACAACCAGGTTCTGGCGGAGAAATTCACGGGTCTGACCGGTCGTCAGTGCAGGATCGTGAACACGAAGAAGAAGAAGACGTTTCAGATCGAGTTCCGCGACAACGCCGACCTTGAAGCCCTGCTGTTGCTTTTAGCCGGAGAGGACATTTTCAAGGATTATTGATGCCGCGGCGGTCACAGATTGGTAACAAGTTTTGGGAGAAAATGATAATCTTCGTGGGTTAAAGCCTCTTATGGTCACAAATTGGTAACAAATATTGAAAAAAAGATAATCTTGGGGGTTGGGTTGGATTATTTGGGTAAATCTTATTAATATATAAGGGAGATTCTACTTATGTTGAGCAACAAGCCTTATTATTACAGCAATTTTGATGTGGATGTGCGGTCGGCGGGGATGCTGGCTTTGGTTATCGGCGTCAGTATTGGTATTTTTGTTGGGATTATCATGGCTCTTGTATGCAAAACTTCCGCCGGAAAGATTGTGGCGCGTCTCGACAAATCCGGTGCGGTTGACGAAGGTTCGGCGAAAACAATACGCGAGCTTGGTCTTGAGCGCATGTTTTACGTGAAGTCATCCCTGAAGCCGGACTCTGCCCTATACAAAGCCATTGCCTGTGTGCCGGGGGAGTTAGTTGAGGTGAGAAATCCATTGGTTCGGTTCTGGCACAAGCTGACCCGTTCGCCCATTCCGAAGAAGCTTGATTTTACCTCGGCGAAGTTTTACATTCCGGAAGAAAGGCGGGTTGCGGTTACGCTTCGGTTTGCGGAGGAGAAGCATCCGGTGCGGTACGCCGTCTTATCAGTTATACTTATTGTTGGGGCATGTTTATTTGTGATGTTTGTATTACCGGAGCTTCTTGTGATGCTTGACAATCTTATAACTCAGCTCACTCCGGAGTCCAAAATTATATAAGCAATACAGGTGTGGAAAGCAAAACCGGCGCACATTGATTCTACAATAGTGTAGTGGTTTTTAGTTATGGCATTTTTTGTAATGTAAAAAAAGATGGAGCAAGGAAAAAAATGGTACGAAACGCAAATCCAAATCAGCGGAGGAGAAATCCACGCAGGCGGAAGAAGAAGGCCTCATTTGGCAAAGTTATAGCGATAATAATTACAGCGGCCATACTCACGGCGGCGGGCATAATAGCGGCGGTATATTTTTCTGGGGTGAGGTACATCAAGGTTCAGGTTAGCGACGAGTTATACGTGAAGTTTTTAGGGCAGGTAGACAGTGAAGACAAGCCATACAAGGGTCGGATAATATATTCAAACGGGATATCAGCGGAGGTAAATCTTGACCGGGATGAGATAAGTTATTCGAACGGTGACGTATACAACGGCAGTCTGGACAATTTACTTAAGACAGGCGAGGGGATCATGCGGTATGCGAACGGTGACGTATACGAAGGCGGATTTGCGGAGGATTTACTTGACGGATACGGAATATACACGTATGTAAGCGGCGAGGTATACGAAGGCGAGTTCAAGGCGGGTCTCAAGGACGGCAATGGGAAGTACACTTATGCTGACGGCGGGGTATACGAAGGCGAGTTCAAGGCGGACAAGAAGGACGGTTTAGGCGAATACCGTTTTGCCTCAGGCGACGTTTACATAGGCGGGTACAGCAGTGACATGAAAGAAGGCAGCGGCGTCTACACGTGGGCGAACGGCGACGTATACGAAGGTGATTTTCACTTAGACATGCGTGACGGAGTGGGCAAATACACGTGGTCAAACGGTGAAGTTTACGAAGGCGGTTTTATCTCTAATGTAATGAGCGGTTCCGGCAAATACACGTGGCCCTCCGGTCGTGTCTACAGCGGTTACTTTGAAAACGGTGTTATTGTTCGTGCGAAGTAACAGTTGATGAAGGGGAGAGATACGTTTAGTGGAGTGAAGGGGAGACAGGGAACGCGCTTCTTGAAAGAAGCTGTGCAAGAACTTTTAAACTGGGTCATGATTAAGTGAAGCTGAGTAGGATATGCGTCCTGTCTTTTATTCTGTTGTTTAGTAGGAAGGATGCGTCGGAAGTGGCAGCAATCCTTGACCTGAGGACACGGTGGAGACGGCAGTCAGGGACCGCCTTGTTGGAGACAGATCGCTATCTCCAGTACACAGTTCCCGACCCCTGCCTGCTCTCGCAGGATCATAATTGCGGGATGGAGTTTACTTTTGGGGATGTTGGTTTTGCCTTACGGGCGCTTTGGGGGCAGTTTAACCGTGGGAGTTATCCAGCTTTGGCGGGATGTTGGGCTGGATTTATTTTTGGGGGGGGCGGCTCGATGATTTTTGTAAAAGAAAAACGGGATCCCTGGGTTTCTATTGAAACTTTGGGAGTCCCGATTTTTTTATTGGTTTTAGGGTTCGTTTACATCTGACCTACTCAATATAATTGTCATTTTTGTGCCGAAGCCGCTGCTGCTTATGGCTTCTATGGAGCCATTATGTTCTTCTATTATCCAGCGGGCTATTGAGAGGCCCAGTCCGCTTCCGCTGGAGTTATCGGCTCTGGCGTTACTTCCTCTATAGAATCTATCGAAAATTCTCGGCAGTTCGGACTTAGAGATTCCTATTCCGGTATCGCTGACCTCGAGGCAGACTTTATTTTCGTTTGTTAAGGTATCGGCTCTTTCATAAACTTTGAAGCTGATTTTTCCGCCGGGGGGTGTATAGCGCATTGCGTTATCTCTGAGAATTCTTATGCTCTGTTTAATCATGGCTTCATCGGCTGTTATAAAGTACTGACAGAGCTGGGGGTCATTATCCTGATTATCGTCAGTCGATTCGGGTGTGACATAGAGGGCTTCGGCTGAGAACTCATGCTGTTCATTTTCGGGGAGTTCGGCTTCGAGGAGAATACTCTCGTCGTAGATTTCCTCCATTATTTTACCGGCGTTGACTATTTTCATATCGAGGACGTGTCTATTCATTTCGCCCCTTGCGAGGAAGAGGAGCTGGTCGATAAGTGTTTTCATATGTTCTGACTCATTTTTGATAGCGGTAATAGCTTCATCCATGATAGCGGGGTCGTCCTTACCCCATCTATCGAGCATACTCACGTAGCCTTGGATTACGGCAATAGGGGTTCTGAGTTCGTGAGAAGCGTCGTCGACGAATCGGATTTGTTTAAGTTTAGCTTCTTCGAGTCGTCTGAGCATATTATTCACCGCGGCTTCGAGGCCGGAGAGTTCAGTATCATGGACGTCGATTCTTTTCTTTGAGTCATCAATTGAGTCGATTGCGTATGCGAGTGAGGAGAGTTCGGCGGTGGTTATATCGGTGTCGTCAACAAGTTCTCCTTTTTCGTTATACACAGGCACATGGGGGGATTTATCGGACTCATTGATTTTACGTTTGACCTGTTCTGACAGTTCATCCCTTGACACCTGCTGGGTCTGGCTTTCGGCTGATGAGAGTTTTTCGGCCATAATAGCAATATCGTCGATTGGTTTAAGGTAGCGGCGGATTACACCGGAACCGCTTATTGTACCGATTAAAAATTCGAGGAGCTGGAACACAAAGAAGAGGATGAAAATTACGCAGAGGAGTGTGAGGATTACGGCCGCGCTTACTCTGACATGGGTAATGGTTTGGGTTGATGATCCGCTATTGAAGGTTATGGTTTGTGAATTTTCGGTTTCAATGAACTTTCCCTCGGATTCGGTATATTGGGATGAAGTTTCCGCGGTGAGTTCATCGGCTTCCGCTTGGGGGGAGGCGGCGATGGGGGATTTTGGGATGGATTCGGTATTGCCGAGCTGGTCGGTCAAGGTGCAGTAGTCCCCAAGGTCTTCGACATACACAGGGGTCCCGTCTGGTGAGGTATATTCTTCCCCTTCGAGGGTATATTCAGTGATACTATAAGTGTCGATGTTTCCGTCTATGATATTATAGCAAATGATTCTGAAAAATCCGTCGTCGAGTTCGATGAACTTCCCGCCGGGTAGTTTTTCGGCTTCCCTGAGCACGGAGTCGGTATTATCGTCGACGATGAGGTAGTGGTCCTCATATTCCTCTAGTCTTACTATATCGCCCTCAGGGGAGAGGTATCTCTCGTCGTCCACATCGAATCTTATATATTCTTCTACAGTGTCGGAATTATAATACTCGAGTGCGAAGCCGAAGCCGCTGAATCTGACTCTACTATATTGGTAAGTCGTTATTGGTGGAGTTTCCGTGTTGTTCATTGAGTTAGAAGTAACGTCGAAGCAATAGTAAATACCGGAGAACGGCAGATGGCTGCGCATGACGGCTTTAACCTCATCTTCCGAGAGGTGGAGGGTATCATTACCGAGTTCAGCGAAGTATTCGATACTTTTTTCGATATCCAGCGCCCCTTCGAACCGTCTATTACTTACGTGTCCGCCGTCGCCTATATTTTGTTTTTCCGTCGCCACGCACCAAGTCCCCATAATCACAGCAATGGCCAGCACGTCAATGACGAGTGTTTTCAAAAATTTTCGACTGATAAGAGCAAAATTAAGTCGTCGTGCGATAGATTTAACCCTTACCTTTTGTGTTTTTTCCGGCATACCTTCGGCTCCTTTGGATCTGATATATGGGGTGGTGGGGTTGGTGAAGTGGAGCAGTTCATATTTATGGGAAGGGGAACGGGTGAACGCGCTCCTTGAAAGAAGCTCGTTCCACCGTCTCCTCTCGCATCCCCACTTCACTCACCGTCGCTGATGATGTAGCCTACGCCGCGGATGGTTTTGATTACTTCGTCGCTGGTTTTGTGACGAATGTAGCGAACGTAGACATCAATTATGTTGGTTTCACCGTAGTAGTCGTAGCCCCACGCGTTGCAGAGAAGCTTTTCGCGGGTCATGGCTACGTTTTTGTTCTCCAATAATACCTTTAGGAGAATGAATTCGCGGTTGGTCAGGTCTATGGGGGAGCCGAGGTAGGTGACTTCGCGGGAGTCGGTATTCAGCTCGACGCCACAGCAGGAGAGAATGTTTGGCTCGCCGGAATCGGGTGCGGCAGGGGTTTTGGCTCCACGGAGGATCACTCGGATGCGGGCGAGAAGTTCTTCTATGGCAAAGGGCTTGGTGATGTAGTCGGAGGCTCCCATGTCGAGGCCGCTTACTTTGTCGGTAACGCTGTCACGTGCGGTGAGCAGGATTATAGGAACGTCGGTGGTTCGGCGTGCGCGGCGCAGTACTTCTATACCGGACAGGGACGGGAGCATTATGTCCAGTATCACGAGGTCGTAGCCTCCGGATTCGATTTTCTCGAGGCCTTCCCGCCCGTCAAAGGATTTGTCAACGTCATAGCCTTCGTGGGACAGTTCGAGTTCGATGAACCGTGCGATTTTTTCTTCGTCTTCGATTACTAACAATTTACTCATTTATTTCTGTACTGCCTTTCTGTTTTTGGGATGATGATTCAGTTATTCGGCGGGATTGGACGAATTGGATGAATTTGTGGTATTATCATTCATGAGTTTGTTTTTTTCAACGGAGTAGCCGCATTCGAAGAAAAGTCCGGCGAGGAGTGCGGCGAGTGTCGTTTTAGGAGCGCATACGAGAATCACAATCATGATAAGGAGTGGAATATTGAGCAGAATCTCGCCCTTACGTTTTATCATGAACGAGTGATTCATCGAATACAGCAGAATCTGTTTGATTTTCTCCACCACTCTACCTGTATTCCTGTTATGTTTATTCTTTGAAGCCGTGGCTCTCACTTCTTCATATCCCCGTCTATCCTCTACGGTTGTCATGCTTGATGTAAGCGGTGCAATCTTCCCTTCCTTTTCGAGTATCTGCAAAGCTCCCAACATATCCCATTCAGCCGCTTTCAATGCTCTCTCCGCGTCCTCCACGGCAATCCCTGCCTGGCTATGCAATTTTTCAATCATTTCGCTATGTTCCATTATTTGATACTCCTCGTATTTCGATTTATGATGTGGGTATATTATAATTGGTTTTTTCTTAAAATGTAAGGCTGGGGAGATTAAAATTTCATTAAAGTGGGATCGGGACGGGTAGTAGTTCAAATTGATTGGGAGGAGTACGCGCTTCTTGAAAGAAGCTGTGCAAGAATTCTATTCCTCATTCTCCTTCTGGTGAAGCTGGACAGGAAATGCTCACTCCGAGCTATTCTTTGGGTTTATATTTTGGGAATACCTAAGCGACTAAAATTTAGAATACCAAGGGATCAGGAGGAATTTAATACGGCGGTCCCTGACTGCTGTCTGCCACTGTGTCCTCGTCCCTTGTATTGCTGCCACTTCCACCGCATCCTTCCTGCTCAACTACAGAATAGCTCGAAGTGACCGCTCCCCTACTCGACTGAACGTGATAAAGAATGAGTTTTAAAGTTCCTGCACAGCTTCTTTCAAGAAGTGCGTTCCCCTCATCTCCCCTTAACTCCACCATATGTATCTCCTCACTTCCCTACACAAAAATGCTTGAAGACTTCGGTTGTTATCGAGTCGCTTACACTGCGGCCGTCGCTTTCGGAGAGATAGGACATGGCTTCTTCGACTAATGTGCAGATGCAGTCAAGGGGGGCTTGGGATAAGAGGGCTTCTAAGGCAAGGGCGAGGGATTTTTCACAGTGCAGGAGGATTTCGTGCTGACGGGAGGTCCAGATTACGGCGTCGGTTTGCAGGTTCAGGGTGCCGCGGTTGTAGAGCGCCTTTATTTTTGATTCAAGCTCGCGGGCATCGCCGGTTTTGGCTGAGATGTGGACCGTGTTGGGGAAAGAATCGCTGAGAAGAGATAGGTCGGCGGGGGTCAGACTGGCGGGGAGGTCGGTTTTGTTCAGGACGCAGATTTTTTCCGCATTAATATTGCGCAGGCGGCCGATTAAGTCTTTGTCTTCGGGGGTGAGGGGAACGCTCGAATCAAACACGGCAAGAACCAGTTCGGACCGGCTTATTTCCTGCTCTGCTTTTTTCACGCCGTAGAGTTCGATTTGGTCGCTGGATTCTTTGCGGATTCCGGCTGTATCGGACAGGGTCAGGGTTATGCCGCCGAAGGAAACTTTTTCGTGGATTATGTCCCGTGTTGTGCCGGCCATATCGGTGACAATTGCGGCTTCCTCGCCCACCACAAGGTTGAAAAGTGAGCTTTTGCCGGTATTGGGGCGGCCGCAGATTGTGGTTTTTACACCTTCGGACACTGCGCGGCCTGTTTCGTAGGTGGAGAGGAGCTTTCGCACTGCCGCGAGGGATTCGGACACCACGCCTTTTATTTCGCGTTCGCCTTCGTCTCCAACGTCCTCGTCGGGGTAGTCAATAGCGGCGTACAGTGCGGCCATTGTGCGTTCGAGGGTTTTATAGATTTTATCAATTTCGCGGGTTATGCTTCCTTCGAGTGCGCTATGAGCCAGATCCAGAGCCGGTTTTGTATCCGCGTCAATCATCTGGCCAACGGCTTCCGCTTCTGTCAGGCTGATTTTACCGTTGACGAATGCGCGTTTGGTGAATTCACCCGGGCCTGCGTTTGTCGCACCGTGGGCTATGGCTGAGAGAAGAGTTTCCTGTGTGACGAGGACGCCGCCGTGGCACGAGATTTCTGCTACGTCTTCCCCGGTGAAGCTATTTGGCGATTTATACAGCACGAGAATTCCTTCATCGAGGGGCCTATCATCCTTATCCAGAATTATACCGAGTGTGGCCTGACGCGGTTTTACATTAGTTGAAAGGCCGTCCTTATGGAATTTTGGCTTAAACATTTTATTTACCACATCAAATGTATCAGTTCCGGAGATACGCACGGTTGCGATTCCGCCTTTCCCCCGTGGTGTTGACACTGCGGCTACAGTATCCGTATAGTTATTGATCATATTATTCTACCTCGCGGTTTAGTTTTTGTTCTATATTATAGCACATTTTTTTGCAAAAATGAAGAAGGTATATGATTTTTATGGGGTTGTGGGGAGGCGATGAAGAAATTAGGAGATACGTAGGGTGGAGTTTGGGGGAGACGCGCTTCTTGAAAGAAGCTGTGCAAGAACTTTTAACATAGGCTGCAATGGGATGCAGCTGAATAGGGGAGCGGGTGCGGCTGCGTTTCTGTATCTGAGTAGTGAAAAGTCCGTGACGACTAAAATTTTGAACACCAAGGGATCAGGAGTAGTTGAGACGGCATTCAGGGACCGCATTGTTGGAGATAGCTTACTATCTCCGATGCACAGCTTCCGCCCCCACCTGCCCATGCCGGATCCCGATTGCTTGATGAAGCAGTGATCACGTTTTCTCTACAGCAGTTATTTCAGCGCGGGTGTTCGTGATAAAACTTTTGTATGTTTGTGTACTTGCTTCGGGAGCAAATTTTAGGTCGGCAATGTCCGACTGCGGCAGCTATGGAAGTGTCGTCGTGGGTTGGCTCTACTGTTCAGCTGATGAAGCGCCGTGAATGCCTGTCGGTGCTACCGACCCCGTGGGGGCTTCCCCGCAAAAAAGGACCTGCTCAGGGCAAGTCCTCTTAGGCGTCCATAGATTGGGGCGATTTTCATCCTCGGAATCTACAGCTTCCGGCTTGGTTATTCGTTTGACTCCTGCGTGGAGGCTTCTTCGGCGGTGGAGGGGGCTGTTTCTGCATCTTCCACTCCTGTTTCTGCCTCTACCTCATCATTTTCTGCTTCCTCTTCCACGGCTTCCACTGCCGCTTCTGCTTCTATGGCTGTTACGGGGGCGGTGGGGGAGGATTCTCTGGTTTCTAAGAGGGAGTCAAGTTTTTCTATGGGGAGCTTCTTCGGCTTATTTGGGCGTGTGAAGTCCTCTTTTTCCGTTTTATCGGTTTTTTCTGTTATTTCGTTGGTTTCCGGCTCGACCTTTTCCGCGGATTCCACGGCAAGCTCCGGCTGAGCGTGGGTATAGACGGGGTCAACTGATTCTAATGACTCCGTTGGTTCCGCTGACTCAAATGGGTCCTCCGGGTCTTGTGCGGGGTAGAGCTTTCTCTCACGCTTCTGGTAGGAGCGCTTGTCCGGACCCTCGTAAGTGATTACTATCTTACGGTCACGGTCGCTTCCTACGGAGTGGGTGGAGACGTTCTCAAAGGTCTGAAGTTCGCTATGGATTATTCTTCTCTCATACGCGTTCATTGGCTCGAGGTAGATATTCCGTTTATATTTCACCGCACGGGATGCCATACGGCGCGCAAGGGAGCGAAGGGTCTTTTCCCTTTTCTCGCGGTAGCCCTCTATATCAACCACAATCTTCACGTAGTCACCGTCCTTCTGTTTGGAGCGGCGGCTTGCGGAGAGGTTTACGAGGTACTGGATGGAGTCGAGGGTTTCGCCGTGGTGGCCTATGAGTATGCCTGTGTCACCGCCGACTATGTTGATCTTCGGGTAGACGTTGGCGTCGCCTTCGCTCTTTGCTTCGAGGATCTCGTCCCCGTCCGGTTCGGCCTGCACTGCTTTTGCGTCAAGCTTCATGTTTGCGAGAAGCGTATTTGCGAAGTCGAGGGCAAAGTCCATTTCTTCCTGCGTCACGCATTCGCGGATCCTCTCAGGTGGAGCCACAAATGTAGACTCCGGTGCAGGAGAGGTGGACTGAGTCTGAAGCACGCTCTTCTGGGGCTGGGTCTGAGGCTGCGGCTGACGGGGCTTGCGCTTCTGGTTACGGTTTGTCTTCTGCTGAGTCGAAGATGCAGCCTGTGGTCTGACAGGCTTGGATTCGGGCTGTGACGGCTGCTGGGGCTGGGGCTTCTGCTGTGCCTGTGCGGCTGTCTGTGCGGCTGTGACTGACGTCAGGGCTTTCAGCGCGTCGAGATTTGCTTTGCTGGGGTCTGTCACTGGTGCTGTGCTCTGGCGGGGCTTCTTTCTGATGTCGTTTGACATTCTTCCGCTTCCGAAGCCGGAGTCACTTTCTGTGCCGAATGAACCGAAGCCTGAGGGGGCCGTTGTCTCTGCGGGATGGGCGGTGAAGCTCTCAACTCCGATGGGGGATGACACCGTTACTCCGGATGGGTCGATTTCCTTCGCGGGAGTGGTGCGGTTCATGCTCATGCGGCGGCTCTTGGACTTGACCTGATTGCTGAGGGAGCCGTGGTTTTCCGTCTTCTGCGGGGTCTGGGGCTGGCTCGGCTGGGTCTGTGTCTGTGGCTGAGGCTGGCTCTGCTGCTGCGTCGGTTGTGCCTGCTTCGGCTGAGTCTGAGCCGGTTTTGCTGATGGTGTGGTCGGCTTCGGCTGGGACTGACGCGCGGGTTCGGACTTTTGCTGAGGTGTGTTCTGCTGGGTCTGCTTAGGCTGGGGCTGTTTTGGCTTCGGCGCCTGCTTTGCCTGAGCTGTGGACTGCTGGGTCTGCGCGGATGAAGTGGAAGAGGACGGCAGGGTCTGCTTCTTCGGCTGGCTCTGCTGTTTCTTCGGCTTGCCGGAGTCGAAGCCGGGCTTCTGGGTCTCCGTGCGGGTCTTCATCGAGGACTGGCGGGGTCTGTCGTTTCCCCGGTCGGTCAGGGTTTTCATCTTCTTGATGTCGCTGACAAGTGAGTTCAGCTCGGCGGACTGGGACTCGGTTACGGTCACTTTGATTTTCGCGTCCTTCGCGCCAATACCGAAGAATCCCTTTTTCGGCAGGGAGATGATTTCGGTCGATACTTCGTGCTTGTCGTCGGAATACTTCCGGTTTGCAATGGCGATCGCCTCTTCGACGGTCTTCGCCTCAATAAAATAAGTTTCAGTCATGATAATTCGTTAATGTAGTGGGTTAAAGTAAAATTCAAGCTGAACGTCGTCAGAAATAAAGTTTAGGTTAAGCCTTTTCAAAGGCTTATAGGGGTCAAGGGGACAAACTCTCTTGCGACTTCCGCAGAAGTCGAATCTCCAAGACTCATAAAGAGTTCCTCTTTTTTGCTTCTTTTTTTAGTCCTCGATAAAGGAGAAAAGAACAACTAAATCCCTGCAATGTCTCCCCGTCATCCCTCTCACAAAGGGAAAAGCGGAAAACCCATTGCAAAAACTATATTACCCGTTCAGCCAACCCCCACTTGTTTCGGTTACTTTACCCCGGGTACGGCTGTATTTCAAGCTGTATTTGTACTCGGGCGCGGATATAAACTCGGGACTGCCTGCACTTTTGCGTCCATGCGGTCGTCCGGAGTTTAAATTTTTACTTTGTTTTCTTTTTCCTGTAGGTGCTTTTTTCGTCTTCCTTGATTATGTCGGACTCACCAAGCTCGGTGGTGTTTTTTGTCTTTTCCTTTTCCTCGAGAGCCTTCTTGTCAAGCCATTCGCCTTCGCCTACCCTCTCTTCCGGATGACGGGCCAGATATTCCTCGTCGTCTATGTGGTGGAGGGAACGGACGTGGGGGCGTTCGGCCTCGGCGGCTTTCAGTTCTTTCTTCTTCTGCCGCTCACTCATGCTGGCTTGTCTCTCGGCTTCGCGGTAGTCCTCTTCCGTGAACTTCGGCACCGGGAACAGCTTTGAGATCACTATTTTTTCAAGCAGCTGGATGATGTTCCGGAAAATCCAGTACACGCCGATGGCCGCCGCGAGCTGGAACTCAAAGTACACTGACATAAGAGGCATGGTGTACATCATGATTTTCATTGATGCTGACTGCTGGGCGTCGGCGGATTCCGGAGGCTGATAGGTGAACTTCTGCATCAGCTTCTGTGACACTATCATTACCACAAAGGTGATAACCGGGATCAGCATCAGCCAGTTGAAGGGGGAGAAGCTTATCTCCGGCGTCTGGGACAGATCAAAGGGACCTACGGTGAAGTTGGGGATAACAGCGTTTTTCAGTGATGGTGCTATCGAGGTATAACTGCCCACATCTCCGCGAATAAGGTTGATGATCTGAATCTGAATGTTCCGCAGATCCATTTCTATTCCGGAGTTGGTGAAGAATTCCTTTAATGCGTCGATTTCCGCTGTGGGAACCCTGCAGATGTACTTGAGAGGCTGTGTAACCACGTTATAGAGGCAGATGATGATCGGAAACTGGATGAGAAGGGTTCCGCATCCGCTGGTGGGAGAGAATTTCTCAGCCTTGTACATGGCCATGATTTCCTCGTTCATCTTCTGCTGTGTAGCCTGGTCCGTACGTCCGGCGTACTTTTTGCGTATGGCGGCGGTTTTCGGACTCAGTTTGGCCTGTTTGATGGAATTTTTCTGCTGTTTGATGGCAAACGGCGACAGAATCAATTCCATAACAAGAGTGAAAAGAAAGATTGCGAAAAGGTAGTTATTGGTAAGCGAATACGCAAACCTCAGAATATACCCCATCGGTATATACAGTATGTCAAAAATACTTTCCATTGGTTCTCCTTAGGGGGTACGGGGATAGGGGACGGCAAAAACTCGAATTCCTGCGCTGTTTTGGATTCGTTAAAGTCTGTACGGCGGTTAGGCGGGGTTTTGTCTGACGCGTTTCAGTCCCTTTTGCGTCTAAGCGGATTTTTTGGAACGGGGTCGTCAATTTTTTTTGAAAACGGGTTGCAGCGTATAATTCTCCAGACTGCGAGCGCTGTTCCGATGACAATTCCCCATTCTTTGACGGCTTCAATGGCGTACTGCGAGCAGGTCGGTGTGAATCTGCATGTGCTTCTTCCCTTAAACGGGGAGAGGTATTTTTGGTAGAATCTCACCGGTGCGGTATACGCTCTGACGAGGAAGCTATGAGCCGCGGCTATGGAGGAGGTCAGTTTATTCATGGGCTTCATGGGCTGATTCCAGATCCTGCGGCGGCGGCTTTAGTGGTTGCTGTGGTTGCTGTGGTTGTTTATTCTCGAGCATATCGAGGGAGTTGAGGCAGAAATACAGCTGTGAAGAGGCCTTATCGGTCTTCACTTCGGCGCACTGAGGGCGGCATGAGATAACGACGAGCCAGCCTTTTTTAATGCCGTAGGTTTTGTCTATCCGGCGGTAAGCTTCTCTGACGACTCTCTTTGCCCTATTCCTCTGCACCGCGCCCCCGACTTTCTTTGAGGCAGTTATACCGACTCTGGTGATTGTCTTCTTCTCCGGGTGTTTCTTCTTTAGTGCTGCGGCGGCGCGGTCCTTCATCACAAACACTGTCATGCTTTCCGCGCTCTTATGCCGTCCCGCTTTATATGCTTTCCTGAACAAATAATTCTCGCTTATGGTACTATATTTCATTATATTTCGATACCACGTATGCAGTTATAAAAGTATAACCCCCGATTTAAGCGGAGGTCATCCCTATGCAAGTCTTACCACTTTCTCAAGTTATCAAGCAATGCTTATGCCATATACTGCTCCTGCACTTTGCTATTGCTCTTCCCTCTCTCAGTGAGTAAGTCTTACACGGCCTTTGGCGCGGCGTCTCTTCAGCACCTTTCTGCCGTCTGCCGTCGCCATTCTCTTCCGGAATCCATGTTCCTTACTTCTCTGTCTCTTCTTAGGCTGATATGTTCTAAGCATATTCCACACCCCTTTCTATATAATTCATTTTATTTTACCTTTTACCGGCCCTTTTCAAAGCCGCACAGATAGACAATGTAATTATATACCATTGCCCTCTCGTTTGTCAAGTCTTTTTTCGGAAAAAATTTTTGTTTGGGGTGGGTAGTGGGATTAGGACGTGGAGTAGTTCAAATTGATTGGGAGGAGTACGCGCTTCACTCAACCCCACGTATCTCCTGACTTCCTCACCTCGCCTCCCCGCCAGTTTTGGATAAACTATTGACTTTTTGGGTGGTTCGTGGTATAATAGAATGATATTATTTAATGTATGGAAAAGTTGTATGGGAGGGTAAATGGAACTTGGGAATGATACAGATTTGTCTGAGATACAGGCAATGATTGTTGAATATATGAGAGCGAATTATCATTATACGCAGACGTCCTTTGAGCTGTGGTTTGGGTCGCTGAGACTCATTTATCTTGACGGGTCGAGGGCGGTTTTCTGCTGTGAAAATTCGACCAAGCAGAGGATCCTTTCGGACAAGCATCTGGGGCTTATCAAGGACGCCCTGGATGAGGTTCTGGGGTACGTGCCTGACGTGGAAATCCGCGTGGATGCGTCGGCTTCGGCGGCTTCTTTGGCTTCTGCGGACCGAACGGACAGGCGGACGGACTTGGCTTCATCAGCTTCTTTGGCTGAAGACGTTTATGAGGACGAGGGGGAAGAAGAGGATGAGGACGGATTTGACGCGGGGGGAGTTTATTTTGAGGACTACGACGATTTTTCGGACAGCGAGCCCGAGGGGGAGAGCGAGACTTACACTCCCATGCCCAAGGCTGACTCGAAGAACCGGAGCTGGTCCCGTCCTCAGAAGCTGAATTACGGTGGGGCCAACTCAAGCGGTGCTGGTTTAGCTGACTCGGGAAAGCGTTCGTCTTTGTCTGCGTCTACGGCTCAGGCGGGGCCGCAGGGGGGCGGATTTGGCACGGCTTCGGGAGGGGAAGCGCGGGAAGACAAGTGGCGGGAGTACATCAAGGACTACACGTTTGAGAATTTCATCGTAGGCAGTTCAAATCAGCTGGCGCACGCGTCGGCCATGAATGTAGCTGACAACGTGGGTTCGAAGGTGAATCCGTTATTCATATGGGGGCCGTCGGGTTTAGGGAAGACTCACTTGATGTATGCGATCGCCAACCGTGCTTTATCGCACAATCCTGACATGAAGATAATCTGCATAAAAGGCGAGGAGTTCACGAATCAGTTAGTTGAGGCGATACAGAAGAACCGGAACCGACAGTTCAGGCAAAAGTACCGTTCCTGCGACATGCTGATGATAGACGACATCCAGTTTATCGCGGGCAAGGAAGCGACGCAGACAGAGTTTTTCCACACGTTTGACGCTTTATACGAGGACAAGAAGCAGATTATACTGACGTCGGACCGGCCGCCCCGCGAGCTTGAATCGTTGGAACAGAGAATCCGCAGCCGGTTTGAGCAGGGGCTTTTAGCTGATATAAAGCCGCCGGACTACGAGCTTAGGATGGCGATATTACGGAACAAGATAAATCAGAATCATGTGGACGTACCGAAGGACGTAGTGGATTTTCTTGCGCAGAACCTCCAGGAGAACATACGTCAGCTTGAGGGAGTGATCAAGAAGTTAGCGATGTCGAACTTATTGACGGGGCAGCCGGTGAACATGGAGATGGTGATACAGACGGTGCCGGAGTACCTGCGTGACGCGGAGCCTGTATCGGATGTGATTCAGAGGATAATCGACTGTGTAGCCCGCAGATACGAAGTTTCAGTGAGCGACATCATGGGCATGTCCCGCAAAAAAGAAATCAAGACAGCCCGCAACGTAGCGATGTATGTAGTACGCAGTGTGACCGGTGCTTCCCTCCCCCAGATAGGTCAGGTATTCAAGCGCGACCACTCCACGGTTCACTCGAACATAAACATGATCGAAGGCGAAATCGCCTCTGACCCTGTACTGGATGCGCAGATCCACGAGATTATGAAAGAAGTCAAGCGTGGGTGACGAAGGAGAGTGAAGGTAACTTCGAAGAAGTTAGGAAATACCGAAGGGATCTCCGGGGGATGCGCTTCTCTAAAGAAGCTGTGCAAGAACTTTTAAAAGAGGATGCAATGGGGTCAGCTGAGCAGGAAGAGATTGCGGCTGCGGTTCTGCAGCTGAGTAGTAAAAAGTCCGTGACTATAAAATTTTTAACACCAAGGAATCAGGAATAGTTGAGGCGGCAGTCAGGGACCGCCTGGTTGGAGATAGCTTGCTGTCTACGTTACACAGCTTCCGCCCCCTGCCTGCCCACGCCGGATCCCGATTGCTTGATAGGGCAGTTATAACGTTTGGTCCTACAGCAGTTTTATCAGCGCGAGCAGGGGTGCCTGACGTGGATAAAATCATGACGTGGGGAAGCTTGATTTTTTTATTTCTTTTCTTTCTTTTTTCTCTTTCCAATCCAAATCGCCGTTCTTCATTGCTCTTGATGCCAGACGTGCGAACTTGTCGTACAATTGTATTTTTGGACTTTTGTCCGATATGTGTTGGCTGGAATTTTATTGGCTTATTTTTAGAAGTGAATTTGTTTGATTTTTGTATTTTTGGACTTTTGTCTGGATAACGTTATTTTTCCATATGGGCGGTTTTCGGTGATTTTTCCACTTTGGGGAGCATGATGGCGGAACATCTGATGTTGACTTTTCAAATTCGATTTCAACAGGCTGTGGATAAATCTTGTGGGTTTTTGGAGTTTTCAACACGCTGTGGATTTCGATGTTGATAATTTATTGCTCCGGCCCGAAAAAATATTAATAAATTCTGTTTTTTTACCCTTTTCTTTCCCTTCCTGTTCATTTTTGACTTTTGTTTAGCTTTGGAAAACTCCGGGCAAACTGATTTTATTTCCCTCGGATTCCGTCGATTTCCCCATGGCTTTGGATTTCTCTCGATTTAATTTTTTGGGGTCCGGTTCGACTTTGGATTTAGAATAACAGGAAAAAATTTCAAAGGTTTTGATGTGGAAAAGTTTTATTTAGTAAAATATGGAAGATATGGCGGTTTTTGGAAGTTTGGAGGTCGTTTTGGGGTTAAGGTTAGCGTGAGTTTGGGAGTGGATTTCCCAGGAATTTCCTAAGGGTATTTTGGAAAAACGAAAAAAATGTTTGGGGAGATTGACTTTCAGGTTGGTTTATGTTATATAATATAATGTAGGAAAGTTTTTGAAATTGAAAGAGATCGAGAAAATGTTCTCTCAAATTGGAGTTTTCCCTGTTTTCCGCAGGCTCTACTCCTGCTACTGCTGAATATTATATTGATTTATTATATATTTTATATATTTCTTTATTTTTATTTAAGAAGAGAGCGGGAGAAAACGAAGGGGAAAGCGCAAAGAGGCGGGAGAAGTTATGATTACGAGCAAGGAGGATTATTATGAAGGTATCATTTGACAGGAGTGAATTATTGGCAGCGATCGCGCCGCCGGCTGGAATTTCGCAGACTAAGAACACGTTGACAGCGGTGGACGGGTTATTATTTGAGTGTCCGCCGAACCCGAAGTACGGGGATTACGACACGGACCGGGACGATTTATGCAGGATATCGGCGTTTGACCTTGACAAGGGGTTACGGACGACGGTGAAGTGCAAGATATACGAGGAAGGCATGTTTATCATCAACACGGTGAAGATACTACAGATAGTGCGGTCTTTACCCGAGGGTGAGGTCATGCTGGAAATAGACGACAAAGGCCGTGTGAAGATAAGCTGCGGCAACTCGAACTTTGAGATAAGTGCGAAGCGCGGGGACGAGTTCCCATCCATGCCGATGTTTATCGGGGACCGTGTATATGTTTTACCCCAGCACCGGTTGAAGCGGATCATAGAGGAAGTATTATTTGCGGTAGGGCAGGACGACGTACGGGCCGCGTACAACGGAGCTTTATTACGTTCCCGAGGCGGGTACATGACGGCGACTGCCTGTGACGGAAACCGGTTATCGGTAGCGAAGTGCAAAATTGAATCAGCCACAGGGGAAGCTGCTGAGGGCGGCGTCATACCGGAGTGCGAGGTTATAATACCGGGCAAATTTTTAAGCGAGCTTGTGAAGTTACTGAAGGACAGTGAAGATGACGTAACGATGACGGTAGGGCGTCGGCATGTATTTTTCAAGATAGGCGAGATATACTTTTTCACCCGTGTAATCGAGGTAGAGTACATCAAGTACGAGAGGTTATTGCCGAAGAATTACATGACGGAGATAGTGGTAAGCCGTTCCGAATTTCTTGGAGCCTGCGAGCGAGCTTCGATAGTGACGGAGGGGCGTTTAGGCGGTTCCGGCAATGTACGATTTGACATATCTGGCGGTGTGGTATCGATGTCGTCCGTATCCTCCGGCGGTTCGGTTCGTGAGCGCATTCCCTGTGAAGTAACTGGAGCGGACTTGGTGATAGGGTTCAACTGTCGTTTTCTTCTCGAGGCGTTACGTTCCGCGCCCTCCGGTTCGCCGAAGTTACGCATTCGTCTGAACCGTGAGTTAATGGGCATGATTATGGAGCCTCTTGACGGCACGGATTTTCTTGATTCCCAGCCAAATCCCGACGTCTACGGCGAAGGCAAAGTGAATCCCGCCTACGTCCCCTCCGGTGAAGACGAAGACCTATTCCTCTACTTCATCATGCCTGTTTCGTTACACAACTGACGAAGTGGAGCAGTACGAGGAGTTTGGAAGGAGAGACGAGGGGACTTCTATTAAGTTAGGAGATACGCAAGGTTGAGTGAAGGGGAACGCGCTTCTTGAAAGAAGCTGTGCAAGAACTTTTAACAGAGGCTGCAATGGGGTGCAGCTGAGTAGGGGAGCGGGTGCGGCTGCGGTTCTGTTGCTGAAGCGCCGTGTTAGCCTGTCGGTGCTACCGACCCCGCGGGGGCTTCCCCAATTGGAGGAATTTATATGTTGATACATGCGGGAGCGGGAAAATTGATTCGCGGGGGGGATGTTGTTGGGATGTTCGATATGGATGGACATTTCGGGAGTGAGGTCAACCGTGAGTTTTTGAAGTCGGCGGAGAGGCGGGGAGAGGTTGAGTCTGCGGGCGTTGACTTGCCCCGGGCGTTTATTGTCACGTCGTCGTCCGCCGGGCGGATGGTTATACTGTCCCACCTGTCCCCAGGCACACTGGCGAAGCGCGGTTCCGGGGTTTAGTTGGCTTGGCGGGGTGAGGTTTGTCTGAAAGTTTTGGCGGATATTAGCGAACGGTTATTGGCACACGATAGGATTTTTAGACAAATATCCCTATATGGGCTGGGAATATGGTGTGAGTGGCTTGCTCGCAGTGATATAACTGCTGTAGAGAAAACGTGATCACTGCTCCATCAAGCAATCGGAATCCGGCGTGGGCGGGCAGGGGCCGGACTCTTCCCTGCTAAGCTGCAGAATTGTACGAAGTGACCGCTCCCCTACTCAACTGAACGTGATAAAGAATGAGGAATAAAGTTCTTGCACAGCTTCTTTCGAGAAGCGCGTTCCCCTCGCATCCTCCGTTCCTCTCGCCCCTTTTACCTGCAAATTCAAATAAAACAATATTTTATACTAAAGAGAGATAATATGGATAACGAAAAAGATTTGTTGGAACAGTCGGCTGAAAATGCTGAAACGACAGAAACCACAGAAAACGCAGCACCGGAGACTCCGGATTATGATGAGAACCAGATTCAGGTGCTGGAGGGACTGGAGGCTGTGCGGAAGAGACCAGGTATGTATATCGGGTCAACTTCCTCCCGGGGACTGCACCATTTGGTCAACGAGATTGTCGATAACTCTATTGACGAGGCTATGGCAGGACGGTGCGATAGGATTGAAGTCGTGCTTTATCCCGACGGAAGCGTGTCGGTTCAGGACAACGGATACGGCGTGCCGTCGCAGATCCACCCGCAGGTGGGCAAGCCTACGCTGGAAGTGGTGTTCTCCGTGCTTCATGCTGGCGGCAAGTTCGGCGGAAGCGGATACAAGATTTCAGGAGGTCTGCACGGCGTGGGTGCCTCTGTCGTCAATGCGCTGTCGGAGTGGATGGAGATCGACAACTGCTACGAGGGCCGGCGTTACACCATGCGGTTTGAGCGGGGCGAGATTGCACGTCCGTTCAAGTGTGAGGGTGAAACTGACCGGCACGGACTGTTCGTCAGGTTCAAGCCCGACGCGGAAATTTTCACCGACACAACGGTTTTTGACATGAACACCCTTCTTACCAGACTCCGTGAGCAGGCTTTCCTCAATGCGGGAGTTCGCATTGTCCTTCGTGACGAGAGAGTTGACCTAACTGCCAAGGCGGAAGATGACGCGGTGGACGAAGACCTCCAGAGACTCCTTGAACGTGCCGGAGCGGTTGAAGGTTCCGGTGGAGCGGGGGACAGCGGATCTACGGAAGGCTCGGCTGATGTGGTTCAGGAGGCTGACACGGGCAAGAGCGGGAATTCCGACGGGGGCCTGGCTGAAGATGAGGCTGAGGATGAGAACACGGTTGAGGAGGTACGTTTTGACGAGAGCGACAACGCTTCCGAGGAGAACCGCACGGGCAGGTACCTTGAGTATGATTTGAAGTACGACGGTGGAATCCGGGAATTTGTGGAGCACTTGAACAAGGCAAAGCATGTGGAAGTGATCCATCCGGACGTGATTTACATGAAGGCGCAGAAGGGGGACATTACGGCTGAGGTAGCCATGCAGTACAACGACAGCTACACTGAGACGATCGTCACCTTTGCGAACAACATGTTTACAGTTGACGGCGGCACTCACGAGACCGGGTTCAAGACGGCCATCACGAAGGTACTCAACGACTACGCCCGCAAGTCGGGGGCTTTGAAGCAGAAGGACAAGAATTTCTCCGGTGAGGACGCTCGGGAGGGGTTATGTGCGGTTGTTTCGGTGAAGTTGCCGGACGCGCAGTTTGAATCCCAGACGAAGGCTAAGCTTGGCAACTCGGACGTTAAGGGGATTGTAGAGAGCATAGTCACGGCGAAGTTATCGGAGTTTTACGAGGAGAATCCGGCTGTAGCCAAGGCGATAGTGGACAAGTCCCTTGTGGCACAGAAGGCGCGGGAAAACGCGAGAAAGGCCCGTGAGGAAGCGAGAAAGAGTTCCCTGCAGGTGAGCACTCTTCCGGGAAAGTTAGCGGACTGCAACGACAAGCGTGTGGATTTGACGGAGTTATATTTAGTAGAGGGAGACAGTGCCGGCGGGTCAGCGAAGAGCTGCAGAAATCCGCGTTTTCAGGCGATACTGCCTTTGCGAGGCAAGGTATTGAATGTAGAGAAGACGCGGCTTGACAAGGTATACACGAATCTATCCTTAATCCCGATAATACAGGCGCTCGGCTGCGGTATTGGCGAGGACTTTGACATGAACCGGTTACGGTACGGGAAGATTATAGTGATGGCGGATGCGGACGTTGACGGTTCTCACATACGGATACTGCTTCTGACGTTTTTCTTCCGTCACATGCGTCAGTTAATCGACGACGGGCATATATTTTTAGCCCAGCCACCGCTCTATCGTGTACACAAAGGCAGGAGCGAGAGGTATGCGTTCACGGAAGAGGAAAAAGAGCGCATAGTAGCCGAAATGGGCGGAGTTAACGTTGAAGCGGACCGGTACAAAGGTCTTGGCGAGATGGACGCGACGGAGCTTTGGGACACTACCATGAATCCCGAGACGAGAACGCTCCTTAGGGTAGAGATAGAAGACGCGATGGCCTGCGACGAGATATTCTCCACTTTAATGGGTGAGAAGGTTGATCCACGCCGCGAGTTCATTGAAGCGAATGCAAAGTATGTGGAGAATTTGGATGTGTGAGATTTTGTGAGTTGAGAAGTGGAGCGATGGGGACGAGGGGGAAGCGCTTCTTGAAAGAAGATGTGCATGAACTTCAAAAAGAGGTTGAAATGGGGTGAAGCTGAGCAGGGAGCGAGTGCGGATGCTCTTCTTTGGGCTGATGTTTTGGGATAATCCGTAACGACTAAAATATAGAATACCAGGGGATCAGGAGAAATTTAATACGGCAGTCAGGGACTGCTTTGTTGGAGATAGCTTGCTATCTCCTGTACACAGCTTCCTCACCTGCCTGCCCACGCCGGATTCAGATTGCTTGATGAAGCAGTGATCACTTGTGGCTGACAGCAGTTATATCAGCGTGAGCGGGAGTGCTGGCAGAGGAGAATAGCAGGACGTGCTGCGATTCTATAGTTACGCGGTGATGACGTTCTCTCTACAGCAGTTATATCAGCGCGGGTGTTGGTGTTAAGGTGTTTGCATAATTGTGTACTTATTTATTGGGACTAATAATATATGAATATTTTTACTTTGACTTTGTCTCCGGCTGTTGATGTGGAGTACCGGGTCAAATCTATTTCCGGGGGGACCAACCGGGCTTATGATTATTCGGTTTCCTTTGGCGGCAAGGGGATCAATGTGAGCCGGGCTTTGGCGCGGTGTTTATGCGGGGAGGCTGGTCCTGGTTCTCCTTACATTTACACTATTTTTCCATACGGCGGCTCGCGGGGAAAGTTATTATATGGCGGGCTGGCGGCCGAGGGACTGGATGTTTCGCTTGCTATAGAAGTGACGGCCGAGACTCGGGTGAATGTTTCAATTATACCGGACGAGGGGGAGTCAATTGAGGTCAACGCGTTGGGAAGTGCTGTGGCGGAAGGCTTACGTTTGATTGAGGAGCGGTTATTATCCTCTATCAAGCCGGGTGACGTAGTCTGCGTTTGCGGTAGTGTGCCGTCAGATGTGGGGCGGGATTATCCGGCGTTACTGGGGAGAAAACTTAAGGATTGTGGCGCAATAGTGGTTCTTGACTGCGACGGTTTGGCTTTGGAGCATGCTTCGAAAGAGGAGTCGTTTTCCGCGGCGGACCTAATCAAGCCGAATTCAGCCGAGATGGAGTCATTAGTGGGGCGGAAGATTCATGATTTAGAGGAATTTCGTGATGTCTGCGCTTCCCTACCCTTTGGTTCGGTAATTATGACGATGGGCGGAGCGGGAGCTATGTATTATGGCGGCGGCGAGAGTTTTATGATTCCGGTACAAAAGCGGGTCATGGCACGGCTGAAGGGTGCGGGGGATGTATTTCTTGGGGCGTATATATGCAAGAGGTACATCGTTGGCTGCAGTGCGTGTGAAGCCATGCGTTTTGCGGCAGAATTTGCGGGTGATTATGTGGCGGGAAAAAGATGAAGTATTACAAGAGCAGAGAAAAGAGAGACGAGGGGAACGCGCTTCTTGAGTGAAGCTGTGCAAGAACTTTTAAAAAGAGGCTTCAGTTAGGTGCAGCTGAGTAGGAAAAGATTGCGGCTGCGTTTCTTTGGGCTTGGGATTGAGAAAATCCGTGACGACTAAAATTTAGAATACCAATAGATCAGGAGCGATCCCTGACTGCTGTCTGCCACTGTTTTCTCATGTCAAGGATTGATGCCACTTCCACCGCATCTTCCCTACTCAGCTGAAGAATAGCTCGGAGTGACCGCTCCCCTATTCGACTGAACGTGATAAAGAATGAGTTTTAAAGTTTTTGCACAGCTTCTTTCAAGAAGCGCGTTCCCACCGTCTCCCCCACGATGGATTTAAGTATAACTATATTTTATAAGTAGGTGTAGATTCATGAAGAAAAAAGATGATAGTAAGATTGAGTTTCCGGAACAGAAGATTGTGCCTATTAATATGGAGCATGAGGTTACTAAGTCGTTTCTCGAATACTCTATGTCGGTTATCGTGTCAAGGGCTTTGCCGGACGCACGGGATGGCATGAAGCCGGGACAGAGGCGGATTCTTTGGGCCATGTATGAGGAAGGACTAACGTCCGATAAGGCGTTTTCCAAGTCGGCAAAGACCGTCGGTAACGTTATCGGCAGCTACCACCCCCACGGAGACGTCGCGGCTTATGGCTCCCTCGTCAGAATGGCACAGGACTTCTCGTACCGCTACCCGCTGATTGAAGGCCACGGCAACTTCGGCAATATCGACGGCGACGGTCCCGCGGCTTACCGTTACACTGAGGCAAGACTCGCGAAAATCTCAAACGAAATGATGCGGGATATCGAGAAGGACGTCGTCAAGTGGGACATGAACTTCGATAATACCAAACGGGAGCCGTCGGTTCTGCCATCACGGATCCCTAACCTCCTTGTCAACGGCGCTGTCGGTATCGCGGTCGGCATGGCTACAAACATCCCTCCCCATAACCTCGGCGAGGTCATCGACGGTGCGGTTTACCTCATGGACCACCCGGACGCGGGAGTCTCGGAGCTAATGCAGTTCATCAAGGGGCCTGACTTCCCTACCGGTGCTATCATCAAAGGGACTGCCGGAATCTACGAAGCTTACGCCACCGGACGCGGACGCATCAACGTCATGTCACGGGCTGAGGTGGAGGAAGAACACAACCGCATTGTCATCACGGAAATACCTTACATGGTTCAAAAGGGCGAGCTTATCAAGTCCATTGCCCAGATGCACCGGGACAAGCGGGTCGAGGGAATCACGGAGCTGCGGGACGAGAGCGGTCAGAACGGTCTGCGGGTCGTTATCGAATACCGAAAGGACGCAAACGGGCAGCTCATCCTCAATCAGCTCTATAAGTACACGGAGCTTCAGTCAACCTGCTCGGTCATCATGCTGTCACTCGTCGGCGGGGAGCCTAAAGTTTTGGGTCTTCGCCAGCTGCTCAAGGTGTACATCGACCACCAGGAGGGCATAATCCGCAACAGAACCAAGTTTGATCTGGACAAGGCACTCAAGGAAGCTCACATCAACGAGGGCTACAAGATTGCAATCGACCACATCGACGAGGTTATCACAATCATCCGCTCATCCCCTGATACGCCAACCGCAAGAATCAACCTGCAGGAGCGGTTCAATCTGTCGGAGGAGCAGTCCATTGCGATCACTCAGATGACTCTGGGACGTCTCTCCGGTCTGGAACGGCACAAGGTTGAGGCCAGACTGGCGGAACTGTACGCGGCCATCAAGGAATACAAGGAAATTCTCTCGAGTGAAGGCCGGATTCGCGAGATCACCAAGTCGGATATGCTGGAAATCAAGGAAAAATACGGCGACGAGCGGCGTACGGTCATCGAGGAGGGAGAAAACGAGATTCTCATGGAAGACCTCATCGAGCGGGAGAACGTTGTCGTCACCCTCACCCACGAGGGCTACATCAAGCGTCAGCCGGCGGACACATACTCTGCTCAGAAGCGTGGCGGACGGGGCATTATCGGCATGTCTACAAAGGAAGAGGACTACATCGAGCGGGTGGTTTACGCAAATTCCCACTCGTACATGGCTTTGTTCACGGACACGGGGCGCATTCACCTCTTAAAGACCTATGTGATTCCCGAAGCCGGACGCACCGCAAAGGGGTCGAACATTGTCAACCTGATCGATATTTCCCCAGAGGAAAAAATTACGTCCATTGTTACCTTCAACGAGCTTGAGACTGACTCCGAGGACGGGGGCTATCTTGTCATGGTCACTGAACGGGGCGTCATCAAGCGGACGAGGCTGTCGGAATTCAAGATGCAGAGAAAGGGCGGAAAGATTGCCATACTTCTCGACGAGGGCGACAGGCTGCTGTTTACGGCGAAAACCGAAGGGGTCAGCGACATACTTATCGTAACCCGGGGCGGTCTGGGATGCAGGTTCAGGGAGGACAAGGTTTCCGTCATGGGAAGAAGCGCACGCGGAGTCAAGGGTATAAGTCTGCGCGATGGGGACCTTGTTGCGGGCGCATGCATTATCGAGCGGGATGACGAGTGGCTGGATTCGCACCACATTGCGGTCATCAGCACCGGCGGTTACGGCAAGCGGCTCAGTCCCCGTGAATTTGAGCCTAAGGGACGTGGCATACAGGGCGTTATCGTTCAGGGGCTTAACGAGAGGGTTGGCGAGATCTGCGGGATCGCGATTTGCACCGAAGGCGACGATTTGATCATGATTACGGTTGACGGAACGATAATCAGGACCCCTGTAGGCGGCATTCCGGTATACCAGAGAGGCGCGTCGGGCGTTATTGTGATGAAGCTCGCGGAAGGAAGCCGGCTTGTGAACTTTACGGTTGTAAATGAAGAAGAGAGCAAGGATGATGTCTCAGGCACTTCCCTGTCGGATGTTGGCGCTGTTGATGGAGTCAGTGAGGCTGAAATTTCAGAGGATGACGGCGAAATTATCTCCGGCGGCGAGTACGGAGGCGAGGATTTAGGAAAGGAAGGCTCAGATGACGAGATATGACGAGGAGAATTTTATCGGCGGTATTGGCGGCGGTGGTTTTTGCGGGTATGGTGTCGCTATACTCCTGCGGGGGCATGGAAGAGGACGAGATACGGCCCATACTGTCGGATTTGATTGACAAGTCGGCCGAGTTGAACGAGATATACTTTGGCAAAGGTCTGCCCTTATCGGACAGTGCGGAGAAGTTTCAGGAGTTATACGACACCTTTGACGTGGACGTGGCTCAGATAAACTATCACCCGGTTTCTGACGACTGCGGCTACTCCACAATTGACGAGATAAAGGCGGCGACTCTTGAGGTATTCACGCCGGAGTATTCGGAGTATCTATTCGAGCGAGCGTTTTCCGGAATTTCCGACACTTTAGGCAGTGAAGACGGCGACGTGAAGCAGGTTGCGGGTTATGCTATGTATCTTGAGCAGGACGGCATTCTTACGGCGCGGATGGATTTAGCCGAGGATGACATACTTGACCGGAGCCGCAGTTATGATGTTGACCGAATGGAGATAGTCCGGCAGAAGGATGATTACGTTATAGTGAAAGTTCCGGTGGTTTACTCCGATGAATCCGGTGGCGCAGGTGAATCAGGCAGTCCGGCTATTGAAGCTGTGGAGATGAAGCTTGTGAACACGGCAGACGGCTGGAGGCTTGACACTCCCACGTACTGATCCACTTAGTGAAAAAATGCCAAAAATGAGCAGAAAATAAAAAAAAGCTCTTGACAAAGTCCCGTGTGTGTGGTATAATTATAAAGCTGTCGGGGTCGGGTGTTATTTCCGAGTCGGGTGTTATTTCCGGCGGCGTAAAAATGAATACCCCATAGGCGGGCAGGTGCAAAGGTGGCTGAGCTGGTCTAAGGCGCACGACTGGAAATCGTGTGTTCGGCTAATAACCGACCGAGAGTTCGAATCTCTCCCTTTGCGGGACAAAGCTGTTGTAAGTTGATACTTACGGCGGCTTTTTTATTTTGGAGTGGGATTAGGATGGGAGCAGTTCAAATTTTTGAGGAGGAGTAAGCGCTTCTTTCAAGGAGCGCGTTCCCCTTCACTCAACCTTACATATCTCCTAACTTCTTCGACGCTCCCCTCGTCCTCCGCCTCCCCCTGCATAAAAAAAACGGCTGAAGCTTACTTCAACCGTTTTGCTTTGTTATTTCGTTACTTCTTCCATAATGTAGGCCTCAAGGATGTCGCCGACTTGGATGTCGGTGCATTTTTCTAAGCCTATGCCGCATTCGTAACCGCTGGCTACTTCACGTACGTCGTCTTTGAAACGGCGCAGGGAGCTGATTTTGTCTTCCATTATTACTATGCCACCGCGAACTATGCGGATCTGGGACTGACGGGTTACTTTGCCGTCCTGGACGTAGGAACCGGCGATGTAGCCTACATTCGGTACTTTGATTACCTGACGCACTTCCGCGTGGCCTTGGAGGTTCTCTTTGTATACCGGAGCTAACATGCCCTTCATGGCGGCTTTCACTTCTTCAATGCACTCGTAGATTATACGGTAGGTGCGAATGTCCACGTTCTGCCGCTCGGCGGAGTCTATAGCCGCTTTGTCCGGACGTACGTTGAAGCCTACTATTATAGCGTTGGAGGCGGAGGCAAACATTACGTCCCCTTCCGTGATTCCGCCTACCCCTGCGTGGATCACCTTCACTTTTACTTCGTCCGTGGAGATTTTCTCGAGGGACTGCTTTACGGCTTCAGCGGAACCGCCTACGTCTGCTTTTACGATAATGTTCAGTTCTTTTACGCCGGCGCTGATCTGGCTGAAGAGGTCGTCAAGACTTACTTTCGTGTTCTGCTTGAACTGCTCTTCCTTCGCTTTCTCACGACGCTGGTCCGCAAGCTCCCGGGCCATTCTCTCGTCCTCAACCGCGTTGAATTCGTCGCCGGCAAGTGGTACTTCCGATAAGCCTATGATTTCCACCGGTACTGACGGGCCGGCTTCGGTCATATTCTGGCCTTTGTCGTTTACCATTTTGCGGATTCGGCCTACGCTGGTCCCCGCGATTACTATGTCCCCGTTCTTTAACGTGCCGTCCTGTACAAGAACCGTCGCTACGGGTCCGCGGCCTTTTTCAAGTTTGGCTTCGATTACAACGCCTTTCGCGCGCTTGTTCGGGTTCGCTTTGTATTCCTTTACGTCCGCTATGAGAAGAACCGACTCGAGAAGGTCGTTGATTCCCATTTTCGTTTTGGCTGAACAGGGTACGCACATGACGTCGCCGCCCCATTCCTCCGGTACAAGGTCGTACTTCGTCAGCTCGTTCTTTACGTTGTCTACGTTGGCGTTGGGCTTATCCATTTTGTTTATAGCTACAATGGTTTCCACCCCTGCTGCTTTCGCGTGGTTGATGGCCTCGATGGTCTGTGGCATGATTCCGTCGTCCCCTGCAACTACAAGGATCGCGATGTCCGTGCATTGTGCGCCTCTCGCTCTCATTGCGGTGAAGGCTTCGTGTCCGGGGGTGTCGAGGAAGGTTATGTCACGCCCGTTGCAGTTTACACGGTACGCGCCGATGTGCTGGGTGATGCCTCCAGCTTCCCCGGATGTTACGTTGGTGTGGCGGATTGCGTCCAGAATCGAGGTCTTGCCGTGGTCTACGTGGCCCATTACGCATACGACCGGCGCACGCTCAACAAGGTCCCCTTCGCTCTCCGGCTCCTCTGAGAACAGCTTTTCCTCGATTGTCACTTTCACCTCACGGGTGACTACGGCTTTCATCTCGTCGGCTACAAGATAGGCTGTGTCGAAGTCGATGACTTGGTTTACCGTGGCCATGACTCCCATCATCATCAGCCGCTTGATGCACTCGGCTGCCGTCACTTTCAGTCGGGACGCAAGCTCGCCTACGGTGATTTCGTCGGGGAGGGTGATTTTCAGGGGAGTTTTCTTGGCTTTTTCAATGTTGGCCTTCTTAAGACGCTCCATTGCCATGCGCTCTTTGTCGACCTTGCGTCCGGTGCCGCGGTTTTCGGGTCTGTTGTTCTGCTTCTTGACCTTCTGCTTGCCGCTGCTCACCTTGTCGTCCATCTCGGGGGAGATGTTTTCGAGCTTTTCGTCGTACTTGGATAAATCCACTCTTCCGCCGCGGGTGTCCACGATACGGATGTTGCCCGTGCGCTTTTTCTCAACCACCGGCTGATCCTTCGGCTTCGGCTTCTGTGGCTGTGTGGACTGGGGCTGGGGTACGGGGCGGTTGTCCGGCTGGCTCTGGCTCTGACGCTGATTGTCACGGCTGTCACGGCTGTCGCGGTCATTGCGTTTGTCTCGGCTGTCGTTTCTGTGGTCGCTTCTGTCGCTTCTGTCGCTGCGGTCATTGCGGTCATTGCGGTCATTACGGCTGTCTTTGCGGGAATACTGCTTCTGGCTGCCGCTGTTTCCACTGCTGCCGTTGTTGCCGTTGTTGCCGTTGTTGCCGGACTGACTGCCGCGGATTCTGTCCCGGTCACTGCGGTTGTCGCGGTTTTCACGGTTGTCACGATTCTGCTTGTCGTGTTTGTCCTGACGGTCGCCGCGGTTGTCAGTGTTCTTCTCGCCGCGTGACTGATTGTTACGGCCGTTTCCATTATTGCCGCTGTTTGCGTTTACTGAGCCTTTTTTGGTTTCCTGTACTTTTTCGGTCTTTTGCATCTGTTGTCTGCTCACCCTCTCTGCTTCTTCTTTCGCTTTTGCTTCGGCTTCGGCTTTTGCCTTTGCTTCGGCTTCCGCCTTTGCCTTTGCTTCGGCTTCGGCTTTTGCCTTTGCTTCGGCTTCCGCTTTAGCTTTGGCTTCGGCTTCCGCCTTTGCCTTTGCTTCGGCTTCGGCTTTTGCCTTGGCTTCGGCTTCGGCTTTTGCCTCGGCTTCGGCTTCGGCTTTAGCTTTTGCTTCGGCTTCCGCTTTAGCTTTGGCTTCGGCTTCGGCTTTTGCCTCGGCTTCGGCTTCGGCTTTTGCCTTGGCTTTGGCTTCGGCTTGAGCTTCCTTTTCTTTTTTCTTTCGTTTTGCGGCTTCTTCCGGAGATTCGGGCAGCGTGATTTCGCTTCTCCTGTTCAGGTAGCCGTCGATATCCTTGATTGACGCTTTTCTTGTCAGATCTTCAAACAGCAGGTCCACGTCCTCCGTTTCAAGAGGAGCTGTGGCGGCTTTGCTGTTTATACCAAGCTCGTCAAGCTGGTCGGTAAATTCCTTTGGCTTTACTCCCAAGTCCTTTGCAAGCTGGTTTATTCTGAACATTGAGTTTGACTTCGTTGCCATTATTAACCTCCGTGCAGCGGGGAAGCCCCCGCGGGCAAACTCGGCCCTATTTAAGCCGTAATTTTAAGCCAACCCACGATAAATGTGGTGCAGCTCCCGCAGTGTTCCTATCGTTATTCTTTACGGGGAAGCCCCCGCGGGCAAACTCGGCCCTATTTAAGCCGTAATTTTAAGCCAACCCACGAGAATGTGGTATAGCTCCCGCAGTGCTCCTATCGTTATTCTTTACGGGGAAGCCCCCGCGGGCAAACTCGGCCTTATTTAAGCTGAGATTTTAAGCCAACCCACGATAAATGTGGTATAGCTCCCGCAGTGTTCCTATCGTTATTTTTTGATGTAGTGTTCTTTTATCTTATTCCAGCAGCCCTTGCCGGTGAAGGACAGAACTGACGTTGGTGTGCGGCCGGTCATTTGTCCCAGTTCCGCTGAGGTGAAGCCGCTTTCGCCTATGGGAACGCCATAGTAGGCGCATTTATCCCGTATCTGCTTAAGGCTTCTCTCGGATACGTCGGACGAGGTGATGACGAGCCGGCTTTTATTATGTCTCACGTCGTCGAGGGCTGAGCTTATGCCCACTCTTACCCCTCCCGCAGCCATGCAGAGGCTTATATATTTCCGCACTGCGGTTTTACCGGTGTCCTTTGTGTCAGTCATTTTTCGCCTCTTTTGTGTCGTGTGTGTCGTGTGCTTCTTGTTCTTCCCGGTTAAGGGAGGAGAATTGTTCCTCGAGAGCTGAGTAAACTTCCTCGGGGATGGGGGTATTGAGGTTACGGCTCAAGGCGCCGGACTTTTTTGCTTTTTTGAAGCAGTCGGGGTTTTTACAGATATATGCGCCGCGTCCCGATTTTTTTCCAGTTGAGTCGAGTGATATTTCCCCTTCAGGCGAGCGCACCACCCGTATGAGGGAACGTTTATCGAAGGAATTCATGCAGCCCACGCACCGTCTCTCGGGGGTTTTCTTTTGTTTAATCATATTACAGTTTTACGGTTTTATCATTCAGCCTTCGGGCTTGTTTTTTTGTTTTCCTGAGGTTTTGAGGGTGAAAGCTCCCTGATTCCCTTTATATCAATTTTATAGCCCGTGAGTTTAGCGGCGAGGCGCACGTTCTGGCCTTCCTTACCGATAGCGAGTGAGAGCTGGTCGGAAGATACGTTGACGTGGGCTGATCTTTCTCCGTCGAACTCCACGCCTTTCACGTTAGCCGGAGAGAGGGCGGCGGCAATGAATTCCTCAGGTTTATCGCTATACTTAATGACGTCGATTTTCTCGCCCTTTAATTCCTCCACGATTGCGGAGATACGGGTTCCCTTATTACCGATGCATGCGCCGATAGCGTCAACTTCCGTGTTGCGTGAGAGGACAGCGACCTTTGAGCGGGATCCGGCCTCACGTGCGGTAGCCTTGACGAGTACAGTTCCGTCCTTGACCTCGGGAATATCGGTTTCAAGCATACGTTTAAGCATAGCGGGGTTGGTTCTTGAGAGGGTGATTATGGGTTCGTTATTATTATCCCGTGTAATTTCGGTGACGAACACGCGGATTCTATCACCGACCTGAGGTTTATCGGCGGCAATTTGTTCGTCTCGCGGGAGGACGACTTCGGAAGTGCCGGTATCGACCCAAACGTCGCCGGTTGAATCATCTCTTTTAGTGACGATGGCGGTGATAACATCTTCCCTACGTTTTTCGTATTCCCGGGCTATATTATTTTTTTCAGCCTCGCGGATACCCTGCACGATAACCTGTTTAGCTGCGCCTGCGGATATTCTGCCGAAGGATTTGGTTTTAATTTCCTCTTCCACGACATCGCCGATTTCATAGCATCGGTTGATCTGGTGAGCTTCCTCAAGTGAGATTTCTGTTTTAGGGTCATTTACTTCTTCCGCGACGGTTTTACGTCTGAAGACTCTGACTTCCTTTTTTTCCTTATCGATATCGACTCTTACCGCAGTATTGCCGTATTCCTTTTTGAAAGCGGACACGAGTGCGGCTTCCACTTTTTCGAGCATATAGTCGATTGGAATACCCTTAGTGTTTTCGAGAAGTTGTAGTGCGTCAAACAGCTCTGTGTTCATTTGTGTTTACTCCGATTTATATATATTTTTTATTCGGTTACAGTATCGTCAGTCCCACTTGAAAGTGACGTTGCACTTAGCGATTGCTTTAAGAGGAAAAGAGACATTTCCGTCGTCCGTTGACAGAGTGACGTTATTTTCGTCGTCGATATCCGCGAGTATGCCTTCGAAGGATTTTTTACCGTTTTCGTTTTTATAGAGTTTAACGAGCACGGGTTTACCCATCATTTTTCTATAGTGTTCAGGTTCCTTGAGTTCTCTTTCGACTCCTGGTGAAGACACGGACAATGTATAAGCCTCTTCCACCGGGTCGGCTTCGTCGATTACCGGATTAAAAGCGTCGGAAAACCTTTGGCAGTCGTCGATCGACACTCCGTTATTATCCATGCTATCTATTGTTATCTCGAGTTCATAATCCGCTCCGGTTTTCCCGAACTCCACGTTCCACACTTGAAGTCCGAGTTTTTCCGCTACCGGCATAGCGAGTTCTTTTACGGTTTGAGCTATATTTTTCTTTGGCATGGCACATTACCTCGAATGGGGTGTAGATTAAAGATACGTGCGGGAGCAAATTTTAGGTCGGCAATGTCCGACTGCGGCAGCTATTCTATAAAATCGTGGGATTTCTTTAGATTTAGACTGAGGAATAGCCGGAGTTCCCCACTGCGGGAGCTATGGAAGTGTCGTCGTGGGTTGGCTCTCCTGTTCAGCTGATGAAGCGCCGAGAATGCCTGTCGGTGCTACCGACCCCGTTCATGAAATAGAGAGTGAACGGTTTGTCTTCGCCCACTCTCATCCTTCTATCTTTCTTATCGTATTATATCATATTTATTAATGTTTTGCAATACAAATTTTGCATATTTTTATACAATTTTTTTCGGTTTCATTGGATTATTTATACAGCATGTTGCATAGTTTGGGGGACGAACGCACCTTGCGGCTTCACATCATGCACTCCAAACCCCACACTTTATTTAATCCTTTGCTTCATTTTTTACTTGATCCTTTGCAGTTTTTTTATTCCTTCTTCAAGGGTTTCGGCGAAGGTTTCCAAATCTTCTTTAGTGTTGGTTTCGTCTATGCTTATTCTTATTGAGGTATCAATTTCGCTGTCGGGGAGGCCAAGAGCTTTCAGGGCTTTGCTTTTTTCTTTGGAATGGGCTGAGCAGGCTGAGCCGGCGGAGATGAAGATATCCTTACCTGACAGGAAATTGAGCATGGTTTCGCTTTTGATTTTCGGCAGGGACAGGTTCAATATTGTATCTGCGTGGTTTACGGGGGTATTTATTTTCACGCCGAGGGGGATGAGGGCAGATATTTTTTCGTCAAGGAAGCTTCTGAGTTGATTGATTTTCTTTATTCTATCGTTCCATGAGTCAAACTCAGATTCAGCTGCTGCGGCGAAGGCGGCAATGCTGACGAGGTTTTCGGTACCGCTTCTCACGCCGAATTCCTGACCGCCGCCGTATTCGGGAGGGGCGAGGTTTTTTCTTTTTATCACGTTAGCGGAGGCATAGAGGAGTCCTGCGCCTCTGATTGAGTGGATTTTATGAGCGCTTGCGGTCACGAGGTCGGCGTTGAGTTTCTGTGGGGTGAATTTTATTTTCATGAACGCCTGAGTTGCGTCGCAGTGGGTTGACGCGTCGGGGAAGTACTGTTTAGCGAGATCAAAGGCTGATTTTACGTCATATACTGCGCCGGTTTCGTTATTGACGAGCATTACAGAAATCACGGAGAGGGGGAGGGTTGAGGTTTTCAGGATTTTTTCGAGGTAATCGAGGTCCAGCGAGCCGCCTTTAGTTGGGATTTTTTCCACGGTATGGCCGTATTTTTTAAGGCTGAGAGCGGTATTATCGACAGAAGGGTGTTCGCCGTCGGAGATTATCACGAGTGAGTTTTTATTTTTAGCGTTAGCTGAGCCGATGAGAGCGATGTTATTAGCCTCAGTCCCTGACGAGGTGAAGACGATTTTATCCTGTGTGAATTTAGGCAGTGCGAGGGTACGGGCGAGTTTCGACCTTGATTCATCGAGTAGGGATTTAGCTTGGAGTCCGAGTTTATGTACGGACGAGGGGTTTCCCCAGACTGACAGAGCTTTTACAGCGGCGTCGCATGCGGCTTGAGAAGGTCTAGTAGTAGCCGAGTTATCGAGGTAGATCATGTGAGTATTGGCCTTTACAGTGGTTTATTCATTATTTTTATTTTATGATGAGGTAGTCGAGCATCTGTTCCACTTCATCGAGGTGTGAGTCGAAGGTATCTACGAGGGAGGTATAGGTAAAGACGTAGACTGAGCCGTTTTTGATGAAGGCTTCCTGCAAGAACTTATAGGTATTAGGACCGAGGTCAGCTGTATAGGTATAGCGTTTACTATAGATTTCGTTTAAAGTAGTATTTTGTTCATCTTCTACATTGATATTAGTGAAGATGAGTTCGAGATCATTGGTATTGGTATCCCACCAGTCATCCAGAGACGAGTCGGAGTATTCGAGTTCCCAGGCCATGAAGGACACGCTTGAGGGGTCGCTTGAGCTGCAGTAAGCCCCAGCGGCGGCGGTAGACATATCCGTGGTCCAGTCATCCGGCACGTAGAAGTAATAGTCAGCGTCCTGATTTGAAGCCATCTGGAATCCGGCTGGCGGTGCGTACTCATCATCGGATTTACAGGAAGCTACAGTCACAGAGAGCAATGCGAGCACTATCATCAAAAGAAGTTTGTTTTTCATTGGTATGGTTCCTTTTTATGTGAAATTTAGAGATACATATGGTTGAGTGAAGGAGAGACGCGCTTCTTGAAAGAAGCTGTGCAAGAACTTTAAAACTCATTCTACTTCTGGTTCAGTCGAGCAGGAAATTCTCACTCCGAGCTATTCTTTTATTCAGGTTTGGGGAATACCAAATCGACTAAAATTTAGAATGCCAAGGGATCAGGAGTAGTTGAGACGGCAGTCAGAGACAGCCTTGTTGGAGACAGCTTGTTATATCCGATACACAGCTTCCGACCCCTGCCTGACCACGCCGGATCTCGATTGCGGGATGACGTGGATTAGTGGGATATTGGTCTTGCCTTGCGGACTTTTTTGGTTTGCCTTAGCCGGGGAGTTTATCCTATGGACTTTTTTTATTATAGCATATCTTTATGAATAATTCTAACATTTTTGTAAATCAAATTGAAATAGTGCGCGGCTTGTGATATAATATACAAGAAGAATGTTTTGGAGTACGTGAATTGCTATGGACAGACGTAAACTTTCACATTTGATACATGTTATGACGTCGTTTATGATGACGTTGATTATAAGCCGTCTGGCTGGGATTTTATTGGGCGGGATACTCAGCGGGACTTGGCTTATGCTTGTCATGTTTCTTATTTCGTCCCTGATTGGTGTAGTGATATACTATGTCATGCCGGACGATTTTATGGAGGGGGAGAGCGGCGAGGGCGAGATTCCTGACATAGAGGTGCGTGGGTGGGGGTCCGTTATTCCGCACTTTTTCATAGGCGTTACTGCGCTGATAGCGTTAATGTACGGGGTATCGTTATTTCTTGACAGCAACAATTTATCCCAATACACTGGCCGTGATCCTATTGAGATGGATTTAGTGAATTTCATATCGTTATGTGTGATACATCCGGCCGTTGAGGAGTTTATATTCCGGTATTTATACTACTGCGAGTTACGGAAGCTATCGCCGGTTTTTGGTTTATTATGTCAGAGTGTGATATTTGCCTTAGCGCATTCTACAGTTGACGGGATGATATATGCGATAGGAGCGGGGGTCATATTAGCTCTACTTCTTGAGAACACCGGCCGGCTTATGCCATGTTTATTGGCGCATGCGCTGACGAATTTACGTTCGCTGATATATTCAACCATACTGCTTGAGCGTTCGAGCATACGCGGGGGAATAGACGCGGTGATCATAGCGGCCGGAGTGATATCGTTGATGTACATTTTACTCAGGCGTGGTCAGGTATTACGTCATGCCGTCGAAGGTGATCCGGGAGATGGAGGCAGTGGCGGCGGCGAAGGTGGAAATGGAGAAGGTGAGTGATGGAAAATGATTATGGATACGAGAGCAGGCATATGGATTTTGCGTTTGCGTTAGCTATGAAAGCCGGGGAGTCAGGGGAGGTACCGATAGGGTGTGTTATAGTGAAGGGCGGTGTGGTGATAGGGACAGGATACAACACCTGTGAGGGAGGAAAATCGGCTTTAGAGCATGCGGAGATGAAAGCGATAGCGATGGCCACCCGTTCGATCGGCGGTTGGAGGTTACAAGGCTGCGACCTATACGTGACACTCGAGCCATGTTTCATGTGTGCCGGAGCCATAATCAACTCCCGTATATCCCGTGTAATCTTCCCCCTGAAGGACCCCCGCAGCGGGGCCTTTGGTTCAGTGGCGAATTTAATCAGCTACCCCCTCAATCATAAGCCGGAGGTAATCATAGCCGCCGAATACGCAGAAAAATCCCGCAGTATACTAAGCCATTTTTTCGCCATCCGCCGCGGTGTATGAAGTGGGAACGTGGAACGCGCTTCTTGAAAGAAGCTGTGCAGGAACTTTAAAACTCATTCTCTTTTTGGTGAAGCTGAGCAGGTAATTCTCACTCCGAGCTATTCTGTAGTTTAGCAGGAAGAAGGACGGATTGAATACAGAATACCAAGGGATCAGGAGCAGTGGCTGACGGCAGTCTACAGTATTTATATACGCGTTGGTGTTTGTCTTGGATTTAGATACATATTCCACACAATATTTATCTAAGGTTAAGACAACCTAAAAAATACATGGGAGGGAGAACGGGGTCATTTTCGACTCCACTCTCCACACTCAACAATCCAAACTTTTAGAAAGGGTTTTATTATGGATATAGAAACACAATCATACGAGGCTTTGTCGGAATTATTAACCCGTGCGCATGTTGTTTGCGGCGGGATTATTGTGGTGGGATGTTCTACTTCCGAGGTATGCGGCGGCGACATTGGCAAGAATTCTTCACCTGAGGCCGCTGAGTACATTTTAAACGGTTTACTCCGTGCGGCATCCGAGTCGGGGGTGAATCTTGCGATGCAATGCTGTGAGCATCTGAACCGTGCCATAGTGGCCGAGTCCTCCGCCGTTGATTTTTTACTCAAGGCTGGTTTAGTCACCCGTGTCAATGCCATACCCCAGCCGAAAGCCGGCGGTTCCTTAGCTTCCGCGTACTACAAGCGTTGTTCTTCCCCCATATTATTAGCCGAAATCTCAGCCGACGCCGGCATAGACATAGGCGGAACGTTAATAGGCATGCATCTGAAGAAGGTAGCTGTCCCTGTAAAGTTATCTCACAGCCACATAGGTTCCGCCCATGTAACAGCCGCCCGAGTCCGAATCCCCTTTGTAGGCGGTTCCCGTGCGGTTTACGACGAGACATTAATGTGACTTTGGGCTAGTGGGAAAAGTGGATTGAGTTGAGGGGTGGGGCGATGGCGGACGATGGAAGCGCGTTCCCCTTGTCCTACATAGCGATAATACGCATTAACCACACTTCTGCAGAAAAAGGATGAAGCATAAATGAAAGATGAACAGAATCGAGAGAAAAGACAAGGGATAACACCTAATGAGATATTTCTGCTGGCGGTGAAGCTGGTGACATTGGGGATCGTTTTGTATGTTACGCTGAATAATCTGGATAAGGTGCTGGCGTTTGTGGGGAAGGTGTTTGCGCTGGCGTCGCCGCTGTTGATTGGAGCGCTGATTGCGCTGATACTGAACACACCGATGATGGCAGTGGAAAAGCAGTTTTCGCGGATATCTGAGAAGCGCGGGAAAGCCATACCGATGAAGACGGCGGCGGTTGTGTCGCTTGTGATAACGTTTGCGGCGGCGGCACTTGTGATATACTTACTGGCGCACACCATATTTCCGCAGCTTGGTGAGAGTGTGCGGGGGATATACGAAAAGGTTATGGCGGCGCTTCCGGGGTGGATTGATAAGCTGAACGAGCTTAAGAAATATGGAATTAACGCTGAGCCTGTCGAGAACTTTCTGAGGGAGATAGACCTTGAAAGCATCATGACTAAGGTGAGCGAGAATTCGGCGGCGATACTGTCCACGCTGACCAGTGGAGCTACGTCGTTGATCAGCGGAGCCACATCGGTTATCAGCTGGATTGTGACGGCGTTTACATCTGTTATATTTTCGATATACATACTTGTGAACAAACAGAAGCTGGGTGCGCAGATACGCAATGTAGGTTATGCTTTTTTGAAAAAGAGCGCAGCTGACAGAATCGGGCGGGTGTTCCGGTTGTGTGTGAACACGTTTGCGGGATTCATCAGCGGGCAGTGTTTTGAGGCCATTATACTGGGGCTGCTGTTTTTTATAGTACTGTCACTGCTTGGCTTCCCATATGCTTTGGCTATATCTTCGATCATATGTGTTACTGCCATAATACCATATGTGGGAGCTTTTTTAGGATGTGCTTTCGGCATGCTTCTTATGGTGATAGACGACCCGCTTCAGGCGTTGTGGTTTATGATAGTGTTTCTGATTATACAGCAGGTTGAGAATCAGCTGATTTATCCCCGTGTGGTTGGCGGTTCCATAGGGCTTCCTGCCATCTGGACTTTTGCTGCTGTCATAATTGGCGGCGGCTTATGCGGAGTTTTAGGTATGATCCTATTTATTCCGTTATTCTCCGTTTTATACACTTTACTCAAAGAAGAAGTCCATCTCCGGCTTACTGCGAAAGGTATTGAAGTCGCTGATTCCGGTGAGTCCGATTCCGCCACTCCCGAAGAAAAAAAGTCCGGGGGTGTTTTTGAAAAAATCTTTACGATAATCAAATCCAAATTAGAAAAGAAAAAATCTGCTGGTGCATCAAGTGGAGGAGAAGGAGACGAGGGGAACGGGGACGTTTCTTGAAAGAAGCTTGGCAAGAACTTCAAATTCATTCTGTTTTTGGTTCAGTTTAGCAGGAAATACTCACTCCGAGCTATTCTTTGGTTTAGCAGGTGCAGATCGACCAGCGGGTTTGTTGGTTCAAGGGCTCAGGAGTAGGAGAGACAGCAGTCAGGGACCGCCTTGTTGGAGATAGCTTGCTATCTCCGGTGCACAGCTTCCGCCCCTGCCTGCCGCTGACGAATTCAGATTGCGGAATTTCGTGACTTAGTGGTACGTTGGTTTTGCCTTACGTACGCTTTGGAGTTGGGCTGGCCGATGATTTATCCGGCTTGGGGGTGGAGTTTATCTATGAAATTGCATTTATTTATACTATTTAGGAATTAACATATGAATCAGGTTATATCCAGGAAAAATACCGCGAGGAAGGGCAAGAGCAAGTTAAGTGCGGGGCGGGTTATCGCTTTAGGGTTTATCGGGGTTATATTAGCGGGGACCATTCTTTTATCCCTGCCCATATCCCACACGGGTGAAGTTCGGGTTACTTTACTTGACGCCTTATTCACGTCCGTTTCGTCGGTATGTGTTACTGGGCTTATTACTGTTGAGACCGGTGCGGCCTACTCATATTTCGGGCAGGCTGTGATTATGTTTCTCTTACAGATAGGCGGGCTTGGGATAACGTCCATCAGTGCGGGGCTTGTTGTTTTATTTGGCGGCAGCTTATCCACGAAGGGGAACAATTTAGTGAAGGAAGCTTTGAACTATCCTGTATACAGTGGGCTTGGGGGGATGATACGTTCTGTCATGCTCATGGATTTTTCCATAGAGGCGGCGGGGGCTGTCATGGCGTTCACTGTATTTTTCCGTGACTACAGCATGGGGAAGGCCATATGGTTGAGCGTATTTCACTCGATATCGGCCTTCAACAACGGAGGGTTTGACGTATTGGGCAGCGGGGATTCTATAGGTGCGTATTCGGGCGACGTATGGTTCAACATACTGACGAGTTTATTGATAATACTTGGCGGGCTTGGATTTTTTGTAATACGGGAGCTGATACTATACATGCGTGGGAAGGTGAGGAGTTTATCGCTTCACACGAAGGTAGTACTGATGGTGACTGGTGTATTATTAATATCAGGGACGCTGCTGCTGAAGCTGACAGAGGGGGATAACATCAGCTGGGTAGGCGCGTTTTTTGCCAGTGTGACAGCGCGGACCGCGGGTTTTGCGACGTATCCGTTATCGGGATTTTCCAATGCGGGGCTTATCGTGATGTGTGTACTGATGTTCATAGGAGCGTCGCCCGGTTCGACCGGTGGTGGAGTAAAGACGACAACGGCGTACGTATTCATAAAGCGTTTGATAAGCGTAGCTACGGGCAGGGAAGCTATATCATTCAGGCGGCGCATAAAATCTGACGCCATGTCGAAAGCATACATTATAGTATCGTTAGGCTTGGTATGGGTCATCATATGTTCCATAATGATAACGTTTTTTGACCCTGAATTTGACTTAAGCGAGGTATTATTTGAGCAGTTTTCGGCCTTTGGCACGGCTGGGTTATCCACGGGAATCACGGGGTTATTATCAGTGCCGTCGAAGGTGATACTGATGTTATCGATGTACATTGGGCGGTTAGGACCGCTTACGATATCCACGTTATGGGTAGCCGGAGCGAAGTCCCACGCGAGCCGTCCCGACGGAGATCTACCCATTGGATGAGAAGATGATTTGGATGAAAAAAGCAGGTTAGAAGCGGAGGAAAGGTTAAAAAGATATGGGTAAGAAGAAAAGCGGCGCAAGGCGTGATGTGAGCATAAAGGTAGAGCCGCGTGCCGGCATAGCAAAGGTGAAAGAAGAGAAGTTTGCCGTAATAGGTTTAGGCCGGTTTGGGATGGCGCTGGCACGGGAGCTTGCGTCAAAGGGAAAATCGGTTATAGCGATAGACAAGGACCGAGACAAAGTTGACACAGCGGCCGAGTTTACCGACAACGCCTTTGTGATAGACGAGCTGACGGAGCGTTCCCTTGAGGAGACAGGCATAGGCGAAGCGGATGTAGCGGTGATCGGCATAGGCGACAAGATAGACGTGAGCATACTGACTACGCTTCATGTATTACGTTTAGGGGTGAAGCGGGTGATAGCGAAAGCCACAAGTGCAGAGCAGGGAGATATATTAAAGATGATGGGAGCCGAGGTAGTATATCCGGAGCACGACATGGCTCTACGCATAGCCGGCAAGCTGATCTCCCCCCACATTCTTGAATACATCAGCTTAAGCGACAGCATAGACATAATGGAAATCCGCCTAACTGAAAAAATCGCGGGCATGACGGTAATCGGTTCCGGCATACGACCGAACTTCAACCTAAACATAATTGCCATCCGTTCCTTCGAGACCCAATCCGTAACGACCGAAATCAAGCCCACGATGCCCTTAATCCCGGGCGACACGATAACCGTAATAGGCACGAAAGAAAACATATCCCGTTTTGAGCGGTTCCTGAACTGAGGTTTGGCGGAAGCAGAAGTGAGTGAGGGGTGGAGCGAAAAGAAAACGCGCTTCTTTAAAAATGCGCATTCCCCTTGTCCCCTCTCAAACAATAGATTAGCACAACATAATTTTATAACACACAAGGGAGTAAACCAAAATGGAATTTAAGGCAGTAAAAGATTTGCCGGCAAAGGTCGGGAATCCAAGGAATAGCGAAGGGTCGTTTTTGCGGCTGAAGGATGGACGGATAGCGTTTGCCTATTCGAGGTATAAGGGGGATGATTTCAACGATAATGCATACTGCGAGATAGCGGTGATGTATTCTGAAGATGGGGGAGAGACGTTTGGGGAAGAGAGGGTGATAGCTAAGCCGGATCCGGAGAAGACCGAGACGAACTACATGAGCGTGTCGCTGCTGAGGATGAACAACGGGGACGCAGGGCTGTTTTATCTGATAAAGCACGAGGGATTATGGTCGGAGGTGGTATTGCAGAGGAGCCGGGACGAGATGGAGACGTTTGAGCCGCCGGTAAGATGCGTACCTCAGCCGTACAAAAATTATTACGTAATCAACAACGACAGAATACTCAGATGTGCGAGCGGGCGGATTATCATACCTGCAGCTTTGCACATGACGACGGACAACAATTACGGAGCGGGCGTATGGTACGAGAGCCGGGCGAAGGCAGAATTTTACGGTTCGGATGATGACGGAGTCACATGGCGACGTTTGTCGGACGCGCTGTCTCTGCCGTTTGCTTCATACAGCCGTTCAGGATTGCAGGAGCCGGGTGTGATTGAGCTGCCGGGCGGGACACTCTACGGTTATTTCCGCACGGATTTAGGCCGGCATTACGAGAGTGTATCCATAGACGGCGGATTCAACTGGTTCACGGCACAGCCTTCGAAGTTTACGGGACCGTGTTCGCCTTTATTAATAAAGAAGAACGATTACAGCGGCAAATATTATGCTTTCTGGAATCCCGTCCCGCAGGTGAACAGTGGGCGTCCCGGATGTGTGAACAACTGGACTGGCAACCGCAATCCTTTGGTTATGGCTGTTTCCTCAGACGGCGTACGTTTCTCCGCTCCTGAAATAATCGAAGACAGCGAAACCGTTGGCTACTGTTATCCCGCCGTTTATTTTCTCAGCGAATCCGAAGCTTTACTCAGCTACTGTGCCGGCGATTCTTCCATTGGCGATTCCTGCTGTCTCGAGCGCACCCGCATTGCCAAGATTTCTCTGGGGTGAGTGTTTGGGGGACGAGGGGAACGCGCTTCTTGAAAGAAGCTGTGCAAGAACTTTATTCCTCATTCTTTATCACGTTCAGTTGAGCAGGGGAGCGGTCACTTCGTACAATTCTGCAGCTTAGCAGGGAAGAGTCCGGCCCCTGCCCGCCCACGCCGGATCCCAATTGCTTGATGAAGCAGTGATAACGTTCTCTCTACAGCGGTTATATCAGTGCGGGTTTTTGTACGGGGACATTGGCTAAAATTGGAAAACGGAGGGATTTGTCTCTCCTTTTTCTTTTTATTTAAAATTTTTTATGAAATTCGGGAACTTTTTCTTTTTCTATGCGTCTAATAGGGTAATGGAAAAAGTGGAGGATGTTGTTAAATGATTGTAAACTTTAACTCGGACTCATGTTTTTTTCCGTCAAATGTGGTATTATATACCTGTAGCTTGAGAAAATTTTACGTATCATGAAAGGAAGGGTTTATAATGAAACGTAAATTATTTACCATTGTTTCGCTTCTGCTTGCCATTATTATGGTTATGCCTGTAGGTGTTCTGGCTAACTCGTTGGAAAGTGGGAGTGAGGTAAAAAGCAATTCGGCTGATTCCGCTGTTTATGAGGCAATTGGAATTACATCTGACACAAATACTATATACTACGGCGGCGAAAAAGAAACTGCTAATCTTAACTTAAGCGGTATTCCGGATGACGCGGCAATTCAAAGTGTATCCTGGGTTTCCTCGGATCCATCAGCTGTCAGTGTAAGCGGAACCGGAACAGAAGCCACTGCTACTGCGGTTGGTTCAATTGAAGAAGATGTTACAATTACAGCGGTCTATACCTACAAATCTGGAGACTCGAGTGTTACCGGCAGTGCTGCAGTTGTAATAACAGTAAAGGTTTATGAGGTCACGTATATTGAAGCTTCTCTGAGCGATTCTACAAAGGCCTACAATGTGGGTGACCCGATTCTTGCCAGCGATTTAGTTGTCAAGGTAAAGAGCAACGAGAACAGCATTCTGACTGCGACTACTAAATTTGACTACAACCCTAAATATGCTGACAGCACGAAAAAGATCACTGTTACAGCTGGCGGAAAAAGCACGGATGTATCTATTCCTGTAAGTGAAAATTACGAGATTAAGGATCATGTTTCATCCATCCAGATCACCACACCTGCAAACAATACGACATATAAGGTTGGTGAAAAGCTGTACACATCGGACATTAAGATTGAAGTTACCGATGACAAAAACAACAAGTATTCTATTAATTACAGCGACTACGCATCAGATATTACTCTTTCCGGAATTACTTTTTCGGGAGGTTCTTACACGTTCAGTTCAACAGACGTTGGCAATAAGACCCTTACCGCTGAGTTCGGCGGAAAAAGTTCTACTGTAACACTGAAGGTAACGAAGTCGGATTCTACAACAACTGAATACACTGTTACAATGGGTACTGCTCCTACAAAGAAGAGTTATAAGGTTGGAGACACATTTAACAGTACAGGCATGACTATCAAGTCAGTAACCTACAAAGACTCAGACGGCAACACCGTCACCGACAACACAATCAAAGTCACGTACAGCAGCTACACTATCAAGGACACGGACGTCGGCAATACATACATAAATCTTACCGTCTATCTCTATAGGGACAATGTCCAGATAGGGACAGCCACCCTTAAGGTTACCGGACTGACGATTAACAAGAAAGCAACCACCCTTGATATTTACTCCATTGTGAAATTTGAACTGGAAGAGGACAAGTACCCGGTAGGCTATGAGTTCTCTGAAGATGATATTTCCAGAATATATTACAAAGAGAGCAAAAACGGCAGCTCAAAGTACATTTCAAGTTTATATTTTGACAGCTACACGAACTTTGACGACATAGAGCTTTTGGTCCTCAACTCAAAAGGCAAGGAAAAGACCAAAAATGAGAATGAGATTGAGTCCGATGACGTACTCAAAGACAGCAACAACAAGGAATATGTAACGGTGCGTCTTGTGGTGCTTGACGAGGATGGCGACGAGGTAGAGTGCGATCAGGATGTATATGTAGGCGACAGCGGAGTCAAATACTATTATGACGGACGAAAGAATTCCGACCTTGTCACGATTTACGACGACATATTTGAGGCTCTTGAATACACTGTTGATCAGGACGATGACATTGACACGGATGATTTTGATCTTGACGACGTTGACGACGACGAGGAACTGATTCTTGTTTTAGGCGAGGATCAGGAGACCAAGTCTACGAACTACTACAAGAACAACACTGTAGTATTATGCCACAATGTTGTTATTGACTTGAACGGTCACAGTCTTGCGTTCCCGACCGACTTTATCAACATCACGAAGACCAACAAAAAGTACACGCTGACCATCACCAACACGTCCTCTACTGCGGGAACATTTACATACACGGACGAGAATGTGACCCTGACTCTGAACGAGGACGACAAGATTAAGTTTGAATACGAAAAGGACGCTCCCGGTATTTATACGGTAACTGTTTCCGCAGGAACGGGCGGCACTGTAAAGGCTTCTCCCACAGCTGACAAAAACAACGAGATAAAAATCGGACAGGGAAGCGAGATAAAGTTCACAATAACTCCATCAACAGGATATGCGCTTGACGCTATCAAGGCTGACAGCAAGGCTGTGGCTTCCACATCATACACGACTGCTTCCAGTGGTGTTGTGACATACACTCTCAAGAACGTCACGAAGGATCAGAAGGTTGAGATCACCTTCAAGAAGAGCGGAACCACTTCTACAAGCAGCGAATGGAGCAATCCTTTCAACGACGTATCGAAGACTGACGATTACTACAGTGCGGTGCAGTTTGTATACGAGCATGAGTTATTCAAAGGTGTAAGTGACACTCGTTTCTCTCCGGACGCCACAATGACGAGAGCTATGTTTGTGACGGTGCTTGGCAGACTTGCGGGCGCTGACGTAACAAGATACACGACTTCAAGCTATTCCGACGTGCCGATAAACTCCACTACGTCATGGTATGCACCCTATGTTGAGTGGGCTACCCAGAACGGCATTATCGAGGGTTACGGTGACGGCAAGTTCGGACCGGACAACAATGTAACCCACCAGCAGATGTATCTCATGATGCTGAGGTACACCAAGTTTATCGAAAACATTGCGGTAAACACTACTGGAGTTACAACAAACGCCAGCGACAGCGCTGACATAGCAGACTGGGCAGTTGACGCATGCAAATTTGCCTCACAGAAGAACTTCCTTGTAAAAGTAAACAACAAGATCACACCCAAAGCCGAAGCCAAGAGAAGTGAGCTTGCGCAGTTACTCGAAAAATACTGTGACACAGTATTAGAGTGGAATAAAGAAACAGGCAATTAAGTCGGCAGCACCGACAGGCATTTACGTGTGGTGAAGCCCCCACGGGCGATCTCGGGTATTCTTTAGCCAGGCAGCGGAGACGACTCACGACGACATTTCTATAGCTCCTGCAAAGGGAAAAATTTAGTTTTGTCCTTTCTTAAAATATAAACAGCGTGAAGCGTAGTTCTCGAATCCCGGGGGCTATGCTTTTCGCTTTATTTACACATAGCTGCAAACGGACTGCTTTACTGCGGATGGTTTTCTTCTTCCAGACTGAATTTTGCCATAGCCTGATTCAGTGCGGCTTCGGTCAGTCGCAGGTCTTCTTCCGACGGGGGCGGGGGTGCATCCGATTTATCGAGGACTGAGTCCAGAACTGCGGCGGCGGTTGACGGGGTGGAGTTATCCGCGAGGGTTTTCAGTATGGTATAGCAGACTGACGTGCGTTCGCTGAACGTGAGGTCCGGTGTTCTTGCGGCCACAGCGTTTACGAGGTAGTCCCGGTCGGCCGGAGTCAGAATCAGCGAGAGCAGAAGCGGAATAAAGAAGCGAGTGTATTTCAAGCAATCGTCCCCTTTCGGTTTGGTTTTGGATATAGTATAACACGATGTGGATAAAAAAATATCGTTTAATACACAAAAAAATCATGGATATGATTCCTGAAATCTGAAAAAGATATTGTAAAAAAGAAATAGAAGTGATATAATATAATAAACTGAAATAAAAAATACAATTCCGGAGGTATTCATGAAAGTTATTGTTGAAACAAGCGCGCGCCACGTGCATCTCACTGAAGAGCACATCAAGATTCTGTTCGGCGAGGGTGCGACCCTGACAAAGAAGAAGGATCTGTCCCAGCCCGGTCAGTTTGCCTGCGAGGAGCGCGTCACCGTCGTAGGACCCAAGAAGTCCATCCCCAACGTATCCATTCTCGGTCCCGCAAGAGCTGCCACACAGGTTGAAGTCAGCCTGACGGACGCACGGACTCTCGGCGTTACAGCTCCTGTTCGTGAAAGCGGCGACGTTGCCGGCTCAGCTCCCTGCAAATTGGTCGGACCCTGCGGCGAGATTGAAATCAGCGAAGGCGTTATCGCGGCAAAGCGTCACATCCACTTCACACCCGAAGACGCCGAGAAGGCTGGGGTTAAGGACAAGGACGTCGTTTCCGTAAAGATTGACTCAAACGGCAGAAGCCTTGTGTTCGGCGACGTTGTGGTGAGAGTCAGCCCGAATTTCGCGGCAGCTATGCACATCGACACCGACGAGGCCAACGCGGCATGTGCTTTCGGTGAGTGCTGGGGCGAGATTATAAAGTAAAGTTCCCGCGACATATTTTTTGCTATTTACATAATTATTCCAAGCAAAGTCGGCTCAACACCGGCTTTTGTTTTTTTTATTAAAATTGAGAAATTCCTATTGCATTTTTTCTCATGTTGTGGTATAATAGAAAACACAATTTGACAAGTCAACTTTTTATCTTTTGAGTAAGCGGAAATCAACGGAAGGAAGCGAATGGGAATGGCTTTATTTGACAGCGGCGGGGATGAAGCAAAGGAGGCGGAAAAGTCCCGGGAGGTGAATGGCGGGAACACAGCTGCGTCGTTTCACATGTTCTTTCGGTTTTCTTCGGCGGTTGACGCAATGGTCAAGGCCGTACAGCGGTACAAGAACAGCAAAATGAGCGAGTTCGGGCTGAGGGGCATGCACCTGATGTTTTTGTGTTGTCTGTCTCACGAGGACGGGGGTCTGACGTCAAGCGAGCTTGCGGACAGGTGCGGCGTTGACAAGGCGTTCATATCTCGGATAGCGCACGAGCTGATTGTGTCGGGGTATATCGAGTATTCGGACGACGGCGGTGAGGGGATCATACAGCGCACGCTTGCGTCGAAGTATAAGAAGAAGCTCCGGCTGACCGAGCGGGGGAATGGGATTATGCCGAGGATCAACGAGATGATCGACGAGGCGGTGAAGAAGGTCACGAACGGACTAACGAGTGAGCAGATAAAGACGTTCTATAAGGTGCTGGGCGTGCTAGAAGCAAATTTGTCCGCCCTCGACGCACAAGCAAACAAATTCAGCTAAACGTTGTCAGCTCAAAAGTTTTGATCGAACCTATTCAAAAGTTCGTAGGGGTCAAGGGGAAGACGCCCCATTGTCGCCTTCCGCAGAAATCGAAATTCCCAAGACTTCTAAGGATTTCCTCTCTTTGTTCTTTTCTTCTGGATAAAGGAGAAAAGAATGATCAACGGCGTGCACCAACTATATTTTATCAAAATGACGTAAACCAAAACCCACTTTATACCAGCCCACGCGCTATTTCAGCCGACTGACTTATTATTTATTCTAAATCTAAAGTTCTTCTTTTTCTCCTTTAGCGATGAGGAAAAAGAAGCAAAAAGAGGAACTTTTTTGAAGTCTTGAGACCTGACTTCTGCGGAAGTCGCAAGGGACGTTTTCCCCTTTTCTCCTGCAAGCCTTTGAAAAGGTTTGATCTAAGCTTTATGGCAACGAAGTGAAGCTGGGAATTAAGTTATCCTTCTACATATCATTACATTGGAGAATTTTACATGAAAAAATCATACAAAGTACCGAACCATCGTAAATCCGAACGCATTTTCGTGAATATCGCATCCATCGGCGAGCTTATCGAACACTATGAAAACCACGGCGACCGAATTGCCCTTGCTTGGAAAAACGGCGACGCCATCGAGGAAATGACTTTTGCCGACTTCGCCCATCAGATAAAGTCCTTCTACCGCGGTCTCAAGATACGTCTTGGCGGGGACTCCCGCAAAATTGCCATAATAGGCGAAACATCCCACATGTGGGTCACGGCTTACTGTGCGATAATTTCCTCCGGCAATGTTGTCGTCCCAATGGACAAGGAGCTTGCCCCTGAGGAAATCGCGAAATTCTTTGAGTCTGTCGGCATCTCTGCTGTAGTCTATTCCGCGACTTTCAACAAAGTCATGGAGGAAATATGCGCGAACCATCCCACAATCGAGTACCTTCTCCCCATGGACGGCGGAGTCAGCGGCGCAAACGTCATCACCTGCGCGGAAATTATTGCCTCGGGCATTGGTGCGGAGCTATCCGTTCCCTTTGAGCCGGACGAGGATCTCGAGCGGTGTTCTGAGATACTGTTCACCTCAGGCACCACGGGCACATCCAAGGTAGTCCAGCTCTGTCAGCGTAACATCTGCACGGCTATCAACGCGGCGGGCAACACGGTGGAGTTCGTCCCGGACGACGTATTGGTTTCGGTTCTGCCGCTGCACCACACCTACGAACTGATGTGTTTCCTGACGGCGCTCAACTACGGCTGCAAGATTTGCATCAACGATTCCCTGCGTCATGTGCTGAAGAATTTCAAAGATTTCCAGCCGACGGCATTGGTATTGGTACCGTTATTTATCTCTACGATGTACCGCAAGATAGTATCGGAGGCGAAGAAGTCGGGCAAGGACAAGATACTTCCTGCAGCGGTGAGGGCTGCGCGGTACCTGAAGTTATGCGGCATAGACATGAGTGAGAAGTTATTCAGTGACGTACGTGAGGCATTCGGCGGGCGGCTGGTGAAGATAATCAGCGGCGGAGCAGAGTTACCGACGGACATGATAGCGATATTTGAAGCTTTTGGCATATCCATATTCGAGGGATACGGAATCACGGAATGTTCGCCATTGGTATCGGTGACGCCGTACTACAAGCGTAAGTTAGGTTCAGTAGGGCCTGCGGTACCGGGGTGCGAGGTCCGGATTGACAGCATAGAGAAAGGCGAGAGCGGCTATGTAACGGGCGAGATACAGGTGAAGGGTGACAATGTGATGTTAGGTTACGCTGACCCTGAGGCGAATGCTGAAGCGTTCACGGAAGACGGCTGGTACCGCACTGGCGACATCGGCTACATGGACAAGGACGGGTACGTATACATCACGGGCCGCATGAAGTCGGTTATAGTCCTCGAGAACGGCAAGAACGTTTTCCCCGAGGAAATCGAGGAATACCTTGGCAAGATAGATTTAATCAGCGAGTCAGTAGTGGTAGGCCGTCAGGAAGGCGACAGTGTACGTTTATGTGCCGTAATCTTCCCGAACTACGACAAAGACCCAAATTTAACCGAGTCCGAGTTACGTTCATCCATCCAGAAGGAAATCACCCAGCTGAACAGGCGTCTCCCCTCCTTCAAACAAATCCACAAGCTTGAGTTCCGCAAAGTTGAGTTTGAAAAAACAACCTCTAAGAAAATCAAGCGTCATTTAGTGAAGTAAGACGTGGGAAACGCGCTTCTTGAAAGAAGCTGTGCAAGAACTTTAAAACTCATTCTTTTTTAAGTGAAGTTGAATAGGAGAGACAACCTTTCTCCTATTCTTTTGTTTAGTAGGGAGGATGCGGTGGAAGTGATCCTTGACCTGAGGAGCAGTTGAGACGGCAGTCATGGACCGCCTTGTTGGAGATAGCTTTCTATCTCCGATGCACAGCTTCCGCCCCCTGCCTGCCCACGCCGGATCCCGATTGCGGCAGCTGGACTTTAGAACCGTGGGATTTCTTTAAACTAAAACTGAAGAATAGCCGGAGAAAGCCTGTCAGTGCTAACGACCCCCACAAAAATTTGGGATTTTTTTGTTTGGATATTGCTTTTTGTGTAAAAAATGTGTATAATGATAGTAAGTATTTCTTTGATGAAAAACGGGAGAAATTTATGAAGCTGCTGGAAGACAGAATTGCGCGGGACGGGAAAATCGGCGAGGGAAATGTCCTCAAAGTCGACTCTTTTCTCAACCACCAGATCGACGTGCCCTTTATATCCGAGCTGGGTCGGGAGTTTTACCGGCTCTACAAAAACGACGGTGTTAACAAAATTCTGACAATTGAGGCCTCGGGAATCGGGATTGCGTGTCTGACTGCGCAGTACTTCAACGTTCCCGTGGTGTTTGCGAAGAAGACCCCGACGAACAACATCTCCGGCGACGTCTACACCTCGGAGGTATACAGCTACACTCACGAGCGGACGTACAACATCCGTCTGTCGAAGGAGTTTCTGACCCCCCGCGACAAGGTGCTGATAATCGACGACTTCTTAGCCAAAGGAAGCGCCCTTCTGGCCCTGCTCAAGCTTGTGAACGACGCAGGAGCGACAACTGTAGGGGCAGGAATAGTGATAGAAAAAGCCTACCAGCCCGGCGGTGACATAGTCCGCGGAAAAGGAATCCGAGTAGAATCCTTAGCAAGAGTAGCGTCAATGGACAACGGGAAAGTTGAGTTCGTCAGGTAGGAGAAAGTTTGGAGTGTGAAGAGTTGAGTGTGGAGTTGGGTAATTTCCCGCAATTTCTCCACGGCCAGCACTAACGCTCGCGCTGATATAACTGCTGTAGTGGAAACGTTATCACTGCTTCATCCCGCAATCGGAATCCGGTGTGGGCAGGCAGGGGTCGGAAGCTGTGTACCGGAGATAGCAAGCTATCTCCAACAAGGCGGTTCCTGACTGTCGTCTCCACTACTCCTGATCCCTTGGTATTCTAAATTTTAGTCGATCTGGTATTCCCCAAACATCAACCCAAAGAAGTGCAGCCAAGTAGTCTCCCCTGCTAATCTTCACCTAATTGCAGCATCTTTTTAAAGTTCTTGCACAGCTTCTTTCAAGAAGCGCGTTCCCTCGTATCCCTCGTCTCCCATCGTACCCCTCGAACCATAGATTTAGATTTCCTGACCTGCTGTAGGCAGAAGGAAATTTAGATAAACAAAAATTTTTTCTGAGAAAATCAGGAGGACAAATTATGTTTAAGAAAATTGCCGCTGTAGTAATGGCTGCTGTGATGCTGTTTAGTATGATGGCAGTGCTAAGCTCATGTTCATCCGGAGGAGAAGACCTCAAGATCGGATGCATACTTGTGGGCGATGAGACAGAAGGCTACACAAAGGCGCACATGGACGGTATCAAAGAAGCTGCGAAGGAGCTTGGGATAGCTGACAGCCAGATTGTGTGGAAGTACAAGATTGAGGAGAACTCAACCTGCCTTGACGCGGCTACAGACCTCGTTGGACAGGGATGCAATCTTGTGATATCGAATTCATACGGACATCAGACATACATGGTACAGGCGGCTGAGCAGTTCCCGGACGTAACGTTTGTATCAATGACGGGCGACTTTGCGGCCATATCAGGCGTACCGAACTTCAAGAACGGATTCACGAAGATATACGAATCCCGTTACGTGTCCGGAGTTGTTGCGGGCATGAAGCTGGCTGAGCTGATTGACAACGGCACAATTTCTCCGGAAGGAACACCGGAACACTTTGACGAATCCGGCAACGCGAAGATTGGTTATGTTGGCGCGTTCAACTATGCTGAGGTTGTATCCGGATACACAGCGTTCTATCTTGGCGTAAAGTCCATTGTACCGAACGTTGTAATGGAAGTAAACTACACGAACTCCTGGTTCGACATTGAAAAGGAAGCCGCCGTTGCTGAGGCTCTTGTTGCCAACGGATGTGTTATCATTGGACAGCACGCCGACTCAACAGGCGCTCCTTCCGCATGCGAAAAGCTTCTTGCATCCGGCAAGGTATGTTATTCTGTAGGCTACAACATTGACATGCTTGAAACCGCACCGAACGCCGCTCTTACATCCCCCACTAACACATGGGCTGAGTTCTACAAGGATCTGTTCAAGGCCGCACAGGACGGCAAGCTTGAAGAATACAGCACTGACGTGGCGAAGGGTTACGCTGAAAACGGCGTCGCTATAACCGCGCTTGGTTCAAGCTGTGCTGCCGGAACTGCCGAAAAGGTAGCCGAAGTTGAAGCCGGACTCAAGAACGGCACAATTCACGTATTTGACACAAGCACATTCACCGCGTCAGCTGATCAGGACACATGCACCGTTGAAGTTGACTCCGAAGGTCATGTTACTTCCTGCAAGGTTGACCTCTCCTTCATGGACTACACCACTATGACTGCCATCTATCAGGGCGAAGTTGTAGAATGCATCAAGGACGGCTACTTTGACGAGTCCACCCTCCGCAGTGCTCCCTACTTCTCCATCCGCATTGACGGCATTGTAGAAAAATAATCCCCCATTCGAACACATCTGGGAAGTCTCTGTACTTAACAAAGGCTTCCTTTTGTGGTTTGAGGGCGAGGAAGTGGAGCGAGTGCTTGGCGGGAGTGAAAGGGGACGAGTGGAACGCGCTTCTTGAAAGAAGCTGTGCAAGAACCTTAAAACTCATTCTCCTTTTGGTTTAGCTGAGTAGGAAATGCTCACTCCGAGCTATTCTTTAGTTTAGTAGGGAGGATGCAGTTGGAGTTTAGAATACCACGACCTGAGGAGTAGGGGAGACAGCAGTCATGGACTGCCTTGTTGGAGATAGCTTGATATCTCCGGTACACAGCTTCCGACCCCTGTCTGCCACGTACGAATTCCGATTGTGGGATTTAGTAACTTAATGGGATGTTGGGTTTGCCTTACGGACTTGGTTTTGTTCAGCTGAGCCGGAGAGAATACCTTTTAGGGCGGGGGCTGCGCGGGATTTTCTTAACATAGTTTTATTATAAGGAGAACGGAATGGATGACGCTATTACTTTAGTGGGGATAACCAAAACTTTTGGTGAGGTTATTGCCAATTCCAACATAAATTTAAGCATCCGGCGGGGGGAGATTTTATCCCTTCTCGGCGAAAACGGAAGCGGCAAGACAACTTTGATGAACATTTTATCCGGCATTTACTTTCCCGATTCGGGGCGCATTTACGCGGGCGGGCGCGAGGTCACGATTACCTCCCCTAAAGACGCGTACGACCTTGGAATCGGCATGATTCACCAGCATTTCAAGTTAGTTGACGTATTCACTGCGGCTGAGAACATTATTCTCGGTTTGAGTGAGGGCAGGCGGCTTGACATGAAAGCGGTGGAGCGGAAGGTCAGTGAAATCTGCTCACGTTACGGATTTGACATAGACCCAGGGATGAAGGTTTACGAGATGACGGTATCCCAGAAGCAGACTCTTGAGATAGTGAAGGTCCTCTACCGTGGAGCCGACGTATTGATTCTTGACGAGCCGACTGCCGTATTGACCCCGCAGGAGACTGAGAAGTTATTTTCGGTCATGCGGGAGATGAAGAAGGACGGTAAAGCCATTGTCATCATCACCCACAAGCTTCACGAGGTATTGGAGGTATCTGACCGGGTTGCGATATTACGCAAGGGCGAGTACATAGGAACGGTGAACACCTCCGAAGCCACTGAATTATCCCTGACGGAGATGATGGTAGGGCGGAAGGTATCGCTGAACATAGACCGGCCCATAATCAGGGACAAGGTGAAGCGGCTGGAGGTGAAGAATCTATCGGTCATGGGGGCTGAGGGGATTGAGGTTCTCAAGAATGTTACCTTTGACGCGTACGGCGGGGAGATTCTCGGCATAGCTGGCATATCGGGCTGCGGTCAGAAGGAGCTTCTTGAGTCCATAGCGGGGCTTCAGTATCCGTCGTCTGAGTCGAGCATAAAGTATTATCCGGAGCACGAGGGCAGGACGGCTGAGGAGGCTGAGTCCCATTCCACATCTGCTGAGGCGGTAGAGCTTCTCGGGTTAAATCCTCGTCAGATAAAGGAGCTGGGGGTGACTCTATCCTTTGTACCTGAGGACCGGCTTGGCATGGGGCTTGTGGCTTCCATGGGAATGACGGGGAACATGATGCTTAAGAGCTACGAGGACGGCAAGTCGATTTTTGTAGAACAGAAGCCGCCGAAAGAGCTTGCGGAGGAGATAAAGGACGAGCTTGGGGTTGTGACTCCTGGAGTATCCACACCTGTACGGCGGTTATCGGGCGGAAACGTCCAGAAGGTATTGGTAGGGCGGGAGATAGCGGCGTCCCCCACGGTATTGATGACGGCGTATGCTGTACGCGGGCTTGACATAGGCACATCCTACCAGATATACCATCTTCTCAACGAGCAGAAGGAGAAAGGTGTTGCCGTGATTTACGTAGGCGAGGATCTTGACGTGTTGATCGACTTATGCGACCGGATTTTGGTATTATGTGCGGGTCAGGTCACGGGTATTGTCGAGGGCAGGTCTGCTACAAAGGAAGAGTTAGGACTGCTTATGACGAAGCTCAGCAGGAAAGGGGAATGACAATGGCAGACGTGAAGAAAATCCAGACGAAGGAGCCGTTCATTCGTTTGGCGAAGCGTGACGGTGTATCCATGAAGAAGAAAGTCGTGATACGTGCGGCGGCCATATTGTTGGCGTTAGTGATTGACGCGGCGTTTATTGTGATAGTGACGGGGTTAAATCCCATTGCGGTATACCGTGAGATATTTTTAGCAACCTTCCAGACACCGCTGAGGTTCATGTGGATGCTGCGTGACATGGCGTCATTATTATGCATAGGAATTGCCTTAGCTCCGGCGTTCAAGATGCGGTTTTGGAACATTGGAGCGGAGGGTCAGGTACTCATGGGCGGATTTGCGACGGCGGTCTGCATGATGAACTTAGGTCAGAGTTTACCGACGCCATTATTATTTTTAGCGATGATAGTGACGAGCGTTTTAGCTGGTGCTGTATGGTCATTTTTACCGGCGTTTTTCAAGGCGAACTGGGGTACGAACGAGACTTTATTCACTCTAATGATGAACTACGTAGCGATTCAGCTTGTAGCGTACTACACGAACATATGGCGCGGACAGGCATCCTCCCTTGGAACCATAAACATGGGTACGAAGGCTGGCTGGTTCCCGAAGTTATTCGGCTATGATTTTACCTTAAACATAATAATAGTGGCAGTGCTTACGGTAGCGATGTACATATATTTAAAGTACACGAAGCACGGCTACGAGATATCGGTAGTAGGTGAGAGTGAGAACACGGCGCGGTATGCCGGAATTGACGTAAAGAAAGTCACGATACGGACGATGATCATTTCAGGTGCGGTCTGCGGTTTATGCGGGTTCATAATAGTTGCGGGCAACAAGCACACGATTGCGACGAACACGGCTGGCGGGAACGGGTTCACTGCTATAATAGTGGCGTGGCTTGCGAAGTTCAACACGTTTTTCATGGCGCTTATCGCGTTCCTCCTGGTATTTCTTGAGAAAGGCGCGAGTCAGATAGCGTCGGCGTACGGTTTAAACGAGTACATCGCGGACATTATCTCAGGTGTGATTTTATTCTGCATACTTGGTTCGGAGTTTTTCATAAACTACAGGATGATTTTCCGTCACACTGAGAAAGCTGAAATTTCTGAGAAAGCAGGTGAAGCAAAATGATAGAGACAAACATACTTGCGTGGATCAGCCGTGCTGTACAGTTTGGCACGATAATAATGTTCGGTTCTCTTGGCGAGATACTGACGGAGAAGTCGGGCAATTTAAACCTCGGTGTACCGGGGATAATGTATCTTGGAGCCTTTGCGGGATTTGCGTCAGCGTACGGTTACGAGAACGCGGCGAAGTCTCCGTCGGGTGCGGTATGCATAATATTAGCGTTAGTGTCGGCGTTTATAGCGGCGGCCATTGGCGGGTTAATATATTCATTTTTGACGATAACCCTACGTGCGAACCAGAATGTGACGGGCCTTGCTTTGACTACCTTTGGCATGGGGGTTGCGAACTTCTTTGGAGCTTTGATGTTACAGGGGGAGGTATACACGGCGGCGCCCATATCGAACGCGGCGTTCATCAAGAAGATACCATATCTCTCGAACCATCTTGGATTTATAGGCGAGGCTATATTCTCATACGGATTTCTCGCGTACTTTGCGATAATAACGGCTATAATCCTACACATATTTTTAAGCAAGACGAAGTCAGGTTTAAACCTGCGAGCGGTAGGTGAGAATCCTGCTACAGCTGATGCGGCTGGGATAAACGTATCGAAGTACAAGTATTTAGCGACTACAATTGGTGCGGGGATCTCAGGAATCGGCGGCGTCTATTATGTTCTGGACTACAACAACGGCATATGGGCGACGACGGGTCAGATAGAAGCCTTAGGCTGGTTAGCGGTAGCGCTTGTAATCTTCACGACGTGGCGGCCGTTGAATGCAATCTGGGGAGCATATCTCTTTGGCATGCTCTACTGGCTCTACAACTTTCTCCCGAAGCTCCTCGGTTTCACGAACGTAGACCGCACGAGCAGTCTCTACCAGATGATACCGTACATTGTAACGATTATAGTATTAGTGGCGGTAAGTCTCCGGAGAAAGCGCGAATCCCAGCCCCCGGCGTCGCTTGGGTTAGCGTACTTCCGTGAGGAGCGGTAGGTTTAGGAAGTGGAGCGATGGGAGACAAGGGGAACGCGCTTCTTGAAAGAAGCTGTGCAAGAACTTTATTCCTCATTCTCCTTTTGGTTTAGCTGAGCAGGGAATGCTCACTCCGAACTATTCTGCAGCTGAGTAGGTAGGATACGGTGGTAGTGGGAGCAGTCCTTGAACTGAGGAGTAGTTGAGACGGCAGTCAGGGACCGCCTGGTCGGTACACTTTTCTCCCCCCTGCCTGCCCTCAAACCCTTCCGATTGCGTAATTTAGCAGTGATAACGTGCAGTCGATAGCAGTTATATCAGCGCGGTTGTTAGTGCTAAGGTGTTTGTGCATTTGTGTACCTGCTGCGGGAGCAGATTTTTTGTCGGCGGTGTCTGACTGCGGCAGCTGAACTGTAGAACCGTGAGATTTCTTAAACTTAGGCTGAATAATAGCCGGAGATAGCCCGTGGGGGCTCCCCACTTTTATCTTATGGGATTTACAAGAAGGCTGATTTGTGATATAATTAGAATGATAAAAAATTTAAGGTGGTTTTACATATGCAGAAGGTTATAATACTTGACTTTGGCGGGCAGTACAAAGAACTGATTGCCCGGCGGGTTCGGGAGTGCGGCACTGACTCCATTATTATTGACGGCGACATTTCCGCTGAGAAATTAAAAAAAGAGGCTCCCATTGGCGTTATTTTAACCGGCGGGCCTAATTCCGTTTATTTATCCGACTCGCCGAAGTGTGACCCGGGAATTTTCGGGTTAGGCATACCGGTTTTAGGCATCTGCTACGGCTGTCAGCTTATGGCGTACACTCTTGGCGGCCATGTGGACTCCTGTGCGGTCAGCGAATACGGGCGGACGAATGCGGTTGTGGATGTTTCTTCACCATTATTTACGGGGCTTAATGAGGAGCAGGTGGTTCTCATGTCCCACACGGACTTTGTGGCTTCACTGCCCGATGGTTTTATCGGCATGGGGAAGACGGAATCCTGTCCATACGCGGCTTTTGGCGACGTGGAGAGGAAGTTATACGGCGTCCAGTTCCATCCCGAGGTAGAGAACACGGAGAACGGCACAGCTATAATCGCGAACTTTTTGAAAAATGTCTGCGGTGCCATCGGCGACTACTCCATGGACGATTACCTCAAGAGAACTATTGCGGCAGTCCGTGAGCAGGTAGGGGACAGCCGGGTGCTTCTCGGTTTATCAGGCGGTGTTGACTCCTCAGTATGTGCGGCATTATTATCCGAGGCGATAGGGGAGAGGCTTGTCTGCATATACATCGACCACGGACTTATGCGTGCGCACGAGACCGACGAGATCAAGGCGGCGTTTGCGAATCGGAAGCTGAATTTTGTACCGATAGACGCGTCGGAGAGTTATTTCCGTCGGTTGAAGGGGGTTGTGGACCCTGAGGAGAAGCGTCACATTATCGGGGACGAGTTTGTGCGGTCCTTTGAGCGTGCGGCGGCGGAGGTAGGTAATCCGGAGTTTTTGGCACAGGGAACGATATATCCGGACGTAGTGGAGTCAGGCAAGAACAAGAAGTCAGCGGTGATAAAGAGTCACCACAACGTGGGCGGTCTGCCTGAGAAGATGAACTTCAAGGGGGTAGTGGAGCCGCTGTCCCACCTATTCAAGGACGAGGTGCGCCGGCTTGGAGTTATGCTCGGACTTCCCACCACACTTGTCAATCGTCAACCCTTTCCCGGACCGGGCTTGGCAGTGCGTGTAATAGGGGAAGTGACGCGGGAGAAGTGCGACATTCTGCGGCAGGCGGATTTGATTTTCCGAACGGAGCTTGAGCAGTACCGTGAGAAGTCGGACGACGCGCGTGCGGACCAATACTTTGCGGTTCTAACGGACACGAGGAGCGTAGGAGTGAAGGGGGACTTCCGGACGTACGGGTACACGGTAGCTTTGCGGGCTGTGCGGACGAGTGACTTTATGACGTGCAGGATTGCGAGATTGCCGTATGAGCTGATAGAGACGGTGGCGTCGAGGATTGCGAACGAGGTGGACGGGGTCGGCAGGGTCGTGTATGATATCACAGGAAAGCCACCGGCTACTATTGAGTGGGAGTGATTGCACAGAGATACTTTCCCGGCTGTAGAGCTGTAAAAGTCGTGTTTTAGTGAAGTCGTGACAACGGATTGACAACAATATTTCATTATTCATAAGTAAAGAGCTAACTGATTTTGTCGTCGGTTAGCTCTTTTGTTTTTTATTAATATGAATTTTTTTTAATTATCAATTTAATCAGTCATCTTTTTATTTTTTCAATCTAACTATATGCCTCATCTTTATCCTTTTGCTTAACAGTCTTTCGAGGTCAATGTTTTGATTTTTTTCCTTTACATATTTGGTTAAAATTCCTATGAGAAGTTTGCCTATGCGTAACATTTCTTGATTGGCTTCGCTTTTCAAGCCATCAGCTTCGCCAGCACCTAATTTTATATTATCTCCTCAATTGTTGTTTGTGTTCTTTTTAACCATCCATCAGCATATCGCTAAAAATTATAATGAACTAACAATACGCCGTTGTTTACTGGATTCAAGCTCCGGGTAGTGATACCGCCATTTATCGTATTCTTCTTTTGTGATTTCGCCGTTTTCCAGTTTTTTGCCTGCTCGTTCCATTTGAGGAACATATCGTGCATTGCGGCGCGGGAGGTTGTCAGGTCGGATTTTGGAGTGCGTACCCCTGTTTCGTACTGTGCGAGGCGGACGTCCGCGCTCTTTTCGGGGAAGCACAAAAGCTGTCCGAGATATTTCTGCGTCATGCCGCGGAGATTGCGGAAAAAATGGATTCTTTCACCTATTGCCATTTGTTTATACTCCTATTATAATTTAATTATCAGATAAAGGTATACAAATCCGGATGATTTATTCGTTATCATTATTTAGCTGCAATGGGATGACGATTTACTCCTTGGGCTTACCACATTTTCCGACGGCTGTAGACTTCGTTGGCTGAATCGGCTGTCCGCTTTGGCCGGATGTCGCTTGCGGAGATGTCTGTTTCAGTGATGTTATTTTTAGTATACCTGTAAATTGCGGATAATTCAAGGGGATTAGGTGAAACATTTCAGTGAAGCCGGAGTTTGGGTTATGTTGCGGGAGCTTTGGCTCGGTCGTCGTGGGAGCTGTTAAAGTTTCAGCTGTAGAAAAGCTGAGACTGCCTGCGGGGACTTCCCCGCTGGGAGTGTGACCCGCCGGAGATGAAGGTGGTGCCGTTTTACCGGCTGATGGGGTTTGTGATTGACAGGCGGTTTCGCAGGCGTGGGATTGGCGGGGTGGTGCTTGAGGAAGCTGTCGCGAGGGTGTCCCGGGAGTTTGGGGTGAGACCGATTGCACTGGGGTGTCAGGAAGGAAATATTGGGGCGGCGCGGTTTTATGAGAGACACGGGTTCCGGCGGGTGGAATGGTGGGGATGAGGATGATGTGTATTATTTGAGGTATCCTGCGGGGATGCAGAATAAATCGTGGGAGTTTTTTACTACTCAGCTGAAGTTGTGCCGATTTCACCTGTCGGGGTGTCCCGACCCGAGTTCACCTGTCGGGGTGTCCCGGCTCATACAGGACCGCTTTTCTTATTTTTGAACGAGTGTTTAATGAAGAAGATTTTTTATTATTGCAAGGGGCGGGGTGGATTTTTTGGGGGAGATATGGTATAATTCTAGTGGTATATAATAATGAAGGAGATTTTGGTATGAAGCGCGTATATAGATTGAATCGGTTCGATGTTCTGCTCATTGTGCTTGCGGTGGTGATTTCCGTGGGAACTATTGGGTGGTGTCTGGTTACGATTGGGAACAGGTCGGAATCCGGCGTTGAATCCGGTGAAAGTGACGCTGTGGCTGATACGGACGAATCCCGTGAGTCTGAACCTGAGCCTGAATCCGAGTCCGAGACGGTGAACGACAGTTTTTTTGAGACGGACGAATCGTGGGAGACTGAGCCGCCTGAGACTTTGCCCGAGACTGAGGCTGAGTCCGCTCTTCCTTCCGGCGAGGGGGAGTTATTTTACGATTACTACCAGCAGGCGGAGGAAATTTTAGCTTCCATGACGCTGGAGGAAAAGGTGGGGCAGATGTTTCTTGCGCGCTTCCCGGGTGACGGGGTCCTTGACGAGATTCGGGAGTACTCCCCCGGCGGGTACATTTTATTTGCGCGGGATTTTGAGAATGAGACTCCGGAGTCCATCCGTGAGAAGCTGGAGCAGTGTCAGGCGGCGAGCAGTGTCGGCTTGATTCTCGGCGTGGACGAGGAAGGCGGGAGTGTGGTCCGGGTCAGCGGATTTACGGCGTTCCGGGAGAGCAGGTTCCTCTCGCCACAGCAGATATGGGCAGAAGGACAACTTCCGGCAATTCTCGAGGACTCCACGGAAAAGTCGGAACTGCTTCTCGGGCTGGGGCTGAACATGAATCTTGCTCCGGTAGCGGACGTGCCGACGAGTGAAAATTCCTTCATGTATGACCGTTCCTACGGGCGGGGTGTGGACAAGACTTCGATTTACGTGGCGCGTGTGGTGCAGAGGATGAGGCAGGATGGCATGATTTCGGTGATGAAGCACTTCCCGGGCTACGGCGACAACGGCGACACCCACAACGGCTCTACGGTTGACGAGCGGGAGTATTCGGTATTTGAGGACGCGGACTTTCTGCCATTTGTCAGCGGAATCGAAGCCGGCGGGCCGTGCATTTTGGTCAGTCACACTATCGTGAAGTGCATGGACGGGGACAATCCGGCGTCTCTGTCGGCAAAGGTACACGGGATTCTGCGGAACAATCTAGGATTTTCGGGGGTGATCATGACGGACGACCTTGGCATGGGTGCGGTGAGCGGATATGACGACGCGGCGGTGAGAGCGGTTCTCGCGGGAAACGACATGATTATTACGTCGGATCTGAGCGGGGATGTGAGCGAGGTCATGGCTGCGATTGAACGAGGGGAGATAGAGGAAGAAGTGATTGATACGGCAGTTCGGCGGGTGCTGGCGATGAAAGTCAGGTACAGTATAATAAAATAGGTAGGGATTGTTTAAAGTTCGTCCTGCTTTTGGGGAAGCAGGTCGGACTTTTTTATGGGTTTAGTAAAGCGTTTGCGGGAAAACTAAAGCTGCAGTTTAGCTTTGGTGTTTGTCTGATTGGCGGACATTTTGGCGCGGGTTTGGTATAATTTGAGCATCAATGACGCGCGGGCTTGAAATTTAATTTTATGATGTTTTTATGATTTGCATTGGTGAAAATATCAGACGTTTGAGGCGGGAGCGGGACATCACGCAGGATGAATTGGCGGAATTTATGCGGCGGGATGAGTTTGCGGATGTTATGGGTGAGGATGAAGTTATGGCTGCGCTGGCTGAGGTTGAGAAAGCGGCGAAATGAATGGGGGTCGGTAGCACCGACGGGCGGTCTCGGCGCTGCGGCAGTTGAGCAGGGGAGAAGACCCACGACGACGATTCTTTGGCTCCCGCAGAATAAAAATAAAGGCTGGCTTGGGCTTGGAGCTTGGGTCAGCTTTTTTGCGGATAAAAATATATGAGGTTTTCTATAGATTACGGTGATATATTTTCTTTACAAATTTACCTTGATATGGTACAATATTTTATGTAAAGGTATACAAATTTTGCGGGATGATTAAATGATTCCGGACTACTTTTTCCGGAACGTGCCGGGGGAGCAGCCGAATTCTTTGCGGAAGGAGTCCGTGAAATAGTTTGTGTTTTTGAATCCGGTCATGTAGCAGATTTCCTTGAAGGTCAGGTCGGTGGACTTTATTAAATCCGCGGCTGTGGTCAGGCGCACCTTCTTAACGTAGCTGGAAAAGCCGATTCCGGTTGCCGTGGCGAATATGTGGGAGAAGTAGGCTTCCGACAGTCCGGTCAGTGCTGAGGCTTCCTTTAGGGTGATGTTTTTCGCGTAGTTTTCCTTGGCGTAGATGATGGCCTTCTTCACGGCGGAGTAGCCGCTGACCTGCGACGTTCTCTTCTGCTTCCGGCGCATAATCTCTATGCACAGGTTTTCCATGAGGTTGCCGAGCTGGCGGGCGTACATGTATTTTTTTTCATTATACACCTTCACGCACCACTGGCAGTAGGTCCGGAAAAATTCCGCTTCCTCTCCTTCGAAGTACAGCACTATGGGTTCGGTGGAGGCGTAGAAGAATGACGACAGGTTTTCGTCGATGTACTTTGGGAAAAACTGGAGGCAGTAGTAGTTGACGCTTCCGTTCTCCGGTATGCGGTAGGTATGGTAGTCCGCCGGCGAGGTCAGGCAGAGAAGTCCGGGCTTTATCTGGAACTTTGTGCTGTTGATTTCATAGCTCCCTTCCCCGTCGACAAAAAACTCAAGCTCAAAGAACGAGTGGAAGTGGATTCTGTTATTGTAATATGTAGTGAAGTCAACCGCGCTGTTGTCGGCATAAATCTCGGACGGGTCATGTTCGTTTGTACGGCTGACGGTTTCTCCCGCTGGCATAGCTTCCTCCGGAATATAGTGAAGTATTTAATTTTATTTTATCACATTTCACAAAAAAATCAAGGGAATACAAAAAATTTACAATAAATTCAGAGAGGTGAACAAAATGAAAAAACTCGTTTCAATGCTGCTTGTGTTGGCGGCGATTTTGTCCTGCGTCATGTCCTTTGCTTCCTGTTCCGGGGATGGGGAAGACAAAACTGACGCGCCGGCAACTCCCGGATCGGATTCAGCTGACACTGCCGGCCAAACCGAGGCTGAGACAGAGCCGGAAAAGTCCGCGCTGGACTTGGCTGTCGAGAAGACCGGAGTGGGGGATTTGGGCGGCAGCAGTGTGAAGATTATGTCGCCGGACCCGGGCAAGCACTTCTACTACCACACCAGCGCCGAGGAGAACGAGCTGTACTATGACGAAAGCGCGTCGGATGTGCTGTCATCGGCCATATACACCCGCAACTCAATGGTTGAGAAGGCACTGAACGTGAAGATTGAGCCGGTATGGGGCGGGGACACGGGAGATATTTCGTCAGTTGTCAAGGCGAACGTAACCGCCGGTGACTCCACTGAGTTTGACGCGGCCATAAACCGGCTTGACTACTCGATCAACAACGCCATCGCGGGGGAACTTCTCAACTTCTACAATGTTCCCGGCATGGACATGGAAAATGAGTGGTGGGACAGGCCAATAGTCGACACCTTTACAATCGGCGGTGACACTCTCTGCACTCTCGCGGGGGATTTGAACTACTACGACGACTACGCAGTGGAGATGGTTCTGTTCAACAAGAAGCTCATGGCGGACTACGGCAATTCTATTCTGTCTCAGGCGGGGTACGCGGATTTATACGAGGCTGTGCGTGACGGCGGATGGACCGTTGACATGATGGTAAATCTTGGGCAGGCCTCTTCCACTGACCTTGACGGCGACGGGACTATGACCTTCAACAAGGACATAATCGGAATCGGGGACAACTACGACGTCACGTTCCACTTCCTGTTCAGCTACGGCGAAAGAGCCAGCGAGAATGACGAAAACGGCTTCCCCCAGCCAAACGGCGCCACTGAGGGGATAGTATCTGCGGTTGAAGATATTGCAGCGAAGCTGATGGACCCGAGCTACACCTACATGAGCACATGGGACAACGCGACCCCATTCATGAACGATTTAATGTTATTCTACTGCGAGATGGTGGGAATCATACCGAAATTCCGCGATATGGAGTCGGACTTCGGACTTCTGCCAATGCCGAAGGGTGTTGACACAATGGACGGCTACTGTGCGTACGTCTCAAACGGATGGACTACGGTTTACCAGATTCCATCGTTCCACTCATACGAGAGTGCGGGGAACATCGGAAAGGTGCTTGAGTGCATGTCGGCGGCTTCAAGTGAGACCGTGACTCCGGCTTTATACGAGCAGCTTTTGGAAGCGAAGTACATCCGCGACGCTGACTCAAAGGAAATGATGGAGTACATTTTTGCGTCAAAGGTATACGACTGGGCAGGGGATCTTACGTGGGCTGGAGCTTTACGCAACTGCTACAACGATGTACTGACGTCCGGTGCGGGCGGATTTGTTTCGTCAATGGAAAAGATACAGAAGCCCACCACAAAGCAGCTTGACAGGCTTGTTGAATCGTTTGAAGAAATCGAGTAAAGTTTGAAGTTTGAAGAGTGGAGTCGGGAAGCGCCGATGCAGTGATAAACCACTACTGCTGTCTCGGCATTTCTTCAGCTGAATATGAGAGCGTTCCCGGGACGACGATTTTTTATCTCCCGCGTGTTGTGGGATGACGTATCGGCAGATTTTATGATTTATTGATACAAGGTGAAACATATGGTAAAAGAATATCTTAAAAAAATCGATTCCGTTATTGCTTCGGGGAAGTACAAGGACACTTGGGAGTCGCTTATGCAGTACCAGGTGCCGGAGTGGTATGCGGGGTGCAAGTTCGGGATTTTCATCCACTGGGGGATTTACTCCGTTCCGGCTTTCGGCAGCGAGTGGTACTCCCGAAACATGTACATCAAGGGGTCGGCGGAGTACGAGCATCACATCAAAACGTACGGTGAACACAGGGATTTTGGGTACAAGGACTTCATCCCCATGTTCAAGGCGGAGAAGTTTGATCCGGACGAGTGGGCTGAGTTGTTCCGTGAAGCCGGTGCGCAGTATGTTGTTCCGGTGGCCGAGCATCACGACGGGTTCCAGATGTATAGCAGCGAGGTCTCACACTGGAACGCGGAGGAAATGGGTCCGAAGCGGGACTTGATTGGGGAACTGTCGGAGTCCATAAAGAATCACGGCATGGTCAACGGGGCTTCCTCACACCGTGTTGAGCATTGGTTTTTCATGGGACACGGCCGCGAGTTTGACAGCGACATCACCGACGCGGAAAAATACGGGGACTTCTACTGGCCCGCGATGCCCGAGCCGAACCATCAGGATTTATTCTCCACTCCAACACCTACGGCGGAATACCTCGAGGACTGGCTTGTGCGGTGCGCTGAGATTGTGGACCGGTTCCATCCGAGGATTGTTTACTTCGACTGGTGGATACAGCACAGCGCGGTGAAGCCGTATCTGAAAAAGTTCGCGGCGTACTTCTACAACCGTGCGGAAGAATGGGGCGGCGGAGTAATAAACTACAAGCATGACGCGTTCATGTTCGGCACAGCGGTGGTTGACATCGAGCGGGGACAGTTTGCGGACGCGAAGCCCTTCATTTGGCAGACGGACACCGCGGTGGCTTACAACAGCTGGTGCTACACTGAACACAACCACTACAAAAATCCGGTGGAGATTGTGCGTGACTTATGCGACATTGTGAGCAAGAACGGGCGTCTGCTGCTCAACATCGGACCGAAGGCTGACGGAACCATACCGGACGAGGACCGGCGGATACTTCTTGAAATAGGAAAATGGCTGAAAGTCAACGGTGAGGCCATATACGGCGCGGGTGTGTGGCGGTACTCCGGCGAAGGTCCGACGAAGGTTCAGGAGGGGCAGTTTGCTGACGGTGCGGACAAGGCTTACACCTCATCTGACATACGGTTCGTGGTGAATCACGGCAATTTATACGCCATTATACTGAATTATCCCAAGTCGGGGGAGGTCAACGTCACCATGCTGAGAGAAGCCGACGCCAGCCGCCTGCCACTATTCCACGGAATCATAAAAGGAGTGGATGTGCTTGGGTTCCCTGAGAAGCCGGTATGGGCAAGAGACGAGTCCGGTCTGCACATCAAGACAACAGGCGTGAAGTCCGATTATCCCGTGGTGTTCAGGATCAATATTGAGTGATTCTCATAAAAATAAGCGTATCGTGGGTTTCTGCGGTGCGCTTTTTTTGGCGATTGGACTGATATGGCGACGGTTTACCTGTGCTGATGTTCGTGAAAAAACAAAAATATTTTAAAAAATATCATAAACTCTCTTGAAATATGAATGAAAATGTAGTATCATATTATCAACACATATACAAGGAGTATAACTATGATTGACACACGACGGATTCTGACCTTGGGGCTGTCCCTGATTTTTGGGCTGTCCTCCATTTCCGTATGCGGTCCGGCTTGGGCTGACGACAGCACTACCACTGTACAGGGCGGCGGGGTCGCCAAGGATTTATCGGCAAACACTGAGGTTTACATGGTAACATCAACCCCCGGGGCTGATTATGTTTACTACGGCGCGAAGCTGGAGCCAAAGGGCGGGGTCTACTACGGCAGGGTCTGCACCGGTGGAAAGAGGGAAGACGGCCGCTGGGGCATGGTGAACGACAAGCAGTCGGAAAACGAGTCGGCGGTGGCGTTCTACTATTCGGCGGACAGCGATTACGACCTTGAGTATTGGAAATATCTATACGAGAACTATTCCGCCTCGGACAATCAGCATGTGGTTCAGATAAACCTGAACTTTGACAACCTGCACGACGACATCGCGGCCTACGTCTCGGGGAAATACGACGCCCGATTAAAGAAGGATTTTGAGTTTCTGAACACGCGGACCTATCCGGTTATGCTCAGAATCGGCGGCGAGATGAACGAGTGGTGCCGTGACGACGCAGAGGGGTTCAAAAGAGCGTACATTCACGTGGCGGCTCTTGCGCGGAAGTATGCACCGGACATGGCGCTGATTTTTTCGCCGAACTTCTGCGGGGCCGTTGGAGTCGACATGGACGATTTTTATCCGGGGGACGATTATGTCGACTGGGTGGGCTGTTCGTTATACTACAACCGATACGCGGTGAACGGTGACGAGAAATATGACAGCTTTTACGGTGTGAACGAATACGGAGACGCGCTTCTGAACGTTCAGCAGACTATAAATTTATCCCGACTGCACAAAAAACCGGTTGCGATAACCGAGGGTGGTTCGGCATACAGCATGGACGGAAAGGACACAACAGCATACGCGGCTGACCGGGTGAAGCGTGCGATGGCGTATCTGCCCATGGTATACCCTGAGATAAAGAGTGTGATTTACTCCGACACGAACTTTTACACAGGCGCGGCAGACTTATACAAAATCTACGACAACCAAACGATGTCAGCGGCATTTGACGAAGGAGTCAATGGGAACAAGGTTTATCTTAACGACTGCACCAAAGCCGGCGGTGATGGGGTGAAGTATTACACCAAGGCGTCAGCGTACACGGGGGAGGTCAAGGGAAAGGTATCCTTTGCGGCGTACACCTTTGCGGTATACTCGAAGATGCCCCTTACCGCAGTCTGGTCAGTTGACGGCGTTGAGTCAGCGAAGGTGAGCGCATACCCCTATGCCTTTGACCTTGACGCGGCCTCACTCACCCCCGGCGAACACAAGATAAAAGTAACTTTCAGCAGCGGTGAATCGAAAGAATATACCCTAACCATAGGTCGTTAGGCAGGGCGGGGAAGCCCCGACGGGCAATTTCGGGTCGGGAAGCCCCGACGGGCGATTTCGGCATTTCTTCAGTTGAGAAGTGGAGACATCCCACGACGACCGGAGACTGTTAGCCGGTTCTCCAAAATAGCGCCCGCGGTTTATCGGTGCTGAGAATGGACTCTTGGGTTCGGGTGAAAAAGTGAATTTTATACAGGCTGGCTCTGCGCGGGGCCGGCTTTTTATTTGGACGTGAATACTTTCGTCTCCGCGGAGGAAAGATATTTGGGGAAACCAAAATATATTTTACGGAGATGATTTTATGTTCAAGCATGAGAAAATGCTGTTCCATCCGGTTGGGGTGGAGAAGCCGAACCCACAGTATGCCGCATTATTGCAGGAGCAGCTTGGGGGCGCCAACGGGGAAATGAAGTCCGCTATGCAGTACCTGTCCCAGAGCTTCCGGGTGAAGGATCCTGAAATCAAGGATTTATTCATGGACATTGCGGCGGAGGAACTGGGTCACATGGAGATGGTTGCGCAGACTATCAACCTTCTGAACGGGCATGACGTAGACGCGGCTTCCGTTCCGGCCGGGGAGGTGCAGACTCACGTTCTGCTTGGGCTGAATCCGGGGCTGATCAACGCGTCGGGCTACAGCTGGACTGCGGACTACGTCACGGTGACGGGGGACTTATGCGCGGACCTGCTCTCGAACATTGCCTCGGAACAGCGGGCGAAGGTGGTGTATGAGTACCTTTACCGTCAGATTACCGACAAGCGTGTGCGGGAGACGATTGATTTTCTTCTGAACCGGGAGGAAGCCCACAACGCCATGTTCCGTGAGGCCTTCAACAAGGTGCAGGACAGCGGCTCCAACCGTGACTTTGGCACAACGAAAGCCGCGCGGATGTATTTCAGCATGTCCGAACCGTCGCCGAATGACAAAGGCGGCCATGAGATGGACGTGAAAGCCCCGGCGTTCAAGTGATGTAGGCTGAAAAGAAAAAAGCTGGCGTTTGCTTTGGTGCGGGTCAGCTTTTTTGGTTTGGGGATTGCGGGAGCTATTGCATATGGTCGTAGGTTGGGAAGTTGTGCAGAGATTGCCTGTCGGGGCTTCCCGACTCGAGATTGCCTGTCGGGGCTTCCCGTAAAAGTAAAACCGCCCGGGAGCAATCCGGACGGCTTCGGGTTAGACGGACAAACAGCGTTATAGTTGTTTGTTTTTTTTGTACCGTTAGGTCGACGATACGATTGAGTTAGAGAAGTAATGGACGTAGAATAATCTCGAAAACCTATAATCCTCCACATATGTAATAACACATTTAAAAGCTGTTGTCAAGATAAAAAGAGCAAAAATGTTCCCGTCTATCTGCACAAATCGTAATTACATAGGCTATGTAGTTTTACTGTATGGCTGTACAGCTGGCGGCGGAGGACCTAACTCCGTGCAACGCGGGTTTGAATTATGACGGGAACACTTACATTGTTCGTTTCTTAGTTACTTATTCTCTTTTTCAGCTATTGCTAACTGAATCAGAAGAATAAGGACACTAATAATAGTCTGGAGGAAGTTTTCGATGTCCATTCTTTCTCCTTCCCGCCTATTCTCCTTTAGCGAGAAGAAAAAGACCCAAAAGAGGAACTCCTTGGAAGTCTTGGGTATTTCGACTTCTGCGGAAGTCGACAAAGGGACTTTGTCCCCTTGACCTAAGCTTTTGTGGCGACAACGTGAAGTTTTAGGGCTACGGGATGTCGGGGATTACTGTCGGAACCTCATCAAGCTGCCACGGGTTTTTTACCACGGACTTCAACAGTTTCAATGCCGACGCGTAGTAGTATCCATCACAGATTCTCTCATCTAATACAAACGTAAAGTCCATATACTGCTTCTTTTTCACCGAACCTTGTGCGTCCATCTCATACACCCGTCTCTTGGAGCCGAAGGAGAAAAATATGGGGCAGGTGCCGAAGTCATAGAGGTGGTGGTAGATTGGCGGGATGCCGAGGGAGCCCATTGACGTTATGAAGTACGAGCAGTGGAAGGGGCTTACCTTTGCGATGAACTTAGGCATGACTCCGAAGTAGTCGAGGGTCTTGAAAAACCACACGGCGAACTTGAACATGAGTCCGGGGAGTAGGGTAAACGCCCGTGCCGTATTGTCGAAGTCCCCGCCGGGGTTAGCTCTATAGGACGTGATTTCATAATCGAGGGCCTTATACACGTCCGCGGTGGTGGCGGTGGGAGGGAGTGTGATTTTCACGACTGTATCAGGGGACTGGAGGGACATTTCCTTTTTGATGGTGAGTGAGACTTCCACGTTTTTTCTTGTCCAGATTCGCTGACCCCGTATGAATCTATTTAGTGCGGGGCGCTGTGAAACTACGCGGATGAAGGCTGCTATCATGACGTGCATGATACTGATATTGGGCATACCGTTCTGTTGTTTTTCGCGGATATATTTTTCGATTTTATCTATTTCGATTGAGTCGGTGATGAAGTTCTGTGAGCCGGTGCGGTTTACCATGATGAAGGGGATGACGGCGGACATTGGCGACACGGATTTGACCCGGCGGAATTCTTTTTCTTTTTTGGACATGTTCTTAACCTTTCTGTTATACAAATGAAAGAATTCTGGTCATCCTTGGACGATGAAAAATGGTTGGTTCCGTTTTTCAAAGAATTCTTTGGCGTAAAATCAGCTTAACAAGGGTGAGGTTGGCTGGATATATCACGCGCACCTCATTGTGGGAAATTTTTTGATATTTTTAAAATTATATCATATTTTATATAAAATTTCAATCAACGTTTGATTAAAAAACAGTATTTAATAAAGAAAATTCAGTTAATATAAAAAATTTAGGGAAAACTGGTGAAATTCGCTGGGAGTTCACATTATTGTGGTATTATTATGGGCAGATAATTATATTTTTGCGAGGTTTTGACATGGGACACGTGCCTGTTTTGATAGATGAGGGCGAGATTTTATCTTTCCGTGAGGCTTATGCTCGGTCTGAGTCGGGGGTTGGGGGATACGACCGGGGGCGGTGGTTATATGTGCCGGACTATTACACGGAGTACCGTTACATATTGGGAACGCGTGGGAAGCGGCCGTTGATTGCGGTGGGGGTTAATCCTTCTACGGCGGGTCCGGGGGACTTGGACAACACGTTGAAGTCGGTGGAGAGAGTGGCGCTTGGGAATGGGTTTGACTCGTTTATTATGTTCAACGTATATGCTCAGCGTGCTACGGATCCGGATTTGATGGACCGGGAGATGAACGTACGGTTACACCGTGAGAACATGGAGGCATTTGAGTTTATTTTGGAAAAGTATGCGGGGGTCAGTCATCCGGCGATATGGGCGGCGTGGGGGACGATTATAGAGAAGCGGGGGTATTTGAAGCGGTGTGTGCTCGACATGGTGGAATTAGGGGAGCGGTACGGTGCTGAGTGGTTTATATGCGGGAAGAGGTCGAAAGCTGGGCATCCGCATCATCCGTTATATTTAAAGAAGGGGGAGCCGCTTATGCCTTTTGACGCGTGGGAGTATGCGCGGGGGCTTAGGTGATATTTATTTTTAGGGGAATATCTCGGGGGAAGTATATTTTTCTGTAGGGAGATTTTATTTTTCTATGGATTTTGCGGGATTTTATGGTATAATAAGGTGATGTAATTTTTTAATCTGAATTCTTTGGAGACTTACATATATTATCATGGAAAAATTTGATGTTGCAGTTGTTGGTGCGGGTCACGCGGGAGTCGAGGCCGCTCTTGCCTGTGCGCGCATTGGGTTAAAGACTGCTTTGTTTACGCTTTCCCTTGACGCGGTGGCGAACATGCCCTGCAATCCTTCCATTGGTGGAACGGGAAAGGGGCATTTGGTTTACGAAATTGACGCTCTTGGCGGTGAGATGGGTTATGCCGCGGATTTAGCTACCACTCAGTCCCGCATGCTGAACACCTCGAAAGGTGCGGCTGTGCAGTCGAAGCGGGTACAGGCTGACCGTCGGAAGTACACGGCTATCATGAAGTCGGTTATCGAGAACACCCCAGGGTTATACCTGATTCAGGGGGAAGTAGTCGACATTTTGGTTGAGCCGTCGGGGGAATCCGGTCGGATGAAGGTTGTAGGGGTTACAGCTGAGCCGTCGGGGGAGTACTCCTGCAAAGCGGCTGTTATTTCCACGGGAACCTATCTCGGCGGGCGGACGTTTGTGGGGGATGTGGTTCGTGAATCGGGGCCTGACTCCACTTTACCGGCGAAGTCGCTCACGGGGAAGCTGGAGAAGTTAGGTTTCCGTTTGATGCGGTTCAAGACCGGGACTCCGCCGAGGATCAACAGGCGGTCCATTGATTTTGGCGAGCTTGACGTACAGGAGGGGGACGGGTACATTGTGCCGTTTTCTTCCCGCACGGACGAGGCGGCTTTGAACCGAATAAAGCAGGACGTCTGTCATGTGGCGTACACGAATGAAGAGACTCACAAAATCATCCGGGAGAACATCAGCCGCTCACCCTTATACTCGGGGATGATACACGGGGTAGGTCCGCGGTACTGTCCGTCGATTGAGGACAAGGTGATACGTTTTGCGGACAAGGAGCGTCACCAGTTATTTGTGGAGCCGATGGGGGAGAATTGCAGTGAGATATATCTACAGGGGTTTTCCTCATCCTTACCGGCGGACGTACAGGAGAAGATGCTGCGGACGCTCAAGGGGTTCGGACATGCGGAGATCATGCGGTACGCCTATGCGATAGAGTACGACTGCATTGACCCGCTTGAGTTATACGGCACTCTTGAGACGAAGCGTGTTGCGGGGTTATTTGGCGCGGGTCAGTTCAACGGGACATCCGGATACGAGGAAGCGGCGGCTCAGGGGGTATTGGCGGGGATCAACGCGTCGTTATACTGTCGGGGCATGGAGATGATTACATTACCGCGGCACTCGTCGTATTTAGGGACGTTAGTGGACGATTTAGTGACGAAAGGCACGGCTGAGCCATACAGGATTATGACGGGGCGGAGCGAGTACCGGATTTTACTGCGTCAGGACAACGCGGAGGCGCGGCTTTCGAAGTACGGGCATTATGCGGGGTTATTATCGGATGAGCGTTTTTTTGCTGCTGAGGAGCGGACGAGGTTAGTTGAGGCTGAGGTCGAGCGTTTGAAGCGGGTGAGCATTGGGTCGACCAGCGGGGTGAACGAATTACTCCGTGAGAGGGGGACCAGTGAGATAAAGAGTGGGGCGACTTTAGCTGAATTAATACGGCGGCCGCAGTTAGACTATGAGATGTTGGCGCCATATGACGAAGGCAGGCCGGAGCTTGAGCGTGGGTTGAGGTTTCGGGTATGGTGTGAAGTGAAGTACGAGGGGTACATCAGACACGAGTTGAGTGAGGCGGCGCGGTTTGAGGCTGCCGAGGGGATGGTTTTACCGGCTGGTGTGGATTATACCGAGATAAAGGGGTTACGTCTTGAGGCTGTGCAGAAGCTTGATTTAGTGAAGCCGCGGACGATTGGGCAGGCGTCGAGGATTTCCGGTGTGAATCCGGCGGACGTAGCGGTGCTTATGATATGGCTTCGCGAGCGTCGGTGCGGTAATGCGGACAAGGAATAGGAGTGGCGGTTGGCTTCCTTATAATTTGGGTGAAGTGGAGCGGGTGCGGGAATTTTGTTCTTCTTTTTCTCCTTTGGCGAGGAGGAAAAAGAAGCAAAAAGAGGAACTTTTTATTGAGTCTTGGGGTGTTTCGACTTCTGCGGAAGTCGACAAAGGGACTTTGTCCCCTTGACCCTAACAGACTTTTGAAAAAGTTTGATCAAAACTTGTGGCAACAACGTTTAGTTTGAAGTTTTAGAGATCCTTCTATATATTAACAAGGTGAAGTTTAACAATTATGAAGATTGAAATTTTTGACACGACTTTACGTGACGGTGCGCAGGGTGCGGGGGTTGAGTTTTCCCCTGACGACAAGCGGCGTGTGATTTCTGCCTTGGACAGGCTCGGCGTCTCCTACATTGAGTGCGGGATGATTACCGGGGTGAACGACGACCCATTTTTCGCGGAGCTTGGGAACATACAGAAAAGTCTCGTGGTCTCACGCCTGGTTCTCTTCACCCGCACCGTGAAGCCATATGTTTCTCCTGCTGACGACCCAGCGATAGTTGCGGCTGGGAACTCTATGGTTTCGGTTATTGTAATCTACGGCAAAGCTTCCCTTTATCAGGTTTCCAGTGTTCTCCGTGTTGACCCGGGGGAGAATCTACGGATGATTGAGGAGACGGTGGCGTATCTTCGTTCCCGTGGGAAGGCTGTCATTTTTGACGCGGAGCATTTTTTTGACGGGTACTCGGACAATCCGCTCTATGCGTCCCTTGTTCTTGAGACTGCGATAAACGCGGGTGCTTGCCGTGTGGTTCTCTGCGACACGAACGGGGGCATGATTCCGGACGTGATAGGCCTGATAACCCATGCGATGGCTGAGAAGTACAAGAACATCGGGATTCACTGCCACAACGACATGGGCATGGCTGTAAGCTGCACGATTTCCTCGGTCCTCGAGGGGGCATGTCAGGTTCAGGGGACCATGCTGGGGATTGGGGAGAGGTGCGGGAACGCGAATTTATGCACGCTCATACCGGTATTACAGCTGAAGTTAGGCTTTGACTGCATTGGGGAGCGGATTCGTCACCTTACTTCTTCTGCCCGGGAGATTGCGGAAGCCGCGAATTTAACCTTTGACGAAAGTGAGCCTTTTGTCGGCGGATACGCTTTCACACACAAAGCCGGTGCGCACATTGACGGGGTTAACAAGGCTCCGCAGACGTTTGAGCATATTTCACCGGAGTCCGTTGGCAATCACCGGAACATTGTGATAAGCGGGTTATCCGGTCGTGCGGCTGTGCTTGACAAGATGGAGGTGTACCTGCCGGAGGAGCATTTCACGAAGGACGACGCCCGGGTTCAGCGTTGCTGCGACTTGATTCGGGAGAAAGAGGCTGCGGGGTACGACTACGAGGACGCGGGGGCTTCGCTTGCCTTATTGATTGACGAGGTTATGGGTCGGCGGCGGAACTTTTTCAAGCTTTTGAGTCTCAAGGTTGTCTCGGACGAGGCGGAGGTCAGCGGGGACAGTGAGGATTCGTCGGAGTCGGCTGGAGTTTTATCGGCAACTGCCATGATTAAAATTTCCGTCCGGGGGCAGACTGAGCTTACGGCTGGCGAGGGAAACGGTCCGGTCAACGCGGTGGACGAAGCCCTGCGGCGGTCTTTGGTGCGGTTTTACCCCGAGGTGGCGCGGATGAGGCTGACGGACTATCGTGTTCGTGTGCTTGACTCCAAGGCTACGGCGTCAATGGTGCGGGTTGCGATTGAGTCCACGGACGGTGAGACGGTCTGGCGCACGGTTGGGGTTTCCTCCGACGTGATTAACGCGAGCTGGCAGGCGCTGAGGGATTCGGTGGAGTACATGCTGAAAATGCGGCGTGGGTGAAATTAGGGCGGAGTTTGGGGTTGTCTGAATTTGGCGTTTTGGACTAATGCCCTTCTATAAACCGAATAATATTGTGTGGCAGAGTTTAAATTCGGACTATTGTCCCTCTGTTGGCTGTGCGATATTGTGCGGTGGAATTTATTTTTAGGCTATTGACCTGTTGTCTCTGCAGTGGGTGAGTTTGAAATTGGACTATTGTCGCTCTATAAGCAGAATGATATTGTGCGGTTGAGCTTAAAATTGGACTAATGTCCCATCGGCAAACGTGCTATATTGTGCGGTAGAATTTGATTTTGGACTATTGTTCTGCTGTCTCGGCTATGCGCGAGTTTGAAATTGGCCTAATGCCATACCGCTGACCTTGCTGTTTTTTGGTATAGAAAACCTTCCATATTATATAAAATTATATTGCCGCGGGGAGTTGGCTTTACTGCGGCTCGTGACTTGAAAATTATTCATCTAAATAAAATTTTGTGCGGGAGAGTTGACTTTGCTTCCGCGGATTGGAGTTTGATATGTCTGATATTAAGCCTGTTGTGGTGGTTATTTTTGGCGGGGAGTCATCGGAGTATGAGGTTTCGCTCTCTTCCGCTACATGCGTCCTCGAAAACCTTGATTTCGGCAAGTATGACGTGAAGCTGATTGGGGTTACGAAGCGGGGGAATTTCTACCTTTACGAGGGTGCGCTTCCCTTGATCAAGCGTGACCTTTGGGAGGACGGGGACATTTATCCGGTGTCACTGGATTTAGTCAGCGGGCGGTTTTACGCTCACCGTGGGGACGGGATTGAGGCAATAAAGCCCGACGTGGTGTTCCCGGTGGTTCACGGGCGTTTCTGCGAGGACGGAACCTTACAGGGGATACTTGAGCTGGCCCACATGCCCTTCATCGGAAGCGGAAGCACCTCCTCTGCCGCCTGCATGGACAAAGCCATCACGAAGGCTGTGGTGCGGACGTATACGAATGTAAAGCAGGCTAAGGCTGTGGTTGCCCGACGGGGAGATGACGTTTCGGCTGTACGGGAAAAGTGCGAGAGGGAATTTGGGTACCCCATGTTCGTCAAGCCTGCCCGTGCGGGGTCGTCGGTGGGAGTCACTAAGGTGAAGTCGGCTGGTGAATTTGATTCGGCTGTGGATGTGGCTCTGCACGAGGACGGGAAGTACATTGTGGAGGAGTGCATTGTGGGCCGCGAGGTCGAGGTGGCGGTGTTTGAGAACCACGGGAAATATTTTGCGGCACACGCGGCTGAGATTATCTCGAGCAACGCGGAAATCTACGACTACAACGCGAAGTACAACAGTGAAACGTCCACATACCGGCTGCCGGCTGACATACCGCCGGAGAAGATGGATGAGATTCGCGCGCAGGCTCTGGAAGTATTCAAGGCGATGGACTGCCGGTCGTTATCGCGGGTGGACTTTTTCTACACGGAGGTTGGCGAGCTGGTGTTCAACGAGATAAATACGCTTCCCGGGTTTACCACAATTTCCATGTACCCGAAGATGATGATGAACGAGGGCATGAGCTACGCGGAGCTTGTGGAGAAGCTGATTGGGACGGCGCATGAGTGAGATGAGGTAAAAAAGGGGAAGATTTGAGTCAGGATGAGATTTATTCTTATTCCACTGCGGAGGGCGGCAGATTAAATCAGCATTTGAATTTCGAATCAAATAAAAGCGGGATTGAATCCCGTAACAAAAAAAGGAGGACATACCATGTCTATCTTATTCAAGACGATCTCATCTATGGAGAAGTGTTTTCTTGACGAAGACTTTTCTTCCAAGGCGGAGTATTCTTCGGGGAGCTGCCTATTGGGAGAGGAGTTTGCTTTTCAGGCGGCTTACACCGGGGAAGGGTGGGAGTTTGACCCTAAGGCTATCCTGCACCTTGAGGTGGAGTCCCCTCTGTCGGACTATGTGACTGTGCGGACGGTTGAGTCGGTGCCGGTGCGGTTTCCGGCGTACAGCGGGGTTGACGACTATTATTTACGCAAAACTCCCGGGCTTTATCCTGACCTGCTAAGGCCTTTTTCGGGACCGTGGCGCGAGGTTTACGTTTCTCAGGGTCAGCTTAAGTCGCTGTATGTGACGGTGAAGGTTCCGTCTGACGGGGGCTTGATTGGGTTAGAGAGCGGCGAGAGGTCGCGGGATTATCCTGTTAAGCTGAAGTTAGTCGGCGGCGGCAGGGTCTGGGGCGAGTGTGAGTTCACTTTACACGTGATAAACGCGGTTTTGCCGGAGCAGAAGATGGTTGTTACCGAGTGGTTCCACTGCGACTGCATTGCGAATTACTACAGGCTCAAGGTCTGGAGTGAGAAGCACTGGGAGTACATCGAGAAGTTCGTCAAATGTGCGGTGGACAACGGTATCAACATGATTCTCACGCCAATACTTACGCCTGCCCTTGACACTGCTGTCGGATGGGAGCGGCTTACGACTCAGCTGGCGGAAATTTCCTACGAGGGCGGCGAGTGGAGTTTCGGCTGGGAGAGGCTTGAGCGCTGGGTGAAGATATGTCTTGGCTGCGGGGTGAAGTATTTTGAGATTCCTCCGTTATACACTCAATGGGGAGCCGCACATGCGCCTAAGGTTATGGCTACAGTTAATGGCGAGCGGGTGAAGGTATTTGGCTGGGACACTGACTCGACCTCGGCTGAATACCGTGAATTTTTGCGTGCGATGATTAAGTCTCTGCTTGACGAGGCGAAGGTTTTGGGGATAGAGAAGAAGCTGGTATTCCACATTTCGGACGAGCCGTCGGGGGACAGTCTGGGGCATTACATGGAGGTGAAGGCTCAGATTGCGGATTTACTTGAGGGGTACCCCATAGTTGACGCTTTATCTGACGTTGAGTTTTACAAGAGCGGGGTAGTAAAAAATCCGATTCCGTCGACGAATCATGTGAAGCCGTTTCTTGAGGCGGGGGTGCCGGATTTATGGGTATACTACTGCTGTGGTCAGACAGACAAGGTATCGAACCGTCTTTTAGCCATGCCGTCGCAGAGGACGCGTGTGATTGGTGTACAGTTCTGGAAATACAACATTGCGGGGTTCCTACAGTGGGGGTACAACTTTTACAACAACCAATACTCTACACATGAAGTAAATCCATTCCTTATCACGGACGGGGACTATTTTGTTCCGGCAGGGGACTGTTTTGCGGTATACCCGGGGGATTCGGGTGAGCCGTGGGAGAGTTTACACATGAAGGCGTTCACTCAGGCTCTTTATGATGTTCGTGCGATGGGGTTAGCAGGGGAGCTTATCGGTCGTGATGCGGTTATGGCGTTGGTTGACAGCCGCGGGGAAGTTGAGTTTGACTTATATCCGCGTGACGGGGATTACGTTGAGTGGGTGCGGGAAGAAGTGAACCGTTTGATTGAGGGGGCTATTCAGTAAAAAAAGTTGATGATTTTCCATGATTGGCAGGAAATTCACTTGATTTTTCGCGGTGCATGTAGTATAATTAATATGGATTAGTAAAACCTTGCGTTGCTATTGGCTGCTGGTCCGGTCAGGGGGGGTCCTTTGGTTCTGGGCTTTTCTTCCGTTTCGTTATTTTTCTTTTATGGATTGGATGACGGGGAGATGGTGCGGATTGTTCTTTGTTCTTTTCTCCTTTATCGAGGAGCAAAGAACCAAAAGAGGAACTTCTTGGAAGTATTGGGGTGTTTCGACTTCTGCGGAAGTCGACAATGGGACTTTGTCCACTTGATCCTAACAAGCCTTTGAAAAGGCTTGACCTAAACTTTTGGGCTGACTACGTTTTGTTGAAATTTTTAGTGATCCTTCTTATTGGGGAATATTATGAAAAACAAAGTTATTTTGGCGTTACTTTTAGCTTTATGCTTCATTCCTTCCGTCGTTGCGGTTGCGAGCTACAACTCTACCAAGAACGCGCCGGTTGACGAAAGCACTGCGAACTCCATCTCCATTGATGATGTGAATGGCAAAAACTATACCCTTTACAAGACCCGTGACGGCGACGAGGCGGACGTCATCATCCAATACTTCCTCTCCCTCCCGTCAAAGGCTCAGTCGATTGTTGCTCTACCGGATTCACTCATGGGTCAGCACTTTTTCAAGGTTGAGATTTCCAGTCCGGTGCGTAAGCAGGTGGCGGAGTATTATTTCACCACTGATCCGGACACATGTTACTACCGGACCAGCGAGGGTGCAGCCTACAAGCTTGACCCCACTGACGCTGAGGTTTTCATCACGAGCAAGTATGCCGAGTCACTCTACGAGGAGGCTGCCCTGCCGAAGCTGACCTTATCCGGCGCCTACGACATTCAGCCTGACAGTGCGATTTGGCAGTACAAGAACTACACCGGCGAGTTTGTCGACGCGGACGTTTCGGAGCAGGTTTTCGAGCATGTGGAGTCCTACGAGCTTGAGGGCGGGCTTGACCTATCCTTTGATTTATTGCCGGATTTATGCACGGTGAAGATCACGGGCAGCGACGACAATGTATATTTTGACGGAAATTTGGAAGACGTGGGGACCTTCAATCTTTCATCGACTGAGCAGCTGAATGTTGAGGTATCGGCGCGGTGGTATGAGGACTACACGCGTAGTTTCTGCGGTGAGCTTGAGTACAATTTCACGTCCCTTGTATCGGCTCCGGCTGAGTTTTACATAGCGATGCCCGTCATTGACGCCGGAAAGTTTACAGCGGTGACTGCGTTAAACGTGACGAATCCGGCGAATGTGCGTTTATCCACCACGATGGAAGACGAGCCGGACATGACGTTCTACAAATATGACGACACGACGGCTGTAGGATTCCTACCGATTCCCTTTGACACGCCGGAAGGGGTTTACACTTTGACGTTTGTCTACGGTGGAACGACTCAGGACATCACGATAACTGTCGAGAGCGAGGGTGAAAAGCGGTCGGATGTTTCCGTTGGTGACGCGATTTTGGCCTACCGCACCGAGGACAGCCTAAGCCAGTTCGAGACGGTTGCCGCAACTTTAGCCACAAGCGGGTCAACAACGAAGTATTTCAGCGGCTCTTGGGGAACGGGCGTTCCTGACGGTTCAACTCTGATGCGCGGATTCGGCCGTGATATTTACGTCAACGGCGACGCGACTCCCCTTTACCGGAACAACGGTGTGGATTATCAGGCTTCGGCGGGGCTTGATGTGACTGCGTGCAACGGCGGCGAAGTGGTTTACGCATCAAGTGAGTGTACTTATGCCGGAAACATGGTGGTTATCGAACACGGGTTCGGATTAAAGACTTGGTACTACAACCTTGGCTCTATAGATGTGGCGGTCGGAGACGTGGTTGAAAAGGGCGAGAAAATCGGAACGACGGGTCAGACGGGCTTCGGCTTACAGGTCGGCGCACATGTGGCGATGTCGGTTGGCTCTACGTTTGTCTCCCCCTATGACACTTGGGCGAACTCTGAGAATCACGGCAAGGTTGCCATTGCGAAGATTGACGAATAAATTGATTTGACGGATAAAAGAAAGAGGATCGGGTCAGCTTTGGCGCGGTCTTTTTTCGTCAGATGGCAGGAAATTTTCCTGTAATGTACAAATAAATGTTGAAAATTGGCTTGGAATTACATAAAATTAATGTGGTGGATGTATGATTCATTTTATAGTCGGGAGAAGCGGATACGGGAAGAGCGGATTCATTGTTCGCGAAATTGAAAAAATGGTGGAGTCCCGCGTTCGTGGAAAAAGCGGGGTCTTGCTAGTTCCGGAGCAGGAGACGGTGGTCTGGGAGTCGAAGCTGGCGCGGATTCTGCCAGCTCGGGCGAACTTATGTTTGGAAGTGACGAACTTCACCCGACTGGCCAACTCGGTTTTCCGGCAGTACGGTGGGCTTGCGGATTCGGTCATCGACGACGGCGCGCGGATTTTGATTCTATGGCGTGCCATGCTGTCGGTCTGGGACGATTTGCGGTTTTACAATCATCTATCGGGGCGTGAGGACAGGAACATTCCGGTTCTGCTTTCGGCAATTGACGAGCTGAAACAGAGCGGAATTACCGTTAAAAAAGCGTCGGAAGCCGCAGATCTCATGCTGGCGGATGAGCAAAATGGCGAAAATGTTGGTCAAAATGTACAAGGAAATCGACTTTCGGACCGGCTTTCGGACGTGGTTTTGGTGTATTCCGCGTACAATACCCTGCTTCACGAGGAGTACATTGACAAGGCGGATCTCGAAACCCGGCTGGCTGAGTCTCTGCGGATTCACCCATTCTTCAAAGGTAAAACGGTCTACATTGATTCGTTTCTGTCGTTCACATCGGGTCAGGTCAAGATAATCCGCGAAATTTTCCGGCAGGCGGACGAGGTTTTCGTCACGTTCATGGCTCCGGTGGAGAATGGGCAGGTTCCGATTGAAGATGAAGATGGCGGTGCGGATTTGACGTTTTTTGAAACTGAGCAGTGCCTGCGCGACATGAAGATACTCGCGTCCCGAGTGGGAGTGGAGTATGATGTGGTTCCGCTGGTCGAAAATTTCCGTCATAAAGGCAAACGCGGGCTTGGTTTGGCAGAAAAATACTTGTTTGACTATACGTATTCCGGTGATGGTGCACAAAAAGAAGATGATAAAAATGAGTCAGAGTTGTCGGTATTTGACAGAGAAGTGAGCATAATCAGCTGCGGAGACAAATACGGCGAGGGCGAGGCTTGTGCCATGGCGGCTGCGGGTCTGCTGAAGCGGGGGTATGATTTTTGCGATATCGCAGTAGCCGCGGGCGACGTCAGCAGGTATGATGGGATAGTGGATTCATCTTTGCGGCGGCATGGATTCCCAGTGGATATGTCGAAGTCCACAAATGCAACGTTGAATCAAACGATAAAATTTATACAATGTGCTCTAGCGGTAGGTGCGGGAGGCTGGAGACGCGAAGATATAATCAGGTTAGTGAAAACCGGCCTGACAAATCTTTCAGGAAACGCCGAACTTCCGGATTTTGCGGCGGAATATTTCGAAAGCTACGTGAACACATGGGAAATCAGCGGCCGGAAAAGCTACACTGGCAGCGGCTGGTCCATGAATCCGGCGGGGTACAAGATTGGAATTAGTGAATACGGTAAAAAAATGCTTACAATAGTGAATCAGGCAAAGGAGACGCTGGTTCCGCCGCTGAATGAGCTTCTGTCGGTGTTCGATGATGGTGCGGCTGAAATTCGTCGAATTGCCGAAAAAATTGTTGAATATGCCGAAGCGGTAAATCTGCGAAAAGGCTTGAATCGGCTTGCGTCCGAGCAGAAAAAAGCGGGACTCATGGCGGATGGGCTGAAAACCGAGTCCGGATGGCAGGTCTTGTGCGAAATACTCGACAAAATGGTGAAATTCCTCGGCGATTCACGGTGCGACTGTCAGCGATTCTTGGGCCTATTCTCGAAAGTTGCGGCTGAAACCGACGTGGGCAGCATCCCTTCCGGAATCAACGAAATCATCATGGGCAATGCTCAGGGAATCCGGTTCGATGGGCGAAAATGTATAATTATACTTGGCTCAAACGATGGAGAGTTCCCGGGAAGCGGCGGCGCGGTCAGGTCGTATTTTGGCAAAAAAGAGCGTGAAATTTTGGCTGAATACGGCTTGGTTCTCGATGAAGGAATAGGGGATCTGTCGGCGGTTCGCGAGTATTGCATGTATTATCGTGCGGTGGCTGCGGCTTCGGACAAGCTGATTGTGCTGTGTGACAGCGATCGGGATGAGTCAATCTCGGAAGGCGCGCGTCGGCTCAGGCAAATCTGCGGGGTCAATGTAGTCAGGATGGACGAACTCGACGAATCGGACGCGGTGTATGATAAGTCAAGTCTCGAGCGTTATCTGGTCCGGCACGGATGCGAAGATGTCAAGGAAATTGCAGAATCAATATGCAAAACCGGCGAAAATGAACCGAAAATAATAGAAAATCAACATCGGGCCGAAGAATATACCACGGGTGAGCAGATAAGCCTGTTCTTGGAGGATGAAGAAGTACTATATTTGTCACAAACGAAAATTGAGACATATGTCAAGTGTCCGTTCGACTATGGGTGCAAGTATGTCCTCGGAATCAAACCAAAAGCTGTTGGCCGAATCACGCCGCCGGACATCGGTTCGCTCATGCACCGGATGCTGCAGGAATTCTTTGAGAAAAATCCGCCGGAAGAATACGAAATGCTTATGAATAATTCGGAAGAGCTTGACAAGCGTATAGATCGAATTTTAGATAATTGCAAATCGGAATTAAAGGAAAATGTTGGCAATCTCGAGAACCGGATTGAATATTTATTCGTACGAATGAGAAAGCACCTGACGCTGTTTGTACGCAAAGCGATTGTAGAACTGCGGTCAGGCGAGTTCAAGCCGGTTTACTTCGAGAAGAAAATCGGAAGAGGTGGGATTCCATCAATTGTTGTAGAGGCAGAGAATGGATGTTCGATCGTGGTGGAAGGAATAGCGGACAGAGTTGATTTTGCGGAAGTCGACGGCCAAGAATTCGTTCAAATTGTGGATTACAAAACTGGAAGCAAGAAATTCTCGCTGGAAAAAGCGCTCCAAGGCGTGGGAATACAGCTGTTGGTGTATCTTTCGTCGATTGTAATGTCGAACAAAAAATATCGTCCCGGACGTGCGCTGTATTTTTCGACGAACATGACTGGCGTGAAGGTAGAGCCTGGCGAGAGTGAGGATGAAGTATTGTCGAAGGCGGAAGAAGCGATTGCGGTCAGCGGCCTTGTAAATTCACAATTTGTTGAAAACGACAAAGATAATAAGAAATACGATATAATAGACGAAAATGAATTTGAAGCGGTGTTCAACGACATGAATGAGTTGATAAGAATAATCGGAAGCAAAATAATGCAAAAGCAGTTTGGGGCATCACCGCGCGAATTTGACAGAGTTCTGCCGTGCAATTATTGCGAGAATGCTTACATTTGCAGAAGAAAACGTGGAGGCGAGGCCAATGGGTGAAGTAAAATACACGGAGTCACAGCTCAGGGCGATAAATTTTGATGGAAATAATTTACTTTTATCGGCAGCGGCTGGAAGCGGAAAAACAGCGACTTTGGCTGCGCGAATTGTGGCTTTGATAAGTGAAGGGAAATGCGATATTGACGAGATGTTGATCGTCACGTTCACCAGAGCCGCTGCAGCTGAAATGAAAAGCAGGATCAGAAAGAAGTTGATTGAGCTAAGAAATGAAAAAATATACAAAGCGCATTCATCTGTGAAGTGGCTGAATCTGCAGCTGTCGAAGCTTGAAAACGCAGAAATCTGCACGATAGATTCGTTCCTTTACAAAAACATGCGACAGTACTTCCCGCTGGCGGAATTTTCCGGTGATTCGAGAATCGCTTCCGAGAGAGAAATTGACGAACTCAAAGCAAATGTCATGAAAGAAGTCGTCGATGAGATATTTGATGAACCCGAAAATCACAAAATATCTCACGAAAAATGGCAAAGTTTATGCAATATGATCAATCAGACGCGGGATACGTCAAAGATAGACAGTGTACTTTTGGATATCGCGGATGAGCTGGAATCAAAAGATGTTGATGTGGAACAACTTTTGAACAAATACGGTAAGGACGGAATCGGGGATGCAGAAATTGTTGACTGGCTCAAGGAATATTTACAAATATTCATAGAACACTATAAATATGCATACAAAAAATCGCTCGAAATGTTATCAACTGACGAAGACGCGATGAAAAAATTGGGAAAAGCATGTAAATCCGATTTGGCATTCATCATGAATTTGGAAATAATATGCAGTAGCGCCAATTCTGAAATGGAAATAATAGGAAAAGAGATTGCATCCTTTTCATTCGAACGACTCGGATCTGTGAAAGAGAAGACCGAAGAGACTGAATTGTTCAAAGCGCTGCGAGAAAATTTCAAAAAAGACTTAAATGATTTACGAGAAAAATTCTTTGAATTCAGCAAGGCTGAAATTGAGAGCGGAAAACAGGAATCGCAGGAAAATATTCTGACAATTTTACAAGTGCTAAATGAATATTATGCAAAAATAAGATATGAAAAAATCGCAAAGGGTTTTATCTCTTACCACGACCTAGAGATTATATCATATAGAATACTTATAGAAAATAGGCAAATTGCACAAAACGTCGGACAGAAGTACAAATACATTTTCATCGACGAATATCAGGACACGAACCGGATTCAGGATGAAATTTTCTGCATGATTAGCGACAATTCCTCGCGCTTTTTGGTAGGTGACATCAAACAATCAATCTACAGGTTCCGCGGCGCCGAACCAATGATTTTCAACGGGTACCGGCGCGACTGGTCCGCTGACGGAAATGTGATTTTTATGAGCGAAAACTTCAGGTGCTCCCGCGAGATTGTTCGCACGGTAAACCGGATTTCAAGCGAAATCATGCCGTACAGCGACGTCGACTATTGCGAAGACGACAACCTGATATATGCAAAGAGCGAAGAAAAAGAGATCGTGACGCAATCAGAAGTAGCGCTGATTGAGAAAAAGCGTAAAAAGAAAACTGATGAATCAGCTGAAATTGAGAATCCTGAAGCAGAATATGCATCAATATACATAAAACATGCAATCGGCAGGTTTGATGAAAAGTGCGGCAAAATCATCGAACCGGACGATATTGCTATTATTATGCGCAGTCCGGCGTCCCATGGTATAGAATTTTGCGATGCTCTGGCAAGGCGAGGGATTAAGAGCAGACTAAAAAAAGAAGCTCCACTCGTGGAATTTGCAGGAGTGAAGCTGATTATGTGTGCTCTTGAAGCGATAAACAATCCGCTCGATGACGTGTGCCTTGTCGGCTTGGCGCAATCGGAGTTATTTGGCTTTTCAATGGATGATTTGATATGTATAAAAAAAATGTCAGATGGTTTGCCGTACTACTCCGGAATTGTCGAATCTCAACGCTTGCATAATAAAAATGAACTGACAAAGAAATGTGAAAGATTGATTAATTGGGTGCAGGATTATCGGACAAAGGCTTCTGTTATGAATGTCAGTCTACTTGTTGATTTGATTATCAATGATGATAATATTTTGTTGTTTGACGAGATTAAGTCGGATCCAAATGAGAGTGTGGCGCTCAATAGATTGTGTGATATGGCACGTGAATATTCAGTAAATGCTGCGGATGGTGGTAGAATTGCAGGATTTTTGGAAATGGCTTATGATGAAATTGAAGACAGCATATCTACCGATGAAGATGATGGTGAAAAAAACGCCGTTTCGATAATTAGTACACATTCTTCAAAAGGACTTGAATATCCAATCGTGATTTTGTGCGAAACGTCAAGGGCGAGATCGAAACAGGATGAGATGAAGCCGTTCATAATTGACAAAGATTTGGGAATTGGCCTGAAAATTGCCGACAGCACAGGGTTTGGAATAAGAGATACACTTGCAAGGCGGATTCTGGCGAAGAAAAATGATTTGACCAACGCATCTGAAGAAATGCGAATGCTCTATGTTGCAATGACCCGTGCGAAATGCAAACTTTTGATAACTGCGGTCGTAAGCGACATCGACAAAGCTCTCGCTCAGGCACATGTTAACAAAATATATAAAAGCAAATATTCTGTACTTGAATGCGGAAGCTACATTGAGTGGATTCTGATGTCACTTGACGGAGAAGATTACAGTGAGTACTTGAAGATAAACGAGATTCGAGACCTGAATAATTATTTAGCTGATGAGAAAAAGTCGGAAAATGGCGAAAAGTTTGATGATCGGAATGTGACAAATAATTGTATTGATGAAGAAAAAATCTCGCTTGTCGAAGAACATTCTTCGATTGATGAAATAATTAATAAAATACCTTCAAAAATCGCTGCCGCTAAGGTAAGTCCGGATTTTCTCGACAAGAACTGTGCGGAATACAAAAAATCGGACGAAAGCAGAGATGAAGCTGTTGAAGAAGAAGTCGTGCTTCCGGATTTTATGACAGGCAAAAAGAAGTCCGCGGCTGAAAAGGGAAACGCAATGCACCGATTTATGCAATTTATGAATATAAATACGCTCAAAAATGATGGAATCGCAGCCGAAATTGAGAGACTTCAAGCTGAAAAATATCTGAGCGAGGCGGAAGTCGGACTGCTAAACAAACAGCAAATCAAACGGTTTGTGCAAAGTAAACTTTACAAGGAAATGCTCGAAACTGACTTCATCGAAAGGGAATTTCGGTTCAACGTGCCGATTCCTGCGTGGGAGATGACGGAAAAACCGGAGCTGCGCGAAGAACTAAAAAAACGCAGAACGTGCGTCACAGTTCAGGGCGTGGTCGACTGCGTTTTACGTGATTCTACGAGCGGCGAGTTGATTTTGGTGGATTACAAGACGGATTCGCTGACGAGAAATGAGTTTGCTGACAAAGAAGCCGGGCGAATGAAGCTGATTGAAGGGCACAAATCGCAACTGTTGACGTACAAGAAAATTTGCGAGATGATGTTTGAAGAGCCGATTTCGCGCGCCTGCATATATTCGACAGTTCTCGGGGAACTGATCGATGTTGAATAAATATGCAAATCAAGGGGCAGGAAACAGCATTTCGTCGACGAATTTTTCGGTGAAGCTTGACTCGGATGACAGCTCAATGTAAACTAAGTTTGTCAAAAAAACGGATAAATTATTTCTGAATGCCGAATTAATCATGAATTCGATCGCGCCTTTTGCGGAGGTGTTGCCAACTGCTTCTGTGATGGACGCGGTATTTCCGTTGACTTCGGGCAGAAGACCGATTCTTGCGGCTTTTTCTGGGTTGATTCCGCCACCAAAGGAACCTGCGAGATAAATTATGTCGACAGAAGAGAACAAAAGTTCTGCCAACTTGACAAGAACAGCTGTACCTGCGGCGATTGCGGATTTTGCTATCTGCACTTGTCGAATGTCACTGTTGGTCAACTGAATCGGCGGATTTTTGCTGAGATATACAGCGGTTTTTCCTGACTCTGATTCGGATATATGCCGCTTGAAAACCGAATAAACGTTTGTGAAAGCTGGGTTTTCGGGCTCACCATCGTCGCGGATTCGTCCGTATTCGGTGACAAGTCCGGCGTCGAGGGCCGCGGCAACTGCGCTGATTATTCCGCTTCCGCAGATTCCTCTCGGCGGTGCGTCGGCGATTGTTCTCAAGTCGAACTCTCCCGAATCCAGATTCAGCTCAACTGAATAAATCGCGCCATCGACTGCTGGGAGTCCGTATTTTATGTTTGCTCCTTCGAGAGCCGGACCTGCCGCAGTTGCCGCAAGATAGAATTTGCTGGTGGAATTATACAACTCACCACCATTCCTAATGACACAGATTTCGCCATTTGTGCCTAAATCGAGGATAATTGCGTTTTGTGAAGCAAGCTCGGGTTTGGATGTGACGAGATACGTCACGCCGAATGAAATGTCACCTCCGACGTATGACGCGGGAAGCGGTGCGAGGTAAATCGGTGCGTTGGGGTGAGCAAGAGTTAGGCCGGCGGCGGTTGTGCATTCGCTTGATTTAATTGTAAAGCCGAATTTTGTCGGAAGTGTGAAAGGGGAAGTTGAGATTGACTTGGTGTCGATTCCGGCGAACATATGCTCCATTACAGAGTTGCCGGCGAGCGTACAAAAAGTAATGTCGTCAGTTGTGAATGAAGCGTCGATTTGCTCTAATAGAGAACAAATGTTGCTGCAGATTGAATCTCTTAAGCAGAACATAAGATCGCTGGCGCCACTTGAGCTATCGGAAGAGTAGGACATTCTTGATATCACATCGGCTCCGAACTTGCGCTGAGGATTCTCGAAAACCCGGTTCCCGAGGACTTTTCCATCGGACAAATCGACAATTGCGGCGCATATTGTGGTCGTTCCTAAATCGACTGCAAGCCCGAGCGCTGGATTAGTTGAATTATGAACTTTAACAACGGTAATATACGACGTTTCATCTGACTGGACTGTCGGAAATATGCGTGACAGGACGAGCAAAATTCTTGCTTTTCCTTCATGCATTGCACGGCTGACCTGAGAGAGAACATCGGCTGGGATTTCTATTATTGCTTCCTTGAATTCTGCAAGAATATGCAATTCACTGGATAGGGACAAAACCTCGCGCAGAATCTCGTCGGTTGATTTTTTGTTATTCGGAGAGATCTTTGGAAGGGAAACTTCAACTGTCACCGACAAAGGTGAGAACGCGGAACCTCTTGTGTGATTGCTTGTTTTTATCGCGTCCGTGCCGGAAAGCTCGCTGTAGTCGGGAAGGTACACATCGGATATGCCACTGGCTGGAGTTTTACAAATGAGAACCGGAAACGCTGATTTACCAGAGTTTTCATCAAAATGAGTCGATTTAAGCAGATTTTGAAGCTCGTCCGGCGATAGCGTAAGGCTTTCTGATGCCAAACATTCGCTGTCGTGTACTGCTATGGCAGTGCATTTTTTACATACTCCGTGACCACCGCAGGGAACGCGAAGTTTAATTTTCGATTGAGGCGCGAGTATTTCGTACAGTGTTTTGTTCGCGTCCGTTGCGGGAATGGAGAACGTTTTGTTCATAAAATGCACAATCATGACGTACCTCTGAATTTGTGATAACCCAAAAATGAATATAGACAGGAATAATTAAACTTCACTATCGAAACGGAGAGTCTCCTGCTGACCGTCTTTTGAAATGACGACTCGTGGAAAAACTGACTGTGGTTCGTGTGAAAATAATGCCGGCTCGGGCAATGCGGGACTGTAGTGGGTGAGCCAGAGCCTGCGGCAGCTGGCGTCCTTTGCGAGATTCGCGGCGTCGTACATCGTCATGTGGAACGCTTCTTTTGCACGGGCGTTTTTCTCGCGTTCGAACATACCTTCGCAGATCAAAAGATCCGCATCAGCTGCCATGGTGGAGATGATGTCGCAGGGGCGGCTGTCGGTGGCGTAGGTGACGTGGAGTCCGCGACGGGATTTTCCAAGAACCATGTCGGGCGTGAAACCGTCAATCTGCTCACCCTTTTGCAGCCTCGACCAATATTTCATAGGTACATTGTTGGAAACTGCTCTGTCTCTGTCGAATTTACCGGCGCGTGAGATGCGGATGTCGTATCCAAGACAGGGACAGCGGTGTTTTAACTCAAACGACGTTACGGTGTACCCGAAAGCGGTGAAGCTGTCGAAGTCAGACATCTCGCGGAAGTTTATTCGGAACGGAAGTTCGGGCGCGATAGTCAGAAGGGACGAAACAATCCGCTCAACTCCACGGGGGCCGCAGATTTGAAGAGGTGAAGTCCGGCCTTCATTGCCCATCGATAGCAAAAATCCGGGGATGCCGCTGACGTGATCGGCGTGGAAGTGGGTCAGGAGGATGACGGCGGTTTTCGACAGGGAAAATCCCGCTTTTTTTACGGACAGCTGAGTCCCTTCACCGCAGTCGATGAGCATTCCGGTCCCCTCGTAGCGGAAATAAGCGCAGCTCAGGAATCGGTCGAGGCGTGGGACGGTGCCTCCTGTGCCGGGTAAACAAACGTCTAACATGGAATACGCTCCTTTTTGGATGATGAAATGGAAATAAATGTTAATTCAAGCGAGAATTATCGGATTATTTGGATGGAAAAATATGAAGAAATTTCGCGAAAGCGGAAAATTATGCAGAAAAATAACTGAGGTTAATTTTGGTTAATTCAGAAATACTACAACCGCACAACAAAAGGCCCGGGCGGCTGAACACAGGTCAAAACCGGCGAGCCTCACGTTGGCTGGGTGATGTTGATTTAGAATTGGACTAATGTGCTGTTTGGGCAATGGGTTCGTTGGAAGCGAATTTTGTCGAGGAAAATGCTATTTTGATGAGCAGATTACGCTTTTGAATCCTATATAATAAGGAAGGAAATTGCGAATTTTCAGTAAAGTCGTGGTTTGCGGGAGCTTAAGTTTGTCGTCGAAGGTTGGCTTTAAATCAAAACTGAACGAACGATGTGCTTGCCCGTGGGGGCTTCCCCGCAATCGTAGGTTTTCGGGCGGTTTTGGGGCTGATGAAGTGCCGTGCTTGCCGCTACCGACCCCACTGCGGGAGCTTAAGTTTGTCATCGAGGGTTGGCTTTAAATCAAAACTGAACGAACGATGTGCTTGCCCGTGGGGGCTTCCCCGCAATCGTAGGTTTTCGGGCGGTTTTGGCTGATGAAGTGCCGTGCTTGCCTGTCGGTGCTACCGACCCCACTGCGGGAGCTTTAGTTTGTCATCGAGGGTTGGCTTTAAATCAAAACTGAACGAACGACGTGCTTGCCCGTGGGGGCTTCCCCACAATCGTAGGTTTTCGGGCGGTTTTGGGACTGATGAAGTGCCGTGCTTGCCGCTACCGAACCCACTGCGGGAGCTTTAGTTTGTCATCGAGGGTTGGCTTTAAATCAAAACTGAACGAACGACGTGCTTGCCCGTGGGGGCTTCCCCACAATCGTAGGTTTTCGGGCGGTTTTGGGACTGATGAAGTGCCGTGCTTGCCGCTACCGAACCCACTGCGGGAGCTTTAGTTTGTCATCGAGGGTTGGCTTTAAATCAAAACTGAACGAACGACGTGCTTGCCCGTGGGGGCTTCCCCACCTTGGCGGCTTCTGCGGCCTCTTTTGACTCTATGTACATGTTGTATTCGTTGACTATTGTAGTGCCGCAGGCGCATTTGAAGGTCAGCTTCACTTGGAACACCGTCTTCGGCTTCGTTCCTGCGGGGAACTTGAACTTTATTACGCCGCCTTTGGCGTTTTTGTTCTCCTCTGCCACAACATGGTGTACGCCAGTGTAATATTCAACTCCGTCAAGCGTAATTTCGGAGATAATGTCGCCTTCCGGTGCGTGAGGGCCGTCGTTGAGCAGCCATGTCTCGAACTCGAACTCCTCCTCCGGAAACCACGCAAATTTCCTGAACTTGGCTGAGGGAACAACATCGCGGAGGGAGTCTTTTACCGCAAAATACCCGCCCTTTTTCACGTTGGGGTATGCGATGAGGGAGTTGTTCGCGGCGCACTTCCACGGCTCGCACCAGCACCAGTTGATTGCCATTGCGCAGAGGGGCTTCTGACGGCGGGCTTCCTCGAAAATTGCCTTATATCCGATGCCTTGGAGCCTGTTTGACGTCTCGACGATTGACTCAATTGTGGAAATATCACCAAATCTTTCCAGCGTTGGAAGACTCAGCCACGGATTCATGCCGCCCCATGCATAGAACGCGTGATGTGCCTGCCAAACTCCGCCAGGCTTGGGTGGGAACAGCTCGTCCTCGGGGATAAATGAGCGGAGGTACTCTACACTCGGCGGAGTTGCGGGAATTCCAAACTCGGTGTAGGCTGTGGCGCGGGTCCGACCGAAGAGTGCGAACTGGTCCTCACCGGTTTCAAGATCGAGGAAGGTATAGCCGCCGTGCTTCATTCCGTCGATTGGCGAGGTGGGGTTGAAGGGGACTTCGGGGCAAAGCTCGAGGGTGAGTGCGTTGAGGAGTCGGAGCGCGAGGTGCTGATCCGTCATGCCCGACCAGCTATTGAACAGCTCGTTTCCGCCGCACCAGATTGCGATGGACGGATGTGAGCGGAGCTTCAGAATTATTGCGGTTGCCTCCTGCTTGAGAATGGATAAATATTCAGGGGAGTCGTAGTAGTTATTGCAGGACAGGGGGAACTCGAACCAGAGCATGATTCCGTATTTATCGCAGAGGCTGTAAAAAATTTCCTTCTGGCATCCGGTACCGCCCCAGCAGCGGAATACGTTCATGTTGGCTTCATACGCGAACCTGATGAGTTCCTCGTATTCTTTATCTGTCACAATGCCGGGGAAGATTTCCTGATTGACGTAGTTGGAGCCTTTTGCGAAAACGTTGACTCCGTTGAGTGTAATCTGAGCCGGTGGCCATGCGCGGGACTTAGGGAAGCCTTGTGGGTCGATGAGTCTGCCGCAGTTTTGGGTGAGCTGGACTCTACGGAAGCCGATTTTCTTATCAACTGAGTTTTCTTCATTATAAACGGTGACTGTATAAAGGTTGGGTTCGCCGTAGCCTCTACACCACCAGAGCTTGGGATTTTCGACGTACGCGGTGAATTTACCGTCAATGGTTGTTCCTTCGGCAACGACATCTCCTGCTGTGTCGGTGATTTTGACCTTACAGGGGAGTGTTGAGTCGACGGTTGTAGTGACTTCGGCGTGTGTGAAGTCCGGGGAAAGGGTATAGCGGGATTCTGTTCTGCCGATATAGTATTGGTTACGTGATTCTACGAATGTGTCGTCCCATATACCGGAGGGGATAGCTCTGGGGTGCCAGTCCCAGTAGTAGGAGACGGGGGGTTTACAGGACTGGGAGGCTTGGTTACGGTCCATTGGCATACCCTCGAGCATGGGGTGGGGGTGGATTTTGATTTTGAGGTTATCGCCGGGCTTAGTGTTACGACCGAAGAGTGAGTTTGCGAAGTCGTCGAGGCAGATATCGACCCGTGAGAACATACCCTCGTGGTGGAAGATCTCGCGGTCATTGAGGAGTACGGTCCAGATATAGTCGATCCCCTCGGTAGCGAACCAGATTTTCTCGCCGGCCTTACGCTGGAAGTCGAGAGTTGTGGTATAATACCAAGTAAAAGGTTCCAGCTGCGTCATCTTTTCGTGCTGCATACCGTAGTTTATATCCGAGATGAATTCTGGGTGTGCCTTAATATAGTCATTCTGCACGTTTCCGGGAACCTGAGCGGGAAACGGCGGGCAGTCGACATCCGGCGAGTAAGCGGTAAAATTTTGGTAAAACTTCATGCGGTTTGGCTCCTTATTTATAGATTTAATTAGGTTCAGATTTGATGTGAAGGTGAACGAGGGGGACGTGCTTCTTTAAAGAAGCTGTGCAGGAACTTTATTCCTCATTCTGTTTTATGTGAAGTTTAGCAGGACATGTTCACTCCGAGCTAATCTGTAGTTTAGTAAGGAGGATGCGGAGAAAATATAGAATACCAAGGGATCAGGAGGGATATAATACGGCAGTCAGGAACAGCCTTATTGGAGATAGCTTGCTATCTCCGGTACACAGTTCCCGCCCCCTGTCTGCCCACGCCGGATTCAGATTGCGGGATGGGGCAGTGATAACGTGCAGTTTACATCAGTTATATCAGCGCGAGCGTTGGTGCTGATGGTTGAGAAGATCATGAAATGTTGCGATTGCTGGATTAGCAGTGATAACGTTTGGTTCTACAGCAGTTATATCAGCGCGAGCGTTGGTGTTGAGGGTGGAGAAAATCATGACGGTATATTATCTTGTAATAAAGTAAATCCCGGAGTGACGTTTCAAAACAAGCGTAGATGAAACCCTGCTCTCGCAAGGACGGCGCCCTCTCCGATGGTTTGTGCTCCCAGCGTCCTAATCACTACGGCGGCGCGGAATGCGTCTCACGGTAATGGAGGGAGGTCTGCATACCTGCACCGGAAGTCCAGGCTCCTTTTTACTCTTTGTGGGTTTTTACGCTCATCTTTATTTCGTACACCCCAGGACAGGGTTGATTATATGATGTTGGTTTTGCGTACTTCTGTTATAGTTCGGTTTAAGTTTGCGTTATCCTTGACTTTTCAATCTTAGAATCAAGTTGTTCTTATGAAATTTAATTTTGCTTAAATTGCTTGTGAAGCCTTAATCCTCATCGTAGAATATATCCGAGAATTCGTCGTCGAAAATATCGGCTATTCTGTCGAATTCGTCGTCGTCTTCGATTGTTTCAAGAATGTCTTCGCCGTCATCGTCTTGTGAACATTTCAGGATTACGTACTCATTGCTTTCTTCTTCGCCGTTTTCGTTCACGGGAATCAGGGCTTTGTAGGTCTCGCCTTCATGTTCAAGAGTGCCAAGTAGGGCAAAGTTCAGCTCGTTGCCTTCTTCGTCGGTCAGAGTGTAAATCTCGGGGTCGTACTCTTCGCCTTCCTCAATTTCCGGCTTGCTGCTCTCATCCTGCTCATCACGCTCGTCGAAGAGTCCGTCGTTCTTATCCATCTGCGCTGCTCCTATATTTTTATGCTTGTTTTTTCTTTACTGATATTGTACACGATTTTTGGGTTTTTGTCAATAGGATTTTTATATCATTTTTATATTTCCGTGGGTTTTGCTTGATTTTTTTTGCGCTCCGGAATGTCAATCCGCACAATACCCACAATTATGGAGCATAGCACGAAAATTTCGTTTACGCAGCCGATGTTTTTGTGGGACAGGTGGTAGGCGAACCAGCATGAAGGCGATGGCAGGGTGAACAGGCGGGTCATGGCGGGGGACTTGCATGAGAAGGAGTAGATCGTGAACAGCGTTCCAACCAGCGCCAACGCGTCGAAGATGTTTTCGTAGGTGAATGCCGTCATTACCACAGCGCTTATCATGAACAGCGGCAGCCAGACTTTGCTTCTTGCCCATTTGTGCTCGGGCGCAAGATAGAATACCGTAAGCCGGATTACGGCGTGAATGTTCATCAGCACTCCCGTCCATGCCAGCTTGAGTCCGAGGTTGGCGATAAACATTGCGGTCGCGGTGATCTGCCAGAAGAGAATTTTCTTTTTGTCCTTCATCTGGTAGCATATGATGTTGCAGATTATGGCGAGGATCGCGAAGATTTGAGACAGTATTTCCATGGTCGATATTATTCTTTCGGATTTCTGATGATATTATTCTGGTAAGATTTGGCAAAATTTGGTCAGATTCTGAGTTCCTTCACCACTGTGGCGGAGGAATTGTAGAATTTGATTGACTTTATCATCTTGTTCGTGGCTTCAAAGTATACCACAAGGGACTTGCCGTCCTTCTCGAGTCTGCCGAAGTAGGCGTCGTCGGCTTTTACGCTTCCACGGAAGTCCAGTATGCGGTCCGCTTTCTCCCATTTGCCGCGGTTTGATTCTTCCATCGGCTCGATTGCTGAAAACTCGGAAATGAGATTTTCAAAAATGAGATTCTCCTTCTTGTGGCCGTATACGTCGGTGAAGCGGATCTTTGCGTTTGAAATTTCAGTTTTATGATCCACATTAACGGCTCTGCTCCAGACCAGATTGTGGATGATGACGATTGTAATTGGAATGAATGGGAGCGTGATTATTGCTACGAGAACACCGTATGTGCTGAGCAGGGTCATAATGCCGATGTATGCAAAAGTGACGGCGGCATAGAGCAGAAGTAGAAGAATTTTGTTTCTCAAGTATTTGCCTTCCGATTTCTGTGTGACGGTGTATTCCGCATAATTGATGGAGTCCGATGCCATGTTTTTTCACCTTTCTTCTTGTTTTTGTTGTTGGGCGTGATTTATGTAAAGTATAAAACAGTTCCGCTGTAATTTCCCGGTAGCTTGGGTTTGTCGTCGAGGGATTGCTGTAAATTTAAACTGCAAAAATGACGTGTCTGCCTGTCGTTGCTATTGACTGCGGGAGCTAAAGTTTGTAGTCGAGGGATCGCTTCAAATTCAGACTTCAAAAACGACGAGATAGCCCGCGGGGACTTCCCCGCCCCCACTATATTTTAGCATAGTTGGGGGGAGATTGCAACAGATTTTGGGAATTATGTTTACAGAAATCTTTTTATTTTTACAGTTTTTGTTTTATGACGATAAAAGTTTTGTTTATGATAGGTGCGTAAATAATAAAGATTTGACTTTTTCCGTCATTTTCGCAAAAAGTTTTGATTTTGCTATTGACCTTGACGGATGCTTATACTATAATGTTTTTTGGTAGTATTAAACGAAAATTCAGACTGAATCAACTAAAAAATAAGGAGAGTTTTTATGCTCAACATTGGTGTAACTTCCCGGGCTTTTTCCGGTTTGACGATTTACGACACGGCGTCACTCATGAAAAATGCCGGATTCAGATGTACGGAGCTGTGCCTCTGCCACGAGGATCTGCCGGGATGGGAGTATAACGGCGCGGGTGTGCTTGACGGTATGTCGCCTGCACGGGTGAAGTCGGCGGCGGATGTGTTCCGTTCACTTGGGATCGAGGTTGTGTCGCTGGGACTGTTCACAAACCTGCTCTCGGGCGGGGAGGCATGCATGGATACGGCCCGCAGGTACATCGAGTTCGCGTCTGAGGCAAAAATACCGTATATCGCGTCAGAGTGCGGATTTACCCCGGGCAGACGCGGAATCTGTGCGGACTCTTACGAGACAGACTACTGTAAACTGAAAGAAACCTTGCGTGCGCTGTGCCTTGAAGCGGAGTCGGCGGGAGTGCATGTGTGCCTCGAAGGATGCGTGCTTGACGTGATTCCCTCGCCCCGTAGAATGAAAAACCTTATCGAAGAGCTTGAGGCGGAGTGCGAGGTTCGGCTTGGTGCGCTTCTTGATCCGGCAAACTACATCGCCAACTCGGATGAGGAAGGGATGTTCTATTACCTCAAGCACGACATTGCCTACATCCACGGCAAGGACAGGAAAATCAACGCGGCCTACGGGGTTAATGTAGGTGACGGGGACATTGACTGGGTGAAGTTTATGGAGTGTTACATCAGGTATGCCAACCGAAAACCGGTGATTCTCGAATACTGCAGCAAGGACAACTGCGGCGAGATTAAGGCAAGAACGGAGGAATACTACGAGGACGCCTTCACTGGGATTATCAACCGGCTGGCGTGAGGATCCGTGGGGTGGAATATAGTTTATTGGAATTGGATTTAGAGAATTCAGGGATTTCGTTGTTATTTTCTCATTTATCGATGAGCAAAGGACCAAAAGAGGAACTCCTTGGAAGTATTGGGTGTTTCGAATTCTTCGGAATTCGACAATGGGACCCGCTTCCCTTGACCCTAACAAACTTTTGAAAAGGCTTGATCTAAACTTTATTGCTACAACGTGAAGTTGAGTAGTGAAGTTTGCCCGCGGGGGCTTCCCCGCTTCCCTTGACCCTAACAAGTCTTTGAAAAGGCTTGATCTAAACTTTTCGGCAACAAAGTGAAGTTGAAATTTATAGGAGGTATATCAAAATGATTAAACTTGGTGTGAATTCGGTTTTGTTCAAGGCGTTTCCTTACCGGGTGGTGGCTGAACAGATTGCGAAAATCGGGTACGACGGGGTGGAGCTTTCCGCCATACAGGGAATGTGCGAGCATCTCTGTCTCGACCGGTGGCGAGAACAGGCGGAGGAATTGAAGTCAATCCGGGAGGAATTTAATCTTCCCTACCTTGCCATGGAGGCGGCAACCCTTGACCGGGAGCGGTTACTCAAAGCCTACGAAGCGGCGGCTGAGATTGGCATTCCCGTGGTGAATATCGGTCCCGGCGGACGTTCAGGCGACGAGGATTCCCTCAAGGCCCAGCTGGAGCTTATTTCCCGTCTGGCTGAGGACGCGGAATCCTTTGGCGTGAACCTCTGCGTGAAGGCACATGTAGGCGCGGCGGTGTACTCGACTCCCACGACCCTTGCGATGATGGAGTCGGTTAAGTCCCCTGCGTTCGGCGTCGACATGGACCCGTCGCACATTCACAGAGCCGGAGAAAATCCCGCTTTGGCTTTACCGGCGGTTCTCTCGAAGATGAAGCACATCCACATACGGGACTGCAAGGGCGAAGGGCCGTCCCCGGGTGCGCCGGTTGATCAGGCCTGCGGAAAGGGCGACATTGACCTGTGGGGGTACTTCAAAGCAATGGTTGAGCAGAACTACGACGGTCCGGTTGACCTTGAGGTTATAGGTCCGGAGCAGAGCCTTGAGTCGGCGGTGCAGATTGCGGCGGAAAGCTACGGATACATGAACGCGGTGCTGAAAAAGCTCGGCGCGAGATAAGGCTTGGAATTTGTAATAAAGAAGAAATCTGAATCATACGCTTGAAAAATTGAGATTGCTGTATTAAGAATGTGTTTTGCTTACAGCGGAAAAAGGTGAAATTTATGAGTAAAAAATATCCTAATATATTGTTTTTTGGTATCGACAGCCTGCGGAGCGACCATATGTCACTTTATGGCTACGAACGGCTGACTACCCCTCACATTGACCGGTATATCGAGGACGGCGGGGTCATGTTTGAGCGGATGTACTCCCCGTCAATCCCTACCACACCGGGCTATGCTTCCATGGTGACGGGCATGGACTGCTTCTCCACCGACTGCGTTGCCCTGCGTCATGTGGGGGAAATTACCTCTGCCGTGCGCACAATGCCGGAGATTCTGCGTGACTTTGGCTACACCTCAACCTATATCGGCGGTCACTCATGCCGGGGATGCGACAAGTATATCCGTTACCCCGACTGGAATGCTGACAAGGCTGAGGAGATGAACAAAGCGGCCATTCCCGAGCTTGAGAGACTGGCAAAACAGGACAAGCCGTGGCTTCTCTTTATGCGTCACATGGACCCCCACTCACCCTACTACACGAAGGAACCCTTCACGCGGATGTTCTATCAGGGTGACGAATTTGACCCGAAAAACAAGTCCATGAATCCGGTTTACTCCTTCAAGCCCTTCCGCGATTACTTCCTGTCATGGTTCCCTGAGGGATGCACTGACGCGGAGTATATCTCGGCTCAGTATGACGCTTCTGTGGCTTACATGGACCTCTGCATAAGCCAGATCCTCGAAAAGCTTAAGGAACTGGGACTGGAAGACGATACCATTGTGGTATTCACCTCCGACCACGGGGAGACCCTCACCGACCACGGCTGCTACTTCGACCACCACACGATTTACGACAACGTGCTGAACGTTCCCTTTGCTTTCAAATACGCCGGCTTCCCATACGAGGGACGGGTTGACAACATCACCCAGACAAAGGATATTCTTCCGACCATACTCTCCGTTGCGGGAATCGACTGCGGCATAGACTTTGACGGACGTGACATGACTGCCGCAATCCGTGGGGAAGAGATACGCGAGGAGCCGGAGTTCTACATCACGGAAGCCACATGGATGCGCAAGCACGGCTGGAGAACCCCCGAGTGGAAGCTGATTGTGGCGCTGGAGCCGGACTTCCACTTCCTGCCCGGGGTGGAACTGTACAACTTGGTGAAGGACCCGGGCGAGAACCACAATGTGGCCGAGGAAAACCCAGAGGTAGTGGAGTGTCTCAAGACCCGCATGATGGCGCATATTGCCAAGCGTGAAGCCGAAGTGGGGCATCCCGACCCGATTTACACCAACGCCGACACATGGAGCGGATTCGGCCGTCCTTTTGCCACAAGTGAAGAAGCCTACGCGAACCTGCACATAGGCGACCCGGCGGCGGCTCAGAAGCTTCAGGACAAGCTGAAAGAAATGGGCGTGGAGGAATAATTCGGACACAAATTCACACGAAAAAGATAATCCTGCGCCAGATTCGGCAAAAATCCGGCGGGGATGAATGCAAAATTTGTGGAAACTGACGTGATGTAGTGGTATGTTCACAAACTTTGGCGAAAAAAATAATCCTCGGCTGGGGATGCACAAGGCTTGGCGGGGATTTGATAGCGAAATTGGCGAAAATGACAAAGTTGTGCAAATGTTCACAAATTCCGGCGATTCTGTTAATCCTCAGCTGTGATTGAACAAAATTTTGCTTGAAACAATACGGATAATTGGTGTAAATCAACAGAAAGGGATGATATTATGCTGCGTACTGCTGTAATTGGAATGGGTCCTATCGGGAACAGGCACGCGAGGGCTTACACGGAGACTGAACGGGCTTCGCTTGTGGGGGTCTGCGACAGGATTCCGGAGAGGGCGAAATCTGCCGGGGAGAAGTTTGGCGTACCGTACTTTTACTCGGCTGAGGAGATGCTGCGGGAGCTTAAGCCGGATCTGGTCAGCGTTGCCACGGGCGGGCGTGAGTATTCCAGCGACCACTACGAACCCACGATTCAGGCTCTGGAGGCGGGCTGTCATGTGCTTGGCGAGAAGCCCATATCGGACGATCTGCGTCACGGGGAAGAGATGGTGGCTTTGGCTGAGGCAAAGGGCTTATGCTACGGTATAGATTTAAACCACCGGTTCACTCCGGCTGCGCGTCAGGCGAAGAAGTGGCAGAACGAGGGCAAAATCGGCTCGCTTCTGTTCTGCAACATGGCCCTGTGGATAGGCAAATTCATGCCGCTGGATTCGGTTTACTATCATTTGAAGGCGCTGAACCCCCATTCGGTGAACATAATGCAGTACTTCATGGGTCCGGTCGAGGAAGTTTCCACCTTTGCCATGAAGGCGCCGGGGCGGGACATATACTCAACCCAGTCGACGAACATGAAGTTTGCCTGCGGGGCTGTGGGGCATCTCACGTCCTCCTACGACATCAAGCGGGGTCATCCCATGGAGCGGTGCGAGGTTGCGGGAGTAGGCGGCAGGCTTGTGTTCGAGGACATGTGGCGTGAGGCTGTGCTATACCCGGCTGACTCGCTTGTGAAGGAGGTCTACACGAATCCGGTATTTGACGGCTTTGAAGGATTTTACGACACCTTCCGCGACAGGATCCACTCATTTGTGGCGCAGGTTGACGACGGCTGCAAACCGGATGAGATAGACGGAAGCGGACGGGAAGGACTTGAGGCACAGCGGGTGATTCACGCCATGATTAAGTCGCTGAACGAAGGCGGCGCTGTTGTGACGGTTGCCGAGGTGCATGAGTAAAAAAACTGCCTGAGCGGCGTGAGTACCATACATCAGTACAGCAATAGAGGAAGGAAAAGCGGGTAAAGCCAATGGAAAAGGACGTTGAGTTATACAAAATGAACAGTTTCGTGGACATGCCGCCGAATATAACTGTAGTTCCGGCAACCCACAACGGGCGGGCGGGGCAGCACTACCACAACTTCATCGAGATGGTGTACGTATCCAACGGGTTCACGCTGCACAGTTCCGAGGGGAAGATCACGATGCTGATAACAGGGGACTGGTTTTTCATAAAGCCGGGGGAAGCCCACTCATACATCAACGCCTACCGTGCGAAGATATACAATCTGCTTTTTGATCCGGCGGAGCTTGGTTCGTTATGTGATGAGCTGAGCGAGCTTCCCGGTTTGAGTGTGCTGTTGAAGGGTGACGAATACTCCGATCCGCCGTCGCGAATAATACACGTACCCATGAGTGAGCGGCAGAACGTGGAGCTTGCCCATGAGAAGATAATGTGGGAGAGGGCCGAGCGGAAGAGTGGCTGGCAGGTATCTATGAAGGCGCGGTTATGTTCTTTATTGATCCGGTATTCGCGGATGTGTGTGGACCAGAGCAAATTTGAGCGTTCCACGCGTGGCGACGACTACTACGGCTACATATACAAGGCGCTGCGGTACATAGACGAGCATTATGCGGAGGACATAGACACGAAAGTATTGGCGGACATATCTGGATTATCGCTTGACTACATGGCGCGACGGTTCAAGGCGATATTGAACATGACGCCGGCGGAATACTTACGTCGGTACAGGATAGCGAAGGCGATGGAGTTATTATGCACGACGGATAAGTCCATTTCGGAGATAGGAGCGGAGACGGGGTTTTCGGACCTGACGATATTCTCGCGTGTATTCAAAGCGAACGTAGGCTGTCCCCCAGCCGCGTTCAGGAAAACCATGGTCAGCCGTGAGTGACGTTGGTTAATGGGGGAAACGTGGGAAATGGGGCGAGTGCGTGGGGGTAGGTTGTGCTTTCTCCTTTATGGATTTATGTACAAGGGGAGAATAGTGCGGGATTTCGTTGTTCTTTTCTCCTTTATCGAGGAGCAAAGAACCAAAAGAGGAACTCCAGAAAGAGCTTGCTCTTTCAGAAGTCAATGGGGTGTTTCGAATTCTGCGGAATTCGACAATGGGACTATGTCACCTTGACCTAAACTTTTGGGCTGACAATGTTTAGTTTAAATTTATTGAGATACTTCTACGTAACATTTTTTGGAGGATTTTTACCATGTCTAAAATTTTTAAATCTGCCGTTGTTGGTATGGGCGGAATTGGTCACACTCATGCCACGTGCATCAAAAACGACCCCTTAGCCGAGCTTATTGCCGTATGCGACTTAATCCCCGCGAAGGCTGACTCAGCCGGTGAAAAATTCGGCGTACCGGCCTACTATTCCCTCAAGGACATGCTCTCCGCTCATCCGGAAATCGAGGTAGTCCACGTCACCACCTCCGGTTTTGAGAACGGCTCATGGCACTACGTTCCCACCATGGAAGCGTTGGACGCTGGCCGTCACGTTCTTGTGGAGAAGCCCATTTCCAACAACATAAACGAAGCCCGCGAGATGGTTGACTATGCGGCGAAGAAGGGGTTATACTTGGGCTGCGACCTGAACCACTATTTCAGCGGACCGGCTGACCGTGCACGTGAGATTATTGCGTCCGGCGGAGTAGGCGAGCAGGTTTACACCATGATGAAGGTGGGCTTTGACGGTTCATCCACAAAAGTAAATCGTGCGGACAAGACATCCCGCTGGCAGATGCCCTACTCCCATGCGAAGGCGTTTCTGACCCACCCATTCTCGGTCATGCGGCATTTCTGCGGCGACGTGACCCACATTCAGGCGTTCATGGACAAGCCGGGCGCCCGTCGTCAGTCGGAGGACTTAATGCTGTCGATTCAGTCGATTCACATGCGCTTCCAGAACGGCTGTGTGGGATATTTACTCTCCCAGCGTGGCGACGCGATGTTCGGGCTTGGCGGCTGGTGGTCATTTGAGCTGGCGGGGACTCAGGGAACGTTCTGCATTGAGAACTGTGTGGAGAAGCTGACGTACTGGAAGCAGGGTCAGGCTCCCGAGGTGATGAACACAGGAGTAACGTCCTTTGACGCCACCTTCCCGATCCGGATACACGCGTTCTACGAGGATCTCGCGAACAACGTTCCGCTTGAGCATTTACGTGCGTCCGGACGTGACGCGCTTGCTACGATGGAGTACATTTTTGCGGCGATAGACTCCTACGAGAGCGGCGGTCAGATAGTGCGTCCCCACGCCCTTCCGGCATACCACGGCGACGTACACATCATTCACTAAAAGGAAAAGCAAAAGCAGGAGTCGGTCCTACGAAAAGGCGGCTGGCTCCTGCTTTTTTGGGTTATGGTATGGTCGTTGGATTACTTACAATTTCAGCTCAGGAAATGCCGGATATACCCTCGGGGGTTCCCCGTACGGCTTCCTTCATCAGCTCAAGGGCGGCTTCGTCGTTTTTTTTTCGCTTTATCTATAAGTCCGCATATTTCTGCCCGGGCGGCGGGGTCAGCGAGGGTTTCGAGGATTTCTTCGTGGGTGCTTCCGCTCCTCTTCCTTATCTCACCCACTACGGCGGCGGTTTCGGCGAAGGCTTCGGCGGTTTTTTTATAGATTTCGGCTTTATCGGGGGGATTTTGCGGCAAGGAAAGTTAAGTATTTGGCGGCACATGACCGTCCGTCGCTGAGGCAGTTCAGTGCGTCGGTGTGGCACAGCAGCTTCTCGAAGGATACGGTCAGGCTTCCGTCGGTTGACCTGGGAAAGTTTTTCTCGTTTGAGAGGGCGTTTTTCCAGCCGTCGTAGGCGAGGGTTCCCTTACAGTAGCCGCAGTCCATTCGTCCGGTGAGTGCGCGGATTCCGTTCCGGATTACGTTTTTTCATCAAATGGCTCGCCTTTTACCGCTCCAATGCACATGACGGCCTGTGTGTCGGTGTTCTCCCACCAGTTTTCGCTGATGAAGCAGCCACACTCGTCGAAGGTGACGTTTCCGCCGAACTCCGGGTCATGCTGGAAGAAATTCCAACCGTAAAGGGTTATGTTATTGTCAAGGGACTGATTTGAGGTTTCGGCAGAAGTTCCCCATTCCCGGTAGCCGGTGATTATGCAGGGTTCCGGTGGTCCTATGATACCCAGCGCTATGCAGGGGTAGCCTTCGTCTATGTGGGACTTGATGAAGTTTGTGAAGTCGTCCTTGGTGGTGGTTTTGTCCCGCCCGGTGAAGAAGAATTCCCGTCCCAAAGCTTCTGCTGGGATTCTGTAGACGCCGCCGCTTTCGTCGAAGGTGTGGCAGATGTCAACGTTGCTCAGGTCCCAGTCGAGGCTGTTCCACGCGAATCTGAACGCGGCTCCGGTGATTGCCATGGTTGTGGGGCAGTCAACGTCCTCACCGAGGTAGGCGAGAGTTGATTTGAGGCAGATGGGGTAGGGTGTACAGCCGCCGTATTCGCCGAAGCCAGCCTTGGGGATGCCATATAAGATGGTGCTGTTGGTGGATTGTTTTGTCATGGGTATGTCGCTCCTTTGTTCTTTTTTGGGAATAATGCCTACGCTGAATATACCGTCACATAATTGCACCTTTCCGACAATGGGTCGTTCTGAAAAAGATTTGTCGCCATGCTGCGGGAGTTTTGTTTTGTCGTCGTGGGATAGCTTTACGGTTTCAGCTTCAGAAGTGCCGTTTTGCCTGTCGGGGCTTCCCGACCTGAATTTGCTGGGATTCATGCCTGTGATTCTGTGGAATGAGCGGGTGTAGGTTTCATGGCTGGAGAAGCCGTACTTTAGTGCTATGTCGAGTATGGTTTTGTCCGAGTGGAGGAGGTCGAGGGCTGAGCGGTGGATTTTCCGCGTGAGGATATACCTTGTGATTGGCATGCCTGTGTCGTGGCGGAACTGGGTTCGGATATGCACCCACGAGAAGCCGAGTGCTTTTTGGATTTGCTCCGGTGTGAGTGGGGAGTCGAGAATATGGGACTCGATATAGCGGATTGCGGCTATGGTGCAGAGTGGATAGCTCATTGGCGTTATTCCTTTATGTGGGGTGATGGTTGTATTATAGCACAGGGGAGCGGGTTTGTCTTGACGATTCTGATGAAAAGAAAAACCCCGGGGTGAATCCGGGGCTGGTTTAGGTTTCGTTACAGCTCAATCTCGACTTCGTGACCGCATGCGTTGGATCTGATAATGCCGTCGATGATGGCTTGGTTATATATAATCTGCGACGTGGGGATGGGAGCGCCGGTGCCGTTTTTCACAGCGTCGATGAACGCGCGGATTTTGGACTCGAACATGCCCATTTTCACGTTATTACCTTCAACGGGGATTTCGGTTGCGATCTGTTTACCTTCTTCGTTGTCCTTATAGAGGATGAGATCTCCTGCGGCGCCGTCCCAGCAGCATCCGACGGGGGCTTTTACTTTAAGTCCGGCTTCGGTGCCGAAGAACATTGAGTCGCCGGTGGTATCCATATTCATAGCCCACGACGCGCGGTAGTCGATTACAATATCGCCCTCACAGCGGATCATTGCCACGGCGAAATCGTCGTCGACTGTGAATCTTGCGGCTTCTGCGTATTTTTTGGGATTTTTACCGAAGTAAGCGAACTGTTTAGCGGAGACTGTGAGCGGTTTAGGGTAGCCGATAGAGTTAAGAGCGAAGTCGAGGCCATAGCAGCCTATATCACCTACAGCGCCCACTGCGGCTTTATCCTTTTCGATAAATGTGCGTCCGGGGATACCCTTGACTCGACCTCCGCCGACTACCACGTAGTAGACCTTTCCGAGGACTCCTGAGTCAATGACTTCGCGGACCTTTTTGACGTTAGCGCCGTATCTTGGCTGGAATCCGACTGTGACGAAATGGTTTGTAGCCTTCTCGACCGCGCATATGGCCTTAGCCTCGTCGAGAGTGACGCACATAGGTTTTTCGAGCATGACGTCTTTTCCCGAGGTGAGCGCGCAGATAGTAGGTGCGGCGTGCTGGGAGTTATAGGTACACACGGACACAGCGTCAATATCGTCTCTTGCGCACAGTTCCTCATGTGTTTCATAAGCGGCAGCGTCGGTCAAGCCGAATTCGTCGAGGAACTTTCTTGCCTTTCCGGGAACAATATCAGCTCCGGCTACGACTTCCACGTCATCGAAACTCTTATAAGCCCGTGCGTGGTTATGCGCGATTCCACCGGTACCGATAATCCCGATTCTAAGTTTATCCTTCATATGTTTTATACCAACCTTTCTTGGTGAGATTTTGTTTTATGTGTAATACAGTGATGGGAAACGAGGGGAGACGCGCTTCTTGAAAGAAGCTGTGCAAGAACTTTACTCCTCATTCTTTATCACGTTCAGTTGAGTAGGGGAACGGTCACTTCGTACAATTCTGCAGCTTAGCAGGGAGGAGTCCGGATAAGGTGGAGCGATCCAGGGGATGAGGACACAGTGGCTGACAGCAGTCAGGGACCGCCTTGTTGGAGATAGATTGCTATCTCCGGTACACGTTCCCGACCCCTGCCTGCCCACGCCGGATTCAGATTGCGGGATGAAGCAGTGATAACGTTTTATTTACAGCAGTTATATCAGCGCGAGCGGAGTGCTTGCCGCGGAGAATATCAGGACGGATTACGATTCTGGAATATGGTTTGCAGTAGTTTCGCGAATCAGGACGGTGCCAGATTCTGCAATCCAGTGCGGAGTAGTGCAGCGATACTTATACCGCGGCAAGCCACTGGGCGAACATTACTATGGGTGCAATTGTTACTGTGCAGAACAGGACTGACGAGCCTACGAGCTCACTTGCGTATCCGGGGGAGATTTTATACATTTCGTCGAACATTGTGACCACCGCCGCGCAGGGCATTGCCGCCATTATTGTGCCGAAGACTATCATATATTCGGGGAGTCCCACGAGTTTTAATATACATGCGGTGAGGAGGGGCATTATTACGAGTTTTACTATATTTGTGTAGTAGACGTTTTTATTTTTAAGCATTATTTTCAGCGAGCGGCGGGAGAGGTTTGCTCCGGAGATTATCATTGATATGGGGGTGCAGATATTACTTAGATATGACGTGAGGTTGAGGAGGGGCTGGGGGAGGGGAAGGTGGAGAACGAACAGTGTTAAGCCTATGATGCAGGGCAGTGTGCCATAGTTGAGGATTATTTTCTTTGGTGTGATTTTTATGTCGTTGCGCTTTCTTGCTAAAATCATGATTCCCCATGTCCAGACGAAGAGGTGGAAGGACACGATATAGAACGCGCCATAGAAGAGGCCCTCTTCACCGAAGATTGAGTTTACGATAGGGAAGCCGATGAAGCCGCAGTTTGCGAAGAACATTGAGTATTCGGAGAGCTTTTGTTCATCGAAGTCGCGGATGGGTCGGGCGAGGAGGAAAGCCACAGCCGCCATTGCCCCATGCATACAGAGGCCGAGAGCGAGAATTTTCAGTCCTGTTATTAGGTTTTCCCGGGTGTACTCTTGGGAAATGAGGGCGTTTATGATGAGAAAGGGCTGACCCAATTTTATGATTAGTGTGGAGAGGCGTTCGGTGGAAATTTCGTCTGTGATTTTCGTCTTACCCGTGATATAGCCTGCCAAAAGAAGCAGTGCGAGGGTGGCGACGGTTGATAATAGCTCGCTTGTCTGCATGATGTTACCGTTTCAATGATATATCGTTTGATGTGGAGTTTTCGTGGGTATTGTCAGGGGAATCGTCATCTGTGTCGTAGTTTTCCGTGGAATCATCATCTGAGTCATATTCTTCCGTGGGTTCCTGCTCGAAGTGGGCGGCGTTAAGTCTCAGATGACGCTTTTTTGCCTTGGATTTGGCGTTGATTACCATTACGGCGCAGAGCACTATCTGAATCACTATAATCACTCCGGCCGCGATTGCAACGGGGCTTGAGAAGAAGGGCGTTTTGACCTTATTCCCCGGGAGTTGGTCGGTGATATTGCCACAGAACTTACATATGTACTTTCCGGTCTGCTCGTCGTAGTCGTAGGAGTGGGGCGTTGCCTGATAGAGTGTGGTTTTCACATCGCCGCAGGCGGAGCATTTTTCCCTTTTGAATCCGTCCTCGGTGCAGGTGGGGTTGACTTCCATCTGGGTCTCGTAGTTGTGGCCGACAGCGGGAATTTCCTCCGTATAGGTGCGGCCGCAGATTGAGCAGGTTTTTTCGGTGAGTCCGGTTTCGGTGCAGGTGGGAGGGGTGGTTTTCTCGGTGAAGTCGTGATCGCAGGTGGATAGTATTTCCTGTTTTTCTTTCCCACAAACAGTACAGGTGTAGAGGATGTATCCGTCCTCCGCGTCGGTTGGCTCCACTCTTGACTGTTCGGTGTAGCTGTGGCCGATGGGTGGGATGGTTTCTTCTTCGGTTATGCCGCAGATTTTGCATTTTCTCACGGTTTTACCCGGATTTTCGCAGTCGGCTCCCGTCTGTTCGATGACTTCTAGGTCGTGAGGCTCGCCCGGGCGGATTTCTTCGATTTCATCCCCGCATCGGGTGCATTTCTGCCGCAGAACGCCGTCGTAGCCGTGACCGGGGTTTGTGTCCTCGATGATTGCGTATTTGTGACCATATGCAGGGACTGTTTCGGTATAGCCGTGGACGGTGCAGGGATATCCTTTGTCGTTGAGGTTATACGATATCTGGCAGATCCAGTTTATTGTTCCGTCCGTTGTGCAGGTGGCTTCGGTTTCACTTTCCTTGCGGTAGAAGTGGCCGTCGGGATTTGGCGCGAGGGTTATGGTGCCGGTTTTTGCTGAGCAGACCGTGCATCTGAACGAGGCCTGACCGTCGAGGGTGCAGTTTGAGGGGAAGTCCACTGTTCGCTCAGCTGGAAAGTCATGGGTGTGTCCGAAGTAATAATCTATAAGTGCGTCAGCTTCAGCACGGGCGATTTTTTTCAGGTTTTCGTCCTTGTCGATGATTTCCGCGTCGGACTCATTTGTGAGGTAGCCGTGTTCCACAATAATCGAGGGAATCCCGAACTTGGAACACCATGTATTTACGGAGTAGTAGTCGCTCTTCTGGCCGAGGGAGGTGTGGCTTGGCATGTCCCACTGTTTTTCGTCGTTCCAGTAGTAGACGCCCAGCTCGTCGCCCGTGTCCTCTATTTCCTTGATTTCGCCCTTTGCGATACCGACGGCTTTGTTTATATTGGTGAGGATTTTGTCCGATAAGGTGTAGGCCGAGAACTCGTCGACAACTGTAATATAGGCTTCAACGCCGTTTACGTAGTCCGCGTCGCTGCTGTTGCAGTGGAGTGAGAGGAAGAGATCGGCGTTATGCTCCTTTGCCACAAGCGCCCGGGGCAGGATTTTTGAGTAGCTGTCGTCTTCCCGGGTGAGAAAGACTTCAAACCGGCCGTCAGCGGTGAGGTAATCCCTTAGATATCCGCTTATGAGCAGGTTATAGACTTTTTCGGTTCTTGCTCCGGTGTCAGTTCCCCCGTCAATTCCGCCGTGACCCGGGTCGAGGACCACAGTGATTTTATCCCCGTTCATTGCGCGGGCCGGAAGAGTAACGGCTGAGGCGAGGCAGACAAGAAGCAGAAGAAGCGGTAGAATGCAGATATATTTTTTCATCAATACAATGAGTATTTCTAATTCTTTCAGAATTAATAATTCAACATTTCATAAAATTATATCATATCGTCGGGTGGAATGCAATATTTTCGGGAAAATTTCGCAAAAAAATAAAATCCGCCGTGGATGGTCTGAAAAATTCAGCATTCGGCGGATTTATGGATAACCGCGTTAGGAAAGGAGGTGATTTGTTTGCGGTAGATCCCAATGATAATTTTGCGCAGGTGCGGAACAATTGCACAGTACCCGGATGTGCGGCTCGCGTCTGCATGACTTCGGCTGAACATTGCATTATTGCACAAGTCCCAGTTGTATGGCTCATTATTGCACAAGTCCCAGTTGTACGGCTCATTATTGCACAAGTCCCAGTTGTACGGCTCATTATTGCACAAGCTTCAGATTACACAGCCCCGTTTACAGCCCCGGTTTGCGGCACCTGCGTGAAGGAATGGCTCAGAACAGCTTTTTCAGGCCGTCAAGCGCGCTTCCGATTTTATCAAGGGAGACTTTGGCTTTGACTCCGTCCACTACCTTCTGAATCTGCTCTTCCGGAAGGTCAACACCAAGCAGCTCTTCAACTACCTTGACCGGTTCTTTCGCGAATCTGCTCTTGAGGTTCTCGTCGGTCGTGACTTTCTTTACGATTTCTTCGATTTTATCTTTGATTTCCATTTTATATAATTCCTTTGTACAGTCTTTGCTTTTCGATAATAATATTATATCACATAATTCCGCGAAAATCAAGAGTATGGGGAGAAAATCGGGTAATGAAACTTTATGAATTTTTTTTGATACAAAATACACGACGAAAATTGACTGACAGTTCACCATTTGTTTACAACAAAATGAAGCTTTCGAGTTGACTCCCTGCAAAAACTGTGCTATAATATACCCATAAAATGGATTTATTCCTGCAAAAATGAATTGAGCGATAATGAATTATGCACAAAATTACCTTTGACGTAACCAATCCCGAGAAGTACCTGAACAATACGAAGGTTGAATATTCTCCCTCTACGCACCTGATCGAGCAGTCGGTGGACAAATATCCCCTGCAGGAGCGCACCGATCCCAACCTCTACCGCCAGCTTTTCGACTACGAGAGCGTGCCGAAGGTCTCCTTCAACCACCGGCTTGTGCCGACTCAGATGCCGGAGAAAATCAGAATCACCGACACAACGTTCCGGGACGGCCAGCAATCCATGCACCCATTCACGGTTGAGCAGATTGTGGAGCTGTACAAAATGCTTCACCGTCTGGGCGGCAAAAACGGCATAATCAGCCAGTCGGAGTTCTTCGTCTACACGGAAAAGGACAGGGAAGCCCTTCTGAAATGCCTTGACCTTGGATACGAATTCCCTGAGGTTACAACGTGGATTCGGGCTTCAAAGGCGGATTTTGAGCTGGTGAAGTCCCTCGGCATCCGTGAAACCGGCGTTCTCGTCAGCTGCTCCGACTACCATATTTACAATAAAATGGGACTCACCCGCTCTCAGGCGATGGAGAAATACCTTGGGGTCTGCGCGGACATTATGGACATGGGGATCTCGCCCCGCTGTCACTTCGAGGACATAACCCGGGCGGACTTCTACGGCTTCGTTATTCCATTTGCTGAGGCCCTCGAGTGCCTGAGCGAGCAGTATGGTATACCGGTGAAAATACGTGCCTGCGACACAATGGGCTACGGCGTGACCTATCCCGGCGCGGCTCTCCCCCGTTCAGTTCCCGGAATCATCTACGGCCTGAACCACTACGCCGGAATCCCCTCGGAGAGGCTTGAGTGGCACGGACACAACGATTTTTACAAGGCGGTGGCGAACTCATCAACGGCGTGGCTCTACGGCTGTTCCGCAGTCAACTGCACCATGCTTGGAATCGGCGAGAGGTGCGGCAACACTCCCCTTGAGGCCATGGTGATGGAGTACGCTTCCTTAAGGGGTGACACCGACGGCATGGATCTCTCGGTCATCACGGAAATCGGCGAGTACTTTGAGCATGAAATCGGCTACGAAATTCCCCCGCGGACTCCTTTTGTGGGTCGGGACTTCAACGTGACAAAAGCCGGAATCCATGCCGACGGACTCATGAAGGACGAGGAAATCTACAACATCTTCAACACACAGAAGCTGTTGAACCGTCCGGCTATGGTCTCCATAAATCAGCGCAGCGGACTTGCCGGAATCGCGTACTGGCTGAAAACCCGCAAGCCTGACGAGGAAGCCGTGCTGTTTGAAAAGAGGTCGGATTTGGTAGCCCGCATGAAGGAAAAAATAGATCGGGTATACGAGGACGGCCGCGACACAAACATGTCCGACGAAGAAATGGTTGAGATTTACTTCGACTGCAAGCGGGAGACGGACGTGAATATATAGTGTAATTGTACAAAAGTTTTCTTTAAATTTGTGCAATACCGTCATATTTCAGCTTGATGGACTGTCGTAAATGAAGTATAATATCCCTCGGTAAAGAGATTTTATTTTTACGCGGGGGACTTTATGAACGTTGCGGGTCACAAAACAACGGCTTTGCTTTGAGTCCGGCTTCATCTTCACGGTCATGGCGGAGCTTTGGCGGGATTCTGACGTCGATCAGGGGCTTTGTCAGACGCAATCCAGTGCTTACATAACGGCGGCTCTGGCTGCATTCACATCGGTGACTGCTCCGCTGGACATCGCGTATCTCGGCTACTTCGACTACCGCACACTCACCTGCCTGTTCTGCACCCTGTCGGTGATCTGCGCCCTGAAGGAAATCCGGTTCTTCTACGTCTGTGCGGAGAAAATCACATCATTCGCGAAAAATCTGCAGCTTGCCGCGGTGGTGCTGGTTTACATCACGTTTATCGGGTCAATGCTCAATACGATATGGCGCTGATTATGTTCCTGCCCCTCGGGTACATAGTCCTGAAATGTACGCATACGAAAAAAGTACACGGCGTACGTCTTTATTCTCCAGAACATAGCGGCGAACCTCGGAGGCATGCTGACCCCATTCGGCAACCCGCAGAATCTGTATCTGTACTCGTACTTCTCCATTCCAGCCGGTGAGTTTGTCACGGTGATGTTCCCGCCGTTTTTAGTCGCGGTGGCCCTGATAACCCTTGCCTGCTTTGCCCTTCCGAAGAAGCCGATGGAATTTTCCGAGGAGATTGAGAAGCTGCCCACGGCCCGGCTTGCGGCGTAACTCGTACTGTTTGCGGCGTCGATTCTCGATGTGTTTCGGGCGTGCCCCTACTGGATCGGGCCTATTGTCATCACGGCGGCACTTCTGGTTCTCTACAGGAAAGCCCTCGCCGAGGTTGACTACGGACTCTTGTTCACCTTCGTGTGCTTCTTCATTTTCTCCGGCAACATGTCCCGTATTCCGGTGGTGTCCTCTTTCATGAATTACCTCGTGGGAGGCGGTGAGAGAGCGGCGCTGTTCTGCTCGGCCATGGCCTGCCAGGCGATTTCAAACGTACCCAGCACGATTCTCCTGTCGAAGTTTGTGTCAAGCTTGAAGCCCCTTCTCTACGGCGTGAACATCGGCGAATGCGGCACCATAATTTCATTCCTCGCCAGACTGATAACGTTCCGCACGTACATGTCCCACAAGAGCGAGTTCGGCGGTTCGGCAGTCTACATGGGACTTTCAGCGTGATGAACTTTGGGTTCTTGGCTGTGCTGCTTGGCGTGTGCATGATTTTGGTATAAGTTATAAATTAAGCCTTGCTTGAATAAATTTTATTTGAGTGGGGCTTATTCTATTGCGGGAGCTTGAGCTTGCCGTCGAGAGAGCTTTTCCGCTTTTGGCTGAAGAAATGACGAGAACACCCGCGGGGGTTTCCCCGCTTCCTTCATTATTATATATAAGAATTTTTGCGGGAGCTTGAGCTTGCCGTCGAGAGAGCTTTTCCGCTTTCGGCTGAATAAATGACGAGAACACCCGCGGGGGTTTCCCCGCTTCTTTCATTATTATATATAAGTATTTTTGCGGGAGCTTGAGCTTGTCGTCGAGGGATCTTTTCCGCTTTTGGCTGAAGAAATGACGAGAACACCCGCGGGGGTTTCCCCGCTTCTTATTATATATAGGGATAAAATGGATGTGTTTGAAATATTTAATCTAATTTAAGAACGCGGAATCACATTTTGTTCAAAAAAAACTCTTGCTTTTTTTCTTATTTTATTATATGATATATACGTTGTAGATTGCTGTCGAATCGGTTGACATTTTGTCTACAATTTAGTATATAAATAGTAGGGTTAAACATGAAATTAGATATAAAGAAAACTGACGGGGTGACTGTCGGAATTGACGTGGGGTCCACTACCGCAAAGCTGGCTGTGATTCGTGACGGCGCTGTGGTGCGGGAAACCTACGAGCGGCACTTCTCGAAGATCCGTGAAACCATAATCTCCATGCTTGAGGACGCACGGGAACTTTTAGGGGATGACCGCTTCACGGCGGCTGTGTCGGGTTCTGCCGGAATGGGACTTGCGGACGCGGCAAAAATCCCCTTTGTGCAGGAGGTCTGGGCCACGGGCGAGGTTGTCAAGGCGGACTCCCCGGACACGTCCCTTGTAATCGAGCTTGGGGGAGAGGACGCGAAAATCATCTTCTTCGACGGTGCGATTGACGAGAGAATGAACGGAACCTGCGCCGGCGGAACGGGAGCTTTCATTGACCAGATGGCGACGCTGCTTGACGTGACTCCGGATGAAATGGATGAGTTGGCAATGTCGCATAAAAAAATCTATCCCATTGCCTCAAGATGCGGCGTTTTTGCTAAATCCGACGTCCAGCCTCTTCTGAATCAGGGAGCTGCGAAATCCGACGTGGCGGCCTCAATTTATCAGGCGGTGGTGAACCAGACCATTGCTGGACTTGCCCAGGGACGAAAAATCACGGGGAAGGTCATGTTTTTGGGCGGACCTTTGTACTTCAACAAGGCTCTGCGGGAGAGATTCGTTGAAACATTGAAGCTGACTCCCGAAAACGCTGTGTTCCCGGAATACGCGAGAAACGCGGTGTCAATCGGGGCGGCAATCTACGCGGCTTCAATCGGCGGCGGCGAGGACGTGAAGAAGTATACAGTTGACGAGCTGATTGGGCTGATAAAGAACGCGAAAATCACGGCTACCTCAACCCGCATGCCGCCACTGTTCAAGGATAAGCAGGAGTACGACGAGTTTGCCGCACGCCACGCGAAAGCTGCCGTTGAAATCTGCGACATAAGCGGGTACTCTGGCGACGCGTACCTCGGAATTGACTGCGGCAGCACTACCACGAAGTTAGTTTTAATTGGCAAAGATTTACAAATTTTATACACATACTATGACTCAAATAAGGGCAATCCGGTAGAAATCGTCCGGTCGGAGCTTGAAAAAATTTACAATTTGTGCGAAAACAGGATAAAAATCTGCGGCTCAGCGGTCACGGGCTACGGCGAGGAGCTGATCACCCACGCGTTCCGGATTGACTGCGGCGTTGTTGAAACAATAGCCCACTACACGGCGGCGAAATTCTTCAAGCCCGAGGTTGACTTCATCCTCGACATCGGCGGGCAGGACATCAAGTGCTTCAAAATTGCGAACGGCGCTATCGACAAAATCATGCTCAATGAGGCTTGCTCCTCCGGCTGCGGGTCGTTTATCGAGACTTTCGCCAGGGGCATGCACATGAACGCCGAGGAATTCTCGAAAAAAGCGCTGTTCGCCAAGTCCCCGGTGAATCTCGGCAGCCGGTGTACGGTTTTCATGAATTCCCAGGTCAAGCAATCCCAGAAGGACGGCGCGACGGTGGAGGATATTTCCGCGGGGCTGTCGATCAGTGTGGTAAAAAATGCCATTTACAAGGTAATCCGCGCCCATTCCCCGGAGGAGCTGGGTAAAAATATCGTGGTTCAGGGCGGCACCTTCGCAAACGACGCGGTTCTCAGAGCTTTCGAACGTGAAATCGGTGGAAACGTGACTAGACCGAACATTGCGGGACTCATGGGAGCCTACGGAGCGGCATTATATTCCATGAAAAACGCAAAGAAAAGTGATAATTTTTCGTCAATTATCACCAAAGATGAATTGAAATCGTTCACACATACGTCAAAAACCTCCACCTGCAATGGATGCGGGAACCACTGCCTGCTGACAATCAACACGTTCCCCGGCGGCAAAAAGTTCATCTCAGGCAACAAATGCGAGAAGGGCGCAGGTCTGGCTGAAAAAACAGCCGGCGTGCCGAACCTGTACGAATTCAAGCGGAACCTGCTTCTGTCAACCTGTCCGGAATGCACAAAAAATGAAGAAAAGTCTGTTGGATCGAACGAAAAGATTGTGAAATCGGACGAAATTGCAGAGGAAAAATCGTTAAAATCCAACAAAAACAAGCGCGGGAGAATCGGACTTCCACTGACCCTCGGCATGTACGAGCTTCTACCCCTCTGGACCGGCGTGTTCCAGTCCCTTGGGTTCGAGGTCTGCCACTCAGGAATGTCCACAAAGGCGATTTACGAGAAGGGCCAGTTCACAATCCCCTCGGACACGGCGTGCTATCCGGCAAAGATCATGCACGGCCATATCGAAAAACTGTGTGAGTCTGACTGCGACGCGATTTTCTACCCCCGTCTGACGTGGAATTTAGACGAGCGGTTCGACGGCAAGCCCAGCGGCGACAATCACTATAACTGTCCTGTGGTGGCGTACTACAGCGAACTTCTAAGGGGCAACATGGACTGTCTGAAAACGAAAAAGTTCTTCTATCCCTACCTTTCGGTTGACAACGAAGCTGAGCTGACCGACGGAATGTACAAATTTTTGCGTGAAAATTATGCAGTTAGACGAGCGGACGTCAAAGAAGCGGTGAAGGTTGGGTTTGAAAAACAGCGGGAGTACGTGATGGCGGTCCGGGCTGAAGGCGAAAAAGCGATAAAATACGCCCGGGACCACGAGCTTCCGATTATGATTCTGGCAGGACGACCCTACCATTGCGACGCGGAAATCAGCCACGGCATCGACAAACTTGCGCTTTCCCTCGGTTTTGTGGTTGTTTCTGAGGATTCGGTGTGCCATCTCGGCAAAACTCCCGAGGTTCACGTGCTGAATCAGTGGACGTACCACTCGCGGCTGTACCGTGCGGCAAGTTTCGCATCGGCAAATCCGGATGTGCAGCTGGTGCAGCTTGTTTCCTTCGGCTGCGGTGTTGACGCGATAACCACGGATGAAGTCCGGCGGATTCTCGAGACGGGCGGAAAGTACTACACGCAGATAAAAATTGACGAAATTGCCAACTTAGGAGCCGTAAAAATCCGTCTGCGTTCGCTTAAGGCCGTTATTTGAATTTGACAGACAATGGCAGATTGCACAAACGTCAGCTAAGCATGAATTTACAGATAAGTTACAAATACATCAAAATAAATAATAATTAGGTAGAACATGGATAAATCTTATGTTCATTTCACACAGGAAATGAAGAAAACACACACCATTTTGATACCGAACATGCTTCCAATTCACTTTACCCTGATAAAGAAAATTCTCGAAAGCAGCGGTTACAAGATGGAACTTCTTACGACGACGGGGCCGCAGATTGCCGAAACCGGTCTGAAATATGTACATAACGACACGTGTTATCCGGCGATTCTGGTCATCGGACAGATGCTGGACGCGCTTTTGTCAGGCAAATACGACCCTCACAAATGTGCGCTCATGCTGTTCCAGACCGGCGGCGGCTGTCGTGCGTCGAATTATGTCTCGCTGATGCGCAAGGCGTTGAAGGCGGCTGGGATGGAGTACGTTCCGGTGATTCCTATGAGTCTGGCAGGCATCGAAAGCCACCCCGGGTTCAAGAATTCAATCCCGCTGTATCACAAGATGGCGTACGGCGTTTTGTATGGCGATTTGATGATGAATATAGCAAATCAAGTCAGACCGTACGAAATTAACGCTGGAGAAACGGATAAACTTTGTCAAAAGTGGACAAATCAGCTTACAGAAGAACTGTCAAATAAACGGCTATCGTATGCAAGAGTGAAGCGTAACTACAATGCAATAATACGAGACTTTGCCGAAATTCCGAAGAAAAAGCGAGACGCGGTGAAGGTCGGAATTGTCGGTGAAATTTACGTGAAATTCTCCCCCCTCGGCAACAATCAGCTTGAGAAATTCCTCGTCAGCGAGGGTGCGGAAGTGGTCATGCCTGGGCTTGTGGATTTCTTCAACTATTGCCTCTACAACGGTGTAATGGACTATAAATTGTACAAACACGGCAGGATGGCGCACATAATCAACAAAATCGGGTTCGAATTTTTATGCAAAAAGCAGATGGACCAGATAAAAGCAATTAAAAACGAAGGCAGTTTTCGACCTTCCACACCTTTCAAGCACACAATTTCGCTTGCGAAGGACTTCATTGGTTACGGCACAAAGATGGGCGAGGGCTGGCTTTTGGTGGCGGAAATGCTCGAGCTGGCGGATTCCGGAGTCCCGAATATCGTCTGCACTCAGCCGTTCGGTTGCCTGCCAAACCACATCTGCGGTAAGGGTATGATGAAGCCGATCAAGGAAGCGATTCCAGAGGCGAACATTGTGGCGATCGACTACGACGCAAGCAGTACAGCTGTAAATCAAGAAAACAGATTAAAGCTCATGTTGGCAGGTGCGAGAGAAAAGCTTAAGGAAGAAAAAAGTTTACAAAAGCAATAAAATTGCACATGTTGATTACATTTGGAATAGATGATTTAATATAAACAATACAAAGAAGGCGTAATTATTGATAGACAGTGAGAGAACTGAAATGCTCATTGGCAGTGACGCGATAGCTAAATTGGCGGCATCACACGTTGCGGTTTTTGGGCTTGGCGGAGTCGGCGGACACGCGGCTGAAGCATTGGTCAGGGCCGGTGTGGGCGAGCTGACGCTGGTGGATGGAGACGTTGTGGTTCCTTCGAATCTGAACCGGCAGTTATTTGCGAAAAAATCAACAATCGGCATGCCGAAAATTCGTGCAGCTGAACAAAGAATTCGTGAAATTGACGAAAATGTGAAGCTGAATTTGGTAAAAGCGTTCGTTCTGCCGGACAATATTGGCAAGCTTTTTGAATTTGTAAAATTCGATTATGTGATAGACGCGGTTGATACGGTTTCGGCGAAAATCGCACTGGTTGAGCATTGCACGAAAGAAAATGTCCCAATAATCTCGGCGATGGGTGCGGGAAACAAACTGGATCCGACAAAATTTGTAGTTACGGACATTTACAAAACGGATACCTGTCCACTCGCGGCAGTCATGCGGCGTGAGCTGAGAAAGCGTGGAATTCCGAATTTGAAAGTGGTATATTCGCGAGAAAAAGCGATCAAGCCAGTGTTTCAGCCGGAAAGCGAACGAAAAAGCACCCCTGCGTCGTGTTCTTTTGTGCCGTCGGTCTGCGGTCTAATCATAGCCGGCGAGGTAGTGCGCGACTTGTGCAGGGATGAAATTGCAAAATCAATTAAAGAAAGATGTTAATTTATTGTAAGTCGTGAAATGAAAAAAAATACAGAAGAAAATCGGGATCCAGTCAGATCAATACTAAAAAAATACCGCAAAAAAATCTGGGCGCCGTTTATTTCAGCGATCAAGGAATATCAGCTGATCAGCGAGGGCGATATAATTGCGGTTTGCGTTTCCGGTGGAAAAGATTCGGCGCTGTTGGCGGTTTTGATGAAGCAACTCTGCCGGTATTCGGAAGTACCGTTTGAGGTAAAGTTCATATCAATGAACCCCGGCTACAGCGACGGAAATCTCGAAAAAATGAAGGAAAACTGCCGGAAGCTGGATATTGACGTTGATATTTTCGAAACGAATGTGTTCACAATAGCTGAAACACAGACGAAGAATCCGTGTTATCTTTGTGCAAGAATGCGAAGAGGTCATCTTTACAGTTATGCTCAGTCCCTTGGCTGCAATAAAATCGCACTTGGGCATCACTTCTCAGACGTAATCGAAACCACGCTGATGGGAATGCTCTGGGGTGCGCAGATTCAGGGGATGCTGCCGAAACTCCGTTCTACAAATTACCCAGGAATGGAACTGATTCGACCGTTGTATAAAATCCATGAGGAGGATATTGCTGCGTGGGCGAGGTATAACGAGCTTGATTTTCTCAGATGTGCGTGCAAAATGACCGAGAAAAGCGAGTTCGATGAGGACGCTTCCAAGCGAAAACAGACAAAAATGTTGATAAAAGAGCTGAAAAAATCAAATCCGGACATAGAGAAGAACATCTTCAACTCGATTCACAAGGTCAATTTGGACACAATGTGCGGGTACAAGACTGACGGTGTGCAGCATTCGTTCCTCGAAAAATATGATAAATATGCAAAACAATAGATAAAAGATGCATATTAATGCAGAGCAGTAAGTGCAATTAATTTACTTCTGGCGTCGTCATTGGCAGCTTTGTTGCGCTTCAAAGCTCCGCATTTTCTGCACTTGTGGGTTATAATGAAGCCGCGTTTGGGGTCGGGTTCAGCTGTGATGGCGTCCATGATTCCACCGCAGTCAGACGCGCGATCGCCCGGGTTGACGTCGAGATGAAGCGAAGCCAAGCATTTCGGGCAGTGGTTGCGGGATGTGTATTTCAATGGCGGTACATCAAAACCGCAGTTTTTGCAGATGAAGCTATCGTCATTTTTTGTGAATCGCTTTGTTTCCATGATATCGTAGTTCTGTTATTTTTTACATCGTTTTTTAATCGTAAAAACAAGTTAATGCAATGAAATATATACAAAATTTAAAGCGCCGCGAAGAATATTTTTTCGGGCAGAACTTCAGCTTTGATTGAATTTCCGTTCGTTGAATAAATCTCACCATCCAGACAAAATAAATCAGCGCCTTTTATTTCATATTCTTTGCATTTAATGTATGAAATTACCGATTTGAACTTGTCTTTCATGACTCCGCTTTGTGAAATATAACTCCCATTCCGATAATCACCAACGAGAGACAAAAATTTCAGGCGGGAAACGTTGTTTATGACAAGAACGTCGAGAAGTCCGTCGGTAATTGACGCAAGAGGCGCGGCTTTGAATCCTCCGCCGCAGAATTGTGCATTTGCGCAGGCTGTGAGCAGTATTTTTTTATTGAGTTTGACGTCTGGAATGGGCTGATTGCTCGATAAGTCGCGGCATCCGGACAAAGTTATCTCGGAATCGAGTGTTTTCTTTTCGGCAAGAACCTTCAAAACACCGGCAATGTAGGCGGATGAACCATGAAGCAGGGGTTTTTTCTTTAGCGTGTAAGTTTCTTTGACAACCGAACAGTCGAATCCGATATTCATCATATTGACATAATGATTTATGAAGGTGCCGCAAGAAACTTTAACAATACTTATTTTATACAAATCCGTTTTAGCAAAGTTGTCCGGATTGTTGGCATAAGCAGAGAAGTCGTTGCCGCTGCCGGTGGGGATGACGGAAAACGAAGCGGTGTCGCTCATGCCTGAGTCCATGATTCCGTTAATAGTTTCATATACAGTACCGTCGCCTCCGTAGACAATCGCATGTGCGAGCGGATCCTTGACGAAAAGCTCAGCCACAAGTTCGCGAATTTCACCGGGGTTTTTGCTTTCGATGATTTCTTCTTTCTGATTCTGCAGAACGCGAAGTGAAGCGTCATAAAGTTTGCGATTGCCGGCGGCTGGATTCAATATATGCACATGGCGGCGTTCACTTACATTGGGTAAAGTTATGGTTCGCTTGATGTTCAAAATTCACACATCCTTAAAACAAAATATCAAAATGACCAAACACGAGAAATAATAACGTTCAAAATAATGTAGAAATATTCTAATTCTGGCGCTGAACCGATTTGTATTCGTCGTAGAATTTGTAATACGGACAGCGGTAGGTTCTGTCGGCGGATTGGCGGTAGGCTTCATCCTCGTCGATGTCAACAGTACACCCGAGAGTACCATCCTCATCAATCACGTCAAAATATACGCAGGTCTCGCACTGGGACTTGCTTTTTTCTTTACTTTTTGTTGATTTTGTCATGACTTTGTGATTCAATGAATTTGAGTAAATTTTCACGCTCGTTTTCAAGCTCATTTTTTATTACTTTTACAAAAATTTGGTCAAGCAGCTCACCGATTTGTACGCCGGAGAAGCCAAAGACCGCGGCATCCTTTCCGGTTATCGTCAAATCAGACAGTTTTCGCGGAAGATCATTGTCAATTATGCTGTATGCAAGAAATACAATTTTATCTTGTTCGGCTTGGCTGATTTCACCAATCGCCAGCTGAAATTCGGCAAGCTCAACCGGGAATCGGTCGTAAGTCTTAGATATCAACAAACGCACATCAGACTCGTCCTCGAGCTTTGTATGCTTGTGATTCAAGAGATTCAGAACCGCCAGCTTTTCCGCACGCGACGGCTTCAGGGAATTCAAAAATTCGATAGCTTTTTCGAAATCAAGCTGATTTAGCAAAACCGCATAACGAACGGCCGCAGAACTGTACGAATTGCTGATTTTAACGGCGGAATCAACAATAATTTCATTGGATAGTTGTTGAAATACACAGGACAAAACGTCGGGGAAATCGGTGAGAATCCGGCCGCAGCCTTTGCCGAGAAGCATTTTTGTAAACTCGACATGTATTCGCTCCCGTGAAATGTTGTTAAGCAGAAACTTCATCCGGTGGATGGAATCCTGACAACTGTCGTCGATGGAGAAGTCCAAAACTGACGCAAAACGAAGCGCACGCAAAATCCGCAGTCCGTCCTCGGAAAAACGCTTGTCAGGAGAGCCAACACAGCGGATGATTTTTTTTACAAGGTCGTCTTGTCCGCCGAAAAGATCCACGATTTTGCAATTTGCGTAAGCCATCGCGTTGATTGTGAAGTCGCGGCGGCATAAATCCTTGACGAGATCGTCAGTGAATGTGACCTCGGCTGGGTGGCGGTTGTCGGTGTAAACCCCGTCGATTCGGTAGGTCGTGACCTCGATGTTCATTCCATCCTTGACAATTGTAATCGTGCCGTGCTTGAGTCCGGTCTCTACAACCCGTGAATCCGAAAAAACATCGAGCATTTCGGCAGGCTTTGCGTTTGTCGTAACGTCGTAGTCAGATGGAATTTTGCCCATGAGGTGATCACGGACGCATCCGCCGACAGCGTAACCGGAGTAACCGCAGGAATTCAGTCGGTCGATGACAAACTGAACCTGTTTTGGAAGATTAAAAACTGCCATAAGTGTATAAACCTAAGAGTTAAAAAATTATGTAAAGTTGTGCAAAAAGGCGAAAAATGTGAACAATCACACAATGGTCTTATAATGCGCACACTCGCTCGAAAGAGGACAATTACCGCAGGCGGGATTTCGAGCACGACAAATGTCACGTCCAAAATCCACAATTCGGTGGCAGTAGTCCGTCTGTTCCTCGAGCGGGATGACTTGGCAGAGGATTTTTTCTGCCTTTGTCGCGTCCTTCACTGACTCGCTGTAGAAACCAAGACGGCCGTTGATTCGGATGCAGTGGGTGTCCGCAACGATTCCAGGAACCCCAAACACGTCGCCGAGGATCAGATTTGCAATTTTCCGCCCAACACCAGGGAGTCGAAGCAGTTCTTCCATTGACTGCGGGACCTGTCCGCCAAAGTCGGAAACCAGCATCTTAGACATTTTGACAATGCTGTCAGCTTTCGTGTGATACAATCCGCAGGGACGTATGAACTGCTCTACCTCCGTAATATCGGCGTTGGCGACGGATTGGCAGTCGGGGAAACGCTCGAAAAACGGACCACAGACAATGTTGACCCGTTCGTCGGTGCATTGGGCCGAAAGACGCGCCGCCACAAGCAGCTTCCAAGGGTTGCCGCCGTACTGGAGGGTGCATTGAGCCTGCGGGTATAACTGTTTCAGTGTGTTGATGATAAAGTCGGTGTTTGGCAAAATGCTTTACCTCTCGCAAAAAAATGTAGCTAGAATTGAGTTAAAAATGTGCTTGTATACAAAAATCAATCGAAAAAGTAAAAATTAATCCGTTTATTCATTAATATTATCGTCGTCTTCCGAAGGTGTGATTTCGTCGGATGTTTCGTCAGTTTCCTCATCCTCGTCCTCGACGACCGGCGCCCATTTGCCGATTTTGAAGTAGTAATCGAAGACATCGCGGACGGAATAACCCGTTTCGGTGCCGCCGGACGCCTGTTCAATGACGCAGGTAACCACAATTTCCGGATTGTCGAAGGGTGCAAAGGCCGTCATGATGCCGTTGTCCGATTTGTCGGCATTGACCTGAGCCGTTCCCGTTTTGCCGCCGACGGAAATTTCGTAGCCGCTGAAGACTGACGCCGCGGAACCGTTGTCCATAACTCCCTTCATGCCTTCTTTGACTGTGGACAAAATATCATCAGAAATTACAAAACTGTCGAGAATTTCCGGTTCTTTTTCGTAATCTATGCTGCCGTCAGCGAAGTTTTTGACGTATTTGAGAAGATGACATGAACGCCTTGTGCCGCTGTTCAGAATCGTTGAAATATACGAGCTGATTTGGAGCGGCGTAAACAGGTTGTCCGACTGACCGATTGCCGCCTGCAGAGTATCGCCGGGACTCCATTGGCTGAGTCCGTTGTCGTTGCGGTAGTCCGGTCCCGCCAAAATACCAGTGGCTTCGGATAATTCTACGCCTGTGGGAAGACCGAGTCCGTAACGCAGGCAATATTCGTTCATTTTTGAAATGGTCAGCTGCCGCCCTACATCGTAGAAAAAGTAGTTACATGACTCCTGTATCGCCTCGACTACTGTAATCGGGCCGTGAACTCTGCCGGTTGCCACGTAGAGCCAGCAGCGGGGGGTGTAGTTCGACGAAGCGTAGTACATGTAAACGCCCTGCGCGTCGATGATCGTATCTTTATCAATGATTCCCTCACTGAGTGCCGCCACCGCGACCCCGACCTTGAACGTGGAACCCGGGGCGTACAGTCCACTCAGCGCACGGTTCAGATATGGCTGATTTTCGTCGTTGGAAAGAGTTTGGAAGTCCGCTGAAAAAGTGGACAAATCGTAGGTGGGATATGAAGCAATTGCCAAGATTTCGTTGGTGCTGACATCCAAAACCGTCAATGCACCAGCAGAAGCGTCCTCGCCGGTGAGTGGTTCTGTAGCTTCTTCACGAATTTTGAAAATATTTTCAGCGAGCGCATTTTCCGCCACAACCTGCATGTCTATGTCGATTGTCAGCCATACGTCACGCCCTGCCACCGGTTCCTGTTTGACCGAAGTAGAGATGATGTTGCCGTACTTGTCCTCGACAATTTCAAGCAGACCGTCCTGCCCGTGCAGGTAATCCTCAAATGCCGCTTCAACCCCGTCGATTCCCACGATTGCGTCGTAAGAATAACCTTTTTCGGTGTAATAATCAATGTAATTTTTGTCTATTTTGCCAACACGGCCCAAAATGTGCGACGCGTAACCGGAGTAGAGATACTCGCGGGATGCGCTGACTGTGATATTGTAGCCGCGCGTGTACTTTTCCTCAACTGACGTCAGGTAGTCAAGGCCGATGTCCTCGGCGAAAACGTACGGTTGAACCGAAGAATGATCGGTGATGGTCATGTCAAGCCGGCGTTCAAACAGCATTGCCGCGGTATCGTAAGGATAAAGGTAATATGTGTTGTACTCTTCGGACTCTTCGTCGTACTCGGTTTCGGTGATTCCGTAGTAATCGAGGAGTTTTTCCGCGGCTTCTTCGGCGGTGTAGCCCTCTTCGAGACCGAGTTCCGTTATCAGCTTGTCGAGCCGCCGCCCCTTTGACGTGTCGAAAATTCCGTCAGCGAAGGCAAAGTCAATTCCGCCGCTCCTCAGCGTGAGAATCATGGCTTCGTTTGTTTTGGTGAGTTTGTCCCCGTCGCCGTTTGAGTTCGCGAGGTTCGTCAGATCGAGAATCATGTCGTTGAATTCGCCATCGTCTGCCGGTTCGGAGGCATAGTCAAGCTCGAGGTTGTAGGCGTAGCTGTTCACCACAATGGGCTTGCCGTTCCGGTCGAAAATCTCGCCCCGCTGTGCCTGGATCGTGACGTAGCGGGTGTATGTACGGGACGGGGTCGACATGGTGTAGTAGTCCTGTCCCGAGACTTGGAGGTACAAAAGCCGCCCGATAAACACGATTGTTATGGCGATGTAGATGACGGCAAGAATTGCAATGCGGGAGATAAGTGAAGTTCTTTTCATGATTGTTGTATAATATAGTGCCGTGTGAATGTGCGAAAAATAATGAAAATTGCCGAGCTTGACGGGCAAAAGTAAAATTAAAATGAATTGAGGTTCAGGCTGGAAAATACATCAGCGCGCATTTTTTATAAATCATTTGTGAATCAGGCACGGACCGTGTGCCTTCTTTGCGACTTTGACTTCCAGTTTCTGACGTTTCTTCCTCTTTTTGGCACAGCAGATGAGGACCGCTGCGGAACATAGCACAATCACTGACACGCACCAGTTCACGTCGAAGTCCGCGGTCATTTTGCAGACAGGCTTGTCCGGCGCGGATTTTTTGTAGTAAACGTCATTTACGGTAATTCTTTTGTGAACCATAAGCGGGTCGGCTTCTTTCGCGGCTTTGCTGACTTTTTCGCAGATTCTGCCCGCTTCCTTTGAGACTGACTTCATGCCGTGCTTTATTTCTTGTACATTTTTCATAATTTACAGCTTTTCCTTTTGTATAAATTTCTGAAAAAGCATAAACGAAGATGTGATACATTTATTATATCAAATTCCGCGGATTTTATCAACACATATCAAAAAAATACTTGCGCAAAGATGGAAAAATTCGCAGAAATCCGCTATTATATAATAAGGAAGAAAAATTTCGGAGGCTTAAATGGGAATTCTGGTATGCGGACTCAACGGCTCGGGAAAGACGGCTTTTGGCAAAGCTCTGGCGGAAAAGCTGAACTGCCGCTTTATTGACAGGGAAGAACTGTATTTCACGGACGACGATTACTCAAAGTCACGCACGGATGAAGAGGCACAGGCCATCCCTCGCAATTGATTGAAAAATCCGGCGGAAGTCGGGCTGACCTCGGTTCGTGCGGATTTTTGCGAAGAAAAGCGATATTTTACCATTGTGATTCTCGTGCAGACCGGACGTGAGGAAAGACTGGCGAGGATCCGGACTCGATCGCTTGAAAAATTCGGCGAAAAACTTTGTGAAAACCGAAAAATACAAAAGTCCGAGGCGGATTCTATCGTATGGTCAAGGGTCGGGATGAGGATTACTTCACCTCCCACCTCAGCCAGATGATTGATAAAGGACGGCTTGACTGTCCAGTAGTGCAATCGACGGCGGCGGAAGTCGGGCTGACATTTGTCAAGCGGTGCAGTCGAATGTGAAACTTGTGCTTCGGCGGATGAAGGAGATCGGGACGGCCGAATAACGAAAAAGTACGCGTTTCTGCGTACCTCTTGTCTGCATGGTAAACAAATAAATTACTGTTTTTCTTCGCCTTCTTCGTCTTCGTCCTCGGAGTAGGTGGGTTCGCAGTCGTCGCTGTCACGGTCGTCAAAACAGCCGCATTCGTCATAGTCGTCGCACTCGCCGTCACATTCAAACGTAACCTTGAAGTACTTCTTGAACACAGTATAAACTACAGCGGCAAGGGCTGTGATGCTCACTACTGCGCCAACTATCACAAAAATCAGCTTTAAAATGTCGCCGGTGGTTCTTTCTCTTCTCATATTTTTCTTGTCCTTTCTGGTGCAAAATATAGAACTCGGATTTCTTACCTAGATAGTATACCACAAAAAAACGAAAATTCAATAGTCATTTCGTGAAAATTTCATTAACCGCGTGATTTCACTATGTCGAAAAGCCGCGTTCTTCCCGCTGTAGAATGATTGTAACATTTTTGTGAACGATTTCGTCGGATTCACAGGATAACCCCACCGCCTAAAACCACCGCGTCCGGGTCTGCCCCGGCTTTTTCTGAGTAAATCACGGCAAACTGACCCGGTGATGGAGCACGCTGGGGCTCGGCAAACGTTAAAAATCCACGATTTTCGTCAGTCCTCGTGAAAGTGGCTTCCGCCGGACTGTGAGCATACCGCAGTTTTGCCGATACCCGGACTTCACCGTCGAGTGCATGGGGATCCGACGGCAGATTCAGGTCCACGACATCCACACGCCGCTTGCAGAGAGAACTTTCGGAGCCGAGTACGACCTCGTTCCTGACCGCGTCCTTAGACAACACGAAAATGTGCTCTCCAACCGATATTCCAAGTCGCTTCCGCTGACCGATGGTGTAATGCACGTGTCCTTTGTGACGGCCGAGAATTTTTCCGTTCTCGTCCACGTAATTCCCCTCGCCAGGCAGAGAAATTCCGGCTTTTTCCATAAAACTCACGTAGTCCCCGTCCGGAATGAAGCATATATCCTGGGATTCACGGCGGTTTTTCTGCGACATAAGCTGCTCTTCCTCCGCCAAAGCCCTGACTTCATTTTTTGTCAGCTCGCCTAAAGGAAAGTACGCGCGGCATAACTGTTTCTGGCTCAGCATGGACAAAACGTAGCTCTGATCCTTTTTCAAATCCCGGGCGCGCTGGATGTAAACGTAATCTCCGATTTTCTTGGTTTTCACATAATGCCCCGTCGCCACCCGGTCAAAACCATGCTCAACGGCGTAGTCCAATAGAAGCCCGAACTTTATCTCCCGGTTGCAGATGACGCAAGGGTTCGGGGTGAGTCCGTCGAGGTAGGCGCGGATGAAATATTCGATGACCGCACGCCTGAATACAGGGTAGGCGTATAGGGAAGTATGCTCAACCCCTTGGGAAAGTGCAGCGGATTTCGCGTCGGCTATGTTGTTCTCGTCTCCGGCTGAATTTTCAGTCAGGGCAAGGGTTACGCCGAGAATATTGTCGTCAGGATTATTTTTTCTAGTAAGATACAAAGCGGTAGAGGAATCTACCCCGCCGCTCATTGCGATGATCGTGTTCATTTGTTAATTTTGACAAGATAAATTGTAAATAAATCTGCACCCCACCGCGGGAGTCAAAGAATCGTCGTCGAGGGTTAGTTCTCCTGTTTGGCGGAAGGAATGACGAGTTTGCCCGCGGGGGCTTCCCCACCGTCGAGGGATTTTTTTCTACTCAGCTTCAGAAATGACGAATTTGCCCGTGGGGCTTCCCCACCGTCGAGGGATTTTTTTCTACTCAGCTTCAGAAATGACGAAT
>CAZULC010000001.1:344951-350499 GCA_964621165.1 uncultured Ruminococcus sp.
GTGGGGCTTCCCCACCGTCGAGGGATTTTTTTCTACTCAGCTTCAGAAATGACGAGTTTGCCCGTGGGGGCTTCCCCACTACCGACCAATGTCACATAAAGGCTTGATTTCATATCCTTGCTCGCGGACCCAGTCTATGAAGTCGCCGAGAACTGCCGCGTTCGTCGAGGATTCCGTGTGGAATAAATATACGCAGCCCGGATGAAGCCCGCCTTTCAGTTTGGCCAGTGCGTCCTCCGGTTCGAGCTGATTCTCCGTGTCGAAATCATAGTAAGCAAAAGACCACAATACAGTCCGATAGCCCATCTTGTCCGCCAGCTTGAGAACCCATTCGTTGCAGCCTCCTGACGGTGGACGCATGAAGAGCATAGGCTGGGCATCGGGAAACTGCTCGTAGAACAAATCCTCAAGCCCCTCAAGCTCCGAGACCATTTCGTCCGCTGTCACCTGAGTCAGGTTTACGTGATTGACAGTGTGGTTGCCCACCATGTGACCCTCGTCCAGCATTCGCTTGATTATTTCCGGAGAGGACTTGACGTAGTGTCCGGTGATGAAGAATATGCCGGGGGCCTGTTTTTCTTTCAGCGTGTCAAGAATGTCGGTGGTGTAGCCGTACTCGTAACCGCAGTCGAAGGTCAGGTAGCAGACCTTGCTTGACGTGTCGCCGCGGTAGATTCCGCCGTACTTGTCCAATAAGTCAAGTGTCGACTGATACCTGTCCCAGACATAGGTTACTTCACCGGTGGATTCGTCGTAGTTCGTCTTGCCGAAGTACCATGAGCCTGTCAGGTCATCCCCTTGGTCGTCGAAAAGAGCGGTGGGGGTGGAGTTCATTTCACTGATGGTGCTGAGTCCGCTGTCGTCGCGCTTTGGCAGGCTGTATACATACTTGCCGTTTTCGATACTCCAGGAGATATCGTTGACTGTATCTTCGTCGTCCTTGCCGAGTGGCGGAGGTGTGTATTCGCTGTTTTCGTCGGTTTCCGAGCCGGTTTCATCGCTGACCGCCGGGTCCTGCTGTTCGACGTCGATGGAGGCGGTATTTTTTTCGGCTGAGAGGAGGCTTTTATCCCGTCCCACGCCCACGCTTTTGCTGACCTGAGCCGCTTTTCCGCCGCAGGAACTGAGCAGTACAGCCGCCAGAGAAAGGCACAGCAGCCGTGCAGTCCGTGAAGTTAGTGCAGTCCGGGATGCCCGTGAAGTTTGTTTTAAAATAACATTTTTCATTTGTTCAGTCCATAAAATAAACAATTTCGATAAAGCGTAAAAAACCACTTATAATTGTATCACAAAAAAATGTATTTGTCAATAAGCTCCCGATATTGACAAATGTAATATAACATATTATAATGTCGGTGGTGGTGAAGCCCCCACGGGGTCGGTAGCACCGACAGGCATTCACGGCATTTCTTTAGCCAAGCAGGGTAGCAATCCCACGATGACACTGCAGCTTCTGTGTGGGGTACTTTATACTAATGAAGGAAACGCACGCGTCTGCGTTTGATTTAATGAAAATACAATTCCGAAAAAGGAGGCGGCATACATGGGAAGAGCAAGTACGTCAAAAGATTCAACTACGGCGGGATGAACATGAGCAGGGTCAGCGGAGTTTAAGATATCGCCAGCTAATCCGACAAAAAAGCTGCGTCCCGGGGCAGGTGGGACAGGCGGATCGGTATTTTATCGGCTGTGATTCTGTTATGTTTTGCCGCGGCGTTTGTGTATCTGTCGGCGAGGATCAGCCAGAGCGTGGAGAATTCCGCCGAGAACATCCAAGGGCGTGCGGAAGAGGAATTTGAACGTCTTGACAGGAGGCTGGAGCTTGACGGCGGTTTTGTCCGGTGCCACATCACCCGACGCGGAAAATTTGACAACCGTCAGCTATACGAAGTTTTTCCGCGGATTTATTTAACGACATGGAGTTTTACGACGGTTTATTTTTATCTGGCGACATCGACTACACCCACACGATAAAGCTGATTTTGAAGTCCAATGAAATTTCAGCCTCGACGGGTGACGAATCGGTATTTTTCAAGAACGGGGATATATACTACGTCGGCTACAAGGAAGGCAGAAGCGAGTACCGTTTTGCGTTGAATTGCGCCGGCATTACGGACTGGTTTGATGAGCTGGAAGGCTGAGCAGTGAATGAATTTAACGGAGAATTAACATGCGGGTCATAAAATTTACGTCTTCCATACTTGACGCGGTTTACGACATACAGCAAAGGGCATACAAGTCGTTATTCGACAAATACCATGACGTGGAAACCAACCCATACATGGAGTCCCGGGAGACCGTGCTGGCAAAATACACCCGAGCCGGAACCGACGGCTATGTTTTAGTGGTGGACGAAATTCCGGTGGGTTCGGTCAGGATTGTGCGGAGTGGGGACACGTGCAAAATATCTGCCCTTGCCGTAATTCTGGAGTACCAAAACCGCGGGATTGCCCAGTCGGCTTTATGTGAGATTGAGGGGAAGTACGGCGGGGTGAGGCGGTGGGTTCTCGACACGATACTTGAGGAAGCGGGGAACTGTCATTTATACGAGAAATTAGGTTACGTCCGCGTGGGGGAATACAGTGTGACAAACGACCGGATGACGATAGTGGATTACGAAAAATCCTTCCGTCGGCTGAAATGTTACTCCGATTTTGTCGGAAATGAAATTGACAAGTGGGAGAAAATATGGTATAATGTAGGATGCAGATGGGGCTGCCGCGTGCCATGTTGCCGCAAGGTATTGGTGTGAGGAAAGTCCGGGCATCGCAGGGCAGGATAACGGATAACGTCCGCCGAGGGAGACCTCCGGGAAAGTGCAACAGAAATAGACTGCCCCGGTTTTACTGGGGTGATGGTGGAAAGGCGAGGTAAAAGCTCACCGGCATGACAGGCAACTGTATGCAAATGTAAACCCTATCCGATGCAACGCCTCCCGTTTGGGACTGCCGGTTTGATTTGAACTGGCGGAACCGCGGCTGCCCGTCGCAGAGAAATCGGCGGGAGGGGGCAGAGAAATACGAGGCAACCCGTATTCCAGATAGATGGCAGCCGCGCCAAAAGCGCACAGAACCCGGCTTACAAGTCTGCCAAGAAAGAGTATAGCTAACGCTATATTCTTTTTTTGTGGGGGCGGTAGCACCGACAGGCAATCTCGGGTCGGGAAGCCCCGACGGGCAATCTCGGCACCTCTATAGCTGAATAGGAGAGCCGACCCACGACGGCGTCTCAACAGCTCCCGCAGGTTGGCAGACCCCAAAGTGAAGCCTCCGCGTTACTGCATTTGAGCGGCAGAGCGAACCCGTGACAGGCTCCTGCATATTCTTTTTTGATTTTTAAGTGAATTCTATTGCAATATCAGAGATAATTTGTTATAATCATACAGGAAGCAAAAACGTAAAGCGGGCGTGCGGCTGAGTTTTCGGATGTGCGTTCCCGCTGTATATAATAATGATGGAAAGTCCCATGTGACGGGGCTGAGGAGGAAAAAATGAAAGCATACGGACACAAGACGTGGCTTATCCCCGACGCGTTTCTCAACTCGATATCGAAAAACGAAAACCTATCCCACGAGGCAATCTGTGTAATCAACACCTCGGACTCGGACGCTGAAATCAAGCTCACCCTCTTTTTTGAGGACCGTGACGCGCGGTTTGACTTCTCGTCGTTTTGTCCGGCCATGCGCACTCACCACATCAGGATGGACAGGCTGAAAAACAAGAACGGCGAGGGAGTGCCGCGGGACGTGCCATACGCTGTTTTGGTAGAGTCGAACACGCCGATTGTATGCCAGTATTCCCGACTTGACACCAGTGCGCCGGAGATGGCGTTGATGACGACCATTGCCTACGCGGAAGAGTGATGTTCACAAAAAGTTTACAAAATCCGGCGGTTCCGGAGAGATGATTATTTAAAATGAAAAAATAAGAGGTATAATCATGAATTTAACCTTTGATTTATCAAAAAAAACCGCGGTTGTCACAGGAGGCGGCGGGGTATTGTGTTCGGGCTTTTCAAAGACTCTCGCGTGTGCCGGAGCGAAGGTAGCGGTATGTGATCTGCGGCTGGACGCGGCGGAGAAGGTAGCCGAGGAGATTCGTAAGTCCGGCGGTGAAGCTACAGCGGTGGAGATGAACGTTCTTGACAAGGCGTCGGTTGAGGCGGCGCACGCGATAATTGCGGAAAAATACGGTGAAGCGGACATACTTTTGAACGGAGCCGGCGGCAACAATCCGAAAGGTTCGACCACCCGGGACTGTCTGACTCCCGACGACTTACGGGAGCTTGACGAAAGCGGCGCGATAGAGGGAGTGAAAACATTTTTTGACCTTGATCCGGAAGGTATTTCCTTTGTATTCAACCTGAATTTTCTTGGGACGTTGATACCGACGCAGGTATTTGCCCGTGGAATGGCTGAGCGCGGCGGCACGATAATCAACGTTTCGTCCATGAATGCCCTCCGGCCCCTGACCCGTATACCGGCATATTCCGGAGCGAAGGCGGCCGTATCGAACTTTACCCAATGGCTGGCGGTGCATTTTGCTCCGGTGAATATAAGGGTCAACGCGATAGCCCCGGGATTTTTCCTGACTGAGCAGAACCGTGATTTATTGACATACGCCGACGGTTCTCTGACTCCTCGTTCGGAGAAAATATTATCCCACACGCCTATGAACCGATTCGGCGAGGTTACGGATCTGGACGGCGTATTATTATGGCTTGCTGACGAGCGTTTTTCCGGCTTTGTAGACGGTGTAGTGATCCCCGTAGACGGCGGTTTTGCCGCATACTCAGGTGTCTAACGCATTAATCGGGGAGAGAAACTTTGATTTAGAAAGCTGGATTAATGCCGAAGAATCACTTGAAAAATGGGACCAACCATTTTTCATTCCGTTGAAGCGGAAATGTGATTCTTCTTCACGTTTTGCCTACAGAGGTGGTGCGAGGACAAGCTGAAGGGTGTTTGAGTTGCTGACATTAAGTTGGATATGGGGGTTAAGTTTATTTGCGGAGCGGAATTTGGCTGATGCTTGGGAATTAACTAAATCTAATGAAGAGTGTTTGGGCTTCGATTAATATTATGGAAGGAAAAAACAATAGGGATTTGGATGGCGGAAGGTTATGAAGAAACTTTTTTGTGTACTGGCGGCGGTCATGTTATTATTAGTATCATGCGGGCCGAAAATTATAGCTATTATGCCTGTTTACAAGGGTGAGGAAGTGACGGACACTCATCACGAGTTCGCGAACGAGGACTTTTATGTTTTAGCGACATATGAAGACGGTACTCAGGCGGAGGTAAAGGATTTTAAGTTCAAGGTTTTAGGCATGCAGGAGGGGTACTATTATCTTCAATTTACAGTTGGTGACTTTGTAGAGGAAACGTTAGTTCCGATCTACGCGAAAATCTACCCCAGTGACAAGCAGGGTTGATGAAATCACCGCTATGGAAAAGTACAGCTATGGCGGTGATTTTTGTTAATGCGGGAGGAAAAAAGTAAAAATCCATAAAAAAAATCGGAAGAAATTTGAAAAAAGGGTATTGACA
>CAZULC010000002.1:0-343651 GCA_964621165.1 uncultured Ruminococcus sp.
TTTCAAGCGGCAAGGCTATCGCTGAATTGTATCAAACTCTGCACTTTGATTTCGAGAAGTTAATCCCTATTATTTAAGTTATGGATTTGATGTGGAAAATCTCAGGAATCAGGATGAATACCTTGCACACAGGAAATTTGTCAAGTTGAGAGATCATGGCAATCAATACTGCAAAAAGACGGAGACAGGTTACTACAACAGTATTGTGCTTCTAAGAGATAAATATCTTTTTGCCAATTACCTGGGTAATGTTATAGATGAAAAATATGTTGTTCCAACAATCGCCTTGAAGAGTGAGAATATTGCATACTTTATGCGTGACAAAAAAATGGCATGATTCCAGAGAACTGCTTGAGGAAGGAACAAATAGAGTATACGGCAATCCCACTGACGGTTACACTTTAGCTGACACCAATGGCGATTTCACTCAAGCGGGGTCATCAACACGGTGCAAAAATACAACAACATCGACGGCACAAATCCGCACGTGTTCGAAAGAGGTCCAAGCGAGTCATGGAAGCCTCAATTGAGCAGCTCCCGGGCAAAATCAACCAGTACTACCACATGCTCGGCGCGGACGAAAAGAACAACACAAAATACACCGTCGCGTACTTATTGACTTCAGCTGTCTCACTGGATGGTGCAAACAGCGGCAACACCTAACGCGTGGATTCCGAACTCACTGATGAACACCGCTTTACCGCGAATTCGGTGCGATAATCGAAGTTCCCAACCTTGCCAACCGCCTGATAGTGCAGAAAAAGGACGAAAGCGGCAGTTTAATCAACGGCGCAGTCTTCGCTTTGTTCAAAGTTGATGAGGATGGTAGATATCTTGCAGATGATGGAACACCTATAAACCAGCACGAAGATGGAACTACATACACCTTCAATTACAACGAAACAGCTTCCACAATCACTACATCCAGCGGCAAAACCATAACTTCCTGCGAACAGCATGCTGCAGGCGACAGTACCATCCCCGAATCTGGGGCGTGAACGTGCGTGTTCGGCGAAAGTACGTCTTTGACCAAAGAATGCTACTATCTGCGCGAGGTCAATGCTCTGGCGGGGGACTCGCTGAACAACACGGAAATCATGATTCGCGTGACGGATAAGGCAATCTACGCCAACGCCGGAACAGCTAACGACAAGGTTTCAGTCTCACGCGGCGCAGGATACATAGTGTCTCCCCTTCACAAAACGGCGTCCAATGGCGACATTGACAACACCCTGACGTGAATTTATCAGCAGATGAAGGTGTTGGAAAAAGATTCGTACAGCTTTAGTGATGTTGATGTGATTAACTCAAACGAATGGTCATACTTGAACAGTGATCGCGATAAACTTACGTCATATCTGAAATACGCTCGTGGTACTGGTGATACATAAAATAAAAGATATATCACTAACTACACACTGGATAATACCGATGGTAGAACAGTGTACTCAGAAGCCACAGCGACTGAATCAAACCTCATCACAACTGATGTGGGCTGGTCCTATAACGAAATTTATCAGGATTATGATTACGGCTGCGGATATAAAGAACCGTACGCGGAGTATGCTGACCTCAGAAGATACGGAGACATCGCCAACCTGTTCCTACGGTCGGTTTACGTCGAGGTAACGGACGCGGTAATGCACGAGTTTCCCGAAACCGGCGGAAAGAGAACCACACCTTACTACATCCTCGGCAGGGTTCTGCAGATTGACGAAGGGCGCATACCTCTGTTTCAGAAAGAGGCGGAAAAAGTGAACAACGCCGTCCCGAAAGCTGAAAATCAACATACAAACCGCAACATTACCCGAAAAAATCACGATATCATCTTGACAAACTTTCCTGTTTGTGATAAAATGTATACCGTGATTTTTTATTTATGGAGGCAGGCACTGCCGCTTAATTTATGACATATCTGAATGTAAAAGAAACCGCTGAGCGCTGGGGCGTTTCCGAGAGACGGGTCACTCTTCTGTGCAGAAACGGACGGGTTCTCGGCGCGAAAAAAGACAAAAATTCATGGCTTATCCCCGATTCGGCTGCTCTTCCGGCTGACGGACGGACGCGGGAAGCGGAATCAAAGAAAATCATGACTTCTTATACCACTGTGGGCTATACCCCCGACGGAGCCGGACACCGCGCACTGGAAAGCTTCGAGGAGCGCTATCTCAAAAAGCCATACAGCGTTGCCTTCACACCCTACCGCATCTGTCCCCTCGGTGCGCATTCGGACCATCAGCTGGGCAAAATCACCGGATTTGCCATTGACAAGGGAATATACATGGCGTACGGACCGAAACATAACGGTATTATTGAGATTCAGTCTCTGCAATTTCCAAAACGGGCGCAGTGGCACGTCATGGAAGTTCCGAAGCAGAAGGAAAACGACTGGGCTGACCATCTCAGAGGCGCGACAATTGCTCTGAACAGTCGCTATCCCCTTCGCGTGGGACTTTGCGCAGTGATCGACGGCGAACTTCCAATCGGCGGACTTTCTTCGTCGGCTGCCGTGATTATCACGTACCTGTCGGCACTTTGCGCGCTGAACAACATAAAGCTCACCCCGCAGGAGATGATCGGCATTTCCAAGGAAGCGGAAAACAAATATGTCGGCGTGTCCTGCGGTAAGCTTGACCAGTCCTGCGAGGTTTACTGCCGTCGGGACCAGCTTCTTTACCTCGACACCAGGGACGACAGCTTCGAGCTGATTCCCACGTCCCCTTCAATGAAGCCCTACGAAATCGCAATTTTTTTCTCCGGACTGGAACGCTCCCTTGCTTCGTCAAAGTTCAACATGAGAGTTGACGAATGTCGGTCGGCCGCATATGCCCTCAAGGCGTTGTCTGGTATGGATTACGGCAAGTTCGAGGAAACCAACCTCCGCGATGTTCCATATGAGGTGTACATTAAATATAAGGATAAGCTTCCGGAAAACTGGGCAAAGCGGGCGGAACATTGGTATTCCGAATTCCACCGTGTAGAGCAGGGCGCGGATGCTTGGAGACGGGGAGACATTGCAGAGTTCGGCAGATTATCCTTCGAGAGCGGGCGGTCGTCCATTGAAAACTGGGAAACCGGCTCACCTGAGCTGATAAAGCTGTACGAAATCATGACCCACACTGACGGAATCTACGGCGGGCGTTTTTCCGGCGCTGGATTCAAGGGCTGCTGCATGGCTCTGATTGACCCGTCGTATGAAGAGAGCATACTCGAGCAGGCGGAGCGCGAATACCTCGAGGCGTTCCCGGAAATGAAAGGTAAGTACAGTGCGCATATTTGCCACAGTGCTGACGGTGTGAGATTATGAAATGTCTGATTCTTGCCGCGGGATACGCAACCCGGCTCTACCCCCTGACGGAGAACTTTCCCAAACCACTTCTCGAGGTCGGCGGAAAGCCTATTGTGGACTGGCTCATAGACGATCTGCGCACGGCTGACGTTATAGATGAGTTTGTCGTAATATCGAACCACAAGTTTGCTCACCACTTCGAGGACTGGGCGAAGGGAAAGGACTACAAAATTACAATAGTCGACGACGGCACCTCAACCAACGAAACAAGGCTGGGGGCGGTGCGTGACATTGAATTTGCCATAAACTTCCTCCACCTTGACGACGACATGATGGTGCTCGCCGGTGACAACGTTCTCGACTTCTCCCTGACGAAATTCCTGACCTTCTGCCGGGAGAAAAACACATCCGCTGTAATGCGGTACTGGGAAGAGAAGATAGAAACCCTGCCCAAGCGCGGCGTTCTTGAAATCGAGGGGGATTTGGTCGTCGGAATGGAAGAAAAGCCCGCTCATCCCAAGACCCAGTGGTGCTGCCCGCCGTTCTACTACTACACCAAGGCTGACAGCAAGCGAATCGGTGAGTCAATCGCGGACGGCTGTGGTTTGGACGCTCCCGGAAGTTTTATCGCGTGGCTGCTGAAAAAGTCCCCCGTCTGCGCCATGGAAATGCCCGGTCAGCGGTACGACGTCGGCAACCTCGAAAGCTACACAAAAATCAAAAACGAATACCGGGGGATCATAAAATAATGAAAAAAGTAATAGATTTACACAACAAAACCATCCTCGTCACCGGCTCCGCTGGATTTATCGGCTCAAACCTCGTCTTAGAGCTACTGAGGACCCAGTCCCCTGTGAAAATCGTCGGAATCGACAACGTGAACGACTACTACGACGTGTCTATCAAAGAGTGGCGGATGTCCGAGATTGAAAAGGAGGCCGCGCTTCACCCCGAGTCATCTTATAAATTCATCAAGGGCGACATTGCCGACAAATCCGCCTTAGACGATATTTTCGCCGCCCACCACCCCGATATAGTGGTTAATCTTGCGGCTCAGGCGGGAGTGCGCTACTCCATCACCAACCCGGACGCGTACATAAACTCAAACCTCATCGGGTTCTACAACATCCTTGAAGCCTGCCGCCACTCCTACGACAACGGTGAGACGGGCGTGGAACACTTGGTTTACGCTTCCTCAAGCTCGGTTTACGGCTCAAACAAAAAAGTGCCCTACAGCACCGACGATAAGGTGGACAATCCGGTGTCACTCTACGCCGCCACAAAGAAGTCAAACGAGTTGATGGCCCACGCATATTCCAAGCTCTACAACATCCCCTCAACCGGACTGCGTTTTTTTACGGTCTACGGTCCCGCTGGTCGTCCGGATATGGCGTATTTCGGCTTCACTAACAAGCTGCTGAAAGGGCAGACCATCAAAATATTCAACTACGGCAACTGCAAACGCGATTTTACATACGTCGACGATATAGTCGAAGGGGTGAAGCGGGTTATGGCAGGCGCACCCGAGCGTAAAGTTGGAGAGGACGGACTTCCCATTCCGCCGTATGCGGTCTACAATATCGGCAATCAGAACCCGGAGAACCTTCTCGACTTCGTGACGATTTTGCAGGAGGAGCTGATTTCCGCAGGGGTTCTGCCGCCGGACTACAACTTCGAATCCCACAAGGAGCTTGTTCCCATGCAGGCGGGGGATGTACCCGTGACCTACGCGGACTGCGAGCCTCTTCTGCGTGACTACGGCTTCAAGCCCGGCACCAGCCTGAGAGAAGGACTTAGAAAATTCGCCCGGTGGTACAGAGAATTTTATAATATGTAATAAGGAAGAAAAAATATGAACAAGAAAACTGCAGTCGCGGGAACGGGCTACGTCGGCTTGTCAATCGCCAAACTGCTTGCACAGCACAACCATGTTACCGCCGTCGACATTATTCCCGAAAAGGTTGACCTCATCAACAGCCGCAAATCCCCCATCCAGGACGAATACATAGAAAAATACCTCGCCGAAAAAGCTCTTGACCTGACAGCCACCCTAGACGGGGAAGCCACCTACCGTGACGCGGAGTTTGTGGTAATCGCCGCCCCCACCAACTACGACAGCAAGAAGAATTTCTTCGACACCTCAGCCGTCGAGTCGCGGTCATCGAGCTTGTCTTAAAAGTAAACCCCCACGCCATCATGGTTATAAAGTCCACGATTCCCATAAGCTATACGGTGTCCGCTCGGGGAAAATACCATACCGACAACATCCTTTTCAGTCCGGAATTTCTGCGTGAGTCAAAGGTGCTGTACGACAACCTTTACCCCTCGAGAATTATCGTCGGCACGGACCCGGACAGCCCCAGACTGACGCAAGCCGCACATACCTTCGCCGGACTTTTGCAGGAGGGTGCGCTCAAGGAAAACGTTGACATGCTGTACATGGGATTCACGAAGCCGAGGCGGTCAAGCTGTTCGCCAATACCTACCTTGCACTGCGGGTGAGCTACTTCAACGAGGTGGACACCTACGCCGAGATGAAGGGGCTTGACACAAAGGCAATCATCAACTGAGTCTGCCTTGACCCCCGAATCGGAAGCCACTACAACCCATCCTTCGGCTACGGCGGATACTGTCTCCCCCAAGGACACAAAGCAGCTCCTCGCCAACTATCAGGACGTGCCGGAGAACCTGATTGAAGCCATAATGGAGTCAAACCGGACCCGATAGTACTTTATAGCCGACCGGGTTCTCGAGATTGCCGGAGCCTACGAAGCCAACAGCTCATTTGACGCGGCGAAGGAAAAGAAGTCGTGGTGGGCGTGTACCGTCTGACCATGAAGTCCAACTCCGACAACTTCCGCCAAAGCTCCATCCAAGGGGTAATGAAGCGGATTAAGGCAAAGGGCGCGACGGTTATCATCTACGAACCGACCCTCGAGGACGGAAACACCTTCTTCGGTAGCCGTGTTGTGAACGACCTCGACGAATTCAAGCGTCAGAGCGGATGCATCATAGCCAACCGTTACGCCCCCTCCCTCGACGACGTGGAAAAAAAGTTGTACACAAGGGATCTGTTCCGTCGGGATTAAAGCCGCGTGTGTACTGTAACTTAAAAACAAAAAACTCTAGACTAAGCCGTATCGGTGAAAACACGCCGCGGAATGACGTATTTTTACTGAAAACAGCTGTAGTTCAGAGCTTTTTTATTCATTCTTTATTCATCCGCCGACGATTGTAACGCCGTTGGGGTGCAGAATCTGACCGGCCATGTAGCTGGATTCATCCGACGCTAAAAATACATAACACGGTGAGACCTCGCATGGCTGACCTGCACGCATAATTGGAACCTGCGACGTGCCTGAGCCGAATGTCTCCACTTCCCCTGCCGAATAAGACAAGGGAATCAGCGGAGTCCAGATTGGTCCGGGGGCCACGCCGTTGATCCGTATTCCTTCCTCAGCCAGCGAAAGTGCAAGGGATCGGGTCAGAGCCGCAATTGCGTCTTTTGTAGAGCTGTAGTCGATCATGTCCTTGTTCCCTTGGTATGCCATAACGGAGGTTGTGTTGATTATGCTTCCGCCCACCGGTCTTCATGTGTAGTAGTGCCACCTGAATCAGGTGGAAAAACGAAAAAACGTTGTTTTCGAAGACGAACCTTAGCTGATTTTGCGGAATGTCGAGTATGCTTCGCTTGATGAACTGGACGGCGTGGTTGTTCACGAGAATGTCAAGCCTGCCGAAAGTTTCAACGGTCCGGCACACGCATTCCCGGGCGAAATTCTGGTTTTTCAGGTTCCCGTGAAGAAGCAAAGGCTTGCAACCAAGCTCTTCAAGCCGATTTGCTGTTTCGTCCGCGTCCCTGTCCTCGTTGTAGTCGACGACGGCTACATCAGATCCGTTTTTCGTAAAGTCGTAAGCCACGGCACGCCCGATTCCGCTGTCCCCTACGATTATGAGTGCGGCTTTGCCATCGAGACGACACAGTGGAATGTCTCTCTCGGATACAGGCCGCGTGGTCATCATGTACTCCAGTCCCGGCTGGCATTTTTGGTGCTGCGGCGGGAATGACTCAGAAAAAGAGCACTTGTTTTGCTCCATTGTACCATCTCCACAACTCAGTATATGCACCGGGCGGGAATGTGTGAATGGGTTTTATACCTTTTGTGAGATAAGCAGATTTAATTATTTGCATGATGAATTTTTGCCATATGCACCGACCAGCGGACTAGGCATCGAAAGATGAAAATCATATCGAGGGCAAAAACATAAAACATTCCGAGCATTACGAGAAAGTACTGCGTGAATGGGTCGTAAAATGATGGGGAATGGTCCACAATATTTATATAAAATACAACGCAAGCGAGCAAAAGTAAGGAAAACACCACAAATATTGTAATAATCACGATTTTCAATATCTTTGACTTGCCTTTTACAATCTCCCTGTGCCGAACCAACGCTCCTGCGGCGAAAATTATCGCGGGGATGATTACAAGAACCAGCAGACTGGCAAAATCAAATTCCATAAGCTCATCTTATTATATGAAGTGGGTTCAGAGGTGTTCTTCAGTCTTCGGCAGGCCGTATTTTTCCCGTCCGAGAGCGATTGACTTCATGAGGAAGGTCATATTGCGGGCGAGAACTCTCATGGTCTGCTTGCCTTCCTCGTCCATGTCGGCTTCTCCCTTTGCGCGTCCATGAATTGAGTTCCAGTACTGGCTTGACGCTACGGGCATGTTGGACATGGTGAAGTACTTATTCAGCTCGTCAAATGTGGCCGAACATCCGCCTCTTCTCGCACAGACCACGCTTGCGCCAACCTTCATGGTTTTGTCAAACGGCGTGCTGTAGAACAAGCGGTCGAGAAGTGCAATGAGGGTTGCGTTGGCTGAGGCGTAATAAACCGGACTTGCAATTACGAGGCCGTCGGCTTCCATGAATTTTTCCGCGGCAATGTTCACGTCGTCATCGAACACGCATTTTCCCAGCTCGCCGCACTTTCCGCATGCGATACAGCCGCGAATGTCATGGCTGCCGATCTGCATTACGTCGACGTCCACGCCTTCCTCAGCGAACACCCTTGTCATTTCATCCACGGCGATGGAAGTATTTCCGTTAATCCGTGGGCTTCCGTTGATAATCAATACTTTCATGTATTAAAAAATACCTTTCTTTTTACAGTTTTCCATGCACCACAAAAATCCCTTTACAACGCGCTGAGGATTATCCTGAAAATGGCTGCCGGGATTGAAGTCCATGTGGGTGTTTATTCCGAGAGCTGACAGCAGTGCGAGCTGTATCGTAATATTTTCGCGGACGCTGACGAGACGCGGATTGCATGTTCTATGCTCCTGAGAGCCGAGGCTGAGGTAAATATTTTGCACAAGCGGGCGTTTTTTCTTTACAAAATCCATCCATCCATCAAACCAGACCGAAGGCGAACAAGCGGCGACGGCTGAGAAAGCGTTGGTTTTATACGCGCTCCACAGGCTGAACAGTCCGGCAAGGGAGTAGCCTCCGAGGATGAATTTTACGTTCTGCGGCATTTTGATTATTTGGCCGAGAGCCGGAATCAACTCATTTGTGGTATACTCCAGCGTTTTCCCTGCGCCGCTCCCGAATTTTTCCTGACCGAAAACCGGTTTGGCGTCCCAAGGTGACAATTCTTCGTTCCAGTCATCCACTTCGAGTGCGACGAGAGCGAAATATTCATCAGACGACGATTTTAGCAAATTATATTCTTCATCAATGAAATCATTTTCATGCGGCCCCGTAGGCTGAATAAGTACGAGGTCAGCCTCTCCATAAGAGTAAATCCGGCAGCATTTTCCGGCTATAAAACCCCTTTTCATACCAAACCAACTTTCTAGAGGCGAGCGGGGAAGCCCCCACGGGCAAACTCGGCATTTTTTCAGCTGAAACCGCATAAGCTCCCACGATTTTATTCTACAGTTTCTTCATATAATATAATTATACCACATAATCTACAAAATGGCAATAGCAAAACGCTTTCTTTAATTCATAAATATTTTCATATATCTGACGTGCCGAGCAGCAATATTCTACTATAATCAAATCACAGCTCTGCCAGAATCCTCTCAAGCTCCGACAAATCTTCGTCGGTTGTAGACCAGCTTGTGGCGAAGCGGACTACGGTGTTTTCTTCGTCATACTTTTCCCAAAAGCTGACCGCCACCTTCATTTTGAGCTTCTCCAGTCTGCCGTTGTCAAAAATCACAAACTGCTGATTCGTCGGCGACTCGTAGAAGAAGCGCAGTCCGGCGTTTTTCAGGATTCCAACCAGCTTGTCCTTCTGTAAAATTGCGTGACGGCCGCACCTCAGGTACAGTTCATCCGTGAACAGCGCATCAAACTGGACTCCGAGAAGCCGTCCTTTGGCGAGAAGCGCTCCTCTTTGCTTGGCAAGTGTGACGAAATGCGGCGGCATGTTGTTTTTCGTGAACACAACCGCCTCACCGCACAGTGCTCCAACTTTTGTTCCTCCAATGTAGAACATGTCAGCCAGACGGGCAATGTCGGGGAGAGTCAAATCCGCGCCGGTTCCTGCGATTCCGTAAGCCAGACGCGCGCCGTCGATGTACAGCGGGATTTTATATTCATGACAAACGTCGGATATATCGGCAAGCTCGGATTTTTTATAAATACTGCCGTATTCCGTTGGATGGGAGATGTACACCATTCCGGGGAATACCATGTGTTCGTGATTCTCGTCGGCGAAGAAACCGCATAAATATTCACGAAGCTCACCTGCATCGATTTTACCCATGTGGGAGGGAAGAGTCAGAACCTTGTGCCCGCAGTACTCGATTGCTCCGGCTTCGTGTGAGTTGACGTGTCCTGTTGTGGCTGAAACAACGCCCTCATAGTCCCTCAGCATGGTGGAAATCACAAGCTGATTCGTCTGAGTTCCGCCGACCGCGAGGTAAATCTGCGCCTCCGGACAGTCGATTGCGGATTTGATTTTATCGATTGCGCTGGTGGTGAAGTCGTCGCTTCCGTAGCCGGACTGGGGAAGCAAATTTGTTTCGGCAAGACGTGAGAGAATTTCCGGATGCGCGCCGGTGTTGTAGTCGTTTTCAAATGAAATCATATTTTTACTCCGATGTTTTGTATTATGACAACATTATATCACATCGAGCAGGTGAAAGTCAATGCGGCGGAATGGAAATCGTAATTTTACAAAAACCAAAACAACCCGCAGCGACAATCCATAAAGGAAAGCTTAAAACAGGCTGTTTTCTTTATTTACTTCTTCTTATTTTTTATCGCATGGTCAATCGCCGCGACTACTACCGCCATAATGACGCCTCCTGCCAACGCCGCCGCAATAACTGCCGCGATTATCGCCGGAGATTTGCCGCCTGATACAGACGGATCTTCCGCGTTTTCTGATTCCTCTGCCTTGGTGAGATCCTTCGGAAATTCAGCTTCTCCGTCCACCGGGAGATTATGCACAAGCTTTACACCTGACGCCGCGCCAGAATTGGCAATGTTGACGGTCAGACTGTGTGAGCCTGTGAGTGCGCTGTCCGTGATTTTACTCTTGTTTCCGCTGACCGACGCCGTGTTGGATGTGAAATCGAGTTTTCCCTCATCTCCTTCCTCTGAGTTGAGAACCGGATTTCCATCGAGAAGCACCTGCCACGAACCGCCGCTGAGGGTCAGACTTATACCGCTTTTAAGTTTGCTCTCGCTTAATGTAAACGGAATATCAACAGTCATGGCACAGCTTGATTTCACCGCCTGAGACTTAACTATATTTTCGTTCTCGCTCCCCATGTTGAAGGGGTTGAAGCCTGTTTTTCCGTCGACTTCAAATCGGTTCTGTGATTGGCGGACCACAGCCGCGCCGTCGTAGAATTCGTATGGGTCGAGCCGTCCGTTCCTGTCGAGGTCGGTGAAGCGCACGTCATATGCCGACGTATCGAGGGTGTATGTGCAGTCTGCTGTATCATAAGTGAACGGCACGCGGATGTTTTTGTATGTTATGCCCACGGAATCGACGTAAACCGGTTCTCCAGTGTATGCTTCCACTTCCGCAATCGCCATGTAAGTCGCACTGCTGTCCTCAAATGATACCGCGTCAAGGCTCAGGGACGTGGCTTTTCTGCCGGATGATTCCAATACCGCGAAGTCCGCTATGCAGTGGGTGCCATTTGAGTATAGTTTGCCCGTGACAACCTCATTCTCGCCGGAGTCGTAGGTTACGGTGAGTGTCGCGCTGACAGGGGAGCTGATTCTGCTGCCGCCGTCCCACATGGTGTAGTATGTCCTTACAAATGTCAGATCGTCAAGTTCAACCTTGCCAACGGTGAGATTGCCGTTTTTGTCGTCCCCTGAGGCGGACCAGCTGTCCCATGCGTAGTCGGTTGTGTCGCCGTTGACCGCAAGGTTCGCTCCCTTTATCTGCCCGGGATGGGTGGAAGAGGTCACGCGGGCTTTCGAGAGGTCGAGCTGCTCAAGGTTCAGCACAGGGTCGGATGAATAATTGGTGAAGTCCGCTGTGTGGTAGAGCGTTATATCCTGCGTCGCGAGAGTCCATTTCTGTCCGGCGTTGGTGCTGTCCATCGGCTGAATCATGAATGAGCCGTCGTCGGATTTTGTGAGCGCGAGGCCGCTGTCCCTGCCAACGAAGGAATAGGTGCCGTCGTCGTTTTTCACCGCGTACCAGCTCTGGCTTCCCGAGCCGAAATAGCGGTATGGAATCACTTTTGAGCCGGCTTTGGTGTCGTTTTCCTCGACGAAGAGGCAGTTGTTGTCATCTGTGTAGATGATGTACGCCCCAATTCCGTCGGACCCAAGTCTGACTTCGCTGTCCGTGATGGCGGGTGTGAAGGTGTAATTTCCTTCGGGAAGGGAGGCTGCCTCATACGCAGGGGAGACTGCGCCGTTTCCTTCAATAATATATGTGGTGATGGAGTACTTCGCGGATGTGGCGGTCATGGTGCTGTCGGAGACCTCCGCGATTCCGTCGATTTCAGCCCATTTTTCGCCGTCCTTCATGCTTCCGCTGGTTCTGTATGCCTTGACCGAGCTTCCGTGAGTCGTGAATCCGCTGAGGTCGAAGGTGTAGTCGATGTCCCTGCCCGTGTTGTTGACCGCGACGATTTTGATGTCTCCGGTCACACGGTTGTACGCCGCGAGGGTGTTATCGGAGGAGGCAATAATCGTGTCGCCGGGGTTGATGTACCGGGTGAACTGACCGAGGCCGTAGTACTTCATGGACAACTGCAATACTCCCGTGTCGAAGTTCGCGAGAGTCGTACCCCAGAACGCGCCGTCTTCATGGAACCAGCCGAGACCTCCGTCACCTGAGACGGTTTTGTCCTGATAGCAGTCTATGATGTTCCACATGATCCACGCGGCGGGCTGCATTTCGTTCATGTCCTCGAGAATGTGCTGGGCCAGACCGATTGCCCCTCGCATTGAGCCAGCCTGTGGAGCGTCACATCCGCCCTCGCCGCCGTCAACCTCGCTCATCCATAGAGTTTTGCCCATCTCAACCGCCAGCTTCTTCAGCTCTTCTCTCTTGCTTCCGCCGTAGGAGTGGGTGTCAATGCGGCCGAGGGCTTCTTTTGCTTCCGCTGACAGCATGGGAGTGTACCGCAGAGCGTCGTCTATGCTTGTCTCATCCAGTCCCGCCACGATTATGTCCGATAGTCCGGCTTCGTCCAGCGCACGCCTTGTTTCTACAATTATATCAGACTGACGCTCGCCCGGGTCGTAGTGACAGCCCTCCTGCTTTTCGTTCATTGCTGACCAGTATGCCGTCGCGGGTTCGTTTGCGGGGGAGTAGCTCTGCACTGGAATTCCCTCGTCTGTAAGCAGCTTCACCGACTGGGCTATGTATTCGGCAAAATCGTCATACATGTCCTCGCGCAGGTTGTTGCCAGCTTTGTCGCCGCCGCCCACGCATCCACTTTTTGTCATGAAGTATGGCGGGGAGTTGGAAAATCCCTCAATATATAAGTCCGGATTTGCCTCCAGCGCCTGTTTTGCCACATTCAGCTGACGGGCGTCATTGTTTATGTCGTAGGATGTTATCTCCACGTCGTGACCGTCCTCGGATAGGGTGAAATCCACCCACATGCCGGGAACCTCCGAGTCTGAGCGCGTGATGTGGGTGTGACGTGGGTTATCTCCGCCGCCGATATTGTACCGGCCGATGTCAAGCCCCAGTCCCTCGTCGGAGAAGAAAGCCGTGACTGCCTGAGAAGTCATGTTGTCGTCGCCGCCTACCCGGTTTGCCCACCAGCACAGGGAAGTACCCCAGCCTTGAAATTCGCCTCCGTTGAAGGGGGAAGAGTCCAGCGGCCGCAGGGTTACGGTTTTCTTCTGGTTGTCGGCATATGCATTCGTCGCGGCAGTGAGACACAGCGGCAAGGTCAGTGCGCATCCCAGAACCAGTGACAAGGTTCGCTTTATTGAGTTGTTTTTTTTCATGTTACGGTCTCCTGAAAATAATGTAACTTTAGTAATATTATACAACATTATCAGCTGTAATGCAAGTATAATTCTACGGCTTCTGTTCGGTTTGTGCAATTTCACCAAGTAGAGGTTGTTTCGGGATGACAATTAATCAAAGTTAAATATATTTTTCGGCTACTAAAAAGTGCAGATAATTAACGCAAATTTTAAGTGAATTACAATAAATCAAAGAACTTTTCGTTATTTTAACCTAAGGCCCATGAAAATTTTTGTGCAGGTGGTTGATTTTTAAATTTTCGAAATTGTGCAAGATACATACAAAAATGCGGTTAAGCGGTTGACAAACCGTGCAAAATGTGGTATAATCTAATCAATGTTAATATTGTATATACAAAAAAACCATAAAAATCAACGGAAGTCAATTATGAAACGGTATTTGTGTCTGCTTATCGCGGCAATGATGCTGCTGTCGTCCTGCTCGAATGCTGAAGGCGAGAAAAAGACGGATGACACTGCTGAAAAATCCGCGTCCACCGGCGAAACCGAAGAAATTTCGGGGGGGGGTACGACTGACGCAGAGTCAACCGAGACTGAGGAAGAGACCGAAAACCTTGACCCGGGTCTGCCTGAGAAAAACTACGGAGGCGAGGACTTCACGTTCCTTGTAAAGGGCGAGACGTGGGCTGACTGGGGTGAGAAAAGCATCTGGGTCGAGTCTTCAACGGGGGATGTGCTCAACGACGCTGTTCTAAAGCGGAATCAGGCAATCGAGGAAAAATTCGGCGTCAAAATCGCACAGTACGAAAGCGCCGACCCGCCGACGGATATCTCAAACTCAGTCCTCGCCGCTGACGGTTCCTACGATGTGGTAATGCCAGCCCTTGACCAGACAGGAGGACTCATTTCAAAGAAAAATCTTGTGGAGCTTCACGACGTGCCATACATGAATCTGGAACAGCCGTGGTATGACCAGCGTTCGGTGGCGGATTTAAGCGTTGCCAACAAGCTCTACATGGTTTCCGGCGACATAAGCACCCTGAACAACGACGCGACATGGTGTACAATGATCAACTTGGCAGTGCTGGCGAACAGCGGGGTTGAAAGTCCCTATGAGCTGGTGAAGAACAACCAGTGGACTATGGACAAATATTACTCCATCTGCGAAGGGGCTTCACAGGATCTTGACGGCGACGGTACAATCGGACCCGAAGACCTTGTGGCCAACCTAACCCAGAACGAAAACTCAACCGCAATGGTTGTGGGCGCGGGAATCCACCTGATTGACAAGGATGAAAATGACATTCCCGTGTACTCGCTCGGCTCCAACGAGAGAGCTGTGGGAGCAATGGAGCTTATCAACAAGCTGATGACCGACAAGAATATCTCCCTCAACTACCACCAGTACGGAGATTTGGGCTACCACCTTCTCACCACCAAGATGTTTGAAGAAAACCGCGGACTGTTTTGGATTACCAACATTCAGATGGTTATAAGACTCCGCGGAATGGAGACGGACTTCGGCATCGCTCCCGTTCCGAAATATGACGAGCAGCAGGAAAATTATTCCAATATCGTCTGGGAGTGCGGCGACTACATCTGCGTTCCCACAACCACAAACGACCTTGAGCGCACCGGAATCATCATCGAGGGCATGAGCGCGAAGTCCCGTGAAATCCTCCGTCCAGCATACTACGAGGTTGCGCTGTCCGCCAAGTACCTCCGCGACCATGAAAGCGTTGAAATGCTCGACCTTGTATTCGACAACCGTATTTACGAAGTGGAAAAGGCGTTCAAGCGGGGAGTATCCAACTCCGTGGACAGCATTGTGCTGAACGGCGCACCTGCGGCTTCCACCCTTGCTAAGATTCAGAAAATCATGGACAAGGTTTTAGATAAAGCAGTCAAGGAACTTACGGAAGTAAATGAATAAATACCGTTCAATTGATGTAACAATATAAAATGGACAGGTCAATGTGGCAATACCGCACCGGCCCGTCCTTTTTTATGTTTTAATCAAATAATTCTTCAAGATTTATGCTTTTCGTCGCCCATGCTGTGTCGGCGTTCACGTCGTGGGTCGTCATAATCACCGTTCCCGGGAATTCGGCGAGGGCGTGCATGAGGACCTCCTTTGAGTACACGTCGAGGTGGTTCGTCGGCTCGTCCAGTATAATCAGGTTTACCGGCTTCATCATGGCAAGACACAGCCGCAGTTTCGTCATCTCGCCGCCGGATAGGGTCCGAACCCGGTTGAAGAAGTGTACCTCATTCAGCCCGCAGGAAAACATCGCCGACTGCAATTCCTTCTGGGACTTCTCCGGATAGTATTCGGCGGCAAACTCCATCACCGTAATTTCCCGCTTCCGCCCGTTTTTCAGGCCCATGCGCTTCCGCTCGTATTTGTTGAAGTGGGAGAAGTTGTTTTCGTAGTCTTCCTCCTGCCGCAGGAACACCGTCTCGATTCCGTCGCCGAACTCTATAGTCCCACCAACCGAGGGGATGTCGCCGTAGATGGTCTTGAGCAGCGTGGTTTTCCCGATTCCGTTGAACCCGCGAAAGACTATTTTATCGCCTTTATTCACGGTGAGTGTGATTGGTGGAAGAATGGGGGAGCCGTCGTAGCCTACCTCGAGTGAGTCCGCTGACATGATTTTGGCTGACGCGCCTTTTGCGTGGCTGAAAACGAACTGGGGCTTGACTATTTCGTCGGGCTTTTCGATTCGCTCAAGGTTTTCGAGCATTTTCTTCAGCCATGACGCTTTGGTTTTGCCCTGACCGCCGGAGTTGTTGTAGTAGAATTTTTCCACGTATTCCTCAGAACGGGCAATGAACTTCTCCTGCGCAATGTGCTGCTTCTCCTGCTCAGTTTCGCGGCGCTCTTTTTCCTTTATGTAATATTCATAATTGCCCTCGTAGACCTTAAACTTCCGGTTGGCAATTTCGACGATTTTGTTCGACACTTTGTTAAGAAACGCCCGGTCATGGGAGACGACGATGTAGGCGCATTTCAGACGGGTGAGATAGTCCCCCAGCCAGCCAATGTAGTCCACGTCGAGAAAGTTGGTCGGCTCGTCAAGCACCAGCAGGTCGTTGTCCGTGAGCAAAAGCTTGGCCAGAATCAGCTTGGTTTTCATTCCGCCGGAGAGCTGGGTCACGGTTTTTTGCCTGTCCGCGTCGGTGAAGCCCAGACCCGAGAGAACGTTGTCGATCTTCTTGCCGATTCGGTCAAACTCGTGCTCGTCCAGATAGTCAAGCATCCTCTGACCCCGCGCGATGGCTTTCATCTGCTCGTCCTCGTCCATGTCGGAAATGTGCTCGTACAGCTCGCTTGCCTGCCGGTCGATTTCATACAGTTCGTCAAACACCGAGTCAAGGTAGTCGTAGACCGTTATGTCCCGTCCGATGTTGGCGTATTGGTCAAGATAACCGATTTTCAGCTTTCCGTTTGTCTCGAGCTTCCACTCGTCCGGCACGACGAACCCGGTCAGCATTTTAATGAAGGTGGATTTTCCGCATCCGTTGGGACCCACAAGCCCGATTTTGTCGCTGTCCGTCACCATAAGCTCGGCTTTATTGAATAGACTTTTACCCACGTAGGAATGGGATAAGTCGGATACTTTAAATACACGCATAAATATTGCTCCTATAAAATAATAATGATACAAAAATACCGACAGAATTGCCGCCCGGTTGCTGATTGGGTGAAGCTCTGTCGGTATCCGAAATAAAAAACGGACAGCCGTAATAACTGTCCTGAAAGAACGCGAATCAAGGTTTTACCTTAAACTATCTCGTGAGGTACAGCTATAGCGGCAAAAATGGGCAGACTTCTCCCTACAGCTGTAACGATGAATGTAAAGCTCAATTCAGGAATCGATAAAAAACCTGATGAGATTTTAGCAGTGTTCATGCTTGTCATTATAGCTCACCTCGCTCTCTTCTGAAATTATTTAAAAGTATTATATCACAAAATTCTCATGATGTCAAGTGCGAAAATCAAAAATTCACGGAAATGCCGAATAAATAAAAAATATATTCACTTTACAAATCCCGCTTGGAAGATTATAATATTAACATAATCCAAAATCAAGCAGAGGAGTAAATCATGAGCGACATTAAATCAAGCGTAATTGAACTGATAGGCGGCACACCGATTGTAAAAATCAGCCGCTGGGCTAAGGAGACAGGAGCTGACGGCGCGGAAATTCTCGCGAAGTTAGAGTACTTCAATCCAGCAGGCTCGGTGAAGGACAGAATTGCGCTGTCAATGATAGAGGACGCGGAGAAAAAGGGACTTCTCAAGCCGGGAGCCGCGATAATCGAGCCAACCTCGGGCAACACGGGAATAGGGCTGGCATCAGTTGCGACGGTAAAGGGGTACCGGGTCATCATCACCCTTCCCGAGACCATGAGCGTGGAGCGGCGGAATATGCTCAAGGCATACGGTGCGGAGTTGGTTCTCACCGACGGAAAAGCCGGAATGAAGGGAGCGATTGCCAAAGCTCACGAGCTGAACGAGCAGATCGAAGGCTCCATTGTGCTGGGTCAGTTTGAAAATCCCGCAAACCCCGCTGTCCACAAGGCGACAACGGGACCCGAAATCTGGGCTCAGACCGACGGCAAGGTTGACATCTTCGTCTCGGGCGTTGGAACCGGCGGCACAATCACAGGTGTGGGCGAATTTTTAAAGGAAAAGAACCCGAACGTAAAAATCGTTGCGGTTGAGCCGGAGTCCAGCGCGGTTCTGTCAACCGGAAAAGCCGGACCACACAAGATTCAGGGAATCGGCGCGGGCTTTGTTCCCACGGTGCTGAACACGGACATTTATGACGAAATCATCCCCATCTCAAACGAGGACGCCTTTGCTGAGGGAAAGAGATTCGCCCTTACCGAGGGAGTTCTTGTGGGAATTTCGTCCGGTGCGGCTCTCAAGGCAGCCGAAATTTTGGCAAAGAGGGAAGAAAACCGCGGCAAGACAATTGTGGTTCTTCTCCCCGACTCCGGCGACAGGTATTTGTCCACGGAAATGTTCAACTGAAAAATGAGCATAGTCTGCTTCCGGGTGGATTATGCCTTTTGCGTTAATCGAAGCCGGACGCGGAGGTTCCTTTATTTCCGATTGACATATATAAGCTGATGGTGTATAATATTACAAAAATCATGAAGCGGGGCGGCAGATGGCGGAGGTTTTTCTGTATTTTGAAGACAAAGACGCGGCGGATTTGGTCAGCCAGATGGGCGTATGGAGCAGACTGGGGCTTGAGGTCAGGGCTTTTTCGGACGTCTCCGGATTTTTGCGTCTTGCAGGAGAGGGAAGAGCTGCTCTTTGTTTGATTGAGCTTGGTTCGCGTGGGTGTGCCGGCATGGAGCTTCTCGGGCGTATTCGTGAAGAAAACCTCATTCCCCACGCGGCGGTATACATGAAGGAAGCGGACTTCGGCTCTCTTTCCCGTGCGGTGAACCTTGGAATCTGCGGCTGTTTCACACCGGATGACGGAGAAGAAACATATCTCGCTGTTCTTTCACGGATAACCGCGGACAGGGGCCGAGCTGTTTCCGGAGCCGTTTATCTGGCGGAGCTGACGGAAATGCTTGAGTCCCACGACGGGGGAATACAGAAATACGTGAGCCGTATGAAGGAGAGCGTGTATTCTTCAATGGACGAAAGTACAGCTGACGGCCTGATGAGACAGGTGTATGCTTCGCTTGTAGGGCGGTTTTTTGAGACATATCCCTGGCTTGGACTGTACTTTTCCCTTGATGAACTCCTTGGCAAAGCCGAATCCGGAGAAGGAGCGGACTTTTTCGTCGGCCTGATTCTGCGGTTCTACGACGACTTCACCTCGCTGTCCCTGCAAATGTCCGACAGCCGGCTGAACGAAGCGGTAGAGTACATCCTGAACAATCCGGAGAGTGATTTGCGGCTCAAAGCCATATCTGAGAAGCTGTACATGAACAGTACATATCTGAGTACGGTTTTTACGGCTCAGGCTGAAACACGCTACGTGGACTACATTATCATGGTGAAGCTCAAGCGGGCGGCGTTTCTCCTCAAGACGGTTTCCCTCAAGGTGACGGACATAGCTGAGCGGCTGGGGTATCGGGACATGGGATATTTTTCCAAAATTTTCAAGAAGCAGTATGGCATGACCCCCACTGAATACCGGACTCCTGACAACTACATGTACGAAATATAAACATTTTATCGGCAAAATTTACGTAAAAACGGTTTGAATATGAAAAAAGTTATCATAGCCATGAGTGGTGGCGTGGACTCGAGCGTGGCGGCGTATCTTCTCAAAAGCCAGGGCTTTGACTGCATGGGCGCGACAATGAAGCTGTATGACAACGAGGATGCGGGAGTCTCCCGGGAGAAAACCTGCTGTTCGCTTGACGACGTTGAAGACGCCCGCAGTGTGGCTCATTCCCTCGGGATACCATACTACGTCTTCAATTTCAGCGACAGGTTCCGCGATGAAGTCATCGCAAGGTTTGTGGAGTCCTACAAAAACGGCACGACTCCCAACCCGTGCATCGACTGCAACCGGTACCTGAAGTTTGACAAGCTTCACCGGCGTGCGGCAGAACTAGGCTACGACTATGTTGCCACGGGACATTACGCCCGGGTGGAAATGGACGAAAGTACAGGCCGGATTCTGCTGAAAAAGGCGGCGGACCCGACGAAGGATCAGACATACGTGCTGTATCAGTTGACGCAGGAGCAGCTTTCCCGCACTCTCTTTCCCCTTGGCGGACTGACAAAAGCGGAAGTTCGTGAAATCGCGGAAGAGCAGGGCTTTGTCAATGCGAAAAAGAGGGACAGTCAGGACATATGCTTTGTGAAAAACGGCACCTACGCCGACTTCATAGAACAATACACCGGACTAAAGTACAGCCCGGGCGACTTCATAAGCACCACCGGAGAAGTCCTCGGCCGTCACCGGGGGATCATCCGTTATACCATAGGTCAGCACAAAGGACTTGGAATCATTACTGAACGCCCGCTATATGTCAAGTCCGTGAACCCGCAGAACAACACCGTCACCCTCGCCGAGAAAGAAGAACTGTACTCTTGTAAAATCACCGCAAACGACATAAACTTAATCTCGGTTCAGGAGATAAAAGAACCCATGCGGGTGACTGCAAAAATCCGATATCGCCACAAGGAACAGCCTGCGACGGTCATTCAAACGGGGGATGACGAGATTGAACTGACATTTGACGAGCCGCAGAGAGCGCCAACTCCTGGTCAGGCTGTTGTTCTATACGACGGAGAAAACGTTGTGGGCGGCGGAACAATTCAAAAAATGACAATTTACGCAGGCTGAAATATATTCGGAGCTGACCAATAACCGAATTGCAAAAGGAGAAAAGTTATGAAATCCATACTTATCAAGGATACAACCCGGGAAGAGCGGGAGAAAATCGTGCGTCGGGCTTTGGCTGTGTGCGGCGGCGAGTGCGAATTCTGCGGCGGTTGCGGAAATTTAGGCGGAGGCCGTGTGGACGAAATTTACGGTCCGTACATCGAGGGCAAAAAAGAGCTTGCGGAAATCAACGCCGAATACAGCAGGAGCCGGAGACTTATCAAATAGGAGAAAAACATGGACAGAAATACAGCTTGGGAACTTCTCAGAAAATACAACAAAAACGTCTTTCACCTTCGCCATGCGCTGACGGTGGAGGGAGTGATGCGTCACTTTGCCCGTGAACTCGGGTATGACGTGGACTATTGGGGAATCGTGGGGCTTCTTCACGACGTGGACTTTGAGCAGTACCCGGATGAACACTGCATAAAAGCGCCGGAAATACTCCGTGAGGGCGGATTCGGGGAAGACATAATTCACGCGGTCTGCTCCCACGGTTACGGGATTACGGTTGACGTGAAGCCGGAGCATGAGATGGAAAAGATCCTGTTCGCGACAGACGAGCTGACGGGGCTGATCTGGGCGGCGGCTGAGATGAGACCGTCAAAAAGCACCGCCGACATGGAGCTGAAAAGCCTGAAAAAGAAGTACAAAAGCAAAAATTTCGCCGCCGGATGCTCAAGAGAGGTTATAGAGCAGGGTGCGGCCATGCTTGGGTGGGAGCTGGACGAGCTTCTCGAAAAGACGATTGAAGCCATGCGGGAATGCGAAAAGGAAGTCAACGCGGCAGTTGAAGAATTGGAAAAAGAGCAGTAAAAAAGGTTAAGCAAAAAACAAGCGGCTGATTGAGAAAACTCCCACAGTCGCTTTTTTATATGGACTAAAGTTAAGATAAGTCAGTCTCGGACGAAGCAAACATCCGCCTGCACTCCGTCGGGTAAAACAGCGTCAGTTTTGGTTCCGTCGAGTTGATAACCTAAGATTCCCTCGATTAATACGGAAATCGGCGCGCTTGCCCACGGGTGACACAGGGACGTGTTCCACTTCTGCTCCTTGCCCCACGCCTCATAACAGGTGCTCGCGCCTTCCTTCACCATGTTGACCCAAGCCTCGTCACACACGAGAAAACCGTAGGCTTCCTTTTGGTACCCAGCTCTGCACAGCCCGTGAAGCATAAAGTAGGTCATGTAAACTCCTGCGCGGATTCCACGGCTTATGACATTTTCGGCCAGCGCGTCCCTGAAGCCGTCGGGGTAGAGTCCGTAGTACAGTGGGATGACGTTTGACTGGATGGCGGAGTGGTTCGTCTTTCGGCTGTCGCGGTACTGACCCTTGTCGAAGTCGAAGAAAGCCTCATTGAAAGCTGACTTCACCTTTTCGGCAGTCGGCGTGAATTCCATTCCCGTAATTTTGCATAAATATTCATACTGTCCGAGACAGCCTGCCCAGAACGCGTTCAGCACACAGTGGGGTCCTTCCTCGGGAGTTGGTTCCAGCCTGAAGTCGTACCCGTCGCGGAGGTTTGCCGGCCAGTCAACCAAATTCCACATTGTGTCAACGTTTTCCAGCAGTCCGTAGGCGTTCATGAATCCCTTGAAATACTCAATCATTCCCGTCAGGGTGGGCATGGCGTTTTTCAGGAAAGCGAGGTCCTTTGTAAAGCTGTAGTACCGCAGGAGCAGGATGGGCAGCTGGAGGGAATAGTCCGCGATTTTCTGCTCATAAGCGCCCGGAGTTACCCCGCGGATTCCGGGAAAATACCGTGCCGAGTCAAGCTGAGCCACAATCGCACGCCGAAGCATGGCTGCGTCCCCTGTCAGCCACAGATGGGAGTGGGATGTTATTGTCAAATCCCCGGCGTACTGCCCTTTTTCCCGGTGGGGACAGTCCACGAACACCTCCTGCGCCCCGACTTTTACAGCATCCAGACAGATCCGGAACACATCCCCAAGCCGCCGGTCGTTGGTTTTCAGCCGGACTCTGTCATAGTTGAACGGGGCATACCGTGCGTCGGCTGAGATGTTCCACGCGGGAGAGCCGGAGATGGGTTCTATCTCCACATAGCGGAATGCCTTGTAGTCGAACTGGCGGATTTCGTTGACTCCTTCGGCGAGGGTTATTGTTTCGTCGTATGTACAGTTGCACCGCATGTTGTATCTGACCCCGTCAGCCGCTGCAGTGGAGTCGGAATTTACGTCTCCCATAAGTTCCTCACCGCAAAGTACGCGGATTCTGTCCCCATCATGACCAACGACGGAAAGACGCAGATGAGCCGCGATTTCGCAACCGAAGTCGTAGAGCATTCCCCCGAGGGGGCGTTTTTCTCTGGGAAGCAGCATCCACTCGTGAACGGGCTTTTTGTTTTTTATGGAGATGACAAACACGGGGGTTTCGTCAAGTTCGTACGCCGGGTTTTCGATGACCGTCGCCGGTTCGGGATTTGAAAGGGGGATTCGGCAGTCGTAGTGTTCGAGGAACGCCGTTTTGTATCCCGTGTGGATTTTTTGGGTGTACCGGCAGTTTTCCGCGCACATCCAAGTCCCGTCTGTAGCGGAAATAACGTCCCCGTCACACCGGATTTCGCACATCAGGGCGCACCGCAGATCTGCACTCTCCCACACCCGGTTGTATAGTCCCTGCGAATAAACATGCACATCAATCTCGTTCTCTCCGGCGGTCATGAACAGTGAAATGTCAACCTGATTCCAAGCATACCGGAACAGGTACGACGGCGCGGGTCCCTGACATATGTAGTTGCCGTTGATGTACAGTACATAATAGTCGTCGGCAGAGATTACTGCTTCATATTTGTGGCTCGCGGTAGATTCTATGTTTACAGTAGTCGTAAAGTGAAAATGGCAGTTTTGGAATTCCACCGGCGCGTCGTTTGGGTTCGGCTCTGTGGGCTGGACGCAGGCAAACGCAGGCGGGGTAATCCATTTGGCTTTAATATTGTTCATATTATTATCTTCCTTATTAACGGGGAAACTCCCGCGGGTGTATTCGGCGTTTGTTAAATTTAAACCGCAGGTCAACCCACGATACTAAACCAAAGCTCCCGCAGATGGCTGACTGCATTTTTTTCTTCATTAATTATGTATACCTAAAACAAAAGCGTGCCAAACCATCACGGCAGTACACGCCTTTACTTTCAGATAAACTTTTGAAATTTCGTCAAAAATTCTGTGAGTGGGACAGCTTCACCTGCTGTTTGGTTTTCTTGATTCCCACTCAGTTGAAGCTTGCGACCTGCTCTTCCGGGGCTTCGGCGGGGGTGACGTTGCTTATCTTGATGACGGGGCCGGGACCTTCGTATACCTTGTGCCGCTCGATTGCGATCCGTCCGGTGATTTCCACCCACTGGTAGGTCTTAAGACTCTCGCTGTTCCGCCACTTGCAGGCGATTCCGATGTACTGGATGTCCTCCGCACAGCAGGTCATGACATGTCGGCCGCAGACAAAACTGCCCTTGGGAACAGAGGCGTCCTTGAATACCATCCCCTTGAAGCTGATTTTCTTGCCGTCGTATTTCTTCATGTCGTCGGCGAGGTCGCGGTACCAGTAGGCAAAGTCCCGATCCTCGATTTTAACCGTTTCCGCGTTGATGTCGAAGGGAAGCGGGTCTTCTATGTCGTCGTACTCGAGACTTCCGTCAACCATGTCGTAGAGAATCCGCACGTTCCGGCTCACACCCCGCACGATCTTGTGAAGGAGCATGCGGTCGGTCTCGGGTGTCACCCGGTTGAAGGCAACAAGGTCGGCTGAGGAAAGCTTGTCCACCACAAGGGAGCGCATGTTTTTGTTGTAGCTGTCGGCGGTTGTGGAGTCGATGATGAACAGTTCCTGATAGATGTACCATCCGTCCGGGAGATTGCTGTAGAGCGAGCCGAGCTGCCACATGCCGTTGTACTCAATCAGAACCAGAGTGGCGTTGTGCTTTGCCCGAAGGGATTCGAGCAGAGTTGGCGTGAGGTCGCTTTCGTTCTCCACGGACTCGCAGAAGACGTTCTGGGAGAAGAAAGATGACGGGTCGTATTCCTCGATTCCTTCCTCGCACACGATAAGGAGGGTGTTTGCACTCTCGTCGTCGTTGAGATTCTGCTCAGTCAGGGTCTCTTGGATGAACTTGGTTTTGCCCGACTCCAAAAACCCTGTGAATAAATATACGGGAATATCCATTATTAATAAACCTCAGATAAAATTTTGAAATAATTCCGGTCGGCTGAAAGACGATGAAAAATGGTTGATGTTCCGCGAATGGTCAAACCCATTCATTCAAGGAATTCTTTGGCACGAAATAAGCTGACTTAAATTTAAAACAAACTATATATTTCGTGCGTTAACCTTAGAATTATAAATTGAACAGTTCCTTCAGAGCGTCCTCGTGGATGCCGGAGCCGATTACGCAGATTCGTCCTGTGGGTATTGCACTGCCGGAGCGGACGTTGGGCTCTCCTGGAACATAGTCGAAGTGGATGAAGCCGTCGGGACCGTTTACTATACCCTTCGCACGGAGAATTATGCCGTATTTTTCAGCGTCGTCGAGAGCGGTGAGGGCGGCGGTGAGTTCCTCTTTGGTGTAGCGGCGGCCTGTTTCCGCACCGAAGCTGGTGAACACCTCATCCGCGTGGTGATGATGGTGGTCGTGGTCATGGTCGCAGCAGCATTCGTCGTCTTCGTCGTGATGGTGATGCTCGTGTTCGTCTTCGTCGTGATGGTGATGTTCATGCTCGTCCTCGTCGTGATGGTGATGCTCGTGTTCATCCTCGCCATGCTCGTCATGGAGGTGGTCGTGACAGCAGCATTCGTCCTCGTCGTCGTGATGGCGTCCGCATACGGGGCAGATGTCCGCTTCTTCCGCCAGCTTCTTCAACGCGTCCTCGAGGGTGTCCTTCTTCTCGAGAACCTCAAGAATCTGCTTGCCATCAAGCTGTTCCCACGGGGTCGTGAGGATGTCCGCGGTGGTGTTGTGTTCCCGGATGAGATCCACGCAGGTTTTCAGCTTCGCGTCGGATACGCCGGTGGTGTGGCTGAGGATAATGGCGCTTGCGCACTCGATTTGGTTATTGAAAAATTCGCCGAAGTTCTTCATGTACATTTTGCATTTGTTTACGTCGACTACCGTAGTGAACGCGCCGAGTACCATATCGTGTGAGTCCACGTTCTGTACGGCACGGATTACGTCGCTGAGCTTGCCCACACCCGAGGGTTCAATGAGAATGCGGTCTGGGGAGTAGTCGGTGAGAACCTGCTTGAGAGCCTTGCCGAAGTCGCCTACGAGACTGCAGCAGATGCATCCCGAGTTCATTTCGGTAATGTTCACGCCTGCGTCCGCCAAAAATCCGCCGTCAATGCCGATTTCGCCGAATTCGTTCTCGATGAGTACTAATTTTTCGCCCGCGTATGCTTCCGCGATGAGCTTTTTGATAAGGGTGGTCTTTCCGGCTCCCAGAAAACCGGAGAATATGTCAACTTTTGTCATTTTGCAACTCCTGTGATAATATATATGGATTCCGCCGATTTCGACGGTGTTGAGGTGTGATTTTGAAAACCTACCATATATTATACATCAAAAGACCGCCGTTTGTCAATCGCGGGAGAAAAAATATCGTTTTTTTAGGAAGCAAAAAAATCCGCCCGGAGATATACCCCAAGCGGAATATTGTTTATTTCACTGATTCAGCCTTCTCGAGTAGCTTTTCGTAAGCCGGGTTCCCCCTGAGCGAGTCAAAGCACCCGTCCGTCAGCTTGTCATGCAGTCTTTCGAACTGGTCGACGGGTTCTCTGTAGTAATTGTAATCCTTTACATCACGCAAAAGCGGCGTTTTCAGCTTCATGTCCTCCCGGAAAAGAGCACACGTGTCCACATCATACGTCACCATTTTCTCGAGATAAGCCAGAGCGTCGTCAGTCCGTCCTGAATTCATGTAGACCTCCGCAAGCAGTTTGTATAAGTCTCCGCCTTCTCGCCAGTGTATGGGCGGGAGGATTTCTTCATTCCCGGCGGTAATGTCAATCAGCTTCACGGCGTACTCGAGGACTTCGGCGGCGTCGTTCGGCTGGTTCAGCTCCATGTAGGTCCGACTCAGCTCTACGAGGGTGTTGAGCGTTGCTTCGAGAGAATTCTCAAAACCGTACTCACACGCCTCAGCTTCGGTTCTGTAGTCCTTCTTCCAGTGGCAATAGAACGCTTCCATCTGGTGAATTGTCATGTCCGCCCTGTAGGGAAATTTTTCTATATGAATCCATGCTTCGCCAAAGTTTCCGTAAGCGGAATGTAGCATCACCATAATCATGTGGGTGCGAAGAATGTCGGTGGGGCTGGCATCACTCGCGAGAATAATCCGTGCTTCACGCACGCATTCCCGGTAGATTTCTTCGCCGCAAGAGCTGTCGTAGGTGTCGTTGTCTGGGTAGGCGAGGGAGAGTCCAGCTTCAATGCAGTTCATCAGCAGAATTATATTGTCGGGGTAGAGCTGAAGCGCGTCTGTCAGAGTGTCATAATACTGCTTCATGCACTCCACTGTGAGGGGGCGGGTGAGCTTGGAATCGGCTTCTTTGATAATTCTCCTAACTTCCGCGTTGTCGTTTGTTCCTGCCGTCCCGAAGAGTACGTCCGTGCTGACCCCGAGAACACGGGAGAGGGGCACAATCTGCGAGATGTCCGGCAGTCCCGTTTCATTTTCCCAGCGGCTGACTGCCTGAGGTGTGACGTTGAGCCTCTCCGCCAGCTCGTCCTGCGTGAGGTTTTGCTCCTTGCGAAGCCTGCGGATAATCTTTCCCATTGTTTCATTCATGGTAAACCTCCATTAAATTTATTCCGGCGCCGTGATTATAGTATACCAGAAACGCCGCCGAAAGTAAAGCAATGCAAATATGACCGCATAACAACGAAACGTTGGATTTTCCGCGGAGTCATTGAGAGGGAAGTTTTACCCCAAAGCCGCCTTTATTGCGTTTTTTTTACCATAAATCCCGCAGACCACGGGGAACAGCATGTCGCACATGACGGACTCATCCTACTTCCAGCCTGGCTCAACAGCCTCGTAGTTTTTGAACATTCTCTTTTCTTCATCTGTTATGCTGTCCATCAAGCGGTCGCCTTCAATCCACATCTCAAGCGAACGCGCCAGTCTGTCAGATTTTTTCCCGAACACCGGCTCCTTCCGCTTCACCTTTGCCGACGACGGCCCGCTCATGAACCACGCGAAGTCTATGGGGTGTGAGTCAAACTGACGTGGAGTGAACGGACTGACCTTAGCTTCCGGCTCATCCAAAACACCATGCCAGTTGTAATTGAAGGGGCCTACCACATGGGGACAAAGGATGGAAATGCACCCGCCGTCATAGCCCCGCATGATCTCAGCACAGTGCCGGTAGGATTTTCTCGCTATCGCGAGGTTTTCTTCACTCTGCCACAGGAGCGTTTTCTCGAGTATGCTCACGTGGTTTGCCGCTGGGAAAGCCACACCTTTTACTTAGTACCGCCGCTTTTCCCCGTTGTACGTAAATTCCCGGGTGAAGTCATCGGGACAGGCATGCTCAAGCGCACCACGGAAGGCCAAGAGCGCACATTCCATCTGACCTGCCACAAAATCCGACGACTCGTCACATCCAAGCTCCACGAGAACATCAGCCCATACCGCACGGAATCCTCCACGGCCATGCTCGTCCATTACGTTTCCCGCCTTGTAAAAGTGATCCTTTTCGATGTCCCGCCAGTCAAGGAGACATTCCTTGACCTTTAACATTGCGGAATTTGATATTTCCGTACCGTTTGCCTTGAGAAAGCCCACGCAGGAGTCAAATCCGTCGGTCGGCGAGCCGTGGATTACTTTCCCGAAAAATCCGTCCTCACGCTGCACCGCGAACACCTTCTTCACCCGGGGAAGGCCGAGCAGCTTCTCCTGCAAATCTGCCATTTAACCCGAGCTTATGTCCTCGCCGAGAATATCCCGCTTTAAATGGTACTTTATGTTTGCCGAGGCGTACTTTAAAATAAACTCAGGAGCATTTTCGGTCGTCATAATTTCCTCCTTTGTCAAAAATAAAATGTTGCCGTTATTATATCAAAAAAACAGGACCCATGTCAAGATAAATGCGTCTTTAATATTTTTCCGGAAAACATGGAACAAATCCGGATTTTTGTCGTCTAATTGTATGTCAGAGTACCGCGACCGCAGGAATAAGTATGCTTTTTTTACATTTTAATAATAAAAACGTTCTTTAAAACACTTGATAATCGCCGGGTTTGTGGTATAATATATCTGTATAAAAATTTGGCGGGAGAATCCCATTTCCGGATAAGCCTGCTGTCTGACGTGAATTTCAGGCAGTAAAAAGCCGCAGTCCGCCCGGGATGTCCGTCCGCCGGTTATTTTGGAGGAAACAAGCGAAAATGAAAAAAATCACTCGCGTCCTGTCAGCTGTCATCGCAGCGGCGTCGGTTCTTTCAGCATCGATTACCGCGCTCCCCGTGTATGCCGCGAACATTTCGTTCACCGACGTCTCAGGACACTGGGCCTGGACAGGCGGTCAGATTCCCTACCTCGTCGACAAGGGAGTCCTGAACGGATACAAAAACAGCAACGGCACATACTACTTCAAGCCCGACGGTGAAGTAACGAGAGCCGAATTTCTGAAAATGCTCGACGAAACCTTCGGACTCACAAAGACCACGTCCATAAACTACAGCGACGTGAAGTCCGACGACTGGTACTATACATACTATGCAAAGGCGGCGGCTCAGGGCTTCATCCTCGACTACGGGGACAAAGGTTCGCCGAACCAGAAGATCACACGTCAGGAAGCCACGGCCCTCCTTGTACGCTACCTTGATCTTCCCGCCAACGAAACCGCCTCTTCCGAAAGCATCGCCGACTATTCGTCAATCTCCGGCTACTACAACCAGTACGTCCTGAGAGCGGTTTACGCCGGAATCATCAACGGCTATAACGAAAACGGCAAGACCTATTTCAAGCCGGAAAAGACCCTCACCCGCGCGGAAGCTCTCACGATTCTCTACAGAGCCGCAGGATGCATCTACAACACAAGCGTGTACACCCGTGACTCATCCTCTTCTGACACCAACAACACCGTGACCAAAACCGGTATCACCATCAACAAAATCACGATGGACGGCAGAAATATAGTCACCGAAGGCGCGAACGACGGAATCATAACCTTCGCCGGATGCGATATCAACGGCACTCTCGTTGTCAGAGGCGGCGGCGACGTTACATTCGACAACTGCACTGTTGACGAGGTTGTCATGCTGGGCGGCGGCAAAATTTCGGCGGTGAGCGGAACGGAAATCGAAACCGTAATCCTCGAGACAACCACCGAGGTCAGCGCACTTTCCAACACCGCCATCAAGACCCTTGAGGTAAAGAACGGCGCGAACAGCTCCAGTGTAAAGGGCAATGGAACCGTAAACGCAATGTACATCAACGCCGACGGATTCACATCCACCATTGTTCCCGAGACTTTTGAAATCGGCAACAACCTGACGGCGGCTCTCGGCGGCAAGTCATATTCCGGCTCAAGCGACAGCCAGAATCCCTTCTCCCTCGATCCGTTTGTGACCTCCGACGACAGCTACTACTACATCAATACAATTCCTGCCGAGTCAGGCAGACTTTACTACTACTACACCAACAACGCCACGACTCCCGCGGCAAACGCCTTTGACTCCTACTACAACAGTGCAACCTACGCAAAGAGCGTGGACGTCACCGCAGGCACGGCACTTTCGGAGCAGACATATCCCGCGTCCACCGTGTCAGGCTTCTCATATGTGGTGCTTCAGCTTGTGGATGGCTCCCGCAGGTTCCCCGTAACTCTCATCGAGAACAAGGCAGCCGCTGACGACACGGGCTTCTCCACCGCTCCCTACCTCTCCGACAGCGTTACAATCAAGGCTCTCGCAAAGGTTCCCGGAACAATAATGTGGTTCTACGCCGAAAACGGAAACCGGCTCAACCAGCTTACATTCATGGAAGCCTACAACAAGCAGAGCGCCGCTCTCAAGGGTGACGTCAACGCGAACGGGGTCCAGACCTCCACAATCGGACTCAAGTCTTCCTATCTCGAAAACTACGACTACGTTGCCGTAATGCTCAAGACCTCCACCGGAGTTTACTACACTCCCGTGCTGATTCCCATGGGCGACAACGGATTCGAAGAGGAACCCAAGGTAAAGACCGCGGGAGTTATCACCTTCAAGCCGGAAGTATCGGGCGATATTTACTGCTACTACTCAAAGACGTCCGACCTGCCCACCGCTGACAGGTTCAAGACAGAGTTCAACGCCGCGGATCACACCTACAGAAACGAAATCACAAAGGGCAAGGAAGACGAAATCAAGTACGAATCAAAGTACATCGGCGACTACCCTTGGATGATCATCGCAATTCGCGACAATGACAGCAATTACATGCAGCCTGTTGTGGTTGACATCAATATAACCACCGGATTCAAGGAAGAACCCACGGCTACCGGCGACTCCCGGCTCAAGTTCAAGACCGAGGACTACGGCACGGTTTACTACTACTACACAAGCGAAAAGACCGCTCCTACAGTTGAAGAGTTCAACGAGGAATACACCGACGCCGCGTCCCGGTACAAGGGAAGAGTTGACTGCTCACTCACATATGAGTACATCGAATATTCCTCCAGCTACGCAAGCACATACCCCTACATGGCCATCATGTTCGAAAACGAAGACGGCAAGGAATTCTGCCCGGTTCTTGTGGAGCTTGACAGAATCGCGGACACAGGCTTCTACACCACTCCCTACGTCAGCGACGGCAAGGTTTACTTCTCAACAGTGGATGATGGCGAAGTATTCTTCTACTTCTCAAGGGACGACAGCAACGTAGACCCCGATGACTTCTACGGCAACTGGTACGACGAGCCTTCTTCGAGAAGATCCTCAGTTGAGGTGAACCGCAGAACGACCACATCCTTCAAGATTGACGAGAACATCAACCTTAAGACCTATCCCTACATTATTATGGCGTTCCTTGAGGAAGACGACGAGGGCGACTACGACGAATTCTACTACCCTTATGTTCTCGACATAGAAAAATCCTCGCAGGATTATGAAGGCGCCGGAATCAAGGTCAGCGAACCCAACAGCAAGGACAAGGTTGAAGTCGAGGCCCTCAAGGATGGCATACTCTACTATTATTGGACTGACGACGAGAGCGATACCACGACTTCCTCTAGCAAGTTCCAGACAAGGTACGCAAACGCCACACGACGCGACCACGAATCCATGGAAGAGGACGACACCATTTACATAGATATGCACGGATATGACTACCTCGTGCTGTGCTTCAAGCTTTACGAGAACGACGAGTACCAGACTCCCGTTGTCGTTAACGCGTATGACGGAATCATAAACGGCGACGACACCTTTGATGACGATCACGACGTAAACAGCGACGGACTCAAGAAGGTTGAGACCACCGACTGGAACCGCACTACAATGATGTTCACAATCAACGCGGTTTCCCAGTACGACGGCAGAATCGACCTCATCAAGGTTATCAACGGCACTCCGAGCATAGCCGCTTCGAAGAGCTGTATAAAGGGAGAGGACACCGAGTTCTCAATCAGCGCGTTTGACGTTTTAGGCTCCACCTTCTACCTCCAGCTCGTTGACACCAGCGGAGACAAGTACAAGGCATACAAGCTTGAGCTTAAGATTAACTTCGACTGATGAATTCATGAAATAAAAAAGAAAAAAGAAAGGCTTGCTTTTGGCAGGCTTTTCCTTTTGTTTTTACGGCTGTTTCGGCGGAGATTTGAAAAATCATGTTCACCCGATTATCTCCCGGGCAAGCGCTTCGGCGAAGATTTTCGCACTGGTTTTACATTCGTCTATACCGGAAGCCGCGGTTCCTATTTCAACAATCAGCGAACCGGGGGCGTACTGCTGGTTGAATGAAGCCGAGCGCAGGTTTATGTCCCGCATGACGTTTGGATAATCATAGTTTACAAGGCATTGCAGACGTGCGGCAAGGGACAGGTTCTCACGCCAGCTCCTGTGTCCCGACCCGCCCCAGTCAGTTCCCACCACAAACATCATCTGAGCGGCAACCCCCGTATCTATGGCGGCGGCAGGGGCGTAATCCGTACCGTCGGGCAGGGTCATGGAGTCGCGGTGTACGTCGATTATGTACCTGATTGAAGGGTGTTCCTCCGTCTGCCGACGAATCTCCAAGGAAGCGTTGTAGTAGGCCATGTTGAAGTCCGGCGAATCAAACAGTGTGTCGCAGTGGACGGTATTTATACCGTATTCTTCAAGTATGGAGCAGATGATGTCCCCCAGCGCGCATACATTTTTGTTCCGGTCAGGACTGCGGTAGCCGTCGTCTTTGGTGTCTGAGAAGCTCTCGCTCCCGTGAGTGTGCAGTATCAGCACCACAGGCTCGTCCCCTCCGTATTCGGCGTACAGCTCTTCCAGCGGGGGGATTGCGCGTGGTTCGGCGAGGATTTCGTCCATGTCCGGCGTGTATGGTGTTTCGTTTGTCAGACTGAGAGGGAAGGCCAGTATCTCATACTCCTGTACAGGCGCCTTTAGTTCCGTCTCATCCGGCTGGAGTTCGTCTGGCTGACGTTCGTCTGGTGCTTGAAGAGCCGCGCTTTCATTTTCGCTTTCGCTTTCCACTGCCGATTCGGAATCTGTGCCGGACCCAGACTCAGCCTCGACGTCGGTGCCGAGGAACAGTGACAGAACACGGGAAGCGGCTTTCTCCGGCGTGATCTCAGCCTTTTCGACAAAGTAAACCGCCGTGTAGAGCAGTGTGAACACCGATATCAGCGCAAGGGCTGACTTCAGAATCTTCCCGAAAACCGCAGGAGCGGACGACCTCACTTTCTCCTCATCGTCAGCGCCGCCTGAAAACTTCTCCGTCTCCGTCCCTGCCCCTATTGCTCCGACACCGACTTTTCCTGCACTTCCGCCGTCTTCTGTGCTGATGTTCCCCGGCTCATCCAAATCCATCCGGCCTGACAAAACAGCGTGCTCTACTCCTTCACCCGTCGGCAGAGCTTCGGCTGTGGTTCCTGCGGCTGCGGCTTTTCTCTCGGGTATCGTTTCCGTCCGCGTGCTGTCGTTCATTTTTTCACCTCCTTGGAAATCAGAAGAGCCTGACGAAGCCCGGCCCGGCTGAATTCTTCTGTCTGTACTATATATATTGCCTTAAAACGGCTCATATGCCGGAATTTTCCCCGATCGCTCTGGAAATATTGCACAAAAATATTCGTTCCAATTGTGCATTCAGATGAATCTTGTGACAATGTTCAAACTTTGTGTTGATTATCTTTAAAAAAAGTGATATAATGGAGTGAAGTAAAATAACACGTATTTATTACGCTTATTTAAACAGCACGAGGAGGATTTACTGAATCATGAAAAAGGCGTTAGCCCTGATCCTTTCCGCCCTCACACTTATGTCCGCGGCGGTTGGATGCACAACACTTGAGAAACTCGATACCGGCGAGTACGATAAAGGCGCGATTGTCGATATGTACCTGACTACGGAGGTGCTCAACTTTGACCCTCAGGTCAGCATGACCGACGACGCTCAGCTTAAGGTCATGAGCCTCATGTACGAAGGTCTTACTACGATCGACGAAAATGGCAAATGGCAGAAAGCCGGCATGAAGAGCTACAAGATCGAGACGGATGACGGAGAAAACTTCTCTATTCTTGTAACTCTCAACAGCAACAGATGGAGCGACGGCCGTACAGTACAGGCGTCCGACTATGTTTATTCCTGGAAGAGAATACTCAGCGTCGACTCGCAGTGCGAAGCCGCGTCCCTGCTCTACGACATCAAAAATGCCCGTGACTGCAAGCTCGGAGACGCAACAATCGACGACCTTGGCGTTGCGGCCGTGGACACCTATGTTCTCCAGATTGAATTCGAGACAAAAATCGACCTTGACCACTTCTTCGAGAACTGCTCATCCATAGCTCTTGTTCCTCTCCGCGAGGACGTTATCTCCCGTTACGGCGACACATGGGCCAACAAGTCCACAAACATCGTGACAAACGGTCCGTTCTGTCCCAAAGAAATAGTATACGGCGACACTCTGCGCCTTGAGCGTTCGTCCTACTACTACACCGATGCTGACAAGGACGAGGTTCCAGACAAGTACGTCATTCCCTACAGACTTCTCACAAAGTACAACAAGTCCACAAAGGGAGACGACGGTTCCATTGCTGTGACAAACGCTTCCCAGCAGCTTCTTGACTTCAACGACGGACTCATCTTCTACGACGGTGAAATTCCGCTAGCTGACCGCGCTGCACTGAAGGATGAGGCAATCATCACCGACATCATGTCAACGCATACATATGTTTTCAATACGACAAATCCGTTGTTTGAAAAGTCCGAGGTACGCCGCGCACTCTCAATGGCTATTGACAGAGACACTATAGTCAACCTCATAACTTATGCAAAGCCCGCTACAGGATACATCCCTTACAAGGTGTTTGACACTAAGAGCGGCACATCTTTCCGTGAAGTCGGCGGAGACATCATCTCTTCCACTGCTGATGTCGCAGGAGCAAAGAGCCTTCTTGCGTCCGTTGGAGTTACAAGCGGCTCTTTCACCCTCACAATCCGCAACAACGAGGTTGACCGTGCAATTGCCGATTATGTGGCAGGTGTATGGGGAGACCTTGGATTCACTGTGACAATAGAAACCGTCAAGGACAGCGTCGTTCCCGATGACACCACCATATATCTCGATGGATTCCAGGCAAAGTACGAAAGCGGCGATTTTGACGTTATCGCAATCGATGCCAACATGTACTCCACTGACGCGTTCAGCGCACTTTCCCAGTTCTCCGCCCCCTTCTCCGGAAACGGCGTGAACATGGACACCGGCGATTATCCGCTCTACGACCATGTAACCGGCTACAACAACGCTGATTATGACGCTCTCATCGAGTCTGCTTTCGCTGAAAAGGATCTCGCCGCAAGAGCTGAAATCCTACACCAGGCTGAAGCAAAGCTCATGGAAGACATGCCTGTTATTCCTCTTGTATTCCTCCAGGATGCTTACATTTGCTCAAGCGAACTGTCCGGAATTTCTTCCACATACTACGGAACACGGGACTTCAAGAACACCAAGCTCAAGGACTACATGACATACAAGGCAAGAACCGACACGGCTTCCGATAGCACGACATCCACTGATACCACATCGGAAACCGCACAATAATCGTCACGTTTACTGATACATTTAATATATGAGAATGAACGGGGAGAATAAACGCTTCCCGTTTTATTCTGATTCTTCCGGCGAAAATTATCGCAATTTGTTCCCACCGGTCGATAAGCCGCGCCGGTTTTCCGAAGAAAGGACCACGAATCAATGTCCGAAACGTTTCATTCTCCACAGCAGGTGAAGGTATTTATACTCTATCTCCTTGAAAAGGTGGGTTATCCTCTTGAATACAACGATCTGGCTACTATTGTTATAAGAGACGGATATGTAGATTATTTCGATTTTGTCACATATTTCCATGAACTGCTGGACTCGGGACACATCAGAAAGCTCGACACGCAGGACGGCTCGGAAGAGGGAAAAAGTGCCGTTCCGGAGCTGGGTGCGTCAGGTTCGGAAGTATCGGAAAACTACGAAAAGCGGAGCAATTCCACCGCAAAGGATTTATACGAGGTCACGGACACCGGACGCATGATTGCAAACGGACTTTCCGACGACCTTCTTCTTGCCGCGGTCAGGGAAAAGAGCTACATTTCCGCCATGCGTCACCTTTCTCTTGAAAAACGCGGTGCGGTTGTCGATTACAACATAGAAATGGTAGGCGACGGAACCTACATGTTTCACTGTTCCATCAAGGACAAGGACGGTCTTGCGCTTAACCTGTCCCTCAGAGCGGATTCCTTCATGCAGGTTTCCCGCATGCGCATGAATTTTGAGGACAAGCCCGACGTGGTGTACCGCGGAATAATCGCGCTGGTCACGGGAAACGTGAATTATCTGTTTGATAAGTAGTCAGGTCTCCCTGCGGTTCAGAAAACCACCGGAACCACAAATGTGAATATTATGACTTATCTATGCATCAAAGCATTACAAAACCGCAAATTCCGACGCAGCATGACAGCATATCGTCACATTATGCACAATAGCGTCTGCCAGAAACATTAAATTATTTTAAATATTTTTGAAAAAACTATTGACAAAAATAATGTTTGTGGTATAATGTAGTTAGTTAATATTCTATCTTGTAATTCTCATCGGAGTATCCGCCTTGGATAACAATAAATCCGCAAAAAACGAGTTGAGCGATGTTCTCGGCAGAATCAGGTCCGGTGACGGTAATGCGTTTGACGAACTGTGCCGCATGTATTCGTCCCTGACAGAAAACGCCGTGAAGAGATTTGCTCCTTCCTTCAATTCAGACGGAGGGGACAGTCCTTTATATGGCGCGGACGACCTGAACCAGATTGCGACCCTTGCCCTATACCGCGCGGCTCAGACTTATGTTGAAAGCTACGGTACGGTCGGCGTGAGTGAATCCGGAACTGTTGACACGTCAGTGGAAGACGAGGACTGCAGCGACGTGGATGACAGAAGCAATGTTGCGGATGGAGGCCGAGCAGGAGCAAATTCCGTGAGTTTTGGTTTATACGCCAGAATCTGTGTAAACAATGCTCTGATATCAGCGCTGCGGAAGTCAAACTCCGAGAAAAAGCGTCAGAAGCGGGTGCGGGAAAAGACGGAAGCCGCGTCAAACGACCCATTGAATTACATAATAGACAGTGAGAGACGTCTTGAGCTAATGGACAGGATTGACTCTGTGCTGTCGAAATTTGAAAAAGAAGTGTTTAATTTATATATTACAGGCAAGTCCGCTCATGAAATCGCAGAGGAATTACACCGCGATGACAAGTCCGTAAGCAATGCTATATACAGAACGAAGGTTAAGGTAAAAGGACTTCTGAAAAATCAATAACTGTATTCTACTTCGGAGACGGAGTTTGAATAAATCGCCCGGATAGCTTAACTCAAGAGCGTTGTTTGCAAAGGTGACGGTGTGAGTCCGCCGAGGGCAAAAAAATCTTCAACCAATTTTTTAAAGCGAGGAAAAAGAGATGTACGAGGACAAGACATTAGTATGCAAGGAATGCGGCAAGGAATTCGTATTTTCAGCAGGCGAGCAGGAATTCTATGCGGAAAAGGGATTCCAGAACGAACCCCAGAGATGCAAGGAATGCCGCAGCAAGAGAAAGAGCGCAAGCCGTGAGACAAGAGAAATGTTCACAACCGTTTGCGCAAACTGCGGTGGTGAAGCGAAGGTTCCTTTCCAGCCCAGCAACGACAGACCTGTTTACTGCTCGAAGTGCTATGCTGAAATGAAGAATAACCAGCAGTAATTCATCAGTCAAGCGGAACGCACTGATACATACGTCCAAATAATAGGAATATGGTGTAAAAACTATATTCCTTTTATTTTGCGGGGGTTGGAAACCCCGACAGGTGATCACGGCGTTCTTTAAGTTATGATTTTAAGAAATCCCACGATGATAAACTAAAGCTCCCGCAAACGGGGAAGCCCCGGACAGGTTAACTCGGTGTTTTTAATGAAAAAATCGCTCTTTTTCCCTGTTTTTCAAAAAAAATTTTGCTTCGGAGGTGTTTTTGTTTGAAATAGTGGTGTACAAATCACAAAAAGTGTGCTATAATTAATGTGTATCATTATATAAAGGCGAATTGTGCCGAATTTTCCCGGAACAGATGTAAATTATGGAAGAAAAAAGATCAAACAAAGGTAAACAATATATCAAGGACGCTAAGAACCCCAAATCGAGAGGCAGAGGAGAGTCCGGTGAAAAAAGATACGGCAGGAGTGAATCAAATCCCAACGCCGTGGTAGGCAGGAACGCCGTATCGGAGCTTCTTGATTCCGGCGCGCCTGTGGACAAAATCTATCTCTCGGGTACGGAAGGCTCGGTCAGGATGATTGCGGCAAAGGCCAGAGCGGCAGGGGTCACTGTGATTAACTCCACACCCGAGTTCCTTGACAGGCTTGCCTGCGGTGAGCATCATCAGGGAATTGTGGCTCTTGTGGCGGAGAAAGCCTATTCTGCAGTTGAAGATATACTTGACATTGCGAAGGAACGTGGGGAGAAGCCTCTTATTGTGGTATGCGACGGAATAGAGGATCCCCACAACTTAGGAGCCGTAATCCGCTGTGCCGAATGCGAGGGCGCTCACGGTGTTATAATTTCCAAACGTCGTGCCTGCGGACTCACACCGGCTGTAACCAAAGCCTCAGCCGGAGCTATTGCCCACATGGCCGTTGCGAAGGTGGAAAACATAGCCGAGACAATTGAGAAGCTCAAGAAAGCCGGAGTCTGGACATACGCTGCCGAAGCCGGAGGTCAGGACTACTTTGATGTCGACTGGAGCGGTGGAGCTGCCATTGTCATGGGCGGGGAAGACAGCGGAGTTTCGAGACTGGTTCGCGAGAGATGCGACTTTACCGTATCAATACCCATGTACGGCAGGGTCAATTCGCTGAACGTATCATGCGCGGCGTCGGTGCTTCTTTGCCATGCCGCCCGTATGCAGAGAAAGTAATCAGCGGTTTGCGGTTTATGAATCCATGAATCGGATACTGCGTTATTAAAAGAAAACAAGCATATGAAAGGAAAGACTGCTTTTGCGGTCAATTCATATTATGGCTAAAAACAAGAAAAACAATAAAGTCAGCGCCGAGGATTTATTCGGAAAGCTTGGCAAAAACAGCGGTCAGCAGAAGACCGAAAGACCGGAGGATGATGACATTTTCGCACAACTTGGCCTGAATGAGGACGAGATTGACCTGACGGACAGCGGCGAAGGCAGTGACAGCGACCTCGACATAAACGAAGTTTTGCAGAAATACCTTCCCGAATACAGCGACCTTTTGAGTGAAGAAGAACCAAAGAAGAAAAACGGCGGAGTTCTGTCTGCCATAAAGAGTGCCGGAGACGAATCCGGAGACAAATCGGACTACGAGCTTATCGACTCGCTTGATTCGGCTTTTGGAATTCCGGACAGCAAGGACAGGAAAAACAACTCCGGCTCAGACGTCTCAGGCCAGAACAACGGTACGGATGTGGAGCGTGTACCCGACGGCAGAAAGAGCGTTTCACAGCGGCAGATAAAGCCAAAGAATGCCGCTGACACTGTTCCGGCAAAAGAGCAGCCCGTTACACCCGCGGATGACGTGCGGAATGAAAAGAAGCCCAAGAAAAACTCCCTTCTCGACTCACTGACGGCAAGCACGGATGAGATAATCAGCGAGTACGACCTTGACGACGAGGAATACTACGACGCCCCCGCATCACGTGAGGATGAAGCTGTGCCTGTCGGAGAGGATGACTCAGCCGATGACGTAGACGCGGAATATGCCGTATCCCCTGACGAAGCGGAAGATGTCGTGGACGACGCGGAAGACATGGAAGAGCTTCCCTTGGAAAATCCCGACGTGCAGGACACACCGGCGTCAATTGACGAGCTGAATCTTTCGGACAGTGACGCGGACAAGGTGAAAAAGCCCGAGGAAGTACAGCTTGGCGACAGTGAGCTGATAAACGAACTTGATGAAATGTACAACGAAGACTACAATTCCTCCGACGACAGGAATTATGCAGGGGACGACGACGGTGATGATGAAGCCGACGAGGAAATAGAGGATTTGCCCCAGACCAATCGGGTAAATAAGAAAAAAGAGAAAAAGAGGTTCTTACTGTTCGGCTCAAAGAAGAAGGACGTGGAAGAGGACGAGGAAATACAGCCCGACGACTTCAGCGAAGCTGACGGTTCATCAGACTCCGGCGACTTTGACGAGCAGACCAAGGAGCTTGCCGAGCAGTACCTCAAGAACATCGACAAGGCTTTGGAAAGCGGCATGACAAAGTCGGGCGGCATGGACTCACTGTTCACATCCGGAGAGGAAGCCGTAGAAAACCTCAGCGCCGCTCAGTCCGGTGAAGATGAAGCCGAAGAAGAGCCTGACGACGAAATCGACCCGACGGACATCAACCTCATGGTGGCGTTCGGACTTGACGCAGGAGGAAACAAGAAGGCCAAGGAGTTCGGGGACAAGCTTGAGGCAAAGCAGCAGGTTCACGAGACGAACAAGGTCAAGCTGGACAGACCCGAGTATGTGGACAAGACCCAGACTCCCAAGATAAAGAAGGAATTCCGCGACAAGCGAATAGCTCTCTGGATCAAGCTGGGTGTGTGCGCCATATTCACCGTACTGCTCATGATATACGAGAATATTCCGGCTCTTACGAAGCTGTTCACTGGTACGGAAAAGCAATTCAGCGGCGCAATTGATCCGGCGGTCTACCCCACGGTTTACATAATGGTCAGCCTGCAACTCATGCTTCTCGCCTGCTACTGTGCGGTTGACGAGATAATCGCGGGAATCAAAAACCTGTTCCGCGGTACTCCCAAGCCCGAGTCCATGACGGCGCTTCTCACTCTTTCGGGAATCGTCTACTCCATTGCCATGACCCAGCTTACTGTCAGCCCCAACGCGCCAGTTATGTTCAACTTTGTGACGGCTCTTTCGGCACTCCTGACCCTGATTTACGCCCTCTACAACAACAAGCGAGAGATGATGAACTTCGCCATAATCGCCAACAAAAAGCCCAAGCACATTGTCAGACGCCTGCCGGACGAGGAATCCGAGGGTGAATCCCGGGCCTTTGCCGACAACGACGACGTTTGCGACGTAATGAAGATAGAAAAAACCGACTTCATCGACGGCTTCTTCGGCAGACTCACCAAGCCCGACAAGTCCACCGGAATTTTCATGACCTTTGCCATGAGCGTATCCGTGGCAATAGGCGTGCTGTTCGGCATTTTCGCCAACCTGAAGGGAAACGACGGCTCAGCTGTTTGCAGGGTAGTCTACTCTGCCATGCTGTTCATCGCCCCCCTGTCGTCTTATGTCACCTTCTCCTACCCCTTCTACCGGGCAAACGTGGCGGCTAAGGAATACGACAGCGCAATCATCGGCGAGACTTCCCTCGAGGAATACTCCAACGCCTCCATCATCAGCTTCGACGACAAAAACGTGTTCCCATCCTACTCAGTGAAGGTGCAGAACATCAGAATCTACAACAACGCCCGTATTGACAGGATTTTCTACTACGCTTCGTCCGTTTTCGCCTACGCCGGAGGACCCTTGCAGGATGTGTTCGAGGTTGCCACCAAGGACATGGGAATTTCCGACAACGTGAAAATCTACGACACGGAAGCCGGATTCCTCGCAACTCAGGTCGACGGTGTTAACATAATCTTCGGAAGCGCGGCTGTTCTCCAGAGACGGGGACTTGAAATTCCGGAAAAAGCTCTGAAGGACGACATAGACCTTTCCGACGAGCTGTCGATTATGTATATGTTCCGTGAAAACAAGCTGGTTGCCAAGATGTATATCAAATACGTCATGGATTCCGACATTGACCTGATTCTCAAGCAGTTCTCGGGAAGCGGACTCTACGTCTGTGTGAGAACCTTCGACCCCAACATCAACGAGGAGATGATCGCGAAAAAAGCCGGTATGAAGAAAATGCCACTGAAAATTGTGCGCTACTCAAACACGGAAGAGGTGGGACTCTACGAAGAAAAGGTGGACAGCGGACTTGTGACCTGCGGCTCTCCCAAATCCCTCCTCCAGATTATCTCATACTGCGGCAAGGTGCTTCACACAAAGAAAACCGACGTGGCTTTGGGAGTGCTGTCCGTGATGATCGGGCTTGCTATACTGGTGCTGCTTCTTCTTGCGGATTCCCTCACAACCCTGTCGTCGCTGATCATCGTGATCTACCAGCTCATCTGGCTCATCCCGATTACAGTTGCGTCGCGGGTATTTATAAGATAAAAACAACAAAAAAACCTCAAAAGAGAGTGAGAAGCTGACTTCACTCTTTTTTGGTATGGGATGGTATTGACAATGTAAATGAGGCAAAAGTAAAAAAAGAAAAAATACATAAAAAACACAATCTCGGCACAGCGGTACATGCTCAGCTTTACATGTAAGAACGAGCCGTATCTTTTGTGCTGTGCTGTCTCGAAATGCTGGCAGAGAGCTTTATCGCCCCGTGACCCTGCCTCTGACTCAAAGAGTCATGCACGCTCTTGAAACCGGAGCCGGAATGAAGGCTGCCGCAGTGTGTATTATCGAAATGGTACTCTTCGGCGCGGCAATGCGTCTGGCTATCGTGGTTCTACAGCATTTCACCTACTGGCGGAAGGTTACGCTAAGTGAAAAAATGGACCTCGCCATATTCGAGAAAACCTGCAACATGGACCTGCACATCCTCGACATGCCGGAAATGCAGACTTTGTACTACGAAGCCGGTGAAGCAAACAACAACTACCGCTCTGTGAAGATACTCAAGGGCGTGTTCACCCTGCTTTCATCCCTTATATCCATAGTTTTGACAGCAGCCGTCATGGTGGAAATCGATCCGTGGGTGCCGCTGGTGTTCGCTGTGACAATCGGCGTGAAAACCGCGTCGGTAATCTGCTCAAAAAGACAGCAGTTCAAAAACTTGAAGCTGAACAATGAGCTTCAGAAGGAGTTCAACTACCACATGAATCTGCTGTTCGACGACGAGAGCGCTCAGGAAATGTGCATGACCGGACTTGCGGACTGGATTACGAAAAAATATGCGAAGATTGCGGCTCAGGCGCGGGAGGTAGAGATGTCCTCCACTAACGAGATTACCCTGAACAAGTCGGTGGACGCCGTAATGTCGTATTTGCAGACGGGCGTGCTGTATGCGTTCCTTGCCTACAAAGTGATATTCAAGAACATGCTCCTGTCAGTATTTACGGTTTTCCTCACAGGTATGCAGTCGGTCAGCGCAAACGTCAGCAGCTTCATCGCCGCCATCCTCGACACGTGAGAAAACGGGTGTATTTACAGTCCTACATGGAGTACATGGAAGTCAAGAACACCATCGCCGTAGTCAAGGAGGGAGATTTGCTCTGCGACAACGGAGCCGGAAAGACCACCCTTGTAAAGCTGCTGTGCCGGCTGTACGACCCCACATCGGGCAGCATATCCGTCGGCGGAAATGACATAAAGAAGCTCAACTACCGTGACTACCGGGGTGGAATCGCATAGTTTTCCAGGACTACAAGGTTTACGAGTACCCCATCGGCGAAAATATAGCCATGGACAAGTGGGATGAAAAACCCCCACCGAAGGACAGAATTGACGAGGTATTGAAAAGAGTACACCTCGACAAAAAGATAGAGAGCCTGCCCAAGAGAATTTTCACCCCCCTCAGACGCACTTTCTCCCCGGAAGGAATCAACCTCTCCGGCGGCGAGACTCAGAAGATTGCCATGGCAAATGCTCTGTTCAACGACAAGGCGATGCTGATTTTAGACGAGCCGTCCTCCGCGCTTGACGCCATAACCGAAAACGAGCTGATTGACAGCATGTTCGACGCGGGTCGAGGAAAGACGATTTTCTACATCTCACACAGGCTGTCGGCGGCGCGTCACGCGGATAAGATTATCTTCATGTCCGGCAAAACCGTTGAGGCTGTGGGAACCCATGAGGAACTGCTTAAGACATGCCCGGGATACGCGAGAATGTACCACGCACAGGCGGACAATTGTCAATAGAAAATGTTACAATAAATACAACTTAACTTTATGGAAGGATTGATAAAATGAGAGAGGATATAAAGCCGTTTCTTTTAAAAGTGCAGAAACCGGGACGGTACACGGGCGGGGAAACCGGCTCAGTTTACAAGGATCTCGACCGGGTAAAAATGCGAATCGCGTTCTGCTTCCCGGACACCTACGAGATCGGAATGTCAAACCTCGGCATGCGGATTCTCTGCGAATGCTTCAACAAAATCGACGAGGTCTGGTGCGAGAGGGTCTACGCTCCGTGGATTGATATGGAGAAGGAAATGCGAGAACACAACGTTCCCCTGTTCACCCATGAAAGCGGCGACGCGGTGGGGGACTTCGACGTGGTTGCGTTCACTTTACAGTACGAGCTGTGCTATACTACCATGCTGAACATGATGGATCTCGCAAAAATTCCCCTTCGGCGGGAGAATCGTGGAGACGACGACCCCATTATCATAGCCGGCGGTCCATGCTCATACAATCCCGAGCCGGTGTCGGACTTCGTGGACGTTTTTTCAATCGGAGAGGGTGAGGAAGCCCTGCCGGAGTTTGCCCGTCTGTACCTTGCCATGAAAGCCGACGGAAGCTACAATAAAAAAGACTTCCTCTACCGCGTGGCGACCGAACTCAAAGGCTTCTACGTCCCGTCACTGTACACAATCGACTACAATGACGACGGTACAATTAAGTCCATTACCACCGCTGACGAAAAAGTCCCCGCCGTTGTGGTGAAGCGTGTGGTGGAGGACTTCGACAAATGTGTTCCGCCCCTGAATCCCGTTATGCCCAACATCGAGACAGTTCACGACCGGGTGACAATCGAGGTCTTCCGGGGATGCATCCGTGGGTGCCGGTTCTGTCAGGCGGGTATGGTCTGCCGTCCCGTGAGAGAGCGCATGCCAGAGACTCTGGACTGCATCGCAAAAACCATGGTAGACAACAGTGGATACGACGAAATTTCCCTCTCATCCCTGTCGATTTCTGACTACACAAAAATAAGCGAGCTTACCGACAGCCTTCTCGAATGGACCAACGAAAAAATGGTGAACCTGTCACTTCCGTCAATGCGCGCCGATAGCTTCACGAAGGAGCTTATGGACAAAATTTCCTCCGTCAGACAGAGTACCCTCACCTTCGCGCCGGAAGCCGGAACCCCAAGACTGCGGGACGTGATAAATAAAAACATTACCGAGGAAGAAATTCTCAGTGCCTGCTCTGTCGCTTATTCCGCGGGGAAGAACCAGATAAAGCTGTATTTCATGGACGGTCTGCCATATGAGACCTACGAAGACATAGAGGGAATCTCCACCCTCGCCAGCCATGTAGTTGACGAATACTACCGCACACCAAACCGCAACAAAGCCCGCCAGCCGCAGGTGACTTTATCGGTAGCCTGCTTCATTCCCAAGCCCCACACCCCGTTCCAGTGGGAGGGTCAGAATACACTTGAGGAACTGCGGGACAAGCAGGACTTCCTCTCGTCAAAGATAAAGGATAGAAAGGTCCGCTACAATTACCACGACGCAAAGGTTTCCCAGCTGGAAGCAGTGTTTGCTCGTGGGGACCGCCGTCTGTCCGCCGCACTTGAGGAAGCTGTCCGCCGTCACGTACGCTTTGACGCATGGGAGGACTGCTTCGACTACGACAACTGGATGGACATTTTCAAAACAGTCGGAATCGACCCCTTGTTCTACGCTCACAGAAACATCCCCGACGACGAAATTCTCCCGTGGGACATGATTTCCTGCGGCGTGACAAAATCGTTCCTGCTGTCGGAAAGACATAAAGCACAAAAAGAGGCAGCAACCCCGTCATGCAAGGAAAAATGCTCGGGCTGCGGCGTGAACCGTCTGGTGGACAAAAAATACTGCCGCTGGTGTCCCGGTCATCCGGAAAGCTCCGACAGCGCGGGAAAAATCACCTCGGACAAACCCATTCCGCCGAGAGCCAACGCCACCGCTCCCAAGGGGTCAATCAAGCCCGCACGGCTGATCCGGCTCAGGTTCAGAAAGTTCGGCGCAATGCTGTATATCTCCCACCTCGACCTCGCCAAAACCGTGATGAAAGCCGTGGTCCGCTCTGGTCTGCCGGTGTACTATACCGAGGGCTTCAACCCCAAGCCGAAGTTAGTGTTCGCGACCCCATTATCCGTAGGCTGCGGAGGGGAAGAGGAAGTTCTCGATCTGCGGCTCATGAAGTCCGTCGGCAACGACGAAATCCTCGCGCGGCTCAAGCCGGTCATGCCCAATGGAATCGAGCTGACGGCGGTGTACGAGCAGAGGGGGAAGCTGACGGACATAAAGTGGGCGGAAAACGTCATAGAATTCTCTCATGTAAACGCGCCCGGTGGAATTGCCGAAAAGATTGAAGACATGTTCACCCGTCCGGTTATGATGACGAAAAAATCAAAGAGCGGCGAGCGTGAGTGCGATATTACCACCCTCATCAAGTCGGTCAGGGCGGAACTGTCGGGCGACAAACTAACAGTCACGGCAGTAACCTCAGCCGAAGCGGAAAATTACCTGAATCCCGAGTACGTGGCTCTGGCGATTGAGAAAGCTTTCTCAGTTTCAGGAGATAACGGCTTCCACACAATAAACCGCACACATCTCCTGCTCCCCGACGGCGAGACAAGATTCATGTGATTTTCCGGCGCGAATCGTTTCATCTGTATTTTTCGCAGATTCACCCCAGAGCGTACCACGACAGCTCCTCAGCCCGCCTGATTTCCTCGATAAGGGACGCGAGCTTTGCCTTGGCTGATTCAAACCCGCTGTCATCCCCTGAATCATGACGGGACTTCATCTCGTCAAGGGCGTCGTCAACCTTTTCGCTGTCCTCATGCCCCACAACGAACCGGACGTAAGAGCGGCATTCGTTCCACCTTTTTTCAAATTCAGCGGAGGTTTCGGCGAAGTTGTCCGCGCTGACGTTCTCGAGTGAAGCTGAAAGTTCGCCGCAGAAGTCGGGAATATAGAAGGAATTGAAGACGACAAAAACTGTAATCAGGAAAAGCACGCATAGTGTCGAGACAAACGTTTTCACTTTTTACGCCCTCCTTTGGCTCCGGACTTTCTGATAACCGTTGTTTTTCCCCGGTCGTCAGAGGTCAGAATGAAGATTTCCTCGAGGGGAACGCCGGAGTTCTTGACCTCCTGCATGAGACGTTTTTCGTCCCAGCCAAGCTCAGGAAGCCGCTGTGCCATAATATGCCCGTCTATAACCAAAATATGGTCGATCCCTGCCTCAGTAACGGTGACTCCGGCGTCATCAGCTGTTGGCGGGGATTTTTTCTTTCTCGGGAAGACCGAGATTTTACCGTTATCCTCGAGTACCGCGTAATACACCTCGTCAAGTGACGAATACCCCTTCTGACGCAGCTCACACATCAGCTCGTCCACCTCAATCCGGTTGTCCTTCATTTCACCCTGCTGGAGCTTGCCCCGCTTTATAAGAATTGTAGGGGAGCCGTAGAACAGTTTTTTCAGAAAATTCACCTTGATTAAGAGGAAGGAGACAATGATTTCGATGGCAATCAGCTCAAAAATCGGGATAATGGCGTAGAGCAGGCTCTTGTTCCGGTCGGTGATGGGCTGAACCGCGATTTCCGACAGCAGCAGGGTGACAATCAGTTCCGACACCTCAAGCTCACCGATCTGCCGCTTGCCCATAAACCGCAGAGTCAGGACAAGAGTAAAATATATGATTAATGTACGAATGAATAGTATCAGCATATCATAATTATTGCCCTCCCGCGTGGATTTATGCACATCAATCAGCGGTTGTTTTTTATACAAACGATTGATTCTTTACTTTCCCGGGCGGGTGTGGTATGATTAAAACATCACCGGTGAAATTTATTTTTTTTAGGAGTACAAAATGAAACTGAATCTTGGAGAAAAAATCAAGCTGCTGAGGCTGAAAGAAGGTCTGACTCAGGAAGAAATAGCCGCAAAACTGGACGTAACCCCACAGGCGGTGTCAAGGTGGGAATGCGGCGGCGCGTACCCGGACATGGAGCTGATTCCCGCTGTGGCAAACTGCTTCGGTATTACAATTGACGAGCTGTTCGGCTACGACTCCGACCGGGATAAGAAAATCAACGGAATCCTCGAGAAGGTTGAATCCTATGGCCTTGACGGACGTGGTGACGGGGTGTGGATTGACGAATGCCTTGCCATACTAAGGGAAGGTATAGCGGAATTTCCCGGAAACGAACGCCTGCTGCTGTCTCTGGCTGACACCCTGTCCACTGCGGGATGGAGACGTTGCGGCGAATGGCTTGACTACGACGACGAGGGCTACATCAGACACAACTACGACAGGCATAAAACAAACGAATACTGGCTTGAGTCGGTGAAAATCTGCGAAAATCTGGCAGACCACGCCGCAGACTTCGCGGTAAGAACAAGAGCATGCACGATTTTAATCCTGCTGTACCGCAACTTCGGCGAGTGCGAAAAGGCTGAGGAATACGCCAGCCGCATGCCGGATATGAGAAACTGCCGTGAGATACTGTTGGCTTCCGCAACCGACGGCAAAGCAGAGGCTGAATACATTGGAATCGCGCTTTTACATATGGCAAAGGAATTCTCAACCCAGCTGGTTTACGGGCTCATCAACAACGTCCGCCACTACGAGAGCGACATGCCAATCGAGAAAATCAAGGGGTGCATAACGCTGTTCCATCTTGTGTGCGACGACGGCAACTTTGGCAGTTACAACGAGAATTTGATTCAGCTGTATCTGTATCTGTCGAGAATCCAGTGGGAGCGGGGCTACCATGACGAAGCCTTTGAGTCGCTGGACATGGCACTGCACCACGCCCGGGAGTTGGATAAGGTTTTGGCTGAGGGAAGGTGCAAATATACAGCACCGCTGGTGAATCTGGTGGAGGAGACATACGCGCATCGGCAGGGGGACGGAAATATCGCGTGCAGCCTCCCCGACGACTGGCCCATGTGGTGCAAGCCCGACTACAGCCGTGTTGAAGCGGAAATCAAAGCGGATCCGCGCTGGGCTGAATGGGTCAAACGGACGCAGGAGTGAAAATTAACAAAACAGGTGTTTGCTTTGTGCAGGAAGTATGGTATAATTATAATAAATCATACTAAAAGCGGAAGGAAACACGAAAATGAGCAACACACTGGAAGTCAAAACTATCGACCAGCTTCATACCGCGCTTGCTTCGTATAACTCGCACATGTGCAAATTCCCCGAGAGCTTTCCTGTTCTGCTGGAATATCTTGGCGGATTGTCGGAGACGGAATTCTGTGCGGCGTTTGCACAGCTTGAGAAAATTACGTCAAGCGTCTACGAATACCTGAACGAGCACCCGGAATCAGTGGGGCTTACTATGCGGGATAAAAGAACGGGCGAGTGGAAGCTGCAATCGTCCCAGCACATAAGCTGCGTGAAAAAGCTTCTGTACGTCCTCGGCAGACATGGCACGCCCGACGGAAACCGCCTTCGGATTTCAGTAAACGACCTTATGAACGCGTACATGACCTATTAAACCAACATATCCGTTGAGTTGGCGGAGAAGGTAAAGAAGTACGATGCGGACAAACAGAACAAATTCCGAAAGTCCAAATATCTTGACGCGGTTTTCGCACTGCTCGGGCGGTTTGGCTTTGCCATGGAAGGAGCCGACGCGCCGGATTCAGTGAAAATCACAGTAGGCTATCCCGAAAAGCCCGCCGTACTGACAGCTCTTCACGGCTTTGCACAGGCGAAAATCTGCCGGATCAGCTTCGGATTTGACTTTGCAAAATTCAACTATCGGGTGTTCGCACATTAAACAGACAGCAAAATTCCGCTTTGTAAACTGTACAGCTATCAGCTTCTTTTGGAGGAAAACAGGGAATTTCTGTATAAGCTCAACGAGGAGCTGAAGAAAATCGACGCGTCCTACGGCGAGTGCGAGAGCGGTTGGTACAACGGCACCCTCCTGTGCAACTACAACTATAAAAACAAAAGTGCTGATTTTACAGAATCTTGAGAGTGGTCTGATTCCCCACGTGGTGCTCCGATTCGGAAAGAAAGCCGGAAGAATGTCCGCGTTCATTTAATCGCTGCTGGATGAATACAAGGGTCTGGTGCAGAAATGTTGCGGGTGCAGAAAGGGCAGGTGCGGCCACCGAATCCCGGTTGAGGCTGACGGAAAAACGCAGCTGATCTGCAATATTGCGTGGTTGTACTTCCCTCCAGAGACGAAGGCAATCCCATACATCACGTCAGCCTATCGAATTTGAGTAAGAAAACATCACAGGTTCCTTTGAATTACATAATATCAAACGTTGGAGGCAAAATCATGCCAAATCAATACTACAAGCCGTGCAGGGAGCTTGACCTATGCGGCGAGCTTATCGAAAAATACTTCAACACAAAGCAGTATGAAAAGTGCTTCGAGGGACATTTAGCTTTAGCAGAGCAGGGCTATCCCCTCGCCGAGTGTCAGGTGGGGTACTTCTATTACGAGGGGCTCGGGGTGGAGAAGAACCTCGAAAAAGCGGTATATTGGACCCGCAGAGCCGCAGACCATGGCGACCGTGACGGACAGTACAACCTCGCGTGGTTCTATGAGGACGGAATCGGCGTGGGGCGGGACATCGAGCAGGCGGTGTTCTGGTACAAAATGGCGGCGCTGCAGAATCAAGACCTTGCCGTGGAAAAATGCCGGGAGCTTGGGGTTGACTTAACCACCCGTGCAGCTGACGGGGAAGAACTCCGCCGTGAGCTGAAGTGCAGGATTTTCCCCTCGGGTACCTCGAGAGATATAAGTACACCGTAATATGCTCCAACTACCGTGGAAAGTGGATTCTTTCATGGCATAAGGCGCGGGACACATGGGAGACGCAGGGCGGGCATATTGAGGCAGGGGAAACTCCACTCGAACGCGCAAAACGGGAGCTTTATGAGGAAAGCGGAATCCGTGACGCACAAATCTACCCCGTGTGCGACTACTGGAGGTTTGATCCCCTGTCCTGCTCAAACGGGATGGTGTTTTTTAGCGGTGGTGCGGACCCTCGGCGAGCTTCCGGAGAGCGAAATGAAGGAGACGCGGGTGTTTGACAAGCTCCCGGATGAGCTGACATATCCGCAGACCTCGCCAAAGCTGTTCGCGGAAGCGGAGAAGATGATGAAAGAGATTGAAGTAAACCGGTAAGGCTGAAAATCAATTCAGAATTCAGTTTACTTCAAGCGGTGGTCTGTTTACATTGCGGGGAAGATATGGTATGATTATTACAGCATCATGATGTATTAAATTTATTAAAATTAAGGAGAAGCATACCATGTTATTTCCCGATATTATCAAAGAAGTGCGACGACAGCACGACATGACACAGGATGAGCTTGCCGACACGCTCGGTATTACGTCTCAGGCTGTGTCCCGCTGGGAAAGAGGAATTTCCGTTCCCGACATTGAAACCATTGTAAAGCTATCGTACCTGTTCAACGTGACAACGGACTATCTTCTCGGTGTTGACGGGGTGAAAACCGAAGCTAAAATTGAAGAAACAATCTCCTCTGCAAAGAATCTGCCCGTTGACGAGGCTATATCAGTCCTGCGGGATGAGCTGAACCGTTACCCATGCCACATGACCCTGATGAATTGCCTTGCGTGGTTTCTCGCACATAAGGCGGAGAGCATTGACAGGGAACGGGAGAAAATACGGACCCTCACCGAAGCTGAGGAGATGTCCGAATATGTCCTCGCCCATTCAGTCGACACGGAACAGCGCAACGGTGCCATATACAACCTTCTCGGCATATACAGGGAATTAGGCGAGCGTGAAAAGGGAAACGCGTTGGTTGAAGGTTGGAACGACTACAGTATGGTTCGGCAGAAAATGAAGATTGAGCTTGCTGAGGGGAATGAAAAGGTCGCGCTCAGCATGGAAAACCTACACGCCCTCATAAGTCAGGCTCAGTGGCAGGCGTTCATGCTGTCCCTTGAGAGCTGCTTCAGCCGTGAGGAGAAAATCGCGCTTCTTGAGAACGCATTTAATTCCGCGAAAGCATACTTCCCGGAGGATGAGCCGTATTTCTACACCAGTGAGCCGACCCACATCCCGTGGCAGCTTGCGAAAAATTACTCCCTTCTCGGAAAAGCTGACGAGGCTTTGAATTGGCTGAATATAATGAAGGACGCATGTGTTTTCGCGGATTCCTTCGAGGGGGAGCGAAAGTTTATGCTGAAGTCAGTCGGATTCAGTGGGTTTGAACTGAAAAAATACGGCGGCTCATGGGGAACGGAGTGGCTGCTCGACTTGATGGGGGACGATTATTTTGACAACATAAGAGAAGATGAGCGGTTCTGTGCTATCAAAAAGGAAGCGGAAGCTGCTGCGGGAAATAGAAAGTCTGAGTGAAAGCCTGATTCAACCAACGGTAAAATCAACTTCAACCAAATCGAAAACCGCTCCATTTACTTACCTCCGGATTTATGGTATTCTATAACCGTAAGGTTCGAACCGCGCGTGAAATATATTGTTTTGCTTTGGTTTACAGTATAGCTTATTTCACGCTAAAGAATTCCTTGAAAAATGGAACCAACCATTTTTAATCGTCCATGGACGACCGGAATTCTTTCAAAGTTATCCATAAATATAACCGGAGGTGCATATGAACATATCCGAAACCATCACCAATCTGCGACGCAGCCACGGCTTCACTCAAGAGGACGTTGCCCGCGCGCTTGACGTTTCCATCGCCGCCGTATCAAAGTGAGAGTGCGGTAATTCCTTCCCGGACATCACGCTCCTACCGAAAATCGCCGCTCTCTTTGACGTCTCCGTGGACTACCTTTTCGACTACTACCGCACAGCCGAACCTACCGTAAAGGAGCACATCTCACACGCCTACGAGATCTTCAGAAGCCGCCGTAATCATGAAGCTGACGAATACATGACCGCCGTCCTCTCCCGCTACCCGGAAAACAACCTTGTGAAAATCGAGTCCGCCCGAATCGAGCGAATCCGCACCACCGGCTCAAACGAGACTCCTTTGGCAAGGAACTGCTCTCTCAGACGAAGGAAATTTTAAAGTCCGTGAATCTGAGCGAGCTGTCCAGGCGTGAGTGGAACTTATACTGCACCATGCTGGCGGACGTGTACCGAATTATGAAGCGGTTTGACGAAGCCGAATCAGCCTTTGAGGTGGTCATGCCAACGGAAAAATCAACCCGGAGCAGCAGAAGTATTTCCTCGACCTCGAGCGGTGGAACGTCACGTCTGCCATTGCTGGGGTGCAGAAGCTGCTTTACCGTGCAGTAAACGGTATTTACATTACAACAAGCTGGTACTGTTCCGCCTATACCGACGAGCCGGAGAAGGTTATCGAACAGAACAAATTTGTAATCCGCCTGCTGGAGTCCGTCACCGAGGGCAAGCGTCGCCATTTGACCGGGATTTATGCTATTCCTGCGAGTGCGTGAGCTGCATGTACGCAAAATGGGTGAGCGTGACAAATCCGTGGGGTATTTCACCCGTGCAATGGAGTACGCCGTGCGGTTTGACGAAGCCGAGGGGACGACCTACCGCAGTCTCACGCCATTTTTCATGCTGGACGAGACCGGACTTGACTTTTATCCCCGCAGGGAGAGCAGTCTGGCTCAAATGACGGCGAACATTATCCGTGAATGCGGTCCTGAGCTGTGGGAATATTCCTTGATCCGTGACGACGAGCGGGTGAAGAAAAACATCGGCGGCTTGGCTGAAGAGTGATTTACGTCAAAATAAGTCAAAATAATAAGATAATTTCTGAAAAATTTACAAATTCACTTGATATATATCCTCAATTATGATACAATTACATTAACGAAAATATATTGCGTCATGAAAGGATATACAAATGCACAGATACTACCAGCCGGAAATCGAAACCGCGTCCAGGGAAAAGATTCTCGAGATACAGAACGAAAAAATCGTCAGGCAGGTTCGCCGTGTGTACGACAACGTAGCCTACTACCGCAGACTCATGGACGAAAAGGGAGTTAAGCCCGAGGACATCAAGAGCGTTGACGACATAAAGAAGCTCCCATTCCTCACAAAAGACGATTTGCGCGAGGCTTATCCCTACGGACTTTTAGGCACGGACCTCAAAAACTGCGTGAGAATCCAGTCCACCTCGGGAACCACGGGCAAGCGTGTTGTGGCGTTCTACACTCAGGGCGACATTGACATATGGGAGGACTGCTGTGCGAGAGCTATCGTTGCCGCGGGCGGAACAAATGAGGACGTTTGTCAGGTCTGCTACGGCTACGGCTTGTTCACAGGCGGCCCCGGACTCAACGGCGGCTCCCACAAGGTAGGCTGTCTCACGCTTCCCATGTCGTCGGGCAACACCGAGCGTCAGATTCAGTTCATGATGGACCTCGGCTCTACAATCCTCTGCTGTACGCCATCTTATGCCGCCTACATCGGCGAATCCTTAGCCGACATGGGTTACAAGCCCGAGGACAACAAGCTTAAGGCCGGTATTTTCGGTGCGGAACCGTGGACTGAGGAAATGCGCCGCAGCATCGAGAAGAGTCTTGGAATCAAGGCATACGATATTTACGGCCTGACGGAAATCAGCGGCCCCGGTGTGTCCTTCGAGTGCGAGGAGCAGACAGGCATGCACATAAACGAAGACCACTTCTACGCTGAAATCATCGACCCTGACACCGGCGAGGTTCTTCCCGAAGGCGAAAAGGGCGAGCTTGTATTCACGTCCCTTGACAAGGAGGCCTTCCCCCTGCTGAGATACAGAACCCGCGACATCTGCGTGCTGACCCGCGAAAAATGCTCCTGCGGACGTACTCACGTGAAGATGAGCAAGCCCATGGGCAGAAGCGACGACATGCTGATTATCCGCGGCGTAAACGTGTTCCCGAGTCAGATTGAAACGGTTCTCCTCAATGAAGGATATACCCCTAACTACCGTATCGAGGTCGACAGAGTAAACAACAGCGACACTATCGACATTTACGTTGAGATTTCCCACGAGCAGTTCTCCGACAAGGTCAGCGACACACAGGCCCGGGAGAGAAAGCTGGAGTCCGCTATGCGCACCATGCTTGGAATCGGTCCGAAGGTGCATCTTGTTCCGCCCAAGTCCGTTACGAGAAGCGAAGGCAAGGCTGTGCGCGTTATAGACCACCGCAAGCTCCACGATTAAGGTAAACGAAAACTGACAGTAAAGCTGAGAGAAGGGCAGAACGGCTGATTTAACCCATCTTTCAGCTTTTTCTGATTCACGGAAGGTGTGATTAATATGATATATCTGGACAACGCCGCCACCACACGTATTGACCCAAAGGCCCTCGAAAAAATGATGCCGTTTCTGGGTGAGGATTACGGCAATCCGTCCGGACTGTACGGCTTTTCAAACAGAGCAAGGGCGGCTGTGGAGGAATCCCGTAAAATCATCGCCGGCTGCATTGGCGCGGAGCCTGACGAAATTTACTTTACCTGCGGCGGAAGTGAGAGCGACAGCTGGGCGGTGAAGTCGGCGGCTATGTATTTGCTCTGTCAGGCTGGGAATGACAATGCGGGACGGGCGAAGATTCTCACTTCAAGCGTAGAACACCACGCGGTTCTCAATGCGGTGTCACAGTCGCGGGAGCTTGGGTGCGGCGTTGATTATCTTTCAGTTGACGGGCGGGGGATTGTGACGCCTGAGGAGATGAAAAAGCACGGCGGGTATAGTTTTGTCTCGGTGATGACCGCCAACAATGAGCTTGGGGTGATCGAGCCCATACGGGAGCTGTGCAGTATTGCTCACGAAAACGGCGCGGTATTCCACACGGACGCGGTTCAGGCGGTTGGACATATTCCGACGGATGTAAAGGATTCCGGAGTTGATATGCTGTCCGCATCGGCTCACAAATTCAACGGACCAAAAGGAGTGGGATTCCTCTACGTACGTCGCGGGATTCGTCTGAGTCCACTCATAAGCGGCGGCGGTCAGGAGCGGGGAATCCGTGGGGGAACGGAAAACGTTGCGGGAATTGTTGGCATGGCTGAGGCTCTGCGGATTAACGTTGAATCAATGGAGGAAAACGCCCGGAACCTGCGTGAGATGGAAGAGGTGTTCCTGACTTCACTCCGGCGGCAGGAGCTTGACTTTATCGTAAACGGGGACGAGCGGACGAACGAAATCCCGGGGAACGTGAGCGTGTCATTCCGGGAAGCCGAGGGGGAGATGCTATTATACCGGCTTGACCTCATGGGAATCTGCGTCTCAACCGGTTCAGCCTGCGACAGCCGGAACACGGAGCTTTCCCATGTGATTCGCGCGGCCGGAGTGGACAAAAGTTACGCCTACGGTACGATTCGGGTGAGCTTCGGAAAGTACAACACGGTTGAAGAAGCCGAAAAAACCGCCTTTGCTGTCGGGAAAATCCTGAAAAGGTGAGCTTTTTCGACAGAAGACGGTGGCGTTTTCAAGTTTTCAATAATAAACGCGGTTTGATTTGCCTTCTTTTTTGCGGATAAACAGCCGCTTTTTATATCTCCACGTCGGCGATAATGGGGCGGTGGTCGCTTGCTTCAACTGCTGGGATATCGGCGAAGATTATGTGGACATTTTTTGATGTGAAAATATAATCGATTTTCTCCGTCGGGTTGTCGGACGGGAAGCTGAGTTTTTCGTCAGTGAATGGGGAAGTGGAGTTCAGGATGTCGTAAAGCGGAGACAGAAGCGGGTCGGATGGGGTCATGTTGAAGTCGCCCATGAGCGCAAAGGGAAGAGACTCGTCACGCGTCAGTGTAAGTGCAGTGGAAGCGGCGTGTTCAAGCTCAGCCCGGGACAGTCCGAAGTGGGACGCATACACCGCAAACCGTCCATTGGAAAGTTCAATCTCGGCGCGTAGTACGGTGCGGGACTCAACGTGATTATCCCGCGGAATTGGGTCGGGAATTCGGTTTACGGATGCGGAGACGATGGGACGTTTGGAGAGAACAGCGTTGCCGTATGGGTTGACTCCATCTACATAAATAGAACGTCCGAAGTAAGCGTGATATCCGAGAGACGCGCCGAGAAATTCAGCCTGAGCCGTGTAGTCTTCCCGCTCTCCCCGTCCCCGAACCTCGTTCAGCCCGACTATATCGGGGTCAAGTGAGCGTATAACCTCTGCAATCTGATTCAGATTTATGCCGGTTTTGTTTTTGTAGTCGTTTCCGTGCTGGATATTGTATGACATGAGCCGTATTTTTGTCCTGTTCATTTGTACAACCTCGTTGAAATAATCTAATCCTCTGCGGGTGGAATTTTGTTCTTGCGGTAGTTCGTCGGAGACATGCCGTATTTCTGGACGAACGCCTTTGTCATGACGATGCGGTCCTCGTAGCCCACGGTTTTCGCGATGTCCCCCACGGTCATTTCCGTTTCCGTGAGAAGCTGCTCGGCTTTTGTGAGCTTGTAGTCAATCAGGTACTGCCCCGGACTTTTGCTGACCCTCGTCTTGAACAGACGGAACAGGTATGAGTATTCCAGCCCTATGTATGAGCATAAATCCTTTACCGTGATCCCACGGTAATAGTTGGAGTGGATGTACTCAAGACATTCTTCCACGTAGCGGTCGGCGTTTTTCGGCTGAAGCTCGATTTTCTTCGCGCTGCTCTCCTGCATGAGTCCGAAGAGGGTGAAGAGTCTGCCGTAGATTCTGTAGTCGTTGTCCCCGGTGGCGCTTTCGAGAAAGTCCATGAAGCAGCCCGCCACTTGCTCAGGCTTTTCCGTGCGGTAGACCGGGTCCTCAGACTCCAGCCCCAGCCGGCGTATGAACTGGACTGCCGCCTCGCCGGAGATGTTGATCCACGCGTAGGTCCACGGGTCGAGACGGTCCGCCTCATACCAGCCGAGACTGCTCGAGATGAGAAAAGCGTTTCCGGAGGTGAGTGAGTAGGTTTTCCCGCCGGTTCTGAAAGTCCCTTTGCCTGAGATGACGTAGTGTATCAAAAACCTGTCGGGGAAGGCGATGGAGTAAGAATGAAGGCTCTCGCACTCCTGATAGCCTGCGGTGTTCAGCGACAGATTCCCGAGCCGGCGGGGCATATGAATGTTTTCCATATTTTATTCTCCTGAGAATATCATGTATGGGTATATTATACAATATTTTGATACACAAATACAAGTATTTTATCTTTAAATTTTTGATTTTTAATGGTATTATATATATGAACGCAGGATGAAAATTTCCCGTCCCACCGTGAAGAACCTTGTTTTGGAGAACTTATGAAATTCGTGATTGTAGCCGCCGCCGTCATCCTCGCGCTTCTCGTCCTGATCTGGGGAAGATTTGCTGTGAAGCGTATCTCCATGGCGGGGAAGATAAAGAAGGCCTGCCGGGAATATGGATGCCGGATTCACGCCCGCTCACCCATGTGGATGTTCGGCTATCAGAGCGGGGAAAAGTGCGATTTTTACGTTGAAAGTGAGCATTACATATATTCGGTAAAGCTGTTCGGCGTTCTAGGAAAGAAGAATATTTTGGTTTTCTCAGGAGTCGGTCAGTATTTCTACCGTCAGGCTGCCGGAGCGAGACAGATGAGCGAACCCTCCGATAGCTGGATCCGGACGCTCAAGTCCTTCGACTTCAGGCATAACTATCGGGACGAATGGGAGGAAAATCCTGCGGTGCGTGCTCTTGGTAAACCCGGTGGCGTATGAGATAAGGACCCGCAGTGAGTCGGCTCAGGGTAAGGAAGAGCTGATCAGCCCCGGTGCGACGGTGAACGGCATGGTGATTCACAAGCTGTCCAGCTTCACTGAGACACTTAACGAGCGGAACTTCGGAAAAGCGTCGTTTTTCAGTTCACTGTGACAGGGGTGCATGATGGACATTAAAGTTGAGCCGATTTCAGTGGAGCAGAAGCCGATGCTTTCACAGATGATGGAGCTGTTTCTGTACGAATTTTCCGAGTTTTCAGGAGACGACATCAGCGAATACGGATACTACGGTTAAGCCCACATCGACGACTACTGGAACGAGGACGGGAAACATCCGTTTTTCATCCGTGTCGGGGGAAAGTTCGCCGGACTGGTGCTGGTGAGAAGCTGCGCCGAATACGCTGACATTGCCCGCCCCACACAATTTCGAGGAGTTTTTCGTCATGAAGAAATACCGCAAAAAAGGCGTTGGGAAGTGCGCGGCGGAGATGATTTTCGACCGTTTCCTCGGCGGCTGGGATATTTCCACATGGGAAAACAACGCCCCGGCGAGATTGTTCTGGAAAAAAGTGGTTGAGGACTACACAGGCGGGAAGTATTCGAAGTTTTCGTCAGCTGAGCGCGAGGTTGTCGGCTTCACTTTCTACAATATATAATTAAAAAAACACCAACAGGCAGAACATCTGCATGATAATACAAAAAACAAAATTTTATAATACGCAAAGGAGTATAACTATGCTTGCTTACAAACCGCCGATGGGCTGGAACTCATGGAACACTTTCGCTTCCAACATCAACGAAAAGCTCATTATGGAAATGGCTGACGTTATCGCCGAGGGTGGCTACAAGGACGCCGGATACAAGTACGTCATTATCGACGACTGCTGGTCACTCAGAGAACGCGACAAGAACGGAAAACTCGTGGCAAATCCTGAGCTGTTCCCCCACGGACTAAAGTACCTCTCAGATTATATTCACTCAAAGGGACTTCTCTTCGGCATGTATTCCTGCGCCGGAATCTTGACCTGTGCCGGATATCCCTCCAGCTACGGCCACGAGTACGAGGACGCACGTCAGTTTGCCGAATGGGGTGTGGACTACCTCAAGTACGACTTCTGCAACTTCCCCTCCTCCGGCAACTGCAAGAACGCCTACCTCACAATGTCACAGGCTCTCCGTGCAAGCGGACGTGAGATTATGTTCGCGGCATGCAACTGGGGCGTGGAAAATCCCTCTCAGTGGATGCGTTCCCGCGGCGCACATACCTACCGTTCAACCGGCGACATCTTTGACTCACCCAAGTCCTACAAGGATATCTTTGAGAGCCAGACCCACAACATCGAAAACAACGCTCCCGGGTGCTACAACGACATGGATATGCTCATAACCGGCATGCACGGCAACGGTAATGTAGGCGTCTCCGGCTGCTCCAATGATGAATACCTCGAGCATTTCGCTATGTGGGCGTTCATGTCCTCCCCGCTGATTATCGGCGCTGACCTCCGCAACATTGACGAAGAAAACAAGAAAATCCTCCTCAACAAGAACCTTATCGCCATCAACCAGGATGACGACGCACGTCCCGCGTTCTGTCTCGACGACGGCAAGAGAGGCACATACCGCTTTCTCAAGCTTCTGTCCGGAAACAGATTCGCGCTTGGTCTCTTCAACGTAAGAGAGTACAACGAACATAGCGAATGGGTTCACGTCAGCTTCGACGACCTCGGCGTACATTCCGTGGCTCACAAGGCCATCAGATTCAAGGACGCCGTAACTGACGAGGAAGTGGGAACCTACAGAGACGGCCACACCTTCGTGGTTCAGAACGGCACATGCAAGGTCCTCATCGGCGAAATCGTAGACCTCTGATAGATGATTACCTGCAAAACCTGCGGCAGGGAGCTGACCCGGGACGAAATCGGACTTTACAAAAAGCTCTTCAACCGCGCGGCGACTGAGTTTTCCTGCATAGACTGCACCGCTGAATACCTGGGAGTCACAACTGACATTTTGAGAAAGAAAATCGAGGACTTCAAAAAATGGGGCTGCACCCTGTTCTCAGCGGACGACGGCAAAACCGAATAAAAAACTCCTGTGTCGGCTTTTGTAAAATAAAGCTTCCACGGGAGTTTTTGTGTTGTTTTCGTGTGGGTTATACGCAGATTTACTCGGAATTGGGCGTTTTTGGCTTAAATTCACCCGCTTTTGGTAAAATTTCACGCGCTATCAGCCTAAATCGCACTCCATCTGGCAGTCGCAGGGTTCTTTTTCGGCGTGGTATCTGCTGTATTCCTCGGCTTCGGTGCAGCCCACCCGTGCATAAAACGCCTTCTTTCCACGGCTGATTGAGCGTAAATGTAGAGCTTGCCGGCTCCTTTGGATTTTACGAATTCCTTTGAGCGGGAGAAAAGCTCATATCCGATTCCACGGCGTTGAAAGTCCTCCGAGACGTGAATGTTCGTCAGGCCAGCGTAGTTGTGTTTTGAGCCAATCAGCTCTCCTGCGACGGATGCGAATCTCTTGAGGACGGGCTTTCCTTCATTCAAAACGAACGCACCGATAACAATTCCGCCGGTGGATTAGATGTCCCGCAGCTCGGCTATAAGTACGCGGTAGTCTTCCTCGCTCCAGTCGTCGACGAAAGCTATATCCCGTGGAACGAATTTTCCGTCGATTTTGTGCAGGCATCGGGTCACGGTCTGGTGACGGATGAAGTTTGAGAACAGCTCCCGGTTGATGTCTCCTGATTCAAGAGTCTTGTATATTATTTCTATAAAGCTATTGTTACATCTTCTTTATGATTCCGTACAGCTCGCCGGGTTTTTCCGCAATTCTGTCAGCCCCTGCGCCGGTCAGCTCGTCCCTTGAGCCAAAGCCCCACAAAACGCCCACGGATTTAAGTCCGCATTCACGCGCACCTTCGACGTCGTGGAGCCTGTCCCCAACCATAACGGCCTCGTATGGTGAAATTCCGTTTGACTCAAGCGTGTAGCGGATTACGTCAGCTTTTTTCACCCGCTTTTCGTCCATTGTGGCGCCGCAGACCATTTTGAAATATCCGTCAAGGGAAAAGTGCTCGATAATCATGCGAGCGAATTTCTCCGGCTTGGAAGTGGCGGTGAGCAGGGTATAACCGTGACTTTTCAGCTCATCAAGGGCTTCGGGGATTCCGGCGTAGACTTCGTTTTCGTAAATTCCGTCCACGGCGTAATATTCACGGTAGTACACGATTGCCGTTCTCGCTTCATCCTCGTTCATGCCAAGGTCGCAGAAGGAGTAGACAAGCGGCGGTCCGATATAGCGGTAGAGGGAGTCGCGTGGTGGAATCTCCCGTCCCATGCGCGAGAGTGCATGCATGATGGAGTTTGTGATTCCAAGGGTGGAGTCAGTCAGGGTCCCGTCGAGGTCGAAGAGAATAAATTTTATCATTTTGCAATCCTTTTTGTTTGAAATTTTGGAAATTCAGGTTGATTCAATGTAAAAAGTACGACAGCAGATACAGCACCCCAAGGTGGACGGGGTAGAAGACATAGAAGAAATACTTGAGCCTGTACTTCCCCCGCTCGCCGTTGTACAGAGCGATCAGAGGAATTGTGAGAAGTGAAAAGTACTGTAGCGAGAAATACGAGGTCACGTCAATGCACACGGCGAGAAGGGCTGCGGAGAACATGACCATTTTCTGCTGCTTGTTGTCGAAGAAGCTGGTGAACACCGGCAGCATGATTCCGAAAAAGCCGTAGTCAACCTCTACGTACATGCAAAGCACAAATGCCGCCGTTACTGATGCGCAGGATAGAACAAGGGAAAGGGTCTTGTCCTGCTCGCAAGTAAGGCTTTTTTTCGTGATTTTCCCATATAGAACGGCGGCCGCGCTCTTTTGTCCACGCATTGCGCATTTTACTCCGTCGGTGAAGATCATGATGACGAGGGACATGGAGAACACCAGCAGGATCCCGATATACAGCTCGTCGTCGGCGAAGGAGTAAACTATCTGGCAGAACACTCCGAGGAGGAAGATTTTGAGGAAGTATTTCAGCCGGGAGCGGGTGTAGCGGAATCCCTCGGCAATGCAGTAGGCGTAAATCGGGAAGGCAAGCCGCCCTATAATCCGCAGGATTTTGTATTGGGGAAAGAGTATAAGTCCTGTGTGGTCGATGAGCATTGACAGAGCGGCGATGATTTTTAATACAAATGACGACAAGCTGAGCCTCCTTATATCTCCGGGTGACGGTCGCGGAGGACTGAAAAGGCTTCACGGGCCACATCGATGGTTTCGGCTATGTCCTCGTCGGTCAGGGACGCGTTGACAAAGTGGTTGTGATGGTTTGTGAAGAACACTCCCCGCTTCACGCACTCCGCAATCCACTCCTGATGAAGCATAAGGCTCTCGTCGTCGGCTATACGAAGGTAGAACAGTGACGGCACGCCTGAGACGTGGAGGTTGAAGCCAAAGTCAGTGGCGGCTTTGATCAGCTCTTTCTTTATGGTCATGCCTTTGTCAATGAGAATTTTCGGGCAGTCAAGCCGCTTCATTTTCTCGATGCACGCGATTCCGGCGGCGAAGGGAACGGCTGACATCCAGTAGCTTCCGGTGTATGACATGGACGAAATTGTGTTTTTCATGAAGTCCTTGCCGCAGAGAGCCGAGACGTTGTACCCGTTTGCCAGAGCCTTGCAGAAGCAAATCATGTCCGCCTCAAAGCCGAAGTAGTGGTCGCTTCCCGCTATATCCAGCCTGAATCCGGCGCGCACGTCGTCTATTATCAGCACAATGCCGTACTCGGTGCAGAGCCGTCTCACCTTTTTCCAATACCCGTCGGCGGGAAGGGTGTTGTCGGCGAAATTTCCGTGCATGTATGGCTGGGCAATGAGCGCGGCAATCTCCCCCTTGTGTTTGTGGAAGACTTCCTCAAGTGCGGCGAGGTTGTTCCATTCCACGTAGATATTGTTCTCAACTTCTTCCTCCAGTACTCCGGCGTAGTCGATTTTCTGCGCCCAAGGTGAGATTCCGTGGTAGTACCCCTTGAAGAACACTATCTTCTTCCGTCTCGTGTATGCTCTCGCGCTCATGACCGCAAGCGTTGTCACGTCGTTTCCATTTTTCGCGAAGAACGCCCAGTCGGCGGAGGCAACGGTGTCCACAAGCAGCTCGGCGAAATCTATCATCACGGTTGATGGGGAGGTGGTGCAGTCTCCCTTTTCACGCTGACGTGCGGCGGCTCCCTCAACGTCCGGGTCGCTGTAGCCCAGAATGTTCGGTCCGTAGGCGCACATGTAGTCGATGAAGCGGTGTCCGTCCACGTCCCAGAAGTAGGAGCCTTGCGCATGGGTGGAGAACAGCGGGAAAGCTTCCACCGGGATAAAGCACCCCTCAGCTGGACCGAGATGCCCGTAGACCCCCGAGGGGATTACACGGGAAGCCCGCTCAAACTGCGCCTTTGAATTCGGATATGTATATGGTTCTCTCATTTATTTACCTCCTTTTGCCGCATAGCGGCGTACAAATAGATATGAAAGAATTCCGGTCGGCTGAAAGCCGATGAAAAATGGTGGGTGTCCCGCAAATGAGCACGCTCATTCATTCAAGGAATTCTTTTGCGTGAAATCAGTTCACAACAAATTTTAGTTATACTATATATTTCACGCTGATACTTTTATAATTTCTTTTCAGCCATCATATAGTACACGGAAATTTTGAATCCCGCGCATCCATAGAGCTTGTCCAGTCCCGAGTAGGTGTAGCCGAGGCATGAGCGGTTCAGTCCCATATTCTTCAGCCATGCCACTCCTGACTTCACCATATGGGTGGCGATTTTCCTGCCCCGGTAGGCTTCTCTTACAGCGGTACAGCCGATTGAGCCCTCGCCGTCCCCATCATCGCCTATGATGAGCGCGCCGACCGCCAAGTCCCCGTCAAAGCCCGCCATGACCCGCCGACGGCTGTTTTTGTCATAAAGGGAAGGGTCGTCGTAGTATTGTGTGAAGTGCTGCTCAGCATCGTCGGTGCAGGACTTTATTTTCTCTATATCCTCAGGTTCGGCAAGGCGGTAGGTGATTCCGTCAATTTCACCGCCAAGGGGAACGTCAGCCCCCGGGAAGTCGTCCATTGTCATCTCCATGTCAAAGCAGTTGCCCTCATTCCATGAGTGACGGTAGCCCCGCTTCTCTAGAAATTCCACAGCGTCGTCGTTTAATTCAGGACAGCAGTAGAGTTTCTCGATTTTTGGCGGCTCCGGATTGAGCATATGGCGGCAGGGGACTCCCGGCATGAGGTATTCCTTTCCCACGCCGATTATTATTTTGTCGTATTCCCGCTCCTTGATTTGTTCCTCGCAGAGCTTAAGCAGCGTCGAGCCGATTCCCTGATTCCTGTACTCCGGGAAAACCGCCAGCATGTATATTGTGTTGTTCAAAAACACAGCCGCGCCTTTCAGTTTTTCACCCGTGCTGACAACTACGCTTGTCTCGAATATGTGATTGCAGAACCCATCGTCCCGCTTGTCAAATGGGAAGCAGGTGCGGTACAGCTTCAATAGTTCTTTTTTGTCCATAAATAACCTCGTTTCAGTATCGTCCGGCGTATTTTTTTCGCCGCCGTAGTGTATTTCTTTATAAAGCCGCCCTTTGAGTAAGTGTAGCCGTTCCGGTTGTGCTCGTACTTTCTCCACAGGCTCAGCTTGAGGTTCTCGTACTCCCGTGCGGCGTCTGGGTGGGCGTACATGTAGTCCCGGATTACAGTTCGTCGTTGTCGCCCGCGCACCGCAGATTGAGGTGGTAAACCCTGTCGGTGAAGCCCGATTCCGTGTAGCCCCAATTGAGTGAGACGCGGTTGTCGGCGGAGGACACAACGGTAAAGCCCATTTTTACGAGGATTTCTGTAATTTCACCGAGATTTTCTTCCCCTGCGGCTTCGACGAGGATGTCCACGATATTTTTCGCCCATATGCCCTTAATGGCGGTGCTTCCGATGTGGCTTATTCTGACAATGCTCCGCCCGGTGAGCACGGTTTTGAGCCGGGACTCCATTTCTTCGTAGTAGATTTTCCATTTTCATCATGGGGTACGAGGTAAATCGGGAATAATTCCCATAATTCCTCAAGAGTCATGTCATCGAGTTTCTTTCCCATGCTCATTTCAGGTAAATCTCAACTCTCGACAGAAGCCGGTTCAGGTTGTCTATCTGGGAAATCATGCCGCCCATTTTGATTTTTCCCTCTCCCACAGCTGCGACTGAGTTCATTTTTCCGTCAAACACCGCTCTTGCCGTATCGAGGTCGCAGAAGGACATGTATGACATAATTTTCCGTGGGATTTTGTCGGGAACGGTGAGGGTGTGATCCTTTACGCCGATTGCCGACTTGATTTCGTTCTCAACCTCGATTTTGATAACCCCGTCCACCATGTTCGACGCGCTGAACCGCCCGATTTTGTCGTAGTTCCCGATCTGCGCCGCCGCGTTGACGATTACCCCGAACATGATGAGCGTGCTTTTCTTCATGAAGTCCGGGTCGGCTGTCTTTTCCTCGGTTGGACGGAGGTACAGCTCAAGCAGGTCCGTTATTTTCTTGAATTTGCCCAGCAGGAATGACACGTGGGTCAGGCCCTTTGTCGGAATCGGGGTGACTGTCCCGTTAATCATTCCGTTGAATTTTGAAGGGGAGGAGAAGGGGAGCTTTATGGTGCAGTCCTCGTCCTCGCCGTCGTGGAATGTGCATCTGCCGTCTTTGAATACAAGTGTGGCGCATGGTCCGTTTTTTACGGCGAAGCATATGGAAACCGAGCTTTTCCCGAGAATTTTCGCGCAGAGCGGTACTCTTTCAGTCAAAGCCGGAATCGCGCCGAGAACGCCGTAGAGGTTTATGTAAGCCAGTGTTGTTTCGTCCATGATTTTTTGCCTTTCGTTTATTGTAATATTGTGTTGCTTTCATTCCATGAGCCGCAGACGGGCTTCACTGTAGATTTTCTCCGCTCCATCTTCCGGGGAAATGCTGCCCTCGGTCATGTCGATGAACACGCTTTCGAGAAGGTCGTCGAGGTCGTAGGTGTTGAGACGGGGCGCGGCGTTCACAAACAGGTCGGAGCCGTGTTCAACGAGAAACTTGTCGCTTGAGTAATATACTACGCTGACCATAAATCCGTACATTCCATTCCTGGTCGTACTTTATTGTGTTCACGGCGGCGTCGTAATCCTTCTCGAACTGAACGTTCATGACTCTCATATTCATACTGTCTTCGTTTACGTAAGGCGATTCGTTTGTGCGAGGTGAACTGCAGAGAATGGTTAAATCGCCTCCGGAGCTATTTTGCTCAGGTGAGAAAACGCAGAGAGCGCGGTTTGATATCTCATAAATTATGTATATGCTGATGAGTCCGATTGTGCAGGTGGTTTTTGTTTCCATATTATCAAGGTTGAAGCTTGAGAGGTTTAAATATGGTGAGACAGACGCATTCGCGGAATAGAAGGTCCTGCCGTCCGGCGTATCGAGAAGCAAAGTGTTGATTGAATCGAGGACTTTTTTAATTTCACCGCTTTTTGCGTCAAGGCGGAATAGGGCGAAGTTGCCGACAAGGTAAAATTCGTCCGGCTTGTCCGTGGGGAGGATATTTATTATTTCGTCGCCGTCCCTTTCTGTTTTGTAGTCAACTGCCGTGGTTTTTCCGGTTTTTGTTGTCATAGGGGTATATTCTACTGACGTCCTCATTCAGTTTGTACACTCCGTCGGGCAGGTCGCCGGTTTTGTACCTGCTTTCAGGAGTATAATCCCCCGAGCAGGACGCAAGCAGTGCAAGAGAAGCCGCAAGTGCCGCGAAAATACCGATTTTTTCCTCCTTGTGTATAACATTTTTATTGGTCTGCAAGTCGCACGCTGATCTCGCCGCTGGAGAGGGTTATTCTGCCGTCCTCCCCGAGAACCACAAGTCCGCCACGCTCGTCTATATCCACGGCTTCGGCTGACTCCACGACTCCGTTCCGGGTGTAGTTTATTTTTCGTCCGAGAACCAGCGAACGGCTGACGTATTCGTTTCGGTACTTGCTGAAATCAAACCCTCCGTCCCGCATATCCATGAGGGTGTTCACAATTTCCGCGCAGAGAATTTCCCGCTCAACATTGATTCCGAGGTCGTGAAGGGATGAGGTTTTGTAGTCGGAGGAGACTTTCGGCGAGGACTTGACGTTTACCCCGATTCCGAAGATGAGCTTGTCCGTGGTCATGGTTCTGTAGTCGTTGACGGCCTCGCATAAAATTCCGCACAGTTTGCCCCCGAACGCGTAAATATCGTTGATCCACTTGATTTTCACGTCCGCTCCCGTGGTTTTTCCGATTGCCCGGGTAACAGCGACGGCGGCGCATGAGGTTGAGCGGGCTGCGTCTTCAATTGGCATGGAGGTGTGGAGCAAGACCGAGAAGTACAGCCCACCCTCGGGGGAAGAAAAGCTTTTGCCCTGACGTCCCCGTCCGCTGGTCTGTCTTTCGGCCGTGATGAGAACGTCCTCGCCTGATTCGGGCATGCTTTTGAGGTCGGTGCTGGTGGAGCCGGTTTCCTCGAGGCAGATTACCGTCATGGATTTATTGTACAGCCGGAGCCGGCGTATGATTTTATCTTTATCGAGCATAATAATCCTTCACAAAACCAAAATATCCTTCCTTAAATTTTATCAGATTATTGTATAAATGTCAACGCCTGATTAAGCTATCGAATAAATTTAATAAAAAACGTGGATATTTTAGCAAAATTGCACGTATCGTGAGCATTCCGACGGGGCAAATATAATTGAAAATAACACCTTTCACATTAAAGAGTAATTTTTTTGTAAAAGGTGTTGATTAAATCGGAAATTTGTGGTATATTAATAGGAGAGGAATCTACCTTAAATTAATACAAAATTTCAGAATAAAAGAGGTATAAAACAATGACCTACAACAAGAAGTCCGTTGAGGATATTGAAGTCGGCGGCAAGAGAGTTCTTGTAAGATGCGACTTTAACGTTCCCGTAAAAGACGGCGTTATTACAGACGACAAGCGTATAGTTGGTGCGCTCCCCACAATCAAGTATCTGATGGAGCATGGTGCGAGAGTGATTCTCTGCTCCCACATGGGCAGACCCCACAACGTACTTGACGAAAAGCTCGCCCTTGACAAGAAGGAAAAGAAGAAGATTGAAGCTCTCCCTGCAGAGGAACAGGAAGCCGCAACGGCAGCAGCACTCGAGAAGGCAAAGGGCGACGTAAAGAAGCTCTCCCTTAAGATTGTAGCTGACGCTCTTAACAAGTACGGTGTTCCGGCTGTTCTTGCACCCGACGTAGTAGGCGACGAGACCGTGAAGATGGCTCAGAGCCTGAAGGACGGCGAGGTTCTCCTTCTCGAAAACGTACGCTTCCACGCGGCAGAAGAGAAGAACGACCCCGAATTCGCGAAGAAGCTTGCTTCCATGGCTGAGATTTACGTAAACGACGCCTTTGGTACAGCACACAGAGCACATGCTTCCACAGCCGGAGTAGCAGACTATCTCCCTGCAGTATGCGGTTACCTGATTCAGAAGGAAATCACTGTAATGGGCAAGGCTCTTGACGACCCGAAGAGACCCTTTGTTGCGATTCTGGGCGGCGCAAAAGTTTCCGACAAGATTGGCGTAATCAGCAATCTCATTGAAAAGGTAGACACCCTCATCATCGGCGGCGGAATGGCGTACACATTCTTCCGTGCTCTCGGAAACACCACCGGCACATCCATCTGCGAAGAGGACAAGCTTGACCTCGCCCGTGAGCTTATCGAAAAGGCCCGCAAGAGAGGCATAGCGTTCCTGCTTCCCGTAGACAACGTAATCGGACGCGAATACAAGGAAGACACAACCTTCATGAGAATCTACTCCGACTCCATTCCGGACGGCTGGATGGGACTTGACATCGGCGAAAAGACACAGGAACTGTTCTCTAAGACCATCATCGGTGCAGGAACAGTCGTATGGAACGGACCTATGGGCGTATCCGAGTGGGAAAACTTCGCTTCCGGCACCCGTGCTGTAGCCAAAGCAGTAGCTGAAAGTGGCGCAATCTCTATCATCGGCGGCGGCGACTCAGCGGCAGCAGTAGAACAGTTAGGTTACGGCGACAAGATGACCCACATCTCCACCGGCGGCGGCGCGTCTCTCGAATTCCTCGAAGGCAAGGAGCTTCCCGGCATAGCTTGTCTGCTCGACAAATAAGAAGGAAACGAGGAGTACGGGGAACGGTGGCGCTTCTTGGAAGAAGCTTGGCAAGAACTTCAAACTGGTGGGTTTATTCTAATGGTGCAGCCTTTATAGTTAAGCTGTGGTTTATGGACAACCCTCCTAATGAAGAAGTTATTGCGAAGCCATATAGCAATCCTTGACATATGGGAATCGTTTATGAGCAATCAGGGATCACTACCCTGCTTGCCGTTGACGTGGAGCGATACTCGATCTCATTTCTTTAACTTTCGTATATTTGTTGACTGATTAATTATCTTAAATTACGTTTTAATAATAATGTGCTAATCTAATAGCACGGAGGATATAATGAAAAAAGAATCACGCAAGGTTATAATTGCCGGCAACTGGAAGATGAACATGACTCCTTCCGCGACTAAGACAGCTGTTGAGGAAACCGCGAAGCTTGTCGCCGGAAAGAATGGCTGCGAGGTAGTGCTCTGCGTACCCTACGTTGACATCGCTACGGCCATTGAAGCTACACGTGGGACAAACGTAAAAATCGGCGCGCAGAACGTTCACTTTGAGAAAAAGGGCGCGTTCACGGGAGAGGTCAGTGCGGACATGCTTCTCGAGTGCGGCGTTGAGTACGTCATCATCGGTCACTCCGAGAGACGGCAGTACTTCGGCGAAACAGACGAGACTGTAAATAAGAGAACCCATGCTGCACTTGACGCGGGACTCAAGGTTATCCTTTGCCTCGGCGAAGTTTTAGGTCAGCGTCAGGCAGGAATCACCGCTGAAGTTGTGGCAATGCAGACAAAGCTGGATCTGGCCGGAATTCCCGCTGAACAGCTGGCAAACGTTGTCATCGCCTATGAACCCGTATGGGCTATCGGAACAGGACTTACCGCAACCCCCGATCAGGCTGAGGAAGTCTGCGCTCTCATCCGTGAGACCGTTGCAGGACTTTACTCCAAGGAAGCTGCGGAAGCACTCACAATCCAGTACGGCGGAAGCATGAACGACAAGAATGCGGCTGAGCTTCTCTCCAAGGTTGACGTAGACGGCGGACTCATCGGCGGTGCGTCGCTGGTTCCCGAGAAGTTTGCGGTAATCGTAGACGCGGCTCAGGCGTAAAAAAACAATAAAACGGCTCTGTTTGGGTTTTGGGTGAATCGGCTCAGACCAAATTGAATCAGGGCTAATCGACGGACGGCAGGCGGAATTTTCTACCCCGTCCGTTTTGATATTTACTGTAATATTGGAGTAAATTATGAAATCAGCGGTAATAATCGGATGCGGCAGTTCCGGAATGGAATCGGCGAGAAGAATCAGCGCGTTGTCGGACAGGGCAGAGCTGACCGGATTCTGTGACTTGATAGTCGGGCGTGCGGAGTCTCTGGCTGAAAAGTACGGCGGGGAAGCCTATATCGACGCGGAAGCAATGCTGGATGAGGTGAAGCCCGACTTTGCCGTGGTATGCCTGCCACCCTACTGCACGGACGAAATTCTGCCGGAGCTTATCGGGGGAAAAATCCCGTTTTTATGCGGCATGCCCGTTTCAATCGTTGACGGCGGGGAAAGTGCTGCCCATTTGGCGCAGGTGAGCTGTGTTCCCGCGTTTGTGCTTGACGGCAGGCCATTCTCGCGGTGTTATCGTGCGGCGCGTCAATTTGCGGATAAGTACGCCGTAATCAAAGCGGAGATGTCATACATTACCCCCGTTCCGGACAGATTCTGGCGGCGTGATGACGAGCTGTCCGGCGGAATCATGGCTGAGAAGGGGCTTGAGGCCTTATCGGTATTGTGCGGACTGTTCGGCGGGGTTGAATTTTCAAAAAACATAACCAGACGCGGATATGTATCCGACGGAGCGGAAGCCGGATACGGTTATCAGACCGACGACATGCTCTTCTCCATGCTGTGCTTTAAAAATGGTACTGCGGCTTCCATGACTCTCGGGAACTTTGGGACGGAGCCTGAGTTTTCGCTGACCCTGTATGCGGCCGGAGTCAGGCTTGAGTGGGTCGGGGGAGAGGTCAGGCTGTACGGCGAGGACTTTGATCCAGGCAAGAGCAAAAGACTGCTTCGTGAGGGCAGAATCATACCGGACGAATACGGCGGCGGTGTTTCAGTCTACCGTGACGACGGGAAAAGTTCAGCCGAGAGTGCGCTTGTGGACCTGCTCGAGGGCAGAAAAACGCCGGACGCAAGCTTTCTCAAACCGTTGTACTACGGTGTGGAGCTTTACAAAATCGGTGAGAAAATAACCAAAGGGTAAAAGTATAGATTCTGGAGAATTACATGAAATTTCTGCATACATCGGATTTGCATCTTGGACTGCGGCTGTGCGGCTGCGGAATGAACGAAGACCTTGCGTATATTCTCGGGCAGATAACGAATATCACCGTGGAAGAGGGCTGCTCCGCTGTGGTGATTGCCGGCGACATTTACGACAAAATCATGCCGAAAGCCGATTCCGTGTCGATTTTTGACAGCTTTGTGACGGCTCTTACCGCGCTGGGAATCAAGGTCATCGGAATCTACGGCAACCACGACGCACCGGAAAGAGTGGCCTATCTGTCGGGACTTCTTACCTCGGCGGGGGTATATCTCTCACCGGAATATGACGGACGGGTGATGAAAGCCCGCCTTGAGGACGAATACGGAGGCGTGAATTTCTACCTGCTCCCATTCATACGGTCGGCCAACATGCGCCATTACTTCAACGACTACATCGGCAAAACGGAAGAGGACGCGGTGCGGGTTCAGCTTGACCATGCGGACGTGGACTTTGCCGAGAGAAACGTGCTTGTGGCTCATCTTTACACATCGGACGACGGCTCATCTGACATGATCGGAACGGCTGACTATATCCCTCCCCAGGTATTCGACGGATTTGACTATGTGGCGCTGGGACATCTCCATTCGGCTCACAGGGTCGGGCAGGGGAACGTCTACTACTCCGGCTCGCCCATCAAGTGCGCATTCGGAGGTATAAGCCGTGACAACAGCGGCAGGCAGAGCGTGTATGTGGTTGACATGAGGGAGAAGGGTTCGGTGGACGTGAAGCAGGTTTTTCTCACCCCACTGCACGAGCTGCGGGACATACGGGGGACTTATGCTGAACTCGTATCCCGTGAATTCCGCGAAAGTCAGCCCGCACTGGACGACTACATCCGCGCAATTCTCACCGACGAGGACGACATACCAGACGCGGTGGCGAAGCTGAGGGTGATTTATCCGAACCTTTTGAAGCTGGTTTACGATAACAGTAGAACAAAGCTCATTCATGAAATCGAGGGGGACTTCGACTTTCTCCCCGAGAACGAGCTTGACAAGGGTCTGTCCCCCATGAGCATTTTCGCCGAGCTGTATGAGCTACAGAACAACGTCCCCATGAGCGTCGAGGTGGCGGAGGCTGCGGCTGAAATTTTCGCCGAAATCGATGAAGAAAGGGGGAGCGGAAGTTGAAAATACTACATCTTACAATGCAGGCCTTCGGTCCATATTCGTCCCATGTAGAGCTTGATATGACGAACCTGACGGACAGCGGACTTTACCTCATCTGCGGAGACACGGGTTCGGGCAAAACTATGCTCTTTGATGCGGTGACATATGCTCTCTACGGTAAATCCAGCGGGGAAGTGCGGGATTCGGCAATGCTGAGAAGCAAGTCCGCCGGGGAAGGAGTCATGAGCTATGTTGAGCTGACCTTTGAAAACGCCGGACAGAAATACACGGTCTACCGTGAAATCGGACGTGAGAAGGTTCGCGGCGGGGAAGCAGTGTTCGAAAAATCAATGACCGCGTCTCTGACTCTGCCTGACGGAAGAATTGTGAACCGGCACAAGGACGTGACTGAGGCGGTGTCATCAATTATCGGGCTGGACGCGGACAGGTTCTGCCAGACGGTGATGATAGCACAAGGGGAATTCCGCAGACTTCTTCTCGCCGGGACTGAGGAGAGGGTTAAGGTGCTTCGTCAGATCTTCAAAACCGACGAGTACAGCCTTTTCGCCGCCCGTGCAAAGGAGAAAGCCGCAAAGTCAAAGCAGAAGTGCGACGGACTTATCTACACTGCCGGAAGATTTTCTGAGATGATCGAGCCTATATCCGATGAGCTTGGCAGGATTCTGAAAAACGGAATCGGATGCGTTCCCCGTGAGAGGCTGGTGGAGCTTCTGACGCAGGAGCTTGATTGCGAGGACGAGGTTGCGGAAAAGCTGAAAAACGCCCGTGACAAACGCTCGGACAAGCTGAGAGAGCTTCAGGCACAGCTGATTCGTGCGGAAATCGACGTGAAGACCACAGCCCGTCTCAAGGTCAGCGAAAAAGAAATGTCGGACGCTCTCGACAAAATGAAAAAATCCGAAGAGGACCTTTCCGAAAACGAACGCAGAACCCGTGAAGCCGAAGAAGCCGACGGGAACGTGCTGCAGCTTCGGGGGATGGTTGACAGCTTCACTGAAAGGGACGGACTCCGGCGTGACTGTGCGGCGGCTGAGGCAGAGCTTGAGGTGATTGCGGCAAAAATCGAAGCCGGAGAGCGGAATATCGCACTGTTTGACGAGAAAGCCGAGGCTGTCAACGGTATAATAGAAAAGGAAAAGTCCTCCCTCGGAGACAGGTCGGAAAACACTGCCGCACTTGCCGTATGCGAAGGAGAAAAAAACGCAGTCGCGGAGCTTGAGAAAAAGACGGCGTCATATGATAAGCTGCTGGAGGAGATAAAATTCTTCACTGGAAAGTACATACAGGCGCGGAGTGAGGCGGAAAAGGCACGGGAAGAGAGCGACAGATGCACCCGGGTTTACTTCGACTCCATAGCAGGAATTTTGTCCTCATGTCTCGAGGATGGTAAGCCCTGTCCGGTGTGCGGCTCCACAACCCATCCTGACCCCGCGAAAGCCGAAGAGAACGCTATATCCCGTGAGGAACTCGACAGGCTGAAAGAAGCGTCATCCGGCGCGGAAGCGGTCCTCGAAAACTACGCCGTCAAGCTGAACTCGGACAAGGGCGCGGCGTCAAATCTGCACATGGAAATTCTTTCGTCACCGGTTATGGCTGAGTTTTCGTCGTTCGTCAGTCCGGATGACAATCCTGTGGATGAGATGAAGCAGTACCTCAAAAAAAAGCGGCTTGAAAACGGAAAGAAAATAGAAAGCATCAACCTCGCAATACTGAAATACGACAAATCCCTCGAGAAAATCCGGCTGTGCGAGGATCAGCTCAGGCTCATACAGCGTTCGGCTGAGGAGGAAAAAGACGCTCTGGGGCAGTATTCGCTGAAATATACGGTTGTGGAGTCGGCTTACGGCGAAAAAAAGGAGCGGCTTGCCAGACTGGACGAAAAACTGCCTTCGGGAACGGCTGAGGAGCTTAAGGTTCGGATTGACGAGTGTTCGGCAAAAGCCGCGTCTCTCAGGAGCCGGATAAAGTCAGCTGAGGATGACTACGGCAGGGCGCAGATGGAATACGAGAGAATCAAATCCGTGTGCGAAAACCTTCGTGAACAGCTCAGGGACAGCATAGCTGACAGCTACGGTGAAATCCGCGACTCCTGCGGGGAGGCCAAAGAAAAGCTTGACAAAATAGAAGCGGAGCTGACCCGTCGTGTGGGAATTCTGAACTCAAACAGAAACGCCGCGCGGCAATTGTGGCTGAACCTGAAAAAGCTGGACGAAGAAGAGGAAAAACACAGAATTTACGCTTCAATTTCGGATACAGCCAACGGGTGCGTCAAGGGAAAGGAAAAAATCATGCTGGAGACCTTCCGTCAGATGCGGCTGTTCGAGCGAATGGTGCGGCGGGCAAACATACGGCTTATGCAGATGAGCGACGGACGGTACGAGATGGTCAGACGGGAAAACGCCGCAAACAGGCGGAGTCAGAGCGGGCTGGAGCTTGACATAATCGACCACTGGAACGGACGTGAGCGGGACGTGCGCACTCTCTCCGGCGGGGAATCCTTCATGTCATCCCTCGCACTTGCGCTGGCTTTGTCCGACGAAACTGAAGCTGAGGCAGGGGGCGTGAGAATTGACTCCATGTTCATCGACGAGGGCTTCGGCTTACTGGACGACGACTCACTCGATGGGGCGCTGCGGGTGCTTGAATCCCAGTCCGGCGGCAGGTCAGTGGGGATTATCTCCCATGTAGCAGGGCTGCGTGAGCGGATAGACAGAAAAATCGTCGTGACAAAAGCGCAGGACTCAAGCCGTGCAGAGGTTGTTGTCGGCAAAGGTTGACTTTTTAAGGAAGATATGATAGAATAATAAAAATCGCGGGAGAGCTGATTTCAACAGGCTGACTGCATTTCCGGCAGTAAGACGCCTGCGTCAAAATTAGTTTCACGTGAAACAAAATACATATGCGGGAGCTAAACTATAAAATCGTGGGTTTTCATTCGGTTTCAGCTTCAGAAACGAAATGTTTACCCGCAGGGGTTTCCCTGCCCCCGCGAAGGAAGGTTTAAATTCTGAAAAATCAAGTTAAAAAGGGTACGTTCCTTGAGAGCGCGTTTATTTTGACTGTGTCTACGGCTTTTGTAAAGCTGGCGGGGCTGCTGTTTACCGTACCTATTTCAAATATGCTTACCGGAGAGGGCATGGGGTACTTCTACGCGGCTTACGATATCTATAACATGCTGTCAGTGCTGGCGACGGCCGGACTTCCCGTGGCGGTCTCACGTATGATAAGCGAGACTCTGGTTTCCGGCAACACCGACGAGGCCGATAAAATCTATAAGGTTTCCCTGAAAATCTTCACCATTTTAGGTGCGGTAATCGCGGCGGTGATGTTCTTCGGTGCGGATCTGCTGGCGGCACTCATCAAAAACCCCAACTCGGGAATGTCAATCCGGGTGCTGTCGGTGACGGCGTTCTGCTCATTTGTCATGTCCTCACTGCGGGGATATTTCCAAGGTCACTCCATCATGCAGTACACCGCCATTTCCCAGGTGATCGAGGCGTTCTCCAAGCTGTTCTTCGGAAGCGCACTGGCGTATGTCCTCTTAAAGACCGAGCTTGAATATGTGGGCGGGTCGGCAGGCGCAATCATGGGCGTGTCAATAGGCGCGGTACTGGCGGTGGTGTTCCTGTTCATCTCTAAAAAGAGATTCGAGAAATATGAAAAGCCCCTCGGCATGCCGGTGAGAAGCGACAGAGCCATTGTGAAGGAGATGTTCCGCATCGCTATTCCGGTGTCCCTCGGCGCGTCGGTCATGAGCCTTGTGAACCTTGTGGACACTGCCATAATCATGAGGGTGCTGCAGGATACGCTGGGCTACACTTACGAGGATGCAAACTGGCTCTACGGGGTCCTCGGCAACGCAAAGAAAATCTTCAACTTTCCCTCAGCATTTATAGTGCCGTTTTCCGTGAGCATTCTTCCGGCTCTCACTGCGGCTTACACGGCGAAGGATAAGGACGGAGTGGTGAAGAACATGACCAACTGCTTCCGCTATACCATGATGCTGGCTCTTCCGGCAGGTATCGGAATCACGATTCTCTCCAACCCCATCATGAACATAATATACTTCAACACCCCTGATGAAGCCGAAGCGGGCGCGCCACTCCTCGCAATTTACGGAATCGCCGTCATCCTTTACGCAGTGGTCTCGATCAGCGGCGCGATTCTGCAGTCCTTCGGGCAGGTGAACAAGCCTCTCATAAGCCTCTGCGTGGGTGCGGTGGTGAAATGCGTGCTCAACGCGGTCCTCGTGGGAATCCCGTCGGTGACTGTTGCCGGTGCGCCAATCGCTACATGCGTCTGCTACGTGGTGATGATCGCCATAAATATGGTATTTCTGCGCAAATATCTCGTGGGATGCGGAGCTATAATTGTAAATACTGTAAAAATCGCGGCGGCTTCCCTCATCATGGGCGGTGCGGCTTACCTGTTGATTGGACCATTGTCCTCGGCTGTCGGCGTGAGAAAGGGCGGAATCGTGGCAATTCTTGCAGCGGTTGTAGTCTACGCGGTGCTGGTGCTTGCGTTTAAAATATTCACAATCAGCGAGGTTAAATCCATGAGGGGACGGAAATAATAGGATTAATTTTACAATAACGAAAGGATAAAATTATGAAACAGAGAAAAGACATCCCGTCTGAGTACAAGTGGGATTTCACGCACATCTTCAAGACTCCCAGGGACTGGGAAGCGGCTCTCGCTCAGTGTGAGGCTGAAATTCCTTCGCTGACTGCCGTCAAGGGAACCCTCGGAAACAGCGCGGAGTCACTCTACAAGGCATACGAGACCATCTACGCCTTTGATGAGAAGCTCACCCCCGTTGCGGAGTACGCTTTCCTGTCAAAGACAATCGACGGCGGTGACGCTGACGCTCAGATTATGTGCGACAGAGTGTCTAATGTCGGAGTCAAGGCCGGTGCGGCGACATCCTTCTTTGAGCCGGAACTGATGGAGATCCCCGACGATAAACTGGCTGAGTTCATGAAGTACCCGCCGCTTGCAAAGTACGCCCACATAATCGAGAACGCGCTGAGACAGAAGGCCCATATTCTTGACGAAAAGAGCGAGACCCTTCTTGCGAAAATCAGCAAAATCACCGGCACTCCCTCGGATGTGTTCAATATGTTCACAAACGTCGAGATGGAACTGCCCCAGATAAAGGACGACAGCGGCGAGTTGGTTCAGCTCACGAACGGCAACTTCAGCGTGTTCCGTGAGTCGAAGAACAAGGAAGTACGGGACGGGGTGTTCGAAGCCATGTTCGGCACCTACGGCAAGTACATCAACACCTTCGCCTGCATGTATGGGGGATGCGTGAAGCAGGACAACACCTTTGCCGACATCCGCGGTTACAAATCCGCCCGTGAAGCGTCACTTTCCAGCTCAAACGTGCCTGAGGACGTGTATGACGCTCTGATTGAAGCCGTTCACGCCGCAATTCCGTCAATGAGCAAGTATCTTACCCTGAGGAAAAAGGCTCTCGGCGTGGACAAGCTGGACGTGTACGACCTGTATACCCCAATGGTAGCCGACGTGGATTATCCCATGCCCTACGAAAAAGCGTGTGACTTGGTTCTTGCGGCTGTGGCTCCCCTTGGAAAGGACTATCAGGACGTAATCCGACGGGCTTACCGGGAAAACTGGATTGACGTATACGAGACTCCCGGCAAGGAATCCGGCGCTTTCTCGGCTGGACTCCACGGGGTTCATCCCTTTGTCAAGCTGAACTACACCGACGCACTGGACGACGCGTTCACTCTCGCACATGAGTTAGGTCACGCAATGCACTCCTACCTCTCCTCGGAAAAGCAGGACTACGCAAACCACGGCTACGCTCTTCTTGTGGCTGAGGTCGCCTCCACCTGCAACGAGGTTCTCCTGACCAAGTATCTCCTGTCCGTTGAGACCGACAAGAAACGCCGGGCGTACATCCTCAACCACTTCCTCGAGGGCTTCAGAACCACGGTGTTCCGCCAGACATTGTTCGCGGAATTTGAGCATAAAGCGCACACTCTTGAAGCCGAGGGAACGCCGATTACTTCCGAGTGCCTGAGTAAGGTTTACGCAGATCTTGTGAAGCTGTACTACCCCGACGCAGATTTCCGCGACACTTTGAAGTACGAATGGTCGTACATCCCGCACTTTTACAACTCCTACTACGTCTACCAGTACGCGACGGGCTTCTCCTCCGCTGTGGCGATTGCCGAGAACATCCTGAAAACCGGCGACCCGTCGGACTACCTGCGTTTCCTCTCAATGGGCGGCTCGGACTATCCGCTGAATGAGTTGAAGGTTGCCGGAATTGACCTGACCTCGCCGGACGTTGTGAAGAACGCTATGGCTGCGTTTGACGAGACAATTGACGAGTTGAGTGAGATTCTGTGATTTTAGCCGAAAACTGAATAAAAATGCAATAAAGCTGTGAGGCGTTTTGTGGTGAAGCGTTGCTCACGGCTTTTGTTGTGCAATTATGACAATAATTTAATGTCAAAATTATACAAACCGACAAACTTATGGGTGCAAAATTTTTTGAAGGTATTACATTTTCGATTGTTTTGTGATATAATATGTATTAAATAATCATATTTATGCGGAAGGTCCGCGAAGAGGTGACAGAAATGCTAAAGGGATTCTCGTTTTTACTAAAGTACACGTGGAAGTTCAGCAAAATGTATATCGTGTATATCCTGCTCTTGCAGATTGTGACGGCGGTGGTTCCGCTTGATTCCGTTGTGCTGCCGGGCTACATTGTGGAGGAGCTGACAAACGGCAGGCGGATGGATTGCTCGTCATGTACATTTCGGTTCTGGAGATAATTCATTTCCTCGGGAACTCATTAATTTCATTCCTGCGGGGCAAGAGCTTTACCTCAAAAGGGGTGGTTTTCATGAGGTTCCAGACGTTCATCACGGAAAAATTATCCCTGTGCGATTACGAGCAACTTGAAAATCCCGAGTTTCTCGATGTAAAGGAAAAAGCCAACAGATTCCTGTATGTTGACGGTCAAGGATTTGGCGTTGTGCTGGACAGTGCCGTCAATATTTTCGGTAAAATCTTCGTCTTTGTTGGACTTTCGGCAATTCTCTCCACAATGAATATTTTCATCGTCCTTCTGTTTATAGTACTGGTTCTGCTTGACTCGTTGTTTGAATCTAAGGTGAGGAAAAACTACTCCAAGTGGGATTTGGAAAAAGCTCCGATTGAGAGAAAAAACGGGTATCTAATTGGGTTGGTTGAGGACTTTGAATGCTGCAAGAAAATACGAATCAACAACTACAGGGACAATCTCGTTAACAAAGTCTGCGAGCACCTGATGCTGTCGAATGAGTTCTACAAAAAACAGACGAGGGAGTACAAAAAGTCGGATTATTTCTCAAACTTCACGTCATTCATCCGTGAGGGCGTGACCTACCTATTTCTGGATATCTGGTGTGGAACGTCATATCCGGCGGCTGCTCCGTGGGTCAGTTTACAATGTATTTGTCAGCCATATCGCAGTTCTCCGACGCCATGAACGCTGTAATGCAGAATGTTCTGAACATAAAACAGTTCAACATATATTACAATGAGCTTGAAAAATACATGAACGTCCCGGCGAAAATGCGGGAGGTAAAAAAGCTTCCCCTGCCCGAGGGAAAATACCGCATTGAATTCAAAAATGTTTTCTTCCGCTATCCGGGACAGAGCTATTACACCCTCAAGAACATCAACATCACGATAGAAAACGGAGAGAAAAGTGAAAACGGTGCCGAAAAAACCACGTTTATCAAGCTGCTGGTGCGGCTGTACGACCCCACCTCCGGCTCAATACTGTTAAAGGTGTGGACATCCGCGACATCGAATACAACCAGTACCAGACAGCCATGTCGGCGGTGTTTCGGGATTACAGTCTCTTCTCGTTTACCCTTCGCGACAATATAGTTCTCGGAAACGACAGCCGGGGAGACGACGCGCGGATTGTGGACTGCCTGAAGCTCAGCGGATTTGAGGGAAAGCTGAAGCGTCTTGAGCATGGATTGGACACCCACGTCACAAGAATTTTGAAACAGACGGATTTGAGCCGTCGGGCGGAGAAGCGCAGAAGATTGTCCTTGCCAGAGCTTTATTCAAGGATGCGCCGATCGTAATCCTTGACGAGCCGAACGCCGCTCTTGCCCCCGTGCGGAGTATGAGATGTACCAGAAGTTTGACAAGCTGACTGCGGGAAAAACGGCCATATACATATCCCACCGCATCTCCAGCGCGAAGTTCTGCGACAGAATCGTGGTGTTACGCACAGGAGAAATCGTGGAAAACGGCACCCACAGCGAGCTGATGGAGAAAAAAGGGATTTACGCTGACCTGTTCCACATGAAGTCGCAGTATTATATAGATGAAAAGTAAAAAATAAGCAAAAATAACCCCCGCGTGAGCCTGAGTCGCTCAAGCCGGCGGGGATTTTTTCGTCAGTATTTCAAGTCGAAGTATTTACGCATGGTTTCGTTTGCGGTTTTGCGCCTCTCGGGGAAGTAGTCGGCAAGGTTGTTGGTCTTGGCGCAGTCACGGATGAGCTGATATGTGGCGCTGGCGATGGTGGGGTAGGCGTTGCCGAAAGCCAAAGCAAAGTCGAAGGCGGCGGTGTCGAGGATTATGTCAAGGGTGTTCACGCTGTCGTTGTCACGGAGAACGTGGAGCATGTTGTAGTTCACGTATTCGTCGTAGATGTAGCCGTAGGACGCGGCGTTAAGGTAGGACAGGGTGACAGCTGCAAATTCGCCGTTGGTGTGGTTTTTTGGGACTGCGAAAACCGCTTCGGTGTTGGCGATGAGAGTGCGGTATTCCCCGTCCTCGTCCTCTTTCGGCAGCGGCAAGAGTCCCCAGTCGGTCTTGGAGTTGGTGAGCCATGACATTACGTAGAGGTAATCAATGAGGAAGGCCGACTCACCGGATGAGAAGAGGTTGACTTCCCCGCCGTTTGCGTCAATCAGGCAGTCGCTGTCATTGTAAATCTTTGCCATGTTGTCCATTGTAGTCTTGACATTGCTGAGAGTGTATCCCACCACCGGCACACGTCTAACACCTGCGCTGACATAATCGTTGCCCGAGGACTTGAATATAAGGTCGGGAAGCCGTGACGCGGTGTTCTCAGCCGTTGTGGTGTAGAAGTGACGTTCGTCGTTGTTCAGGCTTTTCACGGACTCGCAGAGGGTGAGGTATTCGTCCCAAGTCCAGCTTCCGTTTTTTGCCATGGAATAGATTTCGTCAATGTCCGCTCCGGCTTCGGTGAGGAGGTTTTTGTTCATGTACACCGCAGACAGGGATGAGGGCGAGATTGACGCGTCCCCTGCCACGCCGTAGGTTGAGTACCCGCCGGAGGTCATGTCCGAGGAAGCCGCGCTGAAATATGGCATTTCCAAATCAAAAAAGGGCAGGGTCTGCATGTTGAGAATGGTGTCAGCCGCACGGAAAGAGCCAATGGTGTAAATCGGCGGCATGAGCAGGTCGGTGTAGTATGAATCCGAAGCCACGGCATTTTTCAGCTCGGTGAGCATTGTATCCGCACTTGTGACGGTTGTGATGATGGAAATGTTAAGCTCGTCCTCGACTATGGCGTTTCGAATCATTGCCAGACGTGAGACGGTACTCTCAGTGTTCTCCGGTGAGATGTAGTCCTTGTTTGTGGTGGTAATGAAGAAAACCGCGCCGTCGTAGTCCCGCTTGGGAAGCTCGTCCATGAACCTGTCAGCCTGAGCCTTGCGGTTTTCACTCTGATCGTACTTTTCGTAGGTTTTTCCGGTGACTTCGTTCGGACGGCTGTCGGCGGGGGAATTGTCTCCGCTTTCCGCTTCGGTTTCGGTTTTGGAAATGTCGTTGATTATAATAAACCCACATGAACTCGCCGAGAAAGTCATAACAAGGGCGAGAATCATGCAGAGGAATCTCTTTATTCGCATAAAATCCTCCAAATATGGTTGATGGATATAATTGGAAACAAAATACAACGGTAACAGTCCCGTCACACGCAGGAATATTCATCCGTCTGCTTCATAATTATATACGAGACGGGCGGATAAATCCACATTATAATTGTAAATTTAATATAGCGCAAAAAATAAGCGGGAATAAATGGAATCATATTGCCGTCCGCTGACCAGATATTACCTGTAAAAAATCAGGCAGTTCTATGTTATAATAGGGATAGGCGGAAAAAGAAAGCTCCGCTGAACAACAAAGAAAGGCAAGGTAAAAACGAATGAACATCAGAAAACTGTCGGGTCTTACCGCGGCTGTAATGCTTGCACTGTCCACTCTGCCGGCCGCAGCATTGGATTTTGAGCGGGACGAGGATTTTTTCGTGTCGGTTGACGGTTACGAGTACGAGGGCGAGGTTATACTTGTGTCAGATTACGCTTATGTTGCCCTGCGTGAATTTTCCACAATGGCAGACAATTCCGTGGTTAGCTGGGACGAAGACAGAGCCGAAGCCACAGTTACCACCGACTCACTCGAGCTTCACGCCGTCGAGGGGGAGGACTATATCGAGGCAAACGGCCGGATTCTCTGGTGCGAGGAGGGGATTTTTACATACGGCGACGTGATGTATGCCCCTCTCAGGCAGATTGCAAAGGCGTTTGGCTTTGAGTGCGACTATGACCCGGACGACCACGGCACATATCTGACCCGCCGGAGTGCCGCAATCACACCGGATTACGAATATTATGACGAGGAAGATTTATACTGGCTCTCGAAAATCATCAACGCCGAGTCGGGGGCCGAGCCGTTTCTCGGGAAAATCGCCGTGGGAAATGTGGTGCTGAACCGTGTGGCTTCGGACGAGTTCCCGTCAAGTGTGTACGACGTGATTTTTGACACACAGAACGGGGTCCAGTTCACGCCGACAGCCAACGGTGCAATCGAGGAAGAACCCTGCGAGGATTCCATTGCTGCCGCGAAAATCTGCCTTGAGGACAACCGTCTATCCGACGATATTCTCTATTTCCTGAACGAAAAAATCGCCGCCAGTCTGTGGATAGTCGAAAACTGCACTTACGTCATGACCATAGGCAGTCACGATTTCTACACCGAGTGACGGTCGAAGAACGCTCTGATTTAAGGTAATTTTGAGTTAAAAATGCCGCATATTCAAGCCTTTTTTACTCAAAATCCCGATTTATTCAGAGCTCACTTCATGTTATTTGAACTCCCGCCTGATTCTCTTTTTGATTCTGCGTAAATCCGAGAGCATTTTCAGGCTGTCCCTCACAAGGTGGATTTTTGACTCCCGGTGGTTGATGACCTTGACGGGGTACTCGTCTATTGTAAAGCCAAGCTTTTCGGCAATCATGAGGGTTTCAAAGTCGAACGCCCACCCGTTGACCTTACCACGGCTGAAAATCCCGTCGGCGGCTTTTCGTGAGAACATCTTGATTCCGCACTGAGAGTCGCTGTGGTCAAAGCCCGCGGAAAGCGCAAGGAGCCTGAGAAACGCTTTTGACGCAATCTTCCGCATAAAAGTGTAGCCCGCGTATCCGTCCGGGTGAGCCGCTCTCGAGCCGATCAGAACGTCTGCGCCGGTCGAGATGATCTTCTCAAGCATTCCGCAGATTACGTCAGTCCCGTAGGCCAAGTCGCAGTCGGTGAAGAGGGCGTAGTCCCCCGTGGAGTCCAGCATGCCACGTCTGACAGCCCCGCCTTTTCCCTCGTTCTGAGGTGACGTGATGACTCTGACCGAGCCGTGCTTCAGGCCTGGATTCAACTCTGCGGCAATCCCACGGACAATATCCCCGCATCCGTCGGCTGAACCGTCGTCGGAAAAAATAATTTCATAATCATACGAATTCAGACAGGCGTCGGCTTCGATGGAGGAAGATAAAACCTTCACGCACTCCGGCGCCGCTTCTTTTTCGTTGTACATTGGTATAATAACAGACAGAATCATTTTTATTTCTTCTTCAAAATAAAATAGTTTACGTCAATGGTCAGCTCAAGTTCATACTGCGCGGCGAGACGGTCACGGCCTTCACGGGTTGTTCTGTAGTAAAACGGAGTCATGGTGAAGAGGTTCATTATGTCCTCGTGGGGAACGGTTATTTTTTCGGTGAGGTTGTCCTCCCGCAGAAGCTCAAATTGACTGCCGCTGTTCTCCGGGTGGTACGGTTCTGAGTCGTTTACAGAGTCGTAAATCAGCTCCCGCATTTCCATGAGATGGTTTTTGCCCGAGAAGACCGCGGCTAATATTCCGTCATCCCCCATGACCCGTGCGCATTCGCCGAATGGGATTGGCGCGAACATGCTCAGGCACACGTCGACGGAGTTGTCAGCGAGTGGAAGGCAGAAGCTGTTTGCCGTGATGAAGTAGAGCTGGGTTTTCTCGGGATTATCCCCGAATGATCCGCCGATTCCATCCTTCGGTGACAGCCCCTGAGCCTTCGACAGCTTCATTCCGCATTCTGCCCCGTATTTTGACGCGTCAAAGCCGATTGCTGTGCAGTTTTTGTCCGGCATTAGGGACACCAGTCTTCGGATGTAGTTCAGCGTGTGGTGTCCCGTTCCCGAACCCAAGTCCGCCGAGAAGATTTCGCCTTCATTGACCAATCCGCCATGAGTCAGGCAGTCAGCCGCAATGTCAGCGAGTTTCAGGCTTATGCTGTCATAGTACCCCTTTGTGAGAAATCCGTCCCGTGCCCGTATCATGTTTTTTTCGTCGCCTGTGTGGGAATTCTTTCCTTTTCCGGGAGGCAGCAGGTTCACGTATCCGGATTTCGCGACATCATAGCAGTGGCGTTTTTCGCAGATCAGCGAGTTTCCCGCGCGGTACAGACCTCCCCCGCACAAGGGACAGACGAGGTTTTTGGGAATGGCAGAGTAACTTTTGTCCATATTTTACCTCAATCCAGTATCGTCTTGACCAGCCGGCAGTGGAGAGCGTAGCGCTGGGTGTAATATCCGTTTGTGCATGTCGAGAGGGTGAGGAGTCTGTCCTTATCGGTGAACTCGATGTCCTTCTTTTTGGTACCGTTGTCACGAACTTCTTCCGCGAACTCGATGAAGTCCTGGCTGGAAGTAAATCCCGTGCGGAAATACATATAGTCATAGCGGGATTCATAGAACGAGAATGGTTCGTAGTAGTAAATTCCGTCCATTGTATAGATGACGATATCCACGTTATTGAAATATTCGTCATTGCGGAACTTTTCTACGTCGTGAAACATTGTGCCGTTCGTTACGTTATGGCCGTAGATTACGGTATTATAGTTTTTGGTTATGGAAGTATTGCATCTATAGTCAACGAATATCGAACCCACGGGGAGGTAGTCTCCGGTGTAGGCGTGTTCGAGGTAGTATTCGTTGTCGTCGCCCTGCACGAGAGGGTAGTTTATGTTGGTGCCGGCGACAGTTATCCATCCGTAGAGGTCGGGGTTGGATTTCTGCATTGAAGCCAGTTTGGCACGGATTTTTTCGAGGTCGAGGTTATATTCTTCCTCATCCGGCTTCTGTTCGATATGCTCGATGTGTTCCTCAACCTTTTCCACCACGGAGGGACTTGCGGTTTCGATTGCCTCCTGAACCGTGGCGTTGTCGACTTCTTCAATGACTTCGGTGAGGGTAGTGAGTGCGGTTTCCTCTTTATCTTCCTCAAGGTACGGAACATCACCCGGCTCCGGCTGGAACGCGGACACAGCTTCAACGGTGAATCCGTCGGAGAAGAACTCCTGCTCCAGCTGTTTATAGATTTCCTCACCTTTTTTTTTGTCGAGGAAATTCTGCACGAGCATGGTACAGCTCAGGATGAACATTGTTATAAAGAAGTAGAACATGAACTTCCGGAAGACTTCGAACATGGGCAGCTTTCGTTTATTGAGAGCGGCGTCATTGATTTCGATATCGTTTTCCGACAGATTTTCAAGTGAGTTCAGAAATGAGCCGGACTTAAAGTCGTCGTCGGAACCGGTGACGTCGATTGACAGCTCATCGAGCATGGCGGAATCGTTATCTTTTGATTTATGTAATTTTTTAAGAAATTTTTTCATTATTAAAACAGCATCTCCAAGCATCAAGCGTTATAAAGAGCCAAATCGGGTTAAAAAATATACTACATATATTATATCGCAAAATTCTCATCAATCAAGAGGAAAAAGCGATAATTATCTGAATTTTAATTGACTTTTTACAATTTAACGCTGAAATTCTAATTCCGTCGAGTCAGCACATGTGAGTCTTGAGAAAAGGCGGGAAAAAGAGAAGCAAAAAATTTGAAAAACCCCTTTACAAAAGGGAAGAAAAGTGGTATAATAACTCTTGATGGAAGCATAGCTCAGCTGGTCAGAGCGTTCGGTTCACATCCGAGAGGTCTTGGGTTCGAGCCCCAATGTTTCCATGCGGGGAAGCCCCCGCGGGCTGTCTCGGCATTTCTTTAGCTTAGCAGGGGAGAGATATCACGACGACGTGAGAGATACCACGACGACGTATCTTTAGCTCCTGCAGTCTGGGGTTTGGATGGCTGTAGTTTTTAGTGTTATGCCGACCTAAAAATTGCGGTGTTGGCCACGGTATTTCTAAGGGTGCCGGAATTATAGTTTTACTGGAAGAACGTTTTGATTTACGTTCTTTTTGTTTTATATTACGGAAGGATTTACAGAAACGCTGAATTTGATTCAGTGCAAAGGAGGTGTGCCAGCGTGAAGATATTTTTCCTTCCGGTGGGGTATCCATGTGAGGCGAATCCGAGGCTCATGCCTTTCAATCAGGTTCAGGCTAAAGCTTTGGCTGAGCTTGGTAACGAAGTCATCATCCTTAACCCGCGTGCGAATCCCACGAGACGGCTGTTTTCACCCGTGTCTGGAAAGGTTGTCAGGTCAGCGAGCGAGGGCATGCCGTTGTTTTACGCCGGGTATCAGCACCTGAGGTTCTCCCAGCGTTACAGCTGTCGTGCATTTGTGAGGACTGCGGAGAGAATCTGGTCTGCGGCGGTGGGCGAATTTGGCTTACCCGACGTGATTCTCGCGAATTTTACGCTGTACGCGGGTTATGCGGGTGCGGTTTTATCGCAAAAATACGGTGTCCCGCTGGTAACAATCGAGCATCAGGGGCGGATTACGACGGGAAATGTGACGAAATATGAACTGTCGCTTATTCGGACGACTGTCGGGTGTTCATCCGCGTTCTGTTATAACTCCGCCACCTCTGCCAACGCCGCCGCGAAACTGCTTGGGTTAAGCCGGGACAAAATAGGTGTTGTGAAAAACGTCATCTCCCTGAAATACTCGTACAGGCCGCCGAAGGATGACGGGACAGGAATGTTTATTTTCTTCTCCGCCGGAAATTTATTCAAGGACAAATGTTTTGATTTGCTGATTGAGTCCTTTGCGGGTGCTTTCGGAAATTCTTCTGATGTGGAGTTAAGGATAGCCGGCGGCGGTCCGGAGAAAAAGAAGCTTCTGAAACTGGTGAAAAGGTTGAACCTGACGAACGTGGCATTTCTCGGCAGTCTGGATGAAGAAAAAATGGCGGCGGAATACGAAAATTGCGGCTGTTTTGTGCTTCCCAGCCGGAGGGAGAGCTTTGGTCTGGTTTACCGCGAAGCCATGGCGGTTGGGCGGCCCATTATAACAACGGCACACGGCGGAATTGCGTCGGATTTTGACTCTCGTGACGGCTGCATGGTTCCCATTGACGACGAGGAAGCCCTGACGGAAGCGATGGCGAAGATGCGGTGTGATTACAAATCCTTTGACGGGCGGGAGATTTCCATGCGGTGTCTTCATGACAACAATCCGGCGGAATGTGCGCGTAGGCTGAACGGTATTCTCGAAAACGCGGCAAAGGGAAAAAATAAATGAGCGAGTACATTATGGACATGAGAAAAATTGTCGGTCACAGGACGATTATGCAGTGCGGCGTGAGCGCAATCTGTGTAAACGGGCGCGGGTAGATACTGCTGGGTCGTCGGACTGACAACGGCATGTGGGGCTATTCCGGCGGTTCGGTGGAAATTGACGAGCGGGTTGAGGACTGCGCCTTACGTGAGCTTCGCGAGGAAATGGGGCTTTATGCGGAGCCTGAGGATCTGGAATTCTTCTGCGTGAATTCGGGATCCGAGGCGCATTACGTCTATCCAAACGGAGATGAGGTATCAAACGTGGAGATAGTTTACATTTGCCGAAAATATCGCGGTGAGCCGAAAACTGAGGACGGTGAGATGTCGACTCTCCGCTTTTTTGCACTGGAAGAGATCGAGCTTGACAAGGTGTCCCCGCCGATCCGGTCTGTGGTGAAGCGGTACATTGAAAAAAACAGATGAAGCGAAAGCGCGTGTGGGCTGGAAAATCCGGCTTGTGCGCGTTTTTTGCGTGGTGAATATTTCACTTGATATAAAAAAGCCGAAATTTTGTCAATATACTCTAAAAAATCACTTAAACAAGTCGGATAATTGCCAAAATACCGAAAACTTGTTATTGTAGTTTTCCCAAAAATCCATTATAATTCATATAGTAAAGCCGATAAGTTATTATGTATCGGTAAAATCGTACAAATTTTATACAGGAGGATAACGAAATGAAAAAGTTATTCGCATTGCTTTTGGCTACAGTGTGTCTGACCATCTGCTGCGCACTGAGCGTTTTTGCTGAGGAAACCACCGATCTTCTGACTGAGGACTACCTCAACACTCCCAGCGACGGCGATTGGGAATGGGATAATGGTACTCTCACAGGCGCAAATGCTCACCTTGGAGACGTTGCGATGATGTCCGACGTATTCCTCGACCAGGGCGAACATTTTGTTCTTGAAGCTACAGGTACCGTCAATGAAGGCGGCGCATGGGGCATCATTTTAGCTGAGGTTGACCCCTCCGCACCTTTCGCAAGCTGGATCTGCGTGAACATGGACCTCACACGTCCGTCGACACGTCTCTTTGGTCCCGGCGTTGCCGATCCTGACGAGGCTGAGCTTCGCAATACCGACTTTGTGACCGGACAGCCCTACACCCTCGCAATCGAAGTGACCGAGGACAACCTCTTCCGGGTATACTTCAACGGCGAGCTTTACGGTGAGAGACAGAACGACAACTGGATCGGCGCATACGCGGGTCTGATGACATGGACCAGCAGCTCCACATTCTCAAGCTACAAGCTCATCCGTCTTGACGCTGGCGAGGAATACAATCCCGCGAAAATCGAGATGGTTGTGGTTGACCAGCCCATCGACGTGAGAACAATGGAACTCGGCGAGACCACCGTTCTTCTCAAGGAAGACAAGTTCAAGACCAAGGAAAACGGCGAGTTCAACTGGACCGACGGCAAGCTTGTTGCTCCCAACGCGGCTCTCGGCGACTGCGCTTATGTTACGGACTACTTTGTAGACGTTGACGACCACGTATATGTTGAGGTCACGGGCAACGTTACCGAGGGTCAGGCTTTCGGTATCATGATGCCCCGGGACTACGAGAAGCCCTTTGACAGCTGGATGTGCATGAACATGGAAATCGGCAGACCTTCGACCCGTCTGTTCGGTCCCGGCTTTGACAAGGAAGTTCAGCTCTACAGCGACGGATTCACCAACAACAAGCCCCTCACAATCGGCGTTGAAATCGACAAGGGCACCTTCTACCTATATTCCGACGGCGATCTCTTCGGCTCCATCACAAATACCGACTGGCAAGGATGCTACCTCGGCGTTATGACATGGACCGGCAGCTGCGAATTCACCTCCTTCAAGGTAAGTCAGGTTGAGTCCGCTGAACAGAAGACCCTGACTCCAGGCACGGCAGAATACACGGCAGAAAAGGCCGCAAGAGACGCAAAGGCAGCCGCACCCGCACCTGTATCGGAAACGGAAGTTCCCGCTGCTGCCGCTGAAACTGCTCCTGCCGAAACCACACCCGCTGAGACCACACCTGCGGCTGAGGCTGAAACCGCTGAGACTTCCGATGAGGAAACCGAAACAGCACCTGCTGAAACCGCACCTCAGACAATCGACGCTGTTACCATATGCTTCGCAGCCGCACTGATTTCCGGAATGGCTGCAGGCGTAAGCAAGAAGAGACGCTGAAATCGTAAAAAATATATACGGAAGAGACGGCCAGACGACTGTCTCTTTTGTTTACCGTGAAAGGATGATGACTATGAGAAAAATAAAAAAATGCGTATTGTTTGCCTTGATTATGATTCTGCTGTCCTCATGCGGCGGCACAGATGAAAACACGGACAGCGGACCTGAAACTGCCTCTCCCTTGCAGACTCTTTCTCAGGAGGAAGCAGTGGAGCGCATACGGGATTTGTGCGGGCTGTACATCGACCCGTATTCTGTCAGCGAAGAGTGGTACGGCGGCTTTACCGCACTGGCAGACGAGGGCAAGACTCTTCTTGAAAGCGAAAACAGAACCGCCGCCGACTGTATCGCCATGGCTGAAAAGCTGACAGAATCCTACCGCTCAATCGAATACAACCGCGGCGACGTTCCGCGAATCTACATCAGCACCTGCGAGGCCGTCCCGAATCTTGTGGAAAACTCGGTTGTTACTGCTTCAAGTGAGGGAACCGGGGACAACTGCGCTTCCATGGCGGCGGACGGCGACAGAAAGACCTGCTGGCAGTCGGATGAGGGGGAAATTCAGTGGCTGACTCTTGACGCCGGACGCGAGATTGAAGCTGGATTTTTCTCAGTTGAATGGGGAAGCGGTGCGGCAAAAGAATACGTAATCGAGTCGTCAGCTGACGGGGAGAGCTGGAGCGAGGTTGTCTCCTTCAACGACGGGGCAAAATACAAAACCCAGTCCGCTGAAACAGAAGAGCCGGTGCGCCTGAGGTACGTGAGAATAAGAACGACATCCGCCTCGTCCCTGCCTTATACAATAGAAGAAGTTACAGTATCCGTGAAGAAGCCAGAAAAATCCGTGTCACTGACAAAATCCGAGTACCGTGAAGCCGGAGTGGTGGTTGTGGACAAGGCCGGCGGAAAATATCCCTCGGTCAGCGAGACGGCTATGGTGAAGGTCAGGGGAAACTCCACCTCAGGCACGGTCAAGCAGCCGTACAACTTGAAGTTTGAGAACAAAATGAAGCTGCTGGGCATGAAGGGAACCCGCAAATGGTGCCTGATCGCCAACCTTTTCGACAAAACCATGCTCCGGAACAAGCTCGCCGCCGACTTCTCAGCCATCGCAGGAGTCACACCGGAGCTGAAAAGCACCTTCGTTGAGCTGTACCTCGACGGGGAATACAAGGGCTGCTATCTTCTCACAATGCCCGTGAGCGACGGCACAGTCGACATTGACCGGGAGAAGGGCGAGATGCTCCTCGAGAGAATAGGCTACTACGACATGGACGCCGCCGGACGGGAGTACAACTATTCCCCAATCATGGGAATGAGATTTGAGCCGATCTGTCCGGACATGGAGACCATCACCGAGGAAGAAAAGCAGAAAATAAAAAATCTCCTGAAGGAAGCGGAGTTTGCCGCGGTATCAGGAGAGCGTGAGAGGGTTGAGGCTGTATTTGACGTGGAGTCGTTTGTGAACATGTACATCTGCGAGGAACTTATGAAGGACATCGACATATACCACGGCTCGACTTATTTCTACTATAAAAATGACAAGCTTTACTCCGGACCCATATGGGACATGGATCTGAGCATGGGAAACGTGGCAATATCGGAGTCCGCAGGGGATGAAAAGTACGCAAAGTACCACAATCTCGACTTCGACGGACATAAAACCGGAAATGGCGTCAAAGGGGACGACACCACTGGAAACTGGGCGACGGTTGACTTCTACAAGCCGCTCATAGAGAATATGTGGTTCAGAGATTTGGTGAAGGCTCGCTATGAGGAACTGATTCCTGTAATCGAGAGCATGTATGAGGACGGCGGGATGATTGACGGGTACGTTGACGGGTTCGGCGGAGCTTTTCTGCGAAATTATGAAGAGGACGGCTACAGTCTCACCGACAAATATTTCAACTGCGAGTACGATCATCCCTTCGGTACATATGAGGAGAATGTGGAGTACCTGAAGGACTGGCTGAGGTCGCGGGACGCGTGGATAAGGGAGGACCTCGGAATTGAATAAAGCCTGAGCTGCCGGATATTTTCTATTAATCGGATTTTTGCCGTTTTTACGAGTTCATCTTGCGGAAGCGGGAGGGTGATATTTTCTCGTGATAGCTGAAAAACTTGTAAAACTGCTGGGCGTTCTCAAATCCGATAGCAAGGGCGATTTTCTCAAGGGACATGCGGGATGAGATTAGAAGGTGCTTCGCCACGTTGATTTTCTGCTGGTCGATGTACTTTTTGATTGTAATCCCGTAGCATGCGAGAAACTGCTTTGAAATATAGTCCCGGTTGTAGCCGAGGTGATCGCACACCGTGTCCACCGTTATGGGGTTGTTGATGTTGTCGTTGATGTAGTTGAGGGTCTGCTCCATCAGCGGCAGGGAGTCGCCTGAGGCAAACATGAACCTCTCAACCTCATAGAACAGTGACAGGAAGAGAATATTGCATTCGTTGGCGTCGTTCTGGCCGTTCTGGTATGAACTGTACAGCCGTTTCAAAATCTCGTCGGTATAAATGGAGTTGCCGGAGAGCGTGATTTCCCTCAGTTCCATCTCTATCGGAATTGTACCGTTGTAGGACACCGTGTAAAACTCGCAGGGCATATCCGAGCTTTTGTATCCCGTGATTTTGCTGAACCGGTGTATGAAGAAAAAATTATTCTTGTGCAGGGTGAATTTTTTGTCGTTTATCAGAAGATAAAGTTCCCCCTTGCGCAGAAATATCATCTCGTCGGAGGACAGAAACCTCTCCCGGTGAATCCAGTTTTCCCTGACGTTGGTATAGGTTATGCTGCACAAATCAAGGGAACTGACCGCCTTGGTTTTGTTGTAGCTTTGTGAATGGATTAAATTAATCATGTCGGATTTTTTCCAATATTCGCAGATTTAGATATTGCCTAAAACGGCTTTATCTTGTATAATATTATCATACCACATCGGTTTTCCAAATGGAATATACAATTTTCATAGAATTTTAAATAGAATTTTATATATATTGCCAGACAGGAGGTAAAAAATATGCAGGAAATGAAAATTAAAGTGAAAGCAGGATTTTTGGCTCTTCCGGTAAGCGAATTCGTAGGGAACCACCGCGTGCTCATCCGACATGAAGGTAGGGTTGTAGGGGAGGCGAACCTGAGACTGGACTACCTTAATCCCAGCGCGGCTTCCTACTACCCTATCGGTGAGTACATGGGTGAGGAACTTACCGTTTCCGTTTCCCCGGACATGGAACTGCGCGACGAACAGACGGATAATCCGGACCACGACAGAATCGGCGAGGCTTTCCGTCCTCTCGTTCACTTCACGGCTGACTACGGCTGGATAAACGACCCCAACGGCCTGTTGAAGTACACGTCCCCGGTCACAAAAAAGACCACCTATCACATGTTCTATCAGTACAACCCATACGACTGGGCGTGGGAGAACATGCACTGGGGTCACGCGGTAAGCGACGATATGCTTCACTGGCGCCACCTCAAGCCGGCTCTGTGTCCCGATGACGACGGCACAATGTTCTCCGGAAGTGCGATTGTTGACCATGAGAACCGCTCCGGACTCAAGGACGGGGACGAAGATGTGATTCTGCTGTTCTACACATGTGCGGGAAACACATCCTACCGTTCCGGAGGCAAAAAGTTCACCCAGTGCCTTGCCTACTCAAACGACGGGGGCATGACTTTCAGGAAGTACGAAAAGAACCCGATAGTCGGACACATCGCCGCCGACAACCGTGACCCCAAGGTTATATGGTGTCCGGAGCTTGACAAATACATCATGGCACTCTACCTCGAGAGCGACGAATATGCGCTTCTCACCTCGGACAACTTCCTCAAATGGGAAATGTACACCCGTCTGAACATTGAGAGAGACAGCGAATGTCCCGACTTCTACCCGCTGAACACCGACGGGGATGTGAAAAAGCGCAAGTGGGTTCTGAGCGGCGCGGCTCACAGGTACATCATAGGCGAATTTGTCGACGGAAAGTTCCGCGTGATTCAGGCGTCGCGTCCTCTCAACAACGGATGGAACAGCTACGCGGCCCAGACCTTCTCAACCGATGACGAAATGGAGCGGATCCAGATAGCATGGGACAGGAACCACTCCTTCGGAAGCGCAAAAATCTGCGGTCAGATGAGCATACCATACAGAATGTCGCTTATGGAGGACAAGGACGGCTACCATCTCTGCGCCTCCCCCATAGAAGAGCTTGACAGCTTATGTCGCAGCACAATCGAGTACGATAATGTGGTTCTCAGCGAAAACAAGTCCCTCCACGCGGCTCTGGACGAGAGCGCATACAAGCTTGATCTGACCCTGAATCCCCGCAACCTCGGCTCCAACATCGACATATTCCTCTTCGGCCAGAGAATCGCAATCGAGTCGTCCCTCAACACAATCTGCGTGAAAAACGACACAATGCCCATCAGCATGACCGGAAAGAAGACGAAAATAACCTTCATCATAGACAAGGGAAGCGTGGAAGTGTTCAGCTGCGAGGGAAGAGCGATGATGACAACTCCGTGGATTCTCAACTTCAACGAACGGTACATCACCTTTGCGGCAAACGGAGAAGGCAGTGCGGAAATCGAGAAAATCAGCCTGAAAAAGCTGAGACTGTGAACTCCTCCGGACGCAATACCTGATTTACTATTAATTGTAGCCAATTTTAACTTTATATAATACAAAAGAAAGGAAACTACTATGAAACGCCTCAATCGAATCACGGCAGGGCTGATTCTTGCCACACTTATCACCGCTTCATTCGCGTCCTGCTCGGACTCAAAGCAGAATGAGACTACGACGAACCCCTCATCCGGAAACGAAACGACCGCTGACACAACTCCCGCTGAGGACGAAACAAAGGACTACATTGACGAAAAGTTTACCGGTGTGAACTGGAACGGCGAAAACTTCATGATCCTCACCCTCGCCGACTCCGGCAACGATGACACCCCCAGCTTCGCTCACGAGGACATCACCGGCGAGCCTGTTGATGACGCTATCTTCAATCAGGTTACATCCGTTGAAGAAAAGCTTGACGTGAGCATCGACTCCTTCGAAAGCACCGACGTAAACTCTGACGTCCGCAATGCCGCAAGCTCCGGCGACGATACCTACAAGGTTGTGTTCAACGTGAACCAAGGCTTGGCTACACTTGTAACGCAGAACATGTTCGCCGATCTGAACCAGCTTGAGTACATCGACTTCACTCAGCCCTGGTGGAACAAGTCCTACAAGGACAACCTGACAATCGGCGGAAAGACCTACTGCGGCTTTGGCGACCTCTTCTTTGAAGCCGGAATCAAAAACGTTCACCTGATGTACTTCAACAAGGAACTCTGCACCGACCTCGGCATCGAGTACCCATATCAGGCAGTTTATGACGGAAAGTGGACCCTCGACTACCTCTCAAACATGGTTCAGGGAGTCGCTTCCGACTTAAACGGCGACGGCAACATGGACGCAAACGACAGATGGGGTCTGGTTCAGTCTCCGATTCAGTCAGCCGTATGCTTCTACACCGGCGGATTCCATGTCATGTCCTTTGACGAGGAAGGCTACCCCTATCTCGATATGTACTCCGAGGAATTTGTGAACTTCTATGAAAAGCTCTTTGCCCTCGACTACAAGAACGACGGCGTTTGGACCAACTCACAGGACAAGGAAACCGACAACTTCAATATGTTCGTCTCCGGCAAGATTCTTCTCTCCAGCCACTTTCTGACAGCCGTATCCCAGCTCCGTGAGGTTGAATTCGAAGTCGGCATTCTCCCCTACCCAAAGTACTCCGAAGACGCTGAATACGTCAATTGGCCCACCGGCGGCAACTACCTCATGGCTGTTCCGTCAATTGTAAACCCGGACGAATATGAATTCGTAGGCTCCGTTATCGAAGCTCTGGCGGCTCAGGGCAACAAGTTCGTGCGTCCCGCTCTTTACGAGGTAACTCTCCAGGGCAAACTGGCACGCGACAAGGAGTCACAGGACATGCTGGACCTCATCTTCGACACAATGTCCGTTGACTTCGGATGGATCCACAACGGCGACGTAGGTCTTGGCTGGTTCGTCAACGACTGTCTCAACTCCAAGCTGGAGAACATCTCCTCATACTACAACCGTGTTGCAAACAGAGCCGAGAAATACTATACCGGCATTGTTGACTACTACCGCTCAATGGACTGATGACTGATATTATTCCGGGTAAAATATTATGAAATATCTTGTTTTCGGCGAAACAATATGGGATGTATATCCCGACAAAAGAGCAATCGGCGGCGCACCGTTCAATTTCAGCGCGAATGTGTCCCTCCTCGGCGGCGAATGTGCCTTTATCACTGGACTGGGATGTGACGAAATGGGCGAGCGTGCGGCGGAGTTCATCCGGCTCTATGGCGTGCGGGACGACTTCATCTGCTACAACGACAAAACCACGGGTCAGTGCCTTGTGGAACTTGACGAAAAGGGGGTTCCGCGGTACAACGTCCTCACCGATACGGCTTACGACAACATTGTCTGCGGCGACAAGCTGCTTGAGAAAATCCGCCTATTCAATCCCGATTTGTTCTACTTCAACACCCTGATTCAGCGGCGCAGCGTGTCAAAGAAAGCTCTGACGAAAATCCTTGACTCGGTTCGGTTCAAGAACATCTTCTGCGACGTGAACATCCGCCCGGGCTGCTGCAACAGCGAATCCCTTGATCTGTGCCTCTCCCGCGCGACCATTGTAAAAATCAGCGACGAGGAAGCTCACTTCACATCCGACTTCGGTCTGGTTGACCGTGACAAGCCGCTGCCGGAGGAGCTGCACCGGGTATACTCCAATCTGCGGCTGCTGGTCTACACCATGGGCAAAAAAGGCTCCCGGGTGTACGACTTCGAGAGCGGAAAGATTTACGACTCAGGCACGCCCGCGAATGTTCCCGTTGTGTCAACAGTCGGAGCCGGGGACTGCTACAGCGCGTCGTTCCTGCACACCTACCTGAGCGGAAGCACCATCGAGGAGTCAATGCGCACTGCCACCGAGCGGAGCAATATCGTAGTAGCTCACACAGAAGCGATTCCCGAGCTATTCTTGAAGGAGTACAGGCTCATCAGGAAAAAGTCGTTCTAAAATTCAAAACCCTTGCCGGGAACGCGGAGAAGAAGGCGATTATGACTTTTCCGCCTCCCGGTTTTCGGGCTTCAGAAAGGATATTTACATGAGCTTATCTGAAATGCAGAACAGGCATACCTTCGCTTATTCAGCAGAAAATCACACGGGTTCAAGAAACGCGGTACACATGGCGGAGACTGCTCAAAGCTGAGGACGAACATTACCATAAATCCCGGGAAGACTACGACGCTTGTAGATGCGGACGGTCCTGGCATGATTACTCACATGTGGTTCACCGGGTACATCGGTCATTCCTTTATCTTGCGCATTTACTGGGACGGGGAGGATTATCCATCAACTGAAGCCCCGCTGTCGGCGTTTTTCGGGAGCACGTATGACGAAAACTTCGAGACCGTTGACGGGGAATACTCCGTCATGAACTCCACCGTGATGCTTGTGGCGCCTGGGAGAGGGTACAACTCCTAATTCGAGATGCCCTTTCGCAAGCACTGCCGGATTACCGTGGAGAACCGGGGCGGGCGCGGAGAGACGTTATACTACATGATCTCCGACTGGAAAGGTGGGATTCCCGAAAAATCCGGCTGCTTCCACGCGGCATATCGTCAGGAGCATCCGGTTGTGAAGGGGAGAGCTTATACAGTCCTCGACGGGTTCCACGGAAAAGGGACGTTTTTAGGAGTCACCATTGCGGCAGGGATGAACGGGAACAATACCTGCTGGGTTGAAGGGGAAGTCAAGATGTACATCGACGGAGACATGTACCCCACCCTCAACTACACCGGAACCGAGGACTACTTCTGCGGCTCCTACGCCTTTGGCAACGACATCATCCCGAACCGTTACCAGACATACAGCGGATTCTACGCCGGAATGTACGCGGTCTACGGAAATGACAGGGGGAGTCAGTACAATGGACAGCAGCGGTTTCTGCTCTATTGCTGGCGCGTCAAGGATCCTGTGTACTTCGACGAGAGCTTCCGCATGATCATGGACAACCTCGGCTGGACGGAACCCCGGTATGATGACTATACAACTGTAGCGTATTACTATATGGAAAACCAACAAAGCTGCCGTTTGTGCTTCCCGCTGACGGGAAAATGATAATGAAATAAAAAAGGCTTGCTGTCTGAAAAAATCGGGCGGCAGGCTCTTTTATATTTAAAAATGGCAGTTCCGGTCAAGAAATATTTTTCGGTTTGTGGTATGATATACACAGCGACAGAAATATATGTGGGAGCTTGATTTTGTCGTCGTGGGTTGACGTACGGTTTCGGCTGATGAAGTGCCGTGTCTGCCCGTGGAGGCTCCCCGTGAGGTGAGGTTATGATAAACAACAGCTATTCCGACCCTGTGAAGAAAATGCTTGACTACATCGACGCGCACCTTCGTGAGCATATCACTGCTCATGATCTGGCTTACGCGGCGGGGTATTCGCAATTTTACAGCAGCCGTATCTTCAAAAGGGAAGTGGGACTGACGCCTTTTGAATACATCCGCAGACGGCGCATGATTATGTCTGCTTTTGCTCTTCGGGGCGGGAAAAAGGTGATTGACGTTGCGTTTGACTACGTTTTCGACTCGCAGGAGGGATTCACCCGGGCGTTCTCGTCGGGATTTGGCATAACACCGAGACGGTTTTCGAAAATTCCAACGCCTGAGGGATGGCTGATTCCCTATCGTTATCTCAACCGCCAGAACAAACAAACGGAGGAATGTATTATGGAAACCAAAGCAACAGTAATCTTCACGCAAATTGTAGAGCGCCCGGCAAGAAAACTGCTGGTCTACAGAAGTCAATCTGCGGCTGAATACTACGACTACGACGAGGAAATTTATGCAAGCTTCCCCGAAAAGTTGGGTATGCACCCGTGGGAATACCTCTGCGGGGTCAAGGACGCGCTGTACGAACCCATTGGCGTATGGCTGCCCGAGAAAATGCGGCTGACGGAAAAGGGAATCTACGCCCACGCCGTTGAAGTGCCGTCCGACTATGCCGGGGAAGTGCCCGAGGGATTCGCGCTTCTTGATTTGCCAGCGTGTAAATACCTGATTTTCCAAGGCGAGCCATATGACGAGAATTCTCACGAGTCCTTCAGCGCGTGCTGGGACGGCATACGGAAGTTCAATCCCGAGGTGTACGGGTACGAGTATGACGAAGAAAACCCAACCTTCCAGCTGGCTCCAATGGGTTGGCGCGGCTACATCGAGGGCAGACCCATACGGGAGATTGTGAAATCGTAAAGCCGCCTAAATCTTCCTCTTTGAGCGGAAAACTGCCGCGCACAGGGGGAGAAGAACCGCAAGCCAAACCGCAACTGCCGCAAAGCTGCTTCCACATCCGGTGAAGTCAAGGGAATACGAGCACCGAGCCAGCTTCACCGAGTGGTAGAATGGCAAAATTCGGCATATGTCAAGCCAGACTCCGCCCATTGCTTCAACGTCCATCCAGATTCCGCCAAGCAGGGACGAGATCGAGATGACGACCGACGACGCGGCTGGGGCTGATTTGTCCGAGAAAAACGAGCCGAAAATCAAACCGAGTGTGATGAACATCAGCGCCGACGGCAGACTTACGAGAAGGGAGAGCAGCGTTCCGGCAGGATTTACTTCCTCCCCGGTGACAAGCGAGATTACCCCCGCCGCCGCGTAGACCAAAATCCCCTGAGCGGCTGACAGGACCATTGCCGGTGCGGTGTAGGAGAGGACGAACTCGCCGTCGGTCATGGGGGAGACGTAAAGCCGGACAAGGAAGGATTCGCTCCGGTCCTTTGCCAGAAGCAGTGCCGAGAACAGCATGATGAAGGTCAGCCCGAAGACGTAAACTCCCGGGGCAAGGGACGGCATGGCGAAGAGGGTCATGTGCGCTTCAGCTGGTATGGACGCATTGACGGCTGTCATTATCAGCAGCATTACCACCGGGAAGCCCAGTGCTAAAACGTATGACATGGGATCCCGTACAAGCTCGAGAAACACCCGCCGGGAAAACGCTTTTATTCGTGTGAGTTTGTTTTTCATTTTGACTCACCACCGTTATTTGATTCCGCACCGGACAGAGCCAAAAATACGTTCTCAAGTGACCCGCCGGGAAGATTTGCTTTGTTTCTCAGCTCGTCCAGTGTGCCGGAGGAGATAACCTTCCCCTTTGACATGACGGCGATTTTTCGAGACAGAGCCTGTGCTTCCTCCATGTAGTGGGTCGTGAGGATTACCGTCATCCTGTCCTCGAGGGATTTTATCAGCTCCCACAGCTCACGGCGGGCGATAACGTCAAGTCCAAGTGTCGGCTCGTCGAGAAACAGCACCCGCGGCGAGTGAATCAGCCCCATTCCGATGGACAGCCGCCGTCTAAGACCTCCCGAAAGCTGCTTCGAGAGCTTGTTCCGGTGGTCGGTCAGGTTCAGCGCACGGATTACCTCGTCGGCTTTGTCGGTGGAGGTTTTGCCCATTCCGTAGATTTCGGCGGTGAGGACGAGGTTTTCTTCCACGGTGAGGTTGCCAGCGGTGGAGGTTTCCTGCGGTGAGATTCCGATGAGCGGCTTGAGGTTTGAGTCCCCGATTGGCATGGAGCAGATTGTGCCGTCGCCCGAGTCGGGTTTGGTCAGTCCTGTGAGAATTTTTATGGTGGTGGTCTTGCCCGCGCCGTTGACCCCGAGAAGTGAGAACACCCCGCCTTCCTCTATATCAAGGGTGAAGTCGTCCACTGCTAAAGAATTTTTATAGTTTTTTCTAAGATGATGAGCGGAGATTATTGTTTTCCCCGCTTTTTCATCTTTTGCTGAAAGGTTTGATTTTTCAGTCATTTCTGAATTTCTCCTTTATTTGGAAGTTAAGTCTTGATTTTACTTCATCAATCCTCGTTCAAAAACGGGAACATGTCCTCGGTCATTTTCACCATTGCAATCCCCTGTCGGGAGTCACCTAAAACTAAAAGGTAGTCACCGGCTGAGAGTCCGAACACGTCCCGGGCATGCTTTGGAATCACAATCTGTCCCCGCTCACCGATTTTCACCACGCCGAAGATGTATTTTCCTGTCGCGTCGCTGTTGACCCCGCGTTTTTCCGAGTCGGCAAGCTCGTCAAGCGTCACCGAGAACACCTCTGAAAGGGACAAAGCCGAGGTTAAATCCGGGCATGAGTCGCCGCTTTCCCACTTCGCCACAGTCTGACGGGACACGCCGATTTTCTCCGCCAGAGCCTCCTGCGACAGCCCCGCTTCCTTCCGCAGCCGCTGTAGTTTTTCCTGAAACATAATTTCTCCAATCTTAATATACAAAAATGAAAGAATTCTGGTTGTCTGAAAGACGATGGAAAATGGTTGGTCCCATTTTTCAAAGAATTCTTTGGCGTGAAAGAAACTAACATCGGATATAATTTTTCTTCACCTTTCACGCGCTCCCTAAATTTAGTTTTCTATATTTTATCACATCGGCGGAGGTTTTACCATATACGAAAAGCGGCATTTTATGTTAAAATTAATAGAAAAAAGCCTGAAACGATATCGAATCAGGCTTGTTTTTTAGTTTGCCGAAAAATTACTTCGCGGCTTTGTCTTCTTCTTCAATCTGACGGCGGGCCTCAATGAAGCACTTGACCGCAAATTCGAGGTCTTCCTTGGTGTGAGCGGCGGAAACCTGCGTGCGGATTCTTGCCTTTCCCTTGGGTACGACGGGGTAGGTGAAGGATACGGCGTAGATGCCCAGCTGGTACAGCTTTTCTGCCATTCTGGAAGCGAGATGTTCGTCGTAGAGCATAACGGGTACGCAGGGATGTGTTCCGGGGATGATGTCAAATCCGGCATCCTCGAGAGCCTTGCGGTAGTCGGTTACGATGGATTCAAGGTAGTCGCGGCGGGAGGTGTCCTTCTCAAGCATATCGAGAGCGGCAAGTGTTCCGGCGGCGAGGGAAGGCGTCAGGGTGTTTGAGAAGAGGTAGGGACGGCTTCTCTGACGGAGCAGGTCGATGATTTCCTTGCGTCCTGTTGTGAATCCGCCGGAAGCTCCGCCTAAAGCCTTGCCGAAGGTGCCTGTGATTACGTCAACTCTGCCCATAACGCCGCAGTATTCCGTGGAGCCGCGTCCCCTCTTGCCTACGAAGCCGGATGCGTGGGAGTCGTCTACCATAACGAGCGCGTTGTACTTGTCGGCAAGGTCGCACACGCCCTTCAGGTTAGCGATGATTCCGTCCATGGAGAACACTCCGTCGGTTGCAATCATTTTGATTCTCGCGCCGGCTGCGTCAGCTTCCTTCAGTTTTTCTTCAAGGTCAGCCATGTCGTTGTTCTTGTAGCGGTATCTCATTGCCTTGCAGAGACGTACGCCGTCGATGATGGACGCGTGGTTCAATTCGTCCGAGATGATGGCGTCTTCCTTGGAGAGAAGAGTCTCGAACAGACCGCCGTTTGCGTCGAAGCAGGATGAGTAGAGGATTGTGTCCTCCGTTTCAAAGAACTCCGCAACCTTTCGCTCCAGCTGCTTGTGGATGTCCTGTGTGCCGCAGATGAATCTTACGGAAGCAAGACCGTAGCCGTATTTGTCGTAGCCGTCCTTTGCAGCCTTGATAAGCTCCGGGTTGTCAGCCAGACCGAGGTAGTTGTTGGCGCACATGTTGATAAGCTCCTTGCCGTCTGCGAAAATGTGGGCGGACTGGGGAGTGGTGATGATTCTCTCGCTCTTCTGTGCGCCGGATGCGGCAATTTCGCCGAGAGTGTCGCGGTAGTATGCTAAAACTTCGCTTTTGTTCATGTTTTTCTCCTGTGTATTGTATGTTGAAATTAGGTTTACTTCAAATTAAATATCGAAAAATGGTTTTGTCGTGTGATGCGGAAACAATTAGCATTCACCACAGCTGAGTTTACCTGTTGGTGTTTACCGACGACCAGTCGAGGATAACCTTGCCTGAGCTGCCGGAGAGCATGGCTTCGAAGCCCTTCTTGTAGTCGGCGATGTCGAAGTGGTGTGTGATGATCTTCTCAAGCGGGAATCCGCCTTCAACCATTGCGGTCATCTTGTACCATGTCTCGAACATCTTTCTGCCGTAAATACCCTTGATTTGGAGTCCGTTCCAGATTACTGTGTTGATCGGGATTTCGGTCATGTTGCGGTTCTGGATTCCGAGAAGTGCGATTCTGCCGCCGTTTACCATGGAGTTGATCAGCTGATTCAGTGCGAAACGGTTGCCGGACATTTCCATACCGACGTCAAAGCCTTCCACAATGCTGAGGGACTTCATGACTTCGTTCAAATCTTCCTTGCCCGTGTTGACGGTTGTAACGCCGAACTGCTTGGCCAGACCTAACCTGTAGTCGTTCAGGTCGGTGATGACAACGTTTCTCGCGCCGGAGAACTTTGCGATTCCGGCAGCCATAATGCCGATGGGACCCGCGCCTGTGATGAGTACGTCCTCGCCGAGGGTTTCAAAGGTCAGTGCGGTGTGGGTGGCGTTTCCGAAGGGGTCGAAAATCGAGTACAGCTCCTCGGGAATGCGGGGTGAGCAGTGGATTACGTTTGTGGCGGGAATTACCAGGTATTCGGCAAACGCACCGTCGCGGTTTACTCCAACGCCCTTTGTGTTCCGGCAGAGATGTCCGTTTCCTGCGCGGCAGTTCCGGCAGTGACCGCAGACGATATGTCCCTCACCGGATACAATGTCACCGACCTTGCAGTTTTCAACTCCGTCGCCTACCTCAACGATCTCTCCCACGTATTCGTGACCGGCTGTGGTACCTAACTTGATCGTCTCCTGAGCCCATTCGTTCCAAGCCCAGATATGTACGTCAGTTCCGCAGATTGCGGTCTTGTGGATTTTGATCTTAACCTCGCCGTGGCCTACCGAGGGAATCTCAACTTTTTTCATGGTTAAGCCCTCTTCCGGTTTGTCCTTCACGAGAGCCCACATGGTGCCTGTGCTCATTTTAAAAATTCACTCCTTGTAAAAATTTTATTTTTAACCATCGGCTTAATTATACAACTTTTTCTTCATTAATTCAATAGAATCGGAAAAATATTTCCGTGTCCGGCTCTTTCTTTGGCTGAGTTGTCGGAAGGTGAGAAAAATATGTCAGTACAGGAGAAAGAGAACGCGATATAATTCTACCGTAGGCCGTCCCCGGCTTTACCATATTAAACAGTACGAAAGGAATTATATGATAAGCTTAAAAGTAGAGATAAAAAACCGCATCGCATCATACTCGGGCAGGATGAGAATGGTGTCGGAGAACAGCGGTTACTGCATCGAGTTTGACGCCGACGGAGAATGGGACGAGTACCGCACAAAAACCGCACGCTTTATGGTAGACGGTTCTCTTGTGGCGGACAGGGTTTTCTCAGGAAGCACTTGCGAGGTTCCGCCTCTTCCAACGGGACTGTTTCTGTATGTGAGCCTGTCTGCAGGAGATTTGTGGACCACATCCGCCGCAAAAATTCCCCTGATCCCGTCCCTCGAAGCGGATAAAGTTATTCCTCCGCCGGAGAAGAGCGTGTACAACCAGATTATGGAAATGATGCACACGGACTACTCTCCATATGTGGACCGTGCGGAAGAAGCCGCCGTGAAAGCCGAGTCAGCTTCACATGAAGCTCTTGTAAACGCGGAACTGTTAATGACTGCACTTGCCGGACTGAAATTCAGGGTCAATGAAGAGGACGGCGGGCTTGATATCGAATATGAAATGTGATTGGAGGACAAATATATGAGCAGTGTAATAAACATACCGAGAGACGAGACCGTACGCAAAATAGCTCAGTCCCTTGAAACCTTGGCTGAGCGTACAATGATAGTCGGAAGCAGCAATGTTGTGACGGACTCAAGCCTGACCAAATCAAACGCGGCGGCGGACAGTAAGGCTGTTGGCGACAGAATTGCTGAGGTCAGCGCCTCCGTTGACAAGGTAAAGGAAGCCATAGCCCTGCTCGATGAGTCCCACCTGAAGGGAAAGTTCATCATAGGCCGTTATGTACTGAGCGCGACCGACACGGCATACGTGGATTATCAGGCCAACACCTATGTCGTATGTTCCGCAAACGTGATAAAATACAGCTACGACGTGACCCTTGAGGTTGAGGACGGCTATGAGGCTACAGTGTGGTACGTAAAGGACAGCGAGCTTCCCATTCCCGACATTGACGGCAAGAACAAAAAGCTGTATGTCAAGGCAGAGCAGGTGACAGCAAAACCGGTGACGATTCCGGCAAACACCGCCTTTCTCGTGCGAATCCAGCAGACTCCCCTTGACAAAACCGTGGCGGCTGACGTGGAGACATATACCTCAAAGGTGAAGTTCACCGTGTCCCTGCCCAAGCAGATAAACTCCGTGGCGGATTCGGTAAACGCGGTCAGTGAACGTGTGAGAGTGATAGAGGACGGAATCGGCGAGACCCTGCCGGAATACTACCTCACAGACGGATATATCGATGGCAGAATTGACGAAATCAGACGAAGCATGCAGTCAGCCGGAATGAATGGCGACGCGTTTGTGTTCCTCACCGACTTCCATTCCGAGCGCAACAACGGCGTGTCGCCTACACTTGTAAACTACATAACAAAGCGGCTTCCAATTGCTTGTGTGTTCTGCGGCGGCGACTGGATTGACCTGAATACCGCTGACAGTCAGGCGGAGCTTGATCTTCTGTTCGAAAAATGTATGGCGTTCTGCGGAAACAGGTATAAAACCTACTTTACCGAGGGAAACCACGACGACAACAACTACGACGGCACAAACGCGGCAGGACAGTTCACCCGCGGCAATATTTATGCCTCCCTGTTCAGGATGAGCGAAGGCATGAGGGAAGGTTGGAATGGGGACTGCTTCTCCTACTACACCGACAACACAGACGCGAAAATCCGCTATATTGTGCTGGACACCGAAAACAGAACCACCGCCGAACTGACAGGTGAGAGGGCTTGGTTCAAGTCGGTTCTCGAGTCCATGCCGGACGGGTACAGGGCGGTCTGCTTCTCCCACAGGGGTTATGTCTACGACGAGGAAGTAAAAAGCTGGACTCTCCACGCGGCGGCAAAACCACTCATCGATGAGGCGGACGCACATTCGGGCATGGTTGCTGCATGGTTCACCGGACACAGCCACATGGATGGACTGAACCGGACGACATCAGGTATTCCGGTAATCTGCACCCTGTCCGACGGCGCGACTCAGGTGGGACTCGGCGGAACCACAGCTGAGCAGGCCTTTGACGTGGCGGTGATTGACTTCGACGAGGAAAAGATACACCTCACACGAATCGGAAGCGGGGACGATAGAACCATTGCGCTGAACGCGTAATAACGGGTGAAATCCTGCAGGTGTCAGCTGATTTAAAATAAGCAAACAAAAAAACGGCGGAAAGCAAAAATTCCACCGTTCTTTTTATATTCAGCTTAAATTAACCAAGACGGGCTGTGTTAACCTTGATGCCGGGACCCATTGTGGCAGCGACAACGCAGCTCTTGATGTACTGACCCTTTGCTGCAGCAGGACGAGCCTTGATTACGGCGCCGATGAGAGTGTTGAAGTTCTCGCTCAGCTTGTCCGCACCAAAGGAAGCCTTGCCGATGGGGCAGTGGATGATGTTCGTCTTGTCCAGTCTGTATTCGATTTTACCGGCCTTGGCTTCGTTTACAGCCTTGGCAACGTCCATCGTTACGGTACCGGCCTTGGGGTTGGGCATAAGTCCCTTAGGACCGAGCACACGACCCAAACGACCGATAGTGCCCATCATGTCTGGGGTAGCGATAACGACGTCGAAATCGAACCAGTTTTCCTTCTGGATTTTCTCAACGAGGTCAGTGTCGCCTACGTATTCCGCACCTGCTTCACGGGCAGCGTTTGCACGGTCGCCTTTTGCAAATACGAGAACGCGGACCTTCTTACCTGTACCGTTGGGAAGAACAACCGCGCCGCGAACCTGCTGGTCAGCATGACGGGAGTCAACTCCCAGACGGATGTGAACTTCGATTGTTTCGTCAAACTTAGCCTTGGATGTCTGGCATACGAGACCCATAGCGTCAGCTGTGTCATAAAGCTTTGACTTTTCGATCAGTTTTACACTGTCAACATATTTCTTTCCTGCACTCATTTGTAAAACCCTCCTCAGTCAACTACGACAACACCCATTGAACGGGCGGTGCCGGCTATCATGCTCATTGCCGCTTCGATGGAGCCTGCGTTCAGGTCCTTCATCTTTGTCTCAGCTATCTGACGAACCTGCTCCTTGGTGATGTTGGCAACCTTTGTCTTGTTGGGAACAGCGGATGCCGTCTCGATGCCGCATGCTTTCTTGATGAGAACAGCTGCGGGAGGAGTCTTTGTGATGAATGTAAAGGAACGGTCTGCGTAAATTGTGATAACAACGGGGATGATAAGACCGATGTCGTTCTTTGTGCGTTCGTTGAACTCCTTGACGAAGCTCATACCGTTAACACCGTAAGGGCCGAGCGCGGGACCTACAGGCGGCTGCATTGTAGCTTTGCCGGCGTTGAGCTGAAGCTTTACATAGCCAACTACTTTCTTTGCCATTGTAATTATTCCTCCATATGTGGTTTATGACGGGAGACTAAGAATGAAATTTTCTCCCTCCCACTTTGTCGGCGCTTCTTTGTTGTTTTTTGAATACGGGAGGCGCCTCTCCCTTTTCGCGAACGGAACTGCCTCAGTCAGGCTCAGTCGGCCGCTTTTTCGACGTACTTCTTGTCCAGCGTTACGGGAACGTCGCGTCCTACAGTTGTAACTGTCACCTTGACCTCGCCTGTTTCGGCGTTGTAGTCGGTGAGAGTGCCGCTGTAGCCTCTGAACACTCCATCGATGATGTTTACCCGGTCCCCAACCTTGAACGCGGTGGTTTCAGTTACCTCAACCTCGTCCTTGATAATGGCGGCGGCTTCTTCTTCCGTAAGCGGAACCGGACGGGATCCCGGGCCTACAAAGCCTGTGACTCCGCGGATGTTTCTGACAACGTGCCAGGTTTCGTCGGTCATGACCATTTTGATGAGGACGTAAGCGGGGAATATCTTTGATTCCACCTCTTTTTCACGTCCGCCGTCGGATTCAACGACAATTTCCGTCGGAATCCTGATATCCGTAATAAGACTGCCGAGACCTCTGTTCTCGACTATCTTTTCAAGATTGGCTTTTACCTTGTTTTCGTAGCCTGAATAAGTATGGGCGACATACCAACGCAGACCTTCGTTCATCTCATTAATATCGCTCAATTCAAATTCCTCCCGAGACTCAAGCTTTACTGTCTCCGTTGAGCTTCCGTTTTGTCAAGCGGGATTCCGCTCAGATAAGGCGGCTCAGTCCAACGATAGCGCCGGAGAAGCAGTAGTCGAGTATGCCGAGAGCTATACTGAAGATGATGACGCAGACAATGACAATCAAGCTGTTCTGCTGAACGGACTTGCGGCTTGCCCAGTTAATCTTTTTGCATTCGGCTTTTACGGACCTAAACCAAGCCTTTGCCCTTGACCAAACCGAGGGCTTGTCCGACTTCGGCTTTTCTGCCTTGGTCTTCTCAGCCGGCTTTTCGGCGGTCTCGAGCTCTTTTTTGTTTTCTTTTTCAGCCATAACTGTCTCCTTTTACCGATTACTTTGTTTCTCTGTGAAGCGTGTGTTTGCGGCAGAAGCGGCAGTATTTCTTGAGTTCAAGTCTGTCAGGGTCGTTTTTCTTGTTCTTCTTAGTGTCATAGTTACGCTGTTTGCATTCGCTGCAGGCAAGAGTGATTTTAACTCTCATTATATCGGCACCTCCCTTAAAATTTAAGCCAAACCAAAAGGAAATGGCTCTATTGTACCTCCCTCTGCGGAAATACGCCCCGTCATGACCGTGAGGGCGCGCAAAAAAACGCTTGTCCGCGTGAGGTAAATCTATTATAGCATTTTTTTACTTTTCCGTCAAGAGAAAACGCGAAAAAATTTTCACCAAAATTCTTGTCCAAAGCTTTCCCCTCATTATATTGTATGCGTACAAAAGGAAATTTTTTCGCCGCAGCTGGCTTCCTTCCGGTTTTTTAGAAAAAAATTAAAAATTATTTTTCCGATAAGTATTTACAAATTTCTTCCGACGTGGTATAATAAAAGTTGGGATTGCCTCATCCTCGGTTTCCGGGTAAATTGTCCGTTGATGGTTAACGCCCGCGTCCGGATTTTCACCCGCCGGATACTGTGGTTCAGGATTGCCCGCAAATTAAATTAATGGTGAAAGGAAAACACTACTATGCTTACAAAGGAAAAGAAGCAGGAAATCATCGACACTTACAAGATTCACGAAGGCGACACAGGCTCACCTGAGGTTCAGATCGCTATCCTCACTTACAGAATCGACACACTGACTGAACACCTCAAGGTCAACAAGAAGGACCACCACAGCCGCCGCGGTCTTAACAAGATGGTAGGCCACAGAAGAAACCTCCTCGGCTACCTCAAGGATACCGATATCGAAAGATATCGTGCAATCATCGCAAAGCTCGGCCTGAGAAGATAACTTTATCAAAATACGAATATCAAACCACTGCGGCACTGCGACTGTCTCATCTCCGGCGCCGCAGTCTCGGTTTTATTCGGTAAAGATAACTCCACCCTTAAAAAACGAAATCTAAAGCTCTCTCCCTGTCTATGCAAAGCCTCCACTCCCAACCGTATCAAGCACATTGAGAGGGTTGTCCAACCTACAAAGCTTCACCCCCAATTGATAATTCAGTTGTAATTTTTTTTCAAAAGCTTTTTTCAAAAAGCCGCGTACTCCCCGCATCCCCACCACCGCCGGGATTTAGCAGTTAAACATCAGCCGTGATATCCCGGTTTATGTTTAAGTGCTGAAACAGGCGGCTGGACGGAAATTTTATAGAAAGGTAAATAAGAAATGTTTGAGAAATACAGAACTTTTTCCTATGACTTTGCCGGACGCCCGCTCGTTATAGAAACGGGTAAAATGGCAGGACTGGCTAACGGCTCGGTTCTCGTCAGATACGGCGACACGGCTGTGCTCTGCTGTGCTACCGCTTCCGAAAAACCCCGGGACGGAATCGACTTTCTCCCCCTGTCGATAGACTTCGAGGAAAGACTCTACGCCGTGGGCAGAATTCCCGGCTCCTACCTCAAGAGAGAGGGAAGACCTACCGAAAAGGCCATCCTCACCTCGAGAGTCATAGACAGACCCATCCGCCCCCTCTTCCCGAAGGATCTGCGCAACGACGTGGTTCTCTCCCTTCTCGTTCTCGCGGTGGATCACGACTGTTCACCTGAAATCGCCGCAATGGTAGGCGCGTCCATCGCACTCACAATTTCCGACATTCCGTGGAACGGTCCCATTGGCGGCTGCTTCGTCGGACTCACGGAAGAAGAAGGACTCATCATCAACCCAACAGCCGAGCAGAGAGAGCGTTCCTCGCTTGAGCTGACGGTGGCCGGAACCGCGAAAAAGGTCGTCATGATTGAAGCAGGCGCGGCTGAGGTGTCCGACGACAAGATGTTTGAAGCAATCATGTTCGCCCACGAGGAAATCAAGAAGCTCTGCGCGTTCATCGAGACAATCAAAGCCGAGGTGGGCAAGCCCAAGTTCGAGTACGAGTCCGCGTGGATTGACGAGGAGCTGTTCCATAACGTCTTCGACTTCTGCGTTGAGGACGTGAAGAAAGCCCTCGATACCGACGACAAGAACGTCCGCGACGAACGCCTCGCACCCATTTACGAAGCGGTTTACGCAAAGTTCGACGAGGGAAACGAAGAAAACCACGCAATCCTCAACGAGGTAATGTACAAGGTCCAGAAGAAAATCGTCCGCAGATGGCTCCTTGACGAGCAGAAGCGTGTTGACGGACGTAGAATGGACCAGATCCGTCCCCTTGCGGCTGAGGTTCACCTTTTCAACCGCGACCACGGCTCCGGTATGTTCACCAGAGGACAGACGCAGGTTCTCACAATCGCAACTCTCGGCTCCATCTCCGACGTGCAGATGCTTGACGGCATTTCCGACGAGGAGACAAAGAGATACATGCACCACTACAACATGCCCGGCTACTCCACAGGTGAAGCAAAGGCTGTGAGAAGCCCCGGCAGACGTGAAATCGGTCATGGCGCACTGGCTGAGCGTTCCCTGATTCCGGTTCTTCCGTCGGTTGAGGAGTTCCCCTACGCAATCCGCTGTGTGTCCGAGGTAATCAGCTCCAACGGTTCCACATCACAGGCGTCGGTCTGTGGCTCCACTCTGGCACTCATGGACGCGGGCGTGCCGATCAAAGCTCCCGTTGCCGGAATTTCCTGCGGCCTTATCACCGAAGGCGACCGTTGGATGACCATGATTGACATTCAGGGACTTGAGGACTTCTACGGAGATATGGACTTCAAGGTTGCCGGAACCCACAAGGGTATCACCTCAATACAGATGGATTTGAAAATCGACGGCCTGACTCCCGAAATCATAAAGAAGGCTCTCGAAGTAACCCACAAGGGACGGGACTACATTATAGATGAAGTAATCCTCAAGGCAATTCCCGCGCCCAGAGCTGAGGTTTCCGAATACGCTCCAAAGATGATCAACATGAAGATTCCCGTTGACAAAATCTCCGAGGTCATCGGCAAGCAGGGCAAGGTTATTCAGCAGATTGTTGCCGACACCGGCGCGAAAATCGACATCGAGGACGACGGCTCCGTATTCATCTCCGGAATCGAGAAAGCCTCAATCGAAGCCGCAAAAGCCGCAATCGACGCTATCATATTCGAACCCGTTCCCGGCGAAATTTACGAGGGCGTTGTCACAAGAATCATACCCATCGGAGCCTTCGTTGAGTTCGCACCCAAGAAGGAAGGCCTTGTACACATCTCCAAGCTTGACAAGAAGAGAACCGAAAAGGTGGAGGACGTGTGCAACGTTGGCGATAGAATCAAGGTCAAGTTCCTCGGCATGGACGACAAGGGCAGATTCAACCTCTCTCGCCGCGACGCTCTCGAGGACTGATTTTACCATCATAAGGACATAAATTTTAATGAACATAACAGTACCGCTGAAATTGGAAATAATTTTTTCTCATCTCCGGCGGTATTTTTTTCTATATTTTCATGGTTATACTTGATTTAGACGTATTTTTACATTATAATAAGAGATAGGTGCACACCGGTACCATACCGACGGAAAACGCGCAGTACGAATAACGCTTGGGAGGAAGAAATTTGAATAACAACGACAAGCCAAGGTTTAAAATAGAAAACGGAAACATAATAAAGATAAACCCCGACGGAACTCAGGTTTCCCGTCCCCTGACCGATGACGAACGCCGACGGCTCGAAGAAGCAAGACAATCCCTGAGACACTCACAGGCTCAAACGCAGCAAAGTCAGCCGGAGGTTCAGCCCCAGTACCATCAGCCCCAGCCACGCCGGCCCCAGCAGAATCAGGAATACGCACAGCAGCCCCAGCAGAACCGGCCGCGTCAGACTTCGAGACCCGCACAGCCCCAGCAGCAAAGGCGTGAGTCTCCGGTTGACGAAGTCGAAGCAAGACGCGCGGATCAGCGTACCCTCGCACGGAGTCAGATGGAAGCGGCGGAACAGCTTGGGGTGGTGAAGCGGAACAAAAACGCCGCCTATCACGAGAGGGAAATCGCCCGCCGTCAGGAAATGCGCGCAACGGAACAGAGACAGAAACAGCGCCGCCGAATAAAAATCAACGCGGGAGCCATAGCATTTGCTGTTCTCATGGCGGTGGTAGTCGGAGTATCGGCGCGTCAGATCGGAATCAACTACAAGGAGCTTGAAAACAAGCCGGACAATCCTTCATACGTAAACGAACTCGACTACAGCAATATCGGCGGAAATCAAGGCTCGCCGGAGAATGAAACAACTCTTACCCCGTTCGAACCTCAGCCGGCATTCGAGAGCCTCAGCGTATCAAATTCCGCCGTACACGAAGGGAACCTGATTCTCGTGAACTACGCCGTCCCATACGTCGAACCCGTGAATGAAATAACCCTTCTCAACGCCTACGAGGACCGTACAGGAAGCGACGAGACGGGCAGACTCAAGGTTTCCTCCACTGACACAAACATGGAAAAAACCGCCTTTGAGGCTCTCGAGAGTCTTGTGACGCAGATGAAGACCGAAACAGGCTGCTCAGACCTCATGATAACCAGCGGATACAGAACACTTGCAGATCAGCAGGAGATTTACGACTACTACATGGAAACTCAGGGGGAGGAATACACCAAGGCATACGTGGCCAACCCGGGTTACAGCGAGCACCAGACGGGACTTGCGTGTGACCTGACCTTCTACACATCCGAAGGCTACTCGGTTCCTATTTCCGACTACGAGTACGGCTACTGGATCGGAGAAAACTGCATGAATGAGGGCTTTGTCAGACGTTACCCGGAGAGCAAGGCGGACATCACCCACATCAGCTACGAAGCATGGCATTTCAGATATGTGGGAATTCCCCATGCCTACGCAATAACCGCCCTGAACTTCTGCCTCGAGGAATACATCGACTACCTCAAAGACTACGCCGCCGACGCAAAGCTTCTTCATATTAAGGAAGACAGAACCATTGAGGACGTGGAATCAGCTGCAGTGGAAAACGGTGAGGTCAGCGGAGGATGGCTCGCTTACTACTGCCCCATGACTGAAGGAGACAGCACCGAAATTCCTGTTCCTACGTTTGGCGAGTACATTATTTCCGGCAACAACACCGACGGATATATCGTAACGGTCACGCTGGATTAGTGTCGCCTTAAAATGAAAACGCCGTTCATTCAGATTCATTCAAAAAATATTGTTTATTCAACCAACATTTCATGTGTTATCAAATTGCCGTCACATTGGCGGATTATAATATGTGCACAAGGAAAGAAAAGAATCCTTCAAACCTGCAAAAATAAAAATCAACATATGAAATATATAGAAAGGCGGATAATATTATGAAAGAATTTGATATGAACAACAATTTTAACAACAATTTTAACAACAATTTTAACAACGAGAACAACGAGAACACAAATCCCGCTCCCGAAAACAACCGTCCCGTAAACGGCGTGAACGGAACTCCCGATCAGGCAAGGGAAGAGCACAGCGAGCCTCAGGTTAACACATCCGAACACAACGCGGCTCAGGACAAATCCCACACAACCGAAAACCCATACTTCAAAGGCTTCGGAAGCTACAACTACGGCACGACGGGAAACACAAATCCCCAGTACGGTGACACTCAGAATCAGCAGAACCAAAATCAGCAGCCCCGCCAGAGCCAGTACAACGGCCAGTATTCACAGTACAACGGCGGCGGATACAACTACAACAACTCCGCAAACGACGTGAACCGCGGAAGCAGCTTCGGCGGCGGATACAATTACAGGCAGTACGACATTCCCACCCAGAGACAGGGTCAGATTTCCTACACTCCCAGCCCCAAAAAGGCAAAGAAGGAAAAGAAGAAGTCCGGCGGATTCTCAAAGGGCGCGGTCGCGGGAATTTTAGTCTCGGCTGTGATTCTCTCCTGCGGTGCTGGATTCGGCGGTGCCATGCTTGCAAACAGTCTCGCCTCAAAGGAAGAACAGCAGGTCAGCACATCCGGAACCGGCGTGAACTCGATAAAGAACTCCGACGACGTTGTAATCTACCGTGGAGTTGACGAGGTTGCCACATCAACAGGAACAAATTCCGAGGGCAACTACTCCTACGCACAGGTTGCGGCAATGGTAAAGGACTCCGTGGTTGAAATCACCACCGAATACAACAACACCATCTCCGGCTGGTACAACTACGTTCAGCAGGGTGCAGGATCGGGAGTCATCATCTCAACGGACGGCTATATTATAACCAACGCACACGTAATCACCAACGAATCCACGGGAGCCGTAGCCGATTCCATTACAGTGAGAACGACTGACGGAACCGAATACGACGCCTCCGTTGTGGGCTACGACACCGACGAGGACATCGCAATCATAAAGATTGAGGCTGAAAACCTGACCGCGGCTCAGTGCGGCGACAGTTCAAAGCTGTCCGTGGGTGAAGAGTTGGTAGTCGTTGGCAATCCTCTCGGTGAGCTTGGCGGAACCGTGACCAACGGCATAGTCAGCGCAACCGAGCGTGAGCTTGAGGTAAACGGCGTGAAGATGAACCTGATTCAGACCAACGCCGCTGTCAACCCGGGCAACTCCGGCGGCGGTATGTTCAACATGAAAGGTCAGCTTGTGGGAATTGTCAACGCAAAGTCCAGCGGCACGGGCATTGAAGGCTTGGGCTTCGCGATTCCTGTAAATCAGGCTCTGTCGGTTTCTGAGCAGCTTCTCCAGTACGGCTACGTACGGGGCAAGACCATGATTGGCGTAACATTCACCGAAGTAAGCTCCAACAACTTCTTCTACAACTATAATATCAAAGCCGGCGTATACGTTGACTCCTGCACCGAGGGCTACAATGACGATGTTCTTAAGGCCGGCGACCGTGTTGTTGCGGTAAACGGCGAGACAGTTTCGTCCACTTCCGAGATCAAGGCAATCGTTACAGGCTCAGCCGTGGGCGACAAACTGAAGTTCCAGATTGAGAGAAATGGCAAGCTCATGGAGGTTGAGGTGGAATGCTTCGAGAAGGTTCCCACCACGGATGAAACCAATAATTACATCGAGTTCGACAACGGCGACAATTATAACGGTTAAGTTAAAATTCAACAGACTATAACTTAAGAGGGACAAAAATCCCTCTTTTGTGCAAAATACAAAGTAAAGCTAAATTTTCACATAAGTTAATTACAAGAACAAATGCAATACTAAACAGGAGTAAAATATGTACAACATTCTCATAGCGGACGACGAGGAGAACATCCGAAAGCTCATAGCAAAGTACGCTGTTTACGAGGGCAACGCCGTACGGGAAGCAAAGGACGGCATGGAAGCGGTTAAGCTGTGCCGGGAAGAGAGCTTCGATATAGTAATAATGGACATCATGATGCCGGAGCTTGACGGCTTTTCAGCCTGCCGTGAAATCCGCAAGTTTTCGTCAATTCCGATTATCATGCTCTCAGCGCGGGGCGAAGAATACGATAAAATCAACGGCTTTGAGCTGGGAATCGACGACTATGTTGTCAAGCCCTTCTCACCAAAGGAACTTATGCTGAGAATTGACGCGGTTCTCAAGCGTGCGTCAGGTAAGGTGGGAGCCAAGGTGCAGGAGGAGGTCAAAAACGAGGTGGTTGAATTTGCCGGCGGCGGACTAAAAGCGGACCTGACTGCGCGGATTGTGTATGTCGACGGCAAGCGTGCTGACATGACCCCGAAGGAATACGATTTGTTCTTCTACATGATTAAAAACAAAAACATAGCCCTGACCCGGGAGAGACTCATCAGCGAGGTTTGGGGCTACGACTACTTCGGCGACGACAGAACCCTTGATACCCACATAAAGCTCCTGCGCAAGTGTCTCGGTAATTACGCTGACTATATTGTCACGCTGAGGGGAGTGGGTTACCGCTTTGACGCAGAACGATAAAAATCCGACGGAAAATGCAGGTTTACAGCCTGAGACGTCACAGATAGGCTCGGATTTGGCTAAAACGGCTGCTGAAAAAAATGTCAGGAAAAAGATAAAAAAACGGCACAGAAGCGGCAGAAAATCCTCCGGCGTAACCATGTCTATGAGAACCCGGCTGATTCTCGTGTTTTTCGCCTTCACTGCGGTGGTGCTTGCCCTGCTGTGGCTGTTCCAGACCGTGTGGCTCGACGACGTTTACCTCTCCCTAAAGATGAATGACCTTGAGAAATGCGCGGCTGAGGTGACAGACTACGCTTCCAATGACTTCGGAGACGACTACACAGACCTCGACGACTACGCCGGAAAAAACGCGTCAAAAAACGGAGTCTGCCTGACGGTTTATAAAATCCAAGGCGGAGTGGGGTACCAGCTCATTAACAAGCACATCAACACCTTCTGCTTCATTCACAACGTGGAAAGTCCGGGATTGCTCAATAACCTCTACAAATGTGCGGCTGAAAACGGCGGGGAATACTTGGAAAACGTGTCCCTGTCAGATATGTTCCAGACAAAGAGTACGGAAGACGGTGACGATCCAGGCGGCATGAACTACGTCCTTGTGAAGCTGGTGCCGAAGTCGGATTCAACTCTGCTGTTCCTGTTCAACGCCGAGCTGATGCCACTTGAGTCCACCGTAAAGACCCTGAGAGCGCAGCTTGTGGTGATATCCGTGATTCTTCTCGTTATTGCCGTGGTGCTTGGAATTGTGTTCTCACAGCATATGTCGAAGCCGCTGCGGGATATGAGCGTGGAGGCGTCAAAGCTGGCTCTGGGGGACTACAACGTGAACTTCGACGGAGGAAACTGCACCGAAAGCGCAAACCTGTCTGCAATCCTGAACCGTGCGGCGTACGAGCTGTCCCGGCTTGACAAAATGCAGAAGGATTTGGTCGCCAACGTTTCACATGATTTGCGCACGCCCCTTACCATGATAGCCGGGTACACGGAAGCCATGCGGGATTTACCGGGAGAAGCCACGCCGGAGAACATGCAGATTGTCATCGACGAAACCCACCGGCTGACTACCCTTGTCAACGATATGCTTGAGGTGAGCCGTTACCAAGGCGGACGGCAGAAGCTCAATCCCACCCGGTTCAACTTCACGGACACTGTGCGGACCACAATCGAGCGTTACGGCAAGCTGAAGGAGCAGGACGGGTTCAACATCACCTTCGAGTCGGACTCGGACGAAGATGTTTTCGTTACCGCCGACGAGGGACGGATTTTACAGGTGCTGTACAACCTCGTGGGAAACGCCGTCAACTACACCGGGGAGGACAAAACCGTCGTCATACGCCAATCCACGGACAGGAAAGCGGGGGATGTGCTTCTCGAGGTCATCGACAGCGGTATAGGAATTCCCGAGGACGAGCTGCCGCTGGTGTGGGAGAGGTACTACAAGGTCAACGACTTCCACAAGCGGGCGAACATGGGCACGGGACTGGGGCTGTCCATTGTCAAGAACATTCTTCTTCTCCACGGAGCCGAGTTCGGAGTCAAGAGCAAGGTGGGAGAGGGAAGCTGCTTCTGGTTCAGGCTGAAAATATCGCCGGAGCAGAACAGTACCGAAAACTAAACAAAAGAGGGAAGCCGGAGTTTGAGTTCAGCTTCCCTTTGTTTTTGTGGATTAATTTTCATCCTGCATGTAAATCCTGTCCATGACCGACTTTGCTTTCTTTTCGAAAAATCCGCTGATTCTGCCGAATATCTCCGGAATCTTAAGCAGCCTCGACAGCATGTGCCGCAGAAAATCGCAGAAGCTACACCCCAAAAACAGCAGAGCCACCACGAAAATCAGGTACGGATACAACTTGGGTGAGGTGACAAACCGGGACGGATTCAGCCACGGCCAGATTATGCCCTTGACTTCAATCTGCTCGTGAATCAGGTATACGCCGAAGGTCAGCGGGGCAAAAAATTTTATCAGACCCACGGCGGCCTTGTTCTTTATGTCGAGGTGGACAAAGTAGTCAAACAGGCATATAGACGCGAGGACTACCGTAACGGAATTGTACTGCATGAAAATTTTGATGTACTTCGAGTCAAAGCTGAAATTCTGCCACAGCAGGGTCATTACGATTCGGGAAAGTGCCGTCACCGAGGACAAGCCGAAGTACCAAGCCAGCGGATGTGACAGCCGTACCTTGTATTTTCTCATGTACGCACCAATCACATACAGCACAAAGAACGACGTGTATGAATATCCCCCGTGGAGGTTGGCGAAGTCGTTCCAGTAGACGAAATTCCGAAGAACTACCAGCACACCGAACAGAACCGCACACATCGTGAAATGCTCACGACGGTTCAGCCGGTTCACAAGCACGTTCAGCACCGGTGAGAGCATGTAGAGCATCACATAAGCCGTGGCGAACCAGTACCGCTGTGAAGTGACAGGAGTCGCGGCTGCCATGAATCCGGCAAAGGAGAACTCCACCTTTCCAACAGCGCACAGAATCAGGTAAGCCCCGCCGGAGACTGCGATGATCTGCCCCCACAGAAGAAGCAGCTTTTTCAGCTTGAAACTGGTCCCGCTCTGAAAGTAGCCCGTGATCAAAACGAAGCAGTTCACCATGACGTAACAGCAGCCTTCAATGAACCAGCTCACGTAAAAATTAGGGCTGTGCGTGCTGAGAAGGCCCAAAACGCCGCCGTGAACGTAAAAGTGACTGGTCAAAATCATGCACATGCTGACAATACGCAAGAGATCCGCGCCGTAGGAACGTTTTTCTTTACTCAAGTCCATTTATAAATACCATTTAAAACATCAACACAAAAGTGCCTGACGGTTTGGTGCCAGACACCTTTTTTGGATTATGTATTGTCAGTCCTCGCCAACCTTTGCGTCGGCGATAATCTTCTGCGCAACGTTAGCTGGAACTTCCTCGTAACGGTCGATTACAAAGTCGAAGGAACCGCGTCCCTGGGACATAGCTCTGAGGGAAATTGTGTAGTCCAGCATCTCGCCCTTCGGAACGTCAGCTTCAACAACGGTATAGCCGCTGAGCTTTTCGCTGGGGTTCATGCCAAGCACACGTCCGCGTCTCTTGTTGATGTCGCCTATGACGTCGCCCACGAGGGATTCGGGAACGCATACCTTAAGGGAGCCGATGGGTTCGAGAAGAATCGGCTTAGCCTTGGGAAGACCTTCCTTGTACGCCAGACGTGCCGCCAGCTTGAAGGAAATTTCGTTTGAGTCAACCGGGTGGTAGGAGCCGTCGTAGAGGTCAGCCGCCAGGTTTACAACGGGATATCCGGCGAGAACGCCCTTCTGCATGGCTTCAAGAAGTCCCTTTTCAACTGCGGGGTAGAAGTTCTTAGGAACCGTACCACCGACAACGGACTGTGTGAAGGTGAGTCCCTCAGCGTCGCCGTGGGAGAATCTCATCTTGACGTGACCGTACTGACCGGAGCCGCCGGACTGCTTCTTGTGCTTTCCTTCGACGTCGGATGTGCCCTTGATGGTCTCGCGGTAAGCAATCTTCGGCTTCTCGAGAATAACGGAGGTGCCGTAGCGGGATTTCATTCTGGAAACGAGTACGTCAAGCTGCATGTCGCCCAGTCCGGAAATGGTCATCTGCTTGGTTTCCGCGTTGTTTTCGTAAATCAGAGTCTTGTCTTCCTCGAGCATACGCGCGATGCCGGTGGAAATCTTGTCCTCGTCGCCCTTTGCGGCAGGTGTGATTGCCATGGTCATGTAGGGATGCTGGAACGCGATCTTCTTGTATTCTATATCTGACGAAACGGTCAGGGTGTCGTTGGTGTTGGTGCCTGCCAGCTTTGCAATCATGCCGATGTCGCCGCAGCAGAGGGACGTGACTTCGGTCTGCTTCTTGCCGCGGATGGTGTAGATGTGGGCCATCTTCTCAACGGAGCCGCTGGAGATGTTTTTCAGTGTCAGGTCGTTTGTGAGACTGCCGTTCATTACCTTGAAGAAGGTCATCTTGCCGACGAAAGGGTCCGCAATAGTCTTGAAAACGAACAGCGAGCATTCTCCATCAACCTCGATTGGACGGTCAGCATAAGAGTCGCCGTCGATGACCTTTTCGACCTTCTTTGCCGTCGGACGGGGGAAGGAGTCGTTGATTGTGTCGAGGAGGAAGTTTATGCCCCAGAGGTTGGTTGCGCAGCCCGAGAACACGGGAACGATGCTGCCGTCGATGATGCCTTGGTGGAGGGCCTCAACAGCCTCTTCCTGGGTAATTTCCTCGCCCTCGAAGTACTTGTCAAGAAGCTCCTCGCTGGTCTGCGCGATTGCCTCGTTCAGGGTGTCTGAGTAGGATGAAGCGGTTTCCGAGTCTTCGTCGGTGAAGGGAGCCGCGCTTCTCTTTCCGGCCGCGTCAAAGGTGTAGACTTCACGGGTGATGAGATTTAAAAACTTAACATCCCTGCCGTTCTTCATGGGAACAAGAAGGGGGCATACAGCCGAGCCGAATTTTTCGTGAAGCTCAGAGAACACACGCGTGAAGTTTGCCTCGGGGTCGTCGCACTTGTTTACGAAGAAAGCGCAGGGAATTGAAGCTTCCTTTGCCTTGTTCCATGCAAGCTCCGCGCCTACCTCAACACCGGCCTTGCCGTCGAGAACAATGATAGCCGCGTCGGCAACTCTGACAGCAGCGTCAACTTCTCCAGAAAAATCAAAAAATCCGGGGGTGTCGATGAAGTTGATCTTTGATGTGTTCCACATAACGGGAGCGAGTGATAAGGTTATAGAAAAGCCGCGCCTGATCTCTTCCTGATCGTAGTCGCATACTGTGTTGCCGGATGTGGTTTTGCCCAGTCTGTCGGTAGCCTTTGTGAGGTACAGTGCCGCTTCGGCGATAGATGTCTTGCCCGAGCTGCTGTGACCGAGAAGGACGACGTTCCTAATATTCTTTGTGGTAATGTCTGCCATTTTTGTCTCCTTGTATATAAGCATTATTTTTTCGCATTGAGCTTTGGATCAGTTCAAGAGTATTCCATAATATTAAAGTCTATATTCAGCACCTTACCGGTGCGATTTAGTCATATCTCACATAAACCGAGAAAATATAAAAGCCCTACCTAATTATTATACACCATAAAATTCAATATTGCAATAGCAAAACAGAAATTACAACCTTGCTTATGTGTAGTAAATTCAGCTCAAAAATTGTGCAGTTTGACGAAAAACACAGAAATTTCACGTAAATATTACAAAGTCACGCGGCTTTTTATCGGATTTTTGTATCGGTTTGATTACGGTTTACCGAGTGAGAACTTCCTCGATTTCGCAGACATACAGTTTGTGGTATCCGCTATCGGAGTAAATTTCGGCAGGGACCGGCGACAGTATTCCCTCGGGGCGGAAAAAGTCGGCGTACATCTTTTTCGTTTTCAGCACAAGACCGGCCTCGTCGAACCACACGGCTCTTCCGTCGAGAGTTTTGTCGTACGCCAGCGTGAGTCCGCATTCCTTAGCTTTATCATAATCCCGTCCGCTGTATTTTCCGCAGTATGCGAGGGCAGAGCGGTACTCCTCCGGGAAGAAGGAAAGGGTCAGCCGCACGTTCCTCTCGATGAAGCTGAAGGTGTGGCGGGAAGGACGTACGAAAACAAACGCCGCCGGCTTTCCCCAGATGAAGCCAAGTCCGCCCCAGCTTGCGGTCATGGTGTTGTAGTCCTGTCCGCAGACGAGGTTTCCCTCAGGGTCCGACGCGGTGACGAGCATCCACTTTTCGCCAATCAGAGAAATTGCGTTTCCCGGAATCTCTGTCGGTGCAATTTTTTTGAAATCAGGCATAACAGTCTCCTTGAATAGTAAAATTATTGTTGAATTTTATTGGATATTATCGGAAGTTGTCGCCGTTCCAACCCCAGTGGTCGTATTCCGAATACTTTACGTAAATCCGGTTCTTCGGAACGTTGATTATTTCCGACACTATGTCGCATACGGCTGATGTCATTTTGTCGTATCCGGCTTTGTTCTGTCTGCCGAAGATGTCGATGTTTATCATGACGCAGGGGGCGGTGGTTCCGGCGAAGTACATTGTTATGTTGTCTTCTATTTTTACCATGAGCCACTCCTCGCTCTTGCCCGGGAAGGACTGTGCCAGAGCTTGGGCCAGCTTCTCCTTGATGGCATCGCATTTTTCTTTGATTACGGTAAGGTTTGTTTGTATGGTGATGTAAGGCATCGCTGTCTCTCCTTAAAATTTATTCAATCAGTCAGCTTTTATGCCCATTAATAATAGCAGATTGAAGGCCGAATGTCAAGTACTCCCTGATTTAAAAACGCGGCTTCGAGTCCTTTGAAGTATAAAGTTTTGCATATTTATTAAAAATTACATTCGCGCTTTATTTTTAAGTGAATGGTAAAAAATAAACATCTTTAACCAATGAAACCTAAAATTTAACAATTAAATTTACTTGATTTGCACACATAGCTATTGCTATTTTGAAATTTGTATAGTATAATGTATTCCGAAAGTATAATATTTCATAAAAATGAATACGACAATACTTTTTCCAACTGGGAATATCCATATAAGATCTGAAATTTACCGCCAAATTACCGAACAACTTCAGATGAACCCCTTGGACAACGCGTTGAATTCACAAATGTCGTTGTGGGAGGGGCAGGGGTACGCATATGCAGCAAACTAAAAAATTCGAAAATTCAGAAAACAGAAAGCGCGCACAACGCTGTAATCCGCACAAGGAACCGGAGAAACTGGCATAAGATTGCCCCGTGCTTGGTTGCCTTGTGGTGTTCGTCACGACCTACATGCTTATCATGCCGGCAATCACAATGGAGGCTCCTTTGCTCTGCGGATATGACGAGGAACATGCCCACACCGACGACTGCTACATAACGGAGCGGGTCCTTGTCTGCGCACTTCTGGAGGGCTGGAGTTATGCCGAGACGGAAGAGGACGAGCCTAAGGCTGACGAAATCGCTGTGGAAACGGCTGTGGATGAACCTGACGTTATTGAGGTGGAGACCGAGCCTGAGACGGAGACGGAGAGCGAAACCGAGCTTCCCGAACCCTGCGACAAGCCGGAGATTGAGCTTCACGAGCATGACGTGACCTGCTACGACCTTGACCGGGTAATCTGCGGCAAACTCGGATTGACATTTCACCAGCACACCGACGACTGCGAGGGAATCTGCTATACGGTTGAGAAAATACCACTTGACGCGAAAGAGCTGACTTGCACGCCGGAAGAGACTCCCGGCCACACCCATACTGCGCTCTGCTACGGCACATGGGAACTCATCTGTGGCAAAGAAGAACACACCCACACCGAAGTCTGCCGCCAAGAAACCGCCGAAGCCACGTACGAGATTGCACTTACGGGGGAAGAAGTCTCTCCACCGGTCTTGGGGACTGGGCATCGTTATGATGTTAATGGAAATTTGATAGAAATAGAATGGTATAAAAATAGTAGGTTGTAAACCGCATATGTTGTTCCGACATCACAGTCTTCGAATACTGTTATAAATATGTTCGACTATTGGATAAATCCAAACGGAAGAAATGAACCTGATAATAATACTACATATGACAAGTATGGGATTGGCATTAACAGTGATCACAAATTTAAGTTTTGGCGAAGTGCTGTACAGGGGTGGAACGTTATTAACTGGACTGGTAGCAAACAATTACCGAACCAAGGACTTGTTAAGTCTTTAATAGGGGATGATGGCTATCCGGTACTTGCTGTGAACAGAGCGAAGAGAATAACGAAGGAAAAATCACTCGCATATTTATTTAATCCGAGCATAGAACATGACGGAAAAGAATCTTTTAAAAATGTAAGCGGACTGCTAACAAATGACTCGGAAGGTTACTATTTCTTTGACAGCACAGAATACATGGCTGAGTTGGATGAAGATAAGAATGAAGTTTACGTATATGATAGTCCGGGAGTTTATGACCAAAACGGTAATAATCAAGGGCAATTTTTCCTGTTCAATTACGCACCGTCTGTTATGGAAAGTAGGAGTACTTCTTCTTCAATGAACCATTGCTTCGGTGTGTCAATTACGACACGTTTCATACAGCTTTATGGAGGTCATACAAACAGCAAAGAAGAAACTCCAACAACATTCCACTTCTCCGGAGACGACGACGTATGGATTTTCATAGATGGTGTTCCTATCGGTGACGTCGGTGGTATTCACGACGCTTGCAGCATTGATATTGATTTTGTTTCAGGTTAAATTGTTATTTATGATAGTGATAAAACTCAAAGTAGAAGAACAAATTTAAAAGTTGCATTTATCAGCGCGAATGGGTCAGTCGATGAAAAAGATTGGAACGATGATACTTTTGCGGATAATACAACGCATACTTTGAAATTCTACTACCTTGAGCGTGGCAACTACGAATCTAACCTTGAGCTTAAGTTCAACATTATTGACATTCCGAAAACTGCGATATACAAGGTTGACCAGTACGGTGATGTTGTTCCTGGCGCAAAATTTGCAGTATATACGTCAAGCAAAGAAGATGACGGCTCCTACAAAATGCTCTCAGATAAAGGTGGAACTGCTGTAACACAGCCGGATAATCTGACTTATGCTCCCAACGATGATTTTCGTGATGATAATGGTATTGTTATCGCAAAAGTTCTCTATACAGGTTTGACTAATTATCTTGGAGAGATGATTTTCGTTGATAATGAGGACAACCTGCTGACTTTGGAAGAATTGGAAGAACTTTTCGGACCAAACTTCATTTTAAGAGAGATTGAGGTTCCGGATGGGTACCGCGTGGTAACGAAAGATGTTTATCTGGAAATCTGGAATGGCAATCAGCAAACAATACTCCGGAATCAGGTTCCCGTGCGGCTTCAACTTTGCAGATAACCGCGACAGATACTATATTGATTAGGGGTGAGAATGGCACTACTGAAGAACGAGAATATTATATTGATTCTACTAAAACAGTAAAAGGTACATTATTTGCAGTTCCGATGAAATACACGGGTGACTTAACTAATGTAACAACCACATCATTACAAAACGGAAATAACTGGACTCCGGTTTGCGGAACTGACAATCGTGGGTATGAATTGGTTGAGAAAGGCGAAGGAACTACTGCAACTCTTGCGGCAATAATCTACGCGGCACAAAAGCAAAAGTATGATTACAAACAGCAGGTTGAATTTGCGCTTTTCTCTGCCGAAATGCAGCTGACTCTCGAAAACCTCCCCGGCCACATCACGCAGTATTATCATATGCTTGCCGATAAGACTCAAACACGTTATACCGTCGGATTCTACTGGACAATCGGCAGTTTGGAAAATGCTACCCCAGACAACACCTATAGGGTTTACATTCACGCGGATGAATTCAAAGGTTTGGAGGGGAATTATTCAAGCAGAAACGCGTTTGATCGTGAGTTCGGTGCGAACATCCAAGTCCCGAACCTCATCAACAAGGTTTTCGTCCAGAAAATGGTGGAAGGCTACGGAGACTCCATCGAAAACGAAGATGAAATAGGAAATCTATTCATACCCGGTGCAACCTTTGCGATTTATGCGGTTCAGGGTGATGAGCTTGATAATCTGAAATATCTCGCAAGTGACGAAAGGTACTACGAACTCACGGAGAACCCTGTAATAAATCCCGAAACCGGTGAAATCAATCTTGATGGTACAACAATAAAGCCTAAGCAGATTGACGTAACCGAAGCATACATCGCCGCGGAAAAGAACGGCTCGGCGGAATTCTCCAACCTTGACATGGGTCAGTACATCATAAAGGAAATCAAGCCTCCGACGGGTTACAAAATCAACACAAACGACATCATGGTTCTTGTGACGGAAGACACGATTTACGCCAACGCCGGCGAAGAAGATGACGGTATCATGGTAGGCCGCGGCCCCGGTTATGTGGTCAAAACCCTGAACCAGTTCGCCTCTCAAGGCTATATCGACAACACCCCCACATGGATTTATGCCCAGATGAGGATTAGGGGAGAAAGTAAATTGTTCTCTCGGATGCGTTGAACAAGAAGGATTAAGCTACTACTCATATCCTGCAGAATTATTCTAATTTGACGACTAATGATCCACTAAAAGCTTTTAGAACACACCTTGTATATGTTCCGAATGCTGATTCATACGAGAGAGTTACTTTCAACTATTATCCGAATGCAAATTATTATGAAAGTCAACAATCCAATAATCAATACTATAAGCACAGACGAATCTTCACAGATGTTGGCTGGCCATATTATGATATTTATCAGGATTATGAATGGGGTTTGAAGCAGACTGAAGAATCAGGTGCCAACTACGAAGACTGGTATCACAAAAAACGGTGATCCTAATGGCGAAATCGTTAGCATCACAAACCTGTTCTCCCGCTCAACCTACATCCGTGCAGAAGACCAGCAGGACAGCACAATCGACATCAAAAAAGTCAACGCAAATGATCCGAACAAGACGCTTGCGGGGGCAAAATTCCGGCTGTATAAGTTGGATTCCAGTGAAAATAAACTGTACTATAAGATTGATAATAATACAGTTTCATGGACTAAAATTGAATCTGAGGCAACCATAGCTACATCAAAATATGACGGACTTCTCGACACACGGTTCGCTCACCTCACCAAGGGTACATACTACCTCGAGGAAACCCAAGCTCCCATTGGATTCACAGGTCTGTCCGGTCCTGTAAAGATTGAACTTGACATAACCGCAACAAACAAACTGACGGCAACATTTCACGAAGAAGATAGCGGCGCTGGCTTGGGAAAAAAATTGATGAAACAAGCGGCGTTTACGTCTTCACCATCACCGTAAAGAACTCCAAGGGGGCATGAGCTTCCTTCGACGGGCGGCAATGGTATCGCGGCTTACACCGTTTCCGGAGTCTCACTCATGGCATTCGCGGCGGCAATAACCGTTTACAGAAATAGAACGGCGACGACGATTAACCAGAATTCAACAAAGTGACGTCAACCCAGCACGGGCGGGCGTCATTTTTGTTTTCCACTTGACATAGCCGCAGAATTGTGCTATAATACCTCTGCCAAATTGAAAATGATAATCAATTTTAAATTAAAAGGAGAAGCGTATGAAGGAGAAAATGAAGAAAATCATCACACTGCTTGACAAATACAACAGCCCGCAAATGGCTCGGGACATCTTCGGCTTCCCAGAGGACGACATCGTTTACGACGCCTTAGTTGTTGCGCCAAGCTTCACGCCGGAGAAAATTCTGACTGAAATCAACACCAAAACCGACGGCAGGTTTAAAATTACAACCAACCGGATAGGCACATACACAGCGGGTTACACTGTCGAGGGGGACGGAGTTAAACTTCTGTGGATTCAGGTTGCCTCATGTGCCGGAAATACGGTCGACCACGTGGGAATTCTCGGAAAAATGAAGTTCAGACGCATGATTTTCATCGGTGCTGTCGGCTCGCTCAAGCCCGAATTCGAACTTGGCGACCTTTGCATCCCCACAGAATGCGTCAGTGGCGGATATATTTTGTCCTACCTGAAAGACGACCTGTCCGACTTCACCCCATTCGAGCGGGTATACCCCGACAAAACCACAACCGACCGGTCCGTGATCCTCGCAAATCAGCGGATTGACGAGTTTGTGCGTGACAACATTATTCCCCGGGGAATCAGTCTGAAGCGGGCCAGCGTGTTTTGCACCGACTCAATCGTCATGGAGTACTACCATCTCGACGAAATCCGCGCGTTCGGCACCGACCTGATCGAGATGGAGACGGCTGCGTTTTACTCAATGGCAGACCTTCTCGAAGTCCCATCCGCCGCAATTTTGTTAGTGTCCGACAACTCCGCGACGGGCGTGGCTCTTGTTGGACGGACGGATGAACAGGAAGAAAAGTATAATTATGCACGCCGCGTGGTTCTGCCGGAGATTCTGTTCAAGCTTGCAGGTGAACTGTAATAAACGCGGGTTATATTTGTGATACAGGATAACTTATATTGATTAAAACAACGCATATAAAATTAGGAAGGAAAAAATCATGTCGAGAGGAAAATACAAGACCAGACAGCGGGACGAAATCCTGCGGTTCTTTGAGGAAAACGAGGAAAAATGCCTGTCCGCACGGGAAATCAGCCGGAAAGTTGAAGCGAGCGAGGCCACGGTCTTCCGCACTCTTGCCGCCCTGACCGACGAAGGACTTTTGAAACGGTTCATGGGAAGCTCAGCGAGAGGGGACTGTGCCTACTACCAGTTCAACACCTGCACCGACGCTCACATCCACCTGAAATGCGAAAAATGCGGCCGCCTGATTCACATGGACTGCGACTTCATGAAAAGCATAATCGACCACTTCAAAAAGGAGCACGGCTTCACCCTGCCCTGGACTGCACGAAAACCGTGATTTACGGCGTATGCGGCGACTGTGCGGAGGAAAAGAATGAATAAAAAAATTATAATTATGCTTATCACTCTGCTGACCGTTGTGATGATGCTGACGTCGTGCTCGGGTGACGGCAAAGATTACGGACGGCTTCAAATTTGCGCTACAAACTTCGCCATGTACGACTTTGCCCGATGCGTGTGCGGTGAGGACGCGGACGTGGTGATGCTCATTCCCGCCGGAGCCGAATTCCACGACTTTGAAGCCACCCTGTCGGACATCGACAAAATAGCGACCTCTGACCTGTTCGTCCACACCGGAGGCGAGAGCGAGGACTGGGTTGAGGACGTGTTCGCTTCCCTTGATTCAATGGATGTAGAAGTAAACGACATCTGCGCCGCTGATTTTGTCGTGGGACTGGAGGAAGAGGTGGTCGAGGGAATGCAGACGGATGAGGACGAGCACGAAGAAACATCATTCGACGAGCACATCTGGACCTCAATCCCCAATGCCGAGCGTATCATCGACGGAATAGCCAACGCGGTGGTTCAGCTGAGCCCCGAGCTTGAAGATAAAATCGGGCAGAGAGTCACCGACTACAAGGCGGAGCTTGACGAAATTGATGAGGAAATCATGGATGTGGTGGAAAACGCCGCACGCAGAACCATTGTTGTAGCCGACCGATTCCCCTTCAGGTACTTCACCGAGCGGTATAACCTCGACTACTACGCCGCTTTTTCCGGATGCACGTCAAACACCGAACCCACGCTGTCGACCATCAACTTTCTCATAAACAAAGTACGGGACGAGAACATTCCTGCCGTGATTACAATGGAGTTTTCGGACAAAAAATGCGCGGAAGCTGTATCCGGCGAGACCGGGTGCGGCATAGTGCAGCTTCATTCCGCCCACAACGTGACAAAAGACGAGCTTGAGTCGGGCGTGACCTACGCAGACCTGATGAGAGCAAACCTCGAAAGCCTGAAAACCGTACTGCAATGACGAATTTACGGAGATTAAATATTATGAAAGATGAAACAAACCTGATAGAAGGCGAAAACCTGCGGCTGTCCTACGACGGATTCACCGCGGCTAATGGGGTCAACTTCACCCTCGGACGGGGGGATTACCTCTGCGTGGTGGGTGAAAACGGCTCGGGGAAAAGTACCCTCATGAAGGCGGTCACGGGGGAAATCAAGCCCAGCGGCGGGACACTGCGGATAGCTGAGGAGATAAAGAAATCCGGAATCGGATACTTGCCGCAGCAGTCGAAGATTCAGCGGGACTTTCCGGCCACAGCGGCTGAGGTGGTTCTGTCGGGATGCGCCGCCCGGGACAAACTGGGGCTTATCTGGCGTGACGAATCCCACAAAAAAGCGGAGAACGCCATGGCGCGGCTTGGAATCGGGAATCTCAGGGGACGCTGCTTCGGGGACTTGTCGGGCGGGCAGAGACAGCGGGTTCTTCTGGCGCGGGCCTTATGTGTGTCGGAAATAATCCTGCTTCTCGACGAGCCTGTGACCGGACTGGACCCTGAGGCGGCTCACGAAATGTACCACTGCATACGCGAAATCAACCTGTCCGGGTGTGCGGTGATGATGGTGACTCACGACATCATGTGCGCCGGACGTGAAGCCAAACACATCCTGTCCATGTGCCGGGGACATTCGTTCTATGGTACGGTTGAGGAGTACTTCGCCCACGAGAAAAAGGACGAGATGGAAGACCTCCACTACCACGACCACTCAAACGAATAAAATGTGCAAATCACACAAAAGTGTATAATTTATCAGCGAAAGGAATGGTAAAAATGTCGCTGTCAGAGCTGTTTTCATCAGAATTTTTAATAAAAGTCATATCCCGCGCCCTTGTTGTGGGAACCCTTGTGTCACTGTGTTCGTCCCTGCTCGGCGTGAGTCTGGTTCTCAAGCGGTACTCCATGATAGGCGATGGACTGTCCCACGTGGGATTTTTCGCGCTGGCTGTTGCGTCGGTTGCGGGAGTGGGTGCGGCGTACTCGCTTGAGGTGTCAATCCCAATCGTGATTTTAGCGGCGGTTCTCATACTCAAGCTGTCCCGTGGGCGTGGCAAGCTCAGCGGGGATTCAGCCTGCGCCATAGTCTCGACGGGAGCCGTAGCCGTGGGAACCCTGCTCTACAACTTTACCGGCGGTCGGAGCGGGGACATATGCTCATCCCTCTTTGGCTCGTCGTCGGTGGTGACGATTTCCACAAAGGATATGGTTATCTCAACTGTACTGTCAGCGGTGGTGCTGGGGTGGTTCCTTTTGTCCTTCAAGACTATATTCACCGTGACATTTGACGAAACCTTCGCCCATGCCGCCGGAATCAGAACCTCGGCCTATGATACAGCCCTTGCGGTCCTTACGGGAATTACAATTGTCGTTGGAATGAAGATGATGGGTGCGATTATGATTTCCGCCATTATCGTGTTCCCGCCCCTGACTGCCATGCGGCTGACGAAAAGTTTCAGATTAACCGCGGTTCTCTCGGCTGTAGTATCGGTGGTATGTTTCGTAGTTGGATTTTTCGCGTCCTGCTGTCTGTCCCTGCAAACGGGCGCGGCGGTAGTGACGGTGAACCTGTGCGCGTTCGTGCTGTCCTGCGCGGTTGAGAAAGCAAAAGGGTCGGGAAACCCCGACAGGTGGCGGGGACACCCCTGCGGGTGAATACGGCACAACTTCAGCTTAGCAGTGGAGCAATCCCACGTATCTATTCCGGAGCTGCCGCAGAATACGTTTTGAGTGATGAAGCATTGCAGATCTCCTTAGAATAAAGTTCCTGACCAAATACCCACCCATTTTCCTATACTTCTCTCTATATATACTATTTTTATATATTATATATAGAGAGAAAAAAGTTGGGCAAAGTGGGCAGGACACTAAATTATGCAAAAAATCAACATTAATATCCTAAAAACAACCTAAATTCACTTGTATTAGACTAATTATTAACATCACCCGCTGCCCGTTTTTATTTTTAAAAGTGGGCAGAAAGTGGGCATGCATTTTGTTTTTCAACCATTAGAAAGCTCTTTTCACGATAGAAAGTGGGCAGAGGACAAAAAGTGGGAAGTAAAAATGGGCTGAGACAAAAAATGGGTTGAGACAAATAATATGGTTGTGAAAACTGTTGCGGTTTCGGCTGAACAAACATTATGTTAGCCCGTGGGGGCTTCCCCACTTCGGAATTTATTTTCGTCATACGGCAATTATTTTCAAAAAACCGGGAACTTTTTCCCGAATTGTAACGTCTAATCAGCAGTAACACAAACCGAGGTGACTGACATGACAAAAATCATCCTTTTGATAATTCTCGCCGTGCTGACCCTGTCCGGATGCGGGAAAAATGAAGCCTCAACCCCTGACGAAAAAGCTGAGGGGATGTACATGTGGGTCGGGGAGGACGAGTTCAAAAACACCGCTTCCGTTACGCTGAAGGAGGACGGGACTTTCATGATGTGCTTCTCGCCTCTGTCAAGCTACATCGGACAGGGCGAGTACACCGAGGAAAACGGCAGACTTGTGCTGAACACCGACGACGGGAATTTCACCTACGCCTTTGACGTGACCGAGGACGGAATCATGTTCGACGGCGGCAGCTCATCCGAGTTCAAATGGTTCTCAGAACTGTCCAACGGCGACGTGCTGATACCGGTTGAGAATTACGAAGAAGCAAAATAAAAAAGAAAGCAGCAAAAAAACAGGGTACACTTAGGAAGCCTCTGAGTTAAGTTAGTTCCCGTAAAAAATGCCATATATTCAAGCTTTTTTTCACGTGGAACCTCGATTTATTCAGAGTTTCCTTTAGTAAAATGAACCCTGTTTTGAATTATGCCTGCCTGATATTACTTGTCCAGAGTGTAGAAGCCGTGGTTTTTGTCACTTCTGTGAGTCCACATGCCACGTGTGAAGTCGGGAATGTCAACCGGCGCGCCGCACTGTGCGATGGAAATCTCACTCAGGGGAGTGATGGACATCCATGCAGCCGTGTCGTAGGTGTCGATGGGGTATACGTCGCCGTTGTTGAGGGCTTCAAAGAACGCATCGAATACAAGCCAGTCCATGCCGCCGTGACCGCCCTTTACGCCTTCCTCAGTGAATCTCTTCCATACGGGATGTTCCCATGTATCGCGGTATTCTTTTGTATTGTTGTAGAACTTGTGGTCCCATTCGCTGTGAACGCCGTCGAGGAAAACCGCGTTGATGTCCTCGTTGAAGTAGCCCTTGGTTCCGCGAACGGTGAAGTTTCTGGAGTAGTTGCGGGGAAGGGTTGTGTCGAGGGTGAGGGTGATAAGCTCGCCGCCGGAGCACATGATGTTTGTCTTTACGATGTCGCCCTGCTTGAAGCGGTAGCTCTTCTGCCAGTCCTGAACCTTTTCGTTCTTTTCAGCGTAAGCGTTGAGTCCCCATGAGCCGGAAGCCACAGCGGAGAGCCAGAGCATACGGTTTCCGCGGTTGATGTCGAGAATCTTGGCAATAGGTCCAAGCTCGTGAGTGGGGTAGTTCTCGCAGTTGCGGTTCATGTAGTTGCGGAGTCTGTAGTGACGCTCCTCCTCGCCGAACGCAATCTCGCCTCTCAGATCGTGTCTGTAGCCGCCTTCGCAGTGAACAACCTTGCCGAACAGACCCTCGCGAACCATGCGCATAACCATCATTTCGTTTCTGTCGTAGCAGCAGTTTTCAAGCATCATGCAGTGGATGCCGGTCTTTTCGTATGTATTGACCAGCTGCCAGCAGTCATCGATTGAATATGCTCCGCCAACCTCGATGCCCACTCTCTTGCCGTGGTTCATTGCGCAGACTGCGGCGGGAACATGGTTTTCCCATGCTGAAAAGACGAATACAACGTCCACATCGTCTCTTTCGCAGACTTCTCTGTAGTCGGTCGTCTTGTAAACGTCCCAGCCCTTTTTCTCCTTGCAGCACTTTGCCGCTTCTTCGATTCTGTCCTCATAGACGTCACATACGCATGTGACTACAACGTCGTCCCTTTCGGTGAGAATGTCATGTACGTGCCAAAAGCCGCGGCTTCCAAGACCGATAACGCCGACTCTGTATTGTTCTGCCATTTAAATTTACCTCCATTGATTAAGAAGTTTTTTCCTGTCGTATAAATTATAACATATTTTTTTGTTCTGTCAATAATATTCGCGAAAATTTTCTACCGAATTTTTCTTTTGGTTGCGGAAAGAAGTAAACTTTTCTTTACGTCACTGATGAGTACGGCGAATCCGGCGACGGTCAGCACCACTCCGAACACAAGCCGCAGCAGTCCTGAAGGTATGTTGTCGCGTATTCCCGTACCGATGAGTACTCCCGGAATCGCCGAGCCGGAGCAGAGCAGGATCAGCTTAAGGTCGGGCATGGTCCGGTTTTTATACTGCATAACCGACGAGGAAAGAGCCGACAGCACAAACGCCGCGAGATTTAAAGCCTGGGCCTGAATCTGACCCATGTCGAGAGCCAGAGTCAGGTACACCGTGAGAAGACCCCCGCCCCCGATTCCCGCACCCGCCACACAGGCAAGTAAAACAGCGACAATTATTGTGATCAGCATAGTTATACCTCGATTAAGTCGGGAAACCCCGACAGGTTTATACGGCATTTCTTCAGCCGGAATTTCATGATAACCCACGACTCTATAGTCAAGCTCCCGTAAACACTTCATTACAATGCTCGCAGTATCATTGAAATTCCCGAGTAAATCGTGAGAACGGCAAAGGCGGTTGACAGTGCGGCTGTGCTGACTCTTTTTTTGAGGTAAGCCCCAAAAAATCCCCCTGCAATGGACGGAAGCATAAGGGGAACGAAAAAGTCAGGCTCGATGATTCCTGCAGGGTACAGGCACAGCGCCAGAAGCGATATAGGGGTCACGCACATCAGGGACAGGGTGTACATGTCGCACTCCGCACCGGCGTATTTCCGCATAATCACCGCGCACAGCATGAAGAAGATTCCGCTTCCCGTGCCGATTGTGCCGTTGAGGATTCCCCCGAGAAACGACAGCAACGCCGCCGAAATTGATGCGAGTATTCTGTTGTTCATAGCTCCTCCATTGAATCCGGCTGAATTATAAGACAGATTTGCCAAATCAGGCGGAAAAGTCGCCTGTCTGTCGGATTGCTGAGTATTTTTTTAATTATTATTTCAATATTACTGCAAAATTATCCTTGTATTTTTCTTCATCTCATGATAAAATATATATTGGAATTATATCGCTATACGGCGGACTTCAATTCAGTAAATCAATGTGAATTTTATATAGATAGTAACGACGGTAGGGCGGATTAAGCTTTATCGGGAAAGGCGGACAAATGGCTCAGGCAAAAAACACTCGGACCGGAAGCAAAAGAGCAGGCGGAACAAAATCCGGCACGGCAAAAAAATCAACGGCAAAGACTTCGGCTAAAGCAAAAAACGGCGACAGCTTTCTCTATCAGATTTCGCCGTACATCATAGCGGTCGCGGGAGTGATTCTCGCGGTGTGCATAATCTCAGGCGAGGGCAAAATCGGTGGCGGAATCAGAAGCTTTTTCACGGGACTGTTTTCGGGAGCGGCGTATGTTCTTCCGGTGTTTCTCCTGACTCGAACCCTGCTGTGGAAACGCGACGTCAAGGAAGGCCAGAACGCAGGGCGCAACGCATGTACAGCCGTACTTTTTGTAGTGATAACCATGCTCCTCCACATAATCGGCGGCGGACAGAATGAGCTTTCGGCAAAAATCCACTACGCTGACGGAGTTGAACTTGTCGGCGGCGGTGCCGTGGGCGGAATCTTGGGCGAGCTTCTTTACCGGGGATTCGGCAAGGTCTGTTCCATTATCATAATAACGGCGGCAGTCGTGGCTCTGTCCCTGTATATCGCGGGCTTGACTCCGAGAAGCATCTACCTTTGGGCGGCGTACCACCTGAATACGGCGAGGGACAGGCATCTCGAAAAACGCGAGTCCCGCCTTACAAATCCGCCGGCTCCAACCAAACGGGAACTGAAGGATGAAGAATACTCCCAGTACCTCAGGGAAAAGAAGCGCCGTGAGAGGGAAGCGAGAGAAGCGGCAAAGTTCAGCCATACTCAGCCTCAGCCGCAGATTGCGGAACCCAAGAAAAAATCAAATAAAAAGCAAAAGTCAACTCCTCCCGCTACGGTTTACCGTGTGACAAGACGGCGGCTGACGGAAATGGACATACCGGTTGACGACCCACTGCCCGAGGGAGCAGCCGAAGAGGACAGCGATATCGTGTTCGACAAAGCCTCGGGTGAGGTTTACGACAGCGAAAGCCAGCCGGAGAAAACCGAAGATGAAGCCCCGTTTGACGTATATACGGACGAAGAGCAGACGGACGGCGGAATTTCCGAACCTGACGAGAATTTCATCGACAGATACGCGGTGAACGAAAAAATCTTCGACGAGGTGATGAAGCGCACCCGGGAGAGAATCGAAAAAGGCAGGCGAACCGACGACTTCAAGGACGGAATCGGCGAAAAACGTACAATCCGCCGCACATCTGAAGAAAACGTCCCCGAACTGATTGACGTGGAACAAGGAGAAAAAGTACCCGTGACTGACGTGGTTCCTGAAAAGAGCGGGTTTGATGTTTACGACAGCTTTTCCGAATCCGATCCTGAGGGCGATTTTGAAGACTACAACGGCGGAAGCATGGACGGTTCAGATGAGTCAGTTCACTCCATCGACGGCGGAGACGTGCTTGACGCGGTTGAGGTCGCGGCTATCGAAATGCACAACAAAAGCAGGATGGCGGACGTTCATGACAAAAAGCCTGCCGCAGAACCTGCCCCTGAAAAGGCTGATGAGGACGAGCTTGAGACCGATTCGGTGAAGCTGGCATCATCGGGCGAGGTTGACATGAAGAACCTGTTCGTGAATCCGGCAGACGCGGAGCTTATCGAGAAGCTGTCAGAGGCTTACAAGAACGACACCGCCGCCGCAAACCGAAGCCCCGCCCCATCCCTTGCTTCAAGCGAAAAGCCCGCCAAACCCAGCGCACCCGTATACAATTTTCCGCCGGTCAGCATGCTCACTGAGGACACAAACGTAGAGCGGAAAGATATAAAGGACGAGCTTCAGGAAAACGCGGTGAAGCTGGTTGACACTCTCGACTCATTCAACGTAAAGACGAAAATCGAGAACATTTCCCGGGGTCCTACAATTACGAGATATGAACTGGCTCTCGACCGGGGTACAAGGGTAAAGTCCATTTTGAACTTAGTCGATGACATTTCTCTGAACCTTGCCACCCGGGGCGTGAGAATCGAAGCTCCGATATCGGGAAAGAGCGCGGTAGGAATCGAGGTCCCGAACAAGAACCAGTCAACTGTACATCTGCGCACGTTAATTGAGTCCGAGCAGTTTGTCAACGCAAAGAGCCGACTGACCGTGTGCCTTGGTGAGGACGTGGCGGGGGAAGCCGTGTTCGCGGACATCTCAAAAATGCCCCACCTTCTCATAGCGGGAACCACCGGCTCCGGTAAATCCGTCTGCATAAACTGTATTATCATGAGCCTGCTCTACAAAGCCTCCCCGTCGGATGTGAAGCTCATGCTCATCGACCCGAAAAAGGTGGAGCTGAACATATATAACGGCATACCGCACCTTCTTGTCCCGGTAATAAGCGAAACCAAAAAGGCCGCAGGGGCGCTCTCTTGGGCTGTGGCTGAAATGGAGCGGAGATACGGACTCATCGAGGAAGTGGGTGTGCGCGACATCAACGCCTACAACAAGGTTACAAAGGACGACCCGGACTACGAATACATGGAGAGAATCGTTATCATAATCGACGAGCTTGCCGACTTCATGATGACCGCTCCCGACGACGTTGAGGAATCCATCGCCCGCCTTGCCCAGAAAGCGAGAGCCGCCGGAATGCACCTGATAATCGGTACCCAGAGGCCGTCGGTAAACGTCATAACGGGTATAATCAAGGCAAACATCCCGTCCCGTATAGCGTTTACTGTGCAGAATCAGGTGGACTCGCGGGTTATCCTCGACAAAACGGGAGCCGAAAACCTGATAGGACGGGGAGATATGCTGTTCTTCCCGGTGGGAGCGTCAGAGCCGAGACGTGTGCAGGGCGCGTTTATCTCCGAGAACGATATTGAAGAGGTCGTCTCATACATCAAAAACATGAACTCCAACTACGGCGTGTACTCCGACGAGGTGGCAAACCAGATCGAGCGCGAAGCCCAGAAGTGCGAAGTCGGCGGCAAGAAGAAGGACAAGGGCGGCGACTTGGATTCCGATGGTCCGGGGAGCGACGAGGACCCCATGCTTGACGCGGCAATAGAGCTGGCTATCGAGAGCAAGAAGATCTCCACATCCCTGATTCAAAGGCGGCTCTCCCTCGGCTACGGCAGAGCGGCGAAGATTATAGATCGCATGGAGCAGCTTGGATACGTCAGCGCACCGGACGGACAGAAGCCCCGCGAGATTCTCATCACCCGACAGGAATTCATGGAGATGAGAGTGCGCAGGGACGAGGACTGACATCCGAACCATCTCTGTTAAATATCAAATATAAGACATATATTATATAAAAAATGGGGGATTAATACTCATATGGGAAAGCTGATTGTGCTTGAGGGTCTTGACGGCTCGGGTAAGGGGACGCAGACCGCGCTTCTCAGGGAATACCTTGAAAAATCCGGATATAACGTCAGGGTAGTGGATTTTCCGGACTATTCCTCCGAGGGGTGCGCTCTTGTGAAGCTGTATCTGAGCGGCGGACTGGGGGAAAATCCTGACGACACAAACGCCTATGCCGCGTCAATGTTTTTCGCCGCCGACAGGTACGTGAGCTACGTCAGAGAATGGCGTGATTTTCTCGAAAACGACGGAATCGTCATATCCAACCGCTACACCACTGCCAACGCGTATCACCAGCTCTCGAAGCTGCAAGTGGACTGCTGGGACGGGTTTCTCGAGTGGCTTTGGGACTTTGAGTTTAATAAACTTGCCCTTCCCCGACCGGACTGCGTGATGCTTCTCGATATGCCCGAGAGGGTGTCGTCAGCTCTTGTGAAGAAGCGGAGCGAGAGCACGGGACGGAAAATGGACATTCACGAAAAAGACGAAGACTACCTCATCCGCTGTCGCGAAGCCGCCGCCTATACCGCGAAAAAATGCGCGTGGAACGTAATCCGCTGTGCTGACGAGGACTCGAACGTTCCATATTCCGTTGAAGCTGTAGCGGCAAAGGTGAGGGAATGCGTAAAAAAGTACCTGTGAGATCGTTTTTTTCAAAATAAAACAGCAATGTTTATGAATTATTCACCGCTTTTTTATCAGAGAATGATATAATAGATAGAGTAAAATGGCGCAGGTAAACTAAAAAATAACTGTCAAGGAGATTAACATAAATGATAATAGAACTATTGGCCGACGGATGCGAGGAGATAGAAGCTCTGACTCCCGTCGATATACTGAGAAGGGCAGGCTGTGACGTCCGCACGGTATCAATTGGGGAAAGCCGCACCGTAACAGGCGCTCACGGAATCAGGTTCGAGACCGACCGATGTGACACAGATGTAGAGTCACTGCTCAACGAAGGATTTGAGATGCTCATTCTTCCCGGAGGAATGCCCGGAACATTGAACCTCGACAATTATCGCAGGATTGACATGATTCTCAGGTATGCCAAAGGACTGAACGCTTATATGGCGGCAATCTGTGCGGCTCCGAGGATTCTCGGCAAACGCGGATACTTAAGGGGAAGACGGGCCGTATGCTACCCCGGAAACGAGGAATATCTGGAAGGTGCTGTGATTACCGGAGGCAGAGTTGAGACCGACGGCAGAGTTATTACGTCATGCGGAATGGGTGCGGCTCTCGAGTTTTCGCTTGAGCTGTGCAGGATTTTGAAAGGGGAAGCGGAGGCTGAAAAGCTGGCACGCGGTGTGATTGCAAGATGATAAAAAAACAGAAAGACGACATCAGAGAAGAATACAAGGCCCTGCGCAGTGCCATGAGCAGAGAAGAGAAGTTTGAACGCGACCAGGCTATATGCAAAGCCGCCGAAGGCCTCATAAGCTTCCGGTACGCTGAATTTGTGCTTCTCTACGCGGCTCAGAAGGACGAAATAGACGTGTCCATGATAGCGAACGCCGCTCTCGCCAGAGGAAAGAAGATATGCTTCCCACGGTGCGACAGAAAGAACCACACCATGCAGTACCACATCGTGGCTTCTGCTGAAGAGCTGGAGGAGGACGAGAACGGAAACATAGAACCTCCGGAATTCTCGCCGATATACGACGTGCAGAACGAAACCGGAGGAGCTGTCTGTTTCGTCCCGGGACTTGTGTACGACAGAGCGGGCTATCGTCTGGGATACGGCAAAGGCTTCTACGACCGGTATTTGTCGGAGTTCTCCGGATGTACAATTGGCGTGGTTTACTCCGACTACATCCTCTCGGAGGTTCCAAGGGGAAGATTTGACGTGTCCGTTGACATTCTTCTCACCGAAAAGGGCATCTGCGTCACAAAGAACAAAAAGACGCGCGTCGGGAAGGTATAAGGATGCGCCGAAGCTATAACAGCAGTGACAGCGAAGATTTAAGCGGTACAGCTGAGGAAAAATCGGCCGCAAAGGCTTCGGCTGACAAAAAAAGCGGGTTCAACTCCGCAATGTTCACGCCGGTTCTTCTGCTCGCCGTATTCGGACTGATTCTGGCTTCACGCTATATGTCGGACGAGGCTCTCGGACTGCGGGACAACCCGTATTTCGCCGTTGTGGTGATCCAACTCATAACCTACGCACTGCCGTCACTGTTCTATGTAAAGCTCAGGGGCAGGGACTTCTCGGACCGCGTGAGACTTCGGGCATTTTCACCGGGACGGCTGCTCTACATCTTTCACGCCACCGTGTTCATGCTGTGCGGGGTAGTTCTTCTCAGCACCTTCATGTACATGGCCTTTCCCGAGTCGTTTTCTCAGACGGCGGCATTCGGGGACGCGGCCTTCGCCATGAACAGCCGGCTGTTTGACGGACTCTACCTCATCATAGCCTTTGCCGCGCTTCCGGCTTTCACCGAGGAGTACCTTTTCCGCGGAATCGTCACGGCGGAATACGAAAACTACGGCGTAGGTGTTGCGATAATCATGAGCGCGCTGACCTTTTCCATGTCGCATTTTTCCCTGACCCGGTTCCCTGTGTACTTTTTCTCGGGGATAATCATGGCGCTTGTGGTGTACGCTACCCGTTCGGTGCTGGCTTCAATGATAGTCCACGCCGTAAACAACGCCTTCGTCCTCTTCGGGGAGCAGTACGTACTGAAAATCGCCGACAAGCAGAACGCCAGCTTCGTTTTGTTCATTATAATAGTGGGAGCGGCGGCGGTGATCTCGGGAATGCTCATGTGCTATGAAGCCTACGGAATCTACAGAACCTACGCCGAGGGAAATTATCCGTCGGACTACGCAAGGCCAAGAGAAAAAATGAGCGCTTTTTCACGGATAGCCCAGTCATTCTTCACGCCGACGTTTCTTTTGCTTGTGATAGTCTTCACGGTCGCGTCCCTTACATGACATATATTTATCGAATAAAAATCTATCGAAAGAGAGGTGAGAATTACGGAGAACAATAAAAACAGCGCGGACAACAGGCTGGGCAAAACGCAGACTTTTGACATAAGCTCCCTTACAGCCGACGACTCGAGGGAGAAAATCAACGAGGAAAACGAAAAACAGCTCAGCGGAATGAACCGCGCCATCCCCCGTAATCCCGAACACCGAAACATACAGTCACAAAGACCTGAGCAGTCCGCTGTGAACCAAACTCAGCAGGCTCAGCCGGAAGTGAGACAGGTGCGGCGCAGACCTCAGCCGTCATCTCAGATTGAAATAAACCCGGTGGTGAACAAGTCTCAGAACCAGAGTCAGACCTACCGCAACGCTCACAACACAAACGGCACAAACGGCACAAACGGACAGGCAGTAAACCGGACTCACCCACAGTCAGGCATGGCGTTGTCGGCGTCACAGGCACAGACCCAAAGACCGGTCAGCGTTAACCGCACAAACGCATCAGCTTCGTATGACGGAAGAACAAGACCGAACGCCGCCGACACAAACTATAGACCCACAGCCGCAAATCAAGCTGCGTCAGGCTCGGGTTCGAACGTCCGTGTTCAGCCGGCTCAGGGGTCAGCTCAGCCTCAGGAAAGACGCAGGACGGCTCAGAACACCGCACCGTCGCAGGTCCGGAAGAAGCAGGATTCATCCTTTCCGGTGAGGTTTGCCGCTAACGAAGACAAAGCGCAGAAGCCGCAAAAAGCCGAAAAAGCGGACAAATCCAGCCGTGAGATGATGCTCGCCACACGCAAAACCGACATCAACGCCCTGATGAACACTCCGAAAAAGCTTGACTCAGCTGAGACGAAAAAGACCGTTGTCCAGCCAAAAGTCGAGGAAGAAGTCATCGAAAATAGCGACGAGGGCGGAAACACGGTTGTCAGCGTGGCCAAAGCCGTGGTTTACATTATATTTGTGGCGGTCATTTCCGTATTTCTCGCCCTCGGAATCATCACCGTGAGCAACGATATGTTCGCCTTTGTCAAGTCAGACGAAATTGTGGAAGTGACGATTCCCGAATACGCTACACTTGACGAGGTTGCGGACATACTCTACAAAAACGATATAATCAAGTACCCTAAGGTGTTCAAGCTCTACGCCGTGAGCGAGAATGACGACGGAAATTACCTCGCCGGAACCTATTCAGTCTCGCCCATGATGAACTACGACAGTCTTCTCGCTGAATTCAAGGAAAAAGTGGTATACGAGGTGGTTGACATAACCATTCCCGAGGGCTACACCACCGACGAGATCATTGACCTGTTCGTGGAAGGCTACGGCATCGGCACCCGAGAAGGCTTCATTGACGTAATCGAAAACTACGACTTCGACTACTGGTTCATCGACGAGCTGAACGAAAGCGGACGGTGCGAAAACCGCCTTTATCGGCTTGACGGCTACCTCTTCCCGGACACCTACCAGTTCTACACCACATCCAGCGAAGAGACAGTCATAAATAAGTTGCTGAAGCGTTTCTCGCAGATTTTCACAAAGGAATACCGAAACCAGTGCGCCGAGATGGGCTACTCCGTTGACGAGATGGTAACCCTTGCGTCCATGATAGAAAAGGAAGCCGGCTCCTCCAGCGAGTTCTTCAAGGTATCCAGCGTGTTCCACAACAGACTGAACAACTACTGGTCCTTCCCCAAGCTTGAAAGCGACGCCACGGTTCTGTATGTGCTCCGCCACGAAGCCGGTGAGAACATCACCCTCAAGGCCTCGGATCTGGAATACGACACGCCGTACAACACCTACCTCTACGATGGACTCCCGCCGGGACCGATAGCCAACCCCTCAGCCAGCGCAATGCTCGCCGCACTTTCCCCGGAAAAGACAAACTTTTACTACTTTGTGTCGAACAATGGTCAGACCTACTTCTCCGAGACAAAGGAACAGCACGACGCTTATATCGCACAGTTCAAAGAGGAAAACCAGACTCCGTAAATACCGAAAAAGCAAAAAAAGAGAAGAATGTGCGATTATCACAGGGGCATTCTTCTCTTTAATATGCTTATTTGTTTTTATTGTCGTCTCCGCGGCTTTTCCCGCTTCTCAGAATCAGCTTGCTTTTCAGAACATCCGCATGGTTCAGAGCGGCAAGCCTTCCCTCAGTTTCGGCTTTGTCCATGCTTTTGTCGGACACAATGAACTTCCGGCTGGCGAAATAAAGCTTGTTTATCTCCGCTCCCAGAAGCAGGATTATCATACAGAAGTAGAGCCAGAGCATTATAAGGCAGATAGCAGCAAGTCCGCCGTAAATCCGCGAAGCCCCAGGAAAGTGATCGATGTAAATCGAGTAGAAATAGGAAAAAAGCAGCCATCCTACCGAGGCGAACATTGCTCCCGGCAGGTGCCTGAAAAAGTTGTGGCTGACCAGCACGCTTCTGTGAGCCACTGTGACGTAAATCAGGGTGAAGAACAGCGCCATCAGCACCGCCAGCATCGGTATGCGGAGCAGGGACATGATGTAGGTAAATCTTCCGCCGAATAGGGAAGTGAGAATATCACCGAACAGGAGCAGCACCGACAGCAGAGTCAGAAGCACGATGAAAATTATAGTGCTGATAATGGATTTCAGCCGGTGAGTGACAAATCCCGACTCGGCGTTGGCGGAATACACAGTCTCGATTCCCGAACGCACCGCTGATATTCCCTTTGAAGCGGACCAGAGCGTAGTCACGGCTGAAAAGGACAGCAGGGAAACGCTGGGAGCCTTCTGAATTTCATTGACGATAGTAGAAAATACGCCGCCATAATCGAATTTTGTCAGGTCGCTGGCGTTCGTCAGCCTGTAGATAACCGTGGAATCCTCGGGTAAAAACAAGCCGGCTAGCGCAATCAGCAAGGAAATAAACGGCACGGAAGAAGTAATCACAAAGAACGACGCCTGAGCCGCGTAAACAGTCACCTTGTCGTGGGTGATGAGCCTGACTAAATTTCTGACATAGGAATCGGCTGAATTGATGGAAAAGTTTTTTGATTTCAATACGGCTGCTCTCCTATAGATACTTTTTTAATCTCACTGATATATTATATATGAAAATTGGTAATAAAAATACACATATTAGGTTAATCAATTATTAACAAATACTTTTTTTGCACACGCTCAGGAAAAAATAATAAAAATTACCTGCGGGAAGGGAATAATCACATAAAATCCTGATTTCCTGACCGCACACGAGGTTATGCTATGTTTAAAATCGGATGTCATTTGTCAACGGAAGGAGGATATCTCGCCATGGGAGAGAGAATTTTGTCCGCCGGCGGGAACACCTTCCAGTATTTCACGAAAAATCCCAAGGGAGGACGGTTGAACAAAGCTCCCAACATGGACGACGTCACCGCACTGTACCGCCTGATTCAGTCCTCCGGTATGGCAATGCCCCTTGCACACGCGCCCTACACCTACAACCCCTGCTCGGCTGACGAGGGAGTGAGACAGTATTCCCGGGAATCAATGGGCGGGGAGCTGGAATTTCTCGAAAACCTGCCCGGGTCCATGTACAACTTCCACCCCGGATGCCACGTAAAGCAGGGTGTGGACGCCGGAATCGCCTTTATCGTGGACATGCTCGACAATGTGCTGTGGAGCGGCATGAAAACCCGGGTCCTGCTCGAGACAATGGCGGGAAAGGGGACTGAAATCGGCCGGAGCTTCGAGGAACTTGCGCGGATTATTGACGGGGTGAAGCCGGATTTGTCCGACAACCTTGGTGTATACCTTGACACCTGCCACATCAGCGACGCAGGGTATGATCTGACCAGGCTTGACAAGGTGCTCGATGAATTCGACCGCGTAATCGGGCTTGACAGACTTGGCGCGATTCACCTCAACGACTCCATGAATCCCCGGGGTTCACATAAGGACCGTCACGCGAAAATCGGCGAGGGGGAAATCGGGCTTGAGGTTATCACATCCATAATCAACAATCCCCGGCTGAAGGACCTGCCCTTCTATCTCGAAACCCCCAACGACATGGACGGGTACGCGGAAGAGATTAAGCTATTGAAATCACTCAGAAAAGAATAATATACAAAGAAGTATAATTTTAACGAGGGTAAAAATGACAATCAAGCAGAAAAAAGAATTCGACAGCGACACAGCCCGCTCCCTTGCCGAAGCCGTGAGACTGAACCCCGACGACGGCGCGAGAATGAGGGAGGATATTCTGAAAATCCGCGACACCATTTTCAAAATCACCGTGGGCGGCAGTGAAGGTCCCGATGGTCCGGTCATGCTCTGCGGACTTGACGTGGAGTCGGACGTAAAGGAAGCGGACAGCAGACTCAGGGATGACAGGGTTATAAAAGACAGCGACGCAGCCGTTGCCTCGTCGAAAAGGTACAGGAAGCCGTACAACAGCGTTCCAAGGGTGGTGCAGTGATGAATATTGTAGATTTAACCCTGTCCGAGTTGTGCCTTGAGATAGCGAAAGGGAACCTGACCTCCCGTGAAATCACCGAGGCATACCTGAAGCGGGCGCATGAAACCGAGGAAAATGTCAACGCCTACATCAGCCTCTACGACGACATGGCACTTGCGGCGGCTGAGAGAGCAGACCTCGACAAAAGCACGCCCGCCATTCACAAAATCCCCTTCGCGGTGAAGGACAATATAGCGGTCTGCGGCATGAAGATGACCTGCGCGTCCCGTATGCTCGAGAATTTCACCCCCACCTACACCGCCACCTGCGTTTCCAAAATGGGCGACGTTGTTGTCGGAAAGACCAACCTCGACGAATTCGCAATGGGCTCAAGCTGCGAAAAATCCATAATAGGAGCAACCCGAAATCCTATAAACAACGAATACACCTCCGGAGGCTCATCGGGCGGTTCGGCTGCGGCAGTTGCTGTGAAATCCGCTCCGTGGGCAATCGGCACGGACACAGGCGGAAGCGCGAGACAGCCCTCGTCCTTCTGTGGTGTGGTTTCAATCAAGCCGACTTACTCCCTTGTCTCTCGCTACGGCGTGGCTGAGCTGGCGTCCTCCCTCGATACAGTCTGCCCCATAACGAAAAACGTCTACGACAACGCGCTGGTGCTCGAGACCATGAGCGGATGGGACGGGCGGGACATGACCTCCTGCAAAAGAGCGGACTACAGGGGCGAGTTCACCCGTGAGCTGCGCAGAACCGACTCACTCATGCGCGGACTTCGCGTGGGACTCATGGCAGGATTTGAAGAGCTGTGCGACGACGTTGTGATTGACAAAACCCTTCGTGCCGCACGGAAGCTTGAGGAGCTTGGAGCGGTGGTTGAGCAGGTCCACATCCACGACTTCGACGCGGTTCTCGGCGCATACCTCGTTATATCGCAGGCTGAGCTGTCGTCAAATCTCTCGCGCTACGATGGACTCAAATACGGTCTGCAGGCCGACGGGGACAGCTTCCACGAAATCATGTCAAACTCCAGAAACCTTGGCTTCGGGGATGAGGTAAAGCGTCGGATTCTCTCGGGAACTTACGCGCTCAGCGAGGCCCACGGCGGCAATTTCTATGGCGAGGTCAAGATGATACGCACGGACATCAACGAATGGGTGGAGAAAATGTGGGACAGATGCGACGTTCTTCTCACTCCAACGGCGTCCGGCACAGCATTCAGGCTCAACTCCTACGACGCCGACCCAACCAAGCTCTACCGAAGCGACATCTTCACGGTACTTGCCAATCTCACAGGCTCACCCGCAATCCAGCTTCCCTCGGGCGGCGACGGAATCCTGCCATGCGGAATTTCACTCATGTCGCCGAAGTTTACGGAAAAGCTGCTCTACAAAACGGCGTACATCCTCGAGAGGGAACTGTCGTCATATGTAAAACAGGAGGTCGAAGATGTCAGGTAAATACACAGCCGTAATCGGGCTTGAGGTCCATGTGGAGCTTAAAACCAAGACGAAAATCTTCTGCTCCTGCTCCACTGAATTCGGGGACGAGCCGAACACCAACGTATGCCCCGTGTGCTACGGTATGCCCGGCGCTCTTCCGGTTTTGGGGGAAGAACACATCGCGCTCGCGGTTCGGGCAGGACTCGCTTTCGGGTGCAAAATCAACCGCACGTCATGGTTTGACCGGAAAAACTACTTCTATCCCGATCTGCCCAAGGGGTACCAGATAACCCAGAACGAACGCCCGATTTGCTCCGGTGGCGGGGTCAGAATCAAGACGGACAAGGGTGAAAAAATCGTCCGCCTGAACCGTATCCACATGGAAGAGGACGCGGGAAAGCTGCTCCACCGAGGGGACGAAACCTTAATCGACTACAACCGCGCCGGTGTGGGACTGATTGAAATCGTCAGCGAGCCGGACATGCGCACCTCTGACGAAGCAAAAGCCTACCTGACCCAGCTGAGACGGATCCTAACCTACATTGGCGTGTCCGACTGCCGGATGAACGAAGGCTCCATGCGATGCGACGTAAACGTTTCCGTAATGTCCGAGGGGTGCGAGGTGTTCGGAATCAAGTGCGAGATAAAGAACGTCAACTCAATCAACTACGTTGGACGGGCAATAGACGACGAAATCGGTCATCAGACTGCCGTTCTTGAGTCAGGCGGGGACGTGATTCCAGAGACAAAGCGGTTCAACGAACACACGGGCAGGTGCGAGACCATGCGGGTCAAGGAAAACGCCGTGGACTACCGCTACTTCACCGACCCAAACATCCCGCCGATTGTGCTGAGCGAGGAATATATAAATAATGTAAAAAACGCTATGCCGACCCTTCCCGATGACGAAGCCGAAGAGCTGACGCGTGAGTTCGGCATAAAAAAAGACGACGCTTACCTCATCACGTCGAACAGATTCACGACCGAATATTTCCGCCGTTGTGCCGAGAGAACGCCATATAAAATAATCGCGGCAAACCTGTTTGTTTCGGAGGTTATCACAAGCCTGAGCGAAGAAATGCTCGAGTCCGCTGAGGAATACGTGCCACCATCGGCATTTGCCGAAATATGCACCCTCTTCGGAGACGGAAAAATCGTCAGCGGAAACGCGAAAAAACTTTTGCGTTTGTCTAAAATCAGCGGACTGACGCCTTTGGCAATTGCCGAAAATGAAGGAATGCTGAAAATCACCGACCGGAGCCAGCTCATGCCCTACGCGGAAGCGGCGGTTAAGTCAAACCCCAAAGCGGTGAACGACTACCTTAAGGGAAAGACGGCGGCGCTCAAGACCATGGTAGGATACATCATGCGCTCAAGCAACGGTTCGGCCGACCCCAAATCCGCCGAGGGACTGATTCTTGAACTGCTAGAAAACACCCGTGAACAGTAAACTTGCTGAAAAACTAAACAAAACCATACCCGAAGTCAAATAAGACCCGGGTATTTTTTTGTACGGAGAAAATGCAAAATAAATCCGGGGTTATTGTGAAATAATAACGACGGAAAAATTAAGCAAACGAAATTTTACGGCTAAAAATTAATCGTAAATTTTTTGTGAATATTGAAGTGCGTAACAAAAATCACCTCGTTCAGCTTGGTGGTAAAACGAGCGTCGAAAATAGCCGGAATTTGGAAAAAGGTGGAAAAATGACGGCGGGAAATCGGGGGTCTGTCCGGGAAAAATCAAACTTTAATTAAATAACAGCGAGTTTTTTCTTCAAAACCACTTGATTATTCCGCGCGTATAGTATATAATATAAGCTGTGGTGGAAAATGGTGACAAAATGAGCGAAAGGGAGGAAAAATCCGATGCTGACCGGCAAGTACACGCATTCGCTTGACGCAAAGAACAGACTGATTATCCCCTCGAAGCTCAAGGAACAGCTGGGGGACAAAATAACGATTCTCCGTGGAAGCGACAAATGTCTTACGCTTTATTCCGCTGAGGAATGGGAAAAATACGCGAAGAAAATCAGCGAGCTGCCGAAAACCAAGGTTCGCGAGCTGACCCGTTATCTCTATTCCAACTCCCTCGAGGTTCAGCCGGACTCACAGGGAAGGGTCATGATTCCGCCGGAAATGCTGAAGTACGCGGAAATCGAGAAAAACATCATCACTGTAGGCTGCGGAACTTACGCGGAAATCTGGTCCGAGGAAGTATGGACGAGGATGCAGCTTGACGAAGCTCCGGAAAACTACACCGAGATGCTTGTCGAGCTTGGACTGTAAGGAGAGCGCATGGAGTTTTCACATATACCGATAATGGTCGGCGAGGTCATGTCAGCCCTTGAACCCGAACGCGGGGGAGTTTACGTTGACTGCACAGCCGGGGGAGGCGGACATTCCTGCGAAATAGCGTCACGGCTTCCCGACGGTTCGAGACTCATATGCCTTGACCGTGACGACGAAGCCCTTGAAGCCTGCCGGAAATGTCTGGCTAAGTTCGGCGATAAAGTTACAATTATAAAGTCAAACTTTCTCAACATTGACTCGGCTCTCGATATGGCTGGAGCTGAAAGAATCGACGGGGTCATGTGGGACCTCGGGGTGTCCTCTCACCAGCTTGACGACGGTGAGCGTGGATTCTCCTACTCAAAGGAAGCACCGCTTGACATGAGAATGGACCGGGAGCAGGAAAAATCCGCCTACGACGTGGTCAACACCTACACAGTGAACGAGCTTACCCGAATCATCCGCGATTACGGGGAAGAGAGATTCGCCCGGGGAATAGCGATGGCAATAGAGTCCCGCAGGCAGGTTAAGCCGATTGAGACAACGTCGGAGCTTGGGAAAATCATAACCGGAGCGATTCCGGCGACCGTGAGAAAAAAGGAAAACCAGAATCCCGCGCGCCGAACGTTCCAAGCGTTACGGATCGAGGTAAACGGCGAGCTTGACGCAATAGAGCCTTCGATTACCGCGGTGGTAAACCGGATGAACCCGGGCGGACGGCTGGCGGCAATCACGTTCCACTCCCTTGAGGACCGGGTGGTCAAGGAGACCTTCAGAACTCTGTCAAAGGGATGCACCTGTCCGCCGGAGTTTCCAGTGTGTGTATGCGGAAAGAAGCCGAAAATAAATCTCCTGAGCCGCAAGCCCATCATCCCGGGAGATGCTGAGATTGCAGCAAATCCGAGGTCAAGAAGCGCAAAGCTGAGGACGGCAGAAAAGTGTTATGAATAATTCCGAATAAGTAATAAAATATTATATCATAAACATTATAATAAATCAAGTGCAAAAACACAAATTTTAACCAAGAAGGAGGGGTAAGCCTTGACATACGAGAGAAATTATGCGCTGGGAGATAAGCTTAAGAGAAAATTCCGAGGACGCGGTGCCGACTTGAAGGGTGTGCGGGCGACCCCCACTCCCGAGCTGATGAGACGCGCCGCCATGGGCAAGGATCCACGGGAAAACTGTGCCGAAGCCGCGTTCCGTGAAAGCTACAGCAGCCGAAGATCAACATCGGCTCAGAACCCGCACAGAACCATGCCGAACTACAGAACGACGTCCGCTCAGAGCAGAACGACAGCCGAACCGGACCGGAAGAAAACGGCGTCCTCATCCCAGCGGAACAGAACCGGCGCAAATGTCAAACAGAAATCCGGCTCCGCTTACGCAAAAACCAAGTCAAACAAAAAGCCCCGCAATTCATACGACGACGAGCCTGTCGAACGGTTGACTCCTGCGGCTGAGGTCAGGGTGAAGCACAAGAAGCTGTCCCCGGTGTTCCTCGCGTGCCTGCTTGTGGGTACAATAATGGTGACGTTTATGATTACCGAAATCTCAAGCGTTTACAAAGCCGCAAACGACGTGGCTCAGCTTGAGAACGACATAGAAGAGCTGAAAACCGAAGCCGCCGAGCTTGAACTCAAGCTGGACGAAAAGAACGACATACGTGAAATCGAGGAAATCGCCACAACAAAGCTGGGCATGGCAAAGGAAGACTCACTCCAGCGGCGGTATGTGTCACTGTCCGACGGCGAGCGAATCGAGATAATCGACACGGGAGACGACGAAAGCTCATCAATTTCCGTAATGCTGTCCTCGGTGTTTGAGTCAATCGGACGGTTTTTCACGGGACAGTGAGTCAGACAAACGTAGCGCACAAAATGACGGGCTGCAATTGATTCAGGAAAGGACGGCAGCCCGATTGTTTTCAGAATATCGGAGAGAATTTTTTAATATACATAAGTTATGTAAGCGGAAAGTGAGGTGAGGGCATGGTAAACGGCGCAAGAAACAGAACCGACAGAAAGACAATGCACAAAATGGTCGGCGTGTTCCTTATATTTCTTGCAATCGGCGCGTGGATTGTGGGCAGACTCGCTCAGTACCAGATAAAAATGCACGATTATTATCAGGGAAAAGTACTGAACCAGTTGACGATTCAGACCGAAGTCACGCCGGAGAGAGGCACCATAACCGACCGGAACGGCGAAATTCTTGCCACAAACATCACGGTCTACAATGTCATAATATCACCTCAGGATATAATGGATCACGAGGAGGAAAACGAAAAGCTCAACTCCGACGACGATCCGGAAAACGATATTTTATACGAATACACCGACGAGGAAAATGGAATCAGCTACAGGGGCCGCACCCTCACCGACATGATCTGCTCCGTCCTGTCCGACTACCTCGACGTAGACAAGAGCCTGATTGAGGAAAGGGCGGCGAAAGAGGGACGGAGGTTCGAGGTGATAAAGAAAGACGTCAGCTCCGACCTTCACGAGGGAATCAACAACTTCATCGCCCAGTTCAGCCTGAAAAACGACATCTACTTTGAAGCCAGCTCCAAGCGGTATTATCCCAAGGGAGACCTCGCCTGCCACGTCATAGGCTTCACAAATTCAGAAGGCGTGGGAATCTACGGACTTGAGTCCTACTACAACAACATCCTCGAGGGAACCTCCGGCAGGTACATCCTCGCACAGGATGGACAGCACAATGATATGCCCTTTGAATACGAGCGGTTCATCGAAGCCGAAAACGGTTATAATATAACAACCACCCTCGACATGTACATCCAGTATGAGCTGGAAAATCAGCTTGAGAAGACCTTCAACGACTCGGGGGCAGGGGACAGAGTATGCGGCATGGTTTTCGATGTAAATACATGTGAAATTCTTGCTATGGCGACCTACCCTTCATTCGATTTAAATAATCCATATCAGCTTGATGAGTTTTCACAAGCTGAGCTTGACGCTTTGGGATATGACGAGAACTCGGACGAATACAATGAAGAATACACTCGTCTTATGTACAAGATGTGGAACAATAAGTGCGTTACCGAAACCTACGAACCTGGATCGACCTTCAAGGTGATTACAAGCTCTATGGCTCTCGAGGAAGGCGTTGTCACTCCTGACACTCCCTTTTACTGCTCAGGCTCCCTTATGGTTGAAGGCTGGTCCAAACCGATTGCATGCGCTGAAACTGACGGTCATGGAGCTGTAACCTTCCGGACAGGACTCCAGCAGTCCTGCAACCCGACTCTGATGCAGACAGCGGCGCTTCTCGGACGGGAAAGTTTTTATCAGTACTTCATGGCTTTCGGATACGGACGCAAAACCGGTGTTGATCTGCCAGGGGAAGTAAATTCAATATATGCGTCGTATGAAGATTTTTCAAACGTATCACTCGCTGTTTACTCCTTCGGCCAGACATTCAAAACAACTCCGGTTCAGCAGCTCAGGGCAATCACGGCTGTGGCAAACGGAGGCTACCTCATGACCCCTCATCTGCTCAAGGATATAGTTGACGACGACGGAAATGTAATCCAGAGCTACGACTCGGAACCCGTGCGTCAGGTGGTCAGCGAGAACACATGCAAGACCCTCACCGATATACTCGAGGAAGGCGTAAACGTGGATTACGGAGCCGCGAAAAACGCCTATGTCAAAGGCTACAGAGTCGCGGCGAAAACCGGAACCTCGGAGAAGAAGGATGAAATCGACGAATACGGCAACACTCCATACAGAGTAGGTTCAACCGTAGCCTTCGCACCTGCTGACGACCCACAGATTTCCGCTATAATTATTGTTGATAAACCCCTGAAGAGCGCGGTTTATGGCGGTACGGTTGCCGCTCCATATATATCAAATCTGCTGTCCTATGTTCTGCCCTATATCGGAGTTGAACCTCAATATACAACCGAAGAGCTGGCAAAGCTTGACGTAACCCTGTCAAACTACATCGGTGCGACTGTCGAGAATGCGGAAGCTGACCTGAGCTGGCGCGGCTTCACTTATGAAATCATAGGAGGCGGCGACACTGTTACGGCTCAGATTCCCGCACCCGGAGAGAAAATTTCCAGCGACACGGGACTGCTCCTGCTCTACACCGGCGACGAAACTCCCTCCGACGACGTTGAAGTTCCCGACCTCATGGGAATGAGTGCCTACAACGCAAACAACGCCGCCATAGCAATGGGACTGAACGTCACAATGTCCGGCTCAACAAACGGCACAACTGCCACGGTTATCGGTCAGTCGCCCACAGCCGGAACGAGAGTGCCGAGAGGTACAATTGTCGAGATTGAGGTAAGGCATCTGGACGGAAACGACTGACGGTTAGATAAAGCAAATGATTTCCAAAGCTGAATTTTACGGAGGTTAAAACAACTGCAATTCCAGTAAAATCAGGAGGGAATCCAATGGAATATTCGCTTCAGAAGGTGCTCGGGGACTGCGGGGTAATCGGGAAAGTGCCGGAGGGGAAAATCACCGGCATAGCCTCGGACTCACGCAGAATCAGGCCCGGGTACATGTTCATAGCAATCAGAGGAAGCCGACGGGACGGTCAGGCATACATCAGTGAAGCCTTTGAAAGAGGCGCGGTGTGTGCTTTGGCCGAAAAAACGGACTCACTTCCGGAACAGCCCGGGGGGAAAGTCATCTTCGTCAAAGACCCACGGGAAGCCGAGAGCCGCGCATGGTACAATTTCTATAAAAGACCTGCGGACAACATGGTGAAAATAGCCGTGACCGGAACCGCCGGAAAGACAACCGTGACCACACTGCTGTCGAAGATTCTGTCAGCCGCCGGTAAGAAAGCCGGAAGCGTCACCACCATAAAAACCACGTCAGACGGGCGTGTGCTTGACATAGGAGACGGAGGTTCGTCAGTGACTGACTACATTGGCAAAATGACTACTCCCGACCCCGAGTATTTCTTCCGTGCGGTGAGCGAGATGAAGAACGACGGATGCCGGTACTTGATTTATGAGGCTTCGTCCCAGTCGATACTGCGGCGGACCACCTCGGCAATCACGCCGGATATTGCGGTCTACACCAACATCTCCGAGGAACACCTTGACGCCCACGGGACCATGGAAAACTACTTCGCAGCAAAGGCGTCACTGATGAACGGTGTGAAGACGGCCGTAATCAACATGGACGACAGCCGGATTTCAACCCTTCCCAATATGTACCCGTCGGCGGAGTTCATCAAAGTCTCAGCAAACGCTTCTTTGGCGGGAAAGTCCGACGTGTGCGCCCTGAGATACGTGAATCACGGTGAAGACGGGGTGGAGTACGTCTATTTCTCGGAAAAAGCAGTGTTCCGTCTCTCGTGCCGGCTTGTGGGACTTCATTCAGTTTATAACACCATGGAAGCCGCCGCATGTGCAATCAGGCTTGGAGTTGACCCCATGACCGTGAAGGACGTGCTGGAGTCGCCGACTGACATAGACGGGCGCATGTACAGGATCCAACTGCCTGAGAAGCAGGGTTATCCCACGGTTTTCATAGACTACGCCCACACACCGAAAGCTCTCGAGACCGTCTGTTCGTCCCTTGCGGAGATGAAAAAAGGCCGGCTGTATGTGGTGTTCGGCTGCGGCGGGGACCGGGACAGAAGCAAGCGTCCTCTTATGACAGAAGCCGTGCAGAAATACGCCGACGTCACCGTAGTCACCCGAGACAATCCGAGAAGCGAGAACGAGGAGCAGATATTCTCCGACATCATGGCGGGAATTGATAAAACCAAAAACCACACCCTCATCCCGGACAGACGTGAAGCCATAAAATACGCCTGCGGAGAGTGCGGGGAAGGCGACATAATCCTGCTGGCTGGAAAGGGTCACGAAAAATACGAAATCACCCGGGAGGGAGTTTTCCCCTTCGACGAGGAGCGGATTGTGCGTGACTTTTACGAAGCAAAAAAATCAGATACATAAAATTTACTTTAAAAATATTATATTAACAGAAAGAGAACAACCTTTCATTAAAGTATGGAAGCGGGGGGAGGAATGAAAATGAGCGTGGAATTAAAACTGAAGGTGCTGACTCCAAAGGAAATAGCGGATGCGGTTGGCGGCAGGCTTGAGAATTACAACGGAGCCGACGGTCTGCACGGTGAGAGACTGCTGTCTACGGACTCGCGTGACGTTGCAGCTGACACGATTTTCTGCGCCATAAAGGGTCAGAGGTCTGACGGAAACGACTTTATACCTGCCTCACTTGACGCGGGTGCGGACTGCTTCATCTGCCAGAGAGTCCCCGAGGAAGCGGTTGTTTCCGGCAAGCCTTTCAGCGCTGTCATAGTGGAGAATACCGTAAAGGCTCTCGGTTCGCTGGCGGCGTATTACCGCGGATTCTCCAAAGCAAAATTCGTGGCAGTAACAGGTTCCGTCGGCAAAACCACTACAAAGGAGTTCATTTATGCCGTTTCGTCAGCCTCTTTCAAGACTCACAAAACCGAAGGAAACTACAATAACGAGCTGGGACTTCCCCTCACTATATTCGGAATTGAACCGGATGACCGGGTTGTGGTTCTTGAAATGGGAATGAGTGCGCTGGGCGAAATTGAATACATGACAAAAATCGCCCGTCCGGACATTGCTCTCGTGACAAACATCGGCACGTCCCACCTAGCCTCCCTTGGGACACGGGAAAACATATGCCGCGCGAAGCTGGAAATCCGCCTTGGACTGCCCGAGAACGGTGTGCTTCTTCTCAACGCCGACGAGCCGCTTCTCTTTGACAAATACGAAACCCTCGAGAAGAAACCGAAGCTCATGAGCATCTACAACCGCTACGGCGACTTCCGGGCCGTGAACATCCGCCAGAAGATGGACGGAATCGTGTACGACCTGATTTACTCAAGCAAAGCTGTGACAAATGTGGAAGTTCCGGCGCTGGGCAAGCATAATGTCTACAACTCCCTCGCGGCCTATTCTGTGGGCGTACTTCTCGGCATGACGGACGAGGCAATCCGACGGGGACTCAAGTCCTTCGTGGGAGCTGACATGAGGCAGAAAATCTATGACGTTGGCGGAATCACCATAATCGACGACTGCTACAACGCCAGCCCCGAGTCCATGAGAGCCGCAATCGACGTTCTCATCTCCATGGCGGCAAAGAAAGGCGCAAAATCCGCGGCACTGCTTGGCGACATGCTGGAGCTTGGGGAATACTCACGGCTGATGCATGACCAGCTGGGTCAGTACGCGGCACAGATGCAGGTTCAGAAGTTGTTCTGCTACGGCATGATGGCGGACATTGTAGCCGAAGCCGCAATCAAGAAGGGAATTCGTGCGGAAAACGTGTTCGTATGCCTTGACACCCGTGACGCGCAGGGAATGGCCGACATGATTTTGCAGGCTATAGGCCCCGGCGACATACTTCTCGTTAAGGCAAGCCGTGCGGTTCAGGCTGAGCGGATTATCGAGTGCATCAAAAAGCGCAAGAACCGCGGCAAAAAGAGAACAAGAACCGAAATTGATTAAAGGTAATCTCACACAAAGAGATTCGCTTAATAAATCACCGCATTACTGTCGGAATTTATTTATATTTAGGATTAATGTAAAGGAACGGCGCGACTGCATCATGGAGACTGACAGTGCTTTCCTATAAAATCGTGCCGCGGTAGGAACATGAACTATAACATAATGTACGTCTGCGCCGTGATATGCACATTTCTCGCCACGGTTGTAATATCACGTTACCTAATACCCGTGCTGAAAAGCCATAAAATGGGGCAGAAAATCCTCGAGATCGGACCGAGATGGCACAAAAATAAAGAAGGAACCCCAACAATGGGCGGGCTGGCGTTCATCATTGCCTCGGTTGTGATCGGAATCTGCGGTTGCGTCTACCTTGGACTGACCGACGGAATCCGCTCAACCCTTCCGCTGATGTTTACTCTGGCCTTTGCTCTCTGCGGCGGACTTATCGGCTGCATTGACGACTCGGCTAAGCTCCACAAAAAGCAGAATGAGGGCCTGACCCCGCCTCAGAAGTTTGCACTGCAGTTCATAGCCTCAGCTCTGTATCTTCTTGGAATGTCGCTGGTCTGCAAAATGGACACGGAACTGTACTTCCCGTTCATAGATAAATCCGTGGACTTCGGCGTGTTCTACTATGTTGTGGCAATGCTTCTTCTCACAGGTGTGATGAACAGCGTGAACCTGACCGACGGAATAGATGGGCTCTGCTCGAGCGTTACTCTTGTAGTGGGACTGTTCTTCACCGCGGTGGGCTACCTCAACTCCATGGCTGAGCCTGACGGAAGCCTGCTTCTTTTGGGGGCCTTGTGCGTGGGTTCATGCGGCGGATTTCTTGTGTACAATTTTTATCCCGCAAGGGTGTTCATGGGGGACACAGGCTCACTTTTCCTCGGAGGAATGGTGGTCGGCGGAGCGTTCATGATGGATAACCCGCTTCTCGTCATTGTGTTCGGCATAATCTACATAATCGAGACCGCATCCGTCATGCTTCAGGTGGGATACTTCAAGCTCACTCACGGAAAGCGGCTGTTCAAAATGAGTCCGATTCACCACCACTTTGAAAAATGCGGCTGGTCGGAGATAAAAATCGTGGTTGTGTTCTCGATTATCACAACTATTGCCGCGATTTTATCCCTTGCGTTCGGACTTAAATCGTAACTTCATTGATATATTAAAAATACTAAAAAGGAGGGCTGGCTTATGAGCAGCAATGGGCAGAACCAACGGCAGACCCACGCCCGCAGAAGAGTGAACGAAGTCAGCCACACCACGCGCAGTTCTTCACAGTCAACTCAGAGAAACACAAATCCTGCGAAAAACGCTCCCCGCGGCACCGGAAGTTCCATCAGCACAGGCAGTTCTGGGTACAGATTCAGAGCGGGTGAGGACAAAATCAGGCGCACGTCAAACGCACCCGCCGGAAGCTACACCCCGCACAAAACCGTGACGTCCCTGACTCCGGCTGAGGAAAAAAAGCAGGCCCGACGGGAAAGACGGGAAATAGCTGAGAGACGGCGGGAGGAAAAATGGCAGAATGAGGTTGTGCGGATACGGGGCGGAATCGACATATGCATGCTTGTTCTGATTCTCGTACTCATCGCCCTTGGGACAATCACGGTGTTCAGCGCAAGTTACCCCTACGCCGTGTCAAAGGGCTACGACCCCAACTACTTCAGCAAGCGTCAGGTTATATTCGTCCTCGTGGGACTTGCAATAATGACCGCGCAGATACTCTTCATTCCGGTGAACTTTTACAAAAACAAAGTAATCGTCTGGGGAGCGTACGGCGTGTCCCTGATTCTGCTCTTGATTACGCCGTTCATGGGCAACGCGGAGGGCGAGGCAGTGCGGTGGTTCTCAATCGGACCGATCAACGTCCAGCCGTCGGAGCTGATGAAGGTGTCCATGATACTGATTCTGTCGTGGTACCTCGGCAATTATGAAAAGCAGATAAAACAGCAGAGCTTCTGCGGAGAAAACTACAAATACAATATTGTTTACCCCTTTCTTATAATGGGAATCGGATGCGGCGCGGTTCTGTTCGGCAAGCACCTGTCGGGAACCATCATAATCGGACTCATAGCCGTCGCCATGCTCATAGTCGGCGGATGTAAAATGAAGTGGATTTTCGCCACCGGACTTCCGATAGGAAGCGTTATAGTCGGGGTCTTCCTCGCGCTGAACCCCTACGCCCTCAAGCGTATCACCACCTTCACCGGCGGAGACGAAGCTGACATTCTCGACGAGCTGTATCAGACTACCCAGAGCCTTTACGCAATCGGAAGCGGCGGACTCTTCGGCGTTGGTCTCGGCCAGAGCAGACAAAAGTACAGCTACCTCACACAGGCGCACACGGACTTCATCTTCTCAATCTGGTGCGAGGAGTGGGGATTTCTCGGAGCCTTGGTTCTCATCATCCTGTTCATCCTGTTCATATGGCGGGGCTACGTCATTGCACTGCGGGCGCCGGACAAATTCACCACCCTTATGGCCTTCGGAATCACAACCCACGTGGGACTTCAGGCGATGCTTAACATGTGCGTGGCGTCGAATATGATAATGAACACGGGTATCACTCTTCCGTTTTTCTCCTACGGCGGCTCGTCCATTGTGGTTCTGCTCGCGGAAATGGGAATACTTCTGTCCATCTCGCGGCAATACTATAAGAAGAAGTCCGACCTCGAGCACGAGGAAATGATGCGGCGGCTAGGCCTCGGTGACTGAAACGTGAAATACGCAGAAAAACCAAATCCGTAGTCAGCTGATTTCACGCCAAAGAATTCTTTCCAATTATATATATCAATTTTGGAGATAATATGAGAGTACTTATGACCGGCGGCGGCTCCGGGGGGCACGTGAATCCCGCCCTTGCAATCGCCAACACAATCAGGCAGAACGACCCGGACTCGAATATAGCCTACGTTGGTACCCACCACGGAATCGAGAACAAGCTGGTTCCAAAGGCAGGCTACCCGCTGTACTACGTCGAGGTTCAGGGAATCAAACGCAAGCTCACCCCGTCCAACATCAAGGCAGTGTACCTCGCCCTGACCTCCCCAATGAAGGCAAAGAAGATTATTAAAGAATTCAAACCCGACATAGTTGTGGGAACCGGAGGCTACGCTTCATGGCCCGTAATCAAGGCGGCATCGGAGATGGGAATCCCCACGGCTTTACATGAGTCCAACGCCATAGCCGGTGTGGCGGTGAAGATGCTGCAGAACCACGTTGACCGGATCTACCTCAACTTCGAGAAAACCGGCGAATCCCTGTCCTGCGACAAAGGCAAGCTAATGAAGGTGGGCAACCCGATCCTCGGCGGCTTCACCTCAAAGACCAAAGCTGAAGCCCGGGCGGAGCTGAAAATTCCCGACAGATACAAATACATCATCCTCTCCTACGCGGGAAGTATGGGAGCTGAAAAGGTAAACGACGCAGTGTTGTGCCTGATGCGGGAGTTCACGGCAAAGCACCCCGAGGTGTACCACATCCACGCCACGGGCTCAATTGAGCTCCAGCTGTGCACGTCACAGTTCAAACAGATGGGGCTTGACAAATGCGAAAACATAGAACTGTGCGAGTACATCTACGACATGCCTCTGAAAATGGCGGCGGCTGACCTGACCATAAACCGTGCGGGAGCCATGACCATATCCGAGCTTGCAATCACGGGAAAGCCGGCAGTCTTTATTCCTTCGCCAAATGTGGCAGAGAATCACCAGTACAAAAACGCAAAGGTTCTCGCCGACGCAGGAGCCGCAAGCCTGTTCGAGGAAAAAGAACTCACCGACGGCGCATCTCTCCTCATAAAAGAGGTAGAAAGTCTGCTGTCACCCGAGGGGGAGAAAAAGCGGGCGGAAATGAGCGAGAAGATCCGCACCTTCGCCGTCCCCGACTCAAACAAGCTCATCTACAACGACCTTGTGAAGCTTGCTTCAAAGAAGAAGTAAACGTAGAATAAAAATAACATTGCGATAAATTTCATCGAAAGGAGGTTTCCCAATGAACGGACAATATGATAAAAAATCCGCTTCCCGCAGAAAAAGCTCCAGTGTGCTGTATGTGTACGACAAAATCTGCCCAAAGAACGTCAAAAGGCGGGAGATAATCGACGAGTACGGCATACCCGCGAAGAAAAAGCCGAACAGGTCCTACACAACCGATTCCAGCTTCGGGAACGCTCAGCGGAAAAGGGCGGCGGAATACAAAAGCGTTCACCCATACGACGAACGACGGCGGACTGACGGCTATTCCCAGAGACAGAACTCCCGTGCGTACTCATACAGGGCAGGATCGCCGGGCGGTGGAATGGGAGCGTCATATGGCGGCGAGGCTGTCAGAAAAAAGGCGGCTGGTGGACACTTCAAGATGTTTATCGGACAGATAGTGAACCTGTTCGAGTCCCTTGAAGAGCGGGGAAAAGCCGACGAACAGATTGCAAAGCAGAGAGCCATAGCGAAAAAACGCTTCCTCGACCACAAAAACACCATAATCACCGCTATTGTGGTAATTATCGTTATGATACTGTTCCTCTACGTGGGTTACAGAATAGCTTTTGTGGTGAACAAAATCGAGCTGTCCGGCGAAACTTCCTATAGTGAGAGTGAAGTTCTGTCTGCTTCCGGAATCAGCGAGGGCGACAACCTGTTCTCCTTCGACAAGGAGCAGGCTGAGGCGGACATAACCTTCCGCTGTCCCTACATAATGAACGCCGAAATCAGCCGCACCGTCCCCGAGACTGTCACAATAGCGGTGGAATCCGACACGGCAGTGTATTATTCCGACATATGGGGCGAATACCTCGTCCTTTCACCAAACCTGAGAGTCCTCGACAGCACCACAAAGGAAGACGCGTCGGCCATGGGACTTACGGAGCTTGTGCTTCCGCCGGTGTCATATTCGGTCAGCGGCAGGGCGATAGCTTTCCAGTCGGCGCGTGACGAGAGATTCATACGGGACGTGCTTGACGAAATATCAAAATCCGCGCTCCACACCGAGGGATATATCAATAAAATCGACTTCTCCGACGAATTTAACATGACCATGCAGGTTGGCGGAAAATATCTTCTACGTCTGGGCGACGAGAGCGACTGCGACCTCAAGCTGAAAATGGCGAAAAAGACCATTGACAAGCTGGCGGAGGAAAACGGATCCCCGGCGAGAATTGATCTTACAACTGTAGGAGAAGCCTCCGTCCGGTTCGATATTCAGCTCACATTTGACTGATAAAAGTCGAATTTGGCCTGTTTAGATTAAATTAACAATAAAAAAATCGAAAATTAATGGATTTTTTCGCAAAAACCTATTGCAAAAACCGCCGATTTATTGTATTATATAAAGTAGTATGTTTTCATGTTTTACAATATTGAGGGAATAACATAATCAACGTATAAAAACAAGGAGGGCATTGGAATGCCATTTGAACTTGATGATAATAATTATGAGAGCGGAGTGAACATAAAGGTTATCGGTGTAGGCGGCGGCGGAAACAACGCTGTCAACAGAATGACCAACGAGGTAAAGGGAGTTGAGTTCATCGCAATCAACACCGACATGCAGGCTCTTGTAAAGTCAAACGCAACTCAGAAAATCGCTATCGGTGAAAAGGTAACGAAGGGTCACGGCGCAGGCTCCAATCCCGAAATGGGCGCAAAGGCAGCCGAGGAGAGCGAAGAGGTAATCAAGGAAGTTCTCGAAGGCGCGGACATGGTGTTCATCACAGCCGGAATGGGCGGCGGAACAGGAACGGGAGCGGCTCCAATCGTGGCTAACCTTGCCCGTGACATGGGAATTCTCACCGTAGGTATTGTGACAAAGCCCTTCGCGTTTGAGGGAAAGAAGAGAATGGACCAGGCTGAGGCGGGAATTGAAAAGCTGAAGCAGTTTGTGGACTCCCTCATCATAATCCCCAACGAAAAGCTCAAGGACGCCGGCGAGAAAATCACCTTTATCAACGCGTTCCAGGTGGCTGACGACGTTCTCCTCCATGGCGTACAGAGCATAGTTGAGCTTATCAACATTCCTCAGTACATCAACCTTGACTTTGCCGACGTTACATCCGTCATGAAGGATGCGGGCTATGCTCACATGGGAGTGGGCGTCGCATCCGGCAAGGACAAGGCTACCGAAGCCGCAAAGAACGCAATCTCCAGCCCCCTGCTCGAGACTACAATTGTCGGTGCAAAGGGGATCCTCATCAGCATTATCGCGTCCCCTGACATTGCCCTCGACGACGTTACAACCGCAGCCGACCTCATCAGCTCACAGGCGGACGACGACGCTCTGGTTATATTCGGCGCAGGCTTTGATGAGACCCTCGAGGACACAATGAAGGTTTCCATCATCGCCACGGGGTTTCAGAATAAAAACGAAATAGACTCAACCTTCAACAAAAAGGCTGACAGCACGATAAAGCCCTTCGTCTCCGGCAGAATCAAGGGAGGCGTTCGCGAACAGGTAGTACTGAACACCGGCAAGTCCGACAACAGAACCGCTGCAAACAACTCTGCAACCGCAAAGGAAGAGGAAAAGACCGAAAAGAGCGACGAGTCCCCCATTTCCGACGACGACTTCAACGAGATTCTTGAAATCCTCTCCAAGAACCGCAACCAGTCCCAAACAACCACGCAGAACGACCCGTTCCCCAAGAGATATTGATTTAAATTAAAACAGAATAAAACCGGCGGCAGGATTAAGAAAAGGTCTTGCCGCATTTTGGTATTCACGGATATATAAAAACGGACACCGCTAAGGCATCCGCTTGATTCTGTTTAAGCCTGATTTACTTTTGTCCCGGGTGAAATTCACTTCCCCAAAATAATTGGCTCCGTGCGTTCATAACTTGACCGTCTCGCGCCAGCCCGAAGCCGTTTGTGGGAGTACGCCGCGGCAAAAAACGGAATCAGGGACAGCTCACTCATATAGGAATAGAACTCTACGATAGTCCTCTCACGCCCGTTTACCATAACCTGCCGCACGCCGACAATCCCTACTTGGCAAAGCTTTTCGAGAACCTCGTCCATCCGGGATAACTCCACGCCACTCTTTTTACACAGCACGGACCACTCAATCGCACATTCATTGTAGGTTAGAAGCGTACGCACACACCTGAAGCAGTCTTCATCTCCTATTGTGAAGAGAAAATCCTGCATATGCTGATCGTCGATGATTTTTTTGAAGTCTGCTCTTGAGCCGCGGTTCACAAACGCAGCATAAGGAAATTCTGCCGACTCAAAGACTACTCCAATGCCGGCATTGTTTGAGTATTGCAGTGATTTTAACGCAAGAGACGATATTTCGTCAAACTCAACGCCGTCTTCGCAAGCCGGTGTTGGACTGTCCCCCATGAATGACCGGAACGCCGAAAAAATTACATCATACAACCTCTTCTCCGATGCAACACAGCCTTCACGGATATACTGCTGTATGCCATCAAACAGTTCTTCACGCTTGATAGAAGCGCACCCGAACAGCTTGTCAATTGACGACCCTAAGGCTTCGGACAAAATCGGAAGGATAGCGGTGTCCGGCAGAGTTTCGCCCATTTCCCATTTCGAGACGGCTTGACCGCTAATTCCGACACGCTTCCCAAGCGACTCCTGCGTAAATCCGGCTGCAAGTCGGTATTCTTTTATATTTTCGCCAAAGCTCATTTCACGTCCTCCTTCTTTGATCCTATGTACACTTGCTTTATCGGCTTGTATGTATTGTTGTAAATACAGTTTCCGCTCCACTGCTTGCATAAAATCTCGTGAGCAATGCAAAGCAGAGCCATAATCATACCGCTTCCTTCATAGGAATAAATCCGTCGCACACCTTCTTCAAGCTCAGCGTCGTGATAATTTGAAAAGAAGTTGGACTCGCTTAAAATATCCATGATTTCAGATACATCCTTTTCAGCGCACCCGCTGAGTTCTGCGGCGTAATCAGCGGTGAAGGAATCAAGAATTCCCGGTGTGTGAAGAGCTATCATCAGCTTCATCATCCCGGGCTTGCCAAGAGCAGTGAAGAACCGCTCAAGCTCATCCGTCTGCGAGTTGATCCAGCTGTAGTTGTCATGGTTTCCCATAAGAGAGACGAGAAAATTAACATCAGAGCCGTGTACTATATTTGTAAACAGCGCGTTGTCCGTAACTCCAGACTGCCTACCGCCGAACAGCTCCTCCGGAACCACAGCCTCGGTTTTTTCGGGAACTTCGCCGTAGCGGTAGCTTTTCATGCACTCCCCAGTCATGGAACGAGTTTCCTCTACAATTCTTCTGTAGTACGACTTAGCGATTTCCACTAGGGGGAGGTTATCATAGGGATTTTCGGGAATCTTCACCTCAATCCCCAGAAGGAAGTCCACCGACGTATGATAACGTTCGGCAATTGCGGTGAGGTAAGCGTACTCCGGCTCGCTCTCGCCGTTCTCCCATTTCGACACGGTTCTGTTAGTAACTCCGAGAAATTCCGCCAGAGTCGACTGCGTATCCCCAGAGTTTTTCCGCAGCTCCGTCAGGTTTTCTGAAAATTTTGACATAATATTTCTCCTATAATTTGAATTTTTGGCTCATCGCGCGCCAGAGCCCGAAGAAAACGTTGATTTTTTCTTCGTGATTACATTATATCACAACCAATAGGTGGATTCAATGGATGTGCAGGCAACACAGTCCATGAAACGTGGAGCGGGGAAGCTCTCACGGGCAGATTTCATCGTTTCTGAAGCTGAAATTTTTTATTAACCCACGGTCTTATTCCTAAGCTCCCACGGAATTACACAATTTTTATAGTCCCATAAAAAAATATTTGCGCTGTTTTTGCCGTTATTTCTTGTTTTCCCGTGCTGAATATGGTATACTTATAGGAGTAATAGAACATTATCTCAATTCTAAAAATTACTTTGAAAGAATTCCGGTCGGCTAAAAGACGATGAAAAATGATGGGTTCCATTTTTCAAGGAATTCTTTTGCGTGAAAGCAGCTTGCTTCAAATTAAGATAAACTGTATCTTTCACGCGGGGAAGGTTTGGTATAAACATGATTTACGACGTATTGATAATCGGAGCGGGATGCACAGGCGTGATGACGGCGCGGTACCTCTCCCAGTATCGCCTGAAAATTGCCATCGTCGAAGCCGCACACGACGTTGCCACGGGAGCCACGGGCGCAAACTCAGCCATAGTCCACGCGGGTTACGACGCAAAGCCCAACACGCTGAAAGCCCGGCTCAACGTCAGGGGAAACGCGCTGATGAAGTCCCTTTCGGCTCAGCTTGGAGTGGAGCTTAAGAATGTAGGCTCCCATGTGGTAGGATTCGGCGAGCAGGACATGCCCACCCTTCGCGAGCTTCTCGACCGCGGCGTGAAAAACGGAGTTGATGGGCTTGAGATCATCTCCCGTGACCGCCTCCGCAAAATGGAGCCGAATATCTCACGTGAAGCCGAAGCGTCGCTATACGCACCCACAGCCGCAATCACCTGCCCATACGGAATCACAATCGCCGCCGCGGAAAACGCCGTCACAAACGGAGTGGACCTCTACCTCGGCTTCCGTGTGACCGACGCGTCAATGGCTGGCGGAATCCACTACATCACAAGTCAGGACGGAAAGACCACTCTCGCGGCAAAATATGTCGTCAACTGCGCCGGAGTCAACTCCGTCAGGGTCGCGGAAATCCTCGGCGAGAACAAGTTCCCGATTCACATAATCCCACGTCGCGGCGAGTACTACATCCTCGACAAAACCACAGGGGAACTGGCAAAATCCACCCTGTTCGTTTGTCCCTCCGACAGGGGCAAGGGAATTCTCGTCAGCCCCACAGTGGATGGAAACACAATCGTCGGACCCAACGCTTACCCAATCGAAGACGGCGGTGACACCTCCACAACGGCGGCAGGACTGGCTGAAATAGCAGCCGGCGCACACAGGCTTATTCCGTCAGTGAACGTTCGCGACGCAATCACCACCTTTGCCGGAGTCCGCCCGACCCCTGACATATACGATTACTACATCAGAAATTCAGAGCAGATTCCCGGAGTGGTTCACGCGGTTGGAGTTGAGTCCCCCGGATTCGCTTCATCTCCGGCAACGGCTGAATATATCGCGGACCTTCTCCGTGACGCGGGACTGAAAACCGTGGAAAAGGACGACTACATCCCCACACGCAGACCCGACGGCAACCACAGGCAGTTCAATAAAATGACCGACGCGGAAAAATCGGAAGCCTGCCGGAAGAATCCCGCCTACGGAAAGATAATCTGTCGCTGTGAAACCGTCACCGAGGGGGATATTCTCGACGCAATTGACTCCCCGATTCCGGCGGACACCGTGGACATGATAAAGAAGCGGCTGAGAGCAGGCATGGGCAGATGTCAGGGCGGATTCTGCTCACCGCGAGTAGTTTCCATCATTGCCGAGAAAACCGGAAAAACCATCGACGAAGTGACCAAAAGCGGAGGCAAATCATGGATTACAGTAAAGAAATATTGAATTCAAAGCTCGTCATAATCGGAGCAGGTCCTGCGGGTCTTGCCTCTGCCGTATCCGCATGCGACAGCGGACTTTCACCGGAGGACATACTGATTCTCGAGCGTGACCATGAGCCGGGCGGAATTTTAAACCAGTGCATTCACGCGGGCTTCGGACTCCACCGCTTCGGAGAGGAGCTGACGGGTCCCGAATACGCCGGCCGGTACATAGAAATGGCAAGAGAGCGTAACATCCCCATTCTCACTGACGCAATGGTTCTCTCCCTGAGCGAAAATGACGGCGTGAAGAACGTGACCTTAGTCTCACCTGAAACAGGATATACAAACGTCAAAGCCGAGTGCGTGATCCTAGCAATGGGCTGCCGTGAGAGAACAAGAGGCGCTCTCGCAATTCCCGGAAGCCGTCCCTCTGGTATTTTCACCGCCGGATGCGCTCAGAGATACATCAATATCGAGGGTTACATGCCCGGCAAAAAGGTCGTGATTTTAGGCTCCGGCGACATCGGACTGATTATGGCCCGTCGTATGACCCTCGAGGGGGCTGAGGTAAAGTGCGTGTGCGAAATCATGCCCTACTCCGGCGGACTCAGACGTAACATAGTCCAGTGCCTTGACGACTTCGGAATCCCGCTGAAGCTGTCCCATACCGTCGTTCAGATTCACGGAAAAGAGCGGGTCGAGGGCGTGACGATTACCGCGGTTGATGAGCAGAACGGACGCAAACCCATCTCCGGGACGGAGGAGTACATAGAGTGCGACACCCTGCTTCTGTCCGTGGGACTTATTCCCGAGAACGAGCTTACCCGTGGGGCTGGAATCGGAATAGACAGAGCCACAAACGGCGCGTCAGTCAACCAGTACCGCGAAACCGGAATCAAGGGGGTATACTCCGCCGGAAACGTGCTTCACGTACACGATCTTGTTGACTACGTCTCCGAGGAAGCCGCAATTGCCGGAGAAGCCGCCGCCGACAGGATTTTGGGACGGAGGAAAGAAGTCGAAAAGTCAGTTGAGGTAAAATGCGGATACGGCGTTCGGTACACGGTTCCCGAGAGAATCGACCTCGCCACCCAGCCCGACGACGTGAAGATTTTCTTCCGCGTTTCTGACGTTTACAGAAAAGTACAGTTCAATATTGAAACCGAGAGCGGGGAAGTGCTTCTCAAAAAAGCCAAAACCGCAGCCGCACCCGGAGAGATGGAGTCACTTACTCTTCCCGGCGATAAACTGGCCAAGCTTATTGAGTCCGGCGACGGTTCTGTTAAAGTATACCTGAGAGAAATGGAGGCAAAAGCATGAGTACAACAAAAGAGCTGACCTGCGTCGTATGTCCCGCCGGATGCAATATAAAAGTAGAGCTTGACGGAAAAGGACATATTGTTTCCGTGACGGGCAACACCTGCTTCAGGGGACGAGACTACGCCGAGAGCGAGATCACAAACCCCACCCGAACCCTGACCTCCACCGTACCCCTTTGCTTTACCGAAGACTCCTCCCCAATCATGCTTCCCGTCCGTACAAGCCGACCCATCCCCAAATCCAAGCTCAAGGAAGCGATGGAGATAATCCACGAAACTAAAGTTGTCTCGAAGACGGGCATAAACACCGGAGACGTCATTGTCGATAACCTGAGCCGGCGCCTTGGAATAGAAGGGGAAGCGGACCTCATCGCCTGCAAGAGCGTCAAACCCGTATAATTTTTGAATAAAAATGCAAAACTGCCGGACAGGCGGGATTGGCATATTGCCGAAATTCTCTCAAGTCCGGCTATATCTTTGTAAAAATTCCGTTTTATTATTGTATTATCTGTCGGAATATGATAAAATAGTCCTATACGCTGGACTCAATGGCTGAGTGAAACAAAAATAAATTAAATCTACATATAAGGGGAAGATATCATGACAAACGACAACATTACCAACGCCGCAGTTGAACAGGACGTCTCATATAAGGCGGCTCAGGCACTCATTTCAGAAGTGGAAAAGGTAGTCATAGGCAAACACAACGAGATCGTGCTTTTGGTTACGGCAATGCTCTCCGGCGGTCACGTACTGATCGAGGACGTACCCGGCACCGGTAAAACCACATTGGCGGCGGCTCTCGCACGTTCTGCCGGACTTGAGTTCAACAGAGCGCAGTTCACCCCCGACGTCATGGCCTCCGACATCACGGGATTCAACGTCTACAACCGTCAGAAGGAGTCCTTTGAATTCAAGGAAGGCCTTGTCATGACAAACGTCCTTTTGGCCGACGAAATCAACCGCGCTTCACCGAAAACCCAGTCAGCCCTTCTCGAGGCAATGGAGGAAGCAAAAGTTACGGTTGACGGCGTTACATACCGGGTTCCCGATCCGTTCATGGTAATCGCCACCCAGAACCCCACGGGTTACGTCGGAACCTATCCCCTGCCGGAAGCACAGCTTGACCGTTTTGCAATTCGCCTGTCCATGGGCTACCCCACCGAGGACGAAGAGGTCGCGATAATCAGCGATAGACGGGGCGTGAACCCCCTTGAAAAAGTAAATCCCGTGACAAATGTGGACATGATCCGGGGAATCCGCGCGTCAATCCGTCAGGTTGCACTGGAGCCGGAAATCTGCCGTTATATCGTCCGCCTGATTCACGCCACAAGAAAGTTCCCCAAGCTGTCCCTCGGCGCATCCCCACGTGCGTCACTGCTGCTGATGAAGCTGTCACAGGCATACGCATTCCTCAAAGGACGTGACTACGTTCTTCCCGAGGATATAGCCTTCGTCTTCACCCCTGGAATCGCCCATCGTATAGTCCTCAGTCAGGAAGCAAGACTCAACCGGGAAAGCCAGACGGACATCCTCGGCGAAATTCTGCGCGGCGTGGAAGCTCCTTTCAAAACCAAAAGATAAAGCCACTGAATAATATTCAAATAAGATATATTACATGAAACGAGACAATAAATGGAAAACAACATAAACAGACCGCCGGTGAAATTTTCGAAGTCCGCCGTGGTGTACGCACTGCTTTTGATTTTCGCGCTGATTTTCACCCAAGCCCTGCGAGCCGCCGCGTCAGCTCTCCTGTTCTGGTTCCTTCTCCTGCTTCCGATTGTGTCCCTCATCTATATTTTGATCGGCAAAGCTATAATCAGGGTATATGTCAGCTCAGAGAAAACCAAGGTTGAAAAGCTCCAGCCACTCGAGTACGAGCTGAGAATCATAAACCCATCCCCCATAGCCTACCCCTTCATTGAAGCCGTGGTGAGCGTGCCTGAGTCGGACGGGGTGAGATGTACCGAGCAGTCCCTGAATCTATCCCTTGCGCCCCTCGACAGCTATGTGGTCACACAAAACGCCGAGTTCAGGTACCGCGGAAGCTACGAAATAGGCGTGAGATGCCTGTATATTTCCGATTTTCTCGGACTTTTCGCGGTTCGTCTTGATGTGGACATATACGAGAACATCCATGTGATGCCCCGCCGTCTTGACATGAACATGAAGTGCGAGACCTCGGCCACGGATATCCCCAACGACTCCGCAAAGGTGGTTTTCTCCACGGAAAAAGCGGAAATAGGAAACATCCGCGAGTACATCCCCGGAGACAGCCAGAAGAGCATCCACTGGAAGCTGTCGTCAAAGATGTTTAATGGAAACCTGATGGTGAAGGAGTTCAACACCAACACATCACAAAGCGTGTACATGCTTTGCGACTTCTCCCGCTCAATCCCGCCGGAGGTATTCGAGGACGAAAACGCCGCAGCCGAGCGTGAAAAAGCCCGCCGTGAAGAAGAAAAGAAGCCCGATGAGAAGCATGTCAAGCTGAAAAAAGCCAAAGCCGACAAAAAATCCGCTGCCGCTGATAAAGCATCCCGCAAAGCCGCAAGACGAAGCCGGAAGGGAATGAACGCGTCCGGTGTAAGCGATGCCGCACTTATAGACGAGCTGATTGACACCGCCGCCGAAGCCAAACGCGGAAAGCCTGCACGGGATGAAAAGCCCAAGCGGGAAAAACGCGCACGTCATCCGAAAAAGAAAGCTCAGGACGAAAGCAAAGTCCAAGCTGCCGAGACCCTTGAAGAAGTCAGGCTCAGGGAGGAAAAACGCCGCCTTGACGAAGCGAGACGCTCCCTTGCGGTGGGAGGAACAATCAGGCCGGAGTACGCCGGTGACATTGACGAATACTGCGCCGACGGTGTGGTTGAGATGTCCATCGCGGCAGTGCTGAACGAACTGAGACACGGCAATAACGTAACTCTCATCTGGACGGACAGCCGTCAGGAGGGTGGAGTCGCCGCCGTTGAACTGACCTGCCCCGAGGATTTTGATGCGGTTTATCCCGTTTTCGCCACAGCTCCATCATGCTCCGAGGACGTGACCACACTGCTGCCCCTAATAAGCGAGTCCCTGAACGTCACAATCCGAATCTGCACGTCAAACATAGACCCCTTGGCCCTCAGCAGGTACAGCGCTGTTCCGGGACTGTTCGGAGGCGCCGGAGTCGGATGCGTGGTAGAGCTTCTCCTGTACAACCCAGAGGAAAGATATACAGATGTAAAAATCCGTCGGGAGTATGTGGAAATGTGCCGGATAAAGCTGGCTCAGGACGGGGTGACTCTGACGGAGATGTGCAGTGCCAAAGACGAAAGCGGCAGAATCTCACTGAAGCAGGCTTCACATTGATTTAGCTGAAGCTTCAGCATTTCCGTATGAATAGTCCCCCGCGTCCAATGTTTCACACTGATGCAATTACAGATAAATTAAAGGGTTATATATTATTATGAATAAAGTTTCCGATAAAAAAATCCGCCCCTTCACCTCACTGAAAAACAGAAAAAACAAAACCAACTCCACAACCGAGTCTCTCAACCAGAGAATCGCCGCCGCTGAGAAAAAACGCATGAAATCCCGGGCGGATTCTCTCCCCGAAGCTCAGGTGGTGTCGCCGGTTGAGGCAATGACCACACCATATACAGTTGTGGGACTTGTTCTGCGGCTTGCGGTTGTATTTCTGACGGTTTTGGGACTGAATCTGTTCCTCTTTGACGCACTTAACATAGTCCTTCTGCGCCGCGCTTCCGTTTCCGGTGTGACTGTATCCGCCGGATTTATAACGGTTATCGCACTTGTCGTGTCGGTCTATGTCATGCTGATGTCCCTGACCAAGCCGAGCCGGATTCTCTCGCCATTTGTCACAGCAGGACTTCTCGCCGCCTATGTGTTTCTCTCGTACCAGAACCCGCTCGACTACATTATAAAGTCCGGACGGTGCTTCGCTGATCTGGTGCTCACAAACATTGGCGACGTCGGCTACACTACATACATGCAGTACATTTCCGACGGGAGCTACGGTTACACGGAAGAGCCGCTTGTCAGACTGGCCGTGGGGGCCGTGGTGGTTCTGTCCGGCCTGATTGTTGGTGCGCTTGTGTGCCGCAGGGTCCATCCGGTGGGAATCGGAGTCACCTTTGCCGTATACATGGTTCCGGTGTTCATGTTCAACATCACCCGGACGAACAAAGGCTTTGCCTGTCTGCTTATGGCACTGTGCGGAATCATCGCTCTGTACATATACGATTGTGTGTACGGCGGAATCAACGTGAAAAAAAAGGATAAAAAAGCAAGGAAATCCGCGAAAAAAGCGGCTAAGCTTGAGGCGGAAAAATCAAAAAAGGAAGCCGCGCTGAACCTGAAAAACGCATCCATTGCCGCGTATAACAGGGTACTCACCGAAGGACGTGGCAAAAATGAAGCGAAAAAGGCCAAATCCGCCGTAATTGAGGTGGCGAAAAAGAACGCGAGAGACGACAAGGCTAATTCTAAAGAAGCGAAAAAGTCCGCGGCTCTCTCAAAAATCGAAGCCAAAAAGTCGGCGAAGGCTGAAAAAAAGCGCGTCTCGCTTGAGCTGAAAAAAGAAAAAGCGGCTCTCGCCAGTCTCAAAACCCGGGCGAAAAAATCAAAGTCCGAGTCCGCAATGGAAGAATACAACGCCGCTCTCGCCGTGTATAAGGCAAAAGTCGATGCCAGACGTAAAAACAGGCGTCAGGGCAGGGCAGACGAATTGAAGACAAGAGCCGCGTCCGGTTATGCTGGAGGTACGGCGGTGCTTTTGGCGTTCCTCGCAATCTGGCTCCCCCTTGCCGTGGTGAATAAGAATTTCCCCATAATCGACGTAATCAACAATAAAATGCAGCTGGCCCGGACCTACGTCACGGCTTACCTCATGGGAGACGACATAGACCTGAACTCCCTCTCGATGTACGGCGGCGTGTCCGAGCTGAACCCACGCAACTTGGACTTCGACACTCCCCAGTACACCGGACAAAAGCTGTTCACCGTAGAGACCGGATATATAGCTCCCGTTTACATGAGAAGCTGGATTGGCTCGGATTACGACCTCGAGACAGACCACTGGTCAAGCGCGGATTCCGACGAGGTTATCGCATACAGGAGCCGCTTCGGCACAGCGTACACGCCTGACAATATTACATATTTTTTCAACAAATACGTCTACCCCAACGCGCTTGAGGTGAACAAAGTCGACCAGTACCGCAATCTGGAAGAGTTCGGCTTCCGCGTATTTCAGGTTCACGTGACCCGCGAGTCCGGAAGCAGCAAAATCATATTCGTGCCGTCAATCATGAATACCGAACTTGGCATAATGGACCGGGGATCCATCGAGAAAACCGAAATAAAGTACTCCGCCTACTACGACGGAATCTACTCCTCCCGGTTCTTCGACGAAAACGTCTCCTATTCCGTTTCATCATTCAATCCGGTTATGAAAAATCCCGACTTAGCCGTAAATTTAGAGGGTTCAATCAAGTACTACAATCTCGCAAAGATCTACGCCGACACAATTGACTCAATAACAAACGCAATCGCGGACAACATCCTCTTTAATGAGGAAAAGGAATACACTTACGACACGCCCCTTGGAGAGCTGACGCTGAAAGGGTCGGATTTGTCCTTCCTTATCGACTGGTTTGAAGAGGACATAGCAGAGTTCGGCTACAAATATAAATCGCAGAACTTCGTTGAGATGTACCTCGGCATGACCCAGACCGAACGCCGGCAGTTCTCAAATGCCTACGACTTGGAGCTGAACTACCGTGACTACACCGAAGAAACCTACCGAACAACCTTCGGAAGCGAGCAGATTTCAGCCCTCGCAAAGAAGATACTCGACGACGCTGGAATTGTAATGGGAGAGAAGCCAGTACAGGACAAATCCTACCTCGAGACAATGACCGAGAACCAGATAAAGCGGATGTCGGCTGAGGAAAAGTACGGCAACTACTATGAAAGCTGGTTCACCGACAAATACACCGGAGAGACAGTTCCGCGGCACGAGGCTGTAATGGCGGTGATAAACTACCTCAGAAACAACTACACATACACCCTCTATCCCAACTGCCCCAAAACCGAGCTTCTTGACGAGGACGGACAAGTGGTTCTCGACGACGAGGGAAATCCCGTCATGGTAAACTACGTGGAAGCCGACTCCAACCTCGAGGCGTTCCTCTTTGACATAAAGGAAGGCTACTGCGTCCACTTTGCCACCGCTGCCGTTGCATTGCTCAGAGAAATGGGCTTTGCCGTACGCTACGACGAGGGCTATATAGCGGACGGAATGAGCCGTACTTACGCACAGGACGCTGTCTCCACATACAGAACCTCAGTCCGTGACTACGACGCACACGCGTGGATCGAGGTATACTACCCCGGCATGGGCTGGCTGATTTATGAATGCACGCCGTCCTTATGTGCGGAAATGTACGATATAGAAGCTCCTGCCGCAAGCACCGGTTACGATTCAAGCAAGGTAACAGTGACCCCGGCTGACAACAGCATTGACGACGCCATTGACGTGCTTTTCGGCACCGACGACGAGGTGGACTACACTCCTCTTATCATCGCACTTTCCGTGACTGCCGGAGCTGTCTTGATTCTCTCTGTAATCTGGGCGTTCCTCAAGCACAAGGCAATGAAGGCCGTGGAGTCGCGGAAGAAGCTCACAGAACAGGCGAAAAACGAAGACAGCGTGAGAGCGGGAGATGTGGACATACACTCAACCGCACGGCAGATAAGCGACTACGTATTCGATATCCTCGCGTCCCTTGGAGTTTCACCGAAAACCGGCGAGCTTCCCATGGAATACGCGCTTCGGGTACAGCAGGACTACGCCGACATCTCGAAGCACAGGATAACCGACATAATGAACATCATCGAAAAGGAAGAGTTCGGCGGAAAAATCACACCCCGTGAGCTGTCGAACCTTGCCGAATATCTCGACGAAATTTCAAGCTCGGTTTACGCCGGACTTCCCGTGACGCAGCGGTTCCGCATGAGATACATCCGCAACGTGATTTGACGGGATAAAAATTCATCCAAGAAGGTAAAACTGCATAAATATGACAAACAGCGAAACAAACACCCCCATAACCGAAGGGGAAATAAACCGGATATCCGCCGCAAATCTCGCGTACCTCGGAGACTGTGTGTACGAGCTATATGTGCGGGAGTATCTGGTCAAAAAAAACGTACTGCAGCCCAGCGTGGAGTCCCTCAAGTACGTGACGGCAAAGGTCCAGAGCGAGGCTGTGGAAAAAATACTGCCCCTTTTGACTGAGGAAGAGGTTGACGCATACAAACGCGGGCGCAATCTCGGCCACACAAACACCCCAAAGTCAAGCACGGTGGTCGAATACCGTCGCGCCACCGGACTTGAGTCCCTCTTCGGCTGGCTCTATCTCGAAGGAAAAAGCAGCAGACTTCGAGAGCTGTTCGACGCGGCATTCTTTTAGTAAAACATAATCGACATTGGAAAAATCTCCCCGGGAGCATATACTGATTGGTATATCAACTGAGGAGATTTTATTATGAATATATATTCGATTGATGTAAACCGCGGCGTGACCCTATATAAATTCAAAACCACCTGTCCCGCCGGGGTGATGGAGCAGATCTGCGGCAGGGTCCTGTTTTGCCAGTACAGCGAGAACGACGCGTGTCTCTCTCTTGCTTTGACTTCGACTGATGTGGTATTTGCGCAAAAGCCGGATGAAATTTTCGAAAACCTCTGCGCAGTCACGTTGAGCGGCACCGGATTTGAAGAAAAGCTGAATTCCCAAGAAATCATAAACGCACTGGACTGCACAGGTTCACTGTATGGCATATCCATGTCCGAGGTGGAATTTACACTGCTTCTGCCGGGAATGTACGCCAAAGACGCGGGTATGCTGATTATCAACAAACTGGGAATTGATATTTAGCCAAGCTTCACTCAAACATTATTTCCATCGCCGTATCGAGAGAGGGAAGCATGATGTCAGGCCGCTCGTCGGGGTCAGCTCTGTCAACATCGGAGGATTTTGTCTCCCCCGTGAGTACAAGGCAGGATGTGATTCCGTGACGCTTTCCGACGGCTATGTCAGTGTAAAGCCTGTCCCCGAAGACGACCATGTCATCCTTGCTCTCCCCGGTGATTTCCGATATCATTTCCACGGTTTCCCGGTGGGGCTTGCCGAAATATACAGGTTCCGCGCCGGTGGAAGCCGTAATCAACGCGGCAATGGCTCCGCTGTCGGGAATGAAGCCGTCTTCAGTTGGACAGTTGTAGTCGGGATGCGTGCAGAGATATTCCGCCCCTCCACGGATGAAGCCGCATCCTATGACCAGCTTTTCGTAGGTGAGGGATGTGTCAAAGCTCGAGAGCACAATGTCCGCTTTTTCTCCTGAGGTGAGCCGTCCGTCCTCGCTGCAGATCAGGTTTACGCCGTCCTTTTTCAGCTGACGGTACAGTTCGGATGTGCCGATGAGGTAGACCCGCTTTCCCGCCCGTTTCCGCGTGAGAAAAGCCGAAGCCACGTTTCCCGAGGTGCAGATTTCCGTGTGAGTAGGAGAAAATCCAAGACGGGTCAGCTTGTCCATGTAGAAAACCGGATCGTGGGAGGCGTTGTTGGTGAAGAAAAGCACGCGCCGTCCGATGTCCCTCAATTTTTTTATGAACTCAACCGCGAAGGGAAAGACGTTTTTTCCCAAGTATATTGTTCCGTCCATGTCGAACACATACAGTCTTTTTTTGTCAAGCAGCTCCTTGACGGAAGCGGCGTTTTTTTCAGTAAGCATATCTGCCCTCCGATAACTTAAACATTTTTGCGGGAATTTGTCATAAAACCCGATATTCTTATGATTAATTATTAATTTCTGTAGATTTCTTAATATTTATGAGGTATAATTAAGAATAAGTATAAAAACACGGAGTTAAAAATCATGTACAGCAACATTGTTATAGGAATTGATTTAGGCGGAAGCACCACAAAAATCGTAGGCTTCGACACCACCGACGGAAAAAACAAGCTCATTCAGCCGCTGTTTGTCAGAGCCACTGACCCGATTACCTCGGTTTACGGAGCTTTCGGCAAGTTTCTCGAAATAAACGGCTTCAGGCTGGGCAATATAAAGAAAATACTCATCACCGGCGCAGGCTCGTCCTATGTGTCAAAACCGATTTACGACCTTCCATGTGAAAAAATAGCGGAATTCAAGTCAATTGGACTGGGCGGACTGTACCTCTCCGGATTTGAAAAAGCGCTTGTGACAAGCTGCGGAACCGGTACGGCTTTGGTTTATGCCGAAAAGAAGGCGGAACCATTGTATCTCGGCGGAACCGGAGTAGGAGGCGGCACGCTTGTGGGGCTTTCGAAGAAGCTTCTGTCCATGGACGACGTGGAGCATATCTCAAATCTCGCGGACTCCGGCTCCCTCGAACACATAGATTTAAAAATCAAGGATATAACCAAGCAGGATATCGTTCCGGGATTCGGCGACATAATGACCGCTTCAAACTTCGGACTCAGTGACGATCTGGCGGGAAAGGCTGACATTGCCCTCGGACTCATCAACATGGTGTTCGAAACAATAGGCATGATCTCGATTTTTGCTGCACGGAACTATAACATAAAGGATATAGTCCTCACAGGCAACCTTTCCGGAGTGAAGCAGGCGGCGCCAATATTTGAAACTCTGAATAAAATGTTCGGAATGAACTTCATAATTCCCGAGAACTCCCGCTTTGGCACGGTAATAGGCGCGGCATTGGCTGGAATCGTCGAGGATTCTTCACGGGAATGATCCGGATAGCTTTTTCGTCAGAGCCTGTTTGAGTTCCCGCGAAAATTATACCACACATGTCCGGATAAATCAAGTACAAATCTCAGGTGCGGAAGAATAGTATACTCTGCCGTACAGTATTCATTGAGGTAAAATATGAACAAAACCAAAACAATAGCTGCGGCGGGCCTGTTTCTCATTCTGGCGGCAGGACTCTGTGTTGCTGATGCTTTCCTGACTCCGGCTGACGACAGCATTACCGCGGCCGAAACCGAAGCCACGGCTGAAACGGAAGAAACGCAGTCCGATTCGGCGTCATACTACGTCCCCGAGCCTGTACCGGAAGGCCACGGAAGCGAAAGACTCGGTCCTGACGACGGTTCGGTTAAGATAAGCTCAGGCGACGGCACAACCACGCTGACCGCGGCTGAAAAAGAAAAATATCCCCAGTTCACAAATCTGCCGACGCTGTATATAACCCTCGACGACAACATGAGCCTGAGCAAAATCAGCCATGACGAGTGGTCGGGAGCCACATATACACTGGTCGACGGCGAAAACGGAATCGTGGAAAAGCGCCTGCAGATAAAGGGAAGAGGAAACTATTCATGGACTATGAACAAAAAGCCCTACTCCCTGAAGCTGGACGAAAAGGAATCCCTCCTCGGCATGGGAAAGGGCAAAAGCTGGGTGCTCATCGCCAACTGGAGCGACAAAACCCTCATGCGCAACTACATAACCATGAATTTCGCACGCAACATCGGACTCCAGTATTCCAGCGAATGCAGGTATGTTGACGTTTATTTCAACGGCGAATACGAGGGCAACTTTGTGCTGTGCGAGAAAATAACAATCGGCGACAACAGAATCGAAGTAGACGAGAAAAACGGTGGCGCGCTCTTCGAGATTGAAAAAGCCTTCCGTCACAACAACGATTGCACATGGTGTATCGAATGCCCCAGCGGCACCCACGTGACTTTCAAGGAGCCGGACGAGGAAGATTACGGAGCCGAATGGAAAGCCGAGGTCATGAAGCAGTACAAGTCCACCTTCATCAAGGCTGACATCTCCATGACAAAAGGCTACGAATATTACTCCCGCTACATTGACGTCGACTCCTTCGTGGACTGGTATATCGTTAACGAGTGGGTGAAGAACTTCGACTCCGGCTTTACAACAAGCTGTTACTGCTACATCAGCGACAAGGACGGCAAAATCCACATGGGCCCGGTGTGGGACTACGACACCTGCATGGCAAACCAGAACGTTGCGGACTGCCTGAATCCCGAAGGCTACCACGTAGGCGAATCCCCATGGTACAGCATACTCCTGAAAGACGAGGACTTCTTCCGCATACTGCAGGAGAGATGGACATTCCTCGAGGACAGCGGCACAATCGACTCTTTCTTCACAATGATTGAGGAAACCGACGAGTACATAGCCGATTCCTGCACGGAAAACTTCAAAATCTGGAAGGATGCCCTCCGTTTTGACGGACTGAGAGGAAATTTGTCCACAAGAACCCACGAGGACGAAGTGGAGTACGTGAAAAACTGGATGCAAACCCGCCGTGAGTGGCTGGACAAGGTGTGGTACATCGGGGAGAAATAAACAATTACAAAATCTTTCCATATTCGGGATTAAATCATTGACTTTATCCCAAATTTAGTATATAATAAAAGAAAAACGTGCGGGGCTTCCCCGAAAATTGCGGGAGCTGTAGAATAAAATCGTGGGATTTTTATATGGTACCGACTAAAGAAGTGCCGTGTATGCCCGCGGGAGTTTTCCCGCCGCCTTAGGAGTAATTATGAAATATTTTACACTTGCCGGTGTTACGGCTTCCAGAGTTATACAGGGCTGCATGAGAATCGGCGGAATGACGCCTTCCCAGATTGACAGCCTTATCAAACTCGACCTCGAATGCGGAATCAACTACTTCGACCACGCGGATATTTACGGAGGCGGCGTGTGCGAGGAAAAATTCGGCGCGTTCCTCAAGGACAACCCCTCACTGAGAGACAAAATCCTCATCCAGACAAAATGTGGAATCAAACCAGGCTCATATGATTTTTCACCCGACTACATCAAGTCATGCGTGGAAAAGAGCCTGAAACGGCTGAACGTTGACTACATCGACTTCCTGCTCCTCCACAGACCCGACGCACTCTGCGAGCCGGAAGAAGTAGCCGAAGCCATAGACGAGCTTGCTGACACCGGAATGGTGCGTCACTTCGGCGTGTCCAACCACAACCCATACCAGATTGAGCTGCTGAACAAATATATGATGCCCGAGCGTTCGGTGGTTGTGAACCAGCTCCAGTTCAGCATAACCAACACTACAATGATAGACTGCGGAATCAACGTGAACATGGAAAACCCGGGTGCGGTTAACCGTGACGGCATGGTTCTGGACTACTGCCGCCTCAAGGGAATCACGATTCAGCCTTGGTCCCCCTTCCAGTACGGCTTCTTCGGCGGAAGCTACATTGGCAGCCCGAAATATCCCGAGCTGAACAAGAAGCTTGACGAAATGGGCGAAAAGTACGGCACCAACTCCACCGGCATTGCAATCGCGTGGATCCTGCGCCACCCTGCTGAAATGCAGCCCATCATCGGCACCCTGACCCCCGATAGAATCAGAACAATCTCCGCGGCGGCCGACATCAAAATCTCCCACGACGACTGGTACGAGCTGTACAGAGCGTCAGGCAAAACCTTACCGTAGCGGTACGGGAAAGCCCCCGTGGGCGTAAACGGATCGGTAGCACCGACTGGCAAGCACGGGTCGGGAAGCCCCGACAGGCAAACACGGCATTTCTTCAGTTTAAATTGAAAGAGTTCCTACGACGACAAACTTTAGCTCCCGCGGAGGGAACAACCGAATAACAAAAGCGGGTATTCGCCAATATGAATGCCCGCTTGTTTTTGTTTATTTTATATGAATTAAATTCATTTGAAATGTCGTCAATCTGTTAATACAGACTGGAACCGTACCTTAGTTGTCCGCCTTTTCGTCCAGCTTCTGGAGAAGTCTCTCTATACTCTTGTTCCAGAGCTTGGTGTTGCTTGACATCTTGGAAGCGATTTCCTCGCCGTCGATGTTGTCGTAGAAAATGCTGTAGAGCTGACCTACGCTGTCGCCCCATGCAAAGGAGAAGTCGGAGGTGACGGAGTCGTGAACTATGTCGATCATCTCGGCGGTCTCGGCGTCACGGGAGTACTTGTTTTTCAGCGCCTTGTCGTAATAGGTTGGGATAACCATAACGCTGCTCATGGAACACATGGCCTCGAGTGTTGCGCCTATGCCGTCAAGGTGTTCCGCGCTAACTGTAATCGGAATACCGTAAATCGGAACGCCGTCATACTGTGTGGAGCGGTAATTCTGCTGTTCTTCGTCGTATTTCGGCAGGGGAATGATGAAGAAGTTGTCTTCCATGTCGCGGATTTTTTCGTTTTCCGCAAATTCAAAGGTCATTGGGCAGAACAGGAGCCGCCGTGACGCAAACATATCTATCGACAGTGTGTCGAACGCGGAGTTCTCGAGCATGCGTCCGTAGGTTGTGTTGTAGAACAGTGCGTGGAGCTTGTTGAATACGTCAACCGTGTGTTCGTTGTTCAGAACAATCTGGGGCTTGCCGGCGTCATCGTAGTCGGTATACTTTACGTCAGCCGCGAAGAACATGCCGTTGAGCACATGGCCCTTCTGCATGATGATGCCGTAGCTGTCACCGTCATCAGCCAGACCGTCGCCGTTTTCGTCAATGTATGCTCCGTTGGCGTACTGGTTCAGCACATCAAGAGTCCAATTGCCGTCCTTTACGATGTCATAAATGCTCACGTCGGAATAGTGGGTGTTCCAGAGTGTGGAGTTTACGAACATGGAGTAAATATATTTCATGTATTCGATTGAAATGTCGCCGGACGCCCAGTAGTAGTTGCCATTGTAGCCTAAGTTTTCGATGTAATCACGGCTCCACGCGCCATTGTCGAAGTCGAGATATTCCACATTGTTCAGGTTTTTCATAACGCCGTCGGCCGCGAGGTTGATGTTGAACCGCTGATGTCCCACGAGAACGTCATAATCGTCTCCGCCGGACTGGACGGACTGCATGACCACGCCGTTGAATTCGCCGTAGCCAGTGGTGGTGCCGTTGACAAGCTCTACCTTTGTACCGATACGTTCTTCAATCTTCATATTTCTCTTCCAGACTGACTCGTTTACAATATCGCTTTCGTCGTCCTCATCCGTAAGAGCGATGGATTTTGATGTGTAGGAAGCCAAAAATCTGACGCTCTGACCGCCGAAGTTGAGGTCCTCAGGCAGCTTGTCCGGAAATTCGGTTTCAGTCTCGGTTTCGGTTCCCGCAGTGGTCTCACCGCCATTCGTTGGAGTCTGGGATGTGGTTTCGTTTGAATTTTCTCCGCTGTCAGAGCATGAAACGTTGCTGAGAAGCATGAGGGAAGCCAAAATCAAAGAAATGGTTCTTGCGCTTTTCTTCATTGTAATAAAAAACTCCTTATATAATAATATTTTTTTGAAAGCTGAATCAATAATCAGTAATCATATAAATCTGAAGCCTAATTTTTCCGCCAGTGCGACAATTCTTTCGGTGCAGTCGCACTTGCGGCTCTCCCGGCTTCTCCACGAGTCCGAAAGAGGGAAGTACACCCCATCATTCGTGCCCGGGCCTAAGTCCCACTGTCCGTCAGCCATGCGGTTTTCAAGGAGCTATTCCCGGACAAACGCCAGCTTTTCCCCCGCGTGAGGGTACATGGACAAAATTTCCACCGCGGCAAGGTACCGGCTCGTCTGCTTTGAAATAAAAACCTCCGGCAGTACGCTGATGGGCTTTTCGTAAATATAGTATATCCCGCAGGGCCGGTTGATATAATAATCGAGAAGCAGACTTTCAACTTCATCAGAAACTGCTCCCGGAAGAAGTACGGCGTGGTAGAACATACCGAAGCCCGATTCAAATCCGCTTCTCGGGGGCCGTCCGAACATCTCTTCAAAGGCGCGTCCGTCGTCCTCTTCGCTGTATTCACCGCCGGAAAAAGCGGATTGTGCAATTCTGCCCCACATGCGGGCGACGGATAGAGCGGCTTCATTCTCCGGATCAAACAGACGTACCCACGCGGCGAGCATGAGCTGCTCAAACAAAGCCCAGTCGTGGGATTTTTCACTGTAGTTGTCAATTGACTCCCCCTGTTTCAAGGCACCAGCACATTTTCTCAAGCAAAGCCTTTACAACATCATCGCCGCGTCCATAGCCTAAAATCCACAACCGGCGCAAAGCCTGTTCGGTGGTGATCTGTCCGTTCTTTTTGGGTTCGCTGAGGGCATGGAAATTCCCCCACATTCCGTCGGGATTCCTGCGTTCAAGCACCCGTGCCGCCCATACGCCGTATCTGTGATCCATAAACGAAGCCTTTCGTCACTCTCGTACAACTGCTGCTATGAAAATTATACCATAAATAAGGATATCTGTCAAGAAATACATAACTAAAAAATTAGTATTTGTCAATTAATACATTTAATCGCAAATTTGTCCGGATAAAATTATATAATATTTTTTCTCGTTTACTTGTTGACAATGCCCCTGTGCTGTAGTATAATATAGTTGAGCAAATGAACAACTATAAGCGGCAGAAAAGGAATAATAATGGCAAACAATGAAATGAATGACAGCGAAATGCTGTGCCGTGATGAGGTAATCCACGAGGATACCGTCCGTTACGTGAAGGAAAAAGCTCTCGACCGTGACGAGTACATCTCGCTGGCGTCACTGTTCAAGCTGTTCGGCGACGGGACAAGGGTAGAGATTCTTCACGCGCTGGAAATCCACGAAATGTGCGTGTGCGATATCGCGTACCTGCTGGGAATATCCAAGTCCGCCGTCTCCCACCAGCTCAAGGCGCTCAAGCTGGCGAATTTAGTGAAGTTCCGTCGGGAAGGGCAGATTGTGTACTACTCACTTGCTGACGATCACGTGAAAACCCTCCTTGACATAGGTCTTGAACACATCAACGAGTAAAAAAATCCCTTCCTCACCCACCTTTTTACACCGAAAAAGTTGAATAATTGCTCAATTAATAAATCAAACATGGGAAAGGCATCTGCTATGAAAACCGACAAGACAATCACCCCGGAAGAAAACCCCTGCTGTGCCGATGAACATGAGCATGAACACGAACACCACGAACATGAGCATCATCACGAACATGGCGAACACGAACATGAACATGATGAACATGACCACCATCACGAACATGAACACGAGAACCATCACGACCACGGACATTCCCACGGCTGTTCCTGCTGCGGACACGACCACGGCGGCGAAGAAGAGAAAAAATCCCCCCTCCCGAGGCTGATTGTCAGCGGAGTTATGTTTGCGGCGGTTCTGCTTCTGCACATCTTCACCGACGTTCACCCGGCAGTCCCATTCGTCATCGCGGCCGCCGCGTACATTATCGCCGGATATGACGTTGTACTCACCGCAGTCAAAAACATAATCCATGGCGAGGTGTTCGACGAGTGCTTCCTCATGACGGTCTCGTCGATTGGCGCGTTCTGTATCGGCGAGTACAGCGAGGGTCTGGCGGTCATGATTCTGTACCAGCTCGGCGAATGGCTCAGCGATCTCGCGGTAGACAAATCCCGTGATTCAATCTCGGCTCTGTCGAACATCAGACCTGACAAAGCTCACGTGATACGGGACGGTGTGGAGTCCACTATAAGCCCCTACGACGTTGAAGTGGGCGAGCTGATTGTCATCAAGGCAGGGGAGAGAATCCCGGTTGACGGCGTTGTAGAGAGCGGAGCCGGCACTGTTGACACCTCATCCCTCACTGGCGAGTCAGTTCCTGTGGCGGTTGACGTGGGAGAGACGGTTCTGTCGGGTGCGCTCAACTGCGACGGCGTAATCTACGTGAGAACCACAGCCACATGCCGCGAGTCAACTGCCGAGAAAATCATGGATCTGGTGGAAAACGCCGCTGAAAACAAGTCGAAATCCGAGTCTTTCATCACAAAGTTCGCCAAGGTTTATACGCCAATCGTAGTAGCGGTCGCCGCCTGTGTGGCAATCATCCCGTCAATCATCACGGGAAACGTGTCCGAGTGGGTTCGCCGCGGACTCGTCACCCTTGTAATTTCATGCCCCTGTGCGCTGGTAATATCCGTTCCCCTGACCTTCTTCGGCGGACTGGGACGCGCATCCAAATCAGGAATCCTCATCAAGGGAAGCAACTACCTCGAAGCCCTGTCCTTGGTTGACACGGTAGTATTCGACAAAACGGGAACTTTGACCAAGGGAAAATTCAAAATCACAAAAATCCAGCCTGAGAACCAAAATAACGCCGACCTTCTTCTCGAGTACGCAGCGGCCGCTGAGTCAATGTCGAACCACCCGGTGGCACAGTCGGTCATGACGGCATATGCGGAGAGCGGAGGGGCAATCGACAAAAACGAAATCACCTCATCCTCGGAGAAAGCCGGACGGGGCGTGAGAGCGGAATACAAAAACCACCGAATCCTCGCCGGAAACCGCGCCTTTATTAAGGAAGAGACAGGATTCGAGCCGGAAGAGGTCCCCACCACCGGAACAAACCTCTACGTGGCGGTTGACGGGGAGTACCTGGGCAGTCTCTGTGCCGAGGACGAAGTCAAGCCCGAATCAGCTGAGGGTATTTCAAAGCTGAGACAGCGGGGTGTGAGCCGACTCTTCATGCTCAGCGGAGACAGAAAAGCAGCGGCGGAAAAGGTGTCGTCATCCCTAGGACTCACGGGATTTTGTGCGGAGCTTCTCCCCGACGGAAAACTGACGGAATTTGAGAAAATAAAGAAGGAATCCTCAGGCAAAACCGTGTTCGTAGGCGACGGAATCAACGACTCACCGGTGCTGGCCTCCGCTGACATAGGAATCGCAATGGGAGGAGTAGGCTCCGACGCGGCAATCGAGGCTTCGGATATAGTTTTGATGAACGATGAGGTGTCAAAGCTGGCCGAGGGCATCGACATCGCGAAAAAGACCCGCCATCTGGTTATCGAGAACATAACATTCTCGCTGATTGTAAAAACCGCCTTCATGGTTCTCGGAGCCTTGGGAATCACGGGCATGTGGATCGCGGTAGTCGGCGACGTCGGAGTCATGATGCTCGCCGTGCTGAACTCGCTCAGAATAATGAAATAATAAATAAGCAGCCGCAGAGGTGAGGTAAGTCCCCGCTTCCACGGCTGTTTTTATGTTAAGCTATATCAATCCTCGTCTTTCTCGCTCCATTTGTACTTCCGCAGAATCAAATTGAACACAAGGCACACTAATACTCACGTGATGCCAATCACCGCAAACAGCATAGCCGCGCCCGAGCCTTTGCCATATCCAAATAGTGAAACCAACAGTCTCCCGTCACGCTTCCCGCCAGAGTCGCAGCTCCAACGCAGGTGTTCACGATTCCAAGCGTTGACTCACCGCCGACTGGTTTTAACAGCACCATAGCCGGAAGTGCGGCGTTGTACACGGAAGCCACCAGATTAATGCAGGCGAGATACAGAATCAGGGTCATAATCAGCGGATTTTTTCCCAAGACAAGCCAGTCCCGCCCGCGCCGAACCAAGCAGCTTCTCCTGGGTTTTGTTCTCACCTGAACCGCTCTCAGGAATCTTGATAAAGCATAACAGTACCACAAACGCAACCGCAAAAGTGGCGAGATCCACCGCAATTACCTCGTCCATTCCCGCAAGTGTGAACAGAGCCGTCGCTAAAATCGGGGTCAGGATGGAGTTCAGCGACTGGGAAAGCGAACGAAGCCCGCTCGTTTTCTGATAATATTCCCGTGGAATCAGAGCAGTGGCCGCAACCTCTCCAGCCGGCTGTTGGATGGTGTTCATGAGTCCGTTCAATGCGTTTAAAATATAGAGGTGCCAAGCCGCCAGTGCGTCCGCCTTGATCAGCACGAAAACCGCAACAGTGCTCACCGCCGCTAAAAAAACGCAGACAAGCATGTTTTTCTTCTTGTTCCAGCGGTCACTTAAAGCGCCGGCGAAGATGCTCATCACCACATACGGCGCGTACGAGCAGACCGACAGCAGGGCAGTCTCCAGAGCCAAGCCGGTCTTGAGGTATAGCCACAGCACAAGAGCGTAGCTTGTCATTCCGCTTCCGAGAGCTGACAGGGACTGTGTGCCCACAGGGTGAGATATGGTCTTAATTTTTTGTCAAACATGACTTTGCTCCTTTGTAATTATAAATTGTCGTGAATTATAATAAAGCAAAGTCCGAGGCTTCATCTAACCTCCATGCACCGCCTCAAACCTTGCACGGAGATTCTGCAATGCAGAGAATCTTTTTTCATCCTCCCGATTAATAAAATAAAGGCGAAGAATAACCCCCGCCCTTTTGATATAGATTTAATTACTTAACTCTCTTGAACTGCGGTCCGTAGTTTGCGCATGCTCTGTAGTCCGCGCCCTCCTTGTCCATACCGAACGCGTTCCATGCGGCAGGACGGAAGATTTTTTCCTCGGGAACATTGTGCATAGCTACGGGGATTCTCAGAATTGAGCAGAGCGTGATGAGGTCCGCGCCGATGTGACCGTAGCTGATTGCGCCGTGGTTTGCGCCCCAGTTGTTCATCACGTCGTAGGCTGTCTTGAAGGGACCCTTGCCTGTGCATCTGGGAGTGAACCATGTGGAGGGCCATGTGTAGTCGGTTCTCTTCCAAAGGGCTTCGTTTACGTCCTCGGGAAGATGAACAGTCCAGCCTTCAGCAATCTGGAGCATCGGACCAAGACCCTCGACCAGATTGAGTCTGATCATTGTAACGGGCATTTCGGCTCTGGTTGAGAAGCGTGAGGAATATCCGCCGCCTCTGAAATATCCAAGGTCAGCCGCGTTCCATGTGGTAGCCTTGAGGCACTTGTCGCAGTCTTCCTCGGTCATGTCGTACCAAGGCTTCATCACAGCGTTGCCGTTTTCATCCTTTACTTCACCGCAGGCGTCGAGACAAGCCGCGCCGGAGTTGATGAGGTGGATGAATCCGTTTGCTTCCTTAGCGTGACCTTCGATTTCGTAGCCGCAGACTCTCTTTACGCTCTCGCCGGACCAGTATGTACGAACGTCGGCGAAAATCTGAGCTTTGTTGGTCAGCAGCTTCATAAACATCATGCCAAGACCGTTGAGAACGTCGTTTTCGGTAGCAAGAACGTAGGGTTCACGTGCGCCTTCCCAGTCGAAGGAGGAGTTTAGCAGAGCTTCCGCGAAGTCGCAGTTGGGATAGAAATCCGTCCACTGACGCTGACCCTGGAATCCTGCGGCAAGGGCGTTGTGTCCTACCATTTCCTCTTCACGTCCGGCGGGGAGATTGGGGTTGCCGTTCATTAAATCCTTTATGATAACCATCATCTTTACGACAAATTCCCACTGCTCGTCCTTGACCTCACGGGTCTTCTGAAGCTCCGGCGGGTTCTTGTCAAATCCTTCCTTGCACTTAGCCTTTGTCCATGCGAGGGCCTTCTGGTATTCCTCTTCGTTGTAGATTCCCTCGGTCATGCGGCGGATGATTTCAACCTCGTCCACTGACTCAACTCTCATGCCCAGATATTCCTCGATGAAGCGGGAGTCGATAATGGAACCGCCGATGCCCATGCAGATGGAGCCGATCTGGAGGTAGGATTTTCCTCTCATTGTAGCCGCAGCAACAGCCGCTCTGCCGAAGCGAAGGAGCTTTTCTTCAACGTCGGCGGGAATAGAGGTGTCGTCGGCGTCAAGTACGTCGTGTCCGTAAATACCGAAAGCGGGAAGTCCCTTCTGTGCGTGTGTTGCGAGGACTGACGCGAGGTAAACCGCACCGGGACGCTCGGTTCCATTGAATCCCCATACCGCCTTGATGGTGTTCGGGTCCTGATCCATTGTCTCCGAGCCGTAGCACCAGCAGGGAGTAACGGTCAGTGTGATGTCCACGCCTTCCTTCTTGAATTTGTCAGCGCATGCCGCACTTTCGCCCACACGTCCGATTGTGGTGTCGGCTATGATAACCTTCACAGGTTCGCCGTTTGTGTACTTGAGGTTTTCCGTGAACAGACGAGCCGCGCTCTTTGCCATGTTCATGGTCTGCTCCTCAAGGGATTCTCTTACCTTGAGAGGTCCGCGTCTGCCGTCGATAACCGGACGGATTCCGATAACCGGATAGGAGCCGATAAGTCTTGATTTTGCCATAATAATTCCTTTCTTATGTGTAGATTAGTAAATTTAGTGCAAATTTGATTTGAAAAACGCTGTAATCTTCCCGATTATTATATCACAAAACAGGAGGGAATTCAATCGGCGGAAAAGATTTAATCATAAGTTTTCTTTTTGGCAATATTTTATTTGGCAATACGCTCGTCAACCTGCTCGACGCAAGTAAACCATCATATATGTGTTCGTTGAACAGGGGAACAAATTCGCCAGCCCCGCCAAGCTCCACACTCCCTTGGTGCATGACTATGTTTTGCTCCCCATCCGGCGCGGTTTTGACAAACAGCAGATACGTGTGATCCGTCACATATTCCGGAAAGCTGTTTTTCAGCTCGTAGCCGTTGTATTTTCCCGCGTTCATAATAACCGTCATCTCGCCGCCAATGTCGTCCCTTGAGTACAGAACGTCGTGTATGTCAAGCGTGACGGGTGTGCGGATTGAGCGTATGTAGCTGTGTATTTCCTCGGGCATCGCACTATTGTCAATTTCCATGCCGCCGTTTACGTATGTATCCCCAACCTCAGCCACGGTGCAGGTGAAGATATAGTCCGCCTTTGCCGCACATTCCTCGAGCTTTTAATACATTTTTATGCTGTTCTGCTCCTCGAGAACCTTAGTGGAGTCCTCCTGCAGCATCCCGCGCCCAGAAGCATAACACAGGCGAGCGACAACAATAATGCTTTCGCTTTTTCATTTAGTTCAAAGACTCCATTCTGTGATTTTTTTCAATATTTTTCCGGCTGGACCAAGGTTCTCCTGCATCGCGGACAGTTGTCGGTATATATTTTAAAGCAGTCGCCGCAGTATGGACATACGATATACTGCTCCTCGTCCACTTTTTCAGCCAGCACCCGCAAGGGATATTTCAGCCCCCTTAAAAACAGCAGCGTGTGCGTGCCCCTGTCTGGTACGGCATTTTTCGTAAAACGGATTTTTATCAAAGCTACCTTCAAAGGATTCATTCAGCCCCGGCGCCCTCAGCCGACGTGAATAGGACGAATCCTTGCAGTTGCCGAGAACAATCTCCCGGGTAGTGTTCTTCCCCTCGGGCGTGACATACAGGAACACCATGGTGTCAATGTGATATAAGTCGTCCCATTTGCTCGTTTTCCGTGAGCTTTGTCTGCACTCGATACTGTCTATCTTTCCGACATAAGTCCTGCCGAAAATCAGCTGCATATCCAAGCCCGTAGCCAACAATATATGTGGAAATGAGCATGACTGGAAGGATGGTGAAATTTCTTGACCTTCCGGAAAACTGCGAGAGATACAGGGACAGCGAAAGCATGACAACCATGTTAAAAGCAAACAATAAGCACTTGAGGATAATATAACGCCGATAATTCCTGATGAATTTTTCGGGAACATGAAAATCGCCGGCCAATCTCTTTTTCAACGCTTTTTTCATAGCTGCTCCCCTCAAAGTCTGAAAATCAACGAAAAACCAGACATCAATCTTGCTTTTGCTTCATTAATTTTATTCACTACAAGCATCATACCATAAACCTCACCGCTTGTCAATATTTTTGGTGAATTTCAACCCGCTTCTTAATCAAATAATCCGTCACATCGCATAAAGCCAAATGTTTATGTAGAATGAAAATTTTGCATGAAGATTTTCAGATATATCTTGATTTTCCGGCGGAAATGAGGTAAAATATAATATGGAATAAAAATACTATATAAATAGATTGGAGTTATATCAATGGCACTTGTAACAACAAAAGAAATGTTCAAGAAGGCTTACGAAGGTCATTACGCTATCGGCGCTTTCAACATCAACAACATGGAAATCATCCAGGCTATCACCGAAGCCGCTGGGGAATTAAAGTCTCCTGTAATTCTTCAGGTTTCAGCCGGTGCAAGAAAGTACGCTAAGCAGGCATACCTTCTCGCTCTCGCAAAAGCTGCAATCGAGGACAGCGGCGTTGACCTCGCACTTCACCTTGACCATGGCGCAGACTTCGACATCTGCAAGGCGTGCATCGACGGCGGCTTCACTTCCGTTATGATTGACGGCTCCCACTTCTCCTTCGAAGAGAACATCGAAGTGACAAAGAAGGTCGTTGAATATGCTCACGCTCACGGCGTTGTTGTAGAAGGCGAGCTTGGCAGACTTGCCGGCGTTGAAGATGAAGTCAAGGTTTCCGCTGAGGATTCCTCCTACACACGTCCCGAGGAAGTTGAAGAATTCGTCACAAAGACAGGCGTTGACTCCCTCGCAATCGCTATTGGTACAAGCCACGGCGCATACAAGTTCAAGCCCGAACAGTGTACAAGAAACGCTGACGGTATCCTCGTTCCCCCGCCGCTCCGTTTCGACATTCTCGAAGAAGTAGGCAAGCGTTTGCCCGGATTCCCGATTGTTCTTCACGGCGCGTCTTCCGTTCCTCAGGAATACGTCAAGGAAATCAACTCCCTCGGCGGCAAGCTTCCTGACGCTATCGGCATTCCCGAAGAAGAACTCCGTCAGGCTGCAAAGCTGTCCGTATGCAAGATCAACATCGACTCCGACATCCGTCTCGCAATGACAGCAGGCATCAGAAGAGTTATGTCCGCTCAGCCGGAAGTATTCGACCCAAGAACCTACCTCAGCGTAGCGCGTACAGAGGTCAAGAAGATGGTTGCCCACAAGATCGAGAATGTCCTCGGCTCGGCAAACACACTTTAATCAATTTAATAATTAATTAAGGGAAGCGAAGGGGGTTATCTCCTTCCTTTTCCTTGTATAGCAAATTTCTATAGTAAAGGTGAATTACACAAATGAAGTGGAGCGGAGAATATATTGTAAACGCAAATGACGTGGATTTCAACAACGTCGTGTCGGTTACAAATATGCTCAGATATATGCAGGACGCCGCCAATCACGAGATGGAGGATGACGGCATGTCCTATAATGCGCTGTTCAAAGCCGGCTACAGCTTTGTCCTAAGCCGAATCCGAATGAGTTTTTACTCCCCCATCTACTCCCACGACAAAATTGAGGTTCAGTCATGGGCCTGCGAATCCCGTGGAGTACAGTTCAACCGGTGCTACCGTATTCTGCGTGACGGCGTAATCATGGCGGAGGCTGTGTCCGTGTGGGCTTTGGTGGGCGTGAATGATAGGCGGCTTCACCGGGTCAACGAAATCGAGTTCCCCTACCGCATGGATGAAATGCTGGAGCTTGACATGCCCACAAGGTTCAAGCTGCCCGAGGGAGTTGACATGCGTCTTGTAGGGGAGCGTGAGGTTGAGTACGCCGACGTTGATATGAACGGTCACATGAACAATACGAGATATCCCGACGTGCTGTGCAGCTATGTCTCCGGCGGCATGAGAGGAAAGCGGGTTGTCACCATGGGGATCTCGTTCCTGTCCGAAGCCCCCCTCGGGGAGATTGTCAAGTTCTACTCAGGCGAGAGCGACGGTGTGAACTACATCAGGACAATCAAGGAAAACGGATCAGTCAACGTGGAAGCCGAAATTATCACGGAAAATATATAAAAAAACCAAACGGGGAAGCGCGAATTAAATCCGGCAAAGCCCCGTTTTGCTGTTTGAGGAATAACAATGTTCAACAAAAAAACAGAAGTCAGCCTGTCGCTGATTCTCGCCCTGTGCATGATTTTCTCATCCCTCGGCCTGATTCTCTCGTCCTGTGAAGACATAGACGTCATCGGCCTGCTTGACTACATAGAGGAAGAAACGTGGGAGGATGAGTACTCCTATGTGTCTGAAGATGAAGCGCCGGGTCAGGCGGAAAGTCAGGTTCCATCCGACGAACAGACGGAAGATGAAACTGATTCCGTGACGGAGTCCGAGTCCAGTCTGCCCGACGAAAACGGCTCATGCGACGACCGCGAAACCGTAGCACTGTAATCCACACCTATGGCAAACTCCCGCCAAACTATATCACAAAAGCCGAAGCCGAGGATTTAGGCTTGAGCGGAGGATCGCTTGAAAAATACGCGGAGGGGAAGTGCATCGGCGGGTCAAAGTTCGGCAACTACGAGGGACTTCTGCCAAAGGCTGAGGGTCGGCAGTACTACGAATGTGATATAGACATCCTCGGCGAAAGCTCCCGGGGCGCGAAACGTATAGTCTACTCAAATGACGGGCTGATTTACTACACCGAGGACCACTATGAGACCTTTAAGCTTCTCTACGGAGAGGAGGACGACGGATGAAGTACGTGACCCTCTACTGTAACGAAGTCCACACCAAAGCTGACCTGTATGATGTAATCAAGCCCCTGCTGGAACTTCCCGGGTGGTGCGGGAACAACCTCGACGCCCTCCACGACGCCCTGAGCGAAGCCGGCTGCACCCTTTTCTTGAAAAACTCTGCCGCACTGGGTGAGCTTCCCGACGGGTACGGGAGAAAACTTCTGGAAATGCTGACCAACTCGGCGGACGAATACAGAAATTTCAAGCTGATAATCGAATAAAAAAAGAGATACTCAAATGCTCAACGCACGGGAATTCAAGCTGAGCCTGCCAGATTATCAGGCGGACTGCGTGACGTTCGGCAAAGGCGAAAAACCGCTTGTGATGATACAGGGGCTGAGCACCCGTAAAGTCAAAGGCACATCCATCCCGCTGGCGTACATGTACCGCGTTTTCGCGAAGGATTACACCGTTTGCCTCTTCGACCGGTGGGAAAACGTCCCCGAGGGCATTACAGTACAGGATTTGGCAAAGGATACGGCTTCGGCAATGGATTCGCTGAATATCAAAAACGCGGATGTAATCGGCGTGTCGCAGGGTGGAATGATAGCCCAGTACCTCGCAATCCAACGACCGGATTTGGTGAACAAGCTCGTCCTCGCTGTGACTCTCTCGAGAATCAACAGTACCGTTGAGAGTATGGTAAACAAATGGACTGAGCTGACAAGGCAGGGAGATATGAAGGAGCTTGTCGCGGACATGGCGGAAAAAATGTACTCGGATGAATACGTGAAGCGTTATAAACCGCTCTTTCCTGTTCTGACAATCATGCAGAAGTCGAAAAATCCCCGCCGGTTCATTAATCTGGCAAAGGCCTGCCTGACCTGCGATACATACGGACAGTTCGACAGAATCAAATGTCCCGTTTTTTGTAATCGGCGGGCGGCTGGATAAGGTAGTCGGCGGCGACGCTTCTGCTGAAATTGCACAAAAGCTCGGGTGCCGCCTATCTCTACGATAATTTGGGACACGCCGCGTATGAAAAGGCCGGGGACTTCAACAAAAAAATAATCGATTTTCTGAGAGAATAAAAAACAGCCGTGGGACGACAATTCCTGCGGCTTTTACTATGTTTGAGAAAAACAAAAAATCAGCCGTTGCAAGCTGACTTAAAATCAAAAGTGAATCGCGGTATTAAAAAAACGATAAAAAAAGAACCGCACATGCGATACGGTCCGTAGGGTGAATGATGGGGGTCGAACCCACGACCTCCAGGGCCACAACCTGGCGCTCTAACCAACTGAGCTACATCCACCATGAGCCGCCGCAGATGATCCGCAGCGTATATATAACACCGCCCATGAGGAGTGGTGGAGGAACCAAAGCGCCATTTAATCGAACGCTTCGGTTTCGGCAAATCAAGCCGACGTGCCTTGGGGGATTCGAACCCACGACCTACTGCTTAGAAGGCAGTTGCTCTATCCAACTGAGCTAAAGGCACATAAAAAATATCTCCGAAATAACGGAGAAAGCGGGTGATGGGAATCGAACCCACACAACCAGCTTGGAAGGCTGGAATTCTGCCATTGAACTACACCCGCAAGTGGCTTTGCTTGAATGCCCTATTATAATACCACACCGACTTCCTTTTGTCAATAGCTTTTTGAGAATTTTTTTTGAAAAATTTCAATTTTTTTTCCCGAAGCCGCCGGATTAATATTATATTTACAAAAAATCCATTGCAATAATTAAACCTTTAAGATAATATATTACTGTAAGAATCACTTGAAGAAAATTGACTGGCGGGAAAGGGTATGTTCGGATATGTAAAGCCGCTCAAGGCGGAACTTAAAGTAAGCGAATATGAAAAATACCGCGGGATTTACTGCGGACTGTGCCGGGCAATCGGGAAAACCACGGGCCAGCTATCCCGCATGACCTTATCCTACGATCTTGTGTTCCTCGCGGCTGTGAGAATGATAATCGAGGGCGTGACTCCAACCTTTACCCCCCTGAGATGCGCCGTTCATCCCACTACCAGACGTGCTGTGGCTGACGCAAATCCGGCTCTGACCTATTCGGCGGCGGTTTCGGCAATACTTGCGCTGGAAAAGAACTCCGACGACCGTCACGACGAGCGCGGTGCAGAGAAGCTGAAGTCCGACGTCCTGCGTCCGTTTTTAAGCCATACCACCAAAAGAGCCAAACCATGTCTTCCGCCGGAATGCACGGAGTGCGCAAAAGCATATCTCGAGGACCTGTCCGATCTTGAAAAAGAAAAATGCGCCTCCGCAGACGTAACCGCGTCATCATTCGGGGAGCTGTTGAAGTATCTTTTTTCAATGAACCTCGAGGGGGAGAAAAAGGCTCTTGCCGGGCGGATTGGGTATGGCGTGGGGCGGTTTGTGTACATCTGCGACGCGGCTGACGACCTTGAGGAAGACATAAAGAAGGGGCTGTACAATCCCATTGCCGAGGGCTGGGGTACTCTGGCGGTTGACTGCGAAAGCGGCATGATGTCCGATATAGTGAAAGAAAGCGTGAGATGCGCGGCTTTGATTGATCTTGAGGAGCTTGGGCGTGCGGCTGAGGAGCTTGACAGCGGGCATATGCTGACCCCCATTATAAAAAACATAATCTACTTTGGGCTTCCCGCCTCACTTGACGAGGTGCTTGAGAAAAAGAAGCCCGCGAAAATACAGTAAAAGCAAAAGAAAAACGCGAAAGGCATGGTTTCACTGATGAGAGACCCATACGAAGTCTTAGGAGTCCCGAGAACTGCTACAGAGGACGAGATAAAAAAGGCATACCGCACCCTTGCAAGAAAGTACCACCCTGACAACTACGCGGGAAGTGCGGCCGCCGCGGGATACGAAGAAAAAATGAAGGAAATAAACGAGGCCTACGACTACATCCAGAAGGAGCGGGCGGGAAAATCAACCGGCAACAACGCTTTCGGCAGGGGATACGGTTACGGCTCCACCGGCGGGCAGTCCTACAACACCTACAGCTCGTCGGAAACGGTATCCTTCTACGAGGTGCGGCGGCTGATAAACGAGGGCAAGTACTCCGAAGCCGAGCTTATTATCGACTCAACTCCGGCTGGAGACAGGGGGGCCGAGTGGAACTATCTGAAGGGATGTCTGCTCACCCAGCGCGGATCCTACTACGACGCCATGCGGTACATTGAAATCGCCTGCTATCTCGATCCCCAGAATCCCGAATACCGTGACGCGAAGAACCGCATGAGAGTCCGTTCCGGAAATTTCGGCTCACCATACCGTCAAACCGGCTCGACAACCGACTGCGACGTATGCAGCACCTGTTCAACCCTGTTATGCGCCGATTCCTGCTGTGAATGCATGGGTGGAGACCTAATCAGATGCTGCTAGGTCGGGCTGAGAAACCTCGGCGGGTGAATTCGGCGGTCGTTCAGTTGAAAATGTTACACAACCCACGACCATATTATCAGTTTTAATTTGGATTATAAGGTAAGGTGAACTATTTAATGTTTAAAAACAAATCCATGACAAAAAAGTTGACTCTCTGCGGGATTTTCGCGGCTCTTGCGGTGGTTTTTCTCTACATCGGCGGCTTCACTGTGGCTGACCTGTCCGTCCTCGCCCTTTGTTCCCTGATGACAATGGTAATCCTTGTTGAAACCGGCGAGAAAACCGCGTGGGTGTATGCCGCCGTGACTTCCACCCTTGCCTTGATTCTGCTTCCGTCAAAGCTGTACGCGATCGAGTACATTTTTCTCTCGGCTGCCTATCCCATTCTGAAAATGCACTTCGAGCGGCTCCGACCACTGTTTGCATACCCGGTGAAGATATCCTGCCTCGACTGCATGCTCCTTGTGCTTTTGGTACTGGCGGATAAGGTTTTCATGGCCGGGGACGAGTTTTTCTCTCTGTCAGTAGTGACAATTGTCATTGGAACCTTGTTTTTCATCCTCTACGACTATGCCCTAACGGTTTGCATCACATTTTACCTCGTCAAACTGCGCAAAAAGCTGGGCTTGAATAAATAATTATCGTATAGTTTTAATAAAATTTGCTCCATTTCGTTGACAGCGGAGCTTTTTTTATAGTATAATATAAAGAAGAAGTTTTCGGAGAGCCGAAGTGTCGGAATCTGACGGCAAAAAGCTCCCCGATTCAGATAAAAACTACGGAGAAAAAAACTGACATGCAGAAAAGTATGACCGCTTTCGGCCGCGCAAGACGACAGTCAAAGGACAGCGGACTCGATATTACGGCGGAGATAAAGAGCGTCAATTCCAGATACCTTGACTGCACTGTAAAAATTTCAAGAGCATATTCATTCCTCGAGGAAAAAATCAAATCATACATTACGGAAGCCGGAGTCACCCGTGGAAAGGTTGAAGTCTACATCGGCGTGGACGTCATCGAAAACCGTGGAAGCGTCGTCACACTGGACAGAGCCGCGGCAAAAGCATACATCGAAGCCCTGATGGCATTGCGTGACGAGTTCGGACTTGAGGATGACATAACGGTAATGAGAGTGGCTGAAAACCGCGACCTCTTCACTGTAATCAAGCCGGACGACGACGCTGAGCGCGACTGGGCTGAAATCAAACCGATTCTCGCCGAGGCTGTGGACAGCTTCAACCTGATGAGGAGCCGGGAAGGAGAGAGGCTGTGTGAGGACGTTTTAAAAAAAGCTCGGACTATAAAGTCCTGTGCGGCTCAGGTTAAGGAAAAATCCGAAAGCGACATCAGGACCTACCCGGCAAAGCTGGAAAGCCGAATCCGCCAGTTCCTCAAGGACTTCGATGCGGAGTCATCCGAGCAGCGCATTTTGACGGAAGCCGCCATATTCGCGGACAAAGCCGCAATCGACGAAGAGCTTGTCCGGCTGTCATCCCATTTCTCGGCGCTGGACGAAATAATAAACTCAAGCGAAGCCGCGGGACGGAAGCTGGACTTTCTCGTGCAGGAGATGAACCGTGAAATCAACACCATCGGCTCCAAGGCGGCTAACGCGGAAATCGCGCATCTTGTGGTTGACATGAAGACGGAGCTTGAAAAAATACGCGAGCAGATCCAAAACATTGAATAAAAAGCAGAATAGAAATAATAAAAAGCGCTGATAAACGAAAGGAAAGCAATTAAATGAAATTTATTAACGTCGGGTTCAACAACGTGATCAACGCCGATAGGGTAATAGCCGTGACGGGAGCCGAATCATCCCCTGCGAAAAGGCTCATCGTCGAGGCAAAAAACAGCGGCAGAGCCATAGACTGCACCTGCGGAAGAAAGACAAGAAGCATAATTATCATGGATTCCGACCATATTATCATATCGGCATTGCAGAACGAAACCATATCCGCCAGACTCAACGGGGACAGCGACTCATCGGAGGACGACATTGATGAATAAAGGAATAGTTGTGGTTATCTCAGGCCCATCCGGAAGCGGCAAGGGAACGGTGGTTGAAATTCTGCGCAGAATCTATCCGGAAGCAGGAGTATCAGTCTCAGCCACAACACGCGCACCGAGAGAAGGGGAAGTCGACGGCGTGCATTACTACTACAAAACCCGCGGGGAGTTTGAGAAGCTTATTGTCGACGGGGAAGTGCTCGAGCATACCGAATACAACGGGAACTACTACGGCACTCTGAAAAAGGAAGCCGAACGCATAATCGACGGCGGTCAGGACCTGATTCTCGAGATTGAGGTGGACGGCGCGGGTCAGATAAAAAAGCTGCTTGGGGACAAATGCACCGCCATAATGCTCATAGCACCCGACGCGGCCGAACAGGAAAGACGTCTGCGCGGACGTGGAAGCGAAAGTGAGGACGTGATTCAGGGAAGACTTGCCCGTGCGAGGGAGGAGATAAAGCTTGCTCCCGCCTACGACTACATTGTGGTAAACGAAACCGGACGTGAAGCGGAATGTGCCGGAGAGATTATGTCAATAATAAAGTCGGTGCATTCAAAGTACATATACAAAAAAGACTTCATTGACCGCTACTTCGATTAAAAAACAATTACAATACATACATTACAATAATACAAGGAGAGAAATATTATGATTTATCCTTCAATTAGCGAGCTTACAAAGAATAAAAAGATCAACCGCTACGCCCTCGTTGTGGCTACGGCAAAATGCGCGAGAATAATCACTGACGAATACGTTAAGCAGAGAGAATACGCGGAAAAAGTCGCTCTCAGCAAGGACAACGAAAAGAAAAGCGCCATCGCCAGCATGATAAAGCGCGAGTACCGCGACGAAAAAGCTGTGAAGAACGCCATCACCGGACTCTACAGCGGCGAATTCGAGATTCTCGAACCTGACGGAAGCATAGAGTTTATAAACGGCCCGAAGCCGGAAGAGAAGACCGCGGAACAGACCGTCAACGAGAAAGCTGAAGCGGAAGAGGAAAAGGATTCTATGACCCGCAGCAATAATGACGGGTTCAACAACGAAGAGTCCCAGCTTTAAGCTTTAAACTTACGGATTTTTAAGATTTATCAAATATATCAAACGAAGCCAATGTCAGACGGAGGAAGTTATGGCAGGAGAAGCCAAGGTTTATATTCTCGATATTCCGTACCACGCGGACATTGCGTACTCGTACTATATACCGGATCTGATTTCGGAATACGTTACCGAGGGCGTTATCGTGGAGGTTCCCTTCGGCCGCGGAAACCGGAGAATGTCCGGCATTGTGGACAGCGTCTCATCCGAAGATCCGCCGGAGGGAGTCAAGCCAATTATGTCGGTAATAAGCGACGCTCCGGTTCTGTCCTACGAGCAGCTTGAACTGTGCCGGTACGTCAAGAGCCACACTCTCTGCACCTTCTCCGACGCACTGCGTGCCATGGTTCCCCCATTAGCCCTCGAGAAAATCATAACCTACTACCGCCCCGTTCCCGAGAAAATCGAAAGCGGCGGCTTTACACAGTACGTCAGGACGGCAATGGGCGAGCGCGGAGTTCGGGTTTTGAGCGTGGTTAGGAACAAGAGCAGGTTTTCCATGCAGTCGCTTCAGGCTGAGCTTGACTTCAACGTCCGCCCGACGGTTGAGATGATGGTGAAGTACGGACTGGCGGAGAAGATAACCGAGGTCAAGAAGAAGGCTTCCGTGAAAAAAAAGATAATCTGCGGCCTTGACGACAAAATCCGCGCTGAAATCGACGACAGCCCTGACCGGCTTGATCTGATTCTCGAGCGGCTCCACGGAGTCAACCAGAAGAAGATACTGCGCTACCTCTATGAATACGGCAAAACCTCCCGTGCTGACCTTGCGGCCGAACTGGATATGACCACAACAGCGGTAAAAAACGCCTGCGAAGCCCTTGTGAGCCGCTCATACGCCGTCATGACCGAGGAAGAGGAGTTCCGCAATCACTACACCCTGGAAAACTTCATCTCGACTGAGGAACTGGAAAAGCCCTTCGCCAAGCCCACCCTCACTGATGAACAGAGAAGCGCCGCAGACGAAATAATAAGCCTTTGCGCGAAAGAGAAAGCTGCCGGTGTTCTGCTCCACGGAGTCACGGGTTCCGGCAAGACAAATGTAATGCTCGAGGCAATCGACTATGTTTTAGGTCAGGGGCGGGGAGTCATTATGATGGTTCCGGAGATTGCCCTGACCCCCCAGACCGTTGGAATTTTCGTCCGGCGATATGGGGGAGAGATTGCGGTAATCCACTCCGCGCTGTCCTCCGGCGAGAGATACGACGCGTGGAGACGAATCAAGGACGGCCTTACAAAAGTAGTTATCGGCACCCGTTCGGCTGTGTTCGCGCCGCTTTCCGACATCGGACTCATCATAATCGACGAAGAGCATGAGTACACCTACAAGTCCGACACAAATCCCAAGTACAAGACCCATGACGTTGCCCGAAAGAGGTGCGCCGACCACCACGCCGTGATGATTTTGGCCTCGGCAACTCCGTCAATCGAGAGCTACTACAGGGCAAAGACCGGCAGGTACAGGCTTATTGAGCTGAAAAACCGTTTCGGCGGAATGCCCTTGCCAAAGGTTGACATAGTTGACATGCGGGACGAGCTTCAGTCGGGAAACCTCTCACCGGTGAGCCGTATTTTAGCAGAGCGGCTGCGTGAGGACAAGGCGGAAGGCAATCAGTCCATTTTGTTCCTGAACCGGCGGGGGTACAACAACTACATCTCGTGCCGAAGCTGTGGAAAGAGCATAAAATGCCCAAACTGCTCCGTCACCCTGACCTACCACACCATAAAGAAGCATTTTACAAAGGAAGAGGAAACCGGTGAGGAATACGAAAAGTCCCGCCGTGAGGGAGGCTACCTCGTTTGCCACATATGCGGGTACAGAACCTCCGTACCTGAAAAATGTCCTGAGTGCGGCAAAGAACACTTCCTTTTCGAGGGATGCGGAACCCAGAAGGCGGAGGACGACATCACCTCGGCTTTCCCTGATCTGCGGCTGCTGCGGATGGACTTCGACACCACCCGGGGGAAGTTCTCCCATGAGGAAATTCTCGACAAATTCCGGCGAGGTGAGGCGGACGTGCTTCTCGGCACCCAGATGGTGACAAAAGGACACGATTTTCCCCGTGTGGCAACCGTTGGAGTCCTAAGCGCGGACAATTCTCTCGCTCTCGACGACTACCGGGCAGGGGAGAGAACATTTGCAATGCTCACACAGGTCATAGGCAGAGCCGGACGGGGAGAAATTCCCGGAAACGCCATAATCCAGACCTACAACCCGAACAACGAGGTCATCCTGCAGGCAGCGGAGCAGGACTACATAAACTTCTACAACAGTGAAATCAAACTGAGAAAAGCGCTGACCTTCCCGCCCTTCTGCGACATCGCCGTCATAAACCTGTCGTCCACTGACGAAAGCTATCTAATGATGGTGACGAACCGCATGATGGAGAGAATCCGTGAACACATCCGTGTGGACTACCGGGACGTGCCGCTCATACTCTTCGGTCCCTTTGAAGCTCCGATTTACCGCGCTCAGAACGCATATCGGATGCGTTTTGTAATAAAATGCAGACTGAACAACCGAAGCCGGGCTTTGATATCCGACCTTCTCTGCGAGTTCAGCAAATCCGGCGGCGGCTCGGCCCTGAAAAAACTCCCGAATTCAAAAACAAACGGAAGAATCACGGTATCCGCCGATCTGAATCCAAGCACCGTATAAATTTAGTAAACGCTGATTTAAGGTTAAAATCGCCGAAAGCTGCCATATATTCGAACATTTTCGGCAATTTTTCCAAGATATTAAGCGTTAACTTAACGGCACAAAATACTATAAAGGAGAACAATACTGCAATGGCAATTTTAAATATAATAAAAAAAGGCGACCCCACTCTCAGAAAGAAATGCAGACCCGTCACCGAAATCACCCCACGCATACTCCAGCTTCTCGACGACATGAAGGAGACCCTCGCCGACGCAAACGGAGCTGGACTTGCGGCACCGCAGGTGGGAATTCTGCGCAGAATCTGCGTTGTCGACACGGGAGACGAGGTCCTTGAGCTGATAAATCCCGAAATCATCTACACCGAGGGAGAGCAGCAGGAGATGGAAGGCTGCCTGTCTGTACCAGACGTATGGGGAATCACCGACCGCCCCGCAAAGGTCAGAATCAGAGCCATCAACCGCAACGGTGAGGAATTCGAAGCCGAAGGAGAGGGAATCGTAGCCCGCTGCTTCTGCCACGAAACCGACCACCTCGACGGCAAGCTGTTCATAGACAACGCCGTGCATATTCTCACACCAGAGGAAGTAAAGGAAGAATTCGGCGAAGATTAACGCATGAAATGTGAAGAGAAACTTATTTGAAAGTCAGCTGATTTATTGCTGAAGAATTTCTTTAAAAATGGAACCCACCATTTTTAATCGTCTTTTAGCCGGCCGGAATTCTTCCAAAGTTTTGTATCAACGAGGTAACAATCATGAGAATACTATTCGCCGGAACGCCAACTCTAGCCAAAGTCTGCCTTGAAGCCGTGTACAGCAAGCCGGAAGCGGAAGTCGTGGGAGTCCTCACCAGAGCCGACAAGCCCAAGGGCAGGGGAATGAAGCTGATTCCGTCCCCGGTCAAAGCCTTTGCCGAGGAAAAGGGAATCCCGGTGTTCCAGCCTACAACATTAAAAAACGGCGCCTTTGAGGAGGAGCTGAAATCCCTCGACCCGGAGCTGATAATCGTGGCGGCATACGGCAACATCCTGCCGAAGTACTTCCTCGACTACCCGAAATACGGTTGTATCAACGCCCACGGCTCGCTTCTGCCGAAATACAGGGGCGCGTCCCCCATCCAGCGGGCAATCATCGACGGCGAGCGGGTCACGGGAATCACCGCAATGTACATGGACGAGGGACTTGACACGGGCGACATAATCAAAGCATACCCTTGTCCAATCGAGGACGACGACACCTACGGCACCATCCACGACAAGCTGGCAGCTCTGGCAGGCGTAGCAATGTGCGACGTGATAGACATGGTTCTCTCAGGCAGCGTTTCACGCACAAAGCAGGACGACAGCCAGTCCAACTACGCCGCGAAAATCGAAAAAGATGACTGCGTGATTGATTTCACAAAATCCGCGGAAACCATAGTGAACCAAATCCGCGGACTGTCCCCCGCCCCCCTTGCCGCCACAAAAACCCCCGACGGGAAGCAGCTGAAAATAACGAAAGCCAAGCTGTGCCAAGATAACAATAACTCAGCCGAAGCTGCTCCCGGGACGGTAGTCTCACTCAACCCCAAAAGAGAGGGCGAGATTGTGGTGCGGTGCGGAGACGGATGCGTCAAAATCACAGGCGTGGTCCCGGAAGGAAAGAAGCCCATGACCGCTGGAGATTTCATCAGAGGAAGAAAAATCAACGCAGGGGACTTGCTGAAATATTAACATAAAAATATAAAAGGAAAAATACAATGAATAGAAAACTTGACGGAATCGCAATTATTTTAACGAGCATACTATTGATGATAGGCTTCGGCGGCGCACACTTCTTCGATTTGGACTTTGATTGGTCTGCTGTATTTACGCTGACAGGCATAATAGGCTTTATTATAACTCTGCTTCCGGACAAAAAGGAAAAGTGAAATAAGCCGCGACTGCCGTGATTAATAAATAGATATAAAAAGGAGTTCCCACCATGTCATACCGTTACGGAGTCGACTACTCCTACATCATATACGTCCTGCCTGCCCTCATTTTCGCTTTGTGGGCGCAGTTCAACGTGAAATCCACCTTCGCAAAGTACGCCAGCGTTCCCTCAGACCGGGGAATGACCGGAGCCGATGCCGCACGGCTGATTCTCGACTCAAACGGACTCACAAACACGCAGATCGAGCAGGTCACGGGCGAGCTGACCGACCACTACGACCCGAAAGCCAACGTAATCCGCCTGTCCCAGTCAACCTACGGAGTCTCAAGCGCGGTTGCGGTGGGTGTTGCGGCTCACGAAGCGGGTCACGCGATCCAGTACGCCCAGAATTACGCCCCAATCAGGCTCAGAGCAGCAATAATTCCCGTGACCAACATTAGTTCAAAGGCGGCATTTCCGCTGGTGATTTTGGGAGTCCTGTTCTCGTGGAGCCCCCTTGCCTACCTCGGCGTAATCCTGTTCGCGGCGGCGGTTCTGTTCCAGCTTGTGACCCTCCCCGTGGAAATCAACGCAAGCCGCAGAGCTGTCGCAGCATTGTCAAACTCTGGCATGTCCGAGGATGGACTTAAGGCGGCGAAAAAGGTCCTGACGGCGGCAGCTTTGACATATGTAGCAGCTATCGCTTCAGCTATCGGCAGCTTTTTGCGTCTGCTGACCATAGCCCGCCGGAGCGACAGAAGATAGCGTTATATAGAATCAAATTTACAGTGAACTGACTTCACGCCAAAGAGTTCCTTGAATGCGCCTGCTCTTTCGCGGCTGTTTTTATCGGCTTTCATCGACCGGAATTCTTCATAACTATTATACCGAATGGAAAACTAAATGAACGATATTAAAAAATCTCCCACAGCCCGCGCACTGGCTCTTGCGTCACTTGAGAAAATCGAGCGGGAGGGGAAGTATTCCAACCTCGAGATTGACTCGACCATACAGAAAAACAGGCTCTCCACCGAGGACAAAGCACTCTACACACGTCTTGTCTACGGCGTAACCGAACGGCGGCTGACCCTCGACGGGATTATTTCCCAGTATTCCAAAATTCCCGTAAATGAGCTTGACGGCGACGTGAAGAACGCACTGCGGCTGGGCATATATCAGCTGCTCTACACCGACAGAATCCCCGACCACTCAGCCGTGGACGAATCGGTGTCACTTGTGGCGAAAAACAAGTCCGGATACGTCAACGCGATTCTGCGCACATTTATCCGAGCCGGAAAAACCTACACCCTGCCCGACAACGAGGACGCGCGGCTTGAATTTGAGTATTCCGTGCCACGGGACATCTGTAAAATCTACAAACAGGCATGCGGCAAAAACGCGGACGAATGCGCATTACTCCTCGAAGCATTGAACCGCGAAGCACAGGTGGGAATCCGACTGAACCGGCTCAAGGCTGACGAAAATTCACTTCCCGAGGGTGGGACTGACGCAGGACAGGACGTTTTCCTCTACCCTTCGCTCACCCCTGAATTAAGAAAGGGAATCGACGACGGATTGTGGTTCGTGCAGGACGTTTCCTCACGGATTGCCGCAAAGGCTCTTGAAGCCAAGCCCGGTGAGATAATCGCCGACGTGTGTGCCTGCCCCGGGGGAAAGAGCTTCTCTATAGCTGTAGATATGGACAACCGAGGTACGATTTACTCCTTCGATTTGCACAAAAACAAGCTCTCCCTCCTCGAAAAGGGCGCGGCTAAGCTGGGAATTGACATAATCAGAACCGCTCCACGTGACGCGAGAGTTCCCGACCCTGATTTAATCGGAAAATGCGACCGTGTTCTCTGCGACGCCCCATGCTCAGGTCTGGGAGTCATCGCGAAAAAGCCGGAAATCCGCTACAAAAACGTCGCCGACATAGTGAAGTTCCCGCAGATCCAGCGCGAAATCCTCTCGGGAGCCGCAGAATATGTGAAGCCCGGCGGCGTGCTGATCTATTCCACCTGCACCCTGAACCCGGCAGAGAACGAAGAGGTAGTAAAATTCTTCCTCGAATCCAACCCGGACTTCACCCTGGAGGGGAACGAGTATATCCCCGATGGCGATAGGACCTTTATGCCCCACCATGACGGGTGCGACGGATTCTTCGCAGCACGAATGATAAGAAAACAACAAAATCGGCTGTGAAATCAGCATAAATCAGCCGGAAAAAAAATATAAATCAATATAACGAACATGAACAAAATTGACATAATGTCCTGCACCAAAGAGGAGCTTGTACCTGTAGTCGAGTCCCTCGGGGAGAAAAAGTTCCGCGCGGCTCAGATCTTTACGTGGATGTCCCGGGGCGCGGCGATTGACGAGATGACGAACCTGCCTAAATCCTTCCGGGAAAAGCTTGCGACCGAATGCGACTACCGCCTGCCGAAGATTGAAGAGAAGTACGTCTCCAAATTTGACGGCACCGCGAAATACCTCTTCTCACTTGTTGACGGGGAGTGTGTGGAGTCGGTTTTCATGCACTACGACTACGGAACCAGCCTCTGCGTGTCGTCTCAGGCAGGGTGCGCCATGGGATGCAAATTCTGCGCGTCCACTTTAAACGGGCGGGTGCGAAATCTAACGCCTTCCGAGATTTTAGGTCAGGCTGCGGCGGTAAATCACGACACGGGTGAGAGGGTTGACGGAATTGTCATGATGGGAATCGGCGAGCCGCTGGACAACTACGACAACGTGATAAAATTCCTCCATCTCGTCTCGGACCCCGACGGACTTGGCATAGGACTGCGCCATATCTCCCTGTCCACCTGCGGATTTGTGCCGAAAATTTACTCCCTCGCCGACGAAGGACTGCCCGTAACCCTGTCTGTGTCACTTCACGCGTCAAACGACGAAAAACGCAGCTCCCTCATGCCCATCAACCGGAAGTACCACATCCCCGAGCTGATGGAAGCCTGCCGGTACTACTTCGAAAAAACTGGACGTCGTGTTTCCTTTGAATACACCCTCATCGCCGGGGAGAACGACTCGAAATCCGACGCGGACGCACTTGCCGACGTAATCAAAAAGGGAATGCGTGCGACCGCTCACGTGAACCTCATCATGCTAAACGAGGTCGCGGAGACTCACCTGCGCTCAACGGCAAGAGAAGGAGCCGAAAAATTTGCCGCAGAGCTGGGGAAGAGAGGAGTCAACGCTACAATCCGCCGCCGTCTGGGTTCCGACATCAACGCCTCCTGTGGTCAGCTGAGACTCAGGCGTCTCGAAAAAAAGGCGGAAAAATGAAAATTTAATCATATCTTCGGGAACAAATCTGGGAAAAAATCGTCTATATAATAATAAAACATACATTTTCACTGTCGGAATTGTATTAAAATCAAATGTTCAACAAATAAGGTAGATTATTTCAGAAAAAAGAAATATAATTGTAACTATAAATCGATATATCGGATCAATCAAGGAGATAACTATGTTATTCTACGGTAAGACTGACGTGGGCAAAAGGCGCGTCGCAAATGAGGACAATTTTATAGTAAAAAAATATTCGCCGGACACATTGTTTGCCGTAGTATGCGACGGCATGGGAGGTGCGAAAGGCGGCAATGTGGCAAGCTCCTTGGCGGTCAATACGTTCTGTGAGGTCATTGACAAAGGCGAGAGAGAGCATCCCGCGTTCTTCGGCGTTCCCGCGGACGACATTGTGGATCTTCTCTCGGAAGCCGCAACCGAGGCAAACCGCGAGGTATACCGTCAGTCCGTCGCCGATCCCAAGCTGGAGGGAATGGGAACTACCCTTGTAGGCTGCATCATCACAGGCGAAAAGGCGTATGTGGTAAACGTAGGGGACAGCCGGCTCTACATGATTAAAAACGGCGAAATCGAACAGGTTACTCACGACCACTCCTACGTCCAGTACCTTGTTGACCGTGGAATCATCTCCGCTGAGGAAGCAAAACGCTCATCGAGAAAAAACTACATCATCAAGGCCGTCGGAATCGCGAAAACCGTTGACGCGGACTTCTTCACCTGCGACATCGAGACGGGAAGCTATGCCGTTCTATGCTCCGACGGACTCACCAACCACCTTGAAGAGGACGAAATCAAGAACATCGTGAAGAGTATCCACTCCTCAGAGGAAATCGAGAAGTCCTGCGAGAACCTGATCGGCGAGGCAAACCGACGCGGGGGACTCGACAACATCACGGCAGTAATTTTGTCTGTTTGATATCGGAGATTATTGTAATGATGGAATTGTACGAAAAATACGTCGGTCTCGTTTTCGACAACCGTTACCGAATAGAAAAGGTTATAGGAATCGGAGGCATGGCGATAGTCTTTAAGGCGACGGATCTACTCATGCGGAGGACCGTTGCGGTTAAAGTATTAAAAGATGAAATTTCCGGGGACGAGCAGAGCATACAGCGGTTCAGCAACGAAACAAGAGCCGTAGCAATGCTGTCCCATCAGAATATAGTGAACGTGTTCGACATGTCCGTCCGGGAGAACATCAAGTACATCGTAATGGAGTTCGTGGACGGAATCACGCTGAAAAACTACATGGAACACCGGGAAGTGCTGAACCTGCGGGAAATCATCAGCTACACCACCCAGATTCTCCGCGCACTGGACCACGCCCACAAAAAAGGAATAATCCACCGTGACATCAAGCCCCAGAACATCATGCTGCTGAAAAACGGCGTCATCAAGGTCATGGACTTCGGAATCGCAAAGCTGCCCAACGCCGAGACCATCACCATGACGGACAAGGCTATCGGAACAGTCTTCTACATCAGTCCGGAGCAGGTAACAGGGGCAAGCATAGACGCACGGAGCGACCTCTACTCCCTCGGAGTGATGATGTACGAGATGGCGACCGGCTCCCTTCCTTTCAACGCCGAAACCCCAATCTCCGTGGCAATGATGCAGGTGAACGACCAGCCGACCCCGCCCCGGGAAATCAACTCCCACATCCCAGTAGGACTTGAGCAGATTATCCTGAAAGCCATGTCCAAAAGTCCCGACGACCGCTACCAGAGCGCCGAGGAAATGCTGGGACAGCTGCTGAAACTCAGGGAAAACCCGAAAATCATCTTCAAGGAAAACAACAAAAACTCAAAGCATAAGCAAAGCGAGCCGAAAAAATCCCGCCGCAGAAAGACAAGCCGGTCCATGTTCCCGATTATCATGGGCGTGACTCTCTCGTTCCTCATAACCGCGGCTATTTCAGGATATTACATCGTGGACAGGCTGTTCATCAACGGCACGGTCAACGACTATGTGGAAATTCCCGTGGAAACGTTCATCGACGGCTACTATTCCGAATCCCTCGCCGACTGGTTCGAAAATGACGCCCGGTACAACTTAGCCGACGTGGTTTACGAATACAGCACGGAGGTGGAGAAGGGCAAAATCATTGATCAGGAGCCAAAGCCCAACGAAATCCGCAAGATTCTCCCGGGAAAATCAAAGTGCGACGTGACCCTGACCGTGAGCCTCGGCAAAAAAACCGTTACCCTCAAGGACTACACCGCCATGGACTACCGCAGCGTTGAGACGGAGCTTCGCAAGGAAGGACTCAAGGTAACGCACGAGTACATTTCCAGCGACGTTTTCGAGATAGGCTACGTCATCAAAACCGAGCCGGAAGCCGGAACCGTTGTGGCTGAAAACGACAGCGTAAAGATATTCATAAGCCAAGGCGCGGACTCAATCAAGGTTACCGTTCCCAACTTTGTAGGACAAAACGAAGCCCGTGCGCTGATTCTGCTCATGGAAAACAACCTGAGAATCGGGAACGTGGAGTACGTTCAGTCGGAGGATCAGGCCGGAATCGTAGTGGAACAGAGCGTGCAGGCATGGCTTGAGGTTCCCGAGTATTCGGAAATAGACTTCAAAATCAGCGGCGGCTGGAATTATTCCGGAGACGGCACCACGGTTCCTTCAAAGGAAGACCTGACTCAGCCGGAGACCGAGCCTGAAACTGAACCCGAACCTGAAACCGAAACGGATACAGAGACCGAACCAGACTACGGAACCGAAACGGAAAAGGAAACCGAAACAGACTACGGAACTGAAACGGATATGGAAACCGAACCATACGTTCCGCCGGAAGAAGACTCATACGAAACTGAACCCGAACCCGACTACTCAGAGGGAAACGGAGGAAATAGCGGCTGGGGAGATGTGGGAGACGATTGGTTTGGCGGCGGCGAATGACGTCAGGATTCGGAGCAGTATGAATGAGTGAGCTTTACAAAGATAAAAAAGAAATTCGCGGAATCATCACCCGTGGAGTGGGAGGACTGTACGCTGTGCGGCCTTTGAGCGGCAAAGGTGAGGAAATACTCTGCCGTGCAAGGGGAATACTGCGTCTCGAACAGCTCACACCGACGGTTGGCGACAGGGTGACAATCAAGCCCATTGACGAAAACAACAGCCTGTCAGACGCGGAGTCCGATGAAAAAAACAATAAAACCGAAAACAGACGGGCGGAGGGGAATAAATCAAAGTCAAAGAAGCCTGATGTGCAGGTGGACTGGGTCATTGACGAGGTTTTACCCCGCAAAAGCCACATGATACGTCCGGCACTGTCCAACCTCGACTACCTTTTTGCCGTAATCCCAGCCGCGTCCCCGGAACCTGATCTTCTCACGGCGGACAAGCTTACAGTCATTGCGGAAAATTATGGCATCGAAACCGTGGTTATTATCAACAAAGCAGACCTTTACCCCAAAAAAGCAGGGGAGTTGTGCGAAATCTACTCCATAGCCGGATATAAGACCCTCGCACTGTCAGCCGCTGTGGAAAATGACGCTGGGGTCGGGGAGCTGTTCGACTACATCAAATCTCTGACGGAAAACAGTCCTGACGGGAGCTGCATAAGCGGAGCCTTCGCCGGAGTGTCGGGAGCCGGAAAGTCCACCCTGATGACCGCGCTTTTCCCCGAACTGCACCTCGTCGCCGGAAGAGTCAGCCGAAAAACCGAACGGGGACGGCACACCACCCGCCACGTGGAGCTGTACCCCATAAATTTGGGTGAGGGAGTCTTCTACCTCGCGGACACGCCGGGATTTTCCATGCTGGATTTTACAAGGTTCGACTTCTTCCCATATGACGAGTTGGCCCTCAGCTTCCGTGAATTTGGAGACTGCATTGGCAGGTGCAAATATACAAAATGCACACATCTTAAAGAGGAAGGCTGTGCGGTTTTGGCAAAATTAGACGAAGGAAAGATAGCGAAATCACGGCACGACAGTTATATAAGAATCTACGAAGAACAAAGGAGCGTACCCGAATGGAAAAGACGATGAACAATAAAAAAACGGCTCTCGTGATTACTGGAGGTTACTGTAACACCGACGGCGTAAAGCTGACCCTGCCCGAGTCGGTGGACATTATTATTGCGGCTGACAGCGGTTACGCAACTGCAAAAAAGCTGGGAATCACCCCTGACATAACAATGGGCGACTTCGATTCCTACCGGGACAAGCTGCCGCCTGAAATGGACATACTCCGCGTAGCCTGCGAAAAGGACGTGACCGACACCATGCTGGCCTGCGAATACGCAAAGGACAACGGCTGCCGTTACATTACAATTGTCGGCGGAACCGGCGGACGAATCGACCACTCCATCTCAAACGTGTTCTATCTTGAGGATCTGCGCCGTCAGGGTGTGAAAGTGAAGCTGACCGACGGGGAAAATACCGTTCAGGTTATAATTGACGAAACGGCAACAATCCCTCCCGACGGCGGATATTTCTCGATTTTCGCCCTTGACAGATGTACCGTGACCGAAACCGGATGCAAATATCCCCTGAACCGTGCGATTTTGGTGAGACAACGCCCCTATGCCGTGAGCAACGAGGTAGACGGTGAGTTTGCCACAGTCAAAGTCGAAGGCGCGGCTCTGCTCGTTACCAGCAAAAGATAAAAACATTTCACATGTTTCCCGCCGCCGAATATACTGTTAACAGAGTCGGATAAACGAAACTTTAATTCCGTAGAGGATAAGTATATGAAAGTGGTAATCTGGAAAAGTCCCCGATTTGCGGTTCCGCTGCTGAAACGATTCTTTCATTTTGGCAAAAGCGGACGGAAATGAGCTTATGGCTCAGAAAAATGCAGGTATAATTCAGCCCCACCCGCAAATACTATATCTGCCCGATATAAGTCAGGGTAATACAGTCAAGCGGAGAATCAGATGAACAATACAGACACAAATAAAGTTAACAGCGAAAACAACGCCACCGTGGAGCTGCTCGCCGAAATGCACCGCAACGTCACCATGGGAAGCGAAAACCTCTCCAACGTAATTCCAAAAATCAAGAACAAATTCATGCTGACAAATGTAACGTCACAGATTGAGTCATACTCAGAGTTCGCAAAGAAAACCGAAAAACAGCTGAACCGCCGCGGAATCAAGCCAAAGGACGCCGCTCCCATGAAAAAGATCATGTCCAAGACGGGAATCGAGATGAACACGATGTTCGACTCATCGGATTCCCACATTGCGGAGATGATCGAGAAGGGAACCCGCATGGGAATGAAGCAGCTCTCGGAAAAGCGGACGGAAATGGAAAAGCGGGGATGCGACGGCGAAGTTCTCGGTCTGTGCGGCGAAATTTTGGCATTCGAGAGACAGGAAAGTGGTAAAATAAAGGACTTCATGTGATAAAAACGCCGATACCAACCTAACCGACTGAAAGTCAGGGAAGGACGGGTGTCGGTTTTTTAGAGTGTGCTTAAAATGATATTTTTCAGCAAAAGAAACAAAATATTTACAATTAGTATGATGAACACAAACGAAAAACATGGTATAATTTTCAAGATAATTTTATGCACTAATGTACATAACTCAATGGGTATATAGAATGAGCTTGTTATTAAAATATCTTATGGTTGTGGGTATAGCTATGGTTCCTGTGATTGAACTCAGGGGAGCCGTGCCGTGGGGGCTGGCGCAGGACCTTGAATACATACCGGTACTCATCTCCAGCATCGTAGGAAATATGATTCCCGTGCCTTTTATTATATTGTTTGTCAGACGTGTTTTCGACTGGATGAAGAGAAAGAGCCGCCGTCTTGGCTCCATTGCGGAAAAATTGGAAAAGCGGGCCGCCAATAAAATGGATATGCTTGTGAAATACGAGCTTCTTGGACTGTACATCCTCGTTGCAATTCCCCTGCCGGGAACGGGCGCGTGGACTGGTTCGCTTGTGGCGGCGCTGTTCGATTTACGTCTGAAAACCGCGTTTCCAACAATCCTCCTCGGAGTAATGACCGCCGGAATAATCATGTCCATCATAACCTACGGCGTTGGTGCGATAATATGAACGTCAGATGTAAAATATAGTGTGAAGGAACTGCCGCGGGTGCGAAAAATACAATAATAAAACCGGACTCAAAGCGAATCCGGCTTTTTTAATGCTGTCCGTGAGCCTCGATTGCCGCGAGGTAGGTTTTCTCCACGTTGCCGGCAAAGGCTTCAAGGGTGAATTTTATCGTGTGTTTCGGAGCTTCCGCCGCGATTTTTCTGCCCTCGTCCCCGAAAGCCCGAATCAGTGACGAAAGAAGGTCCTCGTCGGTCTGTCCCGACAAAATACCGTTGATCCCGTCCGTTATCACGTCATCGAGGCAGGGGTCGTCAACTGCACAAACGCAAAGTCCGGCCGCCATGGCTTCAATGTAAGTCAGCCCCTGAGTTTCCGAGTGGGAAGCGCTGACGAAGACGTCGCCTATGGAGTAGTATTTGTCGATAATTTCCCAGCTGCGGGAGCCGATGAAGTTGACTTTTTCTCCCACTCCCAGCTTTTCCGCCGTCTTTTCCAGCTCCTCACGCATGGGACCCTCGCCTACTATGACAAACCGCACGTCGGGACACTGTCTCAGCAGAGCCGGAAACACCCGCAGAACCTGCTCCAGATTCTTCTCACGTGCAATTCTTCCGATGTTGAGAAGCACCCGCTCACCGTCAAGAATACCGGACTCACGCCGGATTTCGTTGATTTCCTCACGGCTGTGTTTTTCCGGTGCGAAACGGGCTATGTCCATACCGCTTGGGATTATGTCGATCGGGGACATGACGCCATACTTTCTGAGCAGCCTTTCGGTTTTTCCCGATGGAGCTATGACCCGGTCGAACTTCTCACACCACCACTCGGAGTACTTTTCCGTAATTTTCTGTGCGGTTTTGTCCGCGATTCCGTGGGTAATGTAGTATGTGTAGTCCGCCCAGATTGTGTGGTAGGTGTGAACCTTCGCGCATCCCGTCAGACGAGCCACAGCCGTTCCGAATACCCCGACGAAAAACTCGCTGTTGGTGTGAACCACGTCAAGCTTCAGATCCAAAGCTCCTGTGAGTGAAATGTACCCGGGAAGGGCAATGTTGCGGTCCTTCAGCGCGATAAGCGGGATTGAATTTATATAATGGAAATATTCGTTTTCATAATCCCGCCAGCCCTTGCATTTCGGAGCGAACACGTGAACCTCATGCCCCCTGAGACTGAGTTCTCTCTGCAGGTTCAGGCAAGACGTTGCGACTCCGTTGACCTCGGGATAAAACGTATCCGTAAACAGTCCGATTTTCAACTTTGTACCGTACCTCTCTTTTAGTAGTGTTAATATTTTAACATTTTTATGTTAAGAAAAAAAGACAATATTACTCTTCATTTGTTAATATGGTTTTCCGCCTGAAATATCAAGTCAACGCATGGAAATTGAGAAACCGTCACATATATTTCAGATTTGTATCAATTAATCTTGAACTTTGTGTGCTAAAATAATCCTGTAATCAAAATTAATTGGAGATAACTATGAAGAAATTAATCCTTTGCCTGATTCTCGCCGTGCTTACCCTGTGCGGATGCGAGGCTGAGGGCGACAATGTTAAAAATGCAGAAACATCATCCGGCGTGTACCAATCTGGAGAAGAAGACGCGGCCTCATCAGCCTTAGTCTGTGGGACGGGAATTTTGTCCGGCAAGGAACTGTTCACTGAGCGCGACTTATTGCAGACGGCTGTTCTCGATACTGCGACTGAGCTGACATTATCCGACGGAAACGAGATTGAGATAGATAAAGAAGGAATTTACGTACTTCGCGGAAACGCGTCTGATTTTTTGGTGAAAATTTCAGTGGGAAGTGAGGACAAGGTCCAGCTGATTCTCGACGGAGTGGATATTTCAAACGCCGACAAGCCTGCGGTGTACGTTGAGTCTGCTGACAAAGTTTTCATCACCACTACGGAAGGAACCGTCAACAATATTTCAGTGTCCGGCACCTTTGACTACGTGGACGACGGGGCTGACGGCGCGGTTTTCTCCCGATCTGACCTTGTACTGAACGGCGAGGGTGAGCTTAGAGTCGACTCGAGCTATAACGGAATCGTATCAAAGGACGACCTCAAAATCACCGGCGGGGTTTACAATGTGACGGCTGTCAACAATGCATTTGAAGCCAACGACTCCATCAGAATCTGCGGCGGAAGCTTCACTGTTCCCAAAGCCGACGACGGATTCCACGCTTCAAACGATGACGACGACACCCTCGGCTACGTCTACATCAGCGGCGGAGAGTTCAGCCTGACCACCACCAGCGACGGAATTAGGGGAAACGCCTTCGTTCAGATTGACGGCGGAACCTTCAATATAACATCAGTAGAGGGAATCGAGGGAACCACGGTTCAGATAAACGGCGGCGACATCTCGATAAATGCGAGCGACGACGGAATCAACGCCTCGAAAAAGAGCACGTCATACGAGGTTTTGGCTGAGTTCAACGGCGGTAAAATTACGATTGTCATGGGTCAGGGCGACACCGACGGAATCGACTCCAACGGCAGAATCGTAGTAAACGGTGGCGAGATAAACGTGACGGGACAGTCAACTTTCGATTACGAAAGCTCGGCTGAATTCAACGGCGGCACCATTATCGTAAACGGCGAAGAGGTTGACGAGATACCCCAGTCTATGATGGGCGGAGACTTCGGTGGAAAAGGCGGAGGTCTCAATGGAAAATACGGAGGCTTCAGCCAAGGTGGCATGGGTTACTTCGGTGGCAAGCAGGAGGACTTAGACCCTGAGAATATACCTGATGACTTCGACCCTGAAAACCTTCCCGAGGATTTTACCAAAGGCGGAATGCGCGGAGACTTCGACCTCGAGAATATACCTGATGACTTCGACCTCGAGAATATACCTGATGACTTCGACCTCGAGAATATACCTGATGACTTCGACCCCGATAATATACCTGATGATTTCGACCCTGAAAATCTTCCCGAGGATTTTACCAAAGGCGGAATGCGCGGAGACTTTGACCCCGAGAACATGCCTGAAGAATTTGACAAAAGTTCAAAAAACAGCATATCCGACGCCGATGAAATTGATATCTGATTAAAAAATATCCCCCGTTCGACATGAGCGAGGGAATTTTTATGTTTAGTGTAACTTTATCTCTTCTTGCTTACAGCGTAGCCTGCGAGGGAAACAACTGCGCATACGATTCCGGCAACGGTGAGGTCAAAGGTCTGCGGAGCCGTGGGTGCAGCGGTTGCAGTCGGAGTCTCAGAAACTGCGGGAACTGTTTCAGCTTCAGCAGGAGTGCAGAGCTGGATTTCCGACATTTGAAAAACGCCGGATGTTCCGCCTTCTGACTGGAACTTTACGTACTGTACGCCGTCTACAGGTTCAGTCTCAGCGCCGTAGTATTTGAAGTTTGCGTCCTCGAAGAAGGATGCGTCGCCGTATGCTATCTGGGTCCAGTTTTCGCCGTCAGCGGAGACGAATAGACCCCATTCCTGAGCGTTTCTGCCGGGGTTCTCAGCGTTGTCGTTGGCCGTCGCCATAACGAAGCCTGATACGGTCGCGGGGGATGACAGCTTTGCTATGGAGATTGTGGGATAGTAGTTTGTGCAGAACTTTGTTGCAGTGTCACCGTCCCAGAGCTGTTCGGGTCCTTCGCCGTCGAAGCTTGATGTTCCTTCAACAAACGTGTACTCGCTGGAGGGGATAATTGTGCCGACTGTTGCGTCTGCTGCCGTGTCAAAACCGCCGTTGCTTGCCACCTTAACGGAGACGTCGTAATCGATGTGGGGAATAGTCACGGCTGCCGGAGTTTCGGTGGGTGTTTCAGCTGGTGTCTCAGCGGTAGTTTCAGATGTGCCTGTGCCGGAGAGGAGGGAAAGGCTTGTGTCGGGAATGTATCCGTCCATCACTCTGATTTCGGAAATTGTACCACAGAACAAACGACGGATCAAACCCTCAGGATAGTCTTCGTTCATTGTGTCGACACCCGCGTGACCTGTTCCGGATTTGCGTCCTACGCCGACTTCCCAGCGGTATGAGGAATCCGTAACCATGATTCCAGGAGCGGATTCGGCAATCATCTCAACAGGTTCGCCGTTCACGTAAATTTCGGTAAGTCCGTCGCCGTCGGAAGTTACCATGAAGTGAATCCACTCGTCGGACATGATCATGCCGTTCTGGGTTTCGAGGTTGGTCTTTGCGCCGTCCGGGGATAGCTTGACATACTGGAGCCCGATGGAGCCATCAGCCAGTGTTGTACCGCCGCCGATTTCCGTGAGAGCCATGGAGAATGGAGGCTCGTTAGCGGACTCGTTTACTCCCTGACGTGAGAAGATACCGCAGTAACGGTTGTAGTCGTTGTTTAGCTCGGGCGAGATTTTGAAGATAACCTCAACCGTAAAGCCGCCCGCGAAGTCCATTGAGTTGATGGGAGCGTTTTCCACGGTCTCAAGGTACTTGCCGGATGTGTAGCCACCCGTCCAGCTTGTTTGTTCGCTGGAGTAGGTGTCAACTGAGGCCGCGTTGTCCTTGGTGTTATTAAATGTGAGTGCGGAGGATGAAGCCGCGCCTTCGATTGTGCATCCATCGCCCCATTCAAAGATGTAAAGGTCATCGCCTTTGCCTACGTAAGCCGTGACAAGGTCGTTTCCGTTGCCGGAGATGTCGGTGAAGGTCAGGTCATCTTCCATGATGTTGCCGGAGACATAGGCCGGATCATTCTGCAGTTTCCAGTGAGCCACGGTTTTTGGAACGTCGTCAGCCTTGGCCGTCAGTACCATTGATGACAATACAACGGACAGTACCATTAAGGCGGATGCTGTTCTTTTGAGCATTTTCATAATTTTTCTCCTTAAATGAATTTATGTTTACACTTTCATCATATCATATCTGCCGGAAAATGTCAAGCAAAATCTGCGTTAATTTTAAATAAAATTGAAATATAATCATAAAAAAATCGAAGTCACGCACAAAAATTACGGACTTCGATAAAAATTATTTATCAATTTATACAGAATTGGCCTTTGCGTATTCAGCCTGACGTGCAAACCAGTCCAAAATACCGCGGGTTACGCCGTCAGCGGCTTTGGAAATACCGTCCTCGGACAAAAGCTGTTCGTACTCCTCTACTGATGTAATAAAGCCAACCTCGATCAGCGCCTGAGGAAACTTTGGGTTGCGGCACATTGCCAGCGCCTGATACTGCGCACCCCTGTACAGCCGGCCGAGGGATTCAGCCACAGCCTTTCCAACACAGTCCGAGAGCATAAGCCCGCCATCCATGCACCAAAGAGCGAGAGTTCCGCGGACCCGGGTGACGTCGGTTGAGTACCCCATGGAATTCTGGTGGAGTGACACGCACAAATCCGGCTCTTTTTCCTCAAGGTAGTCCATGCGCCAGTACAAATCCGCCGTTATGTCCTCTTCACGGGTGAGATTTACGTTTGCACCCAGCTCCCTCAGCTTTTCAGCCGCCGCGAGAGTCAGTTTCAGGTTCAGATCCTTCTCGTGAAGCGGAGATGTGCCAGAATCCACGGAAATCGCGCCTGCCGCACCTATGTCATCCCCGCCGTGACCCGCGTCAAGAACAATGTCCACTCCCTCGAGGGGCTTCTCTTTTTCGAGGTCTATCACCATGGGATTGCGCATAGTCACCACAACCGCGCCGTCGGTGTAGTATAAATCGAAGCCGTAGAAATTCTCGACGGCGTACAGCTCAAAGGAATACCGCACCCTGTCGTCGAGCCGCACAACCTCGCAGGACTTCACCAGCGGATTTTCGCCGATTTCTGGAACGGGAGCGGATTCAGAGTCGATTTCGTAAAAGGTCACTACAAAGCGGCCGTTTTCGTCAATGCACCCGTTGTAAGCCGGCTTGGAGTCGGAAGCGAGAGCGAATTCGGTGTTCTTTCCCGCGTTTGTCACCTTGGCTGAGAAAAAGCTGCCCGCACCAACGCCGGATTTTGTCCCGATGACTTCAACGTCAGCCTCGGAAATGTACCCGCCCATTCTCAGGTGGTAGAACCCGTTTGCCTTGGATATTGCGTACTCCGTCATGCCCGAGGACTGAACCGTGTAGTCGTTGTAGTAGGAACTGTACTCCGTGATTTTCAGGTTGGTGTAGTTCTCCCGTGCCTTCACTTCGATGAAAGCGTCCTTGCCCATAGCCTGAACCGACGCGCCGTCAACCGCAACCTTGCCGTCTTTGTGGGTCAGGGTGAACTTCATCTGCCCGCAGTCCGTTATTTTGCCGTACCCCACCGAGGGAAGGTCAGCGTAGCCGGAGTAGGTCGTGCCGGTGTAGCCTTCTTTTGCCCGGGAGTCGGGTTTTGTTTCCTCGAGGACGGTAACAACGCCGCCGATGTTTACTTCAACCCTGCCGTCAGCCGGAGCCGTGCAAGAGACGTATACCTTGCCCTCCCGTGTGGCGACGTCTTTGGCCGGATAGGTGTTCACCACGGAAAGATGATCCAGCGACAGCGGCTCAGGCTTTGTCTCAGTCGTGGGTTCGGTCAGCGTGTCCGGTTTGTAGATCAGCTTGTACTCGAGAAGCTCGCCGTTTTCTTCAAAGAGGAACGTGTTTTCACCTTCTTTAAGCTCCACATAGAGATTGAAGCAGCCGCTTTTTGTCCGCCCAACCTTTTTGCCGTCAATTGTAAGGGTGTAGAACGGATCGGAGGAGCCGAGAATGTATGTGTTCGGTGTGTTCATCACGCTGCCGTTTGCCGGAGTGGACACACTGATCGGCTGGGAATTCGACTGTATTTCCGTGTAGATTATGTCGTCTTCGTAGATTTTTTTCAGCTCGTCCGCGATTCCGTTGATGTTCCGGTTGATTTCGTCGTAGCCGTAGCACACGCTTCCGTGGTAGTACTTTTCGCTTCGTGCAAAGCTGATCTGTTCGCTGATTTCACCGGAGGGAGAGTCCCATTCGCCGTCCTCGTATCTGTATGAAGCATGGGAAATGTACAGCTTCACGCCGCTTCCCTCGAGAGCCGTGTTCCACCACCTTGTGAGAATGTCGAAGGGGCAGGAGCTGTCCGTGAACCTCCAGTAAATCTGCGGACAAATGTAGTCTATATAACCTCCACTGATCCATGCCAGAGCGTCGCAGTAGAGTGAATTGTAGCCCTCGAAGCCGTCAGTTCTGCTTCCGCCGTTTTCGCCGTCGTCGTTCTGCCAGATTGCAAATGGGGACACGCCGAACACGCAGTCCGGATCAGTTTCGTGAACAGTTTCGTAAACCGACTTAATAATCCTGTTGATGTTGTCCCGCCGCCAGTCAGCCTTGCTGTCGAATCCCGCGCCGTATTTTTCAAACTCCGCGTTGTCGTCGAAGTCCACCAAAGCACCGTCCTCGCCGTAAGCCGGATACGGATAGAAGTAATCGTCAAAGACAATGCCATCCACGTCGTAATTACTGACAATCTCGCGCACGCCGTCCGACACAAGCTGGCCAACCTCGGGAATGCCAGCGTTCAGGTACAGTTTTCCGTCGGCGTAAGCCTTGACCCATTCCGGATGTGCCTTGGCGGGGCTTTTGTCGTCGAGAGTGGACATATCGGTTGTGTTTATTGTAACCCGAAGGGGATTGACCCACGCGTGAACAAAGATGTTTTTCTCGTGAGCTTTGGTCACTATGTACTCGAGGGGGTCAAAGACAAGCTTTCCTTCGCTGGAAATAAACTTTGACACCGGAAAAATATCGCTTTTGTACAACGCGTCGCATGACGGCCGGACCTGGAAGAAGACTGTGTTCAGCCCGGTTTTTTCGCAGGTATCGAGAATCGCGTCAATCTCAGCTTTCAGCTCGTCGGCGGTCAGATCAGCCTGGGAAGGGTAGTCGATATTGTAAACCGAAGCAATCCAGACTCCTCTGACCTCGCTGTCCGGGTCGATTATATGTCTCAGGGCTTCTGACGGACGGTCCTTTTCAAGAGGCTCGGCTGAGCTGACAAAGTCGCTCTCAAAGCACGATGACAGAAGAGCCGTCATAACAAACACCACAAAGAGCAGGCGAAATAATTTATTCATTTTTATTCCTTTCGCAGAATACGACAATTATCTACTTTCATTTTACCATATCGCGTCAATTAAATCAAGAGGTAGATTAAGGAATTGCTTTATCCACTTGTAAACTATGTATGAAAAAAACGGAAGGATCACTTCCGCTTTGATTATATGAAGCCTTTTGGCCGGACAGCACCGGTTTTTCATGTCACACTATGGATGTCAGTCCTCAACCATGTCGCGGGCGTAGCTCACCTTGAAGTAGCACGCCGGATTTTCGTACTCCCCGTTGACGAGAAGTTCAAAGTGAACGTGGTTTTCCTCCGCGCTTTCGATGAGTGCGGTGTCACCGGCTGAGCCAATCACATCCCCACATGCGACATAGTCACCAACCGAGTGGATGTCCATGCTCTCGTTTGACAGACCTTTGTATTTTGTCACAGCGCCGCCGCCGTGCTTCACTGAAACGCAGACTCCCATCATGGGGTCATCGACGATTTCGCAGATTTCGCCCTCAGCCGCCGAGAAAACCGGAGTACCCACGGATGCCGCGAAGTCAAGTCCGTTGTGGACCCTGTAGTCGTTCATGGTATAAGAGAACACCGGCACGCTGTCGGAATAGTCCTTGAGGACAAGGGAATTGCTGACCGGAGACGCGAATGTGGGCAGGGGATTATTTTCGATGGCCGCAGCCTCAGCGTCGACTATTTCTCCTTCATTTTCGGGTTCCGCGCTTGTTTTTTCGGCTTTGTTGTCCGTCTCTGACTTGAGTCCGTCGTCTTTTCCGCCGATTTTTTCAGTCAATGTTTCGCTTTCGGGTTTGTCCGTTTGTGTTTCGCTGTCCGTGACTTTGGCAGCGGTTTTGCCGGAGTCCTTCTCCGGAAGAGTTGTGCTGTCCTCTACTTTTGTCTCTTCCGGAAGCTTTTCTTTCTTGCTCCTGTTGGCGCTTCCCGTTACCGCGATGAGTATGGCGGTGCAGGAGAGGATTACAATAAGTGTGGCGAGCAGGATTCGGTTTTGTTTTTTAGCTGAAATATTAGCCATGGCTTATTCCTTTCGATTACTTTGATGTTTTGGTCTCGTGATTATTCTTGCCAAAAAGTCAAGGGTTATACATGGGAGTAAAACATTTAATGGTGCAAGAAAAATATTTTTTCCTTCCCAGCACTATTGACAAAGCCGGATTTTAGCTATATAATATTATAGGAAATTTTTGATACGAAGGTTATGGAATAATGAAACAGATTCAAGGCAAAAGACTTCGCTTTTTTACAAAGTGTGCGGTATTTACGGCGCTTCTCGCTGTGATTGCACCTTTCAGCATAAACATAGGGCCGGTTCCGATATCTCTCGCCACATTTGCCATATATCTTGCCTCAGCCGTTCTTGGATGTGAGGGCGGAGTATTTTCGGTTATCGCGTATCTGCTCCTCGGCGCTGTTGGAATTCCGGTATTTTCCGGCTTTTCCGGCGGACTCCAGAAGCTGATCGGCCCCACTGGCGGTTATCTCATAGGTTACATTTTCCTCGCGCTTACTGTAGGCTTCATTTCCGACAGGCTGAGCGGCGCGGCATTCAAAGAAGGATGGAAGAAGAAGCTGCGTCCGGTGTTCAACGTTTTGGGAATGGTTATAGGAACAGCGGTGTTATACGCGTTCGGGACGGCGTGGTTTATGTTCATAACAGGCAACTCCCTTGGGTCGAGCATGACCATGTGTGTGATTCCGTTCCTTGCGGGTGACACGGTGAAGATAATAGCGGCGGCGGCAGTCTGTGAATTTCTACGTGCGGCGATACCGGGTATAATAAACAAAGAGAACAGCTAAGGCACTACAAAAACGAGCGAAAAATTTGCCAAAAATGAGCGCGATAAATTTTACGTCTTCGTCATTATGTAGATTTTTGCCGCAAAAGCTCGTTTGTGCAATTTTTGATGTGCAAAACGGGCTTCTTTATGTTATAATATAGCGGGGAAGCCCCCGCGGGCTATCTCGGCTTTAGTTCATTTGAAATCGTAAGCAATCCCACGACCATGTTATTTGTGCAGTGCTGATTTGGGATGAAATTGTGTTGGAGAAGCTCACAGGCAGTCACGGCATTCTTTCAGCTGAGACCGCAAAAGCACCTACGACAATATTGTTTATGCGAGTCTTATTTGGAATGAAGTTGTGCTGTGAAGCTTCCACGGCAGTTTTATCAGTGCGGATTTGGTTTTCCTGCGCAATTTTCTACATTACATAATATAGCGTGCTAACATCATTACATAAATTAAAGTAAACTTGAAAGGAACGGTTATGACGGACGTGTACGAGAATCCGCTGTGTACGAGATACGCAAGTGCGGAGATGAAAAAGATTTTTTCGGCTGACACGAAGTTTTCCACGTGGCGCAAGCTGTGGGTGGCTCTTGCCGAGGCTGAAAAGGAGCTTGGAATCAACATAACGGACGAGCAGATTGAGGAGCTGAGAGCCAACATCTACAACATTGACTACGAAAAGGCGAAGGCATACGAGAGTGAGGTCCGTCACGACGTCATGGCTCACGTAAAGACCTACGGCGACTGCTGTCCCAAGGCTGCGGGAATCATCCACCTCGGAGCAACCTCCTGCTACGTCGGTGACAACACGGACATCATCGTCATGAGAGCGGGACTGGAGCAGATTCGCCGAATGCTTGTGACCTGCATTAAGGCGGTTGCGGATTTTGCTGAAAAGTACAAGTCCCTGCCCACCCTTGCATACACCCATTTTCAGGCGGCTCAGCCTACGACCATGGGCAAGCGTGCTACTTTGTGGTGCCAGGATTTGATTTCCGACCTCGACCGGCTTGATTTTACACTGTCCCGTCTGAAGCTGCTTGGCTGCAAGGGAACCACGGGAACCGGCGCGTCATTCCTCGAGCTGTTTGGCGGTGACTACGAAAAGGTCAAGCTGCTGGATAAAAAAATTGCCGAGAAGATGGGCTTTGACTCCTGCTACGCCGTATCGGGTCAGACTTATTCGAGAAAGGTTGACTTTGAGGTGGTGTCGGTGCTGTCCGGCATTGCCCAGAGCGCGGCGAAGTTCTCAAATGACACACGGCTTCTCTCACATTTAAAAGAATTTGACGAGCCATTTGAGGACAAGCAGATTGGTTCCTCAGCCATGGCGTATAAGCGCAACCCCATGAGAAGCGAGAGAATCGCGTCCCTGTCACGGTACGTTATGGCGGACATAATCAACCCGTCCATTACCGCGGCGACACAGTGGTTTGAGAGAACCCTCGACGACTCCGCGAACAAGAGAATCTCCATCCCCGAAGCGTTCCTCGCGGTTGACGCAATCCTCGCGCTGTACATCAACGTTGTGTCAAACGGCACGGTGTACCCGAAGGTTGTGGCAAAGCACCTGAACGAAGAGCTTCCTTTCATGGCAACGGAGAACATCCTCATGTACTGCACCAAAAAAGGCGGCGACAGACAAAAGCTCCACGAGGCAATCCGCGAGCATTCAGTGGCCTGCGCTAAGGAAATAAAGCTTAACGGAGCGGAAAACGACTTAATTTCCCGTATTCTGGCTGACGAACGATTCGGTCTTACCCCTGAGGAGATGAGCGAGCTTGTAGACCCGTCCACCTTTACGGGATGCGCGAAGATGCAGACTGAGGAATATCTCGAAAACGAGGTCAAGCCGGTTCTGGAAAAGTACAGGGATCTCGGTTCCGCTGACGTAAAAATCACGGTATAACCAAGCTGTAAGCAATATAGATTAACATATAAGTATCATTATATTGGAGGAAAATAGTATGATTACTGCTGTAGTCGGCATCAACTGGGGCGACGAGGGAAAGGGCAGAATGGTTGACCTTTTGGCATCCGATTATGACGTTGTCGTCAGGTACCAGGGCGGTAACAACGCCGGACACACCGTCGTAAACGAAAGAGGCGAGTTCATTCTCAACCTGCTCCCGTCGGGTATTATAAGAGATGAAACCGTATGCGTCATGGGCCCCGGCATGGTTATCGACCTCGAGCATCTCTGCAATGAAATCGAAAACACGAGAAAAAAGGGACTGAATATCAATCCCGACAGACTTAAAATTAGCGACAAAGCCGTCATCTGCATGCCATATCACAAGCTGCTCGACATTCTCGAGGAGGACAGACTTGGCCCAAAGGCTTACGGCTCCACAAGACGGGGAATTTCTCCAGTTTATTCCGACAAATACATGAAAAAGGCTTTCAAGATGGGCGACCTGCTTGATGAAAAAGCTCTCAAGAGCAGAATTGGCGGCGTCATCGAGTGGAAAAACCTGACTGTCGCAAACGGCTATGGCAAGGAACCCCTGACCGTTGAGTCCATAATGGAATGGCTTGGCAAGTACGGCGGCGTGCTCAAGGATTACGTCTGCGACACCACCGAATATCTGAAAAACGCCATAGACGCGGGAAAGTCCGTTATGTTTGAAGCACAGCTGGGCGCGCTCCGTGACATCGACTTCGGCATTTACCCCTACACCTCCGCTTCTTCTACAATTGCAGCATATGCACCCGTCGGAGCAGGCGTACCCTTTGCCAAGCTTGACGAAACCGTGGGCATCACAAAGGCTTATTCAAGCTGCGTCGGCGCTGGACCCTTCACCTGCGAGCTTAAGGACGAATTGGGCGACAAAATCCGTGATGAAGGTCAGGAATATGGTGCGGCTACGGGCAGACCGAGACGCGTCGGCGGATTCGACGTTCCCGCTACAAAGTACGGCGTTCTCATGCAGGCTCCCACACAGATTGCCCTGACAAAGCTTGATGTTCTCTCAGTTCTCGACAAGATTCCAGTATGCACAAAGTACATTGTAAACGGCGTGGAGACCGACAAATTCCCCACATCCGAGACCGCACTCAAAGAAGCTAAGCCGGTGTACGAGTACTTTGACGGCTGGGGCTGCGACATTTCCGGCTGCCGTTCATTCGATGAGCTTCCTGTGAACGCACAGAAGTACGTTGAATTCATTGAAAGCGCAATTGGATGCAGAATCAAGTACATTTCCGTAGGCGCGGAGAGAGATCAGTATTTCATAAGATAAGATAAAAATTATAAATATACAGCGAGGTATAAAATCATGAATATAGAAAAAACCGAACAACTCTACGAGGGCAAGGCTAAAAAAGTCTATGCCACAACTGACGAGAATTACTACATCGTTTCCTACAAGGACGACGCAACAGCCTTCAACGGACTTAAAAAGGGTACAATCGAGGGCAAAGGTTCCATCAACAACAGAGTCAGCAACTACCTCATGTCCCTTCTCGAAAAGGAAGGAATTCCCACCCACCTTGTAGAAGAGCTGAACGAACGCGAAACCGTTGTCAAGAAGGTAAAGATTGTTCCCCTTGAAGTAATCATCCGCAACATCGCCGCAGGCTCTCTCTCAAAAAGACTGGGTCTTCCCGAGGGCGAAAAGATGGCTCACACCGTTCTCGAATACTGCTACAAGGACGACGCTCTCGGCGACCCCATGGTAAATGAGTACCACATCTACGCCATGAACATCGCCACCCCCGAAGAGCTGAAAACAATCGCCGACTACTCCTTCAAAATCAACGACTTCCTCTGCAAGTTCCTGAAGGAATGCAATATCGACCTCGTTGACTTCAAGATCGAGTTTGGACGCACACCCGACGGAACAATCATCCTCGCCGACGAAATTTCCCCCGACACCTGCCGCTTCTGGGATTCTACAACCCATGAAAAGCTGGACAAGGACAGATTCCGCCGGGACCTCGGTGGAGTTGAGGACGCATACAACGAAATTTTGAAGAGACTTCTCGGAGAAAACAAGTAACGCCTATGAGCGAAAAAAACGACAGTCAGCGAATTAACGGTTTGACGGACGACCAGTGGTACAGCGGTGAGATTCACGAGGAATGCGGCGTGTTAGGCGTGTATTCGGACACAAAACGCAACGTGGCAGCCGACGTATTCTACGGACTTTTCGCGCTACAGCACCGTGGACAGGAAAGCTGCGGAATCACAGTCTGCTCCGACGGAAACTTCCGCACCCACAAGGATATAGGTCTGGTTCAGGACGTGTTCAATGAGCCGGGGATGGAAAATATCAGTGAGGGCGAGATGGCGATAGGTCACGTCAGATACGGCACCACCGGTAATTCCGGCAGAGAAAACGCCCAGCCAATCATGACGAGCCACGAGAGGGGAAAACTGTCCGTGGTTCACAACGGCAACCTGACCAACGCCGCCGAGCTGAGACACCGCCTTGAGATGAACGGCTCCATTTTCCACACCACATCGGACACGGAAATTATCTCCTACATTGTCACCGGGGAGTATATCACCCACTCAAACGAGGAAGAAGCCGTATCCGCCGCAATGGACCTTCTGAAAGGCGCGTATTCCTGCATTCTCATGTTTAAGGACAAGCTCATAGCACTCAGGGACGAACACGGATTCCGCCCGCTCTGTTATGGAAAAACTCAGGACGGGGCGTACATCATAGCCTCGGAAACCTGTGCTCTTGACGCCTGCGGTGCGGTTCTCGAGCGCAACATTGAACCCGGCGAAATGGTGATTTTTGACAAAAACGGCGTCACCTCGAGACGGGAGAACTGCGGAAAGGTGCCGGAGCGGATGTGCATATTCGAGTACATTTACTTCGCCCGCCCGGATTCCGTAATCGACGGGTACAGTATCCACGAAGCCAGAATCAGAGCCGGACGGTTCCTTGCAAGCGAGCATCCCGCACAAGGCGACATGGTCATAGGCGTACCGGATTCGGGAATTGACGCGGCTATAGGCTTTGCGAAACAGTCCGGCATACCCTACGAGGTTGGCTTCATCAAGAACAAGTACATCGGCAGAACCTTTATCGCCCCCGGTCAGCAGTCTCGGGAAAACAAGGTCAAAATCAAGCTGAACCCCGTTTCCGCCACCGTAAAGGGGAAGAGGGTTGTGCTGGTCGACGACTCCATTGTCAGAGGCACCACGTCCGCCCGGATTGTGAAGCTGCTCAGAGAAGCCGGAGCGTCGGAAGTTCACGTGAGAATAACAGCCCCGCCGTTTAGACATCCCTGCTGGTTCGGCGTCGACATTGACTCTGAGGAAAACCTCATTGCCAACAAGCATTCGGTTGACGAAATCCGCGAAATCATAGGCGCGGACTCCCTTGCGTACCTCGACGAGAAATTCCTGCCGGTTCTTCCGTCCGACGACTGCCGACACACCTACTGCACCGGCTGCTTCAACGGAGACTATGGAGCCGAATCCCCTGCGGTTACGTCAAAGGACAGATTTGAATAAAATTACCACCACTAGCCACATATTCTCCGTCGTAATTCATAAATTCAAGAATAAAAATGGCTTGAATCAGGCAAAATTGACTCAAGTCATTTTATTTTTGATACTCAATTTTGTTTCAGAATGTGAATAATTCTGTCAATGTAATCGTAGGGACAGAACTCGTCTCTCTCCCGCATGTCAAGAATTTCCTCCGGCGTGAACAAAGCCTTATCCCGGGTCTCGCCTTCGAGCAGTACAACGTCACCTAGGTCAACGTCCTGCCGGAATAACCAGACGTCGCCGAAGAAGTAGTCCTCACCGCAGCTTTCTCTGATGACGATTTCCCCCTTGGATTTGTCAAGCTTCAGCCCCGTCTCCTCGTAAACCTCGCGCAGAATCGCCGTCAGACTGTCCTCCCCCGCGAGAGCCGAACCGCCGGTGCATTCCCACATCCCGCCGAATCCCTTGTTGTAGTCCCGCTGGGTTGAGAAAACCTTCCCGTCAGGGGTCAGAATCCAGCCGTGAACCACAAGATGGTACTCGCCCTTTTCGAACGGATCTCCCCGTCGGTGAAGCTTTCCAGTGAGGTTCCGGTCTTTGTCGTACACGTCCCACAGCTCTCCCGCTCCCGACATGGTGTTGAGCCAGCCTTGGATTCGCTCGTACAGCGGCGCCTGAATCTCAGGGTAGGTCAGCTCATGGGGAAGGTAGGTGAAAAGCCGGATTTCCGCTATCTCAAAGTCAGGCAGCTCACCGAGGGTGGTTACGTCAGCGAAGTAAAGTGCACCGTAGGTTTCATCCCCGTCCCGACTCACCCCGTAAACCGACACAAAGCTGAGCCTGAACTCCGCCGAGCCAGTTTCCTCGTAAAGCTCCCACCGTACCGCGTCTTCAACCGTCTCGCCTTCGTCTCTGTGACCGCCGGGAATCTCCCACGTCAGCCGTTCCTTTTGCCGGACGAAAATCGACTTTCCCTTGTATCTTGCGTCTATTACCACAATGCCTATTTTTTCGTCGGCTATCTCGCCGGGGTTGTAGAATTTTACATTAATCATAATTGTTCCTTATAAATAAAATGCTTTACGTTCGTCATCTGTCCCTTTGATTCCGCCAGATATTCCACGGTTTCAGGCGGGTATACGGGGTAATTTTTCAGCTCATCTATCGGAACCCACTTGAAAATCAGGTTTGATTTCTTTCCGTCAAGCTCGTCGACCGCTGAAAACTGACCTTCCCGTAGGATTGAGTCCAACAGAATTCTCGCGTTGTAGTACAAGCATATCTGGTGGCAGGGCTTGTCTCCCCACGGAAAGAAAACCTCCCCGACCCATGCCAGCTCTCCCACTTCGATTTCCGCACCGATTTCCTCGAGGAATTCCCGCTTGAGCGTCTCGGCGTTGGTCTCACCGAAAGAAACATGACCCCCGGGGAAGGTGTAACCGTCGTCGTCCATGGTTGTCGTTTGCAGCAGAACCCGCCCGTTTTCCACGCAGATTCCGGCGACTCGGTAGCTGAACACGTAATCTTCTGCTTTTAATAAAATATCCATCACTTAACCATCCTCCTCAGGTATTCCATCAACTCCGACCACTCCTTGACGTGCAGATGGGTGTAGGCTGGCGAATTTTCTTCCTCATTTTACCATAATGAAACGGCTCCTGTCAATAACAAAATGAATAATTGTAACTTTTTACAGGAATAGATTGTTTAAAAAATTCTTTCCCTTGACATTGTCGGGCGGGTGTAGTATAATAAAGTCACGGTGAACCGGTAACCGAATCCTGACGAAACGAAGGAGGTATGAATTATGTGGAACTATACGGAGGCGGCGGTACTCTGAGCAATCATTGTACCTGCCCCAGAAATAGTCGGAACAGCTCGGGGGAACTCTGACCACTCGGAGTCTCTGCGGGCTTGTTCCGCATATATTCTATCGAAAGGCGGTACAGCATATCAAGTACATCAAAGCGGAGGACGTACTTCCGAAATCCCTCGTGGACGAAATCCGAAAATACACGGGAAGCGCGCTGATTTATGTGTCAAAAGATGTCTCATCCGGCGAGAAGCGGGGCGAATGGGGCGCGAAAACCGGAACAAGGCAAACCCTCGACGACCGCAACCGTGAGATACGGGACAAGCATAGCTCCGGCGAAAGCATAACGGAATTAAGTCAAAGCTACTGTTTATGCGAGGACAGCATAAGAAAAATAATCAAGTCCGCGCGAAACGAGCGGCAAAGAGGCGAAATTTAACATAAAACAAAAATCCGAGTGAGATTACCCTCAGGCTCGGATTTATTTTATCTAAGGAAAACAAAAACCCGAGTCTCATTCAATCGAATTCAGGCTCGGATTTAACTGCCGGTGGCGGGACTCGGACCCGCACGACATCGCTGCCAACGGATTTTGAGTCCGTCACGTCTGCCAATTCCATCACACCGGCGAACGGGGAAGCCCCCACGGGGTCGGGAAACCCCGACAGGTATTCACGGCTTTTCTTCAGTTAATATCGTAAAGAATACCCACGACGACGCTTATATAGCTCCCGCAAAAAGGGGTCGGGAAACCCCGACAGATGTCTACGGCTTTTCTTTATCTGAAACCGCACGAAAACCCACGACAACGCTCATTTAGCTCCCGCAAAAGAGGAAGCCATCACGTTAACAGGTACATTATACCACAATTCTTTATCGATTGCAATAGAATTATTGAAAAAATTTACTTTTTAATCAGGATTTTTCAATTCAAAGTCTTACTTTCCCTCAAAAATTCCCGCACCGCATCCACATTCTTCACCCCTGCTTTACGTCCGAACTGATACACCCGCTCAAGCTCATCCGGGTCGTGGACTACCGACTTAATATTAAGCCCCGCTTCCGGCTGAATCACAAACGCCGCGCCCGATTTTACCCGCTGTTTGATATACGCCGTCGTCTCGTTGTAACGGATGTGCCGTGTCTCGAGGGCTTCGATTAAATTCGGGTACTTCCGCAGTGACAGCCGAAGCAGTGGGAGCATCCTGTTTTTCTCCTTCACGAACCCCTCAGGCTGGGTGAGGATGACCACATTCCGCCGGTAGCCTATGTTCTCGAAGAATTTCAGTGGGATTGAGTCTGCCGTGCCACCGTCCGAGAGAAGTCTGCCGCCCACCCGCACGATTTCCGAAAGAGCCGGCATTGAAGCTGACGCGCGCATCCACAGCTGATCATCGCCCCGCCAAGTATCGCATTTGTGGTAGACGGGATTTCCTGACAGCGCGTCGGTGCAGACAACGTAGAAGGGCATGGGATTTTTTTCGTAGGTTTCCTTGTCGAAGGGGTCGAGAAAGTCGGGAATCGCCCGGTAGCAGAAGTCCGTGCCGAAAACGTTGCCGGTTTTGACAAGTGACGACATGGAAGCATATCTCGGGTCGCGGCAGTATTTTTTGTTGTAGCGTATCACACGTCCAGGCTGGCGGGATTTGAAGTTGCACCCGAATACAGCACCAGCGGACACGCCTACAGCTCCGTCAAAGTCCACGCCGTTTTCCATGAACACGTCAAGAACCCCAGCGGTGAACATCCCCCGCATAGAGCCGCCTTCCATCACAAGTCCCGTTTTCATATTAACCTCCAAATAGTTATGAAAAAATTCCTGTTGGCTGAAAGCCGATGAAAAATAGTAGCTTTCTGTTTTTCAAGGAATACTTTTGCGTGAAATCAGTTAACTGTAAATTAAGTTATACTGTATATTTCACGCGTTCCTCAATTTATAATAAACCGTCAAGAATCGTCTGTGAATCCTCCGGCTTTCTGTAATTCTCAAGAAATTCGTCAATTGTACGTATTCCGCAGCGCAGAACGGCGTCGAAAACGTTCATGCTGGTGTACTGTTCAAATATGTACAATCCCCGCGAAATCGGCTCCTGCTTCAGCTTAACCGCCGTTTCCATTGCCCCCGGAGCCGACCTGAGCTTTTCCGCCACGGAATCACAGAACCGCTCCGCCTTTGAAATCGTCTCACTGTCGAAGAACCACAAATCAAAATTCCACTTTTCACCGTCGATTACCGCCACAAAGCCGTGGAACCACACCGTTTTGCCTTCGTCGTTGACCTCTTCCTTTGCATCGTACCAAGTTGGGGAGAAGGTGCGAAGGATGAAATCCGACAGGGAATACAGCTTTTCACGTACCATGGCGAAATTTTATATGTCTACATCAAGGTCGTTCCACGCCATGCAGCCGATGCGGTAGCTGACGATGATATGCGGCTTTCCGTATTTTTCAAGCTCAGCGAACAAGCCGTATTCGTACAGGATTTTCTCCGCCTGCTGTTTTCTGTCCATAATATTTGCCTTATAATAAAAGTAAAAAAAGATAGGGAGCAATCTGAAAAGGACTCCCAAACTTCTCCCCATCGGTGAATTACATCATTTCTTCGTTAGCCTGCTTTAATTTTTCGATAATGTCAAGATGCTGAGGACAGATTCCCTCGCACGCGCCGCAGCCCACGCACTTTTCCGCACTGTGACCGTCATTTATAATCCTCTTGTACCGTCCGTTTCCAGCTAATTTTTCGTCGTACAGGAATAAATTGTTCCACGTTGCGAAAATTCCGGGAATATCCACGTCGTTGGGACATGGCATGCAGTAGCGGCATCCGGTGCAGCCAACCTTGGTTCTGCTGTTGTAAGCGTCGCGGACCTTGGAAATCAGCTCTTCCTCATCGTCAGTCATCACGCCGACCTCGCATCTGTCGAAAATGTGCAGGTTGTCGTCGCACTGCTCGATTGAGGTAACTCCGGATAGAACCGTTGCCACCTCGGGATGGTTGCATATCCAGCGGAACGCCCACTCAACTGGGGAACGCTTTACCGGGAATGAATCGTAGAGCGCCTGAACGTTCTCGGGAGCCTTTGCCAGCTTGCCGCCGAGAAGTCCTTCCATTATTACCACGGGAATATTCTTTTTGCCCGCATACTGGAGCCCTTTGATGGTTGCCTGATTGTTAATATCCATGTAGTTGAACTGAATCTGACACATGTCCCAGTCGTAGGAGTCGATTATGTCGATGAACGCGTCGTAGTTGTCGTGGAAGGAGAAGCAGGCGTACTTGATTTTGCCGGAAGCCTTCGCCTTGTCTAAAAATTCGCGGATTCCCAGATCCCGTACCTTTTCCCACGTGCCTTTGTTCAGCGAGTGAACGAGGTAGAAGTCAATGTGGTCGGTCTCAAGGTTTGCGAGCTGTTCCGCAAGAAGCTTGTCCATGTCCTCCCGGGTGTTGATAGGCCATGTTGGGATTTTTGTGGCGAGGTACACCTTTTCCCGGTAGCCATCCTTCAGCGCGTGAGCCACAGCGGTTTCATTTTTTTTGTCGGAGTAGACGTAAGCCGTGTCTATATAGTTTACGCCACCGTCGATTGCGTGACGGATTGTGGGTGTAGAGATAGACTCGTCAACCACTCTCTCGCCGTTTTCGTTTTCCTTCATGGGGAAGCGCATGCAGCCAACGCCGAACGCGGACAACTCGATTCCAAGTTTGTTTATTTTTCTGTACTTCATAAAAATGCCTTTCCTGTTATATTATAAGCTCTGACAGCTTCATTATAATATATATTCCAAGTCCTGTCAAGGCCTTTTAAGGAATTTCTAAAATTCCACGGTTTTAATTAAATAATTCGCCTGCTGTTCCGTATTAATTCCGACAAACCTCAAAGTCCAAAATGCTGCTCGACTTTTTCCGCCGTTTCCGCGACTGTGCTTTTTGAGGTTCGCTCAATCCAAAAATAGCCGCTGTTTTTTATGGCATAATAACACTTTTCATTGAGACTTCTCAGAACCGTATTGCAGGCTTCCTTTGCCTTTGTGACATCGGACGCGCTGTTTATAAATTCGGAAAAGTCCTGATGGTCGGGACGGTTACAGTAATCATCAATTATATTATACGGTGCCTTTATTAAAAATACAATCCGTGACGGTTCCGTAATCGCCGCAACTTGCTCTAAAGTCAGATGGCAGTCGCACACCACAATCTGATTCTGTGAAAGACGTACCAAATCTAAAAGCACAAAGTCTAGCTGCTCTCTCGTGTTGTCCAGCAGCCATCTTCTATATTCGTCCACGCTACGCCCGAAAAACTCGTCAGCGTCTTTGAAAGTTTTGTTCATAGCCGTTTGTAAAGCCGGGTCTGAGACCTTTTGATGCTTCGGAAACTGCTCGTCAACATCATAAACCAATAAATTGTGCCACTTTGCAAGCTCCCGCGAAATCGTTGTTTTTCCCCCGCAGGCGGTTCCCGTTACAAAATAGACGTTTTTTAAATATTCCTTAAATACATTATCCTGAAATATCATTACATAAACTCCTTATATTAAATAGTTGTAAGTATTATGTCAGTACATAAAACTATTTAACACAGTCTTATGTACTTAGATATTTCTCAATCTTAAATACCCTGTCATATTAGTTTCCTTGATTACCTTTCTGTTAATCAAATAATTCGTCCACGAAAATGGCGTTTGTGTTGGCGTGGTTTCCATGGTCGTCAATTACGTCAATGCGGAAATACACGTCGCCCCTGTCAATCTTGAACACAGCCTCATTCACGCTGTCACCGTAGTTTGCACGGGCTACGTCACGTCTGCGGGTTCCGGTGATGTAGTTGATCCGGTGAGCAGGGGAGGTCTTCACGTGAACAAGGTCGTCTTCCACGTAAAATTCCCTTATTTCCGGACCTGTAGACGCGTAAAACCTGCCGTCATCGAGGGCTTTTGTCACGCTTTCGTAGTCCAGTGAAGGCGAGAAAATCACGACCCAGCCGCCGAATGAGTCGCTTGCGGGACTGCCGGACTCATATGCTCCAGCGGGGTTGTGGTTGTCATCAGCCGCAATGCAGTAGATTCTCTTGCCAGCGGAGAGCATGTCGTCGTAAGCGTGACAGTTGTACTCATTGAATCCGACTCTCTCGCATCCCGTGTTGAAAATTTCCATGGCGTTCATGCCGTCGTAGGAGCAGTATTGTGGATATCTCTCAAGGGACCATGTGGGGTGGTTGTAGGTGACGAAAAATCCCGCGTCACGTCCCCGCTTCATCATGTCGGACACACCCTCGCCGGAGTAGACGCGAACGTAGTCGTCCCTTTCGAACCTGATTTGACTTTTGTAGGCGAGAGCATTGCCCCAGACGTATTTGTCCTTGTTGTAGCAGACCTGAGTCAGGTTGTCCTGCTTTTTCGCGATGAAGCACATGTGAGCCGTCCTTTTGCTTGCGGGGTCGTTGACTTCAAGCTCATATCCGTTCAGCGCGAGAAAACCGTCGGAGCATAAATCGCTGTGGTCAATCAGTACGTCGTGGTCCGTGAACGCGATAATGGAGTAGCCTTCCTTCATGTACATTTCTTTAAGCTTTTCCGGAGCGTATCTTCCATCGGATATTATGCTGTGGCAGTGAAGATTAGCCCGCCAGCCTTTCCCGCTCAGCTCGTATTTTTTCATTTTTTACTCCTTTTTCCGGAAAAATCAATCTTCTCCGTCTTTTTTGCCGTCATCCTTTTCGACAGAATCGGACTCAGCTGTCTCTTTATTATCGTCTGCGCCATTGTCTCCGTCGTCCTCGTACAATGCGGCCACAACGTCGGCTTTGGTTATCTTCATCAAATCGTCCCGTGAGACCGACTCAAGCTCGGCTATGCGGTTTGCCTGCTCCGTGAGAATTTTCTCGAAGGTGTTGCGCACTCCACGGGCATTGCCGAATTCCCCCGCAGCTTCGGACACAAGGGTCAGGTATTCCTTGATCTTCTCCTCCGCTTCCGGCTCGAGTACAAACAGACTCTTTTTGCAGTTGAGCTTGAATATGCCCAGCATTTCCTCAGCCGTGTAGTCGTCGAAGTCCACGTATTTGTTGAACCGCGATCGCAGCCCCGGGTTGGAGTCGATGAAGTCCTGCATCAGCTCGGTGTAGCCTGCCACTATAACCACAAGGTCGTCACGGTGGTCTTCCATAGCCTTGAGGATTGTGTCCACCGATTCAAATCCGAAGTCGTTCTCGGTCTTTGAGGTGAGCGTGTAGGCTTCGTCAATGAACAGGACCCCGCCCAGAGCGTTTTCGATTACCTTTGAGGTTTTGATAGCCGTTTGACCGATATATCCTGCCACAAGTCCGCTTCGGTCGACCTCAGTGAGCGTACCCTTTGAGAGAAGTCCGAGAGAGTGGTAGACCCGCGCCATAAAACGTGCAATCATGGTTTTGCCGGTTCCGGGGTTGCCGGAGAACACAAGGTGCAGGGACATGTCAGGGTTTGGCAGGTCGTTGTCCCGGCGTAGCTTGTAGACCGTCGCCATGTTGATGAGGTTTTTGACTTCCTTTTTGACCTCCTCAAGCCCGATGTAGGAGTCCAGCTCAGCCTTTAAGTCGTCCATGTTCTCCTTCGGCGGGAGCTTTTCTTCAGGCTCCACGGGTTTTTCACCATCGCCGCCGTCGGATGCTTTTATGTAGTCCCGGTCGTCTTTTATGCCGTTTCCGGAGTCGGGGGTGTTGGTTTGCGTGTTGTTTGAAGCCGGAGCGTTGGACTTGGGGTTCTTTTGAGTATTGCCGCCGGTTTTTCCGTCGTTTCCGTTCATGTTCGGCGTGATTTTGACCTGATTCACCTGTCTGTCCGCACCCCAGATGTCGTCGCTGAGCCGCCGGATGTTGTTTTCGGTCATCTTCCGGATAAGATCAAGCTGCATCGAGATTATCTCGTCCTTTTTGTCGGAGTTTGTTTTGTTGTCGGGGATCATTTATACCTCCAATTTCGTAATAAATTTGGTGCAAAATCAGCTGATTAACAGTCTGCTTTCCCTATATATTTTGCACTACCCCTTTTTTAAGAATCACATTAGCGTAAATCGCGCTCTCGCCTGTCACGACAACCGCGTAAGCCTTCTTCGCTTTTTCGTAAAACTCAAATCTCTCGAGGAACACGGGAGCTTTGTCGGTGTGCTGTGCGGCGATCTTCTTGTATTCCTCCCAAATCGGCACGTCGAGGTCACGGTCGGACTCGGTTTTATCCATGAGGTAGACGTTGTTGTCGTAAGAATCGAGAGGGAACAGCTCAAGCACAGCCGTCATCAGCTCGGGAACACCGCAGGCATCAGCACGGAGAACGTTTCTGCCAATGCTTTCCCCCGGGAAGTTTCCGTCGGAGAAGACAATCTCGTCGCCGTGGCCCATTTTGTCGAGCACCATCAGAAGCTCCGGAGAGATGATTTTATTGATACCTTTTAACATAAGAATCCTCCATTAATGAAAAATATAGTTCAACAATATTGTATCATAATAAAATGAAAAAATCAATAAAAAATCAGCGAAAACCGATATTTAATCAGCTTCCGCCAAAAATTTAATTCTGCTTTGATTCCTTGATCATTTCCCTCAGCACACTAACCGCGTCGGACAGCCCGCCTTCGCTGTCGATTAACCCGCAGTCCACCGCCTCGTGACCATCGATAATCGAGCCTACATCCGTCGCAATCTGGTCGGTCTTCATCAGCAGGGAAGTGAACTTTTCCTCCGTTATGCGGGAGTGGGACGTGACAAAGTTCATGATTCTGTTCTGCATCCGCTCAAAGTAGTAGTAGGTCTGAGGCGCACCCACAACCGTACCGCTGATTCTCACCGGGTGAATTGTCATTGTAGCCGACGGAACAATAAACGATTTTCTCGCACTCACCGCCAAGGGAACGCCGATTGAATGTCCGCCGCCCAGCACCAGCGACACCGTGGGCTTTGACATGCTGGCTATCATTTCCGATATGGCAAGTCCGGCTTCAACGTCCCCTCCCATTGTGTTCAGCACCACAAGCATGCCGTCTACGTCGCTGCTTTCCTCGATTGACACCAGCAGAGGGATAATGTGCTCGTACTTCGTGGACTTCTGCCCGTCGCCCAGGTGGTAGTGACCCTCAATTTGCCCAATTATGGTGAGACAGTGGATTGTTTCGTTGTTTGAAGAGGAGATCACGCTGCCGCTCTTCATTATATAATCGAGCTTGTCTTTCTCATCGGACTGGCTCGCCGAATCCTGAACCGAATCGTTCTGCTCCTTGTCAAGATCATCCATTTCATTGTTTGAATTCATATACTGTTACCCCGTCAAAAATATTTTCACACCTTAGTTTTACCCGCCTCAGATGAATTTATACACATTTTGAGGAATATTCCATGAAAATAGACTCGGAAATATGAAAAAATTATGTATTTAGAATATTGATTTAAAAAGGAAAAAATGTTATAATTATGCAACACGATAAATAAATACTCAATTTACTCAATCAAAGGAGCAAACAAAAATGAAAAAGACAATATCAATCATCCTCGCGGCAGTAATGCTGATTATGACTCTTGCGTCCTGCTCAAAGGATGCTGTAGGAGTCAAGATTATCGACATCAACCTTACCGAAGAAGAATACGCTTTCGGCGTAGACAAGGATCAGCCGGAGCTTCTGGAAAAGGCAAACGAGTTCATCGCTAAAATCAAGTCCGACGGAACACTTGACTCTATCTTCAACAACTATTTCGGCGACGGCACCCCCCAGCCCGTTCAGTCGGCTGAGCTTGACGAGAGCAAGGATCAACTTGTTGTGGCGACAAACCTTGAGTTCGCACCATTTGAATATCTCGAAGGCGACAACATTCTCGGAATAGACATGGAAGTAATCGCACTTTTCGCCAATGAACTCGGCAAGGAGCTTGTCATCAGCAATATGAACTTTGATTCTGTATGTCTCTCCGTGGGCCAGCACAAGTGCGATATCGCCATTGCCGGACTGACCGTTACCGAATCGAGAGCCGAATCCCTTGACTTCACCGACTCATACTACAACGCTTCCCAGCAGATTATCGTCAAGGACAACGACGCTACATTTGACATGTGCGTGACTTCAGACGATGTTGAAGCGGTTCTCTCGGGCTTTGACTCAAGCAAGAAGGCCGGCGTACAGAACGGAACCACAGCTCAGTTCTACCTCGAAGGCGATGAAGAATGGGGGTTTGACGGATTCAACCTGACCTGCAAAGGCTACCAGAGCGGCTCTCTCGCGGTACAGGATTTAATCAACGGAAATCTCGACTTTGTTGTAATTGACTCAGCTCCAGCGGCGGCAATCGTGGCCTCCTACAACGCAAACAAGTAGTCCAAATAAATATAAAGGAACGGACCTGCCGATGTTGATATAGTAAAGCCTTGACTTGGCGGGTCTTATGCTGTAAAAATGAGTAATGTTAGCGTAAAAATAGACAGATTTCTCGATGTGCTGATAAACAAAGGCGGGTACATCAGAGTTGTCACCGGACTGAAAAACACTATGCTTATTGCCATAACAGGTCTGGTGATAGGAATCATAATAGGAACAATAATTGCCGCGGTAAAGGTGTTTCCGAAATACAAAACCTTGCCTAAGGTTCTCGACGGAATCTGCACAGTCTACGTGGGATTTTTCAGGGGTACTCCAATGGTGGTTCAGCTTTTGCTGTTCTACTACGTCCTGCTTCCGCTTATCGGAGGGAAAATGACTGGCGTGCAGGTATCAATGCTGGTGTTTGGCCTGAACAGTGGGGCTTACATCTCGGAAATCATGCGTGGCGGAATACAGTCCGTAGATCCGGGTCAGATGGAAGGCGGCCGTGCGGTGGGACTTTCCTATTCGGCGGTGATGATGAAAATCGTAATCCCGCAGGCGGTGAAGAACATCCTCCCGTCCCTCGGCAACGAGTTCATCTCCCTCATCAAGGAGACGTCGGTTGTGTCCTTCGTGGGAGCGGCTGACCTCTACGTGGCATTCAACTACATGGGTACAAACCTGTACGAATTCATGATACCGTACCTCGTCATGGCGGTAATCTACATAATCATAGTAATGTTCATTACACTTCTCATAAAACTGACGGAAAGGGGACTGGCAAAAAGTGATAGACGTCATTGACCTGAAAAAGAGCTTCGGCGGGAACGATGTTCTGCGGGGAATCAGCATCACTGTGAACAAAGGCGACATAATGTGCGTCCTCGGACCGTCCGGAAGCGGAAAAAGTACATTCCTGCGCTGTCTCAACTGCATGGAAGACCCCACCGGCGGGCAGATTATCTTTGACGGGGTTGACATAGCCGACATGAAGGTAGACATCAACGTCCACCGGCGCAAGATTGGCATGGTGTTCCAGCAGTTCAACCTGTTCAACAATAAAACTGTACTCGAAAACATAACCCTCGCTCCGGTTCACATAGGAATAGCCGAGCTGAGAAAGAAAAAAATCGGCAATTTCTTCCTTCCCCTGACCAACCTGTTCAGAAAAGAAAAGAAAGCTAAAGCTGAAATTAACACATTCCGCAAGAAAATCAAGGACGACGCAAACGCAAACGGCATGAGACTGCTGTCCCGTATCGGACTTCAGGACAAAGCCGGCGTGTACCCCTCAACCCTGTCCGGCGGTCAGAAGCAGCGTGTGGCTATTGTCCGCGCAATGGCAATGAACCCCGAGGTAATACTCTTCGACGAGCCAACATCCGCCCTCGACCCGGAAATGGTGGGTGAAGTTCTGGAGGTAATGCGTACCCTTGCAGAGGAAGGAATGACAATGGTAGTAGTGACCCATGAAATGGGATTCGCACGGGAAGTCGCAAACCGTGTGGTGTTCATCGACGAGGGCAGAATTCTCGAGGAAGCCCCGCCGGAAGAATTTTTCACAAACCCAAAAAATCCGCGGCTGAAGGACTTTCTTTCAAAGATTTTATGATTTTCCGCCCTGTTCCGCGTATTTCAGACGATTTTACTATTGATTTTTGCGTCCTCAGGTGGTATAATATAGCCAAACTACAAGAGCAAAGGATATATTATATCATGGCTCAGAAAAACAAAACCGTGTTTTCAGTCCGCATAGACGAGGAGCTGTATAAAAAAACTCTCGCCGTAGCCGAAGCCGAGGGACGGGATCTGAACAACCACATGCTTCACCTGATCCGCACAAACATTGCCTATTACGAAAGAATCCACGGCAGGGTTGACGTGAGTAAAGTGAAGATTCCCGAGTCTGAGTCGGCGGAAAAGACGGAAACAAAAGAATAATTTTCATTGAGAGGTTTAATCATGGGAGACAAGAAAAAAAGCTCGTTTTTCAGCGAGTTCAAGACCTTTATCGCACGCGGTAACGTCATGGATATGGCCGTCGGCGTTGTAGTCGGTTCCGCGTTTACCGCAATCGTAAACCAGCTTGTTCAGGGAATCATCACCCCTCTCATAGGCAAGCTGTGCGGCGGACTTGACCTGTCGGATTACAAAATAGTCCTCACTACCGCGACGGAAGAGACCCCGGAATGCGCAATTCTCTACGGCTCATTCATCCAGGCAATCATCAACTTCCTTCTGATAGCCTTCAGCGTGTTTTGCATTGTCCGTGCAATGAACAAGGCCAAGGACGCAATGAAGAAGAAGGAAAAGGAAGAAGCAAAGGCTGAAGAAAAGCCCGCCGAACCCAGCGAAGAAATTCTTCTCCTAAGAGAAATCAGAGATTCACTTAAAAAGTAAAAAAATATCCCGCAGGGCTTCATCTACTGACAAGTTGAGCGGGATTTTTTATGTTTGATTTTACGCCTGACTGAAGTTTAATCTTTGTTTAGCTCAAGCCACTGTGCGTGGGCCTGAGGATTGCCGCATAAAACCGACGTGGGTGCGCCGAAGCCGATTTTGTTTCCGTCCATGTCGGTGATGACTCCGCCGGCTTCCTCTACAATCAGCGAGCCTGCCGCAAAATCCCACGGAGACAGACGGTATTCAAAGAAAATGTCGGCTTCACCTGCCGCAATCGAGGCCAGATCCAAAGCAGCTGACCCAGACCGGCGTATTTCGCGTGTGTTCATGAACATCCTGTAAGCCGTGTCGAAGGACTTTTTTCCAAGCTCCTCCCGGTAGTATGGTGAAGTTCCGAAGGAAGCCAGACAGTCTTTCAGCGGCTTACTTTTGATTTTCAGCGGAACTACCGTATTTCTCTTTATTGTAACCCTCGAGCCATGTCCATTTTCGGCTTCGTAGAGCCTGTCGGAATAGGGATCGTATACAGCGCCCCAGACCATCTCGCCGTCGTCGCACACGCCGATTGAAATCGCACTGTACCTGCGCCGGTGTATGAAGTTTGTGGTTCCGTCAATTGGGTCGATGATCAGCGTGACTTTGCCCGAGAGCTTGTCCGGGTTCACCGCCTCTTCTTCCCCTATAAACTGAGCCTCGGGAAGATGACGCGACAGATCGCCGATCAGGTATTTCTCCACGGCTATGTCGTAAGCGGTGACAAAGTTTGCGTCTCCCGGCTTGACTTTGATTTTGCTGTCGATGTTCTCCGCGTCAAGCATTATCTCCGAAGCAGAATACATTATATCTTTTATGAATTCATACATAGTTATAATCCTTTTCTTATAAACTTTATTCCTCCGCAGTCGAACAGCGGGGCATTTGACAAAAGTTTGACGTCATACCCTTTTGATTTTACAAAGTCCAAAAGACCTGCATCCGGAGTCCCAAAGAGATAGACGACGTTTTCGCAGACCCCGCCGCACCCGCCGACGAACCCGCAGCTGTAGCCTTCCAGCTTGATTTTGTCATTTGGGTATAAATAACAGTCAACTCCGCGTGAGGACAGGGCAGAGTAAATTCCAACGTCTGACGCCGACGCACTGCCGCCGAGTACAAGAGTAGAGCATCCCGCATAACCCTGCCGCACGTCGACAATCTCCATCCCAGCCTCACCCGCCGCCGACAAAAGCTCCACCGAAGCCGACTTTTTCCGGCAAAGAAGCAGATTGCCGACAACCGCGCAGTTCAGCGAAACGTCAGCCGGATAAACGGGACTTCGGGGAAAGGTGGAAACGACAGGCTCAAGTCCGCCAAGTCCGGCGATTTTCCCGACCAGAGCACGATGCTTCACCGCGTAATTCACGGGAAAGAAAATTTTGTTATCCAGAACCGTTGTTATCATGTCAGGATGGGAGCGTACCGGAGCGGCTATTTCTTCGTCCAGCGGGAGAAGCACCACCTCGAACTCATTCATGATGGCGGAAATACAGTCCCTCGGCGCGTCGGATGAGATAAGTGCAAAATATTTTTCGTTCATTTTATAAAATATAATCAAAAACTCCCCAAGAAATTGAGGAGTCTTGAATGTACTGATTTATGCGCGTGTAATCTTTCCGGAACGCAGGCAGCGGGAGCATACGCTTACAGTAGTATGTTTGCCGTCGACAACGGCCTTAACCTTTCTGATGTTCGGCTTCCAAGCTCTGTTTGTTTTGCGTTCTGAGTGAGATACGTTGTGTCCGAAAGTAACGCCTTTTCCGCAGATGCAGCACTTAGCCATAGTATTATACCTCCATACTGGAATTAACAAGTCAACATGATGTATTATACCATAAAAAAAGAAAAAATGCAATAGAAAAAGATATTTTTATTCCGGCAAAAGATGAAAAAATTTTGCTTTTCTCAGAAAAAATACAGTGAAAAGTACATAATATGTTTTTTTCTTGAAATATCTTGACTTTTCCTTTTAATTATGTTATAATCCAAGGTTAGTTTCTTTTCCCGGAGGATGTAATGGAAAATCACAACACTACTTACTGGTCAAGCCTGATCCAGGGGCCGAACACGCTGTACTACTCACGTAAACTCCGCTTTTCATCGCACACCAAGCCTGACTTTATGCGGGCGTTCTGCATTGACGATTTGTCGTGCGGCTGTCTTTTGGAAATCGGCTGCGGACCGGGAGCATTGCTTGAGGCTCTCGCCTGCTGGTACCCGGACATGACTCTCACCGGATGCGACATTGACGAAAACTTCATAAAAATCGCCGCAGAACACGCGGGGAGTGCTGATGTGGTCTATGGCAACGCGGAATCCCTTCCTTTTGATGACGGTTCATTCGAAGTAACAATTTCCAACACCGTCTCTGAACACGTGAATCCGGCGTCGTTCTTCCCCGAGCAGTACCGTGTGCTGAAAAAATGCGGCGTGTGTCTTGTGCTATCCTCGCGGAAAACCCTGTCATTTTACGACGACAACTGTACCGACTTCGAGCGGGAATTATGGGACAAACTGGACGACTGGGGAAAATCAAACCTTGAGAAGTACAGCATCTGCGCCTACCCAATGAAGGAGAACGAAATCCCCCGGGTTATGGAAAAATACGGGTTTACAAATGTTAAAGTAGAATATATAACCGTAAACATGACTCCTGACGACAGCCGATTCACCGCCAAAGAAGCTCACATTATGATAAACAGCCGCCGTCTGGAGGAACTGGAGAACGTCAGACAGGCGAAAACTCACGCCGGGGTGGTCAGCGCTAGGGAAGCAGACGAAATGTTCAGGCTCATCAATGCCCGGTACGACGAACGAATACACAAATACGACAGCGGAATCAGGCTCTGGGACGGCATGGTCAATGTGATTATGGTAATCCGAGGAGAAAAGTAAAGCATAGCAAAAAATCAGCTTGAACTTCAATAAAGAACAGGCTGATTTTTTATTTTACAGCTTTTTCACGAATTTCTCCATACGGTCCAGAGCCTTCGCGATATGCTCCACTGAATAAGCGTAGGAAATCCGCGCAAATCCCTCGCCGCAGTCGCCGAACGCCGTTCCCGGGACAATTGCAACTCCCGCCTCGTCAAGCAGCTTGTGTGCGAAGTCCTCCGAGGTCAGCCCGAACTTGGATATGTTAGGATAAACGTAGAACGCCCCCTCCGGATTGAAGCAGTCTATCCCAAGCCCGCGTAAGCCGGCCACAATGTATCTCCGACGACGGTTGTACTCGTTCCGCATCATCTCAACGTCCCCGTCTCCGTTTCTCATAGCGTCAACCGCCGCAAACTGGGACGTAGTGGGAGCGCACATGACGGCGTACTGGTGGATTTTCAGCATCTGCCGCGTGATCTCAGCCGGAGCAAGAGTGTACCCCAGTCTCCACCCGGTCATGGCGTAGGTTTTGGAAAATCCACTGGCGATAATTGTTCTCTCCCGCATACCATCGAAGGAAGCAATGGACACATGCCGACGTCCGTAGGTAAGCTCGCAGTAAATCTCATCCGACAGAATCATTATGTTTGTGTTACGTAGAACCTCGGCAATTGGCTCAAGGTCCTCCTCGGTCATAATAGCCCCCGTGGGATTGTTGGGGTAGGGAAGAACCAGCAGCTTGGTTTTCGGTGTGATTGCGGATTTCAGCTCGTCTGCGGTGAGCTTGAAGCTGTGCTCCTCCTTCGTGTTGATGAAAACCGGAGTACCCCCCGCAAGAGAAGCGATAGGTCCGTAGCACACGAACGCCGGCTGGGGAATTATGACCTCGTCCCCGGGATTAATAAGGGCGCGCATCGCTAAATCTATGGCTTCGCTGCCGCCGACCGTGACAATGACCTCGCTCTTCAGCTCATATTCGAGTGAGAACCGCCGCTTCATGTAGTCGGTGATTTCCCGCCGCAAATCCATCGTTCCCGCGTTTGAGGTGTAGTAGGTTTTTCCCTGCTCCAGCGACTCGATTGCCGCCACACGGATGTGCCACGGTGTCACAAAGTCCGGCTGACCTACGGTGAGGGAAATCACGTCCTGCCGCCCGTCCAGCAAATCGAAAAACTTGCGTATTCCCGAGGGCTTTATCTCCTGCGCTGTGGCTGATAAAATTTTATTGTAATCAAGCATTAAAATTCCATGCCTCTCTCGTCAACCGGAACCGCGCCGTAGACGATATTATTGTCCTTGTACTTCCGCAGTACAAAGTGAGTCGAGGTTGAGATTACGTCCTCGATTGTGGCCAGCTTTTCAGCCACGAAGAACGCCACCTCCCGCATGGTCTTTCCCTTAATAAATACTGCGAGGTCAAAGCTGCCGGACATGAGGTACAGCGACTCCACCTCGGGATAGTTGTAGATTTTCTGCGCCACATGGTCGTAGCCACGGTCCCGCTGAGGCGTGATTTTAATCTCAATCATGGCGCTGACGTACTCCCGGTCGGTCTTGTCCCAATCTATCTCGGTCCTGTACCCGAGGATTACCCCGTCCGCCTCGCAGTCGCTTATCATTTTCTTTATGTCTCCAACTTCCTTGTCAAGCATGAGCGCCAGTGTTTCCGGGGAGAGACGCGCGTCGCCCTCAAGGAGCTTAAGCAGTTCATTCATATAAAACCTTCCTTAAATAATACATTGCTGTTGTTCTTTCAGTGATTCTTCGCCTTGACTTTAGCCATGATTTTCTCCAGTGACAGGCCGTATTTGTCCGCGATGTCGCTGGCGTAACTCTTTCCGTCGGGCTTTTCTCTTAGAATTTTGAAGCTCCGCGAGCCCTTCTCGATAGCAGCCACAAGGTTGTCGATTTTCACCCCGCCTTTGGGCAGACATGAGGCGTTGATTGAGTCCACACTGGCGGCAAGGTCGTGGAGGTGGGTGGAGAAAATCCCGCGACACTTCACCATTGAAAATCCTTGCAATACCTCGGATGCAATGTACGCGCCCTCAAATGATCCCGTAGATGACAGGGACTCGTCGAGCAGCACAAGGCTTTCATCGGTGACTTCCTCAAAAATCGCGCTGAGACGTGAGCATTCCTCGCCCAGCCTGCCTTTGTCGATTGTGTCCTCGCTTCCCGTGGGGAAATGGGTGAATACCTGATCGCAGGGGCTTATTACGCATGAGTCGGCGCACACGGGCAGGCCTAACTGAGCCATGATGAACGCGATTCCCACGGCGCAGGTGATGACAGATTTGCCGCCCCGGTTAGGTCCCGTGAGAACGAAAATCATGCCATCCTCGTCAAAGGCAAAGTCGTTTGGCACCACGGGCGCGTCAAGCTTCATCGCCACAATGGGATTGCACAGTCCTTTTGCGTCGAAAACCTTCTCGGAAACCGGCTTGATTACCGGGTGGCACAGGGGACAGCCCTTTTCCTTCAGCTTTACCAGCAGCTCCGTCGCCTTTGTCACAAACTCAATCTCCGGCATGAGCCTGATGAGGAAGTCCGTGTTTTCGAGAACATAGTGCTGGATGACCTTTTTCCATGAGCGGATGGACTGGCGGAACACGTCGTTTATTGCACCGTTGAAGGCGTTGGCGAGAGCGTTCTGCTGATTGTCCGACTGTCCTTTCTTGAATGGAATCAGGGGAGCGATGCAGGTCATGTCGTCGTTTTTGAAGTCCAGCCGCAGCATTTTGTCGAGCAGCTCCCCCGACTTGAAGCTTTCGTTGTTCATTGAGAGAACCCCAGCCTTTGACGCTCTGAGCTGGGAGTCAAGGTTCACGCCGATTGTCACGCTCTTGATTTCCCGCACCCGGGAGGTCAGCTCCTTCAGCTGCTTGTTCAGGTTCTTGTAATATTCGCTTCCGGTTAGGGTGTTGATTCTCTCGGCAAACCGCTTGAACGCCGTGGATTTCAGCTTTGGAGCCAGCGGAATCATGCTGTCACGGAGCAGGTCCAAAAGTGAAGTGTAAAGCTCCACCTCCGTAATGCTGTATAAATACGACTCAGTGGAAGCGGCGGAATCACTGCCCATGCGCCTTAGTTCCGTTATGTCGTTGAGCAGGGGAATCATCTTGATTAAAATGTGGGACAGCTCGGGGTTGGCTAGCATATCCTCGAAGGTGTCCTGACGGTAGAGAATCACGTCCGGGTCGCAGGTGTAGAACGAGCCGAAATCGCAGGACTTCAAATCCATGAGAAAATATAATTCAAGCTGTTCTGCCGTGATTGAGTCCAGCTTTGCGGCTTCTTCACCGAGCATGTGACGGCGCAGACTGTCGGAATCGGGATAGAGCAGACTTATGTCCGATGTGTCAAGTACTTCGTTGTTTGCCATAATTTACCTCTATATAAAATCTTTTTTGCTTTATTTTAAGCCGTACAAAAACGCTTACATTAATTATACTATATATCCGGTTCAATAACAAGGGCAAAATTATGAATTTGCGTATTTTTTGACGGGAACTCTTGACAAAAGCGGTTTTTGGGGGTATCATTATTTCAAAATACAATTGAATCGAGGACAATATGCGAAATCTGCTTGTGTCCACCGGAACAATGGTGGGTCGGTCAAATAATTACAACTATAAACGCGCGTTAAACGCAATATCGGACCTGAGAAAAAACGGTTACTGCTCCGGACTCGAGCTGATGATGCTCCCGTTCTACTACGATAAAATAGACGACGTGGTTGAGTCGGTCAGAAAAAGCGGAGTTGAACCCACGACAATCCACTGCGAGAAGGAAATCGGCACCATGCTGTCCGACGCGGCTGTTCTGCTCCACGACGGAAAAAAATCCGAAGCAGATCATAAGCGTGACGAAGCCATGCGGCTGTTTGAAGTCAACCTCGAGACGGCAGAGCGGCTGAAAATCCGGCGTATGGTTTTGCATCTCTGGGGCGGATATGCCTCCGATGGACATGTGGAATACAACATTGCCGCACTGCCTGAAATGTCGCGGATGGCTGAGGAGCATAACGTGCGCCTGCTTGTGGAGAACGTCCCGTCAAACCACGCCGACCCAAAATCCAACTGGAAAAAGCTGCTCCCATACCTCGGCGACGGCGGACTTATATTTGACACAAGATTCGGCAAGCTCCACGAGCAGACCCGGGAAATCCTCACCGACCCGGAGCTCACCCAAAAAATCGAGCACGTCCACATCAGCGACTACACCGGCGGGTACAGGAACTTCAAGGCACTGCGCCCCATCCTCCATCCACGGGACGGCGTGATTGACTTTGACGAGGTGAAGTCCCTCCTTGACGGAATCGGCTACAGCGGCACCATAACCCTTGAGTCCCCGGTCATGGTGGGAGAGGAGCTTGACACGGAAAAAATCAAGTCCACTCTCGCGTACCTGAAAGAGCTTTTCGGCGTACAGTAAAAACATACAAAAATCCCCTCGAAAATTCGTCAAAACTGCTGAACCCGAGGGGGTGTTTTCATATTAAATTATTTTTTCTTCTGTCCGTAGTATGCGTTGGGGCCGTGCTTCCGGTCAAAGTGCTTCCGCAGCAGTTCTTCCTGCATTACCTCTGGACCGTTTCCGAAGGTTTTCGCCAGAATTTCCGTGTGGTATGCCATCTGAGCCACGTATTCTAGAGTCACCGCGCAGTTCACCGACGCTATTGGAGTTTTGCCCCATGTGAACGGAGCGTGGGAGTGAACCAGAACCGCCGAACACCGCATTGGGTCAAGTCCGTTTGATTCGTATGTCTCGGCGATAACCCGTCCGGTCTCAAGCTCGTACTCTCCGGCAATTTCCTCGGGAGTCATCTTGCGGGTGCAGGGAATCTCTCCGTCGAAGTAGTCCCCATGAGTGGTGCCGTATGCGTTGATTCCACGTCCTGCCTGAGCGTAAATCGTCGCCCACTGGGAGTGAGTGTGTGTGATTCCGCCGACGGACGCAAATCTTCTGTAAAGCTCGAGGTGCGTAGGCGTGTCGGAGGAGGGATTCAAGTCCCCTTCAACCACCTTGCCCGTGAATAAATCCACAACGGGAAGCATATCCGGTGAGAGGGCTTCATATTCCACGCCGGAGGGCTTGATTACCACGAGATTTTTCTCTCTGTCAATGCCCGAGACGTTGCCCCATGTGAAAATCGCGAGGTTCCTGTGGTAAAGCTCCATGCAGGCTTCATATACGTCTTTTTTTAATTTTTCAAGCATAATATTGTACCTGCCCGATTACTTTGTGAGCCTGATGACGTTCCATGAGGAAGCGGGAAGCATGATCTTGCCGTCCTCTACCTTTGGATCAACGTCGCAGGGAACAACCTCGTTCGGGTTTGTCTCGGTGTTGAGAGCCTTTACGTCGTCGTGGTGGAGAACGCTGTGGGAGACAACCTTGTAGCCATCGAAGGAGCGAAAGTCGCACTCAAGGGCAACGGGGTTCTCGAGGTCGCGGTTAACGGCAAATATTGTAACTGCGTCGTCCTCGCCGAGAACTGCTGCCGCGTCAACTACGGGAACGTCGGAGTAGTGCTTTGTGTCGAATTTGTCGCAGGTGATCTGAGGCATAAGGCTGACTCCGCGTCCGTACTTGCTTGCCTGCATGAGAGGATAGTAGATTGTCTGAGCCCAAGCGGGTCCGCCGGATGCCGTCATGATAGGAGCGATAACGTTCACAAGCTGAGCCATGCACGCAACCTTAACGGTGTCGGCGTTCTTCAGAATCGTGATGAGCATAAGTCCGACGAGAAGCGCGTCCTCAAAGTTGTATTCGTCCTCGAGCAGGGGAAGAACCTTGCCCCATGGGTCTCTCTTGTGGGCTTCGTGGTCCTTTGCTCCCGAATGGTACCATACATTCCACTCGTCGAGTGAGAGGTTAACGGTGTGGTGGGAGTGCTTCTTGCCTTTGACTCCTCTGGAAATGGCCGCAACGGTCTTGATGAAGTTGTCGAGGTCCATTGTGCTTGCGAGGAAGTCGGGTGTGTCGTTGTGGGGATTGCCGTAGTAGCGGTGGAGGGAGAGGTAGTCGATGTTGTCGTAGCATTCGTCGAGTACAGTCCATTCCCAGTCGCCGAAGGTCTTCATTCCCGAGCTGGATGAGCCGCATGCCACGCATTCGATTGAGGGGTCAACCCACTTCATCATCTTAGCGGCTTCGTTTGCCACTCTCGCGTACTCGTATGGAGTCTTGGCTCCCATCTGCCAGGGACCGTCCATTTCGTTTCCGAGGCACCAGAGCTTGATGTTGAAGGGATCAGCGGCGCCGTTCTTGATTCTCAGGTCTGAGAGGTATGTACCGGACTTGTGGTTGCAGTACTCGACGACTTCCTTAGCCTCGAGGGGGCCTCTTGTTCCGAGGTTTACGGCGTACATGACTTCGGTGTTTGCCTTCTTTGCCCAATTTGCGAACTCGTGAAGTCCGAACTCGTTGGTCTCGGTGACGCCCCACGCCAGCTCAAGTCTTGAGGGACGGCTTTCCTTCGGTCCGATGGAGTCCTCCCACTTGAAGCCGGAGACAAAGTTGCCACCCGGGTATCTTGTAACGGGAACGTCCAGATTCTTTACGAGGTCGATTACGTCACGGCGGAATCCATCTTCGTCGGCTGTGGGATGGGTGGGTTCGTAGATACCGGTGTAAACGGCGCGGCCCAGGTGCTCGATGAAGGAGCCGTATATTCTCTTGTCAATTTGGGATACAACGTAGTCCCGGTCGAGAATAAGCTTTGCTTTTTTCATGTTCTATCTCCTTGTGCTTTAATAAAAGTAAAATTGTTTTCGTGTTTGGTTAAAAAGCGGCGCGGATGCGATTGTCCATGGCGTTTTTTTAATCTGTCATGGGAAAACATCACCACGCTTTACTCATCTTGATTTTACCAACTTACCTACCGTTTGTCAATAGGTTTAAATCATTTAATCAAAATATTCACAGAAAATTTTTTTCATGCAGCGGTATTACTGTAAAAAAAATGAACTAGTTAACCTGTTTAATCAAATCAGGAGTATGAATTCATCAATTTTTTTCTTGAAAACCTGAAAAATTTGCGAAAATCCTATTGATTTTTCCCGTAAATATGGTAAAATATATTTAAACTGAAAGTTGGCAAATGAAAGTTAGCAAAGCGGTGAATTCGTGATTACATTACAGGATATAGCAAAAAAATTCGGCATTTCAGTTGCTACCGTGTCAAACGCCCTCAGCGGAAAGGGAAGAATGCGGGATGAGCTGCGTGAAAAAATCATAACCGCTGCGGCTGAGGTTGGGTACGCTTCACCGAATTCAGCCAAGCCGGAGATAAAGAACAAATTCATAGTCATAGCGGAGGACATTTCCGTCTCATTCTGCTCAGACATCGTAGGGGGACTGACGGAGTACTCGTCGGAAATCGGAGTGACCTGTCCGGTGTACAGTCTCGGAACATGCAAAACCTACGGACCTGCCGCCGACCAGAGCGTGCTTCGTGAAAAAATATCCGCACTGCTTGGCAAGCTGTCGCCGGAGATTCTGTCGGGCATTATTTTCGTCGCCAACACACCGCGCAAGTTTGACGGACTGTTTGACGGCGTGAGCTGCCCTGTCGTCTATGTATACTGCCAGTGTTCCGACGGCTCGGTCTGCGTGAACTACAACGACAGACAGGGGGCAAGGCTTGCGTCCTCGGTGCTCATCTCCCACGGAGCCAAAAAAATCGCCATGTTCAGCGGACTTCTCGACTCAATCCCCATGAGCAACAGAATGTTCGGCTATCAGCTGGCGCTCAACGACGCTGGGATTCCATTTGACCCTACCATACTCTATATAGGGGACTGGACCCTCGAGAGCGGGTATAAGCTTGCTCTTGAAATGATAAAGACCAGCCGTGAGTCAGGCGAGAGACTCCCCGACGCTATTTTCTCCCAGAATGATGAGATGGCTGCGGGAATCTGTCAGGCCTTCGCTGAAAACGGAATCCGGGTTCCCGACGAGTGCGAGGTCATAGGCTTTGACGACAAGGAGCTTGCCGAATACACCTTCCCGCAGCTCTCAACAATACGTCCGCCTCTCGCGGGTCTGGGAAGGGAAGCCCTCAAAATCATGTTCTCCATAACCGGCGACCGGGGAGAAAAATCCAAGAGCAGCATATTCCTTCCCTGCGAGCTGGTTGAAAGAGGAACCACCAAGAGAAGAAGCGAAACGGTAAATCTGCCGATAAAAATCGAATAAAAAACATTATTACATATATTCAAGGAGATAAACATGTCAAACAAGCTCTATTTTATCACAGGAAGCCAGGACCTCTACGGTGAAGAAACTCTCGCACAGGCTCACCGTGACAGCGTTGTAATGTGCGAAAAGCTGAACAAATCCCTTGCTGGAGACGCTGAAATCGAGTGCCTGCCCATTGTGAGAAACCACGAAGAAGCCGAAGCGTGCCTGAGAAAAGCCGACAGCGACCCCGAATGCGTTGGCGTAATCCTATGGATGCACACCTTCTCCCCTGCGAAAATGTGGATTAACGCCCTCAAGTGCATCCACAAGCCTATAGCTCACCTCCACACACAGGCAAACGAAAAGCTCCCATACGATGAAATCGACATGGACTTCATGAACCTGAACCAGTCCGCTCACGGCGACCGTGAATTCGGCTTCATCTGCACCAGAATGGGAGTAAAGCGCGAGGTAATCGTTGGCTACTACGAAAACCCGCAGGTCATCGAAAAGCTGAGAAGATTCGCACGCATGGCGTCAGCTGTAGCTTATTCCAGCCACCTGAGATGCGCAATGTTCGGCAACAACATGAGAGACGTTGCGGTTACAGACGGCGACAGAGTTGAAAGCGAGATCAAGCTTGGCTGGAATGTAAACTACTACGGAATCGGCGACCTTGTATCCCTCATCAACGAAGTAACCGAGGACGAAATCGACGCGAAGATGGCTGAGTACGCCGAAAAGTACACCATGGCCACCGACAACACCTCCGCAGTACGCGTTCAGGCAAAGTACGAAGTGGCTCTCGAGAAGTTCATCGCACGGGAGAACATCAACGCGTTCACCGACACCTTCCAAGACCTCTGCGGACTCGAGCAGCTCCCCGGACTGTCCACGCAGAACCTTATGGCAAAGGGCGTTGGATTCGGACCCGAGGGAGACTACAAGACCTCCTGCCTGTCCGCCTGCCTTATGAAGATGGCCGCCGGAGTAGGCTCCACTGGATTTACCGAGGACTACACCTACGACCTCACCGCGGGAGACGAGTGCGAGCTTGCCGCTCATATGCTTGAGGTAACGCCGGTGTTCGCGTCCACAAAGCCGGAAATTCAGGTTCATCCCCTCGGAATCGGCGGAAAGAGCGACCCCGCAAGACTTGTGTTCGACGGCGTTGAGGGCGACGGCATTGCTGTTTCCATGATCGACATGGGCGACCGCTTCCGCCTTGTGTGCGCTGAAATCGAGCTTATAAAGCAGCCCCTTCCCATGCCCAAGCTCCCCGTCGCAAGACTTATGTGGAAGCTCAAGCCCGACTTCGAAACCGGCGCGGCAGCATGGATTTACGCAGGAGGCGCACATCACGCGGTTGTTTCCACAGCCCTTACAGTTGACGACATAAGAATGTTCGCAAAGTTCACAGGCTGCGAGCTTGTGGTAATCGACAAGAATACCACCCTATCTTCATTCGAGAAAGAGATTGACATGCTTGACGCCATCTCCGCTCTCAAGAGATAAACGTGTATTATAATAAAAGGAAAAAATAAATGGAAATCAGCGAAAAAATAAAATCCGGACTCTGCTCCCTCGGAATAGAGTTTGGCTCTACAAGAATCAAAGGTGTGCTCATCGACGAGAAGTCAAACCCCGTGGCTTCCGGCGCGTATGACTGGGAAAACCGGTATGAAAACGGCTACTGGACCTACTCCCTCGACGATATAAAATCAGGGCTGAGGGGCTGCTACTCCTCCCTGAGACATGACGTGGAAGAAAAGTACGGCGTAAAGCTCACACGTCTCGCGTCCCTCGGAATCTCCGCCATGATGCACGGCTACCTCGCGTTCGACAGCGATGACAACCTGCTGGTTCCTTTCAGAACATGGAGGAACAACACCACCGCACAGGCGGCAGAGGAACTGTCATCCGCCCTCGGCTTCAACATCCCCCAGAGATGGAGTTCGGCTCACCTCTATCAGGCAGTCTTGAACGGGGAAGAGCATGTGTCAAAAATCGCGCACATAAACACCCTCGCGGGATACATACACTTCCTTCTCTCCGGCAAGCGTGAAGTCGGCGTGGGCGAAGGCTCGGGCATATTCCCGGTTGACCCTGGCACTCTCGACTACGACGAAAAAATGCTCACCATCTACGACGCAAAACTCAATGAACACGGGGCAAAGTTCACCCTCCGCTCAGTCGCACCTTCCGTAAAGAATGCGGGAGTCGGCGGCACATACCTGACCCTCGAGGGCGCTGCTCTCCTCGACGAAAGCGGGAAACTTGAAAGCGGAATTCCCATGTGTCCTCCCGAAGGCGACGCCGGAACCGGTATGGTTGCCACAAACAGCGTCAGACCCCGCACGGGCAACATCTCAGCCGGCACAAGCGTGTTCTCAATGCTGGTTCTTGAAGAAAACCTCAAGGGTTACTATCCGGAAATCGACGTTGTTACAACCCCCGACGGTCATCCCGTGGCAATGGTTCACTGCAATAACTGCTGCGGTGAGATTGACGCGTGGGTCAAGGTGTTCGGACAGTTTGCCAAGCTCATCGGCTGTGACATAAAGAAGAAGGACATCTACGACAAGCTCTACTACCTCTCACTAGAAGGGGATAAGGACTGCGGCGGCGTGGTGGCGTACAACTTCCTCTCCGGCGAGCAGGTTCTTAATCTTAACGAGGGCAAGCCCATGTACTTCCGCCTCCCCGGATGTGAACTGAACCTCGCCAACTTCTTCCGTGCGCAGGTATATTCATCCGTAGGAGCCTTAAAGTCCGGCATGGACATCCTGTTCAACAGGGAGCAGATCAAGGCCGACAAATTTACTGGTCACGGCGGACTGTTCAAAACTCCCGGAGTGGCTCAGCAGTATCTGGCGGACGCAATAGGCACGCCCGTGTCGGTGATGAAGACGGCAAGCGAGGGCGGAGCGTGGGGAATCGCGGTTCTCGCACAGTACATGATAAACGGATGCGGAAAGTCCCTGCCTGACTACCTTGACGAGAATGTATTCGCTGGACAGGAATCCACCACCCTCTACCCCGACAAGGACGGCGCGGCAGGCTTCGCGAAGTACATGGAAAACTACACAAGCGGACTTGCGGCCCAGCACGCTATGGACAAATAAGCTGACGTAATTCTGTGGGGCTTTCCCCATATGGACAAATAAAATTATCCCGGACAGGCGTGGAAATTGATCAAATTCCGCTTATCCGGGACTTTTTATGTTTTTTTCAGTTGAAGTACAGCTTCATCTCGCCGAAGTTGTCAATATACACGCTGTCCACTGCCGGAACGTAGAACGCGCCGTATGAGGTCAAGCTCACGCCGTCGTCGGTTGTGGTACTGCAGTTCAGCTTGACTGTAAATCTGTAGCAGGGCATGAAGTACTGCTGTTGGGATTCACTGCGGTAGCACAGTTCGACTGACAACGGACCGTCAAAGCTGCCTGAGGTGAAGTATTCCTCGGGAACCGTGGTCAAAAACGCGCCGCTTTTCAGCATGTCGAGGGCTTCGTCGGCGGAGATAATGGGGTAGTCGCCCACCTTTTCAGCTGTCTCCTGCATAACAGTACGGCGGATTCCGGTGAGGGACAGATTTTCGTCAAGATACAACTCCGCAAAGTCAAATTCACGCGACAACAGCTCGTCCTCGTCGGGAAAATCAGATTTTCTGTAAATGTAGTATGAACTGTTCATCTCGCCAAGCAGATTCCTGTTGGACTTGATTTCGACTTTAACCTCATCTCCGAGTGATAAAACGTCGCCGAACATTCCCGCGAAGTACAGCATGGCTTCCTCAGCCGTGGTGCAGTCCTGAGCCGTAGTGACAGCTTCACCGAAAAATACGCTCCAGCTTCCGTCCGCGTTGAGGTTGACTACGGTTTCGTCGGACTGACTGTGGGTGAAGTAACCTTCACTTCGCATATAAGTGACGTAATCCTCACCAAGCCCGAGGGTGTTGTTCTCGTCATAATCCAAAACAGGGGAAGTGCCATCAACGTCGAAGTACCCACACAGCTCAGCAAATCTCGTCTTCATCTCGTCAAAGGTCAATCCGCCGGGAACTCCCGCATTGTTGGGGTGGGGATTTTTGTAAACGGGGAGACTGCTGTCGTTTTCCGGGAGATAATCGGGATTCTGCGCGAGAAATTCCTCGTCGGAGGCATAACTGACTCCCTCGAACCCTCCGTCAAAGTCAAGCTCCGTATCCATTGTGAGCATTGGAAGTTCCTCTGCACATTCAGCCTCGGTGATAACCTCTTCTTCCACCGGAGCCTCTTCTTCCACCAGAGCCGCTTCCATTGGATCCTCTTCCTCCGCCGCCTCGGGAAACATTTCTTCGATGTAACTTTCAGTTGAATCATAACTTTCCGTCATAGTTTCGCCGTACATGGGGATATTATCGCTTTTGTTATCATCAGCCGACGGTTCGACTTCGCACTCGTTGCTTCCGTTCATCATTCCCGTACGTGTGTAGAACGCCGTGAAGACAATCAGCACGAAACACGCCGCCGTGGAAACTACCGTGATAAACTCCTGCCTCCTGTATAACGGGACCTTCGCACAGCTGTAATTCTCGCACTCGTCGAGATATTTGTCGTCGGTCAGGCTGAGCAGATAGATAATGTCAAGTGAAGACAAATTTTTCTTTTTCATAAAGTGTAGCCCTCCTTCTCAAGCCTGTTTTTCAGCTTCTGTCGTGTTCTGAACAGGATTTTGCGTGCATTTTCCTCTTTTACCCCGATTTTTCCGGCGATTTCGCTGATTTTCTTCCCCCAGAAATACCGCATGAGAAAGGCGCACCTGTCCCGTGACGTCAGCTCGGCGAGAAAGGAGTTTATGATTTCCTTAAGCTCCCCCGCCAGAACCTGATCCTCCACTGACGAATACTCCCCAGCGGCGTCATCCGGCGAGAACCCGGCGTCCTTCATTTCGTTCATCTCGCCTAAAATTTCGTCAATGTACTCCGCTTCCCCTGCGGCGTCCCCTGAACTCCTTTTCATGGCGGTTTTACGCCTGTACCGGTCAAGGGAAAGATTCCGCGTGATTTTCGCCAAAAACAGCCTTAAGCATGACGGACGGGTGGGTGGGATCGAGTTCCATGTCCGCAGGTACGTGTCGTTGACGCATTCCTCACTGTCCTCGTGAACCCGCAGAATATTATAAGCAACCTGATAACAGTACTTCCCATATTTGACTTCGGTTTCGGTTATGGCCTGCGAATCCCGGGAAAAATACAGCTCGATTATAACCTCGTCTTCCATTGCGAGCCTCCTTGAATTTTTGTGTTTCTTAATTATTAGACGCAGAACAGCGCGGAATGTGACATAAAAAATCTAAAAAACTAAAAAAGGCAGGCGGATTTCGCTTACCTTGGTCTTATTCAAAATGAGTCCTGGTTCCCGGATCCAGCTTGACGATTTTTGCACGGTAGTCCCGGGAGATTTTGTCAAACATCAAGTCCTCGACAATTTTCGACGAACCGAAAAAGTGCATGGGAATAGCCCGTTTTATGTTGAAGTGGTGCATGTAGTAGTCGAACCCCATGAAGGAGTACATGCCCTGACGGGTGTCCAGCGGGAGAAAGGCGGTGTCAATCCGGAAGTTGCGCAGTCCCCGGGTGTATTCCTTGAACCGTCGGGTCATCTCGTAGACCTCGTCCTCGTTCATGCCCTCCCAAAGCCAGAGATTGAGGTCCCCGGCGTGGTAGATGTTCCGCCCCATGCATCCCGCCAGATAAGCGACCCCGCAGTCAGTTGAGGGAAGAACCTTGAGCCGGAATCTGCTCTCGAGTTTTATATCCATGCCCGGCTCTGCTCTGACGTATTCCTCTATCCCGTGGGATCTGACCTCGCTGTCGGGAATATCCGAAGACACGACAAAGCGGACGTTTGGGTGATCCTTGCACAGCCGGAAAACTTCGGGGTTGTAGTGATCCTCATGGATGTGGCTTATAAAGACATACAGCTTTTTCTTCATCGCCAGCGGGGGAAGCTTACCCTCGGAGAAGTCGAAAATCAGCATGTGCGTCTCGGATTCCACCGAAAACCCGCTGTGACCAATGTTTGTGACAACTATCATTAATAATTAACCGTTACGGGAAAACCCGTTCCAAAATCATTTTGAGTGTATAGTATATTATATTATCGAAAAACACATTTGTCAATAGCGGATTTGCCCATACTTTAGATAATTTATGAAAATTTTACTATATCTATTTACAAAAGGGTAAATGTGTGTTATAATGATAGGAACGCGCAGACAATGTTCTTCTGCGACGATTATTTAAGGCCGCGCAGACTCATCCGCTTTATTTTGTGGCAGGTGTGTGGCGACGCCTTAAGCTGAAAAATTTGAGGTGCAGACATGCGGAATAATGAATTATACGATATTCTCGAACACTTTGACTTGAACCTTACTCCTTCCGTATACGGTAACGGACATATTAACGATACATATCTTATTGAGTCCTCCCCCCGTTACATACTCCAGCGGATCAACAAGGAAGTCTTCACGGACCCGCCGGCAGTTATGGAAAACATCATGGGAGTCACGGAATTTCTGCGTGAGAAAATAGCAAAGGACGGCGGAAATCCCGACCGTGAAACCCTGTCTCTGATATACACAACCGACGGAAAGCCGTATTACAAGCACACCAACGGCGAATACTACAGAGTATACAAGTTCATCGAGAGAGCGGTTTCCTATGACCTTGTGGAGAATCCTGAACAGCTTTACAACGCCGCACGCGCTTTCGGCAAGTTCCAGAGGATGCTGGCCGACTATCCGGCTGACAAGCTTCACGAGACTATTGTAGACTTCCACAACACAAGAGTGAGATACGACCAGTTCAAGGAAGCTCTGAAGAACGACCGTGCAGGAAGAGCCGCTTCGGTTCAGGATGAAATCAAGTTCGTCCTCGACCGTGAAGCCGACGCGGGAATTGTAGTCGACGCCATCGCCGAGGGCAGAATCCCGCTGAGAGTCACGCACAACGACACAAAGCTCAACAACGTTCTTCTTGACGAAAGGACAGGTGAGGGAGTCTGCGTCATCGACCTTGACACCGTAATGCCCGGCTCACTTCTCTACGACTACGGCGACGCTCTCCGTTTCGGCGGTTCAAGCGGTGCTGAGGACGAAAAGGACCTTGACAAAATCTACTTTAAAATCGAAAACTTCACCGCGTTCACAAAGGGATTCCTTGAAGAACTGGACACCATTACCGATGAAGAATTAAAACTGCTCCCGTTCTCAATCAAGCTCATGACCCTCGAGTGCGGCTCCAGATTCCTCGCTGACTACTTAAACGGCGACGTTTACTTCAAGACAAAGTATCCCGAGCACAACCTCGTCAGATGCAGAACCCAGTTCAAGCTTGTGAAGGACATTGAAGAAAAGATGCCTGAGCTGAACAAGATAATCGCGGAACTCAGAAAATAAGAAAAAACAACAAAATACGCATCCCGCTCGTCCAATAAACGGGCTTTTTGCGCGTTACCATCATGAAATGTGTAGAAAAACTTAACTGTAAGTCAGCTGATTTCATGCCAAAGAATTCCTTGAATGAATGTTGAAAACATTCGCGGGACGCAGCCATTTTTCATCGGCTTTCAGCCGACCGGAATTCTTTCAGAGTGAAACTGATAAAATATATGGAGTAATAATGGCAGACATATTAGAAATACTAAAAAAAATCCACTCGTCCACCGATACCCAGACTGCCGGGAAGCCGGATTTCATCATCGCAGGGCTGGGCAACCCCGACGGGAAGTACACCTTCACCCGCCACAACGCCGGATTTTTGGCCCTCGATTACATCTCCGAAAAGTGCGGCTGTCCCGTGAAGAACCTGAAATTCAAGTCACTCAACGGCACCACAACAATCGGCTCACACCGGGTCATGCTCATGAAGCCCCAGACCTACATGAACCTCTCCGGTCAGGCAATCCGGGAGGCGGTAGAGTTCTACAAAATTCCAATGGACCACGTTATCGTTCTGGTTGACGACATCTACCTCGCTCCCGGACGGATGAGAGTGAGAAAAAACGGCTCCAGCGGCGGTCACAAGGGTTTGCGGAGCATCGAAGTTGAGTGCGGCTCAACTGAATACCCGAGAATCAGAATCGGCGTGGGAGAAAAACCGAATCCCGAATATCCCTTGGCGGAATGGGTTGTCGGCAGAATCCCGAAAGAGGACGAGAGCAAAATTTTCTCGGTTCTCGAAACGATTTACGACGCGCTTCCACTGATACTCGACGGAAAATTCGAGGACGCAATGGGAAAATGCAACGGAGTGAGATTTTGATGTCACTCATGGAAAGGTGTGAATGATGAATTACAGCGTACTGTGCGGCGTAATGCGCAAAAACCGTGACTACGCCGACCTATACGGAACTTTGACCTCGCCAATTTACGGCAGGCTCAAGCCATACTACGTCAGCGGACTTACAGAAGGCGCGGAATACGTGTTTCTCGCAGGTCTCTGCGGGGATTTGGCAGGGGCGGATTCTGCGGGAAAACAAAAGCCGACGATTCTCGTGTTTGCCGACGAAAAACGAGCCGGCTCCTTCCGGGATTTTCTCCTGTCCGTGGGACTGAAAGTTTTGTTTCTACCGTCGAGAGAGTACTGCTTTTCAAATATCGGCTCCTCCCACGACTACGAGGGCGAACGGCTCAGCGTGCTGTCAGCTCTTGCAGGAATCACAAAGGAGCGTGCTGATGTTGTATGCACTACGGCGGAAGCCATGCTTCAGATTACAATGTCGGCGGAAAAATTGCGGGAGAGGTGCGTTCATCTATCCCCTGAGGCGAGCGTGGACACGGAAGTTCTCGCAAAAAAGCTGACCGACGCAGGCTACAAAAGAGTTGACCTTGTTGAATCCACGGGTCAGTTCGCACTGCGGGGCGGAATCATCGACGTATACCCACCCTCATCCGAGCCTGTGAGAGTCGAGCTGTTCGGCGACGAGGTTGACAGGGTTGGACATTTTTCCATAGAGACCCAGCGGTTCACGGAAAACGCGGATGGGGAGCTGATTTTCCCGCCGGTTCGTGAGCTGATTTTCACCGAAGAAAAGCGGGACGATGTCATAGAAACGGTGAAGAAGCACATCCGCCGGCTTGGAAGCACAAAAAACACGTCCGATGAGGACAGAACTGACAAAAACGCCCGTGCCGCCGAGGTTCTCATGAGCGAGCTGACCTCCCTCGAGCATGGGTTTGACATCAACTTCGCCGACAAATACCTTCCTATATTATACCCCGAGAAAACGTCAGCCCTCGACTACGACTGCGGCGTAATAATCATGGTTGACTACTCGGACATAGAGGAGCGGACCAACGCTCAGATTACGCTTGTAGAACAGAGCGTCTCCGACATGACAGAGAACTACGAGCTTCCCCCGATGAAAAACGGCGTGTATATGCGGGAGTTTTCAGAGCTGGGCGAGCGGCAGTCATCTCCGGTGATTTTCATGGACTCACTACCACGCAGCTATCAGGGATTCACACCGGCGGCACTGTTTTCCTTCAACACCCGACATGTACCGGCATACGCGTCAAACACCGCCCTTTTCCGTGAGGATCTGGCAAGGTTCAAGAACGACGGCTACATCTGCGCGGTGCTCTGCTCAAACGAAAGCGAAAAGACAGCCCTGACCCAGTCGATTATCGCTGACGGTTACACGGCGGTTTCAGTTGACGGAGAGGGGGAATACGGCAATATAATCGGCGGAAAAAGCTCACCTGTGCTTCTTATGAGCGGGGAATTTCCCGGGGGCTACGAGCTTGCATTTCCTAAATTCGTACTACTGAACTACTCGGCGGCGTCATCCAAGCCATCCCGCGGCAGATATTTCCGCAAGGCGAAGAAGAGAAGAGCGGCTTCCGAGGCAATTTTGTCCTACGCAGACCTTGAAGTGGGGGACATTGTCGTCCACGACGCCTACGGAATCGGGCAGTACATGGGACTTGAGAACCTGACCATCGACGGCTCATCCCGGGACTACGTTCACATCAAATACGCCGGAAGTGACAAGCTCTTTCTCCCCGTTGACCAGCTTGACCATGTGTCAAAGTACATCGGCGCGGGAGCTGATACGGGACTTGTAAAGCTGTCGAAAATGGGCGGCGCGGACTGGTACAAGGCGAAAAGCAAAGCCAAAGCCGCGACTCAGGAAATGGCGAAGGAGCTGATTGAACTCTATGCCAGACGGAGACGCACCAAGGGAATCGCCTTTGCCCCTGACGACGACATGTGCCGTGAATTCGCGGACTCCTTCGAGTACGAGGAAACCGACGGTCAGCTATCTGCAATCGAGGACATAAAGAGCGACATGGAAAAGCCCTACCCCATGGACCGGCTTCTCTGCGGCGACGTTGGCTACGGTAAAACCGAGGTTGCGCTCCGTGCGGCGTTCAAGGCTGTCATGAGCGGCAAGCAGGTCGCCATTCTCGTGCCAACTACAATTTTGGCCTACCAGCACTACCAGACCTTCCTAAGCCGTATGCGGACCTTCCCGGTGAATGTTGACATGGTGTCCCGGTTCAGAACCAAGTCCGAGCAGGCGGCGTCAATCCGCAAGGTGGGCAGGGGGGACACGGACATCATAATCGGCACCCATCGTCTCATCTCAAGCGACGTGAAGTTCAAGGATTTGGGCCTTATCATAATCGACGAGGAGCAGCGTTTCGGCGTGGCGCAGAAGGAAAAGCTGAAGCAGATTGCCACAAACGCCGACATCCTGACCCTGACCGCAACCCCAATTCCCCGGACGCTCAACATGGCAATGGGCGGAATCGTGGACATGAGCGTGCTCGAGGAAGCCCCGGGTCTGCGCTCCCCTGTTCAGACCTACGTCATGGAGTACGACGAAGCCTTGATCAACGAGGCAATACGACGGGAACTTCGCCGCGGTGGACAGGTTTTCTACCTATATAATAAGGTCGAGGGAATCTACGGAGTCGCGGATCGAATCGAAAAAGCAATCCCAGAGGCGAGAATCGCGGTGGCTCACGGAAAAATGGACAGGGACTCCATCGAGGAGGTGTGGGACAGCCTGATACGGGGCGAGGTGGATATATTAGTCTGCACCACAATTATAGAAACTGGTGTGGACATCCCCAACGCGAACACCCTGATTATCGAGAACGCGGAAAACTACGGCCTGTCCCAGCTCCACCAGATCCGCGGACGCGTGGGTCGTTCAAGCACGAGAGCCTTTGCCTACTTCACCTTCCGACGGGGCAAGCAGCTGACTGAAATCGCGGAAAAGCGGCTGTCCGCTATACGTGAATACGCCGAGTTCGGTGCGGGATTCAGAATCGCACTGCGGGACCTCGAAATCCGGGGAGCGGGCAATCTTCTGGGCGCGGAACAGCACGGGCATCTCGATGCGGTGGGCTACGACATGTACATGAAGCTGCTTGAGGAAGCCGTGATTGAAGAAAAAGGCGAGCAGGTTGAAAAGCCATTGCCTGAGTGTGCGGTTGACGTGCGGTGCGACGCTTATCTCTCAAAGTCGTACATCGCATCGGCTCCACAGAGAATGGACATGTACAAGCGCATAGCCCGGGTTGAGAACGAAGCCGACTACAACGACATCATCGACGAGCTTTGCGACAGGTACGGTGAGCCTAACTCCAAAGCTGTGAACCTCTGCCGTATCGCGTGGATTCGTGCAATGGGCCGGAAGTGCGGCTTTACAAAAATCGAGGAGCGCGACGGCTCGGTCAGACTTTACACCCCAGCCCCCGACGCGGCAAAAATCCAGCGGCTCGCTTTGGCATACCCCACCCTCGGCGTGAGAGTGATGCTGTCCCAAAGCCCGTTTGTCACCATGAAAACCAAGAAAAACATGAGAAATACCGAGTTTCTTCTTGAACTTTTGGGCAAATACATGACTTATGGAGAAAAATGACACAGTTTGTTCATTTATATGAGGTATAATATTCCGGTAAAGAAAAACTTGAAAGTGAATTTGAAATGAACAAAACTAAAATCATAACCGGTATTGCGGCGGCTTCTCTGGCTTTGTGTGCGCTGACCTCATGCGGGGGAAAGAGCGTCATGACCTACGGGTCCTCTTCAATCAGCGAAAACGAGTTCCGGTACTACCTCGCCACCTACAAGGGAAGGTACGCCCAGACCTACTCGGACTTCAAGGACACCCACGAGTTCTTTTCCCGCTCAATCGACAGCGAGGGACACACGGCTGAGGAAGTTCTCTACGATATGGTTCTGCACAACGTGAAAATGACGCTGGTCTCGGAGGAGCTGTTCGAGGAATACGGCCTGACCCTTCCGCGGTCGACTGAGGACACAATAAACGATTTCATCGACAGTCTTGTTGAGGATTGCGCAGGAGGAAGCAAAAACGTACTCAACGCCACCCTCGGAGAGTACGGAATCAACATGAAAATGCTGAAAACCATATGCCTGCGTGACGAAAAGACATCGGCTCTCTATGCTTACCTCTATGGGGAAGGGGGAGAATTCGCGATTGACGACGTTGACCGGACGAAATACCTCAACGACAACTATGTACGGGTGCGGCACATCTACGTCAACAACAAGTACGCCTACGACACGGACGAGAACGGAAACCAGAAGTACACAGACGACGGACTTTACGCCCTGCGGGAGCTGACTGAGGAAGAAGCTGAGGCAAAGAACGCCCTTGTCTCGGCAATTGACGAATCCCTTGAGTCCGGCGGGGACTTTGAAGAGATATACGAGGCCTTTTCCGAGGACAAATACTACGAAAGCGGCTACTACATCACCCGGGACATGGACTTCATCGACGGCGTAGTCGAGGCGGCCTTTGATCTTGAAGTCGGCGAATGGGAGAAAATCGAGTCGGACTATGGCACCCATTATGTCATGCGCCTTGAGATGGACGAGCGGCCTTGGGAAAACGAGGATTCGGCGGACTTTTTCGACGGATATGACGAGACGGTATCGGAAAGCCTTTTCGCTGAAAAAATCGAAAGTTATATAGACGAGGTAGAGTGCGACAGCGAGGTTCTTGACAGCTACAGCCTTGAAGCTTCCCCGATAAATTATAAATTTTAGAGGTGAGAGCTATGTCCGGTAGATTTGAAAACAGACTTGACCTGCTTCACGATATGCTTGTCATCAAGAAGGTGTATGAGATGCTGCTGGGAGAAATCGGCTCCAAGGTCGGTCTGACGAAAATCGAAACATGCGTGGTTGCGTTTCTCGCGGCAAACAGCGAAATGGATACCGCACGGGATATCGCCGATTTTCTTATGATCACCAAAAGCCACGTTTCTAAGGCGGTGGTAAACCTGACTGGCAAGGGCTATATCTGCGGAGGAAAAAGCGAATCCGACAGACGTCAGGTTCATCTCAGGCTCACGTCGTCAGCGGACGGAATTGTCAGCGAGATAAAACGGTGCCAAAGCGAGCTTATCGAAGCCCTTGAGGAGGGAATCAGCGATAGGGAATACGAAAGGCTCTGCGGCATGTGCAGGATCATAGCGAAAAACGCCGCGTCGTACATGGAACGTGAATCACACAGCGAAAAGTGACGGCAGAATGACAAAAATGAGATAGTTTTGGTAAAATTATCGCGTAACGATTGCATTTAGCTTTAATTTGTGATATAATGAACACAGCGTTCATTTTTACGGCGATGACGTCAGCTGGCTGAGGCTGAGGGATTGTTCATGGAAATCACCAAAGTATGACTGTCCGGCATAAGAATAGAACAATCGTCGGTTATTTACATTAAAAAGGAAAATCGAAAGGAGTTACCTATATGGGTAATCAAAAACAGGCGGACAACAAGATGAAGAAAGTCATCACATGGGTCTGCGTAATCTTAGCGGCTGTGCTTGTGGTAGGCCTTACCGTATACACACAGCTCTACGACAAAGGAGTTATTCTCCGTTCAAAGACCGCGGCTGAAAGCGACAACTACAAGGTCAGCGGCACCATGATGGCATATTTCTACAACAGCAACTACCAACAGTACGCTCAGTATCTCAGCATGCTTGGCGTTGACACCACCCAGTCCCTGAAAACTCAGGAATGCCCCTACGCAACAGGCGGAACATGGTTCGATTATTTCACCTCCATGACTGAAGACTACGTTACACATATGCTCGCTCTCTGCGAAGGCGCAAAGGAAGCCGGCGTAGAGCTTGACGATGAGGATAAAGCTTCCATTGACGAGACTCTCGAGACCCTCAAGTCCTCCGCTGAAAGCGCAGGTTACACCATCAACCAGTACCTGACCGCCCTGACCGGAGCCGGAGTAAACCTCAAGGACGTCGGCAAATGCCTTGAACTGTCAGCCCTTGCTTCAAAGTACTCCACAAAGTTCCAGGACGAGCTTACCTACACGGATGAAGAACTTGAAGCTTATGCCGAAGAGAATCCCGACGAATTCAACGGTGTCGACTATTATGTCTATACGGTGAACTCATCCGACTTCATGGAAGAGGATTCCGACGGAAATCCCGTTGGTGACACTTCCACAGCCTCCGCGTCAGCTTACGAAGCCGCACAGAAGATTGCCGAAGCCGACGGAGTTGACTCCTACATCTCAGCAGTTCGCGAATACATGACCGACACTCTCGCAATGGAAGAAGCTGACGTTGACGAAGCAGTTGAGTCCGCGTTCAACCGTCATGCTCTCTCAAGCTATATCGCTTCCGTATCCGACTGGGCGTTCTCTGCTTCCGAAGGCGACATATACATGTCAGGCGAGGAAGGCGACTCATCATTCGCGATTTACTGCTTGGCAAAGTCCTCCTACAGAGACGAGACGCAGAACAGAAATGTCCGCCACATTCTCTTCTCAACCGACAACAACGATGACGACACCGCCGCTCAGAAGATTTACGCAGAGTGGGCTGAATCCGGCTACAGCGAGGACAAGTTTATCGAGCTTGCCAATGCCAACAGCGACGACACCGGCTCCAATACCAACGGCGGACTCTACGAAAACGTAACCTACGGCTCAATGACAACCGAGTTCAACGACTGGCTCTTTGACGAATCCCGTCAGCCCGGAGACCACGATATCGTTGAAACATACTACGGCTGGCACATCATGTACTACGTAGGCGAAGGCGAAGGAAATGCATGGCAGTCCACTGCTGAAAGTTCCCTCAAGAGCAATGACTTCTCCGAAATGGTTGAAGCTCACGAGACAAGCGTAAAGTGCGATACCGGAGTTCTGTCCGACCTGAACGTTTGATATAATCAACAATAATCAGAAGAAGAAGGAGGCTGTTTCAAGCGACGGCTTCCTTTTTCACAGCGTGAAACATATATGGCTCGGCAGGCTCTCTTCACGCGGAAATATAAACGACCTGCCGTTTTAATTAACTTTCAGAAAGAGGTACAGTTATGTTTTTATCGACAGTAAATGATCTCAACAGCGGCTTTGCGATTGACTACACCTCGGCCGCCGACAGCAGAGTTCCCCTGAGAGCGGTTTTTGTATGCGTGGACTTTCCGAACAAGAGAGCTGCCGACTCACCTCATCCCGACCCGCGCTTCTATTATGACATTCTCGCCGGCGAAGGACTGGATATCTTTTCCAAAATTTCCTACGGACGGATGAACCTTAAGGTGGACCTGATCGAAAACTGGTTCACCATGCCGAAAAACGACGAAGAATACCATATGGACAGGGTAATCACATACGAGACCCACCGGAATTACATCGGGGACGCGCTGAAAATTTCATCATCCGCGGTTGACTACGGCAGGTACGATATCGTGTACATAGCCCCCGTGTGCGGCAGTGCGGTTCCGTATTCTCCTACAATGGTGGCAAAGGAAAATCCCGTTCCCTGCGGTGACGGAAAGAACGGCGCAGGACTTGTTGTGACCTTCGGCGCGGATATGTACACCCGTCGTGGTAAGCTCTTCGCCCACGAAAACGGACACATTCTCGGACTTCCGGATCTATATATTTACTACATAAAGGAATGGCAGGAATGTCTCGCATACTGCGGCTCCTTTGATTTGATGGGGCTGATCGAGGCACAGGCTCCCGATTACCTTGGATACAGCAAGTGGCGTCTTGGCTGGATTGACGCTTCACAGGTGACGGAGGTGAAGTCCGGCGAGCGGGGAGAGTACACCTTGACTCCCATTGAAACCTCGGGCGGGAATAAGCTTGTTGTCATGCCGATTGATGCTTACAACGGATATGTCATCGAGTACCGCACTCCGACAGGACTTGACGCCGCCATGGGTAAGGACGGACTTCTGCTGTACCGAGTGAATGGAACGACAGCAAACGGCCGCGGATGCATAACCGTAATCCCGCCGGAAAAAGAAAAATACCTGAAACTGACCGTGGAAGCCTCCGACGCACTCATCACTGAAGGAATGACGGTGGAGTGCGAGGGAATCACTGTAGAATCCTTGAGCGGTGGCAGAGTCAGAATTGTACGAAAGTAAAACATAAAAAGAGAGCCGAACGGTCAAAACCAAAACGGCTCTTTTGTATTATTTTACAAAGAAATGCACAACCGGTCCTTTTTCGAGCCACTCCACCGCTTCGGCGTAATGACGGCCATTGTATTCCGAAATCTTGCCGCTGTCTGCCTCAATAGTGTGTGGACGCCATTTTTCTCCGTCAAACATGTTTACAATATGCACACCTGCTGAAGTCCCGTCATCATTTTTTTGGACGGCAGTGTAGTCCGCTTCTGACGAGACAACCTTCCCCCGGGATATCGACTGAACGTCAATGCCGGAGACAATATCGCCACGGAATCCGCTTCCCTCAACTGTTCCGCCGAAGGAAATGCAGACTGTATCTCCTTTGTCAACCGTCCCGCCAAGCTCAATGTTCGAGGTCAGAAATGGTCGGTATCCCGCCATAAAATGAGCGATTACATCGTCGGCAAATTCATCCTGAGCCTGATTGAAACCGTGTCCTGCGCCGTGAAGCGTGACAAACGAGCAGTCGCATTTCCCGTCCGTGTAAGCTTTCTCGGCTTTTTCGCTGTAACTGATGTTCACAAGTCTGTCGCGGTCCCCATGGAGAATCAGGACCTTTCCCTTGTATGCGACAATATCCCTGTACACATCCATTCCGATAACCTCACGGGGAAGAGAACCGCTCATCTGCTCCCGTCCGTCTACTGGGTCAATGAGGTCGGGAATGCCGTCGGGGTCAAATCTGTAGCCCACCATATTTCCGCTCCTTGCGTCGTCGGGTATGCAGAGCGCCGGAAACTCCAGAATTATCCCTTCAATCTTGACTTTTTCCCATATTTCAGCCGCAGTCAGAGCCGTTACCAATCCTCCCTGACTACTTCCCATGAGGTACAGAGGCAGAGAGTCAAACTCCGTCCGGGACTTTACATAGTCAACCACGTCTTTGAGGTCCTCAACTTCCGTGAAAACCGTCATGTCAGAGAGTTTCCCGCCGCTGAGCCTTGTTCTGCTTCCTCCGACAAAGTCAAAGCATACCGATATAAACCCGCGCCGGACAAGCAACTGTGCCGGATTCATCATGTCGTACATGCAGGACATAAAGCCGTGGCTGAGAATCACCACTCCGGCCGGTTCGGAATCCGGATAGAGAATCTCACCGTATATATCCCGCTCTCCCTGGGTGCATCGGAAGTCATTTTTTGTGATGTCCATATATATTCTCCATAAACATAGCTTAATTTCTTCCACTATATTATAACATAAATCGTCTGAAAAGTCCACCGGAAATAAGGAAATGAAAAATTGTACATATTGATTTTACATTTTTTTAATCCAAATTTAATCTAAAACCGGTACATAAATATTGATTTATGATTTAAAATATTATATAATTCTATGCAAAGACTTCGTAGTTTTTTGCAAGGATGTTATCGGTGCTGACATTATAGTATTGGAGGGTATTTCCGTGGCTGACTTCGTTCAGTGTATAATCTATCTCGCATTCATCGGGATAACCATGTTCATAGCCGGCAGACTTTTGCCGAAGGACCTGTTCAGATATGACCGCGCGCCTTTCCGTTCCTTTGCACTTGAGCGCGACGGGGCGGTGTATCTCAAGCTGGGCGTAAAAAAGTGGAAGGACATGGTGCCGGACATGAGCAGGATCCTGCCGGGGGTTATGCCATCGAAAAAAGCTCCATTCGGCGCGGATCTTGACGAGGTCGTCCTGAGCATACAGGAGACATGCGTGGCGGAGTTCACCCATGCGGTGCTGGCAATACTGGGTATCGCTTGCATAGAAATATGGGAGGGAGTCGGAGGTGCGGCGGTCTCGGCAGCCTATTTCATCGGAAACATGCCGTACATAGTTATACAGCGGTACAACAGGCCGAAGCTTGTGAGAATAGCAGAAAAGCTGAAAAATCGCGAAAGACTGAGAAATCTCTGATACAGTTGATCCAAACCACACATATTTATTTAACTACGGTCAATAAAAATTTTCATATACTAAGGAGTGATATTCATAGAAATCACTAAAACGAAAACCAAAAATCAAAAAGCGGGTGCTGATGGAAGAGCCGTAGGTAGAACAAAGTTAAAACTGATTGACTACCGCAGACTTACCTTTGCGTCCCTCAGATCGGGCGGGGAATTCAACTACCTGCTTTACGCCCTGTTCTGGCCATTTTTTGGAATAATGTTCGGCACAGTTGAGCGGGTGTGGATACGAGAAGAGTACCATCCAATTTACTGCAGTCTCGACGACAATATACCGTTCTGTGAATATTTTCTTATTCCCTACCTTTTTTGGTTCGTGTACCTTGTAGGAATACATATCTATGGTCTTCTATTTGACAGCGAAGCCTTCCGCCAACTAATGGTGTTCATAATGGTTTCTTACTCAATTGCGATTGCGGTGTATTTGATTTATCCAAACTGTCAGGAACTGCGCCCAACGTCCTTTGAACGGGACAACATATTCACCAGTTTTATGGCAGGATTTTATAAGTTTGATACAAATACAAATGTATGTCCATCGATTCACGTAATAGGCTCGGCGGCGACTGCGGCTTGTGCGTGGAACAGCAAATATTTCTCCACTTGGAAATGGCGGCTTGCCTTTGTGATCGTTGCACTGTTGATTTCATTTTCCACTGTTTTTTTGAAGCAACATTCAATAATAGACATTATAGCGGCAGTTCCTGTGTGTGTCATAGCCTACGCAGTTGCTTACCGGGATAAACTGTTTCGCAAAAAATGCTGCGAGTGAAGTATAAAAAGAAATATTACGGTTTGAAATTTTGATAAACGAGCCGCATTTGCTTGCCGCAGTCAAAAAGGAAGCAGTGCCACTTACCGGACATTACTTCCTTTTATATTGTGCTTGTGTTTTTTACTAAGATGAGATTATAATCCAATCATGGCCAGAATTTACTTCAAGTCCTTTACGTAGGAAATGTACATTTCAAACTCACGTCCGCCCCAACAGTTTTTGAGGGAAACGGCAATGTAGTTTTCACCTTCAACGAGGAAGTCATTGAGTGTCTTGCCTTCTTCGGTATTGCATTCAACAACACCCATGTCGTCGTACCAGTCACCGGAACCGCAGTTTGCGTCATCAGTGTAGAACAGTTCGCCATTTACATAGATGTAAACTGTGTTGTCGTAGAAGCTGTTCATCTCGAAAGTGGTATTCTCGAGACTGTCGATGTTAAATGTTTTGTATACCATAAGTCCGTTGGTGTTATCCGGGTCAAGGATGAAGTCAGTTTGAGCGGCGATTATGGTGCTGATACGGTCGCCGAAAGGTGCATCTGCTTCTTCCCATTCGCTCATCATTGTTGTGTCCTTGTACCACTCGGGATTTTCGTTGAGGAATTCTGCCATTTCGTCGTCGGTTTCCTCAAAGTAACCGTTTGCCGCGCTGCCGCCAACAACGCCTGAGCCGTCAGTATATGGACAAACGAATGTCTTGTAGTGCCAAGTACTCATTTCTTCAAACACATATCCGGTTTCAGTGGTGGAAGCTTCTGTTTCTTCAGTTTCGGGTTCGGTCTCAGCTTCAACCTCAGCTTCAGCATCAGGTTCGGTCTCAGCTTCAGCATCAGGTTCGGTCTCAGCTTCAGCATCAGGTTCAGTCTCAGCTTCAGCCTCGGGTTCGGTCTCAACTTCAGTTTCGCTGTCTTTCTCTACTTCGTTTTGCTCAGAGGCGCTGTTATTGTTATCATCGTCTGTTGAGCAGGACGTGAACATCGCCGCTGACGAAACCAGTATAAGTGCAAAAATTACGCTTAATGCTTTTCTCATTTTCTCTACTCCTTTGTTAATTTACTCCAAATCTGGAGCATTAAATTTAATATATACATAATAGCATACAAAATTGCGTAATATTATAATGATTTGTAAGCATATCTAATATGGTTTGTAAACATTCATATGCCATAAAAAAAATATAAGACTGTTTTTGTTCATAAAAACAGTTTGAATTTGCCATAGTATTATGCTATAATATACCAATATAAAAATATAATAGGTGAACTTTTATTTATGAGAATCTTGGGAATAGATCCGGGAATAGCGATAGTCGGATGGGGCGTTATCGAGACGGACAAAAGCGGAATCCGGCAGAAAGCGGTTGACTTCGGCGCGGTTACGACTTCCTCTTCCATGAAAACCGAGGACAGACTGCTCTTCCTCCACCGTGAGATGAACAGTATCCTTCGCAAATACACCCCCGACGCCGCCGCAATCGAGGAGCTGTTCTTCAACACCAACCAGAAAACGGGAATCATAGTAGCCGAAGCCAGGGGTGTGATTCTGCTCTCCCTTCGCGCAAACGACGTGCCGATATACGAGTACACTCCCCTGCAAATTAAAAATTCCGTAGCCGGATACGGCCGTGCGGACAAGAATATGATGACCGACATGGTGACAATGCTTCTCGGACTGAAAGAAAAGCCCAAGCCCGACGATACGGCAGACGCTCTTGCCGCGGCTATGTGTCACGGCTACACCGGAACGTCGAGACTTCAGGAATTCTACAACCACCCCACGACCATGGCGGGCAAAATCGGACAGAGCGGCAAGGGCAGCAGATCCGACATTGTGCAGAGATTAATAGAGGAACAAAAATAGAACTTAGACTAAAGTAAAAGGGAATTTGGTATGTGGACAGCCGACGGATGGAAGGAATACGAGCTTCTCGACTGCTCAGGCGGCGAGCGGCTTGAAAGATGGGGAAGTCACATTTTGGTGCGCCCGGACCCTCAGGTAATATGGAAAAGCGAGCGAAAAAACCCCCTGTGGAATCACGCGGACGGGGTATACAAAAGAAAAGGCGGAGGCGGCTCATGGGTGGTGAACAAAATGCCCGAGAGCTGGAGCATACACTACCGGGGCATGACCTTCAAGCTCCGCCCAATGGGATTCAAGCACACAGGACTTTTCCCGGAGCAGGCTGTAAACTGGGACTGGCAGGTTAAGGTCATCAGAAACGCCATCCAATCCGGCAGGGAAGTGAAGGTTCTCAACCTATTTGCCTACACCGGGGGAGCCACAGTAGCCTGTGCCAAAGCCGGAGCGCAAGTGGTTCACGTCGACGCGTCCAAGGGAATGACTCAGGCAGCGCGGGAAAACATGTCTCTGTCGGGACTTGAAAAAGCACCCTGCCGTTACATAGTGGACGACTGCAAAAAGTTTGTCGAGCGTGAAATCCGACGGGGGAACAAATACGACGGAATCATCATGGACCCGCCATCATACGGACGCGGACCCGGCGGCGAGGTCTGGAAGCTTGAGGAATGCGCGGACGAGCTTGTCTCACTGGCTGTGAAGCTGCTGTCCGACGAGCCGGTTTTCTTCCTTATAAATTCCTACACAACGGGACTTTCCCCGGCTGTAATGCAGTACCTGCTCATGCGCTCCCTTCCGGACAGTCTTAAACGCCGCGTGAAAACCGAGACAGGCGAGACCTGCATCCCCGTAACAGACAGCGGACTCCTCCTACCCAGCGGCGCGTCAGTCCGTGCGGAGTTTTGATATTTTGCACAAAACTTAGGAGGTAATATATTGATGAAAAACTAAAAGAGTTCCTTGAGGATAATGAAAGAATCAGATTGAAAGAAAAAGAAAATAACCTTATTAGATTAGGATTGTGCGAAAGAGAGTATAAACCAAAGGGTTATAAAGATAAAGAGAAGAAATACAATAATTATGATGAAGAAAGATGTGAATATTATAGTAACATACCATTAGATATAGATGATGAAGTGTATCTGAATCTATTGAAAACCCCGAAAGCTAAACTAATGCTGCAAGATGAAGAGCCGACTACCAATGTATCGTCTTTTTGCTCTCTGATTGCCATTATAATATTGATTATTGGGGTAATAGCTGGTTTTATTTATGCTTTCGAGGCGGTTACCATTTCATTATTAATTTGGATCTCAACGGCTGTATTTGTAATACATATGTTTGCCATGGGTAAGATAGTTGAATATTTACATATAATTAGTGATTTTGCAGAATATAACAAATATCTCGGATTTTTAACGATATACATTCAAATAAAATTAGAGGAATAATATGTCGACTTTGATTAAAGCGGAAAACCTGTGCTTTTCTTACCCGGGAGACGAGGACACCCCCCCGGTGAAGGCACTTGACGGAGTTTCCTTTGAAATAGAAGAGGGGTCGTTTACCGCGGTTCTCGGACACAACGGAAGCGGAAAATCCACCCTCGCGAAAATACTGTGCATGATTAACTTCCCCGACAGCGGAAAGCTCGAGATTATGGGACGGGACATGACCTCCCCGAAAATCACGGAAAGCGACGTCATGGAAGTGCGCCGTGAGATAGGCATGGTGTTCCAGAACCCGGACAACCAGATCGTGGCGACGATTGTCGAAGAAGATGTGGCGTTCGGCTGCGAAAACCTCGGATTCCCGCCTGAGGAAATCCGTGCCCGGGTCAATAAATCCCTCGAGGACGTGGGAATGCTGAAATACGCCCGTCATCCCTCCTACGACCTATCCGGCGGACAGAAGCAGAGAGTAGCCATCGCGGGAGTTATCGCAATGCGGCGCAGGTGTATTATATTCGACGAATCCACCGCAATGCTCGACCCAATGGGACGGCGCGAGGTCATGGACATCATCACCAAGCTGAACCGGGAGGACGGCATCACGGTCATCCTCATCACTCACCACATGAACGAGGCGGCAATGGCGGACAGAATAATCGTCATGAACTCGGGCAAAATCATAGGCGACGGCACCCCGTCGACGATTTTCGGCAATCCGGAAAAGCTGTGGGCGGCTGAGCTTGACGTTCCCCAGACCACTGAGCTGCTTTACAAAATGAGAAAAGCCGGACTGGACGTTCCCCTTGACGTTTTCGATCCGGATGAGTGCGCGGCAGTTATCGCTGAGGCAATACGAAAGAAAAAGTGAGCTGAAAAAGGCTTGACAACATGATAAACAGATAAGTTTTCCTGTCATGGCAGTATACCGGCAGGAACGCAAGAGGTAGAAAATGGCAGTCGTTGAAGTAAAAAACATCAGTTATACTTACAACAAAAAAACCGCCGGCGCGCATAAGGCTCTCGACGACGTTTCATTTAAAATCGACGGGGGAATCACCGGTCTTATAGGACACACGGGAAGCGGAAAATCAACCCTCGTGCAGATGATAAACGGGCTTCTGACTCCCGACGAGGGCGAGGTCCTGATCGACGGCGAAAACATATGGGCTGACCCGAAGAAAATCCGTCAGGTGCGCTTCAAAGCCGGACTTGTGATGCAGTACCCTGAATACCAGCTCTTCGCGGAAAGCGTGCGCGAGGACATAGAGTTCGGTCCGAAAAACATGGGACTCTCGGGAGACGAGCTGAACCATGTGGTCGAGGAAGCGGCGAGATTTGCGGGACTCAAGCCGGAGATGCTGTCGAAATCCCCCTTTGAGCTGTCGGGAGGTCAGAAAAGACGGGCAGCCCTCGCCGGAGTAATAGCGATGAACCCGAAAATCCTCATCCTTGACGAACCAGCAGCAGGACTTGACCCGGCTGGACGGCGTGACATCATCGGCGGAATCAAGCGGTATTCCCGGGAGAGCGGAACCACGGTGCTTATCGTCAGCCACAGCATGGAGGACATGGCCATGTACTGCGACGACATAATAGTTATGGCAAACTCGAAAATCCTCATGCACAAAAAATGCGCCGACGTGTTCTCTTGTTACCGTGAGCTTGTGGCGGTGGGCCTTGACGTACCCCAGATTACAAGAGTCGCGGCAGCTCTCTCCGAGCGTGGAGTCGACATAGGACGTGACGTTTATACGGTGGACTGGGCTGCGGACAAATTGAAGGAATACCTATTGGGCGGCAAAAAATCCGGACAAATGGAGGGAAAACAGGTATAATTCTGTTTTGGATATAGTAAAATAAATGAAATCAGATATAACCTTCGGACAATACTGCGAGGGGAACTCCCTGATTCACAGGCTTGACCCCCGCTGGAAAATCATAATCGCGCTTCTCTACATCGTGATGATATTTTTGGCGAAAAGCGTTGGCGCGTTCATACTTCTCACAGTGGCGTCATTCATTTTTGTGGGACTGACGAAAATCTCGCCGGTTATGATTCTGCGCTCCCTTAAGCCGCTTCTGTTCATCATACTGTTCACGGCTTTCATCAACATATTCTGGATGACTGGCGACACGCTGCTGTTTGAGCTTGGATTCGTCCACGTTTATCTCGAGGGAATAATAAACGCGTTTCTTATAATTCTCAGAATAGTACTCCTGATAAACGCGACGACCGTGTTCCTCACCTACACCACCACCCCCCTTGCATTGACTGACGCACTTGAGCAGCTTCTCGCGCCCCTGAGCAAAATCCACGTCCCGGTGCATGAGTTTTCCATGATGATGACAATTGCGCTTCGGTTCATTCCCACGTTAATCGAGGAAACCCACAAAATCATAGCGGCTCAGACGGCACGTGGCGCGGATTTCTCCACAGGCGGACCCATAAAGCGAGCGAAAGCCCTGATCCCCATACTGATTCCCCTGTTCATCTCAGCGTTCAGACGTGCGGACGAGCTTGCCACAGCAATGGAATGCCGTTGTTACACTGGAGGCGCTGGCAGAACCAGAATGAACCGTCTCCGCTCAACCTACCGGGACTACGTTTTCACCGTCTGCATCATAGTAATCGGCGTGGGAGTGGTGCTGATGAACACATTTCTCCCGATTTACACCCTTAATCTGTGACAGCGTATATATAATTACAATGAAGTTACTTTTAAAAATAAGCTACCGCGGGGAGAACTACGCCGGGTACCAGTTCCAGCCGGACAAAAAAACCGTGCAGGGGACGCTGACTCAGGCATTTTCCGCCGCACTCGAATTTCCAGTTACCGTGACAGGCTGCTCGAGAACCGACGCGGGAGTCCACGCATTAGGCTTTGTGTGTGCGGTTGAACCCCGTGAGAACGAGAAAAAAGCCGTAAAGTGGCTGTCAGTTCCCGTGGGAAAGTTCCACCGTGCGGCAAGAAGATACCTACCGTGCGACGTCTCCATAGTTGGCGAAAGCACAGCGGACGAGGACTTCCACCCCCGATACAGCGTGAAGTCCAAGACCTACGTATACCGCATGTACGACTCTCTCGCCGTGGACCCCTTCGAAGAAAACCGTGCGTGGCATCTCAGCAGACCCGTAACCGATGATGGAATTCTTAAAATGAACGCCTGCGCACAGGAGCTTGTGGGGCGGCACGACTTTACTTCCTTCATGACAGCTGGCTCGAAAATAACCGACGCATGCCGCGAAGTTTATTCTGTATCTGTCGAACGCAAGGACGGTATAATACTGTTCCGGATAAGGGCTGACGGATTCCTCTACAATATGGTAAGAATTATCGCGGGAACCCTCGTGGACTGTGCCGCCGGACTTTATTCACCCGGTGACATAACGAAAATTTTAGGAGCATGTGACAGAGCGGGAGCCGGAAGAACCGCACCTCCCGACGGGTTATATCTGAAAGAGGCCGACTACGACCCACCCATCAAGTGGATTATCGAATAAAATCAAGTTTATATAAATTAAGGAAAGAAAAAATGGGTTCAAAGAAAAAAATACCGGTTGTCGGGAAAATAGAGCCGCAGATAAACCGGTATTACCTCGGTGTGTCACGGAAATACATGGCGGCGGGCATATTCTTCATGATGCTTATTATCGTCTACATTGTGTTCGTCATGGTATTCCTTGGAAAATACGTGACCTACGAGAATCTGCGCTACCTTGTACGTGATATAGACGCCATCACCCTCCTCGAAAACGGTGAAGCGGCTGAGATTGTGTACAATGGCGGCGACGGAATGAAGACCAAGAGCTTCCGAGGCGGACTTGCCCTGACCAGCGGCGACAGCTATATGTACTACGACGCAGGCGGGGTTCTGCTCACGGAAAACAGCATAAATTATTCTACTCCTGAAATGGCGTGCAGTGGAAAGTACATGCTTGTGTACGATATAGGCGGAGTCGGGTACTCGGTCTACAACCAGCTCACCTGCATAATAGAGCGTGAGAGCAGCCAGAGAATCGTCTGCGGGGACATATCCGACGACGGTGCAATCCTGCTTGTGACCCGCTCGAGGGAGACGAAATACGTGGCGGAGCTTTATAATTCAGCCTTCGCAAAGTCTATGAGCATTTACAAGGAAAACTACGTCCTCGACTGCGCATTGTCACCCGATGGGGAATACATTATTCTCGCCTCAGGAGTGCCACAGGAGACCGACCTTGCGTGTGAAATCTCCATCTGCCGGAAGAACTCAGACTCGCCGCTGTTCACCACCATGTACACTCACACAATGCCCCTTGATATTTTCACCGAGGAAGACGGATTCGTACTTCTGTGCGACAACGGAATCTACTTCTTCGACTACAGCGGAGTCATCACCTCATCCTTCAGCTTTGCCGGAATGAGCCTGCGGTACTCGAACATCACCTCATCCTCAGCTGTGGTTGTGGGAAGCGTCAACGCTCTCGGAAGCGAAAACCGGTGCGTGGTGTTTGACTCCACAGGCGGGGTGCTGTATAACGCTGTACTGGACGAGAGAATCACCGGAGCATACGCAGGGGTAAATATGACCGACGCCTACGCCTATCTGACCACTCCCGACTCTGTTATACAAATCGAGCCGAGCGGGGAGCTTGACAGACGAAATCCCGAGAGCGAGGTGCTGTCGGTAGTCCCCGTGAACAACGGTGCGCTGTTGTGCTCCAAAACCTCAGCCAAAGCGGAGTTTGCCGACTGATGAATATTTTACAGATCGAAATAATTATAAAATCAAGATATTTCGGAACAACATAACCCTGTGAAGGAGGGATAAAATTGAGTTTAGCCATCGACGCCGTAATACTTTTGCTTGCGGTAATCATCATCTGGAGAGGCGCCGGACGGGGGCTTGTGAAATCCGTTATGGGACTGGTGAAATCCGTGGCTTCATTCATTGTTGCCTACGCCTATACCCCGCTTTTGTCGGCTTACATCAACGAAAAATACCTGATCGAGCGTATAACCAACGGTATTTTTGAAACCCTGAAGTCCCTTGCCCTCGACACAAACACGGATTTATACAACCTCGACCGCCTTGCCGTTGACCTGCCCGAGCCGTTTACCGCGATTTTGGAACGGTATAACGTGGACATCCCCACATTTGCCGGCGAAATTTCAGGAATCACGGGCTGCGGCGAAAACACGGTCTACAGCTACGCAAAAGAAATAGCCTCTCCTACGGCAAACATCATCGCAAATACGCTCTCCTTCCTCGGAATCTTTTTCGCGGCGTTCATTGTGCTGACCCTGCTCACAGCTGTAATCGACCTTGTCTTCAAGCTGCCGGTTCTCAGTCAGGCAAATTCATTCTTCGGCTTTGTCTTCGGCATAATCGAAGCCGTGCTGTTCTCATTCGTGCTGGCAGTGGTGCTGTCGTCACTTGTTACCGCCCTTGGAGCCGTGGATTCCTCCCTCTTCGGAAAAGCCGTTGTGGAGGACACAAAGATATGCAAATACCTCCTCGAGCATAATCCGATAGATCAGGTGATGAGCATAATTAACTGGAAAAGCTAATCAATATAGATAAATTATTAAGGTAAAAATTATGACAATGTGTTCAAGATGCCATAAGAGAGTGGCAGTAGTATTTCTCTACAATTCGCAAAACGGAAGCGGCAAGCCCGAGGGATTCTGCATAAAATGCGCAAAGGAGCTGGGAATCAAGCCCATGGACGACATCATTGCCCAGCAGGGACTTGACGATGAGGCAATCGAGCGGCTCAACGAGGACATGCAGACCTTGATTGACAACGGCGAGCTGAATCCCGGGGGAATGAACGGCTCCGCACCCATTCTGAATTTCTCTAAGCTCATGGGAGAAGGGGACGGAAATTCGTCGAAAACCAAAAAGAACAAAGCCCAGAACAGTGCCGGAAAGGACGGCGAGAAGGAATACAAGTTCCTCACAAACTACACCACAAACCTGACTGCCCGCGCACGTGAAGGCAAACTCGACAATATCATCGGACGGGACCGTGAGCTTGAGAGGGTCATACAGATACTCTGCCGCCGCCAGAAGAACAACCCCTGTCTCATAGGCGAGCCGGGCGTGGGCAAAACCGCAATCGCCGAAGCTTTAGCTGAAAAAATCGCCGCGAATCAGGTTCCGTATAAATTAAAGGACCACGACGTGTGCCTGCTGGACCTGACAGCACTTGTAGCCGGAACCCAGTTCAGGGGGCAGTTTGAGTCAAGAGTTCTCGGGCTTTTAGCTGATGTGAAAAACAAGGGCAACGTCATTCTCGTAATCGACGAGGTTCACAATATCGTCGGAGTAGGGGACGCCGAGGGAAGCATGAACGCTGCGAATATTTTGAAGCCCGCTCTGTCCCGCGGGGAGATTCAGATAATCGGCGCGACCACCCTGACGGAATACCGCAAATATATCGAAAAAGACACGGCTCTCGAGAGAAGGTTCCAGCCGGTTATGGTAAACGAGCCTTCAATCGACGACACCGTTGAAATATTAAAGGGAATCAAAAAGTACTACGAGGATTACCATGGGGTGAAAATCGCCGACGGACTTCTCGCCTCAGCCGCACAGCTGTCTGAGCGTTACATCACCGACCGCTATCTGCCGGACAAAGCCATAGACCTAATCGACGAAGCCGCGTCCCACATCTCGGTTCACACGCCAGAAATCAACGAACGCCACGAGCTTGCCGACAGAATTGCCGTAATCCGAAAAGGGCGTGCCGAGCTTGAAGCCTTAATCAACGGCGGCGAAGTTCCAGCGTCACAGGAAGAAGCCGAAGAACGGTACAAAAAGCTGGCGGACCTCAGAGCGGAGGAGATGCGGATTGACGGACGGCTTGACGAACTGAACATTCTCTGCGGCAACGTGATGATGAAGGAGAGCGACCTCTGCGACGTCATCGAAATCTGGACCGGAATCCCGGCCACAGCCATAGCGGAGAGCGAATACGAAAAGCTTGAAAACCTCGACGTTCGCTTATCCAAGAGAATCATCGGTCAGCCACAGGCAGTGGAAGCTGTATCCCGTGCGGTGAGACGTTCGAGAACCGGAATCTCCTACAAGAAAAAGCCGGTTTCCTTCATTTTCGCCGGACCTACGGGCGTGGGAAAAACGGAGCTGGTGAAAGTTTTGGCGGCGGATTTATTCAACTCCCCCGAGACATTGATCCGGCTTGACATGAGCGAGTTCATGGACAAGTTTTCGGTTTCCAGAATCATAGGCTCCCCTCCGGGATATGTGGGATATGACGACGCAGGTCAGCTCACGGAAAAGATACGCCGCCGTCCCTATTCGGTAGTGCTGTTTGACGAAATCGAAAAGGCTCACCCGGACGTGATGAACATACTCCTGCAAATCCTCGACGACGGCATAATCACCGACTCCCACGGCAAGCAGGTGGACTTTTCCAACACCATAATCGTAATGACGACCAACGCCGGAAGCACCTACTCACAGGCAAAGGCAGGTTTTTCGTCAACTCCAAACTCCCTTACCGAGGACAAGACCCGCCGTGCGCTGGAAGAATTCCTCCGTCCCGAGTTCATCAACCGTGTGGACGAAATCATCACCTTCAACCCACTGACGAAGGAAAACTTCAAATCCATCGCTGACATAATGCTGTCCGACCTCTCGGGAATTCTCTCGAAAAAGGGAATCACCGTCACCTTCACCGAAAAAGCACGGGACTGCGTTGCCGAAAAATCCTTCTCAACCAAATTCGGTGCGAGAAACATGCGCCGGCTGATTCAGACTGAGATTGAAGATAAAATCGCCGGAATCATCATAGACAAGCGCGGACTTCTCGACAGCATCACCGTAGACGCGGAAGGAGAAACTATAACCGTAGAATAATCCATTCCGATTTTTATCATATTATAAAGAAAGGAACGGTCTCGATATTGAAAGCGAAAAACGACTGGCACCTGCTCGAGAACGGGGAAGTCTTAAGCCGGCTGTCAGTCGATATCTACAAGGGACTTGACGACAAGGAAGCCGCGCGGAGGAGACGAAAATACGGCTCAAACAGCGTGTGGGTGATAAAGCACGAATCGGCGCTTGACGTAATAAAGCAGTCGGTGTTCGACACGGCGACTCTTCTTTTGGCCCTCAGTGCAATTTTATCGGCGTTTTTCGATAAAAGCTACGAAGCGTGGTGGATCATCATTCTTCTTGCGGCGGGAGGACTGCTGCGAAGCGTTACATATGTCCGTGCCGGCCGTATATTTGAAAAATCAGCTCTCGGGAAAATACCGGTCTGCTCAGTAATCCGAGGAGGCAGGGCAGAGCTGGTCCGCGCGAACGAGGTCACGGTTGGGGATATTGTATTCCTCTCCCGTGGAGATACGGTTCCCGGCGACGGACGGGTACTCTCAGGCGAAGCGACGGTCTACGAACGCGGAATCACTGAAAACAAAACGGCGGTCAGAAAGTTCAATTCGGTCATAAGACTGGCCAAGGGAAGCCGGGACATGCCTTGCGAATACCGCTCGAATATGCTTTTTGCCGGCTCACAGATTATATCCGGCTCAGTCAGAATGGCGGTTACGGCAATCGGCGAGAATACGCTAACCGTAATGAAACAGGGCGGATTCATAATCGAAAGCCGCGGAAAAATTCCCGAGGTCGACGGACTCAAGTCATACAGCAGGAACACATCCCTTATCATGCTTATATGCGTGCTGATTCTCACTGTTCTGTCCATGTTTTTCGGCGACGGAATCACGCTTCCCGAGGTGTTTCTTTCCTCCCTCGCAATAGCCAGCGCGGCAATGAGCGAATACCTCACAGTTGGCGGGTGCGTCATTACAGCCGTGGCAATGCGTGGAGCCTCGGATTCTGGTGCGGTCAAAAAATCAGACAAAGCCGGCGCCGGACTTCGCAGAAACAACAAATCTTCCGAATCACGGGCAAACGCGGTCATACGACGTCCCGAAAGGCTCTACGGCATAAATAACGTGGACAGAATCATATTCTCCGGCGCAAGCTTTTTCAAATCCGGAAACGCGGACCTGTCCTTTGCAGTCACCGCCTGCGGAACATTGACAAGAGAAAAAATCGCGAAATGTCTCGCCGAAACAGACTCACCTGAATACGCTGAGCTGACGGCGCTTGTTTCCTACGCCCAAACCGCGTCAATGGACGGCAGAATGAGTCTGTCCGACAGGGAAGAAGTGCGCCTCACCGAAGCTTCACATATGTCCGCAAAAGCCGCCGACTTCATCGCCAAAAAAAGCGGGAAGAACGTGACTGCATCCGCGGCTTTGGTTGAGCATCGCGGTAAAGAGGCGGCTGGTTCCATGGGGCTTGAGTCGTCAATGGTGGTTCTAGACGGGGACTATTACCTCATCTCAGCCGGAAAAATAGATGACGTACTCACCTGCTGCACTTTTGTAAAATTAAATGAAGACGGCGGTCAGATTCAGCTGGAGCCGGACATGAGAAAGAGTATTCTTACAAGCTGTGCCGGAGTTGAGGTTCGCGGTGGCAAGGTTTTAGCGGTCGCAATGCGCAAGTCCCAGTTCCACACTCTCGACCGTCTGCCTGTACTCACTGAATATATGACGTTTGTCGGATGCTTTGCACTGTCCGAGGAAGAAGAAGCGGGAGTCCGCGAAAACGTGCGTTACCTCAAAAACTGCGGAATAAAGCCTGTTCTGTTTTCAAACAACGCCAGAAACGACGAGTACTACATGACTAAAATAGGATTTGACGGACTTAAAAAAATCGACGTGGAAGAAATAATAAACCAGCCGGAGTTCGACTTCGACGGAACATGCGGACAACATGGCGGACTTATCGTAGACTTCGGCAAAGCTGAGGGAGGCGTATATTCTGCGACGGCAAGTGCGGCGGCGAAGAAAATCGGACGTGACAGCACCCTCGCCGTAGGCCGGAGCATATGGGACTCGTCCCTTGTGTCGGGGGTGAAGTATGCCGCGTCAGCTGCCGAATCCTCGTATAAGGCCGTACCCGAATCGCTTTCACGTCATTCTACGGCGGTAATATATCCCGAATCTGATGAAAACGCTGACGAAGCCGGCGGACTTGACGGAGTTGTACGGGTGGTGAAAGCCTCGGCAAGAGCTGAGAACAACCTGCGTTCAGCAAAGTTTTTCGTCACCGCGTCACAGGTGTCCCGCCTGATTCTGATGCTGACATCGGTGATTTTCTCCCTTCCCACAGTTACACCGGTGTTCGTTCTGCTGTGGGGACTTGTATTCGATTTCGCGGCGGTGGTGGTCATCTCCTTCGAGCCTTCCTTTGACAGACGCAGCTGTTTGCGCGAAGCTGAAAAATACCTGCCAATCGCGTCGGTTGTCTGGGGAATAATTTGGGGCGGACTTCTCGCGTTATGCTCATTCCTGACGGCTAAATTCTGCACTGCTGAAATAAGCGCCTCAGTCACCTCAGCCTCAGCCTTGATCTCGTCCTTTGCCGTGACCGTTTGCCTGATGAAGTTCAGACTGTCCCCGCCTCGCGCATACAGCACACCTCAGACGTGGAGGGTAAAGCATAACAAAAAGGGAAGAGTATCCTTCAACAACGCAATGCTCGCCTACATAATACTGACCCTCGCGGTCTCCCTTGCCCTGACCCTGACGAAAACCGGTGCGGAAATATGCGAAGGAACAGTCTGCTCGTATTTTACCCTTGTCTCATTCCTCCCGGGAATCGCGGCATCGGTCCTGATTTTCGCGGCAAGGCTGATTTTTAAGGATGTTAAAAATACCGGAGATGAGATGGACGAATGAAAAACAAAAACCATAATCAGCCTTAGTGCAGAATCAAGCGTGTGCGCATCAATTTGAATCCGGCGTGCGCGCTTTTTTGCGTTTCATAGAATAATTTGTGAAATTTCTACGACTCAAGCCGAGCCAAAGCCGAAATTTTCCTGAAATCTCTGTAAATTTTTATGAATCTCCGCTAAACCCTTGTTTTTTTCGCGGTTTTGTTATATAATAGTATAGAATATGAAATTTCATATTTTAAGATGAGTGGATTGTTTATATTATTCATGTGAAAACCATTATAATAGACAATAACGCTCATAGAACAATAATATTCATATCAGTGTACTAATCGAAAGGATTTTGGCTATGGCTGAAAAAACACAAACGCCTGATAGCGAATGCACTCATGACTGTTCGACCTGCTCCGCTAACTGCTCCTCGAGAGAACCGCAGTACGACGCACCTCACAAGGATTCCCACGTCAAGCATGTTATCGGCGTAATCTCAGGCAAGGGTGGAGTCGGCAAATCAATAGTCACCTCCATGCTCGCCACGGTTATGCAGAGACGGGACAACAAGTGCGCCATCCTTGACGCCGACGTGACGGGACCCTCGATTCCCAAGGCGTTCGGCACAAAGGGCGACATTCTGTCCTCCGGCGACGGACTCATTCCCCTGTCCACAAAAACCGGCATCAAGATGATTTCAGTGAACCTTCTTCTTGAAGAGGAAACACGTCCGGTTGTATGGAGAGGTCCAGTCATCGCGGGAACCGTAAAGCAGTTCTGGACTGACGTTGTATGGGGAGACGTGGACTACATGTTCATCGACTGCCCTCCGGGAACCGGCGACGTTCCGCTGACCGTATTCCAGTCAATCAAGCTGGACGGCGTTATCATCGTAACCACACCGCAGGACCTCGTTTCCATGATTGTGGTGAAGGCTGTGAACATGGCGACTCTGATGAACATTCCGGTAATCGGACTCATCGAGAACATGTCATACGTAAAATGCCCCGACTGCGGCCGCGAGATTCACGTGTTCGGCAAGAGCAAGGCTGAGGAAGTCTGCGCAGAGCATGGAATCGATTTCCTCGGAAGAATGCCCATTGACGAAAAGCTGTCGGCTCTCGTTGACCGTGGAGTAATCGAGCTTATGGAAAACAACTACCTCGAAGGCGCGGCTGACGCTGTGGAGAAGTTCTGCAATAAGTAATCTGCTAAGGGGTGAATTTTTTGCCCCGCGGGTACATAAATAAGGTAAAAAACAATATATATACAGGAGGAAATTTCTTTATGAAAAAACCTATGACATCAGTTCCATTCAAGGGTACGGCACAGCAGAAGGAACAGCTTGACGCTATCATTGCCGCACACAAGGGAGAAAACGGCGCGCTCATGCCCATTCTTCAGCAGGCACAGGACGTTTACGGCTACCTTCCCGTTGAAGTACAGAAGTATATAGCGGCCGCTCTCGACATTCCCTTCACTGAGGTATTCGGAGTCGTCACATTCTACTCCCAGTTCCTGCTCAACCCCAAGGGAAGCCACCCGGTATCCGTATGTCTCGGAACAGCCTGCTACGTCAAAGGCTCCGGCGTCATCATGGATAAGCTCGAGGAAATGCTGGGCGTAAAGAGCGGCGGAATCACGGAGGACCTTCATTTCAGCCTTGACGCCACAAGATGCATCGGCGCCTGCGGTCTTGCTCCCGTTATGACAGTTGGGGAGGACGTATACGGCAGACTTGAGCCGAGCATGCTCAAAGGTATTCTCGAAAAGTATCAGTAATTTCCGCATTCCGAATTGACATTTATTGCCGCCGGCAGAAAATGAGGTAAGCATGAAAATCAAGGAAATCAAGGATTTACTCGGAGCTGAGCTATTGTGCGGTGAGGAATACCTCGACAGCGAAGTATCCTCCGCGTGCTGCAGCGACATGATGAGCGACGTTCTCGCTTTCGTAAAAGATCAGGGAGTTCTCCTGACGGGACTCTCAAATTCCCAGGTTATCCGCACAGCTAACATGATGGATATGGTGTGCATCGTATTCGTCAGAAGCAAGACCCCTACGCCCGAGATGATAGCTTTGGCAGAGGAATGCGGAATCACCGTAATGCGGTCTACGCTGAGGGCGTACGAAGCCTGCGGTATTTTGTACACCTCCGGTCTCGGTCACAAGGGGGTAGAAGCCCATGTCTGAGGTATTAAAGTTTCACTTTGACGTGGACGGCGAAAATTTTTCATCAGCAGGCGAAGCATCGGTTGTAGTAAAGAAAAAGCTCAGACAGCTCGGTTATCCGCCGGACATAATCCGAAAGGTCTCCATCGCCATGTACGAGGGGGAAATCAACATGGTTATCCATGCCAACGGAGGAACGGCTGACGTTGAGGTAAACGACGACGAAATTGTAATCGTGCTCAGCGACACCGGCCCCGGTATTCCAAATGTCGAGCTGGCAATGCAGGAAGGCTATTCCACCGCGAGGGACAACATACGCGCTCTTGGCTTCGGTGCGGGAATGGGTCTGCCGAATATGAAAAAATATTCCGACAGCATGAAAATTGACACAGAGGTCGGAGTCGGAACCACCATTACCATGACAGTCAACCTGTAAACCGATCCCGCCGCTGAAATATTGACGGGAGATAAAAATGTCTGAATACAAGCATTCGGTATCTCTTGATGTAAGCAAATGCAAGGGCTGTACCACCTGCCTGAAAAGATGCCCGACGGAAGCCATACGGATACGCGACGGCAGAGCTGTTATCAATTCCGGTCGGTGTATAGACTGCGGCGAGTGCATCAAGGTATGCCCATACAAAGCCAAAAAAGCAACTCACGACTCACTGTCGTGTCTTGAAAACTATAAGTACAAGGTCGCTCTTCCCGCACCGTCGCTCTACGGTCAGTTCAACAACCTTGACAACATCGGCCATGTAATCCGCGGACTTATTGAAATCGGATTCGACGACGTGTTTGAGGTTGCCTGCGCCGCTGAGCTGGTGTCGGCTTACACCCGGCTGTACATAAAGCGCACTGACATAAAAAAACCGGTCATTTCCTCAGCCTGTCCCACAATCACGCGGATGATAAGCATGAATTATCCTTTTCTGTGCGAGAACATCATGCCGATTCTGCCTCCCGTTGATATCGCGGCGTATCTGGCGCGGGAAAAAGCCAAACGAGAGCACCCGGAGCTTACCGACGACGATATTGGAATCATCTTTATCACTCCATGTCCCGCAAAGGTGAGCTACGTCAAAAACAATTTCGCGGGAGACCGCAACTATATCGACGCCACGGTGTCCATGCGGGACGTTTACTTCGAGCTGCTTGACGTGATGAAGCACCACGAGGAGGAGCCGGAAGAGTCCACGGAGTCTGGTATGATAGGAATCGGATGGGCAATCACCGGGGGAGAGTCGTCGGCTGTGTTCAACGAACGCTATCTTGCGGCGGACGGCATCGAAAACTGCATCAAGGTTCTCGACCAGATTGACAACGACGAAATGACGGACCTCGATTTTGTCGAGCTGAACGCCTGCGATGGAGGATGCGTGGGAGGTGCTATGACCGTGGCAAACCCCTACATCGCCCAGGCAAGGCTACAGACTTTGAAGAGGTACCTGCCCGTGTCGCCCAACAGACCCGCAAGCGAATGGATACCGGACAAATTCTTCAACGAAAACGCCGTGGAGTACAATCCCTACAACCTGCTGTCAGACGACAGAAAGGAAGCCCGCCGTATGATGAAGGAGATCGAATCCATAACGGAGGGACTCCCGAAAATCGACTGCGGCTCCTGCGGGGCTCCAACCTGCATGGCGTTTGCGGAGGATATTGTCAAGGGCGAAACTACCGCCGACGAGTGTACGGTCATCATGCGCATGCTGTTCCACAAGTACCTTGAGCAGCACAAGGATAAGTCAATCCTCGACGGACTCAAGCCCATAAAGCAGCAGACGGCGGAGAACAAGCCCAAGGCGGATACGGATGACAAAGAATCAAAGTAGGAGGCAGAGACGGATGAACCTTACCGAAATCATAAACAAGCTCTCACTTAAAGTGGTTTGCGGAGACGTAAACAAGGACTGGTCTGGCGTGTATGCCGGAGATTTGCTCAGCCGTGCGATGAGCCACGTGAAGTTTGACAATTTGTGGATTACCATAATGTCGAACACAAACGTCATTGCAGTGGCAAGTCTCACGGAATGTGCCGCTGTGATTTTAGCCGAGGGGGTGGAACTTATGCCGGAAGCGCTGTCAGCCGCCGAAGAGAATGGAATCACAGTACTGTCTTCGCCCAAAACGGTGTACCAGCTCTGCTCCGAGATCTACAGAAGCGAAAACATGCTATGAGAGATTATTTCTGCGACTTGCACATTCACTCCTGCCTGTCCCCATGTGGAGATGACGAGATGACCCCGGCGAATATCGTTGGAATGGCGCTGATCAACGGGCTGAACATCATAGCCCTCACCGACCACAACACGTCGAAAAACTGTCCGGCGTTCTTCGCTCAGGCAAGGCTACAGGGGCTGATTCCGGTTCCGGGAATGGAGCTGACCACCGCCGAGGATATTCACGTGGTATGCCTCTTCCGCGAGTTGGCAGACGCCATGAAGTTTGACAAATTCGTCGAGGGCAGACGGCCGTTTTTCCAGAACAAGGCTGAAATCTTCGGAAATCAGCGGATTGTGGACGAAAACGACGAGGTCTGCGGGGAAGAACAGAATCTTCTCATCAACGCGTCGGACATAACCCTCGAGGAAGCCTATACGGAGGTTCTCTCACGGGGTGGGGTCTGCTATCCGGCTCACATCGACCGGGACGCCAACGGAATCATAGCCGCTCTGGGTACATTCCCTGACGAGCCTGCCTACACGGCCTACGAGCTGCGTGACGCGGACTCCCTTGAGGAATACCGGAACCGTTTCCCGATTCTCAAAAAACTGCGGCGTGCTGTGTCCTCGGATGCCCATTATCTCTGGGACATAGCCGAGGCGAACTTCTCCATAAAGCTGGAGGACGAGCCATATTCAAGCTCCTTCGTCAGAAATAATCTGATTGACTACTTATTAAATAAAGGTGGGCAGCGTGAAATATAAAGTTTAGCTTTGTTTTTTGTTAGCTTATTTCACGCAACAAATCTATTTATATGCCGCTGTGCGGTGAATGGAGGAAGACAATGGATGAGCTGTCGCTTTATGTTCTCGATATAACCATGAACTCGGTCAGAGCTGGCGCGACTGAAATTTCGGTTACGCTGAAGGAAGACGGGGAATGGCTGTATTTTACGGTGTCCGACAACGGCTGCGGTATGACTGAGGAACAGGTAGAGAAGCTCACGAATCCGTTCTTCACTACCCGCAAAACCAGAAAGGTGGGACTCGGAATCCCGTTTCTCACCATGCTCGCCGAAATGACCGGGGGCTACGTAAAGGTAACGTCCGTGTCGGAGAAGATGAGCGACAACCACGGAACCACCACCGCGGCAAAATTCGGCAAGAACCATATCGACTTTATCCCGCTTGGAGATATGGTGTCCACAATGACCACTTTAATACAAGGCTCGCCTGAGGTGAATTTCACGTTCACTCACGTCCTGCCCGGGGGAAAGGTGGAGCTGTCATGCGCTGAACTGCGGGAGACGCTGGGGGACATATCCCTCGCCGAGCCGGAAATTCTCACGTGGATCGACGGCTACATGCGGGAGCAGTATGAAGAAGTCAGCGGGAAGTAGACAGCCCCAAAACTACATCAGAGAGGTTTATATAGGGATATAACTTCAATTATTGTCTGTCTCCACTGTAAAACCGCCCTTACGCTGGAGCTGAAATGCGAAAAATGCGCGCGTCAGTATTCCCTCAAGCATGGGGTGTACAACCTGATTTCTCTCGATTTGTCGGGGGAGCAGGAATACCTGTACTGAGATGAGATTCCCGACTACATTTATCTGCTTTTCCGCGAGATTAATCCGGAAAACTTCGACGAAGCGAACTCCAAGTATTACGCTTTGTTCAACAAAGAAACATAGGAAGCCGTGAAAAAGCGGGAAGAGTTTGTTCGCAGTCTGCTTAGTCAGATGAGCGGCACAATATGCGACCTCGCAACCGGACGCGGATCCATGCTTCAAAAGATTCTCGACTGCACGGACGGAAAAGAAAGCGTCGACATTGTCTGCACGGATTAAACACTTTTTGGCTGACAATGACCCGCCTGAGACGGAACGGAAATCGCGGAAACATAAGCTACATCGGCACCGACGGACGGTATGTCTCACTGAAAGACGGCGTATTCGACTACATTACGTCTCTCTACGGATTCGAAAACAGACCCGAAGGCGACCGTGTGGCGCGTGAAATTTATCGTATATTGAAGTCCAGTGGAAAAATTATCATCGAAGGCGGATATATCGACAAGGACAGCCGGAGCTATGAATTGGAGTGCAGCGTCGGAGTAGAGCGGGGAATGGTTGAAGAATATATCCTGTCGGATCTCAAAAAAGCAGGCTTTGTCAACGTAAAATCCACTGTCGTTGCCGAGGCTGTCTGGGCTGAAAATCCCTTCGATTTGATTCCCGCGGCAGGGGACATACAGAGGTACTGCGTGATTGAAGCCGAAAAAACAACAATAAGCAAAAATTAAAATTTATATAACAAGAAAGGAATACCATTATGAAGTCACTCGAGGAACTGAAAGCCATAAAGGCTAAAATGCAGGACAAGGTATCAGTACGCACCTCCAGCGGAGACATCAGAGTAGTAGTCGGTATGGCTACCTGCGGAATCGCTGCCGGCGCACGTCCTGTTCTCAACGCTTTCGTGGAGGGAATAGCCAACGCCGGACTTTCGGACAAGGTGCAGGTAACACAGACAGGCTGCATCGGTATCTGCCAGTATGAGCCCGTTGTCGAGATTTTCGAAAAGGACAAGGACAAGGTGACATACGTAAAGATGACCGCCGAAAAAGCAGCAGAGGTTATCGAAAAGCACATCAAGGGCGGCAGCATTGTTAAAGAATACACAATCGGCGCAGCCAAGATATAACTTTAGGAGGAATTTAAACTTATGATTCGTTCACATGTACTGGTATGCGGCGGTACGGGCTGTACTTCATCCGGAAGCCGTGCCATCCGTGAAAAGCTGGCTGAGGAGCTTCAGGCTAAGGGTCTTGACGAGGAAGTCAAGATAGTTCAGACAGGCTGCTTCGGTCTCTGCGCTCTCGGTCCCATCATGATTATCTATCCCGAGGGAACATTCTACTCAAGAGTAACGCCTGACGATATTCCCGAAATCGTATCCGAGCACCTCCTGAAGGGCCGTATCGTTGAACGTCTTGTTTACAACGAAACCGGCGACAAGAAGGGTGAGGACGAGGCTGTTGCCGCTTCTCTTTCCGAAACCGCGTTCTACAAGAAGCAGAAGAGAGTTGCTCTTCGTAACTGCGGCGTAATCAACCCGGAAAACATCGACGAATACATCGCAATGGATGGTTACTTCGCTCTGGCTAAGGTCCTCAAGGAAATGACTCCCGAGCAGGTTATCGACACCATCAGCAAGTCCGGTCTGAGAGGCAGAGGAGGCGGAGGATTCCCCACAGGTAGAAAATGGCAGTTCGCGAGAGCGTCCGTTTCCGACAAGAAGTACGTGGTCTGCAACGCCGACGAAGGAGACCCGGGTGCGTTCATGGACCGTTCCGTGCTTGAAGGCGACCCCCACGCGGTTCTTGAAGCTATGGCTATCGCAGGCTACGCTATCGGTGCTGACGAAGGTTGGATTTACGTCCGCGCTGAATATCCTATCGCCGTAAAGAGACTGAACATCGCTATCGAACAGGCGCGTCAGTATGGTCTCCTCGGTAAGGATATTTTCGGAACAGGCTTCAACTTTGATATTCACATCAGACTCGGTGCCGGCGCGTTCGTCTGCGGCGAGGAAACTGCACTTCTGACCTCCATCGAAGGCAACCGCGGTGAACCCCGTCCCCGTCCTCCGTTCCCGGCAGTAAAGGGTCTGTGGGGTCAGCCTACAATCGTTAACAACGTTGAAACATACGCGAATGTTGCTCAGATTATCCTCAAGGGTGCTGACTGGTTCGCTTCAATGGGTACCGAAGGCTCCAAGGGTACAAAGGTATTCGCTCTCGGCGGCAAGATCAAGAACACCGGTCTGGTTGAAATCCCCATGGGCACAACACTCCGTGAAATCGTCGAGGAAATCGGCGGCGGCGTTCCCAACGGAAAGAAGTTCAAGGCTGCTCAGACAGGCGGACCTTCCGGCGGATGCATTCCCGCTTCACTTATCGACACACCTATCGACTTTGACAACCTTACCAAAATCGGCTGTATGATGGGCTCCGGCGGACTTATCGTAATGGACGAGGATACCTGTATGGTAGATATCGCAAAGTTCTTCCTCGAGTTTACCGTCGACGAATCCTGCGGTAAATGCTCACCTTGCCGTATCGGTACAGTAAGACTTCTCGAAATACTGAACAAGATTACCTCTGGCAACGGCGAAATGGAAGACCTTGACAAGCTGGAAGAGCTGGCTAACTACATAAAGTCCGCGTCCCTCTGCGCTCTCGGTCAGACCGCGCCCAACCCGATTCTCTCCACACTCCACTTCTTCCGCGACGAATACATCGCACACATCGTCGACAAGAGATGCCCCGCCGGCGTATGCAAGAAGCTTCTCTCATACGAAATCGATCCCGAAAAGTGCAGAGGATGTACTCTCTGTGCGCGTAACTGTCCCGCTGGAGCTATCACCGGCAAGGTCAAGGAAGCTCACATCATCAACAAGGAAAAGTGCGTAAAGTGCGGCGCTTGTATGGAAAAGTGCAAGTTCGGCGCAATCTCAAAGAAGTAATCTAAAGTGTTTCGCAGATATTAATTGAAAGGGTCAGAATTAACATTATGGATATGGTAAATGTAAAAATAAACGGCGTCGATTATTCCGTACCCGCTGGCGTTACAGTTCTTGAAGCCTGCCGTTACGCGAATATCGACATCCCCACCCTCTGCTACCTCAAGGATATCAACCAGATTGGCGCGTGCCGTCTCTGCCTTGTTGAAGTAAAGGGCGCGAGAGGTCTTGTTGCTTCATGCGTATATCCCGTAAACGAAGGCATGGAAATCCAGACCAACACTTCCAAAATCAGAGCCGTAAGAAAGACAAACATCGAGCTGGTTCTCTCCGCTCACAACAAGAAGTGCCTCACCTGCATCCGCTCCACAAGCTGCGAACTTCAGAAGCTTGCTCAGGAATACAAGGTTGACGAGGACCGCTTCTGCTACTCCGCAAAGAAAGACGAAAAGGTCACAATCGACGATTCTTCCGTCTCCATCATCAGGGACAGTTCAAAGTGCATCCTCTGCCGCCGTTGTGTTGCCGCATGTAACAAGCAGCAGGGAATCGGCGCTATCGGCGTAGCTAACCGCGGATTTGACTCCAAGATTGAATGCGCGTTCGAAAAGCCCCTCGCTGAAACCTCCTGCATCAACTGCGGTCAGTGCATCGTCGCATGTCCCGTTGGCGCTCTCTACGAAAGAGACGACACACAGAAGATTTTCGACGCTATCTCCGATCCCACAAAGCACGTTGCTATCTGCTGCGCTCCTTCCGTTCGTGCTACAATCGGCGAATGCTTCGGCTACGAACCCGGCACAGACGTTGAAGGCAAGATGGTAGCCGCTCTCAAGAAGCTGGGATTTGACGGCGTTTACGACATGAACTTCTCGGCAGACCTGACAATCATGGAAGAAGCTCACGAGTTCCTCGGCAGAGTAAAGAATGGCGGCAAGCTGCCCATGATTACCTCCTGCTCACCCGGATGGGTCAAGTACTGCGAGCATTACTTCCCTGAAATGACTGAAAACCTCTCCACATGCAAGTCACCTCAGCAGATGTTCGGCGCAATCTACAAGACCTACTTCGCAGAGAAGATGGGTATCGACCCTAAGGACATCGTGTTCGTTTCCGCTATCCCTTGCACAGCAAAGAAGTTCGAGGTTGGCAGAGAAGGTCAGGACGTCAACGGTATCCCCGGAGTTGACATTGCCGTTACAACACGTGAGCTGGGTCGTATGATTTCCCTCGCAGGCATCGACTTCAAGTCTCTCGAGGACGAAAAGTTTGACCAGCCCATCGACATCGGTTCAGGTGCAGGCGCAATCTTCGGTGCAACAGGCGGCGTTATGGAGGCTGCTCTCCGTACTGCTGCTGAAGCTATCGAAGGAAAGCCCCTCGAAAAGGTTGACTTCCCCGAAGTCCGCGGAACAGAGGGAATCAAGTTCGCTGAATACAAGATTGGCGACATCGACCTCAAGGTTGCCGTTGCTTCCGGTACAGCAAACGCAAACAAGCTCCTTCGCGGCGTACAGGACGGCACATACGACGTTCAGTTCATCGAAATCATGGCTTGTCCCGGCGGATGTGTAAACGGCGGCGGTCAGCCCACTCAGCCTGCATCCGTGAGAAACAACGTGGACCTCAAGGCTCTTCGTGCTTCCGTTCTCTACAAGGCGGACTCCGAGAAGCTTGAATACAGAAAGTCCCACGAGAACCCGATTATCAAGAAGGTTTACGAAGAATACCTCGGTGAACCCAACTCACACAAGGCTCATGAGATTCTCCACACCCACTACGTAAAGCGCGGTCTCTGATTCGTTCAGCCTGAGTAAAGATTAAACTATAATAAAAGTAAAGCTCCGTGGAACTTCTGCGGGGCTTGCTTTTGTTTTCCAAAAATTATTTGATAAAATTTGCTGAAAATATTGAAAAAATCGCCGGTATGCGGTATAATTATATCAGTAAAAAAGGGAATCTCCGGCAATCGTCGGGAATCTCCAACAAAAAGCAAATATCAAGCAAAGGAGTAAACTATGGACAAGGTTAGATTCGGCGTTATCGGCATTGGTAACATGGGTTCGTCCCACGTCCACAACCTTTTCGAGAATAAGGTTCCCGGAGCTGTTTTGACGGCAGTCTGCGATGTGAAGCCTTCCCGTCTCGAATGGGCGAAGGGCGTATGCGGCGACAGCGTGGCTTATTTTGCCGACTCCCACGAGCTTATCACAAGCGGACTGGTTGACGCGGTAATGATTGCCACTCCCCACTACTACCACCCGATTATCGGTATTGACGCCTTTGAGCATGAACTGAACGTTCTTTCCGAAAAGCCAATCGGCGTTTACACAAAGGGAATTTATCCCTTCATGGAAGCCGCGAAGAAGAGCGGGAAAGCTTTCGGTATCATGTACAATCAGAGAACCAACAAGCTCTACCAGAAAATGCGCGAGATGGTAAAGGACGGCTCCCTCGGCGAGCTAAAGAGATGCATCTGGGTTATCACCGACTGGTACCGCTCACAGGCTTACTACAACAGCGGCGGATGGAGAGCTACATGGGCAGGTGAAGGCGGCGGTGTTCTTCTCAACCAATGCCCCCACAACCTCGACCTGTGGCAGTGGATTTTCGGCATGCCCTCAGCTATATATGCAAACTGCGAAATCGGCAAGTACCACGACATCGAGGTAGAGGACGACGTCACCGCTATAGCCAAGTACTCGAACGGCGCAACCGGCGTATTTGTCACTACAACTGGCGAATATCCCGGAACAAACCGCCTCGAAATCACGGGTTCAAAGGGCAAGCTGGTTTACGAGTCCGGCAGACTGATGTACACCAAGCTGTCAGTGGACGAGCGGGAATTCACATTCTCAACAAATGAAGGCTTCGCAAGAATCCCGAACGAAACCACCGAGATCAAGATTGAAAACGGCGGCGGTGAACAGCACGTGGGAATCCTCAAGAACTTCACCAACCACATTCTCAACGGGGAAGAGCTTTTAGCTCCCGGATACGAGGGCATCAATGGACTGTCAATATCCAACGCTATGATGCTTTCGTCATGGACCGGAAAGTGGGTGGAGCTTCCCAACGACGGCGAGGAATTCTACGCGGCTCTCATGGAAAAGGTCAAGAATTCCAAGAAAAAGGAAGACACGGACATAGTCTTCGACACAACCGGAAGCTACGGAAAATAATTGAATCAAAAAAGGTCTCTCGATATTTCACGGGAGGCCTTAATTTTTTGGTTTGCTTGAAGTTTAGGTTAGCTTAAATAGCACTTATCGGTGATTCAGCCAGACAAAACCGCCGGAATTTAACCTTACTTCACCGTCGGAGGAACCCAGCCGTATTTGTAGCTGTCGGACTTCGGGGTGCAGACGTATTTCGCCGCATTGATGAGGACCCGCTGAACTTCCTTGTTGTGGTAGGTCGGAACGGATTCGTGACCGGGACGGAAGTAGAAGATTTTGCCGCGTCCTCTCCTGTAAACGCATCCACTGCGGAATACCTCTCCTCCTGTGAACCAGCTGATGAAGAGAAGCTCGTCCGGCGCGGGAACTCTGAAATTCTCGCCGTAGGTTTCCTCATGCTCGAGGATGATGTTCTCACCGATTCCCTCCGTGATGGGATGTCCCTGTTCTATGACCCAGAGAATCTCCTTGTCGCCGGACTCACGCCACTTCAAGTCCCCTGAGGGTGTGCCGCAGAGCTTCGAGAACACCTTCGACGCGTGTCCTGAGTGGAGAACCACAAGTCCCATACCGTTGTAAACGTGACGGCATACCCGGTCAACTACCTCGTCGGGTACGTCGCCGTGTCTCATGTGACCCCACCAGAAGAGAACGTCCGTGTCGTTCAGAACATCCTCAGTCAGGCCGCATTCCGGGTCGTCAAGTGTGGCGGTGCGTACATCGTAGCCTGCTTCCTCGAGAAAACGCTTGATGCACATGTGAATACCGTCGGGATAAATCGATCGAACGGCTTCGTCGCACTTCTCGTGCATAAATTCGTTCCATACTGTGATTTTCATTTTCGTCTCCTTATCCGCCAAAAGGCTGAATTTAAATCAATTTTAACTTTTTAACATTCTATCATAAAAAACAGCGTATTGCAAGAGATTTTTGTGAATTATTTCATAATCTAAAAATTCAAATGTACTGTGAACCGTGCGGCACTCCAAACTCCAAATTCAGGTGTACTGCGCGCTGTGGAGGGAATAGTAGAACCCCTTTTTCGCCATAAGCTCGTCGTGACTGCCTGACTCCACCACACGGCCTTCCCGCAGAACGAAAATTATGTCCGCGTGTCGAACCGTTGACAGTCTGTGCGCTATGACAAACGACGTGCGTCCCTCCATCAGCTCGCCCATCGCCTTCTGAATCCGCATTTCCGTCATGCTGTCCACATTTGACGTAGCTTCGTCGAGAATCAGAATCGGCGACGACGAAATCATAGCCCGGGCGATGGTGATGAGTTGCTTCTGACCCTTTGAGATGTTCACACCGTCGTCGGTGAGGACTGTGTCGTAGCCGTTTGGCAAGCCCTTGATGAAGGAGTCAATTCCGGCGGCTTTTGCGGCGGCTTCGATTTTCTCCCGGGGAACGTCGTGGGACGAACCGTAGGCTATGTTTTCGGCAATCGTTCCACCGAACAGCCACGTGTCCTGAAGCACCATTGTGTAGGCTTTTCTCACGGACTTGCGCGCGGCTGACTTTATATCCGTATGCTCAAGCTCGATTTTTCCTGAATCCGGGTCGTAGAAGCGCATTAGTAAGTTGATTATTGTTGTCTTTCCCGCACCGGTTGGGCCAACGATTGCAGCGCAGGTTCCAGGCCTGAGGTTCATGCACAGGTTGTATATAATCTGTTTTTCTTTACTGTAACCGAAGTTGACGTTCTTGATGTCCACCTGACCTAGGACGGGAATCTTGTGGGAATCCATGGATTTTTCGCTGCCGAACACCGGGGCGTCTTCTTTGTCTGCGGATTCCTCTTCCTCGTCGAGTAACCTGAACACTCGCTCGGCTGCTGCGGCTGCGGACTGGAGTTCGTTGAGGATATTCGCCGTCTCGTTGATGGGTCCGCTGAACTTCCGGGAGTACAGTACATAGGAAGAAATATTTCCAATTGTGATAGTTCCAGCAAGGTAGAGCAAGGAGCCGAAGACTGACACAAGGGTCAGGGAAATGTTGTTGATGAAGTTGACGGTTGGTCCAACGGTTGAGCCGTAGTAGTCAGCCTTATAGTAAGCGTCGGCGGCAGTTTTGTTTCGTGCGGCGAAACGTTCAATCATTGTAGGCTCCACGCTGTAAGCACGCACCGTTTTCTGTCCGCTCAGGCATTCCTCGGCGTAACCGTTCAGCTCGCCCAACTTTCCGCTTCTCGCGCGGAACAGGGGACGGAATATGCTCGCCATTTTGCCGGTGGTTAGAATCGACAGTGGTACGGTCACGGCGAAAACCAGACACAGTTTGGGAGAGATTTTAAGCATCATTATAAACGATCCGGAAACCGTTACCACACTGGTGACAATCTGCACTAGGTCCGTTGACAGGGTGGAGTTGATGGTGTCTATGTCGTAGGATATGCGGGATATTATGTCGCCGGTTTGGTTTTTGTCGAAATACTCCACCTTCATCCGCATGAGCTTGGCGAAAATGTCCTCGCGCATCTTCTTAACTATCCCGCGGGAGAGGTTTATCATGACAATCTGCAGAATATACGCTGTCACGCCGGAGATGATGTAGGCGACGAGCATGAGTATGCAGTAGTACGCCACTTTCTCAAAATCCGCCTGTCCTTTGTCGATTCCGATGGCGTCAATCGCCTTGCCGGACAACTCGGGTCCGATGAGCGAGAGCAGGTTTGAGACGATGGAGATAACAAGTGCGAGAACATAGCCCCATTTGAAGCGGTACATGTATTTTCCCAGCCGGAGAAGCACCTTGAGCTTTTTTTTCGACACATTGCCGACTACGGTGTCCTCCGGTCGGGTGACTTTTGGTCCTCTATTCAAGAAGCGCGCCTCCCATCTGTGAATCGTTGATTTCCCGGTACAGCGGACAGGACTCTAAAAGTTCCTTATGAGTGCCGCGTCCGGTGATTTTGCCGTCCTCCATTACGAGAATCAGGTTTGAGTGCATGATTGACGATATTCTCTGCGCTACAATTACCGAGGTGGTCTGACCGCTGTAGTTTTCCCGTATCGCTGCCCGGAGTCTTGCGTCGGTTGCGTAGTCCAGTGCGCTTGAGCTGTCGTCGAGGACTAAAATTTCGGGGTTTCCTGAGAGGGCGCGGCTTAAAATCACCCTCTGCTTCTGTCCTCCCGACAGGTTCGAGCCTTTGATTGTCAGCTCAAAGTCAAGCCCACCTTCTTTTTCGTTGATGAACGGCATTGCCTGAGCATTTTCCGCGCCTTTTATAACGTCCCCTTCACTCAGATCACGACCGAAGGCTATGTTGGAGTAGAGCGTGTCCGCGAACAGGAAGTCGTTCTGGAAAGCCGCGCCGAACTTCTTTGATATTTCATCCCGGCTCATGGCGCGAACATCAACACCGTCGATCAGCACCCGCCCGGAGTCCACGTCGTACTGGCGCATGAGAAGCGCGATCAGCGTGGTTTTTCCCGAGCCGGTGGGGCCTATGATTCCGAGGGTTTCGTTTTCTTTCAGAACAAATGACACGTCGTCAATGTCGTTCTTCACTCCGCCGTAGGAGAAGCAGACGTGGTCAAACTCAATCTTCGGGTGTTTATCGTTGGAGGCGCCTGATTTTTCCGCGTATTTTGGATCCGGCACCATGTCGTAGGGGGCGTCAAGTACTTCTCCGATACGCTTGGCTGACGCGATTCCACGGGAGGAGTTGACGAAAATTCTCGTGACGCTCATCAGCGCGTTGATTATTATGGTGAAATATGACGTGAAAGCGATGATTTTTCCGGTTTCCGACACTCCGGCGTTGACCCGGTAGGCTCCCACGGCAATGACTGCCACAAGTCCTATATTAAGGAAGAGATTTATAAGGGGGTTCGTCAGTCCCATGGTGAGGGCGGCGTTTCTCTCGGCTTTGGTCAGGGCGGCGTTCATTTTGTCAAATCTCGCAGTCTCGCTTTCCTCACGTCCGAGAGCCTTGATGATTCTCACTCCTTGGGCGTTCTCACGCACTACTCTTGTCATGTCATCTGTCGCCACCTGCTGTTCGGTGTAGAGGGGAACGCCTTTTGTCGTAATCAGGTAGACCGATATTGCGATAAACGGCATGACCGCCACAAGCACCAGCGTCAGCACCGGCTCCATGGAAAACGCAACGATAACCCCGCCGACCAAAAGACAGGGCGCACGGACTCCAAGCCGCTGGACCATGTTTACCATCTGATGTATGTTGTACGTGTCCGAGGTCAGGCGGGACTCAAGGGACGGTATGGTGAAGCTGTCAATCTGCCGGGCGGACAGGTAGGAAATTCTCGAGAACAGGTCGTTGCGGATTTTTTCGGTTGAGTCCCGGGCCACCTTTGCCGCTATTCGGTTGGCTCCAACGTTGCCGGAAATCGCCAGAACCGAGCAGACCAGCATCAAGAGTCCCGAGACGTAAATCATGGTTTTGTTCTCGGTTGGAACCACGTCGTCGATTATGTAGGACAGCAGCATCGGCAGGAACAAATCCATCACCGTGCCGCCGAACTTTATTATAAAGCCGAGGATCATCCTTTTCCAGAACGGCTTCACGTATTTTACAATATACCTCAAGTTCTTCATCCACTCCATTGCAATTTTTAAAATTTTTTCACTTTATTTTAATTATATCATATTTGAAACAAAACTGCAATAAATTACGCAAAATTTACAGGAAGTTTTTAATGTAAAAACGGTTTTGTGATATAAAAAATGAGGTAATCTTAAAAAAATCCAAAAAAATTTTCTCAAGGAGTAAACCTTTCCTATCCCCGCTTGTTTATATAGCATTGCGCGAAACAAAACTGTACAGTAAAGGAAGCATATATGTTCTACAAAGGCAAAGACGACGAAACCCTTGTAAATCTCACCCTTCGCGGCGAGCAGGACGCGTATGAGGAGCTGGTGGAACGCTGGAAAAAGGCGGTTATGTCCTCCGGCAATGTTCGTGCTGAACGACAGCTACCTTGCGGAGGACGCGGCTCAGGACGCATTCATAACGGCATGGACCAAGCTGGAAAGACTGCAAAATCCGGTTAGGTTCGGGGTCTGGGTGAGAAAAATCGCCAGAAACTGTGCGCTGAATATGATATCCCGTGAGCAGCAGCTGGTGGACTACGGACTCGACTACTGCAGCGGCGACGAAAACGGATATTATTCCATTGCCGACCGGGTTCAGTACGAGGAATGGTGCAGGGGCGAGGGGGAGCTTGAGGCAGGCGGGAACGAACTTCTCGAGGGCAGTATCGAGCTGCTCCCGCAGAAAATCCGTACCGTGATAAAACTGTACTACATAGAGGGTCACTCCATCCGCAAGATTGCGGGCATGCTGGGGTGCGCCGAGGGAACGGTGAAGAAGCAGCTCTACAGCGGTCGGGATAAAATCAGAAAGGATTATGAAAACATGACAGTAAGCGAAACATTTGTAAAGAGAGTTATGGAGAGGGGAGAGCGGCTCAAGCGGTTTACTTTGCTCAACTCCAAGGATGGATTCCGGGAAGAATATGCCGGAGTCAAGGCGGACCTCGGGAAGCTGCCGGAGAATGAGGAAAGATACCACGCCGAAGCTGACGTTTTAAAGTTAGGATGGTGGTATAATGCCGAGGAAAAAAGCGACGAGCTTCTTGTATTGATTAAAGACCGTGCCGAAAGAGGTAAAAACGAAGATGTTATGATGACAGTTGTGTATGTTGAGAAGCTAAAGTTGTCTGGTAAGGCGAGATGTGAGCTGATGAAGGATGTCCAAATACCATATCTCGAGAAGCTTGGATTCAGATATACTATAAACTATGTGAGATTCTGGTTGGGATTCGAATACATGGGTTTGAGCAAGCTCGATGAAGCCGCACAGGAGTATAATTTTATCATTAACGCAAACCTGAGGGATGACTGCTATTACGCTTTGGCTATGTCTGCTCTTGAGTGCATGGAACTGCGGAAAAAACACAGTCAGGCAGTGAAAACGGAGTACACTGTAACGGCGGAAGAATGGAAAAAGGCCGACGGTAAGCTGTATATGATACAGGAACCCAGGTATAACAGCGGCGAATGGCGGGACGATATTCCTCTCGGATATTTTGCGGGATTATGCGACCGTATCATCTATGCATCTATGACGAAAATCTCCCTCTCGGCGGCGTTACCATAGGCTCCGACGGTTCCAAACGGGTTCACGCGGAGGACGGGGTCAGCGTTGAGACTCCCATATGAATTATCGAGGAATGTGAAAGGTGGACATGCGAAGAAAACGGACAACACTCGGAGACATACTTCAAGAAGGACGTGGGTATTGTCAAGCTGAAAACAAGCAGTGTCAAATTCCCAATTGTTCTCGAAAGCTGCAATATCGTCGGTGGAGAGGGTGCGCTTCCCACGGCAGCCGGAAACAGATGGAAGTACATCAGCCTTGGCAACAACGAGTTCAAGGAAGATTTCATGGATGTGGAAATCACGTATTCACAAAATGGCAGGTCGTTTGTAAAATACACTGCATTCATGATAAAGCACAATTACGACGAAAACAACTTCAAGGAAATGATGAGCGTTGCCGCCGAAAAATACTGGGACGAAGAGAAAGATGATCTCACCAAGGAATCAGAGGCTGTCGCTTATGAATATCTGGGCAAGGCTAAAAAAATAGCCCGCACGGATTTACAGAAGGCTCACAACACCGCTACTAAGAATGTAATGGACAGAGTCTTCATGCTTCCCGAGCTTAAGCCGGACTTGACGGAAAAGGGTATCTGGAATTTATTTATAACTTGCCATACAGAAAAAAGAGATAGCGTTATTGATTTGATTGACGAACCTTACCAAAATTCCGGAGAAACGCAACGCTTTCAGTGGATAGTATCGGAAAACGGCGAGCCCGATGGCGTACACTGCAACTTCAGCTATGACATAATACAGAATATTCTCGACTGTATGTGGGACGACAAGTGGGTTGACGGTTACGAAACTGTTGCAAAAACAGATTTATGGGGTATCTATAAACTCGCTTCCCCTGTAAAAGTAAACGCCGTTTCGCCCCTTATAGTTGCAGGAGAAGAATTCAAAAACTGTCTCTGCGTTGCGTTTGAGTGCAAGGAGCAGGAGAATACACCGAAAGTCACACAAGCCCAATTCCGCGGACCACAGGAATACTACTACGCCCCAGGTGTGGGGATCGTTCGAATGGTGCATCACTGCGTTGACGGAAAAACCACAACCTACGACCTGACCAAGTATTCCGGCACGGGCGAGGGGTATTTCCCGATAGTCGACGGCATGGTTCGGCATTACGAAGCGGTGGATCTTGATAAAAACTACAGAGCATACTCAGAGTACACCTTTGTCAAGGATGAGGACGGAAGCGTAAAAATCTATGGCGATCTTTGCAGGATGAGGAAAGTCAATCCGGAAGAAAAGTAAAATCAAGTGTAAAGTGTAAAATAGCATAAAAACGTCGTCGGTGACTGTGAACCAGCAATCTGCGGCGGTATTCTTTTATTTTGCGCGGTAAACTCCGACGAAGGACAGCGTGGGTGCCACACGGGAGTCGGTTATTATAATGTACAGCTTATCAGTTTTAACATTGTCGAGAATCACAATCTTCTTGTAACCCACAACCGTGCCGGAATAAACTGTCGTGCGGACTCCGTCAATCTCGGCTTCAATGGTGAACCTCTCAATCCGTTGGCTCAGGCGTATGTTTTCCTTGAGAACCACCGCGCCAATCTCAGCCTCTTCAAAAAGGTCAACCGTGATTTCAGCCGTGACAACACCGTCAGAGGTGCGGAAGAAGCCGTCGTAGCTGTCGGTCAGTACGTTTTCAATCCCAAACCCGGGCAGGGAAGAGTCGGCGGTAATTTTAGCTGAGGGGAGCAGGTTGTCGGCAAAGGTGTGCCTGATGTAGTCCCCAAGCTCAGTCAGCCGCTTCACGTCGTTTTCATGGAACAGTCCCTCGGGCGTCGGTGGAACATTGAGCAGAAACATGGCGTTTCCGCCCACGGAGGAGTTGTAGATTCTTTTCAGCATACCGAGTGGCTTAACCCAGGAGTCCTCTTTTTTGTGGTAGAACCAGCCGGGTCTGATGGAGGTGTTCACCTCGGCCGGGTACCAGATGAAGTTTTCCTCCTCACGCATGAAATCGCGGCTGCCGAGATCCCGGTCGGAGGACTTGATTCCACGTCGGCGGAATTTTGCGTCGTCCACCTGCTGGCTTTTCTTCTGCACCTTTTCGCTTCTCGCCATTCTTGCCGGAACAACGCTCCACTCGGATTCACGGGTCTTTCCCGCTTCGTTTCCGCACCAGCGAATATCGGGACCGCAGACGCTTATGCATGCGTTTGTCTGAAGCTTGCGTATGACGGAGTAGTACCTCGCCCAGTCGTAGACCTGCTTTTTTCCGTTTGCACCCTCGCCGCATGCACCGTCGAACCAGACTGAGAAAATCTCGCCGTAGTTTGAGAGAAGCTCCGTCAGCTGAGCTACAAAATAGTCGTCATATTCCAATCCCAGACCGTAGGAAGGGTTGTTTCTGTCCCAGGGGGAGAGATACACGCCGAACTTAAGTCCGTACTTCCTGCATGCGTCCGATACCTCGCGGACAATATCGCCCTTACCGTTTTTGTATGGGCTGGAGGCCACGGAATGCTTTGTGTATTTCGTCTGCCAGAGACAGAAGCCGTCGTGGTGTTTGCAGGTGAGAATCAGCCCCTTCATTCCGGCTGAAACACAGGTGCGCACCCACTGCTCGGCGTCCATTTTGGTGGGATTGAAGATTGCGGGGTCTTCCTTTCCCGTACCCCACTCGAGGTCGGTGTAGGTGTTCACCGAGAAATGCACGAAAGCGTAGAACTCCAGCTGCTGATAATTGAACTGTCGGTCCGTCGGCACGGTTCTGATAAGTCGCTCATCAAGTGTCATGATAATCCTTTCTTTAGGCGGTTGGATTGAGGCAGGGCGTCGGTTATTTGCCTGAGTGAAGCTTACTTCTGTCATTCTCGCACCTTTTAACTCCGCACCTGTACCCCAGCAGCATAAAGGGAAACTTGTACGTGGAGTTGATGGCATTTGCGAGAAAGAGCTGGCTGCTGTGGTTGTATATAAGCTCCTGGAGATCGAGGTCATATCTTCTGACAAAAATATTGGTCAGGAAAGTTGAGTTGGTCTGCACCCAGTTTACCTTGTAGCCCGTAACCACGGTCAGGATGATGTAGACCGCGATGCCGATCAGCATTGGAACTGTGTCCGTAAACCTGAATCCGTACCCTTGTCGGTTTCCCTGTACTCGATCTTTTACAGAACATAAATACCGCAGCACATGAAGCAATATTTGAGCCTATAGAAGTTGAGATGTACTAGTAATCCTGAACGAAAAAGCGTGTGATTAAAATCGCAAAGCATCCGACTGCCAGCCCGACATATTCTGCCGCCAAAACATAAATAAAGTATGAAAAACCGTCCTAGATTTTCGTCTTCAGCTGTAAATCTCCTTTGATTTTCTGACTCGGTGAAACCCACGTCTCGGGGACGGATTTTCGATCCGCTATATTATAAACCTACCGACCTCAAAAGTCAACTGCGAAGCGACGAAATTATCCGCCTTTTTATGACGTGAAATTGTGGAAAACATGAAACTAAGATGTAAGTAAAACTTGTCAATATTTTTCCTTGTGTGTAATTCTTAGTTTGCACCTCGGACACACATCCTGCTTCTTTGAAAAGTGATTGCCGCAACCGGGACAGAATCGCTCGTCGTCGTACAGGGTGCATTTTACGGGGAACTTGAACGCCGACAGCTTGTAGACAGTCTCGCCTGGGACATACGCCGCTTCCGCACTTCCGTCGGGGTCCAGCTTGAGCTTTGCGCTGGTTCCGTTTCTCAGACGGAGATAGAGAAAGATTTCATTCCTTGGCTTCTCAGCAATACGCCTTGCCGCCACTGAATCCGGACGCTGGGGAGTCTCACACTTCACCACCTCGGCGTAATAGGACTGTCCGATAAGCCGTTCGTGGATTCGGAAGGGGTAGAAGGGAAGCACCAGAAGAATGGTGAACGCGACAGCGCTTGGCGAGAACAGGTTCCCCTGAGCCTTTCCCCATAAGTACCACACAAGAACCACAGCCGCGAAGTACAGAATCAGCTTCACCCAGACCAACGTGACTTTTCTGCAGTTCAGTCGGGTCAGCGCTTCCATTTCCTTTTCGGTGAAGGACGTGCGGCTTACAGGGGGAAGGCTTTCCTTGGGCGGCGTGTAGGAATCCAGACGGGAGTCAGATGAGGCAACATCCTTGAACTGTCTGTCGGAGATAATCTTTTTTTCGTACTTTTTGTGTCCCCTGATATAGCCCGCGGCGGAACACAGAACCAAAACTCCGGCATAAATCAAAACTGCGGCGGCAATAACCCACGGCTCAAAGTCAAAGGCTTCGTCAACCCAGATGGAACGGTCGCCGCGGCCAATGAATCGGGCTATGTACTGGACCGGACTTGCGAAAAACAGGTATGATATGGCGTTAAGTGACACAATCATTGTCAGAACAGTGTAAACTCCGATTCCGCCGAAGATTGACGCGGACATGAGCCCCATGTCGGTTTTCAGCGATTTGCTTCGGCTGTAGGTGAACTGTGCGCCTGATTTGCCCACCTCGCCGGCCAGCAGAACGTTGAAAAATGCACAAAGTCCCAATGCGAAAAGAGCCAGAAGCAGCCAGATAAGCACTGTTCCACTCTCCGTATACCCGTCTGAGCCGGTGTTTACAATGTATGGAAGAGAGCACAAATACCCGATAAAGAGTATTACTACATTTGAAACTGTTCCGACGATAATCGCCGCCGCAAAGAGAAGTCCGCTCTCGTACAGCCACTCACGGACAAATTCCCCGACTGCTGAGCTGCCCTTGCCGTAGCTTTTTTCTCGACAGATATGATTTTCCCGCTCTTCTTCTGCGAGGATGTCCTTCTTCGCTCCATCCCGACAGCTTTTCAGAGAATGCCTGAATGCCATGTACATAATTCCCATGTGAATCAGGCTGAACAGCAGCTGGAAAAATATAAACAGGGCGCGGTTATGGGTGCAGTCAATTGAAAAAATATCCTCGGGCAGGGTTGGTTCAAACAGGCAGAAGAAATAGAACGCGGATGAAGTGAACCATGTGTTTCCCGGGTACAGGTTGGCTGTGATTATCCGGATAAGCTCACCTGCGCCAACGGAAAAAACAAAGGATGAAGTGGAAACCTCGTCGTAATACAGCTGAACCGAGGCGTATTTTTTTGTAATTAACCACATTGTGAGCGCATGAACCGCAGTACAGCTCACCGCCATAAGTACGAGCAGGATTCTGCCCATAGGAAAAATAAAGCTGAAGACGTCGGACACAAGCATTGCCGCGACTGCCGTGAAGACGTCGGCGAAGACGAGCAGCAGATTCCGCTTGATGTTGTCCTGTGATACTTTTTTCATAACAGTCCTCCGTTGAATATTATTTTGCCAGACCCTTAATTGAATCTTATGAACTTATTATAACATTTTTGATAAAATAAATCAATACCATGAAGCGTTCAAATGAAAGTTTTAATCGTAGAAAAAAAGCTGCACTTTTTGTACAGCTTGAATAAATTTTACTTTTTTCACTGGTCCTGAGATGTGGAGATTCTCTCGTAGTACTTGTCAATCATCAGCTCCTTGATTTTCGGGTAGGCTCCGTAGACTCCCATGAGGATGAGAAGGGACGGCAGAATGATGAAGGGAACGATTACGGCGAGAGGGAAGTACAGGTTCATGAGAAACACCTCGATAAGCACGCAGGCCAGAGTTCCGAGAAGAACCATGATGTTCCGCTTGAGTCCGACCACAGTGAACGCGAGGGCGTTTTTCAGCATTTTGAATATGGACAGCCGAAATGTAATCAGCATCAGGTACATGTAGTGGCGCATGAAGAAGTATAGCATAGCCATGCACAGGCTAATGAAGAACATGACCTCCATCATAAGTCCGCCGCTCATATTCAGGTTGAAGAAAATGATGTCGTAAACTATCAGCCCGATGATAACCGTGTCGAGTATTCCGTAAATCAGCCCCTGCTTGATATTTGTTTTAATGGCGTAGAAGAAGTCGTGAATCATGAAAATCGGGTCGCCGAGGAACATGTGCTTCACGATGTATGTGACTCCAACCCGCACAAGTCCAAGCGTTACAATCAAAAGCGCAGCAAGGGCGAACATCACGTAATCGGCAGTCGTGTGAATCGTGACCTCGCTCTGGCGGGAGAATATTGTCCATAGCGCGGAGGAAGCCATGCTCTTGTTGTAGAACGTGACCCCGTACAGCTGGGGAAACATGGCGAAGGTGGGGGTGGTCAGGTGTTTTGACATATACCCGCTCATGCCGAGAAGAAGGAATATCACCGGAAAGTTGCCCACAATCATGAGAATGTTCACGCTGAGGAGTTGGTTAATCTTCCGTCCCACGAGAATGAAGAAATTCTTGAGAGTAGGCTGGTCGGAGATTGGAATTTCATCCTTGTCGATGCCGCGGCCGTCCTTGTTTGACTTTGAGAAGATGTTGAACTTCGCCTTCTTCGCCGCACGTTTTTCCGCTTGCTCCTGCGCTTCTATTTCGTCAAGGGACATTTTTCTGCCCTCGTTGTCCTTGTTATAATTGTTAAAATCAGCCATATTTGCCACCTGTCAATTATACTTCCGTAATATTGTTGCCTTTTGTGTTGCGTTCTTCCGGGAAAACTAAAGAATCAGCCAGCGGGATATTCCGCCGAGAACAGCAGCCGCCCCGCCGAAAACCAATGTGCAGAGTCTGAACTCCCCGCTGAGAGAGGACGACACTACTCCGTTTCCTGACAGCCGCATAGCCAAAATCGGTTCGGAATAAACCGAAGAATAAGCCCCGTATAGCAGAAGAACCAGCGTTTCTGTTATGGACAGCACAAATCCCGCAGTCCAGCCGGAGCCGACTCCTGTGATTCTTCCGCCGACAGTCAGCGCTAGAAAGCACCCCATGGTACTGCCGCGTAGAACACCGGAGAGAATAAGCACGGTTCTGTTGAACGTCGTGTAGGCCGAGAGAAAAATGAAGAAAAACACAGCCGTCATGGGCGCGCATCCAAGCACAGCCTCTCTAAACCCGTACTCAGCTGACCTGACTGTGAAGTTTCCATTAGCTCCGTACCCGCACAGAAGAAACACAGCGGCTCCCGACACGGCGGTTACTAAAATCAGCACCAAAAATGCCGACAGCAGACGGGAGTAAAGCCGCTTTTTTACGTTCTCGAGGTAGAGAACAGCTTCCTGCATAAACACCATCCCGTGAATTGAGTCATGCTCAATTCTATTCCGGATGAGAAAAAATATTCCGCCATATTTTATAAAGCAGTATACCACAGCGGAGCGGGAAAATAAACCGTGGAAATGTAAATTATATTGGAATATATTGAAGAAATTCACGAAAATGAAGATTAGTTTAATAAATAAAATCAAAAAATGATTTCCATACGTGGTTTTTTACAAAAATATTCCCGAATATATTGCTTAAATTGTTTTAATCAACGGAAAATCTCTTGACAAAACGGGTTTGTTATGCTAATATTATTCTGTACACGCGGCGCGTCATTTTAAAGGCCCGTACAGCCCGGCGTCGTAAAAAATCAACTATATTAAAAGATTAAAAGGAGCAAACAATGAAAAACAGCAGTAAAAGAGTTCTGGCTGCTCTTCTGTGCGGAATCATATGCCTCGGTCAGTTAACAGCCTGCTCGGAAAAGGGCGGCGAGGACGAAACCAAAGACAGCTCTGAGACGACTCCCACATCAGGAGGAGAGACAGAAACCACAATAGTGGAAGAAGGAGAGAGCGAAAGAATCGAACCCGATCTTCCTGACGCCAACTACGAAGGATACGACTTCCGCATGCTTGGCAAGGGAACCCACCTTGTTCACTGGTCATCAAAGGATCTGACAGCCGAGGACATCACCGGCGACCCCATCAACGATGCGGTTTACAATCGTAACGAACTCATCAGCGAGAGATATAATGTGAATTTCATTGAGCTTGCAGTTGCTGACTACTTCAACCAGGGCGCTGAGGTTGCCCTGAGCTGCAACTCTGGCACAGACGAATACGACATGGTTGCGCTGAAGCCCGAGGGAGTCGTTTCTTCATTCATCACAAACGGCTACATAATGGACCTTCAGGACATCCCCAACATGGATCTCACAAAGCCTTGGTACGATCAGAACTCCATTTCAGGAATGTCCATTGACGGAAAAATCTTCTGCGTAATGGGCGACATGCTGACAATGGACGACGACGCAACAGGCGCTGTGTTCTTCAACAAGAAGCTTGCGGCATCCCACGATCTTCCCGACCTCTACTCGATGGTTAACGAAGGCACATGGACAATTGACAAGCTAACCGAATATGCTACACTTGCCGCTTCCGACACAAACGGCGACGGAGTCATGACTGCCGAGGATGACACATGGGGCGCTCTTTCCGAATACGCTACTACATTTGCTCTCATTTCCGGATGCGGCAAGACTATGGTAACAAAGGATGCCGACGACATTCCCCAGAACACCGCTATGGATGAAGCATATATATCCATGTACGAAAAGGTACTCAAGCTCCAGAACAACTTCGACGTGACCCTTTACGCCGAGAGCGTATCCGGTTATGCTGACGTATGGACCGACTGCATGGATATTATCTTCCAGTCCGACCGTGCGCTGTTCAACATCTGCTGGCTCAACCGTGCGTCCCTCTTCCGCGACATGGAGACAGACTTCGGTATTCTTCCTCTCCCGAAATACGACGAAAGTCAGGAAAACTACGCGTCCTTCGTTCACATGTACTGCGCTAACTGTATAGCCATACCGAAGACAGGCAAGGACTTCGCGAGAACCGGCGTCATCATCGAGGCTCTCTCCGCGGAATCCATGTACACTCTAAAGCCCGCATACTATGAGAAGACCCTGAAGTACAAGTCATCCCGCGATTATGAGTCCACTGAAATGCTCGACATCATCTTTGCCACCAGAATCTACGACCTTGGCTACATGTTCAACTGGGGCGGAATCTACTCAAACGTTGGTTCTCTCGCAGGAGTAAACGGTCAGGACATCTCCGGCTACGTATCCAAGCTGTCAAAGATTGAAAAGGTATTCACAAAGGCCAGAGATAAGACAATCGATGACATCAGCGAATAATAACGGAGTGAAGATACAGAGACTGCAAAATTGATGTGAAGCTGCTTCACTCTTGAAGAATCCCTTGAATGAATGAGTTTACTCATTCGCGGAACACAACCATTTTTCATCGGCTGCGCCGAACGTGATTCTTCCAAAGTTTAGCCTAAACCGTTTCATCGGTATTGCATACTGTATAATTTAAAACTAAAATCAAAAAAGGCTTGCCGGACTAAAATCTGACAGGCCTTTTCTTTCTACTTGTTTTTTCTGAAAATAAACTTCTTCTGAACAAAGTAGTTGGTGACAAAGAATATAACTTCCGCAATAATTTTGGCAAGGGAAAGAGGCAGATGAATCAAGCGGGTCAGCGCTTCCAGCAAAACATAGGTCTTCACCACAAACACCCCCACCGCCAGTCCGTAGTACCCGGCCATGGATTTCACAAAGGACTCACGGCTGCCGAAAACGAAATTCCGGTTCAGGAAGAAGTTTGTCAGCGACGAGACGATCCAAGCCAAGGGAGCCGCCGTTTCCATTGAGGCCGGGGTGAAATTCCCGAATATTCCGTCAAGCAGGAGCAGAAGCACGTAGTCCACCGCAAAGGCAGCACAGGAAGAAAAAAGGTATTTGAGTGACTGTGACGCGAGAAACAGGGTAAGATAAGTGCGCAGAGCCGACCTCAACGGATGTAAAGACAGCTTTTCTGTGCCAGTGTACCCGGACTCAAGGGATACTTCCGTCACTTTCACCCCGCTCTTTGCCGCAAAAACAGCCGCCTCAGCCAAAAATTCATCCCCGCCTTTGATATGCGTCAGAATCTCAGCCGAACCCGCGTCGACGGCAAGCAGTCCTGAGCAGATGTCACGCACGCTGACGCCAAGTCCGAACTTCATAAGAAGCGATGATATAACCGAGTGAATCCGCAGAAGCGCCGGCAGTCCTGATTTTTCCCGTGAGCCTGCGACAAGCCCGCCGAAGGTTTTCGCCGTGTCCGTGACCGCGTAAATATCCTCAGCGCCATACCCACCTCCGCAGACTGCGATACAGCCGTATTTTTCCGACTTTAGAATATCCCCAAGTTTTTTTGTAATTTCCCCGGTGCCGCCGGCATAAAAAATATCGTATTCATCCCCGATGGTGAAGCTGTCGTTGTCATCCGAAGTGATAATCACAGCGGTTTTTACACATTGACTTTTGTTGTTATCCATATCCGTTCCGATTAAAAATGAGTTTTTCTCTATTATATAATGAAGAAAACCGAAAGTCAAGAATCGGCGGGAAATTCAGTCTCCACAGGGATGATTTTTATAAAATTAACATAAATTAACATCGCGTTCACAATAAACGCATAAATTTTACGTGATTGTCGTGTATAATATTGTATAAATCAAATAAATTAATGTTAATTTCAGGAGGACTAAACAAATGGTCAATCGTTTTGTTCTGAACGGATTATCCTATCACGGAAAGGGAGCAATCAAGGAAATTCCCGGACTCATCGCCGCTCGAGGATTCAAGAAAGCTTTCATCGCATCCGACCCGGATTTAATTAAGTTCGGCGTAACCAAAAAGGTAACGGACCTGCTTGACGAAGCTGGAATGGCATATGAAATCTACTCCGACATAAAGCCCAACCCCACAATCGAAAACGTAAAGTCCGGCGTTGAGGCATACAAGAAGTCGGGAGCTGACTACATGATCACAATCGGCGGCGGCTCGTCAATGGACACCGGCAAGGCTATCGGCATCATCATCAACAACCCGGAATTCGCCGACGTCCGCTCCCTCGAAGGCGTTGCTCCCACAAAGAACCGCACGGTTTACACAATCGCAGTCCCCACAACTGCTGGAACCGCAGCTGAAGCTACAATCAACTACGTTATCACCGACGTTGAGCGCAAGAGAAAGTTCGTCTGCGTAGACACAAACGACATTCCCGACGTTGCTGTTGTCGACCCCGATATGATGTCCACAATGCCCAAGGGACTCACCGCCGCTACAGGTATGGACGCGCTTACCCACGCAATCGAGGGCTACACTACAAAAGCTGCATGGGAACTTGCAGACTGCCTCAACCTCGAAGCAATCCGTCTTATCGCAAAGAACCTCCGCGGTGCTGTGCAGAACGACGGCGAATCCAGAGAGGGAATGGCTCTCGGTCAGTTCGTAACCGGCATGGCGTTCTCCAACGTAGGTCTGGGAATCGCTCACTCCATGGCACACACCCTCGGCGCGGTTTACGACACACCCCACGGAGTAGCCTGCGCAATGATGCTTCCTATCGTTATGGAGTTCAACGCTGAGGCGACCGGCGAGAAGTTCAAGGCAGTCGCTGAGGCTATGGGCGTCGATACCACGGGCATGACACAGGCTGAATACAGAGCCGCGGCAATCGCAGCCGTAAGACAGCTCTCCATTGACGTCGGAATCCCCACGAAGCTTGAGAAAATCAAGGAAGAGGATCTTGACTTTTTGGCTCAGTCGGCAGCGGCAGACGCATGCGCACCCGGCAACCCCAAGGAAGCCACAATCGACGACTTCAAGGCAATGTTCCGCAAGATAATGTAATCGCGTGAAATAAAAACAGTCCCGTCAGCGGTAAATGTTGGCGGGATTTTTTATTGTGTGAATGTAAAATGAAAAAATTAACGATAATATAGAAAAATTCTCGGACAGATATTGAATTTTTTGGATAAATAGCATATAATATAGTAAAATAAGACCGAGCGAAAAGGGATATTATGAACCGTGATGAAATAATCCGCATATTCAGGGATCCGCCGATTCTCGATACGGAGAGGCTGGTTTTGCGCAAGATGCTGAAAAAAGACGCTGCCGACATGTACGAATATGCCTGCCTGCCGGACGTTACCGAATATTTACTCTGGGAACCCCATTCTAGCCAGATGTACACCTACAGGTACCTGTCCTATCTCCAGTCGAGGTACAAAGCCGGGGACTTTTACGACTGGGCTATTATTCTCAAGCGGAACGACAAAATGATCGGCACCTGCGGCTTCACTAAACTTAACATAGAGCAGAACTCGGCTGAGATAGGCTACGTGCTGAATCCGGACTGCTGGGGCGCGGGAATTGCACCGGAAGCTGCAGCGGCTGTCATGCGCTACGGCTTTCTCAACCTCAGGCTTCATCGGATAGAGGCGCGGTACATGATAGGAAACGACCGAAGCCGGAGGGTCATGGAGAAAATAGGCATGCAGTTCGAGGGAGTGAGCCGGGACTCCATGCACGTGAAGGGGCGGTATGTCTCAATCGGCACCTGCGCCATACTTCGGGGTGAATTTCTGCGTCTGTACCATGTGATGGGGTGACGTTTATAACAAAAGCGGCAAGCCCGTAGTTGAGCCGCCGCACGAATGATTTTTCAGTTATATAAGCGGAAATACACGCGCCAATCAGACGTTGAACCTGAACAGCACAATGTCACCGTCCCTGATGACGTAATCCTTGCCCTCACTGCGCACAAGTCCCTTTTCCTTAGCCGCGTTCATGGATCCGCAGGCCATCAAATCCTCAAAGGACACGATTTCAGCACGAATGAAGCCCCGCTCGAAGTCCGAGTGAATCTTGCCTGCCGCCTGTGGAGCCTTTGTGCCGTTCACGATGGTCCACGCCCGCACCTCTTTTGGACCTGCCGTAAGGTAGCTGATGTAGCCGAGAAGGGCGTAGCTTGCCTTTATGAGCTTGTCCAGACCACTTTCCTGAATTCCCATGTCGTCGAGGAACGCCTTTTTTTCCTCCGGCTCAAGCTCCGCGATTTCCGCTTCAATCTCAGCGCACACCGGAATGACCTCAGCCCCTTCCTTTGCGGCTTCAGCTTTGATTTTTTTGAACATCTCGTTGTCAGGCGACACCTCTGCCGCTTCGTCCTCGCTGACGTTTGCCGCGTAAATGATGGGCTTGAGGGTGAGCAGGTTCAAATCGGAAAGCAGTGCGGCTTCATCCTCGGTTAATTCCAGCTGACGCGCGGTTTTGCCCTCGTTGAGGGAGTCGAGGATGCGGTTGTAGAGGTCTAGCTGGGACTGGAGGGTTTTGTCTCCCTTGAGAAGCTTTGCCGTTTTGTCAATTTTCTTCTCCAGCTGTTCTATATCCGCGTAGATAAGTTCCATGTTGATGGTCTCAAGGTCGCGGATTGGGTCTACGTTTCCGTCAACGTGAATGATGTCCCCGTCCTCGAAGCAGCGCAGCACATGGACAACGGCGTCCACGTCGCGAATGTGTGAGAGAAACTTGTTTCCCAGTCCTTCACCCTTTGACGCACCGCGCACAAGTCCGGCAATGTCCACAAATTCCACCGTAGCCGGAGTGTAAAGGGTGGGGTTGTACATCTCAGCCAGCCGGTCAAGCCTGTAGTCCGGAACCTGAACCACACCTACGTTTGGGTCAATCGTGCAGAAGGGATAGTTTGCGCTTGGAGCACCCGCGCCGGTCAGAGCGTTGAACAGTGTGCTTTTGCCCACGTTGGGGAGACCAATAATACCGAGCTTCATTTATATAAAATTCCTTTCGTGATTTGCTTTGATTCAGCTTTCCTTATTATACACTTTTTTCCCGCAGTATTCAAGTGGCGCGGCTTACATTTTCATGAAATTTGAAATTTTTGCGTCCGGTATACAGAAATCTTATATTCCACATTGACATTTTCACGCGGATATGGTAAAATGAGATAATAAATAATGTTTAGAAGAAAATCAGACGAAATTAATACACATTACACATAAACTTCATATTGCATTCACAATTATAGTATAAAATAACATAGTATAAGATTATGGAGAGACAGGAAAAAGCACAGTCTTGAAGTAAAGAATATAATTATGGAGGAAATAATGATAACAGAAGCAGTTTACAGACACGAATACAAATACCTTGTCAACGCCTGTGATTGCGAAATTCTGTCAAGACGTCTCGGAACGGTGATGGAGAGGGATCCGCACACCACCGCCGACGGAACATACGTTATACGAAGTCTTTACTTTGATAACTACAATGACCGTGCGCTGCTGGAAAAAATCAACGGCGCTGACCCGAGAGCGAAATTCCGTATCAGAATCTACAACGGCGACGACTCCTTCATAGTACTTGAAAAAAAGGTGAAAAACGGCGAGATGACCCAGAAAATCGAGTGCCGCATCACCAAGGACGAGTACTACAGAATCGTTTCCGCCGACATAGACTGGATGATTCACGACGGACGGGGACTTCTGGCAGAGCTTTACGCACAGATGAAGGGGTACACTCTGAGACCAAAGACCCTCGTGGAATACACCCGGACTCCGTTCATCTACGGTCCCGGCAATGTGAGAGTCACCATAGACCGCAACATACGCTCTGGAGTCCACTCGACGGACCTCTTTGACCCCACGCCAATGGTACCCGCGAAGACTCTCGACGTGCTTGAGATAAAGTTCGACAGATACCTGCCCGACATTATAAAGTATATCGTCAACCCGATATGCTACAGCAGAAACTCAACCTCAAAGTACGAGGTATGCAGAACATATGGCTGATACAAATTGGCACATAAAAAATACATAATCTGAAAGGAAAACAAGGTAATGAAATCTTTTAACGACATTTTTAAAACAAGCTTTCTCGAAAAAGCGACAGAATTTTCTATTATTGACACCGTAATATCTCTCGTCCTTGCCTTTGCTCTTGGAATGTTTATTTACTTTGTCTATAAAAAGACTTATCAGGGCGTTATGTTCTCTCGTTCTTTTGGAGTATCCCTTGTAGCACTCACGATGATTGCAACATTTGTAATTCTTGCTGTAACATCCAATGTGGTTCTGTCCCTCGGTATGGTCGGCGCTCTCTCTATCGTGAGATTCCGTACAGCTATCAAGGATCCTCTTGACATCGTGTACCTGTTCTGGGCAATTGCAGTAGGAATCGTGCTTGGCGCATGTCTCTACCCCCTTGCCGTCATCGGCTCACTTATTGTCGGTGCAATACTCCTTCTCTTTGTCAACGCAAAGACAGTTACCGGAAACGACTTCATCGTTGTTGTTGAATGCGCAGATGACGCGGGAGAAAAGAAAGCGGCTGAAATTATCAAAGCCGGCACAAAGAAGGCAAACATCAAATCCAAAACTGCAAAGCGCGGCTATATTGAAGTTACATACGAAGTTAAGCTGACTTCCGATGAGAGCGAGTTCATCAATAAACTCTCTTCCGAAGAAGGCATTGATAAGGCAGTACTCGTAAGCTACAACGGGGATTACATGGCGTAATCTGTCTCTCCGAAGCTGCGAATAATGCCGCAGACTACTTGTTAAGGAGATAAATTATATGGGAACAAAATTACTTGTAATAGACGATGACCCCAACATCTGCGACTTACTGAAGTATTTCTTTGAAAACGAGGGCTACGAGGTAAAAACAGCAGGGGACGGCATAGAAGGTCTCAGCTATTTCAAAATGTATGAGCCTGACATTGTTCTGCTCGACCTGATGCTTCCGAAGAACAAGGACGGAAACCAGGTCTGCCGGGAAATCAGAGCTATCTCGACCAAGCCCATCATTATGATCACGGCAAAGGACGAGGTTCTCGATAAGGTTGTGGGACTGGAGCTTGGTGCGGACGACTTTGTGGTCAAGCCCTTTGACATGAAGGAGCTGTCCGCCAGAATCAAGGCAGTGTTGCGTCGCTACATGGCTCACGACGACCAGACGAACAATGATACGATAAAGTTTGACAATATTGAGATAAGTCAGGACAAATACGAGCTGAAGCTCAAGGGAGAGGTGGTTGAAATTCCGCCGAAGGAATTGCAGCTTCTCTATTTCCTCGCCTCAAACTTCAACCGCGTTTTCACAAGAGATACTCTTCTAGATAAGGTGTGGGGATTCGACTATCTCGGCGACTCACGTACAGTTGACGTTCACATCAAGCGTCTGAGAGAAAAGCTTGACGGCGTATCCGATAAATGGTGTCTGAAAACCGTATGGGGCGTCGGATATAAGTTCGAGCTAATTCAGTAAATTTAAATCAGGGGGGTGGCTCAGCGGTCAGCCCCTTTGATTTTAGCCGGAAAAACAGCGTTATACTTCAACCGCAAAACATGAGGTTATCCTATATATGTTCAGAAGTGTTTTTACAAAATATATCTCGGCGTTCATGCTGATTTATATTTTCAGTATTTTCTTTTCCACGTCGATTGTCACGACCCTTCTCAACGTCTATGACGAAAACAGCAAGAACCGCGCCCTGTCAAATATCGCCTACGCCTCATGCGAATACATGATCGACGACTATTCCCAAAGCGGTGAGATGAGCTTTGAAGAATATCTCGACAGCTCCGTCTATGAAATCATGCCCGTACTCAAGGCAATGGCGACAAATGGCGACAATGTTGTAATCTTCATCTCCGATGGCGAGGGAGACATAAGACTTGTTGGAGGTTCGCCGGACTACGTGAATTTCGCGGGAGACGACGGTATTGTGTCCGAAACTGAAGGACTGAGATATCCGGATTCTGTCATGGAGGAATTGAGAAAGAATTCGTCAATCTCAAGATTCGACAAGCTGGACGGATTTTTCACGGAAAAGCACCAGGTCTATATCCAGACCATCACCGCGAAGGACGGACGAGTCGTAGGCTCGGTTATGACTGCCGCAATGAGTTCCGATATGGATGACCTCCTTGAAGCAATGATAAAAACAATGGTAATGTCCACTCTGTGGCTGATGCTGGCGGCAATGGTGGCGGTTTACTTCATCACGGAACGGCTTGTTTCACCCATACGGGCAATGAGCAGAGCAGCACGGGAATTCGGCGCCGGACATTTTGACGCAAGGGTTGAAGTCAGCGGAAACGACGAGGTTGCGGAACTTGCCGACGCTTTCAACAACATGGCAGGCTCCCTGCAGCACAGCGAAGAGACAAAGCGGTTGTTTATGTCAAATGTAGCACATGATTTGCGCACCCCCATGACCACTATCTCCGGCTTCATCGACAGCATACTCAGCGGCGCAATTTCACAGGAAAAAGTCCCCCATTACCTCGAAGTTATCTCGTCTGAGGTGAAGCGGCTTGCGCGGCTGGTGTCCAGTCTTCTTGAGCTGACCCGAATCCAGTCCGGTGAGAAAAAATTAAATCGGGTCCCCTTTGACATATGTGAAATGGCGCGGCAGATCATAATCAACGCGGAACAGCGGCTGGAGAACAAAAAGCTCGACGTGGAGTTTGTCTCCGATCGGGACAACATGTACGTCCTTGCCGACAGCGACGCTGTCTACCGTGTGCTCTACAATCTCTGCGACAACGCCATAAAGTTCGCGAGGGAAGGCGGTAAATATCTGATTACCATAAAGGAAACGGGACAGAAAATCACCACAAGCGTGTACAACGAGGGTCAGGGAATAGCTCCCGAGGATCTGCCATTCGTCTTCGACCAATTCTACAAGGGTGACAAGAGCCGCGGGCTTGACAAATCCGGAGTTGGACTTGGACTCTACATTTCGAGAACCATAATCGAAAAGCACAACGAGAGAATTTACGTTGAAAGCGAGTACGGCAAGTGGTGCAGATTCACCTTTACTCTTGCGAAAACCGCCGCGACAAAGGAAAAAATTCCGCCAATCAACCTGCCGTGACATCATTGATATGAATTTACAATAACTCAAGGTAAAATATGAAACTGAACTACACAGCAACCTGCCTTTTCGGGCTTGAAGGCTTCCTCGGGGAAGAAATCGAAGCTCTCGGGTACCGCCGCGTTCACAACATGGACGGAAGAATCACCTTCGAGGGAGACGAAAACACCGCCGCCGAATGCAGTGTTAATCTGCGCTATGCCGAACGGCTGTACCTTAACCTCGGCTCCTTTGAGGCACTCACCTTCACCGACCTGTTTGACGGCACAAAATCCATCCCGTGGGAAGACTACATTGGTCGATATGACGAATTTCCGGTAAGCGGCCACTCTATAAAGAGCCAGCTTTTCTCCGTTCCCGACTGTCAGCGAATCATAAAAAAGGCGGTTTCCGTCAGACTTGGTGAAAAATACCACATCCAGAGGCTTCCGGAAACCGGCGAAAAGTACAAAATCGAGTTTTTCCTCTTCAAGGACAACGTGAGCCTTATGATAGATTTGTCCGGCACTCCTCTCCACAAGCGTGGCTACCGGCCGGAAACCGTTGAAGCTCCGATTCGGGAGACTCTTGCAGCGGCTATGGTGAAAATCGCCCGTATGCGTGAGGACGTGCTTCTGTGGGACCCATTCTGCGGCTCGGGTACAATCGCAATCGAAGCGGCAATGCAGATGAAAAATATCGCTCCCGGACTCCGGCGTACTTTTGCGGCGGAAAAATTCCCGCTCTTTCCGGCTGAATCGTGGAAAAACGTACGGGAAGGCGCCGAAAGCAGAATCAAGCCCACATCATTTGAAGCCTACGCAACTGACATAGACCAGAGATGCGTGGACGTCGCACGTGCTTCAGCGGACCGCGCAGGAGTGGGAGAGATGATAAATACCTTCGCAATGGACGCACTTGACATAGACACCCTCGGCCGTCGTGGAACTGTCGTCACAAATCCTCCGTACGGCGAGAGACTTTTGACTGTTGAAGAAGCAAATGATCTCTACCGAGCAATGGGTCAGGCGTTCCGTCGGCTGGAGCGGTGGCAGATTTACGTCATAACCCAGTCGGAATTATTCCCCAAGCTGTACGGTCGGCGGGCTGACAAAATCCGCAAGCTCTACAATGGTATGATACCATGCTACTACTACCAGTTCTTCAAAAATCCAGACAAAAAGAAGTAAAACCGAATATTGTGAAGTCCTTTCGTCAACAATAATTCCAAGGTATGAATGACGAAAGGATTTTTTATGAAAGTATACAACGAAAAGCTGAGCGGGGACTTCAATTCCAACCTCGCATTGATGGATAAAATCCTTCACCCGACGGAAAACTTTGACGTAATCCGCAAGAGTATGACCATAGCCGACGCGAACATCGTGATGTACTACATTGACGGGTTCATTAAGGGCGAGACTTTGCAGAAGCTTCTGACCTACATTGTGACGGTGAAGGAGTTCGGCGAAAACAAATCCTGTGACGCGCAGACATTCGCGGATAAGCACATGACCGCCGCCGAGGTTGACGTGAGCGACGACGTTGATTCAATCATTCTGGCAGTAATGAGCGGGTGCACGGCGTTCTTCTGCGACAGGTTCGACTCAAATGCATTGATTATAGATCTGCGCACCTATCCCGCGAGGAACACTGAAGAGCCGGAGAACGACAAGGTAATGCGGGGCAGCCGTGACGGATTTGTGGAAACCCTAATCTCGAACACCGCCATGATCCGCCGCAGAATCCGCACCCCTGATTTGACAGTGAAGTACCTCAACGCCGGAAAGAGCACCCGCACCGACATAGCCCTCGTTTATGTGAAGGGAAGAGCCGACGAAAAATACGCCGCTGAGCTGTCGGACAAAATCGAAAACCTCGACACGGACTCGCTGGTTTTAGGCCACCAGAGCCTGGCGGAAGCATTGATCCGCACAAGATGGTACAATCCCTTCCCGAAAATCCGCTCAACTGAACGACCGGACACGACGGCGGCAATCCTTCTCGAGGGCGGAATCATAGTCCTGTGTGACAACAGCCCGGAGGCGATGATTTTCCCAACGTCACTGTTTGACTTTCTGCAGGAGACCGACGACTTCTACTTCCCGCCACTCACCGGCTCATATCTGCGTCTTCTGCGCCACGTGATTTTCTGGCTCACCGTAATCCTCACTCCCCTGTGGTACCTGAGTTTGATGCACGAGGAAATACTGCCGGATTCGATGAAGTTTCTGATTCCGAAGGAGCCCGGTGCGCTTCCCATATTCTTCCAGCTGATTCTGACCGAATTTGCCCTCGACGGACTCAAGCTGGCTTCACTGAACACGCCGAACGTGCTGTCAAACTCGCTGTCAGTCGTGGGAGGACTTCTCCTCGGAGACTTTGCCGTGACTGTAGGCTGGCTTTCACCGGACGTGATTCTCTATATGTCGTTTGTGGCAATCGCAAACTTCACCCAGTCTAGCTACGAGCTTGGCTACGCCTTCAAATACATGCGGATCATAACCTTGTGCCTTACCGCCCTGTTTGACTGGATTGGATTCGCCGCCGGAATTGTGATAACGATTGTGCTGTCCGCCACAAACAAAACCGTAAACGGCCGCCGGAACTACCTCTACCCCCTGATTCCATGGAACGGAAAAGCGATGGCAAGGCTTGTCTTCCGCCTCAAAAAGAAAAACTGAATACTATGAATCCGTTTTTCAGAATCCGGTATGAAAACCGCGTGAAAGCAAGACGGATTTTTTAGTTTTGTAACGCAAACATAGTAATATATAACCAAAGTGGTTCGAAATTCAACCATTGGATTTATATAATAATACAAATGAGATTTGTTTGATAAAAACCTATTGACTAAACAATTCTTTAATGCTATAATATAATCAACTTGATTCATAGATAAACTAATTGTAAACTCAATTTTAACGATGAATTAATTAATTTTTACGAAAGGATGGTAATTTCTATGAATTTGAAGGTAAACGGAAAAGCGCCCGAACCTTACGAAAAGGAGGACATTTATGAGGTCACTCCAATGATGCTCATCAACGAAATATCACGTCTCATGGGAGACAAAATACGTGAGAAGGACGATGGAAATCCCGTTTCCCAGAAATCCGGACGCGTCATTCTCCGCGAGCTTGGCAAAAAGGACGGACGGACACAACTTGACCTTGTTAAAGCAACCCACCTCAAGGCTCCGACCATAAGCGTCGTTTTGCAGAAGCTGGAGCATGACGGTTTCGTTATGAGGACGCCGGACCAGTACGATCTTCGCGCCACACGCGTTTATCTCACCGACAAGGGAATCGAGCTGAACGGTAAAATTTGGAAGAGGATCCGCGAAGAGGAAGCGGAAGCCATGCAGAACCTCACAGGCAGCGAAAAGGAAACTCTCATGTATATTCTCCAGAAAATCCGTAAAAATCTCATTCCAGATGAAGACGACGGAGGAGGTATATTTTGAAAAACAAAAATAAAGTGAGCTTCGTTACCTACCTGAAGAAATATTGGTTCTTTTCGATTATATCCCCACTGTTCATGGTAGGTGAGGTTTTAGTCGACCTGTGGCAGCCAAAGCTCATGTCGAGAATCATAAACACCGTTGTGGAGTCCGGTGAGCTTGATGTGGTAATGTCCTCGATTTTCTCCACATGTCTCGAGATGATAATTCTCGTGGCAATCGGTGGTTTTATGGGACTTATGTGCTGTTATACTGCCAGCCGGGCTTCCCAAGGCTTTGGCAACGACGTGAGAGTGGATGCCTTCAACAAAGTAATGTCCCTGTCCCTCGAGCAAACCGACAAATTCACCACAGGTTCACTCGTAACCCGTCTTACGAACGATATAACCACATTACAGGACATGGTGCAGATGATACTACGCATGTTTATACGTGCGCCAATCAATTTTATTGGCGGACTAGTGATGTGCTTGACTTTGGACATCTCCTTTGGTATAGTAGTGCTGGTTACTCTACCGTTCATTCTGGCGACAGTTGCTGTGATGATAAAAAAGGCGATCCCGCTCTTTTCAAAAGCTCAGAAAAAACTTGACAATGTGAACTCCGTAGTGCAGGAAAATGTAACTGGTGCAAGGGTAGTCAAAGCCTATACAAGGGAAGATTACGAAATCAACCGCTTCAATGCTGCAAATCTCGATTATCAGGACATTAGTCTGAAAGCGTCGATTATCATATCTGTAGTATCCCCTATTATGAACCTTATAGTGGGATTTGCTGTTGTCGCAATCATTTTAATCGGCGGGTACCAAGTGGAAGCCGCAACGCTCAATGTAGGCGACATCATGGCTGCGGTGCAGTATATAACACAGGTTCTTTCATCCATAATAATGATATCTATGGTGTTCCAGCAGATTGCCCGCGGTAAAGCATGTGCCGTACGTGTACGCGAGGTTCTGGAATCCGATCAGGTTATAGTTGGCGGTCAGGAGAAGTCCGGCAGCGAGGTCGGCACGGTGGAGTTCAAAAACGTCTCCTTCAAGTACCCCTACGCGGCTGGCGGAAATGTTCTCGACGACATATCCTTCAAAGTCAAAAAAGGCGAAACTGTGGCAATCATAGGCGCGACAGGCTCAGGCAAGTCATCCCTCGTCAATCTCATTCCGCGATTCTATGACACAGTGTCCGGTACGGTTTATGTGGACGGCGTTGACGTGAGAAAATGGGACCTTCACGCACTGCGGGGCAAAATCGGCTTCGTATTACAGAAGAGCGAGCTGTTCTCCGGAAGCATCACAGACAACATCAGGTGGGGCGACGAGAACGCAACTGTTGAGGAAGTCGAAGCAGCCGCGAAAATCGCACAGGCTGACGAGTTCGTCTCAAAGATGGAAGACGGATATGAATCATACGTGGCTGAAAAGGGAACGTCTCTCTCCGGCGGACAGAAGCAGAGAGTGGCAATTTCCCGGGCAATCGTCCGCAAGCCTGAGATTATCATATTCGACGACAGCACTTCAGCTCTCGACCTCAGCACGGAAGCAAAGCTGAGAAACGAGCTGAACCGTGAGTTCAAGGACACAACCATCATCATGATTGCCCAGCGAATCGCCAGCGTAATGCACGCGGACAGGATTGCGGTCATCGAGAACGGCAAAATCACAGCTTTCGACAACCACGAGAACCTGATGAAAACCAGCGCGGCATACCGTGATATTTATTCGTCCCAGATGAAGACAAACGGAGGTGAGATAGATGGCTGAGAATAACATTCCCGAAAAGGATAAAATGCCCGAAAAGGATAAAATGCCCGAAAAGGATAAAATGCCCGAAAACGGTGCAGTTCCCCCGAAAAACGGCAAAAACGGCGCAAAGGAACCCACGGCTGAAGAGCTTCGCAATATGATGAAGAAAAACGGCGGCGGAGGCGGCGATGGTCCGGGTCCGAGAGGGGGAGTGATACGGGAGAAGCCCAAGAACGCAAAGGCAACCATCGGCAAACTCATCCGTTACATTGGCAAGAGTAAATATCTTGTAATCCTCATTATAGTAACTACAATAATCACGACGTTTCTGAACCTGCTCAACCCCACTTTGCAGGGTATGGCAATTGACGAGATCACACTGACCGATGGCAAACTGCATGTGGACTTCGACGGACTAGTGAGAATCCTCATCCTCATGGCAATTGTACAGGTGGCAAACACGGCAATCCAAATAGCGCAGGGTATAGCTTCGGCTAAAATTTCTCAGAACACGGTTTTCACCTTAAGACGGGATCTGTTCAACAAAATTTCCTACCTGCCAATCAGCTACATTGACACCCACGCTCACGGCGACATCATGAGCCGTATGACAAACGACGTGGACAACATTTCCGCCACTATTTCAAACTCCATCACGTCCCTGATTTCCGCGGTTCTGACGCTGATTGGCGCCCTCTTCATGCTTATCAAGCTTGACTGGCGTATGGCGCTGATCTCCCTCGTCACAATTCCGCTGACGGTAATCGTATCCATGACTCTTTCCAAATTCATGAGAAAATACTTCATCCAACGACAGATACTTCTCGGTCAGCTGAACACTCAGGTTGAGGAAATGGTGACGGGATTCAAAACGGTCATCGCCTATGGCAAGGAAGAGGACGCGTGCCGGGACTTCGCTCAAATCAGTGAGGAATTCCGCAAGTGCAGCATCAGGGCAAATGTCTGGGGCGGTCTCATGGGTCCGGCAATGAACATCATCAATAACCTGAACTACCTCATTGTGGCTGCTTTCGGTGCTTATTTTACCGTGACGGGTGCGTTGTCCGTTGGTGACGTACAGGCGATTTTACAGTACTCACGCCAGTTGTCCCAGCCCATCAACCAGATATCGAACCAGTACTCAAGCATACTCACGGCAATCGCGGGAGCTGAGCGTGTGTTCGCAATCCTCGACACTCCCTCCGAAAAGGACGAGGGCCGGAACAATGTCAAAGTCGACGACATCCACGGCAACATCAGTTTCAGAAACATCGACTTCTCCTACATTCCCGGCAAGCAGGTCATCAAAAACTTCTCGCTGGACGTTAAGCCCGGTCAGAAAATCGCCCTTGTCGGAGCTACGGGTTCAGGTAAAACTACGATTGTAAATCTGCTCACCCGTTTCTACGACATCGACTCGGGAGAGATAAAAATCGACGGAATCAACATAAACGACATCCCGAAGAACACCCTGAGAAACGCAATCGCCATAGTTTTGCAGGATACTGTGCTGTTCCACGACACAATCGGCAACAACATAAGGTACGGCCGACTTGACGCGTCGGAAGAGGACGTTGAGAAAGCCGCAGTCGCAGCCGAAGCCGACGAATTCATCAGCAGACTGCCGGAAAAGTACGACACAATTCTGTCCGAAGGCGGCGGAAACCTGAGTCAGGGACAGCGTCAGCTTTTGACGATAGCGAGAGCCGTTTTGGCCGACCCGAAGATTCTGATTCTTGATGAAGCTACGTCGTCGGTTGACACCAGAACGGAGATGCACATCCAGCAGGCAATGGTGGCACTGATGAAGAACCGCACCAGCCTGATTATAGCTCACCGCCTGTCCACAATACGCGACGCGGACATCATAATCGTAATGCAGGACGGTCAGGTGATGGAATCCGGCAACCACGACGAGCTGCTTGAGAAAAGGGGAGTTTACTACAACCTCTACCAGAACCAGTTCGCGGGAATCGCAACCTGATACAAAGAAAGTACGCAGAGAGAAAAACTTTGCGTATTTTTTGAGTATAAATTTTCCCATTTCATGGAGCGTTTTCCCGTTTTGTGCGTTTATATAAGTGAAGACGAAAACCGTACCATGCAGCGAAAGGAAAATTATCATGAAGACTTCACTGCGAATATTGTCAGCCGCGCTTTGTGCAGCCATTCTGACATTCCCGACCGCCGCCGCAAGCCAATCATCGGATCCGGTGAAAATTTATGTTCCGTCAAAGTACAGTCAGGTTTACGAACGGATCAAGGACTACATCCAGTGGAAAATTGAGCCTTACGAGGATCTTGTCTGGATGGACGAATACGAAGCAATGCCTGCTCTTTCTGCACCGGCTGAAACAATGGTTGCTGCGGAAGAACCCGTCGCCGAAGCCGAGATACAGACGTCAAGAGCCGCGCTGGATCCTGACTTTGACGGGACCAACGTGCAGGTCGAGGGAATCGACTAGGGCGACATCGTGAAAACCGACGGGGAATACATCTACGTTTTGACTGATAACGAGATGAAAATCCTGAAAGCCAACGGGAAGAACACCAAGCTCGTCTCGGAAACCACCGTCACGCAAAGATTTGTGACTGTTGACGATTACCATGTAGACTACGAGCGTACGATTGAAATGTACATTCATGAAAACGGTTACGCCACGGTAATCACGGAAGTTGAAGTCCGGAGCAAAACTGACGGCGGAGCAGCAGACTCAAGAAGCACCGTCTACAAAATGCTGTACCTCTACAACGTCAACAAACCCTCATCTCTCGAGCTTGTTTCCCAAAACGGACAGCAGGGAAGCCTCGTGACCAGCCGTATGGCAGACGACAGCTTGTATGTTGTAACAACCTGCCCGGTTCACTCCCGCTACGGTGAAATCAAGGTCACGGACACCGACGATTACATCCCCCACTTCTATCAGGGCAGCAATGACAAGCTGAGACGCGCAGATCCTTCGGAAATTCTCATGCCGCCGGACACCGAATGCGCGAACTATGTGGTCATATCAAACTATTTCCTCGACAAAAAGAAAAGCATGACTGATACAAAAATAGTCATCGGCAATGGCGACACGGTTTACATGGGCAGGGACTACATCTACATAGCCGACAGCCGGTGGTACAACGACTCCTCCAAGCCCTACACTGTGGACAACTACACGGCTGTAGACTATTCAAGCGGCTCATCCACAAACATACTCAAGTTCGAGTACCGCGACAAATTCAAGACCCGCGAAATCTGCGACATAAAGGGACGGCTGCTGAACCAGTTCTCCCTCGACGAGTACGACGGAAACCTCAGATTCGTGACTCAGCGGAGTGAAAGCAGCTACACCCAGTACACTGACAATAAGTACGGCTTCGTCAACTATCTCGCCCAGAAGCACGATAACAGCACGTCCCTGTACGTTCTCGACAAAAATCTCGACATGCGGGGAAGCATTGATAACATCGCGGAAGGGGAAGACGTGAAGTCCGTGCGGTTCGACAGGAATGTGGGCTACTTTGTGACCTACCTCAACACCGACCCCTTGTTCTGCGCAAATCTCTCAAACCCCGACAGCCCGAAAATCGTGAGCAAGCTTAAGATTCCCGGATTTTCCAGCTACCTCTACCCCTACGGCGACAGCCTACTTCTCGGAATCGGTCAGACTGATGCTAGACAGATCAAGCTCTCCATGTTCGACGTGTCAGACCCCTACAATTTGACGGAAAAGTATACCGCAAATGACAGCCATAATTATTCAAGCAAGATGAACAATCACAAGGTAATGCTGGTTCTGCCGGAGTATGGAGTAATTGGGTTCCAGGTTTGCGGAAGCTACCTTGTGTTCGAATACAGCGAAAAATCCGGCTTCACCTACTCCCACGAGTTCGAGCTTTCGAAATGGGACGACTCCTGCGGGGTCAGAATCGGCGGGTACTTCTACATTGTGACGTCCTCCATGACGGAAGTCGTCGACCTCGAAACCATGAAGCCAGTCAAGCATATTGTGTACTGATAAACTATAATCAAAACAAAACCTTCTCCTGTTGGAAATATTCTCATCGGAAGAAGGTTTTCTTATTCAGTTATGCAATTCCGGCTTGTACAGTGTAACGTCAGCCTTAAAACACAGCGTGGACTTATACGCCTTTTTTCGCACGCTCGATATGCTCAAGCTCCGTCTCGTTGTATTTCGTCACTCTACCAGGAATGGGCATGAGCTTTTCGGATATTACGTCGATTATGCCGTCAGCCTGTGGAAAGTAGTATTTCTCAAGCTCAAAGGCGGGCGTAATCCAGTTGCGGGAGCCGAACACAGCAGGCGGTGCGTCAAGGTAGTCAAAGCACATTTCCGTGATGTTTGAAGCCATGTCCCGCATGATGGAGCCTCTGTCCACAGCGTCGCCTACTATGACAATTTTTCCGGTCTTCTTCACCGACTCGATGACCTTTTCGTAGTTGAAGGGAACCATTGAGCGGGCGTCGATAACCTCGGCTGAAATTCCGTATTCCTCATCGAGTATTTTCGCCGCGTCAAGAGCACGGTACAGCACCGCACCGATTGAGAGAATCGTAACGTCGTGTCCTTCTCTCTTCACGTCAGGATCGCCGAAGTCAACTTCATAATACTCTGTGGGAACGCCGCCCTCGTGGAATTCCTCGCCCTTGTCGTAAATTCGCTGGGACTCGAAGAACACTACGGGGTCGGTGCCGTTCAGCGCCTGATTCATGAGACCCTTTGCGTCGTATGGCGTTGCGGGGAAGCAGACCTTGAGTCCGGGAATGTGGGAGCATAGAGCGGTCCAGTCCTGTGAATGCTGTGCGCCGTATTTGGAACCGACGGAAACACGCAGAACCACCGGCATCTTCAATATTCCTGCCGACATTGCCTGCCACTTGGAGAGCTGGTTGAAAATTTCGTCTCCCGCGCATCCGATGAAGTCTGCGTACATCAGTTCCACTATAGCACGTCCGCCGGCTACAGCGTAACCCACAGCCGAACCCACGATAGCTGACTCAGAAATGGGTGCGTTGAAGAAGCGGTGATAGGGAAGAGCTTCGGTCAGTCCGCGGTATACGGCAAAGGCGCCGCCCCAGTCACGGTTGTCTTCGCCGTACGCTATTGTGGTGGGGTCTTCGTAGAACTTATCGAGAATCGCCTCAAACAAGCCGTCGCGGATGTTGTAGAGCTTCATCTTCGGAATCATCGCGCCTTTTTCGTCGAACGCGTACCGGGACTTGAGCGCAATTTGCTTCACCCGCGGGTTTTCCTCTTTCGGAATCAGAACTTCCGGCTCACGGGTCTCGTCGAGGGAGTTCACGCGTTCGTTTGAATACATGATGGAGGAAATCATATCCGGCTCAGCGTCAAGGTTCATTCTCGGTGAAATGTCGTCGTCGATTGCAAGCTTTATGATTTTCGTGATTCTTTCGACAATGTCCTCGTCAATGGCTGCAAATTCTTCATCTGAAGCAACTCCGCCTTCGACCATCTTTTTACGGTAAGCTGCAATGGGACAGGCTGACTTCCATGCCTCTATTTCCTCGGGAGTTCTGTATGTGGAGGAATCCGAGGGCGAGTGTCCGGAAACACGGTAAGTCGCGACTTCAAGCAGAGCCGGACCTTTTCCGGAGAGCAGAATTTCCTTCTTGCGGGTTGTGGCGTCGATTACAGCAAGGGGGTCGTAGCCGTTGACCTTTTCCGCGTGCATTTCCGACACGTTGAATCCGGCAGCAATACGGGCCGCACAGCCAAATCCCATGGTTTCGCCCATAGTCTGACCGCCCATTCCGTAGAAGTTGTTGAACACGTTGAATAGAATCGGCATTCCCTCGCAGGGGTACTTTCCGCCCATTCCCCAGAGCCGCGTAATCTGGTCCATTGAAGCGAAGTTCAGCGATTCAAGCACGGGTCCGCGTCCGAGAGCGCCGTCGCCGGAGTTGGCTACAACTATGCCTTTTTTGTGGTTAGCTCTTTTGAATAAAGCCGCACCGAGCGCTATGGGAGCCGCACCGCCGACGATTGCGTTGTTCGGGAAGATACCGAAGGGGATGAAGAACGCGTGCATGGATCCGCCAAGCCCCTTGTTGAAGCCGGTTGTGCGTGCAAAAATCTCAGCCAGCGCACCATAGAGAAGGAAATCCTTCGCCAGCTCCCTGACGTCCCCCTGATTCTTCTGCCGGCCTTCGACAACCCTGAGAATCGAGCCGCCTAAAAATTCCTTCATTATGTCGTAAAGCTCGTCCTCTTCCAGCTTGTTGATTGACGACAGTCCCTTTGCCAGAATTTCCCCGTGGCTTCTGTGGGAGCCGAAGGTGAAGTCGTTGATGTCGAGACAATAAGCCTCACCAACAGCCGACGCTTCCTGACCGATTGACAGGTGAGCCGGACCGGGATTGTTGTACTTCACGCCATTGTACTCGGACTTAACCTTGATTTCGTTGAGCATGGTTTCAAACTCGCGGATTGTCCTCATGTCGTGGTAAATCCGAAGAAAATCCACCTTTGAGTATAGCTTTTTCTCTTCTTCGATGGTCTTGTTGTACCGGCAGAGCGGTATGGGGTCAAATTCGATATAGCCCGGCTGAAAGACCTTCCCGGGGTCTACATATTGACTTTTCGGCATGGTTGTATCTCCTTCTATTTAAAATTCACATAGATTAAATTTCACTTTATCTCAAACATGGCCTCGCGTATGGCTTCGCAGACCGTCGGATGGGGGAATACCAGCTTTTGTACGTCCCCGACCCGCATTTTTCTGGCCACCATAGCTGCCGCACCGTATATTATCTCGGAAGCATACGAGCCTATCATGTGAACCCCGAGGATTTCACGGTGAGCTTTGCCGTATACCACCTTCACTATCCCGTCGCCGCCTTCGTTTTCAGCCACATAACGGCCGCTGTAGCGCAATGACAGCACAACCGCCCCGGCTTCGATTCCGGCTTTGGCGGCTGACTCCACCGTTTCACCGACGCATCCGATTTCGGGGTTCGTGTAGATGGCCGACGGAACTGCACGGTAGTCAACTCTGTCGCGGATTCCGTTCATGTTGTTAACGGCGGCTTCACCCTCACGGTAGGCAGTGTGAGCAAGCATGCTTTTTCCGTTCACATCCCCTGCCGCCCAGATTCCCGGAGTTGAAGTTCTGCCGTATTCGTCGGTTACAACAGCCCCACGGTTGAGCCGAACGCCCACTGTTTCAAGCCCGATTCCGGTCGTACGCGGTTTTCTTCCCACGGAAACAAGAACCAAATCGCACTCGACCCGGCCTTTTTCCCCGTTCTTTTCGTACTCTACAACACCCGAGCCAACCTGACCGCGCACTGAGACTACCTTTGCCCCGAGAATGAACTTCAGCCCCTTTTTACTGTAGTTTTTCTCGAGAATTGCGGAAATTTCACTGTCAGTGGGGCCGGCGATTTTGTCCGTCATTTCTATGACCACGACCTCGCTTCCGGCTGAGACAAAATAGGATGCCATCTCAAGCCCGATAACTCCGCCGCCGATCACCGCAATCCGCTTTGGCTGAACCCGAAGGTCAAGGATTTCTCTGTTCGTCACCGCAAGCCCGCTTACGCAAGCCTCGTTCAGTCCGTTGATTGGCGGAATCATAGCATCGGAGCCGGTGCATATGAGCAGCTTTTCTCCGATGTATGCTTCGTCATTGCATACAACCTCAAATCCGGAGTCGTTTTTGCCGCGTATAACTGCCGAGCCGCTGACTACATCCACGCCGGCCTTCTTCATCTTCGCAGCAACCCCTGAAACCAGCGACTTCACGACTCTGTCTTTCCGGTCAACCGCAAAAGCATGATCCAGCCGCGCGCCTTCAACCGTTACGCCGTACTTTTCGCCGTGGCGTGCGTAATCGTATATTTTCGCGGAATACAGTAGAGTCTTCGTCGGAATGCACCCTTCGTTGAGACACACGCCGCCCAGCGCTCTTTCTTCGAACAAAGCCACCGACATACCGAATCCAGCGGCTCTTTCAGCGGCATTGTATCCGGCAGGACCTCCGCCGATTATCAATAAATCATATTTTTTATCCATGGCTCACCTCATTTGCAGAGAAGCAGATCAAAGTTCTCGAGGGACAGGCAAAGCTCCTTCAAAAATCTGGCGGCAGGTGCGCCGTCAACGGCTCTGTGGTCGAAGGTCAGGGACAGTCCCATTGCGGGATAGACTTTGCCCTCGTTGTCAAGCCGGTTCGTCACGCAGCACACTCCCAAAATCGCGGTCTGAGGAGGATTTATGACCGGCGTAAATGATTCCACCCCAAGCGAACCGAGGTTTGACACAGTGAAGCTTCCGCCGTTCATTTCGTCGGGCAGACACTTTCCGTCCCGCGCTTTTTCTGCAAGAACTTTTGACTTTGCTGAAATTTCGCCGAGACTCAATTTTTCAGCTGAGAAAATTACCGGAACCAAAAGCCCCCGTTCCGTGTCAACCGCAAGAGCAACGTTGGCGTTTTTGTATTTTCTCATGACGCCATCAAGCAGGTTCGCGTTGATTTCCGGATATTTCGGCAGGACGCGGGATACGGCATACAGTATCATATCGGTAATTGTAACCCTGCCGAGTCCCAAGTCGCCGCCTTTTTCCTTGAGCTTGGCTCTGAGTGCCAGAATGGATGCGGCGTTGAAAGATGAGTTCAGTGTGAGTTGTGCCATTTCCGAGAGGGAAGAATGCATTGTTCTTGCGATAACCCGTCTGACTCCCGAGAGAGGTTCATCCACGTATTTCGGCGGTTCTGCGGCAAAAGACGCAGTTTCAGCCGACTGCACAGCCGACATGGTTTCTTCGACTTTTTCGACGTCTTCAACTGACGCGGCTTCGTCAGGCACGGGAGAAACAGGCTCTTCTTCCGCTTCATATGGCATGATTCCGGCGAGGTAATTTTCTACGTCCGCTGTGGTCGCGACAAAGCCGTTGTCCAGAGCCGCGTTTATGTCCCGCTCGATAATACGTCCGTGCGGTCCGGTTGGCACTACTTTTGTCATGTCTACGCCGGATTCCAGCGCCAGATTCTTCGCTCGTGGAGAGATAAACACGCGTCCGTCCGCTCTGACTGCCAAAGGTGCGACCGGCGGTTTTTCTGACGCACAGTCCTGCTCGGGTTCAACAGCTGCGGTGGGATTTTTCTCCAGTTTTGACAGGGACTCATCCGTTGTGCTGCCCGTGAAAAGGGAAGAGACGTCCTCGCCCTCCTCACCGATTACGCAGACCGGCTCGAGACAGGGAACGACATCCCCTTCATTGGCGAAAATCCCGAGTACAACTCCTGAGAACTGGGAAACTTCGTCAAAGGAGCTTTTGTCCGTTTCGTAGGAGAAGAGAACGTCTCCAAGTGCGACCTGCTCTCCCTTTTTCTTCTGCCATGAGGTGATTATGCAGGCTTCCACGCTTTGACCCTGACGGGGCATGATCACTACATTTGCCATACTCTAAATTATCCTTTCGTGTATTATAAAATCTTCTGTTGAATCAACCAAACGATATTCTATTTTATATATTTTAACATAAAAGGGACATAAAAGTCAACGGTTTCCCATAAATTATAACGTAAAAAGTAAAAAATGACGAAAATCACACAAGTATCACTTACGTCATATATTTTTATTTTGTAAAATCATTCATCAGGTCCACGATTTTGATGACGTCTCCGGCACCCATGACGATAACCACGTCGCCATCCCTGGAATCCCGCTCCATTATTTCGGCGGCTTCTTCAAGACTTGCGGCACAACGGCAGCTCTTTCCAGCGGTATTCACGGCGTCGCACAGTTTTTCCGAGGTCACTCCGTAGGTGTTGGTCTCCCGTGCTGCGTAAATCGGGCATAAAATCAGCTCGTCTATGTCCGAACTTGCAAAGGCCGACGTGAACCAGTCGAACAGCTCGGCCGTGCGGGAGTAGGTGTGGGGCTGGAACACGATTCTCAGCTTTCCTCGGGTGATTTTTCTCGCGCTGGACAGGGTTGCCGCAATCTCCGTTGGGTGGTGGGCGTAATCCGTGAACAGCTCGGCTCCGTTTGACATGACGCAGATTTTTTCCATCCTCCGCTTGATCCCACGATAGTCCGAGATTCCCCGCGCGGTTTCCTCAGGCGTAAGTCCGGCGGTCATGCAGGAAGCAAAGGCGGCAAGGGAGTCGTAAATGTTGTGCTCTCCGGGAATCTGCAGGCTGATGTGCGCGAGAATCTTTCCGTCTGAGGCAATGTCGAACTCCGGATATCCGGTGGAGTTGTCTTCATTTGTAGAATAGTAATCGGCTGCAGGGTTGTTCCGTCCGAAGGTCACGGCTTTGGTGTGGCTGGCGTCAAGGGCAAGGCGGCAGTTTTCGTCGTCGGCATTTATGACAGCGGCACGGCACCCGGGAAGGTCCATGTATTTTGTGAAGGATGAGCGTATCTGCTCGATTGACTTGAAGTAATCCATGTGGTCAAGCTCTATGTTGAGAACCACCGCGATGGTCGGGTTGAAGTCGAGGAAGGAGTCCATGTACTCGCAGGCTTCGAAAATAAAGCAGTCGTGACCGCCGATGATGTCCGTCTCTCCGGTTTCCTTAAGGACAGCGCCGCCGTGAACCGTGGGATTTTTTCCGGCTGAGGCGAAAATTTTAGCAAGCATACCCGTAGTCGTGCTTTTTCCATGAGTGCCAGACACGCCGATTCTCTCACGGTAGCCGGTCATGATGTAGCCGAGATAGTCCCCGCGGGAAATGGCAGGTATTCCGTGACTTTCGGCGTATAGATATTCTGCGTTGGTGTTCGGAATCGCGACTGTGTAAATCAGCGCGTCCCGGTCAGCCATGTGTTCTGCTGAGGATTCGTAGTAAACCCTGATGCCGTTTCGCTCGAGCTTTTGCGTGATTTCCGTTTCGGTTTTGTCGTAGCCTGAGACGTCATATCCGCGCAGTTTGCTTATGTGGGCGAGAGAGTTCATGCTGACCCCGCCGATTCCGTCGAAGAAAAGATTTTTCTTGCCCTTGAGAATCTCACCGATTTTTTCGTATCCGTAATGGGTGTTAAGAAGTGACATACGCTTATCAAATATCGGCTTGTTCTGAAAGTACAGTCCGCCGATCCTTTCTTTAGTTGAATTTGTAAGCCCGGAGAAAAATACGCCGCGCCCACGCATGAGTCCGCAAAAGCGACAGTACCGCCGCACGCAATAAAATAATACAAAGACGGTATTGCTGCTACAATATTAGAAAGTGCATAATGATTTAACTTTTTGAGCTTTTTCTATGTAATTTGCTCTTTTGCAGAAAAAAAGATACATTAACTTAAAAATTTATTTATGATTAGATTGAATCATTTTCACAATGTGGGAGTATAATTATTTTAGCCAATGAAAACAGAAGGAAGGTTGTCAAATGGTCATAACTGATATCAAAGTAAGAAAGCTCTTTGACGAAGGTCCGATGAAAGCTATTGTTTCCGTCACCTTCGACGATCAGCTCGCGCTTCACGACATTAAGGTTATAAGCGTCCGCGATAAAAACTTTATTGTTATGCCCAGCCGCAAGAACCCCGACGGAACGTACCGTGACATAGTACATCCGATAAACACAGAGTTCAGGGGAATGTTGGAGGCTGAGGTCATAAAGGCATATGAGAAAGAACTTGCGCGCGCGGCAGCAGAAAAGGAAACAGAAAAGCTGAATCGTGAAACAGAGGAAGCCGAGAGCGGAACCGTAAAGGAACTTGTATAAGAGCTGAAAACCGAACCCTAACTTCATTGGACTGACATCTTTGGTAAATAAAGGAAATCCGAGCGGTGTGTGCTGCGGTGCGGCAACCGGACGGGTTTTTCTTTTTTGCCTGAATTACAGGTGATATTTATACCGCACGGGTGAATAAAAATCCGAAATTGAATTTTGCTCTACAGGCAAAAATTTTATATCTCAGAAGTGCATGCGGACAATCATGTCATATAGCATAAGAAGCGGTATATTTTTTTCGTACGGTTTTCCATAAGTTATGACGAATTTACGCCTGCTTTTCTCTGACTTTTTCTTCCTCTCCCTCCTCAATGGAAATTTTACCCGCCTCTCTGCGGTTTTCAAACCACTTCATGTGCTTGAGTATAGCCGTGCCGGAGATCAGGGTAACGCCGAGAGCGATGGAAAACTTCTTCGCGAAAAGGAGAAGGGGCAGGGAAATCACAAGAAACATGACAAATGTCAAAATGCTTCTGATTCTGTGCGGGTTGATTTTGATGACCACCGAGAAAAATATGTAAAGTCCGGCGAGAATGAAGCCCACATGGGTTGCGGGAAGACAGCCGATTAGCACGCCGAAAACCGTAGCGATGCACTTTCCGCCCCTGAAATGGTTCATCACCGAGCAGGCGTGACCGAAAACCGGCGCGAACATCACGAGGGAAAAACGCACCGAAGAAATTCCGAACAGGCGGTAGGCGATGTAGACCGGCACAAATCCCTTGAGCATGTCGAGAAAGAGGCAGAAAAGCCCCATGCTGACTCCGCACTGCTTGAAAACGTTGGCGGCTCCAGGATTGCCGTCATCGGATTTTACCGTAATGTCGCCGTAGCCGAAGAGTCGGGGAACATCACGGGCAAACATACAGGAGCCGAAAAGGTATCCGCCGAATATCAAAACTGACCAATAGATAAATTCAGTCATAGTAAAGCCTCGAGGAAAAAATAATCTACTATATATTATAAACGAACGGATCTCGAAAGTCAAGTGAAATATGATTAAAGAAGCCGAAAACTTTGTGTTGTCAATAGATATGACCCATATTACAGGAAGTCCCAAACCTAAAAATACCAACTCTACCTTTGCTCACTCACCACGCGAGCTT
>CAZULC010000003.1:0-195220 GCA_964621165.1 uncultured Ruminococcus sp.
CATTATATCATACTTTGCGAGGGTTTTCCTTTTATTTTTCGTCGAACTCACGTTATTTTATGTAAATTTTCAGAAAATCAGCGAGCCGACCTGATATATAAGACAGGCAACAAGCCAAGCCACGCCGCACTGCATGATTACCACGCCTACTGTTTTAATCTTCGAGCCAAGCTCCCGGTTGATTGTAGCCACAGCCGCGACACAGGGAGTGTAGAGCAGGGTGAACACGAGGAACGAAGCCGCGGACAGAGTGGTGAACATTCCCGACAGAGCCGTGTCAAGATTTGCTACATTTGTACCGAGAAGCACTGCCATTGTGGAAACCACAGCTTCCTTTGCCGTGAATCCGGAGATAAGGGAGGTTGCCGCTCTCCAATCGCCGAATCCGAGTGGCTTGAAAATGGGCGCGATAAACTGACCCACAAGTGCGAGAAGACTGTCGCTGCTGTCCTCAACCACATAAAGCCGCGTGTTGAAGGTCTGCAAGAACCAGATGATTATAGTTGCGATGAAGATGATTCCGAACGCGCGCTGGATGAAGTCCTTCGCCTTGTCCCAGAGAAGGAGAGCCACACTTTTCGGTGAAGGGAAGCGGTAGTTGGGAAGCTCCATTACAAAGGGAACCGGCTGACCCTTGAACCTTGTCTTCGATAGAATCAAAGACAGCACCACGCCAAGCACAATGCCGAAGACGTACAGCAGAATCATCACCAGAGCCGCATGGTTCGGGAAGAACGCTGCTGAAAAAGTAGCGTAAATCGGGATTTTTGCAGAGCAGCTCATGTAAGGAGTCAAAAGTATGGTCATCTTCCGGTCGCGGTCGGAGGAAACGGTTCTTGTCGCCATGATAGCTGGAACGGAACATCCGAATCCAATCAGCATTGGCACAAAGCTGCGCCCGGATAAGCCGATTTTCCGCAGAGCCTTGTCCATGACGAACGCAACCCGCGCCATATATCCCGTGTCCTCGAGGATTGACAAAAAGAAGAACAGGGTCACGATAATCGGCAGAAATGACAACACGCTTCCCACTCCGGCGAAAATACCGTCAATCACCAGCGAATGCACAACCGGATTCACTCCAAACGCCGTCAGTCCGCTGTCAACAACCGAGGTTAAAGCGTCAATTCCAAGGGACAGTAAATCCGACAGGTACGCGCCGATTACGTTGAACGTCAGCCAGAACACAAAAAACATGATTCCGATGAACACAGGGATTGCGGTGTACTTTCCCGTGAGAATCCTGTCCATCTTCATACTACGCCGGTGTTCCGCACTCTCGTGTGCCTTGACAACCGACGACTCCACAACCTTTTCAATGAAATCGTACCGCATTGCCGCCAGAGCCGCGTTTCTGTCAAGTTCCGTGCTGTCTTCCATTTCAACAACACAGTGTTCGATAAGCTCCACCTCGTTCTGGTCAAGCTCCAGCCTGTCGATGATGTCCTGGTCCCCCTCGATCAGCTTTGACACACAGAACCGGGAAGGAACCCCTAACTTGTCCGCGTGGTCGTCAATCAGGTGAACAACGGCGTGGATGCAGCGGTGAACCGGTGAGTTGTTGCCGCAGAAGTCCCACACCTTGGGCTTGATTTTGTTCTTCGCCACGGTTACAGCTTGGTCAATCAGCTCCGACACACCTTCTCCCTTGGCCGCACTGATTGGAACCACGGGAATGCCGAGAGCCTCGCTCATCTTCCGGATGTCAACCGTGCCGCCGTTTGAGCGAACCTCGTCCATCATGTTCAGGGCAAGCACCATTGGAATGGACAGTTCTATTAACTGTAACGTCAGGTATAAGTTTCTCTCTATGTTTGTGGCGTCTACTATGTTTATAATTCCGTCCGGCTTCTCGTTGATGATGAAGTCCCGGGAGACAATCTCCTCCTGCGTATATGGACGGAGGGAGTAAATTCCGGGAAGGTCAACCACGCTGCAGTTTTTGACTCCTCTGACCTCACCGACTTTCTGGTCAACCGTCACGCCGGGGAAGTTTCCCACATGCTGATTGGAACCGGTGAGGCAGTTGAAAAGGGTGGTCTTGCCGCAGTTCTGGTTCCCCGCAAGAGCAAAAATCATTTTTTCTCACTCCTCTCACTGCCGCTGACGCCGATTTTTATTTTTTTCCCGCTGTCCGACGATTCTTCGGGAATAATTTCAATCCGACGGGCGTCCTCAATCCGAAGAGTAAGCTCGTAACCCCGTATGTGTATCTCGATCGGGTCCCCCATAGGCGCTACCTTCTGCAGCGTTACCTTTGTATTGGGAATAAGCCCCATGTCAAGCAGTCTGCACCGCAAAGCCCCTTCGCCGCCAACAGCCTTGATGACAGCGGAAGAGCCGATTTTAAGTTCGTCGAGTGTCATAAAAAAACCTCATTTGCCGAAAACCTTTGTGTAAATAACAGATCTCATATTAGCTCAAGCTGACACGTATATATTATCACTCCTGCACCGTCATGTCAAGTATTATTTTTCATAAAAGAATGATATTTTGTCGTTCACAAAAGGTTTATTTTTTTATAATGTAAGCGGGAGGTCAAATGTGTCAGGCAAAGCGGAATTTTTAAGCGATTCAGAATATATGTAAAAAATAAAACCTTGATTTCTTCATATTTTTGCGGTATACTTATACCGTAATGTTCGATAGAAAGCAGGGATTATTATGGTAATACAGGAATCAGGAGAGATGTATCTTGAGACGATACTTATACTGAGCAAAAAGAAGTCCGACGTGCGCTCAATCGACGTAGGGGAATACATGGGATTTTCCAAACCCAGCGTCAGCCGTGCCGTAGGACTGTTGAGGGAAGGCGGATATATCACGGTTGACAAGGACGGGTTTCTGTACCTGACAGACGCGGGACGTGAGATAGCCGAAAAAATCTATGAGCGCCATACAATGCTGACTGAGTTTCTCGTCAGAATCGGGGTATCGCCGGAGACAGCCGCTCATGACGCCTGCAAAATAGAGCATGACATAAGCGACGAGTCCTTTGAGGCAATCAAACGCCACGCAAGAGAGAAATCAGCCGCATTGGACAACAGGAATCAGTGAAAAAAGAGCGTCACACAAGACGTTCTTTTTGTTTGGATTAATCAGATTCTACCGTCGCTGTCGACAACCGGACCTTCTTCGGTGATGATGAACACCCTGCCTTCACTTGAGGAAGAAGTGGAAATCTTCACCGTTCCGCAGTATTGATCAACAAACGTGATGACCTCCATGGGCCTGCAGTTTACCTCATCCGAGAACACCACCTCGCCCTCACCTGCAATCCTGCCGCGGTAATCGAGGGAATGCTTCGTCACCACCCCGTCATCAACCGCGTATAGATAATCGTCGGGAACGGTGCCGGGAATCCTTGGAAATCCGTCGTCGTCAATGTAACGACCAAATCCTCGAGAACCACCCATACCCTGCCGCCGCTGTCCACTGAAACAATGTCCTATACCCGTCGTCGTAAGAATGCCTTTTGAAATAGATTTTTCCCTTTGCCGACCCTACAAACCCGTCGCTTTTTTGACTGGTGTAAGAATAATCTCCCGAATCCACCGTTTCCGTCACGCTGAGGTCGTAATTTGTCCTGTAAATCCCGTTTCCCAAAGCATAGTAAAACCAAAGTCCACTGATTGCCGAACCGAAAAAATTAATGCAGTCAAAGCTCAATTCGGCAAAACGCAGGTTTTCATGTCGTAAATCAGCGTGGTTCTGTTCCCGCTGTTAAGACCTTCACCGGTTGGCTCGTCCCGGAATATGTACAGACACCCGAAAGCCGCGCAGGCAATACTCGCGTACCAGGGTAACTCAGCCACGCACTGGTTCTCGTTTTCAGCTATGTCGTACCGCATGAGGTAGTTTGAGTAGTCCAGCGAGGTTTTCGTCTTGGTGTTTACCTTATCAGTCCGTCCGTTGTTGTACTTGCCGATGTAGTAGATATATCTGCCGTCCAAAATTCCGCCCATCAGGTTGACGTGACTGCACTTTTCTGAGTTGCTCATCTGGCAGAGCAGATTTGGACACAGCTTGGTTTTTGTCCCGTCAGGGTAGGTCAGGTAGTTCGCGGTGGGCTGATGTTCCGATTCGCCGTCGTAGCCGTACATACCCTCGAGGCTGATGAAACAGTCGTCCTCTACAAAATCAAAATCAAATTCGATATCCTTCAGGGAAACATAAATATTCTTGCCTATAAGCGGATTGAACTGTGTGTTTTCCTTCGATAGAAAGTTCATAGACCCGCTTGAGTAAGCTTTCCCTTGGGAGGAGTAGGAGACCTCGTCCTTGTATTCGTCGTCAAGTCCGTCCATCAAGTTTGCACACCCAGCCAGCGAAGCACACATGAAAAAAACAGTTATAAATGAAATATATTTTTTTTCATAAGATTACCTTATTTGCCGTATAGCGGCATGCTGAAATCTACATTTGTTTTATACTTCTATTATCCCATAGCGGGTAAGCCTCCGCGGGCAAAAACGGCGTTTCTTCAGCTGACACTGCCAGATACCCCACGACGACGGAACATAAGCTCCCGTAAAATCACATCAACTTATTGTACCATGTAGTTTGTAAAATGTCAATGAGTACAACATAAAAATGTAAAGATGTAAAATATAAACGGCCGCTTCCATGACGGAAAATGACCGCTTTTTTTATTAAATAAATGCGATAGCTTGGATTATGTTACTGCACCGCTGTGTGAGCCGCCGGAATCGCCGCGTCCTTGCTTTCGATGTCGCATATATACGCGTCAAAGTAACGGCTGACCTTTTCCTCAAGCTCCTCCTGGGAATTCGGCACACCCCACGCAACGGTGGTCGCACCTAAAATCCGGTTCAGCCTGAACGAAATCTTGCGGTAGTCCTGCATGCGGTACGCCACAAAGTCCGGCTTGGCGATGAAGTTCCACATCAGGTTCTCCAGGGTCAGGGCGCAGATTTTCTGCCGTTTTTTCACCTGATTCATCTTTTTGAAGCTCTGGGCCAATATTCCGCGGGCTACATTTTTGTCAAACTTCTTGTACTTCCGCACGAACATTGGGTTGAAGGACTCGATTGCGTACTCGCCGTGGTAATCCTTCATGATACCGTAAAGCGCACGCGGCATCTCCCACACAATGTGAAGCTCGTTCTTCATCTCCACAATCAGCGGAACTTTACCGTCAACCACCTCAAGAACCTCCGTCAGAAGGGGGATTTTCTCGTCCGTACCAAGCAGTCTCAGAGCCGAAATTTCCTCGTAGGTCAGCTCGATCACCTTCCTGTCAACGCCGCACATCCGCAGAAGGTTTTCGTCGTGGAATACCACAAGACGGCGGTCACGGGTGAACTGCACATCCAGCTCGATTCCCACACCCGCCTGTGCGGCAGCCTTAAAAGAGGGAATGGAGTTTTCGGGAACCGTTTTGTTGTCGTGGATTCCCCGGTGTGCGAGAGGGGATGACTTGAAGGCTTCCATTTTGTTTCTGTGGCGTAGCTTTGGACATATCATGTACATGTAAAGACTGCCGATAGCGATTAAATATTCTAACATATTAATATTTCCTTGAGGTTTAGCTTAGTTTATTATGCGGGAGCTGTTGAATAAAAGGTAGTGGGAGCTGTCATAATTTCAGCTGAAGAAGTGCCGTATTCACCTGTCAGGGTGTCCCGACCTCGGGTTATATAAAATATAGTTCAGCGCAGTTTCAGTCGTACCGATGCGTGTCTCATAGGGAGTCGTGTCAACATACTTAAACCCGCACTTCGCGATAACCCGCGCCGATTGCCGGTTGAAATCAAAGTGTCCCACCATGATGAAGTCCAGTTTTTCCGTCTCAAAAAGGTACTGAATCACGGCTTTCACCGCCTCGGGCATGAGTCCACGTCCCCAGTAGGCTTTCGACAGCACATACCCAATTTCACGCCCCCTGAGGGATGTCAAATCGGGGTAGTTTTCTTCTCTGTAACGCTCAACCCCGAGAGAGCCGATGACCTTTCCTTCATGCTCAAGCGCGAAGACATGCTTTCCCGCGATAAAATGGTCGAGAATTTCACGCGAATTTTCAATATTCTCGTGAGGCGACCACCCCGCCATCTGCCCAACCCCGTCAACTTTTGCGTACTCGTAAAAATCCTTGAGGTCGGACTCTCTCCAAGGACGTAAAGTCAGCCGCGGAGTGTGAAGTACAACCCCGCTTATGTCAATAGCTGCGTTCATAGACTTTCTCTTTTCTATAAGTCATTGTTATTTCAGCCCCAGCGAGGTTAGGTAATCGTAACTCTTTTTAAGACAGTCGAATGGATTCTCGCCATTGCAGTTGTCCTGCTCAACATACGCCTCTCTCGTTCCGGCTTTCTCAAACGCCGCGCAGATTTTCTCAAAATCCATGCAGTTGCCCCCGCCGATCCACTCCATGAGCATCTCGCCTTTTTCGTTTATCAGCATGTCCTTGAGATGCACCACCGGAATCCGTCCCGCTAGCCGCTTGATCTCGTCCACAACGTCATATCCGCCTGCTTTGACCCAGTATGTATCGAGGGTGAAGCACACCTCATCGGGCGTGAAGTCGTCGGAAAGGTGGTACATAAGCGGTCTGCCATCGTCAAGCTTCGTCAGGTACTCGAAGTTGTGGTTGTGGTATGAGAACTGGAGTCCCGCTTCGTGAATCTTCTGTGCGGGAACTTTGATTTTCTCCTTGAACTCGTCGTATCCCTGCCCCCAGTCCGGCATGGAACCTAGCCCAATCACGGGACAGCCGAAGGTCTTGTGAGCGGCAATGGTGTTTTCAGTGTCACCAATGATTCTGTTGTAGTCGAAATGTGTGATGCCGCACTTCAATCCGTTCTTTTTAAGCTCCTCAGCCAGCCACTCAGGCTCGTAGGCGCAGGTTCCGGAAATCTGAACGTACTCGTATCCGATGTCGGCAACCTTCTTTAATGACTCGGAAAAGTCCCCGAGGTTCTTGCAAAAGTCTCTGATAGTATAAAACTGTGCGCCGATTCTCATAGCGGTCTCCTTTGAATATAGAAAAGTATCTTTCAATTTTGTTATATATATTATCCGACTTTTTTGCGCTTTTGTCAAGAGAAAATTCGTAAGTTTAATGAATACTTAATATTTAGATTACTTCTGCGTGGACTTTAAGATAATTTTATTAATTTCACGGGTATAAAAACCATGCCTCATAGAAAAAATATAAATATCAATAGGAAAGTGAAGGTCATAAACATGCAGAAGCTCACATATATTATAAGAGATAAAAACGGAATCCACGCACGTCCCGCCGGACTCATCGTTCAGGTGGCACGGCAGTACGAGTCAAACCTCGCCATGAAGAACGGGGAAAAGTCCGCCGACTGCAAGAAGTTGTTTCAGGTAATGCAGCTTGGAGTGAAAGCCGGAGACGAGGTTGAAATCTCAGCCGACGGACGCGACGAGAATGAGGCAATATCGGAGCTTGGAGACGCAATGCGCGGCGCTGGCCTGTAAGATTCACATTGCATAACATTTATAGGAGGAAAACATGGAAATCATAAGCGGACGAAGGGTGTCAGGCGGGTATGTCATGGGTAAAATGAAAATCATACGCCGTCATCGTTCCATTACGGAGCTGACACGCTCATCTGACCCGGAGAGCGAAAAGAATCTTCTCGACGAAGCAGTGGCAAAGCTGGAAGCCGAAATGGATAAAATGTATCGAAACGCACTTCTGCGTGTGGGAGAGAGCGAGGCTTCAATTTTCGAAATCCACAAAATGATGCTCAGTGACGAAGATTTCATAGGCGAGGCGGAAAGATTAATCAGGGAAGAAAAGTACACAGCAGCCGGAGCCGTGAGAAAATCCGGTGAAATTTTGGCCGAGACCTTCCGTACAATGGAGACCGAGTACATGAAAGCCCGTGCGGCGGACATCATAGCTGTATCCGACAGACTCTGCTCCATTATTTCAGGTGACGACGGACTTCCCACTCTCACCGAACCCTCGATTATCGCCGCCGACGACTTCACCCCAGCGGAAACCGTAATGCTTGACCGTGATTCAGTTCTCGGGTTCATCACCGAAGGGGGAAGTGACATGTCCCACACGGCAATTCTCGCCAGAATGATGGGAATTCCCGCAGTTGTATCAGTCGGCCGGATTCCCGATGAGCTGGACGGACACATTGTTATGCTCGACGGCAAAAACGGCAAAGCCTACATCGACCCTGACGAAGAGGTCAAACGTGAATATGAGCAAGCCATGAAGTCAAATGAAAGCGAGAGACTTCGGCTTGAGAAAATGCGCGGGGTACGGCTGAAAAACTCGATGGGCGAGAGGGTGTTCATATCAGCCAATGCCGGAGAGCCTGACGACATAGACGAAGCCGTTAAAAACGACGCGGAAGGCGTGGGACTGTTCCGAAGCGAGTTCATCTTCATGAGCCGTACCAAGCCCCCGACGGAGGACGAGCAGTTCGAAATCTACAGAACTGCCGCGAAAAAGCTGAAGGGAGCCGAGCTTGTGGTGCGAACCCTTGACGTTGGAGCGGACAAACGAATATCCTACCTCAGCGGTGGTCGGGGAACCCCCGCGGGTAAATACGGCTCCTCTTCAGCCGAAATTACTAACACTCCTACGTCTTTATTCAATAGCTCCCGCGGTGTCGTCAGCGAGCCAAACCCGGCTCTCGGAATCCGTGGGGTCAGACTGTGCCTGAAAATGCCGGAGCTGCTGTTCACCCAGCTGAGAGCGTTGTACCGGGCGGCAGCAGACTATCGTTTATCCGTGCTGATACCAATGATAGTGCTTCCGTCGGAGGTTGACCGGGTGCGTGAAATCGCCTCTTCGGTTGTGGAGTCGCTGGAAAAAGCGGGAATAAGGTACGGCAGAATGAAGCTCGGCATCATGATAGAGACCCCATCCGCAGCAATCCTTGCCGACATCCTCGCGCCAATGGTGGACTTCTTCTCAATCGGAACCAACGACCTTATTCAGTACACCGTAGCCGCTGACCGTGAAAACCCCGACGTGGAATACCTGACCAGCCCCATCCCAGAAAGCGTGAGACGGTGTATTCGAATGACCTGCGACGCGGCTAAAAGGGAAGGAATCCCCGTGTGCGTTTGCGGAGAGCTTGGTGCGGATACAGGAGAGACGAAATTCCTGCTTGAATGCGGAGTGACCCGCCTGTCCGTGTCGCCGAAGAGTATCCTCAGAGTGAGAGAAAAAGCCGCCCGCGCACTTGGATACAATGAAGTCAAAAATAAAATCATAACAGAAATAGGCACAGCCATAAACTGAATAAAAAAGAGCCGCCGGAGTATAGTCCCCAAAAGCGGCTTTTGTATTATATGGAAATAAAAAATCCCACTCAAGTGAGCAGGATTCTAACAGGGGCACTAAGACTCGAACTCAGGACACGCGGTTTTGGAGACCGCTGCTCTACCAACTGAGCTATACCCCTGTGAACGAGTCTTATTATACCACATCAAAACAGAAAATGCAATACCTTTTTCAAAAAAATCGGAAGTTTTACGCACTTTTTTGATTTTTTCCTGAATCCGGTATCGCATTTTACTGAATTTTAGCTGTTATGCACAATTAAATTTATTTCTTCAATTGTCTGACGCTGAAAAGCATTATTCAAGGCTTTCTTTAAGGTCCGCAAAGGCGTCAACTGTTCTCTCTATCATCTTGTTGATGAGCTTTTCCTGCTTTTGATAGGTGGAAGTAAGGTCGGTGTTGTAAGCGTCAGCCATGCCGAGAATGAATGAGCTGAAGCCGAAGCCTCCCAGATATCCGAGGTCGTAGTTGATTGTGTTGATTATAATCTCAAGGGATTCTGTTGATTCAACGTCACGTGATACACGTCCCTGAAGAGTCTTCTCAAAGTAAGCAGGAGTCAGTTCGTTCTTGGAAGCCGCACCTAAAGCGTCCATTATATATCCGCTTGATTCGTAGTCGACGTTTGTAATCGGCACAATGTAGACAGCGGCGGCGTTGGGGTTGATGCAGTGATGATATCCATCCTGGTTCTCGTCATACTTGGGCATGGGGAGAATACCGAATTCGCTCTCCATCTCACGCATTGTGACAACAGAATGGAGTTCGCCGTAGTAGAACAGGGACTTGTCGGTCTGGAACATCTTGAACGCAGGATCTTCTCCTACGCCGTTCTTTGACCAGCTGTAGGTGATGTTGGGGTCGTACATAAGAGTAGCCAGCTTCTCAACAACGGACACGGTGCGCTCGGAGTAGAAGGAGTTGTAGGGAGTGTCGGTGTCGTCCTTGGAGATAAACTGAATGTCGGAGCCGATCATAGCCAGAGCCAGCATGTCGCAGAAGCAGATCAGGCCGTACTGGTCGTTCTGGTCCATAACGCCGTTGCCGTCAAGGTCTTCGGAAACCTTCTGACCCATTTCAACCATCTTGTCGATAGTCCAGTTTCCTTCTCTCATCAGCTCGTATGGGTCGTCAAGATCGTTGTTGAGCAGGATTACCTTGTTGAACATGATTGAACCGATTGACTTCTTGTACATGGTGCCGATGTCGCCGGTCAGGGCAAAAATCATGTTGTTGATTGACAGGTCGTTGATGATGTTCTGGTCCCACCAGGATGAAGAGAGGTCAAGTGTTCCTTTTTCCGCAAAGGAGTTCAGCTCCTGAAGCTGACCGTTCTGCGCGGGTCCGAAAACATTTCCCATTGCAAGGTTGTAGAGCTGGTAAGCGTTGTCCTGTGACTGAACGGACTTTGTAAGGGTGGCGACGTCGCTTCTGCCGGTAGTATAAGCCGTAACAATGTCGATGTCAAGCAGATCCTCAACCTGCTGTGTACGATTGTAGACTGCGTCGTTGAGGACCTCGGCGGTGATTTCTGTAGCTGACCAGTCCACGTCGGACCAGATGCTGCTCGATTCACCGTAAGCCGCCACAGTGTAGGTCATGCCGCCGTACGTTGTTCCCTCGGGAATATTGGCCTTTGCGAGAGTATCCTCAGGTTCGGTTTCTTCAGGAGTGGTTTCGGATTCGTTCGATGATGTCGGGTTGACCGACGGAGTGGTTTCCTTTTCCTCACCGTTTGAACATCCGGCGAAGGAAGCCAAAAGCATAGCCAGACAGAGAAGCAGGGAAATACTTCTTTTCATAATTTCGTAACCTCCGGAAATAAATATTTTTACGTGATGCACGTATTCACACAATATAATTATAATACAAAACAGGGATAATGTCAACTAAAAATATTGAAATATTGGTAAAAAAACGGTAAAAAGAAAATGTCAGATTATTATACGATAAAGATTAATATAAAAGAGATAAAATCCGATTGATTTTTCATTTGATTTATGCTATACTTGTTGACGTAACATTTCAATAATAAAACATGAGGTATGATATGACGGATATATATGAATATATAAATGAAATCAAAAAGCCGGATAAAGCCGTGAGCGGGGAGGAATACTGCTTTGCCGCCGTGGGACTTGACCATGGACATATTGGCGGCATGGTCTCGGGTCTCATTGAAGCGGGAGCCAGACTCCTTTATGTTTACGACAAAGATAGAACTAAAGCGGAATCCATGGCCGGAAAGCACAGAGCCAAAACTGCCGCGTCACTTGACGAAATATTCTCGGACAAAAGGGTGAAGATGATAGCCTCAGCTGCCGTACCATGTGAGAGAGGCCCCCTTGGATGCGAAGTAATGCGTCATGGACTTGACTTCTTCGTGGATAAAGCACCCTTCACATCCCTCGCACAGCTTGAGGAAGCTAAAATAACCGCGGCTGAAACAGGACGGCGGTACTTCGTCTACTTTTCGGAAAGGCTCCACAGCGAATGCTCCATTCTCGCGGGATACCTGATTCAGGCGGGATTCATCGGACGGGTCTTTAATATAGTAGGCAAAGGCCCACACTCAATCAACATCGACTCACGCCCGTCATGGTTCTTTGAGCGTGAAAAATACGGCGGAATCCTCACCGATATCGGCTCACATCAGGCTGAGCAGTTCATGTTCTACGCCGGATGCGACGACGTGAAGGTCATCTCCTCAACCATCGGCAACTTCGCCTTCCATGACTACCCCCAGCTCGATGACTACGGAGACATGCACCTCACCTCGTCAAAAGGAGTCGCAGGCTACCATGCCGTCCATTGGTTCTCGCCGAATGGATTGAAGTCGTGGGGCGACGGTCGGTGCTTTGTCGAAGGTGAGCGCGGGTACATCGAAATGCGCAAGAACGTGGACATCGACAGAAGCGGCGGAAACGTACTCTACCTCGTGAACAATGACGGCACATTCAGAATCGAAGCCGGAGGAAAGACGGGATTCCCATTCTTCCGCGACATGATTCTCGACAGCCTTGAAGGGACCGAGCGGGCAATGACGCAGGAGCACATCTGGAAGGCGGCTGAGGTGTCGCTGCTTGCCCAGAAGAACGCCCTCGAGCTGACCCCCGATGTGGACGGACGGAGATAAAGTGAACCAAAGAAACAACACAAGCGGTGGATATTACTCCCAATCCGGAAGAAGAGTCAGCACAGGGCGGGGCAGTCAGGCATATCCCTGTAAAAATACGCCTAAAACCAAGAGGAGAAAGGGAAAAGGAATGCTGACGTTTTTTATAGTAATAATAGTAATACTGTTTCTCGTGCGCCTGAGCCTGTACAGCGGACTTACCGTGCGACAGTATACTGTAAACACCGATAAAATTTCATTCGAGAGAACCTTTGCCCTGATAACCGACCTCCACTCAACGGTTTATGGGGAAAACCAGAGCGAGCTTGTGGAGAAAATCAAGCATTACAATCCCGAAGCGGTGTTTTTCGCGGGGGACATAGCCGACGACAAGCGTGGGTTTAACGGAACACGCCTGCTTCTCGATAAACTGACCGGGATCTACCCATGCTATTACGTCACCGGAAATCACGAGTGCTGGGTCGATTATACCGACGACATAAAGAAAATGTTCGAGGAATGCGGCGTTAATGTAATCTCAAACAAATCAGTTGACCTCGGCGGCGGAATCACACTCTGTGGAATCGACGACCCATTGTTCTACGACGAGGACGTGAGAGGGGAATCCAACTTCTGGCACGCCCTCGCCTCAGTCCAAAAGGGGGACAATTATAATATTCTCCTGTCCCACCGTCCGGAATACGCGGAAAAATATGGAGATTACGGCTTTGACTTGACCCTCGCAGGACACGCACACGGCGGACAGGTGCGAATCCCCTTGATTTTAAACGGACTTTATGCCCCGAATCAGGGATGGTTTCCGAAATACGCCGGCGGAATGTACACCTTCGACAACGGAAGCACAATGATAGTCAGCCGCGGACTGATGAAGGACGACCTGCCGCGAATCTTCAACCCGCCGGAACTGGTGATTGTCACAATAAAATAAAAAACAACCCGGATGAATCGCACGTCAAACAATGCAGATTTTCTCCGGGTATTGTTTTACTTTGACTCCAAAAATCGGTATTTCCTCATTTGACTTAAAAATTCGCCGTTTATTGGGAATCCCGAACTTTCGCCGATGACCGAGTCCACCCCGCAGTAAGGGCACCGAGCTGTATTTCCGCCGTTTCTCTCCTTAATCCAATCGACAATCTCCGCAGGGGAGAAAATCTTCAGGCAGTAAAAACACCCGCAGACCTTATCATTCTCCAGCGAATCCGCGTTCCCCGTGCAGAACCCGTGCGCTTTTTTCAAATCATACTTCATTGCTTTTTCACCCCGATAAGCCGCAGATACGCGCCGTTTTCAGATTCCATCTGCTCAAACGTAAAAATATATGTACCGTAATCCTGCACACCATATTTTTCATCGTCCGTAATCTTACATTCCGCATAGATACGTGCGATGTACGCGTCGAGATTCAGTCCGTCAACGGTAACCTTTATGTTACTGCAATCAAACTTGGACGACCAGACGTCACTCTCAGCCGACACCTTATAGACCTGCTCAGCCTCGTCAAAGGTTCCGTCCGGGAAAACCTCCACCGAAAAATCCTCAACCCCGAAAACCTCAAAGGCAATCCTCTGCGCTTCCCCTAGCCTCATCTGATAGAACATTTTATCTTCGGAAAGCGTCATGAAATCAAAGTAAGGATATTCTTCCTCACCCCGGCTGATATGGGCGCAATCGAGGAGAAGAAGTGAACAATATCCTCATCCGTGACCACGAGCGAATCACCGAGCCACCCCTCGTTCATCACATAGTTGACTAAATCCCCCGCCAGAATCTCCGCACCATCCGTCAGAATATCCTGATTCACCGTAGTCTCTCCTAAAAACTCAGCGGTTTTGTTTTACGAAACCGTTTCCTGATTCTCCTCCAATCCCGCGCACCCGATCAAAAGTCCCAGCAGTATCACGTCGGCTAAAACCAACTTCAATCCTCTGTATTTTTGTATATGAAATTCTCCTTATGAATTTATTTTTCAGCCAAATATTAAATTGGCCAAAACACAACTGTATGTATAGCATAACAGCCGCTGTGGATATAGGAAAACCAATGTCTGTCAGCGGCTGATGAATGTTATTACTGCTTAATTTATTTAGTGAAATCGAGGGTATCCCCGTCCCGATTACTTCTTGGGAATGAGAACCTCGCATCCGCCCATGTAGGGTCTGAGGGCTAAGGGAATCTTCACGCTTCCGTCTGCTTGGAGGTTGTTTTCAAGGAAGGCGATGAGCATTCTCGGCGGTGCTACAACTGTGTTGTTCAAAGTGTGCGCCAGATACTTCTTGCCGTTTCCGTTGACTCTGATGCGCAGTCTCCTTGCCTGAGCGTCGCCTAAGTTGGAGCATGAGCCAACCTCAAAGTATTTCTTCTGTCTCGGGGACCAAGCCTCAACGTCGCAGGACTTAACCTTAAGGTCCGCAAGGTCGCCGGAGCAGCATTCGAGAGTCCGCACCGGAATATCAAGCGAGCGGAAGAAGTCCACAGTGTTCTGCCAGAGTCTGTCGTACCACATCTTAGAATCCTCGGGCTTGCAGACCACAATCATCTCCTGCTTCTCGAACTGGTGGATGCGATAAACGCCTCTCTCCTCAATGCCGTGGGCGCCTTTTTCTTTGCGGAAGCAGGGCGAATAGCTGGTGAGGGTGTAGGGAAGCTCTTCCTCGGGTATAATCTGGTCGATAAACTTGCCAATCATGGAGTGCTCGGACGTGCCGATAAGGTATAAATCCTCGCTTTCAATCTTATACATCATGGCGTCCATCTCGGCAAAGCTCATAACTCCCGTCACAACGTCGGAGCGAATCATGAACGGAGGAACACAGTAGGTGAAGCCACGCCCAATCATGAAGTCCCGTGCGTAGGAAATGACGGCGGAATGCAGACGGGCAATGTCGCCCATGAGGTAGTAGAATCCGTTTCCGGCAACTCTGCGGGCAGAATCGAGGTCAATTCCGCAGAAACGCTCCATTATTTCCGTGTGGTATGGAATCTCAAAATCCGGCACAACAGGCTCACCGAACCGCTCGATTTCAACGTTTTCTTGGTCATCCTTGCCAATGGGAACGGTGGGGTCGATGATGTTTGGGATGGTCATCATGATGGTCTTGATTTTTTCAGCCAGTTCGGCTTCCTTCTTTTCGCATTCAGCCAGCCTGTCAGACTGTTGTGTAACCTGAGCCTTGACTTTTTCGGCTTCTTCACGCTGACCCTTCGCCATAAGTCCGCCAATCTGCTTTGAGAGCTTGTTGCGGTTTGAGCGGAGGGAGTCGGCTTCCTGCATCACCGCACGGTTTTCGGCGTCAAGTGCGATTACCTCGTCAACCAGCGGAAGCTTCTGGTCCTGAAATTTGTTTTTGATGTTCTGCTTAACCACGTCCGGGTTCTCACGCAGAAATTTAATGTCAAGCATAATTTTACCTCGCTTTTAATATTGTCGAAATAGGACGGTAACTGAAACACAATCCAACCCGTCATATCGGCGGAAAAAGAAAAAATCCTCCACCCTCACATTGGGGCGAAAGGACTCGCTGTGCCACCCAAATTCGCTGAGCATATTTCTATGCGGACAGCCTTTTTGACGTATTGTAGGCTCCGAAGCGGAAAGCGTCACCGTCATGCCGACTCGCACCAACCGCCGACTCTCTGATGTGACCGCGAAAACGCATTTTCTTCATCACTGCCGATATTACACAATAACAGTATATCACATATTCTATCCAAAATCAAGCCCTTTTACGCAAATTCTAAAAAAACAGCGAAAATTTTCTTCATTATATTATTCAATACCGCAGCTTAACAGCTCAGCCTGTTCTCAATCGGCTCAAGACCCCCGTCAATCAGCTCCAACATTATCTCAAGAATATCGCATACCCACTTCTCGGTTTTAGAAAGATTCGAACCTAACTGCTCAACAATCAAGCCGCACTCGCGCAAAGCCTCCGAATACTGCTCCTCCGTCAGCTCACCCGACTCAAAGGCTTCGTTCAGCTCGTCCATGTCGTCAATCATAACGTCCCCCTCGGGCGTGAGGATAACATCAAGGTATTTGTCGACATACGCCGCAACTCCGTCAGGGTCAAACTCAAACCGCTCGGCGACGTCCACATATATGACGGATATAGAATACTTGTGCGTTCTCCCGCCCACAGCTTTCTCACGCGGAACAAACATAACCGTAATCAACCGACGACAGTCGTCCGGGATAAGCTGGAGCCATACCATGCTCTTGCCGCAGACCGGTGTTTTTCCGGCTTTCGGTAAATACCAGAAGTAATACTCGCCGTCCGTTAGCTTAATCAGACTCACAAGCCCGCGAAAAATCCCGTTTTCCAACCTCCGCTGATAATAAGGGAAGTGCTGGAACCCCCACTTCAAATCCCTGTCCAAACGCTTTCTTTTCACTTCATTCACACTTTCCAACGCATTATAGTTGTGATTATTGTATCACATCAGCTCCGTTATGTCAAGGCAGGCTGTATCGAAGCTTCCGAAAAAAATCAAAATTTAATCCCAGATAAAAATTTTACCATTTTAACCTTGATAAATCCGCACCGGATGTAGTATTATATAAAAAATAAAAATATATGCGGGAGCTTTAGTTTAAAGTCGTGGGATATCTAAAGACTTAAGCTTAAGCTAAGCCGTGCTTGTCCGTTCGCAAAAGGAGATAATTATGGACTGGATATTCTCGATTCCCAAACCAGACGCTGGAGTGCTTGCCGACGGATACTATAACGCCGGACCTATGCTCGAGTGCGACCGCGACGGCTTCACTGACGAGGACTCGAAAATGCAGATCGTCACAGGTGTGAATAGCCGCGACTTTTTCAGATACATAAAAGAGCTGCAGTCACAGGGCTGCGTCAAAACAGGCGCGAATAAAATTGGCAAAAACCGCTTCGCCGACTTTTATCCATACCACATCGCTTATTTTGCCGGCCGCAGTGAAATATGCGTCACCGAGGATTTGACTTCATCTCCCCTTGACACCTTCGGATATTCCGCAAAGGGTGGCATGAGAACAACTGTATACCAGTATGGACTGTACTACGATAAGCAGAACCAATGCACCGCCACAACCGTAAACTGCGGTATGCTCTACCTTGTGCGCCTTTCCGACGGAAGCATAGTTTTCATGGACGGCGGACATATCCTGCAGTGGAATGACGAAGCCGCTGAGGCTCTGTGGCAGTTCATACTCAAAATCACAGGCGTGAAGGATGGCGAAAAGGTAAGAATCGTCGCCTACTACATGACTCACGCACACGACGACCACGCAAACGGCTTCACCAAGCTTCTGACCCGCCATGGAGACAGAATTGTAGTTGAAAGAGTAATGTTCAACACACCGTCGTATCAGATCAAGGGCGGCTACTCCGAGAGCGTGTTCGACATGAAGAAAACCGTCGCTGAAAAGTACCCGAACGCAAAACTGCTTAAAGTTCACAGCGGACAAAAGTTCACGCTTTCCGACGCTGAATTCGAGTTTCTCTACACCCACGAGGACGCCGTGGAGAAGGATAACATCACCGCGTTCCCATTCGGCGACTTCAACTGCACCTCATCCATTCTGCGGCTGACAGTGGACGGAAAAACTATAATGTTCCTCGGCGACACCAGCGTTGAGACGGAAAAGCTCATGGAACGCACATACACAAGGGACGAGTGGAAGTCCGACATGGTTCAGGTGGCGCACCACTGCTTCAACTACCTCCGCACACTCTACGACTGGATTGACGCACCCATTGCGATGCTTCCAAACTCATTCTTCGGCGGCCATACTCCCGAGAACACACCCAAGCTGGCGGATGTATTGGCTCACCTCTCGACTCCCGACAACATATACTACGAGGGAGAAGCGACGTACGGCTTTGCGGTGGTTGACGGCGTCTGGAAAAAAGTCGAAGAATATCCCCTCATAGGCGGAGAGTACGACAACTCTGGATATTGATTTTTCCACCATTAATTAAAAGGGACAGGGATGTGCATAATTTTGTCATAGAAGAGGCTGAAAATTCCCCGAAAAATCAAGGAAAAATTTTCTCCTCTCCCCTTTACAAACGGGAAAAAGTGTGCTATAATATCTCTTGTCCGAAAACCGCCTTTAGCTCAGCCCGGATAGAGTACCGGATTCCGATTCCGATGGTCGAGGGTTCAAATCCCTCAGGGCGGGGATAACAAGCTCTTTTTTCTTACGATGAAGGAGCTTTTTGTTTTTATAATAAATCCACAAATTTTTTACAGCCGAATGTATATTTTTATTTCAAAATTCATTTGAATTAAAGAAAAAATTGTGATATAATATGTTATGGAAAATAATCCGAGAACATTGGGAGTAATCCCGGAAATATTTCATAAGGGAGAAAATATGTTTACAGATATCGAAATAGCACAGCAGACCAAACTATTACCCATTTCAAATATCGCGGCTCAGCTTGATATTCTGCCGGACGAGCTTGAAATGTACGGCAAATATAAGGCGAAAATCACCGACGACTGCCGCAGGAGACTTGCCGATAAACCCGACGGCAAACTCATCCTTGTAACCGCTATCAACCCCACCCCCGCCGGAGAGGGAAAAACGACTACAACTGTAGGCCTCGGCATGGCAATGAAGAAAATCGGAAAGAAAGCCATCATAGCCCTTCGCGAGCCGTCCCTCGGTCCCGTATTCGGAATCAAAGGCGGAGCTGCCGGCGGCGGATATGCTCAAGTTCTTCCCATGGAGGACATCAACCTCCACTTCACCGGGGACTTCCACGCAATCACAGCGGCAAACAACCTGCTCTGCGCCATGATAGACAACCACATCCAGCAGGGCAACGAGCTTGACATCGACACACGCCGTATCCTCTTCGGACGCGTCACCGACACAAACGACAGAGCGCTGAGAAACGTTGTGGTAGGACTGGGTGGCAAAACCGATGGTGTTCCGAGAGAAGATCACTTTATGATTACAGTAGCCTCTGAGGTTATGGCAATCCTCTGCCTCGCCGAAAATATCAGTGACCTGAAGAGACGCCTCGGCGATATTCTCGTGGCATATACCAGAAGCGGCAAGCCCGTGTTCGCCCGTGATGTAAAGGCAAACGGCGCAATGGCGGCTCTCCTCAAGGATGCCATCAAGCCGAACCTGGTTCAGACAGCCGAAAACACTCCAGCAATCATCCACGGCGGTCCCTTCGCAAACATAGCACACGGCTGCAACTCTGTCAGAGCGACAAAGCTGGCTCTTAAGCTGGCGGACTACACAATCACGGAAGCCGGATTCGGTGCGGATCTTGGAGCTGAAAAGTTCCTCGACATCAAGTGCCGCTTCGCCAACCTCAAGCCCTCCGCGGTGGTCCTCGTTGCCACAGTCCGTGCTCTCAAGTACAACGGTGGCGTTCCCAAGACCGAGCTGAAGACCGAAAACGTGGACGCTCTCGTAAAGGGAAGCGTGAACCTTGAAAAGCATATCGAAAACCTCCGCCTCTACGGCGTGCCGGTAGTCGTCGCAATCAACCGCTTCGAATCCGACACCGACGCAGAGCTTGAAACCCTCCGCAAAATCTGCGAAAAGAACGGCGCTGACTTCGCACTGTCAGAGGTGTTCGCAAAGGGCGGAGAAGGCGGAGTAGAGCTTGCCGAAAAGGTTGTGGCAGCCTGCGAAAAGGAATCCGATTTCAAGGTTCTGTACCCTGACGAAATGCCCGTCAAGGAAAAAATTGAGACCGTTGCAAAGAAAATATACGGTGCCGACGGCGTGAACTTCGAGCCTGCCGCACTTAAGGCACTTACCGATATTGATAAAATTGATTCAAAATACGAAAGCTATCCCGTCTGCATGGCTAAGACCCAGTACTCCCTGTCCGACGACCAGACAAAGCTGGGCAGACCAGAGCACTTCAACATTACCGTCCGTGACATCAGACTTTCCGCAGGCGCCGGCTTCATTGTGGTTCTCACAGGCTCCATCATGACCATGCCCGGACTTCCGAAAGCTCCTGCCGCAAACGTAATTGACGTGGACGAAGAGGGCAGAATCACAGGACTGTTTTAATGAAGGAATTCATCACTCACTCGCCTGAAGAAACGGAGGCAGTCGGGAAAGCCGTGGCGGAAGCGCTCGAAAAAAGCGGAAAACGGGTCTTTGTGGCAATGTACGGCGACCTCGGAGCGGGGAAGACGGTGTTCGTGCGGGGGTTGTCGTCAGTTCTCTCGCCGTCAAGCCGGGTGAAAAGTCCGACTTTTACACTTGTCAATGAGTACCGCAGAGGGGAAGTCCCGCTGTTCCACTTCGACCTCTACCGAATCGAAAACGAGGATGAGCTTGAGGGCTTCGGCTTTGAAGAATACCTTGACTCCGGCAACTGCGTGGCTGAGTGGAGCGAAAATCTCACCACCCTCATGCCTCCCGACGCTGTTAAAGTGAAAATCGAGAAACTTGACGAAAGCTGCCGCCGGATTGCCGTTGACATACCCGAAAGCCTTGGTACAACAATATGAAAATTTTAGCATATGATACTTCCTCAAAAACCGCGTATGTGGCTCTCGCGGAAGCCGTCGACGGCAGAATCAAGAAAATCGCCGACTACTCATACCTCGCGCAAAGCCACACCATCGCCCTCACTCGCATGACCGAGTCAGTCCTGACCCTTGCTGGCTGGAGCTTTGACGACATTGACCTCTACGCCGTGTCAGTCGGCCCCGGTTCGTTTACCGGAATCAGAATCGGCGTCAGTCTCGTCAAAGGATTTGCGTTGTCCGACGGAAAACCCTGCGTTGGAGTTTCGTCTCTTGAAGCCCTCGCCTGCGGATGCATGGGTTTGTCGGGGATCATAATTCCTATGATTGACGCACGCCGCTCAACCTGCTACACCGCCGCGTTTTCAAGTGACGGACAGGGAAACGTCACCCGACTTGCTCCCGACGCACAGCTTGAAGCCGACGAGTACGCCGCGAAAATCAAGTTTTGGGCAGAATCAGGCCGCCTGACGCTGGTTGGAGATGGTTCGGCAATTACCAAAGCAGAATCGGTAAATGTCAATCCTGATATAGCTGAAGCTGATCCGGCATACGGAGTCTGTGCTGACGCATATAATAAGTGGCTCGCCGCCGAGGATAAATCCGTATTCACCGACTCAGGCCTGCTTCCGGTGTATCTGAAGAAGTCCCAGGCAGAGCGCGAACGGGATGAAAGACTCGCGGCGGAGAGAAATCTAAAGTAAAATCAAGGACTATATAATAATGAAGAAAATCGTAATAGCGTCGGATCACGCCGCGTTTGATTTAAAAGGCGCCATGATTGAAAAGCTGCACGAATACGGATGTGAGACAGTCGACGTGGGCTGCTACAAAAAAGCAAGCTGCGACTACCCTGTTTACGCCGAAAAAGCCTGCCGCACCTTACTTGACGGAGAAGGAGATTTGTGCGTCCTCCTCTGTGGAACCGGCGTCGGAATGAGTCTTGCGGCAAACAAAATCAAAGGAATCAGAGCCGCCGCATGCTCGGACACCTACACCGCGGAATATACCCGCCGTCACAATGACGCAAACGTTCTCTGCATGGGAGCGAGAGTTGTCGGCGAAGGCTTGGCGTGGGGAATCATTAAAATCTTTATCGAAAGCGAATTCGAAGGCGGAAAGCACGCCCGCAGAGTTGCCATGATAAAGGATATCGAAGACAAGCAATAACAAAAAATTAACATAATACAGCGAAAGGAGTGTACACTAATGAAGAACTACATCGTAACAATTGCACGTCAGTACGGAAGCGGAGGACGGGAAGTCGGACAGAAGTTAGCCGAGCTTACAGGTTACAAGTTCTACGATAAAGAAATGATAACTCTCGCGGCTCAGAAAAGCGGACTTTCCACGGACGCACTTCAGCACGTAGACGAAAAGGCTGCAAACAGCCTTCTTTACACCTTGGCTCTCGGCTCGTCCATGTACAATCATGGCATTGACCGGGTGAATTTGCCGATAAACGATAAGCTGTTCGTCGTCCAGTCGGAAATTATAAAGGAGCTTGCCTCATCCGGCGAAGGGGCGATTATAGTCGGAAGATGCGCCGATTATGTTCTTGCGGGACGGGAAAACCTCGTTCGCGTGTACATTTCCGCTGATTTCGACAAGCGTGTCGCAACTGTTATGGAACGTCACAATCTGACCCAGAATCAGGCAAGGGACACCATAGTCAAAACCGACAAGCGCCGCGCAAACTACTACAGCTACTACACCGGCGAAAAGTGGGGTAAAGCCGACAAGTACGACCTCGTTATCTCCACGGACAAAGTTGGAATCGAAGGCGCGGCCAAAATGATCTCCGACTACCTTACAATGATAGGCTGACAGAAAAATAGGCAAATGCCGAAAATAAAACGGAATTTATTTAGGCAAACGTGAAATAGATTTCGCAAAATATGCAATTGCCTAAATTGAAGCGGGAACACATCAAAAACAACAAAAAATCAACAAAATAGCGGCAGGATCAATTTTACCTGTCGTTGTTTTTTGAGAGTAAGATTAAAAAGGAGAACTCATGATAATCTGGCTGAACGGCACGTTTGGTGCGGGAAAAACCAGTGCGTATACGAACTGCACCGCCGGATCAAAGAGTCATATGTATACGATCCGTAAAGCACGGGATACTTCATGTTGAAGAACTTCCCGCCGGATTTAAGCCAAAAAGGCGACTTTCAGGACATCCCACTATGGCGTTCCTTCAATCTCGGGATGCTGTCCTACATCCGTGGAAACTACGGTGGTATTATCATTGTCCCCATGACGGTAACGAACCGGCAATATTACGACGAGATGATAGACGCTCTTGCGCAAAAATACAACTTGCACCACTATATATTGTATGCCAAACGCAAAACCATAGAAAAAACGCCTGAGAAAACGCTCGAAAGCAAAAACAGGTGGGCATTTCAGCAAATAGACAGATGCCTAAATGCTTTTGACGCCGTCATTCCCGGGGAGCAAATCCACACCGACCGGCTGACAATTGCCGAAACCGCCGAAGAGGTCGCACGAAAATTCTGAATAACGCTGATGGAGGACCGCCGCACCGGAATCGAAAAGGGCTAAGCAGAATTTTAACGCAAATCAGGCATATCAGATGAAAAATAATATTGTATGAAGGAAAAAATCAAAACAATCTCAATTTTAGGCCCTACAGCATCAGGGAAAACCTCGCTTGCTGTTGAACTGGCGAAAATCGCAAACGGGGAGGTAGTCTCATGCGACTCGATGCAGATTTACCGGGGAATGGAAATCGGAACCGCCGCTCCCACACCTAAGGAAACCCAGAACATCCCTCATCACTTAATCGGAATCGTCGACCCGCGGACTGAATTTTCCGCCGGAGAATACGTGAATCTCGCAAAAAAGACAATTGCCGAAATTGCCGGACGGGGAAAGCTTCCTATCATATGCGGCGGAACCGGACTCTACCACGACGCCCTCATGAAGCTGCCGTCATTCACCGGGAGCGGAACGTATAAAGAGGTGAAGCCGGACGAAAAACTGCGGAATTCACTCTACGCCTACGCCGAAGAAAACGGAAACGCCGCTCTTCACGAAAAACTGCGGAAACTGGACCCGCAGTCCGCTGAAAAAATCCATCCGAACAATGTAAAACGTGTTGTCCGTGCCATCGAAATCTGCATGAACACCGGAAAAACCAAGACGGAAATCGACGCCCGACAGTATTCAGGCGAATCCGAGTACGATGACAAAACCTTCATCCTGACCTTCGCCGAAAGGTCACTGCTTTACGCGAGAATCAACAGGCGCGTGGAACAAATGCTCGAAAATGGCCTTGAAAATGAAGCCAAGCGAATATTATGTTCTGATGATAATAAGCCTTCGAGAACATCTTTTCAGGCAATCGGGTACAAGGAATTTATCCCATACTTCAATAAGGAAGCCACCCTCGACGAAGTTAAAGCTCAGATTCAGCTGGCCACACGACACTACGCCAAACGTCAGATGATATGGTTCCGCCGCGACAAAACGGCAAATGTCCTCATCCCGGACGAGTTCGGACAGATAAAATCCCCCCGTGAACTTGCGCTGGAAATCGTCGAAAAAGCAGGCTTTAGTGATAATACCTAAATTAACCGCATAAACTTAGTGAATATTCTGATTGACAAAACTCCTCCTTCGTGATATAATAATTAAGCCCAAAACACAAGATATAGTGTTTTTGAATCCGTAAACAACACCCCAACAGTACGATAGGAGTAATGTACCATGAAAATTATCAAGAGAAATGGCTCCGAGGCTGAGTTTGACATAAACAAAATCATAGCCGCGATTTCCAAAGCAAACGCTACCGTTGACGAGAACTGCCAGATGACGGACATGCAGATCAAGCGCATCGCCGAAAGCGTTGTCCTGTCCTGCGAACAACTCGGCAGAAGTCCGTCGGTCGAAGAAGTACAGGATATGGTCGAGCATCACATTATGGCGCACGGTGCCTTTGAGGTTGCCAAGGCCTACATCACTTACCGTTACACGCGAACACTTGTACGACAGTCGAATACCACCGACGACAAGATTCTGAGCCTGATCGAGTGCAACAACGAGGAAGCAAAGCAGGAAAACTCAAACAAAAACCCGGTCATCAACTCAACCCAGCGCGATTATATGGCCGGCGAGGTCTCACGGGACATCACAAACCGTCTGCTCCTCCCGCAGGATATCGTTGAAGCTCACCGGGAGGGAATCATCCACTTCCACGACAGCGACTACTTTGCACAACATATGCACAACTGCGACCTCGTGAACCTTGACGACATGCTCCAGAACGGAACCGTAATCACGGGAACACTGATCGAACGTCCCCACAGCTTCTCCACCGCCTGCAACATTGCCACACAGATTATAGCGCAGGTTGCGTCAAACCAATACGGCGGCCAGTCCATTTCACTGACCCATCTCGCGCCCTTTGTCGACGTGAGCCGGAAGAAAATCCGCCGTGACGTTGAGGAAGAAAAGCGCATGCTGAACCTGACCATCACCGAAGAAGAAACGTCAAATCTCGTTGAAAAACGCCTCCGTGAAGAGGTGCGCAAGGGCGTGCAGACCATCCAGTACCAGGTCGTGACCCTTCTTACTACAAACGGACAAGCGCCATTTGTAACAGTGTTCATGTATCTTGGAGAGGCGAGAAGCGAGCAGGAGAAAAAGGACCTCGCCATCATCATCGAGGAAGTGCTGCTCCAGCGGTATACGGGCGTCAAAAACGAAAAAGGCGTGTGGGTGACTCCCGCGTTCCCCAAGCTGATTTACGTACTGGAAGAGGAAAACATCCACGAGGATTCAAAATACTACTATCTCACAAAGCTCGCGGCAAAATGCACCGCCAAGAGAATGGTTCCGGACTACATTTCCGAGAAGAAAATGCTCGAGCTGAAGGGCGACGTTTACGTCTGCATGGGATGCCGATCATTCTTGACTCCTGACCGCTTTACTGACGCCGGTATCGGAAACATCGCCAACGCAGGCAACTACGAACCCGGCAAGCACAAGTACTATGGAAGATTCAATCAGGGCGTGGTGACAATCAACCTTCCCGACGTGGCTCTCTCCTCCGGCGGAAACGTTGACAAATTCTGGGAAATCTTCGACGAACGGCTTGAGCTGTGCCACAGGGCGCTCCTTTGCCGCCACAACCGCCTGAAGGGAACTCTTTCCGACGCCGCTCCGATTCTTTGGCAGTACGGCGCATGTGCCAGACTGAAAAAGGGAGAACCCATCGACGAGCTTCTTTACCACGGCTATTCCACAATTTCCCTCGGTTACGCTGGACTTTACGAATGCGTGAAATACATGACCGGCAAGAGCCACACCGACCCGGAAGCAACGCCCTTTGCCCTCCAGATAATGCAGAAAATGAACGATTCCTGCAAGAAGTGGAAGGAAGAGTCCGACATTGACTTCTCCCTCTACGGCACGCCGCTGGAATCCACGACCTACAAATTCGCAAAGTGCCTCCAGAAACGGTTCGGCATAATCAAGGGAATCACGGACAAGGGCTACATCACCAACAGCTACCACGTCCACGTGTCTGAGGAAATCGACGCCTTCACCAAGCTCAAGTTCGAAGCCCAGTTCCAGCACCTGTCCCCGGGAGGAGCCATCAGCTACGTTGAAGTTCCCAACATGCAGGATAATCTCGAAGCGGTGCTGCAGGTCATGAAATTCATCTACGACAATATAATCTACGCCGAGCTGAACACAAAGAGCGACTACTGCCAGGTATGCGGCTACGACGGCGAAATCCAGATTGTGGAAGAGGACGGCAAGCTCATCTGGGAATGCCCCAACTGCCACAACCGCGACCAGGACAAAATGAACGTCGCTCGTCGCACCTGCGGCTACATTGGAACCCAGTTCTGGAACCAAGGGCGCACACAGGAAATCAAGGACAGAGTTCTGCATCTGTAATATTATAAAATTCAGGAGAATCCCATGAATTACGGCGAGATAAAAAACTGCGATATAGCCAACGGAATCGGCGTGCGGGTGTCACTTTTTGTGTCAGGATGTACAAATCACTGTGAGCATTGCTTCCAGCCCCAGACATGGGACTTCGACTACGGCAAGGTTTTCGACAAATCAACGGAGGACGAAATTATAAGCCTTCTCTCGCCGGACTATATAAACGGTCTGACGATACTCGGCGGGGAACCGTTTGAGCCGTCAAACCAGCGGGTGCTTCTGCCGTTCGTCAAGCGGGTGAGGGAAGCATATCCCGAAAAAACAATCTGGACCTTTTCCGGCTTCACCCTTGAAGAGCTGACGACCAAGTCCCCCCACCCCCGATGCGAGGTCACAGATGAGCTTCTCGAACTCATTGACGTGCTTGTGGACGGACGATTTGTTGAGGCGAAAAAGGACATAACACTGAGCTTCCGTGGTTCCTCAAACCAGCGGCTCATTGACCTGAACGAAACCAGACGTCAGGGAAGCATAGTTCTCTGGCAGGACTGGGGTACAAGAAAATAAAAAATCAACCTCGGATGGAAAAACCTGTCCGAGGTATTTTTATGTCATATCATATTTCCACAGCCATGGATTCACTCTCGGATGAACGCCCTGTCAGCTTCCGGAACCCCATCATCTGAAACAAACCGCTCAACCTTCATGTGCAGGCCGTATTTTTCTCGCGGGCCCTTGATTTTCTCCATAATCGGGGAAGCATGGTGAGCGTCAAAGGAGCGCTGATCTCTCCAACTGTCAATCAAAAGCACGGTCTCCGGGTCATCCATGGGGAAGAAGTACTCGTATCTCAGTTTCCCCTCCTCCGACCGAATGTCACTGACAACCCCGCCTGACTTCATCTCTTTGGCAAACTTCCGCGCGTTCCCGTCCACTCCGCAGTAATATATGTTTACTGTAATGCTCAATTAAACTTCCTCTAAAAATCCGGCGTGAACTTTTTCGTTGCGGCTGAGCGGTCCTGCATGTACCCGTCAAACCCAAGCCGGACAGCCTCGTCCCGCACCTTTTCGTACTCGTACGTGGTAATCTTCCGCCTGATGTCATTGAAATCCCCGCTGTCCGGCAAAAACTCCGGTGTGTACTGAGCCATAAGCGACAGCCGAATCTTCTCAACCGGCACAGCCTCGGCAATCATGCGCAGAACCTGAATCGCGTCGTCCCTGTGGGAAGGGAGAACCAAAACCCGCACGATAACCCCACGCGTCATCATTCCCGCCGAATCAAACGCGCACTCTCCCACGCAGTCGTACATTTCTTTCAGCGACCTCACCGCAAAGTCCGCGTAATCCTTAGCCCTCGACAAACGCAAAGCCAATTCCCGGGAGGAATACTTGAAGTCCGTGAGAAAAACGTCAGCCGTCCCACGAAGAGTGTGAATCACCTCCGGAAGCTCGTACCCGCCTGTGTTCCAGACAACCGGCAGAGTCAGCCCCATACCACGCGCAAGAGCCACGCTCTCGATCAGCTGAGCCAAATAATGGGTCGGCGTGACCAGATTTATATTGTACGCCCCATTTTTTTCAAGCTTCAGAAATTCGAGAGCAAGCTCGCCCGACGTGTACTTTTTTCCGCATGACCTCGTCCGGCTTATCTTTGAGTTTTGACAATACACGCACCCGAGGGAACAGTGGGTGAAAAATACCGCTCCGGAACCGCGTCCAACGCCTTTTTCCTTCTCCTCAGGGGAAGCAAACCCGCTAATCGGCGGCTCTTCCCAGTAGTGGAGCATGATTTTCGACACTTCCACCTCCGCACCGGCACCGCAGAATCCCACGCCGTGAATCCGGTCAGCCCCGCATTTTCTCGGACACATCACGCATTTCTCAAGTGACAGTGAATCAGTCCTCACCTTTATTGCCCTTGATGTACTTTGAAATCATCTTATTTTTCAGATTCCATAACTTTTCCGACAGGTCCACGTAATACTCGTGGGGATTCTCGAAACGTAAAACTTCCTTCCACATGGTGGCAATCTCCCTCGCACAGTGGTCGCGTACCTCGTCAAGTGGAGGAACATTGTACACCAGCTCGCCGTTTTTGAAAATAGGAACCAGAAGCTCCCGGGCAGTGTAGTCCTCAAGCACCCGCCGCTTCCAGGTGTATTCCGGGTCGAAAATCTCGAGTGGCTGGGGTTGGTCGATATCCTCGTCGTGAAGCGTAATCAAGTCCGCCTCAGCCTTGTCGGTTTCGTTTGAGTACAGACGGTAGATTTTCTTGAATCCCGGGTTGGTGATTTTCGCCGCGTTTTCGCTGACCTTGATTTTCGGGGTAATCACGCCGTCCCCGTCCTCAACCGCCGCCAGCTTGTACACACAGCCGAACACAGCGTCGCTCTTTGCTGTAATCAGCCGCTCACCGATGCCGAATCCGTCAATCTCCGCCTCCTGTGAGAGAAGCTCCGTAATCAGGTACTCGTCAAGGGCGTTGGACACAATAATTTTGCACTCCGTCAAACCTTCGCTGTCAAGCATAGCCCGAGCTTTTTTAGTCAGATACGCAATGTCGCCGGAGTCAATGCGGATGCTGCACTTTTTGATTCCCATGTCCTTGAGCGCACGAATCGCACTGGGCAGTCCCGAGCCGAAAACGCTGTAGGTGTCCACAAGCAGGGTGGGGTTGTCGGGGTATAGTCTGCAGTATGTGGTGAAGGCCTCGTACTCGCTCGGGAACATCTGCACCCATGAATGAGCCATAGTGCCGCCCGCCGGAACGCCGTAGAGCTTGTCTGAGAGAGTGCATGCCGTACCGGAACAACCGCCGATGTAAGCCGCCCTTGCACCGTAAACCGCCGCGTCCTCACCGTGAGCACGTCTTGAGCCGAACTCGGAAATGGGTCTGCCTTTCGCGGCTCTTACCATGCGGGAAGCCTTTGTTGCAATAAGCGACTGATGATTTAAAGCCAGCAGTACATAGGTTTCGATTAATTGAGCCTGAATCGCGGGAGCGCGGACCGTCAGAATCGGCTCACCCGGGAAGATAACCGTACCCTCAGTCATGGCCCAGATGTCACCCGTGAACCTGAAATTCGCGAGATAATCGAGAAATTCCTCGGAGAAAATTTTCTTCGTCCGCAGAAAATCAACGTCCGCCTTTGTGAAATGTAAATTCTCGATATAGTTTATAATCTGCTCAAGTCCAGCGGTAATCGCGTAACCTCCGCCGTCGGGAACACGCCTGAAAAATACGTCGAAATAAGCAATCTTATCCCGCATTTCAGTCTCAAAATAGCCCCGACCCATGGTCAGCTCGTAAAAATCGCACAAAAGGGCAAGGCTGTATTCGTCGTTTTTCATAACTCTACCTTCCGTATAGTAATCGTAGGATGTTTTATAATTCCTGATTTACCGTTATCAAGTGACGGCTTTCCCATGCTTCCTCAATAAGAGCGTCAACATCAAGCTTTGCTTCCTCGGCCAAAACCTTGGAAAGCTCCGGCTGGGTCCGCGGGTGACGGGGAGTGAAAACCGTACAGCAGTCATCGTAGGGAAGAATGGACGTGTCAAAGGTGCCGATTGAACGTGAAATCCCCACAATTTCCTCCTTGTCCATGCCGATACAGGGACGGAAAACGGGGATTGAAGCCGCGTCCTCAGTCACGCACATGGCCTTCATGGTCTGGGAAGCCACCTGTCCGAGAGACTCACCCGTAACTAAAACCGGACAGCCGTTTTCCTCAGCCACTTTCGATGCCAGCTTCATCATGAACCGCCGCAGAAGCAGGGTGAAGTAGTCCTCCGTGCAGGTATCGCGGATGAGTTCCTGAATGTGGGTCAGCGTGACGACATGGACCTTGACCTTACCCGAATATTCTGCCAGACGTGCCGCCAGTGTGAGGACTTTTTCGCGTGCGGCTTCGCTGGTGTACGGCGGAGACTCAAAATGCACGCACTCTACGGTCATGCCGCGCTTCATCATCATGTAACCCGCAACAGGGGAGTCAATTCCGCCGGACAAAAGTAAAAGTCCCTTTCCCGCAGAACCAATCGGCATTCCGCCCGCACCCTTGTCCTGACCCGCGTGAATGTAGGCGTATTCCTCACGGACTTCAATCCGCACAACCACGTCCGGATCGTTCACGTCAACCTTGAGATTCGGCATGGCCTCGAGGATCGCATCTCCGACCTCACCTGACAGCTCCGGGGACGAAAGCGGGAATTTCTTATCGCTTCTCTTTGACTCGCACTTGAAGGTCTTCACGCCCCTCAGCTTGCCGGGTAGATAAGCCTGCGCCGTTTTGATTATGGACTCGAGGTTTTTCTCAGCCGCGGCGGCCTTGCAGATTCCGGAAAAGCCGAAGACCATGCCAAGCTGGACATAAAGCGCGTCAACCGAATCAGCGGATTCATCGTCATTTGGAGTCACGTAAACTGTACTCTGGTTGTAAGTCACGCTGTAGTGACCGATCATAGCCGCACGACGCTTGACTTCACGCAGAAGCTGAGTCTCAAAAGTAGAGCGGTTTGCGCCTTTGAGGATGATTTCGCCGTACTTGCATAAAATTATTTCTTTGATTTTTTCCATATTTAACCCGTTTCGGCAGGGAAGCCTTTTCAACTGAAACCGTACCGGCTCCCGCAATATTTTTACCTATTATACCATATTACGGAAGAAATTTAAATAGTAAAGATGTACAAATTATCCTTCACCGTTTTCAATATGTTCATAAAAATCCCGTAATAATTCCATCGCAAGCTTATCTCCCGCCATTTCCGGGTGCCACTGAACCGCCTTGTAGTACCGCATGCCCACGACCTCCGCTGCTTCGACAATCCCGTCATTGGACACGGCACAGACCGACAGCTCTTTTCCCAAAGCCTTCAGCGACTGATGATGGTAGCTGTTTGTCAATATTTCATCACCTCCAGATAATTTTCGCAAGAATCCCGAAGTCCTGATCTGATGCACCGGATTCTCCTTGTCCTCAACATGGGGGATTCCCGTAAGCTGAGAAGCAAAATCCTGCCATAATGTTCCGCCGAGAGCCACGTTCATCACCTGAATACCACGGCATATTCCGAACACCGGTTTGTCAAGCCGAATCAGCTCATGAAGCAGGGCCAGTTCAAATTCATCACGGCAGAGTTCTGATTCGCCGCAGCAGGGAAGACGCTCTTCACCGTAGAAAGAAGGCTCCACGTCGTCCCCGCCCGTGAAAATAAATCCGTCATACAGTCCACCGTATTCTTTGATTATCCTCTTGCTTGAAACTACGGGAAGTATCGCCGGAGTCACATCAAATCCGAACATTTCCCCCGCACGAGTGGCGTAATCCGCATACCGCATTTTCTGAAAAAATCTGTCCCCTTCGACTGAGCAGGTTAAAGCAATTCTCATGTTTTTCTCCTTGAAATAAAATCCACACCTATATTATATATCAAACATTATATTAATGTCATATAAAATTTTTGAAAAAAATCAAACTCCACACCGCAAAAATTACGAAAAATCATAAAATCAACTTCACAGCAACATAAAAAGCGGTTTCTCAAGCCTCACAGGAAGCCAAAAGAAAGCCGCTTTTTCTGATAAATATCTATTTCCGTATCACAAATTATCTTCTGCAAATGACAATTCTATTTTTAGACAACTGCCAAATCGGAATCTACACTTGCCTAACCTAAATCGTCAATTGCCTTAATTATTCATCTCTCCGTCAATTGTAATATTCTTCCCGGATACATCGCCGTTTGCGTCGCCTTCGATATGTACGTCTCCGCGGGTCTTGACGTTGCCTTCAGCACTGCCGCCAATCGTAACCGACTCGTCCGCGTCAACATCCCCGTTTACGTCTCCTTCGACATTTACGCTTCCTCCGGCTTCAACGTCCCCGCAGATATCCCCGCCAGCCGTAACGTCGCCTTCCGCATCAATATCGCCTGAAATCTCACCGCCTGCGTTCACGTCTCCCTGTGAATCCACGTCGCCTGAAATATCCCCGTCAGCCGATACATAACCACCGGCGTTCACGTTACCGCCAATATCACCACTAACTGTAGCATTGTCACCGCAGCTTACATTCCCGCCGATATCTCCGACAGCTGTAACACTGTCTCCAGCGGTCACGTCACCGTCAACATCGCCGCCGACTGAAGCAGAATTTCCCGCATTGAGCGCACCTTCAACGTCTCCGTCAACTGTAACATTCCCACTTCCGGTAACAGAACCGCTGACGTCGCCGTGTACCTCAACAGAATTCTCACAGCTTATGTCGCCGTAAACATCGCCGTTGACGACAATATTTTCGATTCCATCGAGGTCGCCGTTGTAGTCCCCGTCGATTGTTACTGTTCTACCGTTCACGTGTATACCAGTTCCGGAATTGACCTTGATTCTTAACGGCTCCTTGTTCACGTTGACATTGATCTTTTCGTCAAAATTCTTCTCAATCTTTTCGGGAAGGTTTGCTAGACTCTTGTCAAGCCGCTCCGAAACCAGGGACAAAATACCGTTGATTCTGTCGCTCAGCCCGTTCAGCTTGTCCATGGAACCCATCTTTTTCGTCTCCTCCGACGGATTTTTCTCCTCAGGATGAACGCCGAACTCACCGGAAGCCTTGCCCAGCACGGTCCTGCAGTTTACGCCGAATCCAGCGTTCACATTGCCTCCCACGTCGCCGCACTTGGTGTCAAATCCCGAGGACACATTTCCGCCCACGTCGCCATCAATCCGCATTTCAAAGCCTGAGGAAGCGTCTCCGCACACCAAGCCTTCCACCGTAACGCTCATAGCCGACTTAAGCTTGTACACATTGCCGGAGACAAGAACCGTGATGAAGTTGTCGGGATTGCCCCTGAATGAGCGCACAATCTGCCCGTTTTTGATAACCGCAATCTCGTATTCGTCCTTCTTGAAGTTCAAATCTCCGGACGATAACGGAATGGAGTCATTCTTGAAGAAGCCGTTATCAATACTGCAGTTTCCGCTGCCGCTGTCTTTCTTGGGAGCGGAGTAGACCACGTCAAAGCAGGGAGTGTTGTAATCGGGATTTTCTTCTTCGTCAGAAACCGCGCCATCCGTGCTGACTTCAATCTTTGCTTCGTTTTTCGTGTTGTGCTCCACCTCAACCGATACGCCATCGACGTTGACGTCAGCCTCAACTGAAACCGTATCCACATATGCTTTATCAGCGTTTTCATTAGATGCTCCCGAGTTGTCTGCAAGAACATTGCCGCCGTTCTGGTTTAATTTAAGCTCCTCCGAGCCCATAATTGCCGAAACGCTCTCACCGAAAATCTCCGCTATAATAGGGAGCGTCAGTATGTCAGGCAGCGTCTCGTTTCTCTCCCACTGGGATACCGCCTGATGGCTCACACCAATCATATCGGCAAGCTCCGCCTGTGTCAGACCCTTGCTCTTTCTAAGTTCAGCTATTCTTTGTCCGATTATACTTCTGTCCGTCATTTTTGTATTCCTCCGATAAAAATTGATTCACGTGAATCGCTCATCTGTTGTAACAGCCGCACATCATTTTTCACGCGATATGTAGTTTTAATAGAATCCGGCGCGCCGCTTGCTTCTGTTTTTAGCATAGCATAAAAAAATCGAAAAAGCAATAAAGCGTTAATTGAATTTTCAAAAAAATTTAAATTCAAGCGTCTCTTGAAAAATGTTGCCGTTTTGTGAACGAGGATACCGGATGAAAACCCAACTGTAAATAACTGGAAAATTGCGTCTCGTTCCAGACTGTACGGCTGCTGCCCGTAAAATTGAACCTGAAATTCAAAATTCAAGCGTCGCTTGCAGTAAAAAGAGGCAACATTCCGGCGCATGAGCATATACTGAAATGAAGCTCTAATGGAACAGGAGGCTAACCAATGAACAATGGATATACAGCGGAAGGGTACCTGAAAGTGAGAGTGACCGAGGTAAACGGCACAATTCCCATAGAAAACGCCGTTGTCACCATATCCGACTACACCTCTGACCCGAAAACAGACAGCGGAGCCGGAGACGTGCTTTTTTCCCTCAGAACCAACCCGGGAGGTATGACCGAAACCGTGACCCTAATGACCCCGCCTACCGCCGAAAGTGCGAGTCCCGGAGCATACCAGCCTTACGCGGTATATAACGTCACGGTGGAATACCCAGGCTATTATTCCGTCATTGGAGTGGGAGTTCCGGTTTTCCCGGGAGTAATAGCGGTTCAGCCGGTGAATCTCACCCCAATCAGCGAGGAGGGAATACTGTCCGGCGAGATAGGCAGAAGAATAATGATATTCGAAACCCCCGATTCCCAGTCACTGCAGCCGGGAGGTGTGAAGCGCGAGGATATCGGCAATAAAAACGGCAGTCTCAGCGGCAGTATGATGCAGAACGCCGAAAACAGCACCCGAACCGGTCAGTATAATCAGCAGAATCAAAAAACCGACCTGCCTCACTTCAACCCTGATAACACAAACCTAACCGACAACGGAGGAAGCATATGAACGAAGGAGTGCTCTATCCGGTAATCCCCGAAACCATAACGGTGCATCTCGGCCGACCGGACGAACCCGCGCGGAACGTCACAGTCCAATTTGTTGACTACATCAAAAACGTAGCTTCAAGTGAAATTTACCCCACATGGAACGAAAAAGCCCTCCGCGCCAATATTCTCGCACAGATAAGCTTCGCCCTGAACCGGATCTACACCGAATACTACATCAGCCGGGGCTACGACTTCAACATAACCAACTCCACCTCAATCGACCAGTCATTCGTCTACGGCCGCGACATTTTCGAAAACATATCCCAGCTTGTCGACGAGCTTTTTGACTCCTATATAAGCCGTCAGGGGTCAGTAGAGCCGCTTTTTGCCGTGTACTGCGACGGAATCGAGGTTCAGTGCAACGGTTTGTCACAGTGGGGAAGCGCCGCTCTCGCCGAACAGGGAATGACCCCATATGAAATTCTGCGGTACTATTATGGCGACAGTATAGACATCGTAAGAAACGCGCCCATCGTCGGTCTTGCAGGCTCCTACCCTGGGACTCCGCTTCGGCTTGGCGATTCCGGCGACAACGTTTACCTCATCCAGATACGACTGAACCGAATTTCACGCAACTTCCCGAACATCCCCAAAACAACACCCGACGGCTTCTTCACATCCGACACAGAAGACGCAGTGCGTGCTTTCCAGCGCCAGTTTGACCTGACTCCCGACGGAATAGTCGGAAAAGCAACATGGTACGCCATCTCTCGAATCTATACATCCGTAAAGCGATTGACCGACGTGAACTCCGAGGGAGTGCCAATAAACGAAGCCACACTTATTTTCAACGGACGGCTCAGCGAGGGTGCGGTCAACGTGGGAGTGAAAGAAGTGCAGACCCTGCTCAGATATATCTCCCTCTTCAATCAAAGCGTCAGAAGCGTTGTGGTAGACGGAATTTTCGGCGCGGACACAAGAACGTCGGTGGAGGATTTCCAGTACGCCTACGGACTGCCCGTGACAGGAGCGGTTGACGCGCAGACCTTTGAGACAATGGTATCGGTTTTCCAAAGCTACCGTGCGTCGCTGCCGGAGGGTTCAATCGGAACTATAACCGAGCTGTACCCCGGAATTCCCCTGCGTATAGGCTACACTGGACAGAGCGTAAGCACCATACAGACCTATCTCAACCGAATCTCCGACGTTTACACCGACATTCCAAAGCTGACCGTGGACGGGATTTTCGGCACGGCTACACAGAATTCCGTCAGGGCATACCAGCGTATTTTCGGAATCGAGGAAAGCGGCGTGGTTGGAGCGGTGACGTGGGAATCCATATCCGAAACCTACAGAACAATAGTGGACGGCAGCGAAGGCTCCCCCACCCAGTTCGGCGGAAACATCGGATGAAGCTATATAATAAGGATGGTAACTTATGCTCATAAACATAACCGACCCAAAAGTCCGCGCCCGCCGGGTTCAGACAATGCTCCGTACGCTGTCTTTTGCGTATGACGAGCCTCACCTAAGAGCCAACGTCACCGGTAACTTCGATGAGCGAACAGAATCGGCGGTCAGATTCTTTCAGGAGAAAAACAAAATCCCCGTTACAGGAGTGGTTGATCTCGCAACATGGAACGAGCTTGTCCGTCAGTACGATTATCAGATGGAACTGCAGCAGGGAATCGCACTGAACCCCATCGGAACTGATTACGACTATAAAACGTCCCCCGGCGAGAGAAGTGACACAGTATGCATCCTGCAAATCATGCTCAACGCACTTAGCCGGGACTACGGCATGGAACACATCCCCCTGTCCGGAATTTACGGAAGACAGACTGTCGAAGCAGTGAAGCTCTTTCAGGAGAAGAACAGACTGCCGGTCACAGGGGTCGCGGACGTCACAACATGGCAGAGACTTGCCGAGGAGTACAGCCGACAGATTTCACAGTAAGACAAAACCGCACGGCAGAGCATAACCCGGAACCGTGCGGAATTTTTGTTTAAACCAAACTGTAGCTAATGTAAAACAGTATCTGGCGATAGTCAAATGTCAGTCGTCGATTTCCTTGTCATACTTGAGAACCGAGCCGTCGAGAGCGTTGATGTCGTAGTCATATTCGTACCCTCCGGACTTGAATTCAATCTCATAATGCATAACATTGTGATCGTCGTCCATCTCGACCTCAAGCTCACGTATGTCGTCAAGGGTCAGACCGGCATGATTCAGTGCGGCTTCAAGAGCGGCGTCATAGCCAATGTAGCCCTCGCTTTCAAGCCCCACGGAAGATGAACCCTTGCCCTTGTCGGATTTGTCCTTGCCGTCCATGTAATCGTCGTCCGGCTCAACTTCCGACTTCACAATTTCCCCGCTTGCGGCAAGAAGCTTGTATTCATACTCGTATCCGCCGGCTTTGAATTCAACCTCGTAGTAATCCTCGCCGCCCTCGTTTTTCAGCTTGCACTCGTACTCGTAAACGTCAGCTGAATCAACTCCGGCTGTCTCGAGTACAAGATCGCGGACCTTTTCCATAACGCTGTCGAGTCCCTGAGACGTGCTGTTCTGCTGAACGTCGGCAGTGTTGCCGCTTTGTATGGGAACGGACTGACTGTTCTTCTCTACATTCGTGCTGTTTGCCTGACCGTATCTGTAGTCGTCGTCAGGCTTTGAGTTTTTCTTTATTATCTCCCCGCTCTCGGCGTTGATGTCGAAGTCGTATTCCGTACCGTCGCACTTGAACTCGATCTCGTACACCATCACGCCCTGCTCGAATTCCATCTCGATCTCGTAGTCAAAGACGTCACTTTCACTGACTCCCGCATCGGAGAGAGCTATTTCCTTTGCCCGGTCGCGTCCGATGTAAGCCTTGTCGCTCGCCTGGCCCTGAGCCGCAACATTTTCGAGGTTCAGCCCGCCGGACATGGTGAGCAGATTCAGCTCGTTTATCGACAGTGGAACCAAGTCCTCGAAGGTGTAGTACGCATTCTGTGCGGTAATCTGTGAAATGAGCTGAGCCTTGCCAACGGTGATTCCGTATTCCTCAGAGATTTTCTTTAAATTGTCGTCCACGCTGACAGTCTGACTGAGAACCGCACCGTCAAGTCCGCCAAGGGATAGAATTTCCGCAATCTCGCCCGCAACCTTCTGCTGGATTTCCGCGCTTTTTTCCACGCTCTTTCCCTCAACGCTGACGAGAATTGAGTTCGTGACGTCGCTGAGATATCCGTTTTTCAGCATTGACCCGATCAGAGCGTTGACCGTGACCTCGAGAGAGCTTCCTTCAAAGTCCATGCCGCCTATGATTGCCGTGCCGTCCTCGTTCAGTGCGTTTACCCCGAGAACACGTTCGTTTTTGTTGATGTTTATCTCAACCGACGGATTCACATCGAGAGAAACCGTTGAGGACACCGTGTTGTTTGCCGAATAAACTCCCGCCGAAGCTCCGATTCCGAGAACCAATACAGCGGACGCGGCTATAGCTATGATTTTCTTGTACATTTTCTGACTCCTTCTCTTTGTCAATATAATTTTGTCCGATGGCTTAACTTCCGCGCAGTCGCTGAGAACCGAATCGAGAATGTCCGGTGTAATTTTCGCGCAGGCGGATTTCAGATTTCTTTCAATATCAGAGGTTTTCATCATTTTAATCCTCCATTGTTAAGGCGTTTTTGAGCTTTTTTATGGCTCTGTTGTATTTTGACAGCACCGTCGAGAGGGGAAGCGACATATGCTCAGCTATCTCCCGATGCTTGAATCCGGAAACAGCATGCAGCATGACTATTTCCCGTTCGTCGTCTTTCAGAATTTTCATGGCTCCCATGACGGCTGCCCGTTCGTCGTATGAGAGTCCATCGTGCGAGGCGATGTATTCGCTCCAGTCATCAATCTGCTCGTGATCCGCCCGGCTGTTGGCTCTCAGCTTTGACAGACATAAATTTTTGGTGATGGTGATGATCCATGCCATTGGTTTGCCCGACGAACGGTAAGCCCCGGCATGAATGGCAATTTTTATGTAGCTGTCGTGCATCACATCCTCAGCGTCGGCGATATTCTGCAGAATGGACAGAGCATAAGAATAAACCTGCGTCTTTGTTTCTTCATACAATTTTTCGAGAGCGTCAGTGTTTTTCTCTGCAATTCTGTAAATCAGAGAATCGAGATCGGTTTCTTTCTCTTTTTCACGGTGTGCGGTGACGGAAAACATCATCTTCCCCCCTTTCACTATATTAACGCCGCAGAACTCCATTTTATCGCATTATTTCAAAATTTTTTTAAATTTCTGAATTCCAAAAAAAACTATTGCAATTCATGGACGAAAATGGTATAATTTATCTGTAAAAATATATTAAATGGTAAAAATCAAAGTAAAAAGAATGAATCAAAATGAGTAATATTAACGTATTTACATACAATCTCAGAATGGACAACCGGGGAGACGGAATCAACGCTTTCTCCTCGCGGAAGGATTATATCAAAAAGACCTTTCCAAAGTACAATGCCGACGTCATAGGCTTTCAGGAGGTTCTCCCTCACATGAGACAGTGGCTGATAGATAACTTCACCGACTACGAAATCTGCGGAGTTGGCAGGGGAGCGAACCTTGACGACGAGAGCAACGTTGTGGCGTACAGAAAGGACAAATTCGACCTTGTATCATTGGAAACCTTCTGGCTTTCTGACACACCGCGCCGTCCCGGAACAAGATTCTCCACCGACCAAAGCCCATGCCCGAGAATCTGCACCTGCACAACCCTCTACTCAAGGGAAGCCAAAAAGGTGTTCCGCCACTACAATACCCATCTCGACCACGAAGGAGCCTTCGCTCAGGCACAGGGAATATCCCTGATTCTCGGCAGGATCGCTTCGGACTACGACTCATGGGCGCTCCCTGTAATCCTCACCGGAGACTTCAACGTAACGCCGGACAGCGTTGTAATAAAGTCAGTCTCGAACTTCTCAGGTTGCGGGGAAAAGCTCATTGACGTGACGTCGGGCATCACCGGAACCTTCCACGGCTACAAGCCTGAAAAACGCCTGACTAAAATCGACTATATCTTCACAAACCTGCCTTGCGACAAGTCTAAGACCCATGTCGCCGACGACTGCGAAAACGGAGTCTACCTCTCCGACCATTATCCCGTAGGAGCCGCGGTGGAGATATAAATATAATACCACATTTTTGCAAAGAAGTAAACAGAACCCAAAAAATTATCATCATACGGAGGTGCAGCTCATGAAATGCCCAAGGTGTTCATGTACTGACAGTATAGTTGTAGACAGCCGGCCTGTGGAAGAGAATAACAGTACGAGGCGAAGACGTGAGTGTACTGCCTGCCACTTCCGTTTTACAACGTACGAATTTATAGACAACCTCAGCCCCATTGTCATCAAAAAGGACGGCTCCCGGGAACTATTCGACAAAAATAAAATCCTGTCGGGACTCATAAAAGCTTGCAATAAACGTCCGGTTGACGCGGTGAAGCTGGCAAACGACATTGAAGCCGAAATCAAAAGCTCCATGAAGACCGAAATCAAGTCAAAGAAAATCGGCGATATCGTGATGGAAAAGCTCAAGCAGCTGGATGACGTGGCATACGTGCGCTTTGCCTCAGTCCACCGGGAATTCAAGGATATAGAATCCTTCGCCGCGGAAATCACCAACCTGAAACGTGAAAAAGAGAAAGCCACACACGACTTTGACTCCGACGAGGATGGAGATGGCAGAAAACGCCGCCGTTCGACGAAAAAGTAACTTATGAAGTACACCATAAATCTGTATTTTGACAGGTAAACAGAGGAAAAACTGTCATATCTCGCAAAAAGTACAGCCGAAGAAACAGCCAGTGATAAAATTTCCGGATACAGCGTCCGACCATACCTCACATTAGCCTGCTTCAATGACGTTGACGAGCCGCAGTGTATAAGTCTGCTGAAAAGTTTTGCCAAAAGCCTTAAGGTCATATCCGTGAAAATCGGCTCCGTGGGAATGTTTACCGACAGCAGCACTCTTTTCGGCATGCCAACCCTGACCGCCGGAATATTCCGTTTCCAAAGCGAGCTTCACGAAATCATGACGGACTTCGACAAAACCGGCTGGACCCTCTTTTGTCCTGACAACTGGTCGCCACACTGCACACTCGCATATACCTTGGAAGAAGGAAACGAAATCTTCCTCAGGGCGAGCAGGGTACTTCTGCAAAAATTCCGCCCCATGACAGGTGAGTTTTCGTCAATCGGACTTGTGAACATCACCCCTCCCGTAAAGGAAATCTTGGAGACCGAGTTGTCCCGGTAAAAATTCAAGCAATACTTGCAATAATACAAGCAATACTTGCAATAATACAAGCAATACTTGCAATAATAAAGGAAGCCAGCCGCATCCACGGTAAAAAGCTTCCTTTTATTATAATTATTATAATCGGGATTCACTCGGCTTTCGTCTTTTTTGCCTGAACAATCGCCATAGCCGCCTTGCGAATGGTGTCAGCCGGAATCACGGTCAGGGCAAACACCGCGCACAAAAGAAGATCGTCCACTCTCAGCGGCACACACCGGAAAACCTCGCCGCCGAAATATATAATCAACAGCTGAATCGCCGCCACCGCCGTCATAATGAACAGAAACGGCTTGTTCTTTCCCATGTTCGCGAACAGATTGATCCGCGGCGTTCGGGTACACATTGCAATCCCGATTCCCATAAATATAAACAAAGCGAAAAATAAAGTCAGATGATAAATATAATCCCCCGCGAACAAATGCTGCAAGCTCTTTGACATGAGAAAGTACATGGACAGCCCCACGGCGTAGGTTCCGGTCAGGATAATCTGGCAGACCATGGCGGAGGTCAGTATGTGCTCGTCACGCCGGACCGGTGGAATTTTCATGTATGCTTCAAGGGCAGGCTCACCGGCGAAGGCAAGGGAACCGAGAGTGTCCATGATGATGTTCACCCACAGCATCTGAATCACCGTGACGGGCGCGTCAATCCCGAAAACCGTGCCGAGAACCGAAACTCCCACGGCAGCCATGTTCATGGTGAGCTGAAACGTGATGAACTTCCTGATACTCGAGAAAATCGTCCGCCCGAAGAGTACGGCTTTGGTAATCGAGACGAAATTGTCGTCTGTTATCACAATATCACCGGCTTCACGGGCAATATCACTTCCGCTTCCCATTGAAAAGCCCACGTCCGCTGATTTGAGCGCCGGCGCGTCGTTGATTCCGTCCCCAGTCATCCCAGCAATGTGACCGGAAGCCTTGGAGAGACGTATGAGTCTGCTTTTGTCCATCGGAGTGACCCGGGATATGACCCTGATGTTCGGCAAAAGATAGGTGACCTGTTCGTCATCAAGCGAGCGCAAGTCATCCCCGTCTATGACAAGACTGCCGCATGCCTTGGTGAAGTGAGAAAAACTCTCCTTATTATTATATATAAGATAATTCTTCTCGAGGATTCTGCACTCCTCCGCGATTTTCCTCGCCGTGTCGCAGTTGTCTCCGGTAATCATCACCACCTGAATCCCCGCGCTCTTGCAATCCCGTATGGCTGGAATCACTTCCCGCCGGATTTCATCCTTGATAACGTACATCCCGGCAAAGGTCAGCTCTGCAGAGTCCAGCCCGCTCTTTTTCAGCCTGCCCATGACGGAAGCGTCCCCCTCAGCCGCCAACAGAATCCTGCATGAAGCTCCGGCTTTGGCTGATATCGCCGACTTGATTTTTCCGAGAACCTCGCCGCTCATGTGATTGACTTTACCGTCAGAGGTCAGATACGTCGTGCATTTCGGCAGAAGATAGTCCGCCGCTCCCTGAACGTAGGTTTTACCTCTGTACAACGCCGCCGCGTACTTCCTTGACGAATCAAACATAATCCTCTCGCTTACGTCCTCTCCGCCGCCGGATATCCCGAGAAATTTGTTTATCGCCTTTTCAGTGGAGTTGTGTACCCCGGAGCAGGAATAGGCGCAGTTTTTCACGCTCTCGTAAACGCTCCCGCCAGAGGATGACAGTGCGGTCAGGGAATAATACTCCTGCCCCTCGGCTGAAATAATGCTGGACATGGTCAGCTTGCCCGTGGTCAAAGTTCCGGTTTTGTCCGTGAAGAGAATATCCACGCTTCCCGCAGTCTCGATTCCAACAAGCCGACGCACCAGAACGCTGGACTTCAGCATCTTCTGCATGTTCGACGACAGCACCACCGTAATCATCATGGGAAGCCCTTCCGGCACCGCGACAACCACCACCGACACCGCCATGGTAAACGCCTTGATACATTCGGAGAAGACGTAACGGTAGTCCCGCAGTCTCTCGAGAGCCACAGTCGGATTCATTCCGGCTTCAATCCAGAACGCGTCAATCAGGTGAACCGCGGCGACAATTGCGGCTGAAACATACCCGATTTTCGATATGGTTTTGGCGAGAGCCGACAGTCTTTCCTTCAGTGGACTTGCTTCGTCCACCCGTGAAAGCTCCCCTGCAATGGAGCCGTACATTGTGTTGTCCCCAACCGCCGTCACAAGCATAACCCCCGACCCGCCCGTGACATGGCACCCCTTGAACACCGCGCATCCGCCATGCTCATTTAACTTAAAATAAGCCGCGTCATTCCTGTACTTTTTTATAACAGAGTCCGCCGGAGTTTTTTCCACCTTCCTCGATTCCCCAGTCAAAGGAGCTTCGTCACAGCTGACCTTTCCCCGTACAAGAATCCCGTCCGCTGGAACAGTATCCCCGGGTGAGAGGACGACAATATCATGCCGCACCAGCTCCGACAAAGGAAGCGACACCTCACGCCCATCCCGTATGACCGCACATTTTCCTTCGTCAAGGGTAGAGTAAAGCTTTTCAAACGCCTTGCCCGAGGAATGCTCGGATATGGTGGAAACCAAGGCGGAAATCAGAACAGTAGCCGCGATACCGATGCTCTCAGCCCAGTTGAAATCGGAAAAGGTGAAGATGATGTTTATAACCAGCGCACCGATTAAAATCTTGATAATGGGGTCGCTGAGATTTTTCAGAAAACAGATAAAAAATCCCGCCTGCTTTTTCGGTGAGATGGAATTGGAGCCGTATTTTTCCCGTGACTGCGCCGCTTCTTCACTGGTAAGTCCGACGGAAGGGGACGGAATAACATCCCGACTGACTCTGCCGTACCTTTCACGCCGAACGCCGGCCTCACCGTGCAGCTTTACTGTTTCATTCATTTGCTCACCGCGCTTCCTATAGTTTTCTCGATAGAGTATATTCACCCCGCCCCGCGGCTATTCCCATGAAATTTTTTTATTTTTTTCCGAAAAATCAAACTTTTTTGCCTTTTCAAACGTCTATATATATGTAATCGGTTACAGACCAAAAAAATGGTGACGCCATGGAAAAAGAAGAGATAAAGCATTTGCTTGAAGAAAACTACGCCGCTCTCGAAAGGTATGTCTTCTTTCAGGCGGGATACAGCCAGCAGTCCGCTGATATTGTGCAGGAGACAGCCTTGTCGGTTATGCTCCACGGGGATGCTCTCAGGAAAAAGGAAGCGTTCAAGCCGTGGCTGTACCAAATCGCACGGAATAAGCTCGCCGACGCATACCGGAAAAGCGGACATGAAATCAGCTCCGACAAGCTGGATATGGTCCCCGTCAGGCGGGTTGAGAGAAGCTGCGACGCGGTATGGGAAACCCTCTACAAGCTCCCGCCCGATGACAAAAAAATTCTCACCCTGTGCTACATGCAAGGAATGAAGCAGAAGGACGCGGCTGAGCTTCTGTCAATCCCTCTCGGTACGCTGAAAACCAGACTGAGCGCGGCAAGAGAAAGATTCAGAAAAAATTATCAGTATACTTATAATTACAAGGAGAAAACTATGGATAACATTAATTTTCCGAAAATAATACCTGACTATGAAATAACCGAAAAGGAAGGGGAGATTTTCCCTGTCAAATACGAGGGAATCATCGGCTGGGGAATTGTGCCAAGGCTCGGCGAGAAGAAAGCGTGGGCGGCATACGACTTCCCGGAGAAGAAAATCACGGACGTCATGAAAATGGAGGTAACAGGCAGGTGCGAGGTCCACGGAATCGAGGGAGTGGAAATAAAGACAACCGAAACCTCCTGCGGAGGGATCGACCCAAACGTATTCACTGACAGTGAAATCGAGCGCATTTTCGCCGCACAGCTCACGGAAACCCACTGCCGCCTCCTCGCCGAGAGCCACATGGAAAACGGGGTCAAGAAGTGCTATACCTTCCTCGATGGGAACAAATTCCTCGATAACTGGGGATTCGGCGAAAATAACTGCGGCTTCAAGACACACCTCCGTCACGAGGGATATATAATAAAGAAGGGAAGCACCGTCGAAAATAAATCCGGCAGAGATGAGGTAATGGACCTGTCCGGCAGATTCACCGTAAAAATCGGCGGGGTGGAGTACGACACCGTGTGCCTGACCGATATAGAATCCTACAACGAGGGAGTGCTGACGGAAACCTACCTCGACAGAAACGGTAACGAAATTCTCTGGCGCCGCTTCAACAGTGACGACTGGCACAGCGAGAGAATCGGGATGAAATGGGGCGAAAAATATCCGCAAAACGAGAGACTCACCGTCAACGGCAAAACTTACGTCCACTGGTACGACTGCATTTTCGATAATCTTGTAAAGTAAAATTAAACCCGCGGGAAATGTACATACAAATACTTCCCGCGGGATTTGTATGCTTCTCAGCTCACGCAATGGTCTGAACTCGTCAATATCATACCATACTCACGATAATACTGACGATAATACTTCATAATTCACATCAAAGTTGTGGCTGTGACTGCTCTTTACAATAAACTCCACCCGGGAAACCGCTTCTTCGGCTTCATCATTCCTTCCGAGACGGTACAGACAAGCCGCAATCTCAAGGTAATAAGCATATTATTTGGAGTTCGTCCCGCCTATCTCATATGAGTCATATGAATAATCGTTATCCTTCATGAACATTTCCACCTCAGCCGCCGCCTGCCTGAAGGATTTGAGCGCTTTTTCATAATTACCGACCTAAAAATATCCTTTTCTTTCCTGTGCGAAAGCAATGAACAGTTCCTGATTTTCGATAATTTTCCACTCTGACGCTTCCTTGAGCCGATCTCCCCCTTGAGAAAATACGAGGTCACGCGCATTCTGTCCTGAAGCATGTATGGGTACATATACGGAAGCGATTCAACCATTTTTTTGGCTTCATCATATTTGTCTAAATCAAGAGAAGCTGAAGCAATCATTTCCTTGCAGCGGCAGATACAGAAAATATCGTTTGATTAGGATATTATTTTATTTCCAATATTCAAGAGTTTGTCAAGCAATTCATTTCTGTCAACTATATACTGACGTTATAAATTGAGAAGCTCCGTTTTCAGTTTATCCGACGACGGGTACTGGGCAATGCCGCCAAGCAGAATTTTCTCCGCTTTTTTAAAGTCACTGAAAAAAAATAATTATATGATTCAATTCTGATGTACTCGATCCTATCTTCAATCTCCTCCGCGTTGTAGTTGAACAGCGTATCCAGCGATACCTTGAAGAATGCCGCGATGGCCGGAATCAGGGTCATATCCGGGTAGGACGCCGCCATCTCCCAATTCGAAACCGCCTGAGGGGATACGTTGAGCTTGGAAGCAAGCTGATCCTGAGTCAGACCCCGCATTTTGCGAAGCTCGCGTATTTTGTTTTCTAAATTAATCATATAAAAAATACCTATCAAGTATTGTCTGGCGCGCACCTTACGTTTATATTTTACATCCACGGGAAGAAAAAATCACCAACGGGATTTTTGTGTTTTTTTCAACCTTTGGTTGTACCGGTTGAATGCGAAAAATAAACACGAAAAATTTACCGATTATATTTGACTTATTTCGGCAAAAGATATAAAATATATAGGTTAGAAATAATTTGTCAGGAGATGACGGAATTGAAGTACAAAGCCGCAATATTCGACCTCGACGGAACACTGCTCGATACCCTTGATGACCTGCACGACGCCGTGAACCACACTATGAATAAATATTCCTACCCCGAGAGAACTCTCGACGAAGTCTGCCGTTTTGTGGGCAACGGTGTGGACAGACTGATAACCCTCTGCGTACCCGGACATGAGAGCGACCCCAGCCTCGCCGCTGCAATAGGAGACTTTCGCGACTACTACGCCGCCCACTCGGAGATAAAGACAAAGCCATACCCTGGTGTGATTGAGCTGATAGACAGGCTCATGAAGTCCGGCGTGAAAGCTGCAATCGTGTCAAACAAAATGCACGAGGCTGTCGTGACACTGTGCCGGAAATATTTCCCGCAGGTTGAGGTGGTGTGCGGCGAGCGTGAGAGGGAAGGGGTCAGACGAAAGCCAGCTCCGGACACCGTAATAAAGGCGGCTGAAAACCTCGGCGTAAACCTGTCTGACGTTGTATACATCGGCGACTCCGAGGTTGACCTCAAGACCTCCGAAAACGCAGGAGTCGACTGCATATCGGTCCTATGGGGCTTCCGCGGACGGGAATGCTTAATCAATCACGGTGCGAAAATTTTTGCACAAACCGCCGATCAGGTTTACAGCATAATCGCAGGAGAAAATTAACAATTTTTGAAAAAAATGTAATTTTATTAATGATTAAAAAAAATCATTTACATTCGGATACGAATATGATATAATATAGGTGTATTGACTACTCGCTGATTTTTTGGAGCTTAAATGTACTTTTCAAATATATTTTTCCTGTATGTCTTCATGCCGGTTCTGTTTCTGGCATATTTTATAATAAAAAACAATGCTTGGCGCAGGGGAGTACTTGTCGCTTTTTCGCTGATTTTCTACGCGTGGGGCGAGCCGGTTTACGTCTTCCTAATGGTAGGCCTTGTCCTCGCCGACTACCTCTTCGGTCTGGGAATCACGAACACCAAAAGCGCGTGGATGAAGAAATTTCTCCTTATAATGGCAGTGGCGTCGAACCTGAGCGTCCTCGGAGTGTACAAATACCTTGGATTCTTCACCGAAACTTTGAACTACATCTTCAACGTGAACCTGCCAATGGTTGAGCTGACAATGCCCATCGGAATCAGCTTCTTCACCTTCCAGACCATGTCATACGTAATCGACGTTTACCGGGGTGACGCCGACGTGCAGAAATCTTTCTTCAAGCTTCTGCTTTACGTCTCATTCTTCCCACAGCTTGTGGCGGGACCAATAGTACGCTACAAGGACATAGAAGCACAGCTCACGGACCGTCATGTTCCTGTGGAGAAGTTCAACGAGGGCTTGTTCCGCCTGTCCGTGGGACTTGCCAAAAAGGTTCTCATCGCCGACTGCTGTGCCACGGTAATAACGTCACTCTACAGTCTGACTGATGTAACCTTCGCCGCGAGATGGATGGGAGCCGTGTTCTTCACCCTTCAGCTCTACTTCGACTTCTCAGGCTACTCCGACATGGCGATAGGGCTTGGCAAAATGTTCGGCTTCGAGCTGCGTGAAAACTTCAACTACCCGCTTATTTCCTCAAGCGCGACGGAATTCTGGCGCAGATGGCACATATCCCTCGGCAGCTTCTTCCGTGATTACGTGTACATCCCTCTCGGAGGAAACCGCCACGACCAGCAGAGAAACATACTTGTTGTATGGTTTTTGACCGGAATGTGGCACGGCGCGTCATGGAACTTCATCATTTGGGGACTGTACTACGCATTCTTGTTAATGTGGGAAAAAAGCTATTTTCTGAAAGCTCGCGAAAGAATGCCTAAAGCTGTATCATTTGTTGTGTCACACATTTATACAATATTCATAACAGTTTTTGGATTTGCCATATTCTACTTCGACGAAGGGCTGCTCAAGAATCTGGGCTACCTCTTCGGAATCGGATGCGCATCCTTCAGCGATATTTTCACCAACGCCGTAATCATGGACAACATAATCCTTTTGGCGGCGGCAATTCTGTTCTCGGCACCGGTTGTTCCATATCTGTGGAATAAGCTGACATCCCGCGTCGCCGTTCCATACTCAGTGGAGCGAATCATCAAAACCGTGGTGGCAGTGGTGTTCATCGCCGCGTCCTCCGTCAGACTTGTGGGCGACACCTACAGCCCCTTCCTATATTTCCGCTTCTGATAACATTAATCAAAAAACATATTATTGAGTCAAGAAAGTAATGCATATGAAAAATAAAATAATCGATGTCGTATGCCTGTCCGTAGTGGCGGTCTTGTTCGGCTCCGTGGTGGTTTTGAATCTCGTCCAGAAGGACAGACCCACCGAATCCCTTACGGAGAAGCGGGAGCTTGCGAAAATGCCCGATTTTTCCTTCGATTCTCTCTGTGACGGCTCCTATTTTTCAGGAGTGGCGGCATTTATCTCGGACACCTTCATTGAACGGGACAAAATCGTCGCGCTTTCCGAAAAAATGGAGACTCTCAAGGGAGTGGACTATTCAATCGGCGGTCAAAACAACTTTGCTCTTTTAAGCCCCATCGACAACCCCGCCGACAATTCAGGCGAACATGAGGAACTGTCAAACAAGCTGACCGAAGCCCTCGACAGCCTGAACAAACAACCGGATCCGGACAAGGATCCCGATGACCAAAGCGGATTTGCCAATGTGACAAAGGATGAAACCACGCCTCCTGAAACCGAGCCGGAGACAACCCCTCCTGAAACCGAAACCGAAGCGGAATCAGATCCCGAGCCGGAGACGGAAAAGCCGGAGGAAACCGAAACTGATGATCCTGAAACCGAGACAGAACCCGCCGAAACCCAGCCCGATCCAGAAAATGAAGTCACGGCAATACATTTGTCGAAATCATATCTCAAGCTCACAGTCGGAAGCGGCTCAGCCGTAAGCGCCACCGTTGACACTACAAATAAAGAAGGAGTCATGGTGAAGTGGTCCATATCCGACAGCAGTATAGCGTCAATTGCCGTGAACGAAAGCGGAGGAATCAACGTCAAAGGCGAAGCTCTCGGCACCGCAACCCTGACCTGCTTCTACGGTGATGTGAAAGAGGAATGCAAGGTCGAGGTGGTTGAAATCAACACAGCCTCCACCCAGCCCAGCGACGGACACGCGGACTTTCTCGCAAGCGGACTGTTCATCTACGGCGACGCGGTTTACACCCAAGCATGGTACAGCGATTCCGCGGCTGAGGTCTACGCACAGACTGTGGAATACTACAAAAAGCTATTTGGCGATAATGTAAACGTCAGCGTGGTTGTGGCGCCCGTTTCATCAATGGTGGTGGACAACGAGGAAGTCCAGTCGAAAATCCAGAATCAGGACGAAATTATACAGAAAATCGGCGCTCATATGGCTGCAGACATCAACTTCGTCAACCCCTACGCGGAAATGTACGCCCACAAAGACGAATACCTCTTCTTCAAGAGCGACCACCACTGGACACAGAGAGGAGCATACTACGCCTACCGTGCCTTCGCGGAGTCAGTCGGATTTGAACCCACAGCTCTCGATGACTTCACCTACGAAATCCGCAACGACAGCTACAGCGGAAGCCTCTACAGTTGGACTGCCGACGAGAGAGTGAAGTACTTCAAGGACACAATCGAGGCGTTCCGACCGACAAAATCCCACACCATGACGGTTACAAGCTCCAACGGCACAGTTTACACATACGATACGTCAATTGTCAACACAAACCAGACCTACGTTACGTTTATCGCAGGCGACAACCCATACACTGTAATCAACGTTCCCGACAATCCACAGGACAAAAACATCCTTGTTCTCAAGGATTCCTTTGGCAATGCGTTCGTCCCATTCCTATGCGAGCATTACGGAAACATTATAGTGATAGATGTGCGTTATTCCAATTTCAATATATATGACCAGCTAAAGGACTACGGCTTGTCCGACATAGTTTTTGTGAACAACGTCCAGGCTATCACAGCTGAGTGGGCGCAGATGTACCTTAAAGCAGTCGGCGTACAATAAAGTGACAGGTCGGGACGCCCCGACAGGCAAACACAGGGCGGGGAAGCCCCCGCGGGCATACACGGCACTTCTACAACTGAAACTATAAGAAATCCCACGACGACGGGGGCTAGCTCCCGCAATATAACTGCAAAATTAAAACAACTCCCTATGGAATCAAGTTCGCGCAACTGAACCACAGGGAGTTTTTCATATGTGTTTTTACGGGAACCTTACCTCGGCAGCCTAAAGAACCGCCATATCACCAGACGGATTTTTCCAATTCATCATTCACTAACGAAAATAAACAGTCGTCATGCACCTGACCGTCGTACCCCATAACCGCATGCCGCAGCCTACCTTCATTCGCGAATCCCAGCCGACGCATCACCGCAAGGGACTTCACGTTGTCAGCAAACACCCGCGCCGTTATAATTTCAAGCCCCAGTTCGCCGAAGCAGTAGGGAAGGAACTCACGCAAAGCCTCGCTCATGTACCCATGCCCTACAAAAGCCGGATCAAGGTCGTATGACAGACTCATACTGCCCGCTTTATACCTGACATCGTCATCCACAAGACCGATTGTGCCGATAATTTTACCGCTCTCTTTCAGCTCAATCGAGTATTTGTAAAACCCGCGTTCGATGTTCCGCTGCGCCGATTCTTCGTCAACAGGCTGGATGCAGTTGTATTTTAAAACCTTGGGACTTGAGTAAATCCCAACAAGCTCAGGCAAATCAGAAACATCGGCTTCGCGCACTTTGATTCTGTCGGTTTCAACAAAAATTCTGCCCATAAAAATCCTCCGTTTCAAAGGAATCATAGGAAAACCGCCCCGTACGTGACACAGGACGGCTTCCCATATTTAAAGTTAACTCAAATCAATATTTGTCGCTGTTTTCTTCGATATTTGTGAGCAGACGTTCGAGGGACTTGTTCCACAGCTTCTGCTGTTTTTCCATGGAAGACGAGATTGCTTCGGTCTTGGAGGAAAGGTTGGAGCGGAAGAAGTGAGCGATGTCTGAAATGTTGTATGAATACAGCTCGGCAAAATCGGCAGAAACATTGTCTCTGATGAGGTCAATCATCATACCGGATTCGGTGTCGCGGGCATACTTGACTTTCAGCGCAACATCATAATAAGCCGGAGTTACAGTCTTGAGGCTCTCGGAAGCCAGACATTCAAGTGTGACGGAGGTTTCGTCGATATGCTGGTTGGTGATCGGAATGCCGAAGAGGGTTACGCCGTCGTGAAGCATGGTGTTGTAATGTTCCTGCTCCTCGTTGAGCTTCGGCACGGGAATGATCTTGAATTCCTGCTCCATTTCGCGGAGGTAGATGCCGGACTGAAACAGCTTATTTACTGTAATCATGGCGCGGTTGTCGGCAAACATCTGCATTACGGTCTTGCTGTCGTCCTCGGTGTGCCAGAATCCGGTGTTGTTTGCGATAATGTTGTACATTTTTTCATAAAAAGTAATGGTTCTCTCATTGTTGAAAGTTATCACGGGCGTACCCGAGTCATCTCTTTCGGAGAAATTTATCATGGAGCCGGCCGCCATGCCTTCCACAGGGTCTTCTATATCGAATACAAAGCCGAAGGAGTCCTTGTAGTCGATCCGTCCGTTGCCGTTCATATCCTCAAACGCGCCGTTGGAGTATTCGTTGAGCGCGTCAATAGTCCATTTGCCCTCGTTTACAAGGTCGTAAACGTCAACGTCGGCGTAGTGATTGCCCCAGATTTCTTGGTTTATATATGTAACATACATACCGCCCGTATATCTCAGGGCAATATCGCCTGTTACCCAGTATGTTATATCCTTGTAGGACATGTTTTCGATGTATTGAGTACCCCAGTATTCGCGGGTGGTGTCAATGTTTTCCACGCTGTTCAGGTTCAGCATAAGACCCTCGGGACCCATACTGATGCCGTAGTACTGGTAAGTGCCTATGATATCGTAGTCGTCGGAGCCTGCCTGAATGGAAGGACGTACGGTTCCGGGAAGGCCGGGGTACATGATTACATCTACAAGATCAATGTTGATGTTGAGACGGTCGCAGACGCTGTTGTTACGCTCTACCACGGCAGAATCAACGACCTCGCCGGTGTCTTCCTCAGCCCGTATGGACAGCTCAGTGAGGTTGCCCTGACCGCCTTCCTCTACAATAAAGCGAACGTTGTAGCCGCCGAAGTCGTAGCTTTCAGCAAGGTCGTCAAGGTACTTTTTGGTCTCGGTTTCTGTTTCCGTATCACCGGATAGGTCAAGAGTGTTGTCGACCGCAGGAGTTTCAGCAGTCGTATCATCATTGGCAGTCTTTTCCGAACAGGAAGCCATGGAAGCGCCAATCATCAATAAAGCAAGGATGAGGTAGAATTTTTTCTTCATATGTTCCTCCACAAGATTTTGTACTGTAATTTACGCTCACGTCAAGAACAAAGTGTATAAGCCACCCGTGGCTTTAACCAATATAATCAGTGGGTATAGCACAAATAACTTATCACTATACTGAACATATTATATCATATATAAGTAGGAATGTCAATAAAAACATTCAATTTTTTCGCTATTTTTTCGCTATTTTTTAATCATGATATCAATAATATACAATTGCCGTACAGCCATCCGGAAGGTGGGAAAGAAGAATTATTTAACCCCCATAAATAATCCGCCATCCACTTGACTTTTTCCAAAAAAGTGATATAATAACCACCGTTGATCAAATATCCGTATGTATTTTACAGAATATATCGGTGAAAGTATGGTTTCCCCCATAAAGGTTCCGCTGTTTTTTAACCATGCGGTCTTAATGGAGGATTTTTTTATGTATGAAAACAACAACCCACTCGCGACTGAGAAAATAGGGAAGCTCCTGCCGAAATACGTAATTCCCAGCGTCATATCACTGCTGATCGGCTCGCTCTACAACATAAGTGAAGAACCGTTTTCGTTCTCGTTAGACCCCATAGCTTTGCGTCGCCGTTTTTCAACGGTTTTGCAACAATAAGAAATTATTCTATTGTATTGCAGAAATTTTAATACCATACCGATCGGAACCGCCGCGAACTCAACCTTTCTGAGCCGCTACGTAGGTCCTTTCTTGAACCCTCTGTTGCTTTCCCTTTCGACGTATACAATATACCACACCCCATCAGCTTTGTTAAGTGGTTTTGGAAAGATTTTTTAAAAATTTTTTCAGTTCTCGCCGGAGCTTAAATACAGATGGTATTCCTGATCGGGATATAAATATGACTTAAAGCCGAAACCCGTCCTGTAGAAAGCGTTTTTCAGGCGGAAATTTTCTGCATCAAAAGCCGCGCTGACGCCGCTCATGAAAGATTCTGTCAGCTTTTCCCGATCCCGCACGGCAAACGTGCAGTTCTTTGCTGATTCATTGAAATTACGAATGTATTCGAGAATCTCTTTTCCGCCTGAAGACAGATATTTGTCGGGCATGGGAATGAAGCCCAAAAAGTAACCATTGCTGTCTGTGAGCAGCATGTGGACCCGCGGGTCGTTCTTTTTGGTGATGAAAAGGTCGAGAAGAACGAAAAAAGCGTTGATGTTGATCTTTTTTTCGGCGACAAACTGCTGTTGGACCAAATCGCACATTATTTTAAAGTACGCGTTTATGTAATCTGCCGTCCTAGGACCTACGCCTTCAACTGTCAACAGTTCGTCATGCGACGCCTGAAATACCCCGAGGAGGGAGCCGAATTTATCAATCAGGCGGTGTGATAGTGGATTTGTGTTTGCGCGGGGAATTACGCCGAAGAGATACAGTTCGAGAACCTCGTGTTCCGTAAAGCACTGCAATCCCTCTCTTTCAATCCGTTTCATCACGCGCTGACGATGACCCGCGTGCGATGTGTTCTTTTCGCCATCCATAAAACTCCCGCCTTTGTGAAAAAAATATGCATATTAACAGCATTTTCAGCGGTAGTATAACATGATTTTACATTTTTGTCAATGTTTTTCTGTTAATTTTCCCCTGATTTGAATTTAAATATTTTTTATAAAAATTTTTCCTGCGGATTTCGCCGAAACCGTTGACAATCGTCTTCGGATATGCTATAATAAAACCATAGACAATTGTCTTTAAAATTCACACAAAAAGAGGTTCAATATGAAAACAATAGAACGCCTGCCAGATGCGGAGCTTGAAGTTATGCTGATTCTGTGGCACAATCAAACGCCAATGACCGCTGGAGACATAACAAAACTTCTCGCGGATACACACAGCTGGAAAAACGCAACGGTCCATGTGCTGCTCGATCGGCTTGAAGAACGCGGATTCGTTTGCTGTGACAAAACCGGTTTCCGGCATCTGTTTGCGCCTGCCATATCGGAAGAAGACTACCGGCGGGGCGAGGAGCGGACTCTGATGAAGCGGTTTTTCGGCGGGTCTGCCAAGAACATGATTGCTTCATTGCTGAACACGGACGGTTTATCCGATGACGACCTCGATGAACTGTCAGCAATGCTGAAACGTCGCAAAGGAGGAAACTGATGGCAATTCGCGATTTTTTCATCGGCATTCTTGAATTGAACATCGGAATGTCGCTTCTGATTCTGCTCATGTTGGCACTGTTGAAGCTGATTGGCGGAAAATTTACGGCAAGATGCCGCTACATTTTGTGGACGCTCGTAATAATCCGGCTTGCCCTGCCATTTGGCTTCGGAATTCCTGCCATTATTGAGCTTCCAATTGGGGTGGAAACCCAGTCTCAGACGCCGGATGAACAGCAGCCTGTACAATACCCGCCGGATTACGCTCCCACATTTTCCGCATCTTCTGCTGTTCCCGTAACGACCGGCAAGCCGCTGCAGCTTCAGGAACCAGTAATGATTCCGGAGGTCCCCGAGACTGACCCGACGACTTCCGGACAAAATCAATCCATGACTTTGGAAAAAGCGGTAACATACTTGTCGTACCTGTATCTCACTGCGGCGGCGGTATATCTTCTGTGGATTTTTCCTTCCTATTTATTATATACCTTTAAAATCACACGATGGGCAAAAGAGCCAGACGAAAGGACCCGGGCGGTTTATGATTCCGTTTGCGTCAATCAAAAAATCAGGCATGCACCGCGGCTTCTTATATCTTCTGATGTGAACAGCCCCATTGCCTTCGGACTTGTGAAAAGAAAAATCGTCCTGCCGGATATATTTCTCACGAATGAGGGGCTTGCGGGCACTTTGTCCCATGAACTGACTCACTGTAGGCGTGGAGATCTGTGGATCAAGGCTTTCTCGCTTCTTGCGCGGGCGTTCAACTGGTTCAATCCACTGGTTCACTGGGCCGCCATGCGTTGTGAAATGGAAATGGAACTGTCCTGCGACGAAGCTGTTCTTGCTGGGTGCGGAGAGGACGTCCGTGCGGCTTATGGTGATGTGATGCTCGACATAATACGTCAGTGCAGGCGCAAGGGCGGTGTGCTGACGACTCATTTCAATCCCAAAAAACGTGCGGTGAAGGCCAGATTTATAAATATAATGTACGGTTCGGGCAAGCGGCGGGGACTGTGGCTCATTGGGGCGTGCGTTGTACTGTGCGTGACAGCAGGAGCTGTTGTGGCGTGCAAAACTGTCAAACCGGATGAAAAACCTGACGCGGAAGCAGTTGACATGCCCGAAACCGATTCCGGCGAGAATCCAGAGGAAAACTCCGACGAGCTTGATTTGCTTGTCAGCAAAATTTACGAGCTCTCTCTCTCGCCCATCATGAAATGCTTTGCCACCGGATGCGGAAATGTGGAATACGACATCAGCAGCTCGCAGTATACCGAAGACAACGAATACTATATAGTTACGGACCCATGGTTCGCTGAAGCCGGCGTCGACTCGGTGGAGTCATTGAGAAACTATCTCCTCGGCTATTTTTCACCTGAATATACCGACCGGTTGCTCGATTCCTCCGTCACCTTCCGGGATATAAACGGGAAGCTGTGTATTCATTTGTATGACGGCGGTAACTCAGCCGTTTATGATTTCCCCGAATTTTCCGCGGAACACATAGATGACAGCAGAATCAGGCTGACCTGTTTATCAATCTGTAATATGCCCCTCGTTGAGCCGGAGCCGTATCTGATGGAGTTTGAATTCGTTCAGACGGATGGCGGTTGGGTTATTGATGAAGCTCCGTCTTTGCTCGATTATTTATGGATACGGTTCGGCGTGGAAAATGAGCTGACCGCCTCGCTTGTCGAAAAGATAAGTCAAGCCGCAGAGTCGCCTGTACTGAACTGCTTTGCCGTCGGTTGTCAGGCAGTCGGGCGCAGCGTTGAGAGTTCCGGCGTTCCTGATTACTATATGATCAATGATCAATGGTTCGAAGAAAACGGAATCAACTCAGTAAAGGCGGTGGAGGACTACCTGCTCACCAGCTTCACACCCGATTGTGTGGATAGACTGTTCTCGGAGAACCCAAGCCTTTTCAATGATATTGACGGACGCCTCTGCATATCCGACTACGTGTCAGAAAATTCGGCTGTATATGAATTCCCAGACATTACGGCTTCATATACCTCAGACGACAAAATCTGTCTGACCTGCTACGTCACACCGGGCGCGTCCTTCGAACATCCCGATCCATACAAGTTGTATTTTTACTTTGTCAAACAGGACGGCGAATGGCTGATTGATTACACGCCTTCGGTCAAGGATCTCGTAAGACTGCGCTTCAGTGAGAATATTTTGTGGGAATATAACGAGCTGTACGGAGAATTTCTCGCCACAGCTTTCGCGCCCTATACAAAGCTCCTCAGCGCGTCGGAATACCTTGACCTCGACTCAAACGGCGTACCAGAGCTGATCCTGCAGGATTTGGCTTATGGTGCATGCGAGATTTACACCATAGAAAACGGAGAAGTCCGCGCCTTTTACAGTGGGGACAGCATTTTCACCCATTACTCCGACGAGCGAAAACCGCTGGCTCCACCGTCCGAAAACGCTAAAGACTTGATGTTTTACGGCGCCACAACGTTAATGTCCTCCGACATCCAGCCCACATTCCTACCCGCCGAGGAAAAGTCCACGGGGAGAAAAGGGTACATGCTCTGCTCCGTCTGGGGCAATGATATGACGTGTAACTGGGAATACTATTTCTTCACACAGGGAAGTGACGGCTTGCTGACGGTTGAACTTCTGGAAATATACCGCGCTGAGGCGGTGAACTCCAACACATCAAACGGCTGGGAATTCTACAGCGGACTTAATATGCTCTCGGGCAGTCAGTTTATGGCTGAGATAACCGAACTGTGGCGCAGCTTTGCCGACGAATACGGTGTGAGCTTCACGCAGGAGAACACAATGTGTCCGCTGACCCATCTGACTGAAAAGACTCCGCCAATCCACCTGCTGCTCGATATTCTTGAGTCCCTTGACGTGGATGAGCCAATGGTTCGTATCGCGAAAACAATACCGTCAACGCAAATGTCCATAAGTTCGGCCAATGGCTGGGGATTTGATGAAGCAAAGGAACTTGCAGGTCAGCTGCGTGAATTCAGTTATAAGCAGTCAGAGCAGTCAGAGGAGCCCGAAGACGCGCAGATTGCCGTAATGTCGTCGACGGAACAGGATTTCTCGCTGTACTTCCACGAAAACTCCGACGTAGTGGAGATGAACCTTGACGGTGAGACATACGTCTTTGAAGCCGCACAGATGACCGAAGAAACAGGATCAATCTTTGAAGCGGTGACAGCGTGGTTTGACGCAGCAGTTGAAAACGGGAAAAACTAAGCCCACAAACGATGCACGTCAAACATTTCTACAGATTCAAAAAACTCTGCCCGGAAAGCGTTCGGTCTTCCACAAAATGGCAGATAAACTCAACCGTATGGAAAATCAACATCAAAAGTAACGCTATATTCCACAAAACACAAGATAAAAATTGATGTAAATTCGTGCAAAAAAATAAAAATAATTGACATATTATCGAAATCATGGTATGATTATTTCGGCAGACAAAATTTAACTGCTGAAAGGAGTTATACCATGACTGTTTTTAAGTATCGTATCGCACCCGCGGCCTCACTGATTATCACCTTAATTGACGATTCATAATACCAAAATTTAATCAAAGAAGGTGAAATAATTGTTCAAGCATAAGAAAAATCCCGATACCATAATGTTCACGGAGTCTTTGCCGCTGTTCGCCGCGTCAGTCAGACGGGTTTGGCGGATGGACAGGAAGTACATCCTTTTCTCCGACTTCGTCTACCTCCTCGGCACGGTCCCGCCCCTTCTGACCGCATACATCACTGCGGTTTTCAACAAACGTTTAATCGCAGGCTAGCAGGCTTACCCGTCGTATTTCTGCGCGTTCTACCCACTCATCATAGCTTTCGCTGTATCTGTGCTGGAATTCGTTTTTTTCATGGTATGGCAGTGGGTCGGAAACCGCACATATGACCGGATTACTTCGATTCTTATGTGGGATTCGGTGAAAAAAGCGTCAAAAATAGATTACGCCTCCTATGACAGTCCTGAATTCTACGACCGTATACAAAAAGGCTGGTCACTGGACGGGCAGCGGTTTGTCGCCAGCGCACAGAGCATTTTCAACACGCTGTCCTGTATTGCCGGGATGGCTGCGTATGCCGCGATTTTAGCCTATGTCGACTGGAAGCTGTTTTTGGTTCTGATCCTGCTGCGGATAGCATTCACTCCGATTGACGAGAAAACCGGCAGGATGATCTACCGTTTCAACAACAAATTAGCCGAGCAGCGGAGGAAGGAGTCGTATTACCGCAGCTTTTTCGACAACAAGGGAATGGCAGCTGAGGGCAAAATATTCGACCTCTACAGCTACGCACGGGAAAACTACATATCGGCGAACAAAAAGATATATAAGCAAACCTTTATATTTGAGCTTAAAATCAAGGGAATAAAGCTCCTGTCCGAGGTAATGTGGAATCTGCCAATCGCGGCGGTGTACATCTACCTGTCAGTCTGCGCGTACAACGGCACGGTCAGCCTTGGGGACATGACAATGTGCATAGCGATGTATGTCGGCTTCATCAACCAGCTCTACAACACCATTGCCAACATAACGGGATTCCGAAACGACGCGGAAAGAGCGCGGTTTTCACGGGAATTTCTCGCTCCCCCCACAACAATCTGCGCCGATGGCGACGAATCAAAGCCAAAGGTTGACTCAGGTTTTGCCGGACATACGGTGGAATTTTGCGGCGTGTCCTTCGCATATCTCGGAATCGATAAGAAGGTTCTCGACAACGTCAGCTTTAAGGTTGGCTCCAACAAAACCGTATCCGTAATCGGCGCAAACGGCGCAGGAAAGACTACACTTGTACATCTACTCATGCGGCTGTACGACCCCACCGAAGGCGTGATTCTGCTTGACGGCAGGGATTTGCGCGAATACTCGGCGTCGAGCCTGTACGAAATTTTCGGCGTGCTGTTTCAGGACTACTGTGACTACGCCGTGAGCGCCTGGGAGTTCGTAACTCTGTCCACTGTCGAGCTGGATGTGAGTCGATTCAGCGACGCATTAAAGTCCTCTACATCATACAAATTCATAAATTCACTCAAAAACGGCATAAATACCGCCCCTGTCAAGTAGGTTCGACCCCGACGGAATCGAGCTGTCCGGCGGTTAGAAGCATCGGGTGGCACTTGCGCGGGCATATTACAAGGACGCACCTGTCATAGTCCTCGACGAGCCGTCAGCCTCCATTGACCCGCAATCCGAGACGGAGATTCTCGCGTCCGTGAAAATGCTCCACGGCAAGCGGAATATCTGGCTCATTTCCCACCGGCTCAGCACCTGCGTCATTTCCTATTTGGTTCTGCTGCTGAAGGACGGCAGGCTTATCGGAAACGGTTCGCACGACGAGCTGATGGAAAACAACGACGAGTACCGCCGTATGTTCAGACTCCAAGCCGACAGATATGAGGTGTAATTATGATTAATAAAAAAGCAATATCCGCTATATCCTGAGCCTAGCATTCGACAAAAGTCTGTGGTTCATCCTGATTATCCCCGTCTGCTCCATCATCGCGGGTCAGAGAGCTGTGGCGTCCAGTTGGCTCAGCGCACAGATTTTTAATAAGCTCCAGCTTATAGTTACGGAAAATCACGACCCGGCTCTGCTGTATGACGCCATAATTTTCGGAATCCTGCTGTCGTTCACCACAATAGTGGTATGGCTCCTTAATACCGTATCGGGTCTCACAGAAAACCACTGGCGGGAGCACGTCAACTTATAAGTGCAGGAAAAATTCCTCGAGCGGGACTATAAAAGTGACATCGCGGACTTCGACAACCCTGATTTTCAGAACCGCCGCTCCGTCACCAAGAGAGTTGACCCCATAGGCGAGATCAAAACGGTCATCGACTGCCTAAGCGGGATTTTCGCAGCCCTGTCATTCACCGTGATTCTGTGGAATTACAGCCCCATCATGTTCATCGCCGCCGTTTTTGTGAAGCTGCCCACGTATTTTCACAAAAATTCACTCATGAAGGAGCGCCGGCAGTTCCGTATTTCCTCGGATGTACTGTGGCGTGAGAAGAACTATTATCGCGGCATTCCTGTATCCCGTTAAGAAGCGAAGGGATTCAAAATCTTTGACATGAAATCCTACGTCTGCGACAAATACGACGACGCGGTTGAGCGGTATTTCAAGGCGTACAGAAGCCAGTTCGTCAAAAATAAAACGAACATCGGAATCGACGACCACTACTCCGAGCTGATTACGGTTGTCGTTGAAATTATCGTGGGAACCTCGGTTTTCACGGGGAAAATGATGGTAGGCGACTTCACCCTCGTCGTTGCCGCGTTCAATAACTTGTCAGGCTGCGTTTGGAAATCTCGTCGGATTCGCGGCACAGCTGAATGATATGCGGGATCAAAACAATATGCTTCGTGACTACCTTGAAGACAAGGCAATTTTCGACAGAGGCGAAGAATCCGGCATGGAAGTAAAGGAAGGCGCACACACGATTGAAGTAAGAAACCTGTGCTTCACCTACCCCGGAGGTGACAAGCCTATTTTCTCGGACCTAAGCCTGACCATCTCCGCCGGCGAGACATGTGCTCTTGTCGGACTGAACGGAAGCGGAAAGAGTACGTTTGTCAACATGCTCCTGCGACTGTACAAGCCTGACAGCTGGGAAATCCTCCTTGACGGCGTGAATATCGAAAAATACGACGTCCATTCCTACTATAAAGCGATCGCATGCGTGTTCCAGAGCACCACAAAATACGCCATGCCCATCCGTGACTACATCGCGTCGGGAAAGGACTGCGACATAGACAGAGCAAAAGCGGCGGTCAACGAGGTTAGACTGGGCGATTGGTGCAGGGAACTGCCTCACGGATTGGACACCATGCTGACCTGCCCGTTTACGTCTGAGTCCGATTCAGTGGAGCCGTCAATTGGACAATGGCAGAAGCTTTCGATTGCCCGTGCAATATACAAGGACTCGTCAATTATGATTCTAGACGAGCTATCAGCCAGCCTCGACGTTGACTCGGAAAACGTGATTTTTAGCTATATAGAGCGTCTGTTCGCTAAGAAAACGGCACTGCTGATCTCCCACAGACTGTCAAATGTGGTCGGATGCGATAAAATCTTTCTGATCATCGGCGGTCGATTGGTAGAAGAGGGAAGTCACCGCGAGCTTATGGAAAAACGCAGACGTTACGCCGAGTTGTTCATGTCACAGGCGGAGATGTACAAAGCCGGATAAAACAGGATTCACCTGAGTTTACTGTAAAATAAATCCAACTCCTGCATATTCGTGCTGGAATTTTTGTATGAACTGCATTTTATGGTGAAAAGCACAAGCCGAAGCATAACACAGCTGTGTCTGCCTATTGACATCCGCAAAAACCAATGCTATAATTAATCCATAACCAAAACGAAAGAGCAGCTCCAATGAACCTGAAAATAGCAATCTGCGACGACGACGCAACCCAGCGGACATATCTACAAGACATCCTCATCCCGTGGGCAAAGCGAAACCGCCATCTTATTGAAATCAAACAATACGCAAATGCAAAACAATTCTTCTTTGACTATGATGAAGAAAAGGACTTCGACATACTTCTTCTCGACGTGGAAATGCCGGAGGTGAACGGAATTGAGGTCGCGAAACGGGTGAGAGAGAAGAATTCCACCGTCCAGATTATCTTCATCACCGGGTATTACGAGTATTTCAGCGACGGATTTGACGTCTCAGCTCTCCATTACCTCATCAAACCCGTGGATAAAGCTAAGCTATGCCCCGTGCTGGACAAAGCTGCGGACAATCTACTCTGCCGTCAGCGTTCGGTTCTTGTCTCCACCCCGGATGAGGACATAAAAATCTCTCTCGCCGACATCTGCTACGTGAATTCGGAAAATGTCTACGTCAACGTCCACACGGTTCACGGAAATCATCGTACACGAATGACCCTCGCAAAATTCGCCGAGCAGCTTGATGGAACCTTTTTCAAAATCCACCGCTCATACATAGTCGGGTTGAAATACGTTAAAAAAATCTCACGCAGCGAGGTCACAATGTTAAACGGCGACGTACTGCCAATCAGCCGGGGACTGTACGACGAGATTCACGCCGCGGTAATCAAGTATCTTTGAGGTGCATGCATGATTTTAGACAAGCTAATATCAAAACGGGTCGCCGCCTTTGAACAGGAACTTCTACAGAAGTATTACGCCGAGGTCGAGAACATGTACGACAAAATGCGCGGCTGGCGTCACGACTACCGGCACCACATCCAGACCATGAAGGTCCACATGGCAAACGGCGAGATTGAGGAAATCGGGCGTTATCTCGACATGCTCGACGACGACCTGACCAACGTGGAAACCGTAATCAAAACCGGCAACCGCATGGCTGACGCAATCCTCAACAGCAAGCTCTCCCTCGCCGCCCAAAAGGACATAAAGGTCAAAGCGGAGGCGAAAATCCCCGTGTCCCTTTCCGTTTCCGAGATTGATTTGTGCGTGGTAATCGGCAACCTGCTCGACAACGCCATCGAAGCCTGCATGGAGCTTCCGCCAAAGGAGCGGCTGATTCGGATTTACATGGAGATGAAGGGAAACTATCTCTACATTGCTCTGACCAACACCGCCGCCAGAAAGAAGAAAAGCAGCTTCCGCACGACAAAGGGCGACGGTCACGGCTTCGGCATAAGCCGGGTGGACGCGGTGGTGAAGAAGTACGGCGGCTACGTCACAAGAGCGTCGGAGGACGGGGCTTTTTCCACCGAGGTCCTGCTTCCGATGTAAAATAAACAAAAAAATGCAATTGACAACAAATTTCAGACATTTGGCATCAAATTGCACTTTTTCATTTCCGGAAATGTTATAATGTAGTCAAGAGGTGCGGCGTGAAGATATAGTTGATCACAGTTTATTTAGCTGTCAGCCGACCGGAATTCTTTCATATCTATTTGTGGAGGAGAAAATGAAAACCAAAAAAGAAAAACGAAAGTATTCACGCATTGACTCAATCCTGTTTGGAATGAAATGGATGTGGAAATTCGACAAAAGTTTTATATTCTATGTATTTTCCAACATTCCGTTAATAATAATCATTCCCCTCGCGTCTTCCTATTTCACGAAATACCTTATAAACGCGCTGGAACGCGGGGCGGCATTCAAGGAACTCGCGCTGATTGTAGCCGGCTTCATCGGGGGAATCATGCTTCTCAATTTTTTAGACATGCTTTTATCCACGCGCCTCGGTGCAAAAACTTATTATCCGACTATGATTTGTCAGACAGAAATGAACGCGATTGTTAACAAAGAAAAGGACTATGAAAACACCGAAAAGCAGGATTTCAAGAAAGCATATCAATATTCTTACAATGACGCTTGCAGTGGGAACTGCGCATTGGAGACTGTCTGGAAGGATATTTCCAATTTTTTGGTCTCCCTCCTCGGAATCGGCGTGTACGGCTCACTGCTGGGACTGCTCAACCCCATACTTTTCGCTGTCGTTGTTGCTGTGTCAATTGCGTCGTACTACACAACCCGCTGGGAGAGCCTGTATTATGAAAAGCACAAGCATATGTACGAAAAGGAACAGCGCAAGCTCAGCTATCTCAAGGGACTATCGGAAAACTTTTCCGTCGCAAAGGATATAAAGCTCTACGGCATGGAGTCGTGGCTAGACAAAATGGTGCGGGATTACCAGATCTACGTCCTCATGTGGGAGAACAGATGCAGTCTTCGGGGCGTTTTCGCTTCCATTTTTTCGGGAATCATGAGCTTTGTGCAGAACAGCGTGGCTTATATAGTACTCATCGGAACATTGTTTTCCGGAGGTATGTCAGTGGGCGACTTCGTGTTCTACTTCGGTATAGTCGGCAGCATTGCCGGATTTCTCACCGGAATCATCACAGGCATCGCAAGACTTAACAACCGCGCCGAGAAAATCGACTACTACCGGGATTTCTTCGCATATTCCAACGTAATGAACTACGGAAAAGGCTGCGAGCTGCCTGAAAGTGCGGTCAAAATCGAGCTTCGCGACGTGTGGTACCGTTACGACGGAGCCGAGGACTACACCATCAGGGGAATCAACCTGACTATCGACTCTGGTGAGAGCCTCGCACTTGTGGGCATGAACGGCGCGGGTAAAACCACGCTAATCAAGCTCATCTGCGGCTTCTATCTTCCTACAAAGGGTGAAATCCTCGTAAACGGCAGGAAAATCGAGGAATATAACATAAACGAATACTATTCCATCATATCCGCCGTGTTCCAGAAAATCAACCCCGTCGCCTTTTCCATATTTAATTTCGTGGCGAGCTCTGACCTGACCCGGGAAAACGCCCGTGAGGAAGCAATAGACGCCATGAAGAAAGCCGGAATCTGGGAGAAAATCGAGAGTCTCGAGTACGGAATCGACACCCACCTGATGAAGGGTATATACGACGACGGCGTGGATTTGTCCGGCGGGGAAATGCAGAAGCTGGTTCTGGCGCGGGCAATCTACAAAAACGGTCACATCCTCATCCTCGACGAACCCACCGCAGCCCTCGACCCAATCGCGGAAAACAACCTGTACCTGCAATACCGCGCACTGACAAAGGAAAAAACCTCAATCTACATCTCACACCGCTTCGCCTCCACAAAATTCTGCGATAGGATTGTACTGCTTGAGGACGGCAGAATCACGGAAAGTGGCACACATGACGAGCTGATGAATCTGAACGGACGGTACGCGTATATGTTCGGCGTTCAGGCAAAATATTACAGGGAGGGCGAAAAAAATGCTTAAGGACAACATTACACTGCGCGGACTGAAAATGTACTCCGGATATAACAAAAGATATTTCCCGCTGAAATTCATTCAGACCGTGTTCGGGAGCATCTCCCCCTACTTCAATCTGTGGATGTCCGCCCAAATCGTCACCTCGCTGTATGAAGGGAAGGAGAGGGAATACATCTTTACCCTTGTGACGATAACCCTCCTCGGTAACCTGTTTGTACATATTATGGGAGCGATTCTCGGCAGGTACGTGGGCATTGAATTCAAGAAGCTGTGCAACAATGAAAGCGCCGCCTTCAGCCATAAAACCGTGTCCCTCGATTACGATAAATTAGAGGACCCCGCTGTCCGCAAGCTGCGCAGAAAAATCATAGAAAACGCGTGTATCAACAACTACGGCGTCAAATCACTGCGCATTAATATTGAAGGACTGTTCAACCGCTTTATAAATATTTTTTTCTCGGCGGTCCTCTTTATCGAGATGTTTTCCGAGATAGCCAAAGCGGGTTTTCAGCCCCTGTCCGTCATTCTTCTGATAGGGCTGGTCGGATTTATGGTTCTTTCAATTATATACGACAACTTTATACAAAAGCAAAAAGCGCAAACGAACAATCGGCTTGGAGACCTTCTCCTGCGCGAAAATGAGCTTGACAGAGGTCATCAGCTTGACGGAATGGACTGCCGCATATATAAGCAGCAGGATATATTGTCGCGCATTGAAGCCAAAATAAACGAAGACCACTTTAAGATTTTTACAGCGGTAATGAAACAGAATATTAGATTCAGCTTACCGAGTTCTATTTTATATAAGGTGTCGGAGGTGTGCGCGTACCTGATAATCTGCTTATACTGCGGCATGGGTATTTTCCCAATCGGCGGCGTGATAAAGTATGTAGGGTACCTGAAACGAGTGACCAATGATATTCAAAAAACCTTCTACCATTTTTCCGAGCTGAAAAACAACGAGCCATTCCTCAAGACCTATCTGGAATACTTTGAAATTCCAAACAGCATGTACCAAGGCTCACTGGCGGTGGAAAAACGCAGCGACAAAAAGTTCGACATAGAGTTTCGCGACGTCAGCTTCAAGTACTCCGGCTCGGACGAGTACGCGCTGAAGCATATCAATCTCAGCCTGAAGGTAGGGGAACGTCTGGCAGTGGTGGGCATGAACGGCAGCGGAAAAACTACATTTATTAAGCTTCTCTGCCGCCTGTACGACCCCACGGACGGGGAAATTCTGATGAACGACTTCAACATCCGCAAATATAACTACCGCGAGTATCTTGACATATTCTCGGTGGTGTTCCAGGAATACACGCTTTTAGCGCTCCCCCTCGGAAACAACATCGCCTGCGATAAATCGTGGGACGAGGCAAAGGCTGAGCGGCTGATTGACGAGGTGGGCTTCGGCGGACGGTATTCGGAAATGCCGAAAAAGCTGGAAACTCCCTTGTACAAGAATTTCGACGAGGACGGCGTGAACATTTCCGGCGGTGAAGCCCAGAAAATAGCCCTCGCCCGTGCGCTGTACCGTGACTCGCCGTTTATAATCCTCGATGAACCCACGGCGGCACTGGACCCCATAGCGGAGGTGGAAATTTACTCAAAATTCGACAACATTGTCGGGGACAAGACCGCGATTTACATAAGCCATAGGTTGTCGTCATGCCGGTTCTGCGACAAAATAGCGGTGTTCGACCACGGCGAGATTGTACAGATTGGCACCCATGACGAGCTGCTCTCCGACGAAAAAGGGAAGTACTATGAGCTATGGAACGCTCAGGCGCAGTATTACACAAACCAAAAGAAAAGCGCTGTGAGTGAGATAAGCTGATGACCTTCCAACAATACTGCGTGTGGAGTATGAACAGCACATACTGATGCGCCTCCGCATCAACATTTTTACAAGTCAAAAAAGCCTGATATTGGAAATAAAACTCCTCCATCAGGTTTTTCTGATTATAACGTCATATGTAATAACTTATATAAAAGTCCGCCGTAGAAACTGACTTGTTCATTCCTTCCGTGTTTCCGCCGCTCTGCCATACAGCCGGTTGACGTATTTCCAGTAACCCCGGTCGATTCCGTCAAGCTGCTCATCGGTGAGCCTGAATGCCCAGTTGCCTTCCTTGACTCCGGGGACGTTCATGCGGGTGTCCGCGCCGTAGCCGAGAATGTCCTGAATCGGGAAGACAACACGGTCAGCAGGGGAGCGAAGGATTGTTTTGAGCACAGCCGGAATCGCGTCCTTCCACAGCTCTGTCGGATAGCCGATGTAGTCCATCATAGTCCGCCGTGTGGATTCGTCCGACTCCCAAATGTAGCCGAGAAGCGTATTGTTGTCGTGGGTTCCGGAATAAGCGACGCAGTTTACGGGGTAATTGTGCGGCTGGTGGGGGCTGTTTTCGCCAAGGAACGCGAACTGGAACACGCGCATGCCCGGCAGCTTGGATTTTTCAAGCAGCTTCACAACGTCCTCGTCGATGTCGCCCAAATCCTCGGCGATAATAAGACGCTCTCCTGCCTGCTTCTTCAACAGATTGACAAACGGAAGTCCCGGACCCTTGACCCAGCTTCCTTCTTTTGCGGTTTCAGCCTCAGCCGGAACGGACCAGTATGCTGAAAATCCCCGGAAATGGTCGATTCGCACCCCGTCAAATATAGTGAGCAGATGCTCGATTCGGTCAAGCCACCAGCGGTAGCCGTTTTTCTTCATTGCCTTCCAGTTGTAGAGCGGATTCTCCCAAAGCTGACCCTCTGGTGAGAAATAATCCGGCGGAACACCCGCTACATTTGTGGGATGACCACCTTCGTCCAGCAGATACTCACTCGGGTTGGCATAAACGTCGCTGCTGTCGAGGTCAAGGTAGATCGGTACATCCCCGATTATCTCAATCCCACACTCGTTTGCGTAAGCCTTGATCTTACTCCACTGGGTGAAAAATGTGTACTGTATAAATTTGTGCAGGAAAAGAACGTCGGGGTCAACGTCGATATCCGGATCAAATTCCTGCCACACCGCGCCGTGATTGGCTTCTTTTTTCGCCATAAAATTGCAGAAATCAGCAATGTGCGGAGAATTTTCCATGTAAGACTCAATTTCCTCACGCTTTTCAGCCGTCACACGGGAAGCCGCCTTTGCGAGCAGGGAGAGCCGGGATGAAAAGAGCCGTTCAAACTCACAGAGATAAGGGGACGACTGTTTTGCTCCTGCCAGATCTGCATCCGTGAGAAGCCCGTCCTTTGCCAGCGTGGGCAGGTCGATGAAGTAGGGATTGCCAGCGAAAGCGGAGATAGCCTTGTAAGGGGAGCCGTACTCATCCGGCCAGTTGAAGGGAAGGGTCTGCCATATGGAGAAACCGCTCTCCGACAGCAGATCAATAAAGCGGTAAGCCGATTCGCCGAAGGAGCCGCAGCCATAATCTCCCGGCAGTGTGGAAATGTGCATCAAAATACCCGATTTTTTCATATAAAACCTTTCCTTTGTAAAGAATTGCTTGCGATGATTTTGTATGTATTATGTAAATATTATAACATAAAGCAGGTGAAAAATCAATATTGATTCAGCAGTTTTGGTGGAAAGTCATGCTAATGCGTAATAATATTTACTGTCGAGTATTCTATTCACAGAAGTCAATGGCCGAAATGTCATACCACAATAAATTTGCGTATTCTGCGGCTAAATCCCGTTCCCACCGCTCAGCCGGCTTAAACATTGTAACCGTAAGTTTATTTTTCTTCTTTATCCATTTACCGACAACCTCGCCGTCAATCATAAGCGCGGGCATAACAATTCCAGCAAGGTTGAAGATTCCGCGAATGTTGTCCTGACTGATAAATAAACTCTCCGTCTTCTCGTGAGCCAAAAGAAGCTGGTCAAACCCCGCAAGAAACATGCACCGCGTTATGGATTCGCAGCAAATCCGGTTGTTTTCAATATAATAATAGATTTTGCCCCCGCATTCCACGCTTGAAACAGGCAGACGGGAAAGCCATGCCTTGATTTGCGCGGCAGTTGTACGAAAATAATACATAGCGTCATGTATATTCGAGGGACCCATGTGCGTGAAATATCGTCGGGCAATCTCAAGCATTGCTTCATCTTCCGGCAAAGGTGAAAACGGAGGAGCGAGACAAAACGTCTTCTTTTCCTTTACAACATAATTGATGAACCCGCGCTCACATAATTCCCGTATACCGCCGCCCCATCCGTCAAACATGCAGCTTTCCTCAACCTCCGTCATACCGGCTTTGCGGCAGAAAATTTTCAGCTCTTCCCGGGTCATTTCAGAATCCCTGAGGGAGTCTAAAATAAGGTTCGCAAAATACTCTGACGCTTGGGCGTTAGTGCAAACTTGTCCCGCTGATTGTGTAGTAGGTATACCAATTCCAGTCACGCCGACGGTAATCACGCTCATTTCTGCAGTGGATGAACAAAGGCAGGTCTTACTCTGAAAACACATGCACCGTACCCCTGACAGTCCAGTTTTTCACCAGTCCCGTTCCCATAGCGTCCTCGCGAAAATCCGAGCACACCTGATTCTGAGCGAGTGGAAGACATTTCCCATAAACTGAGCCTGCACCCCGCATAAATCATGCAGCACGGTCTTTGTATCCGAAGGTTCCAATAAATGCTGATTCGCCATCTGACGAATTTTAATCCCGTCCAAAGTCATCGTAGTTTCCCCGTAGGATTAGGTTGGATATTATGATATAATTATACCAGATTTGAGGTAGTTTTTCAACCGTATTGACGATTTATATGGGATTGATATAATAGATCAGGGTGATATAAATCAATAAAACCCGTTTGATATTGCCGCTGGAATGCACTTATTAATAATGATCCCCCCATAAAACAAAACTGACTCTGCCGAAAAACAAAGTCAGTATGCCATATGCGCCAATGTATATTTTCTGCCTTAGTCCCTCTCTCTTATTCCATCTCCTCAAAATTCGCGATCATCTTCTCCAATGATTTGCCAGCCGCTTTTTCCTTTGATTTATAGTACGACGCGACTTCCTGGGTGCTTTCGAGTATGTCACCGAGGATATTGTTCATCAGCAGGTCATATCCATAAGCAAAACCTATGGTTCTCGTGTCCGAGATAAGCTGGAGCATTTCTGCGTCGTCCGGTGCGTCAGCCGCTCTTGACTTAAGCGCAACCTCAAAGTACGCCGGAAGCACATGGTTGTAGTTGTAGCAGCTCATTGCCTCGCAGATTGTGCCGACTATTTCCTGCTGCTCTCCCATGACGGTTTTTGGAATTGCCCACGGCACGTCTGTACAGCAGTTTATGTAGTTTTCCTGATTCTCATCCAGCTTTGGAGTGGGCAGGAAGCCGTATTTTATGTCGCTGATTCTGATGTAGTCGTAAGCGTCGCCGACCTGTGTATAGGCAAACAGTGCGTTTCCTTTTTCAAACATGTCCGTGCCAAAGTCGCCGCTTGACACATACCTGTCCTTGTTTGTCAGCTCACGCATGATGTTCACAAATTTGTCCACTCTGTCCACGTCAAAGTCCATGTAGATTTCGCCGTTTGCGTCATGTCTGTACACGGGCAGATCGACGCTTTCCTGGAGACAATACCATGTCTGACTGCCGGATGTGAATCCAACCTTGTCTTTTTCGTTCATCTTGCCGTTGCCGTCATAGTCGTAGGAAACGTCCTCGGTTAGCGAATTCAGAGTGTCGAGAGTCCACGTGCCCTCGCGAACCATGTCGTAGAGCGAATCCATGTGAAGATCCTCCGCCCATTCCTTGTTGTATATAATGGCACGGGTCCAGTGCAGTCCACAGTAGCTTATGTAGCTAGAAGCCGCGTACATCTTGCCGGCGATAGTCCATGACTCAACTGTGTTGTCAGGCCACCACGGCTTGTCAAAATTGAACTGTTCAAAGTCGTACATGTTGCGCAGCAGTCCCTCCTTGCCCAACCCCAATGTGTTTTTATCTTGACCGATAAGAATGTCAAAGGCGTCGTCTCCCGCGTTGATGGCGGTTCTCGAGGTGTTCATTCCGTCCGTCTCGTTGCCTGTTTCAATCCACGATATCGCGGTGTCGAATCTGTCCTCAATGTTTATCTTGGATTCATACAGCGCGTCGTTAACTGGAACGCCGGTGTAATCGTCAAAGGTCATATAGGTGGCCAGTTCTTTATTGTAGAATTGACATGACAGTATGCGGAAAGCGTAGCCGTCGAATTTTACGTCGGGCAGGTCGTCGCTGATGTATTCGGTCTCGTTGACGCTTTCGGCCTCTGTCTCCGAATAAGGATTTGCGGTTGGAACAGGCTCAGTCTCATCCGTTGCGGTCTCAGAACATGAAACCAAACATGACGACAGCATTAATATGCTCAGAGCGAGTGCCAGTATTTGCTGATGTTTTTTCATTGAACTATACTCCTTTTTTATTAAGTAATCACCAAATAAGCTCTGCGATTACTAAATTTTATTTGGTGTGTTGCTGATTATATTATAGTCAATCAAAAAGGCAATGTCAACATACAAATGTGTAAAAAGACAAAATTTGACCATAAAATGTTGCAAAAAGGCCAGTAAAAAGGGGTGCAATTTTGTGCGAAATGAGTTATAATAGAGTATACGAAAAAACTCATAAAAACATTATGGAATATGCCCTCTCAAAAAGTCATCAGACATGAAGAAATTGGTGTATGATGTTAAACATAATTGCGTAATGAAAATTCATTCGACTGAAAAAATGATACCTTTTGAATATGAAAAAAGTATAAACCAAATTTTGTCCTATTTCGATAAAATAATGTCCAGCCTGCGGTTGAAAAAGAGGAAGAAAGACGTAATAATGAAGCCTGAGACAATATTTCCGCTGTGTTGTACAATAATGCTGATTTTGTTTCTTTTGTCGTCGTGTACTCCGAAGTTGACGGAGGGAGATGGCGCGCTTGCGGAAACATCCGGTTCTGAGCCTGACTACCCCAAATATTCGGTCAGCCCACCTGCATGGGCGGCGGAAGTAAACTTCGACAGCAATGATTCCTCCGAAAAAGCAGTGACGAGAGCTGACGGTCAATCAACCATGTATGTGGACTCTTATGACGAAAACTTCGGCGCGGTTACGAAAATCACGGCTTACGCTGAGGACAACGAAAACTTCCCCTGCGATATCGTCGGTTATAAGGACGCGAAGACCCTCACCTACTGGCTCTTTCTTCCATGCACAGCGAACCTTTCAGAAATCAAAGTCCGAACGCTTCACGAAAACAACACGGAGACCGGCGTGTACACCCTTGACTTCACCGAAAAAGAGTACGGCGTGAATATGGGTCAGGATTACTTCACCGTCGAAGCAATGCAGTCGGACATCCCAAGCCTGTTTATCGAAATAGACGAGAGCGAGGGGAGCATCAATAAAATGAACTCGGACCCAAACCACACCACCTTCTGCTTCGGCGAACTGACGCTTCTTGTGACCGACGGGCTGGCAAAAGAGCGCGGCTGGAAAACGGAGTATAAGTCAAAGGAAAACGATTACTCGACTCCGGGAAGCATAAAGATGCGCGGACGGGGTAACTGGACATGGAATCAGGATAAAAAGCCGTATCAGATTACATTTGAGAAGAAGACTGACCTGCTCGGCATGGGAGAAGCTAAAAACTACCTGCTGCTCGCTAATGTAATGGACGCGTCACTTCTGCGGAACCAGATTTTCTACGACCTTGCGGATGAAATGGGACTTGCGTTTTCGCCGGATATAGAACCTGTCGACGTGTTCCTGAACGGTGAGTACATGGGTTCATATTCGCTCTCGGAAAAAGTGGAGGTTGGCGAAAACCGCGTCGACATTGACAAAGACGGGGACTTCCTTCTTGAGCTTGACCATTACTATTTCAACGAGACCTACACCTTCGAGACAAACTGCGGATATCACTTCACCATGCACAACCGTGAGGATGAGGAGAGCCTTAAAGAAATAAACAAAATCATTAACAAAATCGAGAGAAGCGTCTGCAGCGAGGACAGCACCGACTACATGGACTGCATTGACGTGGATTCGTGGGTGAAATACTGGTGGATTCAGGACCTTTCCCGCAACAACGACACCTTCATCGGAAGCAATTTCTTCTACTACGCCGCATCCGAGGAAAAGCTCTACGCCGGTCCAATCTGGGATATGGACAACACTCTTGGAATCTGGGGAAGCGGGGAAAATCTCATGTCAAAGGGCTGGCACTCCGACGACCGGGGCTGGCTTGGACATCTCTACAAAAATCCTGCTTTTAACTCGGCTTTAGTCGATTACTACACAAACGGCGGACTCAGGGAGCTTTTCGCTTCACTTCCGGATAAAATCGATGGATACGCCGCATACATCGAAAAAAGCTACCGGATGAACTACATAGTAAACAGAAAGCAATATTTTGTGGACTGCGGCTGCGAGACCTTTGAAGACGACATAGCTTACCTCAAAAATTTTATAACCGACCGGCTTGATTGGTACGACAAAAGACTCGCGAAGTAACATCAGCTTGAAACAAATCAAATATATAAAACAGTATCAAATCAGCTCTCAGGCAGTAAGGGCTGTTTAGATAAAATAACCAAAATAATCAGGAGGAAATAAAAAAATGAAAAAACTGCTATCATTGATCCTGTGCGCTCTCATGATCTCCATGAGCTTTGCGTCCTGCGCAGGAAAGGAAGACCAAGAGGGAAGCGGTTCGCCGGACAATCAGACAGAAGCCGTCACTGAAGGCTCCACACCTGAAACGGAAGCCGCAACCGACGCTCCCGAAGCCCAAACTGAGCCGGCAGAAACTGAACCAGAGGCATATGTCTACACTCCCGACCCGAGCAATAAGTACACCGGAGGAGTCGGAGTTGGAACATATTCCACAAGCCTGACCTACAAGAGCGTCAAGGTAGTCAACAACGCTGACCGTGAAGTCCTGCTTGACACAAAGTTCGAAAACCTCGACGGCTGGAATTATGTAACAACGAGCGGCGGCTCATGGGATTCAAGCAACACCGGAGACTGGGCTGTAGGTGATGACGGCGTTACCTTTGCTGACACCAGCTCCACAGGCGCGACAATCTGGTACGGCGACACCCAGTGGGGCAACTACAATCTTCAGGTAAAAGGCGTTGCTAACGAAGGTGCTGAGGCTCTAAGAGTATTCTTTGCCTACAAGGACACCGACAACTATTATGTATTCAACATCGGCGGCTGGAACAACACCGTAGCCTGCGTTCAGTGCGTGGTTGACGGAGTTGAAACAGTAACTGACAAGATACCGATTCACCTCAATTATGGCGAGGAGTACATGGTATCGGTCAACGTAGGTCCCAGCGTTGTAAACGGATTCCTCAACGGCGAGCAGCTGTTCAGTATCGGCGGAGAAGAACCTGACAGTCCTTTCGTTGGCGCGGCTGGATTCGGTCACTGGTCAACGGAGGCGTATATCGACAACATCAAGGTTGTAAGCTTTGACGATGGAAGCGTGCTTTACGAAAACGACTTCGCCGACGAGAGCAAGCTTGAGGATCTGAAACACGACCTCGCCACATATTCCGATGGCACCTACAGAGGAAGCGAAGAATGCTTTGAGTGGGAAGACGGAACGCTCCACCAGACAGACTCATCCACAACAGGCGTAATTTCATACTTCGGCGATACGTCATGGAGCAACTACATTTATTCAATTGACGTTATGCCGGTTGCCGGTACTGAAGGCGCTACAATTCTCGGAGCAATCGACCTCGATACTCCAAGCTACGTGCTTTACAATTGCGGCGGATGGTCCAATACAAAGGGCTGCTGGCAGACCTACAACGCAGGAACAAATCAAGCGTATGACGGTGATGGACTTGACAAGAGCCTTACATATAACGAATGGCACACACTGCAGCTTGTAGTACTCGATTACGCAATCTTCTCCTACATCGACGGCGAATTCTGTCAGTCATGGTGGAACTGATAAAGCAGGTTTGCGTATAACGGGAAATATCAGCCGCGTGATAAAATTTAATGAAGCATAAAAGTAAAAACCTCCTGTTAAATAAAACAACGGGAGGTTTTACTATTGCTTTTTATAAAAAAATTCATTTTTGAGTACGAGTCCGGCGAGGCTCATGTTATGCAGGATAGGCAGAATTATTCATATAAAAATGTAAAAATACCTTGACTTTCCCTTTATTCTATGTTATAATACAAACGAAGGGAGGACAGGATGAATAATTACATCAAAAAAATACGACATATAACATCAAGTAAATCCCAAGCAAAGGCTTGTTTCAAGTCTCAGCCGTGGTTATTACTTGATTTTTTTGTTGCGTTTATTAATTCATCCTCCCTGAAAATATATTTTATGGAGGTTTTGTAATTATTGAATAAGATTAAGCGGCACATTACCAACGTGAAAAAATCCTGCACAGCGGAATGGTATGTGGTAAAGCTGCTGTTTTCATCCCAGCCGGTATTAGCAGTGTTGTACATCATTTTCCACACGCTGAGCTATCCTGTTTCTCTCGTCAATATCTTCCTTTGGAAGGAGGTGCTGGACGCCCTGACTGAAGGGAAAAACACGGATTTGAAGCGCATAATATTTTTAGTATGTCTGTACCTGCTTCTGACGATTTTTATATCCTGCTTGGGCAAAATCAATTTTGGTATAATCCGCCCAGCCTTGTATATGAAATCCCAAAAGCAGCTGGACGAGCGCATTATGAAGAAAATGTCAGAGCTGGATTTATCCTTTTTTGACGAACCCGAAAATCAGGATATGCTCCAGGTTGCTCAGAACAGCAAGCAGCAGGTCAGCGACGCCATGACATATTTTGTCCGCGAGTCTGTCAATACTGTTACATTTGTTATAGGGCTGGACTGTTTTCTCTCAATTTAGACTGTAGTCGGATATGCGTATTTGCTGACAAATCTACCGAGTGTCCTGATCAACCATAACAATAATGTGAAAATGGATCGTTTATCAATCAGAAGTGTTTCGGAAAATCGGGAAAAGGACTATTATCGGAGTCTGCTGACAACGAGCAGCTACGCAAAGGATTTACGGCTGTATAATCTGCGCACATACTGGCTGGAAAAATACCAAAACATATGGAATAAGCTTAGAGCTGAGCGTGCGAAAATTTTCACCCGCGGCGTAATGCTCTCGGGCATATCCCTCTTGTTGTCAGCCGCGGGAAGTATTCTTATTGTAGTATATTCCTCATATTCGGTGCTGAAAGGCGGAATGACAATCGGCACATTAACTATGTTTTTGTCCTTCGCGGAAAAATCCAAAGTATGTTTTTGGCATTATGTCATTCCTTTCCCAATCATATCAAGGTCACGATTCCTCATATTCTTCGTTTTATGGAATTTTTGTCCCTTCCTTTTCAGAATATCAAGGGAGAGGAGCCAATCGAACAGAAACCCCCGTCAATTGAGTTTCAGAATGTTTCCTTCCATTATCCAAATGATGAGAAGAATGTTCTGCAAAACCTGAATTTAACCATTGCTCCCGGTAAAAAAGTCCTTTTGGTAGGGCAGAACGGCTCAAGAAAGACCACAATCATGAAATTGCTGCTCAGGTTTTACCGACCGACAGAAGGTCAGATTCTGATTAACGGCAAAAATATAGAATCTTATTCGCAAAAAGAATTATATCGTGTTTTCAGCGTATGCTTCCAATAAACTGAGCAATATGCCATGACCCTGCGGGAAAATATCGCAATATTCGACGTTGACAGGATAGATGAAACGGAATCCATAAAGTCGGCTGCCCATAAGGCTGAGGTTGACGCGATTTACAAGTCCCTTCCCGAGGGCCTTGACGCGGACTTGACAAAGAGCTTCAAACAGTAAAGGTCATGTGCTGTCCGGCGGGCAGTGGCAGAAGATTGGGCTGTCAAGAGTGTTTTAAGTGACTCAGTCTTTATGATTTTTGACGAACCTTCATCCCTTGAATCCGGACGCTGAAAACTTCGTGTTTGAATCCATCAGGACCTTGTGTCAGAACAAAGGCGGATTGATTATCTCCTGCAGGCTGACCGCAGTTCCTTTGGCGGACGAAATTATATTCTTGAATGATGGAAAAATCAGCGAAGCCGGAACGCACAGTGAATCAATTAAACATAACGGTGAATATGCTAACATGTACCGACTGCAGGCTGACAAATATAAACTGATCAAGAAGGAGGCATAAATCATGACTGAAATAAAGAAGCAAATCAAATACGTCATTCAGGCGACAAAGCTGATTTATATGGCGTCGGGGAAATATTACATATGGATTTTTCTCCTGAGTCTGCGCCTGTCCGTTCTGCCGTATGTACCGATGTTTTTATGACGTTCCCTATTGAATGCTTTGACGGCGGAAAGTAAAGACAGTCATGCAGTGGTATTTTTCATAGGATGCTACTGCCTCAGTGTTTTTCTGTCGGGACTATTCAACCGTATCTATAGAATAGTTTCCTACCAATATAACGACAGAGTGGACTATTATATAGATAATCTTCTGATTGAAAAGATTGCGGGGGCGGATATTTCCTTCTTTGACAGCAGTGAAATTGCGGACAAGCTCAGGAATGCCTCCAACTATATGCGCGGCACAACAAAATCAATCGTCATGTTTATATTCTACATAATGCAGAGCTTCCTCAGAATTGCGGTTTCCGTTTTGATTATGATAGAACTGGATTATAAAGTCCTGCCGCTCATTCTTCTGTTTAGAGTGGTTCCGATATTGACGCAGAAAAAGAACAGGGAGGAGCAGTACAATTTTAATAAAGAGCAGTTAATGAGACAGAGAAAAATGGATTACATAAAAGAACTGTTTTTCAGTGGCGCAAAATATGAGCTTCGTCTGTATGTATGAGTTTAAGGATTTTTTACTCGGAAAATATAAAAATGAATGGGATGAGTATTATTCCCAAAACAAAAAGCTGCAAATCCGACTCTGAGGGCGTGAATGTGCTTCTGTATTTATGGAAGTTGGTATCGAAGCGATTGCGATTTTCTTCTCGGTGGAAAAAATGCTTTCGCAGACGACGACAGGAATCGGCTACGTCACCTATTTTATTTCCACTGTAAATCAAATCAAGACAAATCTGCTCGGACTTTCGAATATTTATACGCGCTTTACCCAAGAATGTACACAGCTCGACGATATTATGGACTTCATTTCCTACACCCCGAAAACAGAGATCGGCGGCAGTATGTGTCCGAAGATGAATTGTATCCCGAGAACCACATTAAAAAATGTGTCATTCAAATATCCGAATTTCGACGAATATGTTTTGAAAAATTGCAGCTTTACCATAAATCCCAGAGAAAAAATCGGTCTGGTTGGAAATAACGGCGCCGGAAAAAGTACGATTGTGAAATTGCTGTGCAGATTCTACGATCCGACCGAAGGAGTCATTGAAGTAAATGGAGGTGACGTCAGGGAATATGAGCTGTCAGCACTGCGGCGGCTGTATGGTGTTGTTTCAGGATTATGTGCGGTACAGCTTTTCCTTGCGGGAAAATATCGCATTGTCGGATATTGAAAAGAAGGATTGATGACCGGAAGATAAATGCCGCAGTGTCCCGCAGCCATGTGTCCGACTTTGCAGGGGAATGGGATAATGCTATGGAAGCATCTGACCCGGCAGTTCGATAAAGAGGGCAAAGAGCTGGCCGGAGGTCAATGGCAGAGTGTTTCTTTGGCGAGAGCGTTTTTCCGTGACGCGCCGGTTGTACTGCTTGACGAACCATCCGCCGCACTTGACCCCATTGCGGAGTATGAGATTTTTGAAGATTTCGCAAGGCTGTCAAAGGATAAAAGCGCGGTTTTGATTTCCCACCGGCTGTCGAGCATTACGCTGTGTGACAGGATTTTAGTTTTGTCGGACGGACACATCATCGAGCAGGGTTCCCACGCGGAGCTGATGAAGCAGAACGGGAGAATACGCTCGACTGTTCAGCCTTCAGGCGAGCAAGTATATGTGAGCTTTGGGATTACAATGTGATTGAATCAACGCCTATGTTGAAACGCGACTGTTTCCTGTGCCGTGATATACGTCTTATGTAGAGAAAGAAATTCCCGCAGAAGCATACACGTCCCGCGTCAATTCATATAAGTCCTCGTCCAGTTAACGCCCATGACGTCGCACCATTTCCGTATCTCTCTTCTGAGGCAGATTTTACGGTGCCTGTACCAATAATCCTCAAGCTCCAGTCGGCGTACAGTCTCACGGAAACGCCGGAACGCACCTTTGCCTTGTATCGCGTCAAGTATTTTATCCTGATATGGTTTTGGAAGCGAGTACGCAAAGTTTTCCATCAAATCATACTCGTCAATAAAATTACCATACGGAAGCATTATGACGTCGTCCTGTTCACTCATAAGCTTTTTAATTGAGACAGCTCCTCCTTTTCCGTGTCAAACAGTTTCCCCTCGTCAATATCTCCGTCTAGACATGCGACGACACTGCGGGAAAAGTACATGATCTCGCCGGTTGATTTTTTGCAGAATCCGAGATTTTCGTTGTCAGGATGTCCGTCATCAAGCTCGGACGCTTCAAGCATCTTTTCGATAGTGCCAAACCGCAGCTTTGAGTCAAGCTCGTCCAAGTCTGCCGCAATGTAACTGAACCGGGAAACTTCCTTGCCATCCAAAACGACAGTTTCGTTCCACATGGACAGCGGTCTTGCCCAGCATTGTTTGGTTAATGTATTTTTATAGATAACCAGCTCTTCCAGCAATTCACTGTGCTTTGCAATCCCTGTAACCTCGTAAATCCCGCCCTTGAAATGACGATATATACCGGTCAACACCTGATTTTCTTCCATATTTTACCTCACAGCATCTTCTCGAGCTTTGGCATCCTGTTTGACCAGCCCATTTCCTTAGCCCACTCGCGCATTTCTTCGGCCTGCTCCTTGTCTTTTCCGTGAATAGTTCTCAGCATGTCAACAAAACCGCGAATTCCGCCAACGTCGTCAAGCAGTCGAAGTCCTTCCGCGGCAATGCACACGGGAGTATTGCTCTTGGCCACACTGAAAGGCGGCTCCGTCAGCTCATCAGGAGCTTTTTCGCCTGTTGTAATTGAATAGAAGAATCGAATGCCGCTCTTGTCCTCACCGTCATACGCTGTCACAATGCCACCCCACTTGCCGGAATGAGAGCTTTCTTCGTCGAAGCTGTGCACATCCTCGCAGGTCACTTTCACACACCAGCCGTCACCGTAGTCGTAGTGGTACAGTAATGTATCGGTCAGCGGGGAAATGCCGGGGGTAATAATCGACAGCAGACCCTCAATGACGCTCTCGAGAACTGCAATCACCTCTGATTTATGACAGCTTATATTATCGTTTGCCACGTAGTCTAAGCCGAGATAAACGCCGCGTTGTCTGAATGTTTCGGCATTTGTCAGCTCATTTTTACAGTTCTGTAAACAGTCGAATTTTTCAATCAGCTCATCATATCCCTGACCGCACGAACAGCCGCCGAAAACCTGCTTCTTTGCTTTGATTTCACCCGACATTCTGTTCAGCCACTCAGCTGTGCCCGGCAGAGATGTTATTGGACGGAGAAGTGCGTCAACAGTCAGACATTCGAGCAGATTGTTACAGTCTTCACCCAAATATACCATTTTATTTAAATCTTCAATAGTGGAAATATCGCCGTGAGATTTTCTGAAATCACTTTTTTCAAATTCATCAACGAGCTGTTGGTTCCTGATGTAGGTGTTGCTTACGCACAAAGGCAAAACTGGACTGCTGTACATTTCTTTGACCCATTCTTTGTATGGCTTCAAACTGTCGTAAATTTCATCGCTGTATCTGTTGCTGTCGTCATCGTCCTCGGGAAAATGGAACAATAGTCCGCACAGCTCCTCCCACTTTGAAATGTTGCCGCCATCCGTTGCCGACATGAATGAATCATCCATGAGGGTGAAGCTGTGAAGGTGAGAATTCTGCCAGCCAAACAGTGTCTGAATCACAAAATGCAGTGATTTGAGCCGCATTGACGAGGGAACGAGAACCTCACGCCAGAATCCGGTTTTGACCTTAGCGTATTTTTGCAAAACCGTAAGCTCGTCCTCATCCCATTTTATTTCTTCTCCATCATAATCCGCAAGTTCCAGTCTCAGCCTTAAAACTGTGGGACAGCGTTTCTTTTCAACCGTTGGAATTGTTGTGCCGCCGTTAACACTTTCTGTGTTAAAATGATTGTCGTTCATTGTAAAAATCATCCAAGTCTTTCCGACCTGTCGTGTTCCTTAAAAAATCCAAGTCCCGCGGCAATCCGGTCCCCGCAAGCACTTGTTTTGTTGTAATGACAGTATAGCAAAAAAACACGAAATAAGCAATATTTTTTTCGAATATAGCCGTATTTTTGCATTAACACTGTGGGATATACCTATTGAGGAAAACTCGGCCGGCTGCCATTCGGCGGGAAAGTATATATTTTAACTCGGAAAACTCCAAAAAATTTCCGCAAAACCTATTGACAAAAAAGAACACAAATGTTATAATAAACAATTGAACGGGCAAATTTAAGATAGTCCGTCTCTCTACCGTCGGAAAAATCAAGCCGGCGGTCTGAAAAGTCCATAGGGAGGTATAAACAAATGGAAATCATTAACTCTTACGAAACCCTTTTTGTTATTGACTCTGACCTTACCGAAGAAGCAACAAAAGCTCTCGTTGAGAAGTTTACAAAGCTCATCTCCGATAACGGTGAAATTGTTGAAGTAAACGAATGGGGCAAGCGCAGACTCGCATACCCGATCAACGACAAACCCGAGGGTTACTACGTACTGATAAACTTCAAGAGCCAGGCAGCGCTTCCCAGCGAGCTTGAAAGAATTTTCGGTATCACAGAGGGCATCATCCGCTCCATCGTAATTCGTCACGAGGAAAAGAAGTCGTCTAAGAAACCAGAAGAGAAAGCTGCTGAAGCAGAAGCGTAAAGCCGCTAAAACACCTGACTGACAAAAATCTGTCAGGGAAGAAAGGCATGGTCAATTATGGCTAACTTTAACTTTAACAAAGTTATATTGGGTGGACGTTTAACCGCTGACCCGGAACTCAAGACAACCCCCTCCGGCATTTCCGTAACGTCGTTTACAGTTGCCGTGAATAGAAGGTTCGGCTCAAAGCAGGGCGAGGAAGCACAGGCTGACTTCTTTAACGTAACCGCGTGGAGACAGACCGCGGAGTTCATAACAAGATACTTCCGCAAGGCAAGCTCCATCTGCGTAGTCGGTACAGTCCAGACAAGGACGTGGATTGACGGACAGGGACAGAAGCGTTTTGCTACGGAAATCGTTGCCGACGAAGCTTATTTTGTTGACGCAAAGAGCGAAAGTCCTATCGCGGTTCAGCAGGCTGCGGCAATGTACGCACAGAACCAGGCTCCCACCTACGTTCCCGAAGGATACGGTAGCTTTAACACTCCTACCCAGAATTCCGGAACCCAGAATCAGAATGCGCCTAAATTTGAAGAAATTTCAGACGATGAGGAATTACCTTTCTGAGATACCAAAGGTAACAATTTTAACAGGAGGATTAAGTAAGAATGGATACAGAAAAGACTGAAGTAGTTGCCGAGGAGACTACCGCTCCCGCCGCAGCTGAAAGAACAGAATCCGCACCCCAGCAGAGAATCAACCGTCAGGGCAGAAACAACAGAAGAAAAAAGGTCTGCCTGTTCTGCGCTGAAAATATCGACTACATTGACTATAAGGATATTGCAAGACTGAAAAAGTGCATCGCTCCCGAAAGAGGAAAGATTCTCCCCAGAAGAATTTCCGGCTGTTGCGCTAAGCACCAGAGACAGCTCACCGTAGCTATCAAGAGAGCACGCCAAATCGCACTTCTCCCCTACATTGCTGACTAAGCAGGCATAACTTAAGCGAAAATCTCCGATTGACCGAATCCGTCATGGATTTACTCCAACCGGAGTTTTTATTTTGTACGGCTGAAAATCAAAAAAAGCGCCTCCCCGAAGAGAAACGCTTAATTTTGTTATTCTGTCAAATTGACGTGAGTTGGAAGTGTTCTGTTGGCATGAGTCACTCTAAAATATCAGATCGTTCTGTTTGCAGATATCTTACTTATCTTCTACTAAGTTGTTGTGCGGAATGTCGCAGGTAAAAATCCCATGAACCTCACAATAATCGCCGACCATCACAGGGTCATAGGGCTTGCTGTCAGAATCATTACTTCCCGCTAAAGCCGGAACCGGTGTAGGGTTATCCAATCCAAGTTTTTTTGCCACTCTTGCGCGTAAATCTGGTTATTTCGGTAAAGAACAATATGCGTCATCTTTACCGCTTGTATCATCAATGTGGTAATATGCCTCAACATGATAATCATCATTATGCGCTCCTCTTGCGAACCAACCGCAGTCTGTGCAAATATACGCGTTCCAGCACAACTCCTGAACGGTGCTACAGTCTGATCCATGAAGACGCGGGAAATAACATGATGCGTAATAATCGTCTTCCAAGCAACTCTCACTGTAGCAAAGCGTGGCTTCTTTACCGCATAAAGGACATTCTACATAATAATAAGATCTATTCAAACCATAACCATGACAAATAGTTGCAGTTCTGCTCAAGATGTTCAGCACAAATATCTGCTGCGTGAATTGCTTCAGAATAATAGTCAACAGGTTCCGGACTGATATTGTCAGACGCACAAACCAAAATTACTGCTGAAACTGCAACAAGAACTATCGCTGATATCAATATTGCTGTTTTTTTAGCTTTATTCATAATTAAACATTAAACCTCTCAATTCTAATATCACTCGTCTGAATACAATAAAAAAATGTGTATAATAATCGAAGAACATCCAAAATTTGTTTATTATGATAAAGCCAACAGAATCTTTCCAACTCACGCCAACCCTCTCAGGAATAACGTGAGTTTAAAAACAACAGACTAAATCTAACCTAAACCTTAGTTCAGCTCAGCGAAGTACTTGATTGTACGAACCATCTGGCTGGTGTAGGAGTTCTCGTTGTCGTACCAGGAAACAACCTGAACTTGATATGTGTCGTCATCAATCTTTGTTACCATTGTCTGAGTGGAATCAAACAGTGAGCCGTATCTCATTCCAACAACGTCGGAAGAAACGATAAGCTCGTCGTTGTAGCCGAAGGATTCGGAAGCCTGAGCCTTCATAGCGGCGTTGATTGAATCCTTTGTAACGTCCTTGCCCTTAACAACAGCAACGAGGATTGTGGTGGAACCGGTTGTTACAGGAACTCTCTGAGCGGAGCCGATGAGCTTGCCGTTGAGTTCGGGAATAACAAGTCCGATAGCCTTTGCGGCGCCGGTGGAGTTGGGAACGATGTTAGCGGCACCTGCTCTTGCACGTCTCAGGTCGCCCTTTCTCTGAGGACCGTCGAGGATCATCTGGTCGCCGGTGTATGCGTGAACTGTTGTCATGATACCAGAAACGATCGGATAAGCGTCATTCAGAGCCTTAGCCATAGGAGCGAGGCAGTTTGTTGTGCAGGAAGCAGCGGATATGATCTGGTCATCGGGTGTAAGAGTCTTCTCGTTTACGGAATAAACGATTGTCTTCAAGTCATTGCCGGCGGGAGCGGAGATAACAACCTTCTTTGCGCCTGCGGTGATGTGAGCCTGGGACTTTTCCTTGGATGTGTAGAAGCCTGTGCATTCGAGAACTACGTCTACGTCAAGCTTTCCCCAAGGGCAGTCTGCCGCGTTCTTTTCAGCGTAAATCTTGATTTCCTTGCCGTCAACAACGATGGAATCTTCTGTGGAAGTGACGGTGTGCTTGTTTTCGCCGATCTTGCCGAGGAATGAACCCTGAGCTGTGTCGTACTTCAGAAGATGAGCGAGCATTGCGGGGCTGGTAAGGTCGTTGATAGCGACAACCTCGTAGCCTTCAGCGTCGAACATCTGACGGAAAGCAAGACGACCAATGCGGCCGAAACCGTTAATAGCAACTTTAACTGACATTTGTGTTTCCTCCAAATATATATGATATTTCTTTGGGACAATATTATATTAGATTTCCCTTCGAGTATATATTTTACCTCATTTTTTGGAAATATACAATAGTTTTTAGGAAAGTTTTTTAGATTTTACCATTTATATAAAAAAATAACAAAAAATTGTGACAATTCGTTAAAAATGGGGGTAAATAAAATACCGACTCTTTGCGTTAGAATCGGTATTTTACGTTTTCGATTAATCAGTGCGTTATCGCTCTAAGTTTGTGGTATTATTCAACGATTTCGCCGCGGGCAATAGCTTCCTTTTCAGCTTCCACCTTAGCTCTGAATTCAGCACGTCTCTTTGCGGATTCTTCGGCACGCTTAGCAAGCTCCTTCTGACGTGTTACGATTGCACGGGAGATCTGGTCGCAGTACTTGTCGATGTCGGCGCCGTATGTAACGCAGAGTTCAAGAGCCTTGCCGCCGTCTGTCTTGATAATCTTGAATACATAATACTTGACCTGAACGGTGCGGTCTTTCTTCTGGTATTCGTAGACCTTTTCCTCGATTTCGGCGTGGTCAAGCTCGTTGAATGTGAACTGAGCCGCAATCTCGCTGTCGATGGTCTCGTCTGTCATGGAGAAGCGGCGTCCGTATACGAACATCTTCTCGCTTGTGAAAATCAGGTTGACGCCGGTGAAGTAGTTGGTTCTGTCAACGCCGTCTTTGCCTTTTTTGTAGTACAGGGGAGTTTCCTTTGCGTCAAAGTCGTAGCCATTCAGATTGATAGGCTTGAGCATCTTGAGGAAGCTCTTTTCGTAAACTTCAAATTTCTTTTCGCTGAGTTCCTGAAGGTTCTTGATTCTTTCGGCTATCTGGAAGTCGATGTCACTGTCCGTTGATTTTCCGCCGGAGGTCAGAGCAACCACGAGTGCGCCTACAATAGCGACGACGATACCGTAAAGTCTGAGGTACCTGACGCCGAGCATAATAAGGCCGACGATGATTACAATCCAGCCGATGAGCGAGGGAATTGAAATCGGCGGAGCTGTGAAATATTTGAGATTGCGTTTGGTTTCCATAACAACTCTCCATTCAAATAAAATTTTGATGATAACGATAAAACGCACATTATCAATATATGTATAATATCACAAATTTCGGTGAATGTCAAGACTATTGGCGGTTATAAATGATAAATAGTTATTTCTGCGAAAAAAGCACACCTGAAATTTGTGCAAAATGACGATGAAATATGCTTCTTCTTCTCGAATCAAGCATAACCGCGGATTTTTATGCCCTGTTCTCAATTGATATTTAGCGAGTCGTCGTCAATGCCCTTTGTGAGTTCGCGAATTGTCACATAATATGAATATTTGTCGTTTACCTTTATCAGCACTCTGTCGCCCTCATGATGACCCAGAAGAGCTTGGCCAAGAGGGGATTCCTTTGAAATTTTGTCGTTTAAAATGTCGTGGCGCAGGGGAGTTACAATTGTGATTGTCCGTTCCTCTTCGTCATCCTCATACCATAACCTGACGCTGTCGAACAGCCCCACGGTTTCCGCGTCTGACTCGTAGTTGATAACCACCGCGTTGTCAAGCAGGGACTTGAGGTAGCGGATCCTGGAGTAATTGCGGTTCATGTCACGCTTGGCGCTTCTGTATTCGTCGTTTTCGGATAAGTCGCCGAATGCCCGGGTCCGCTGAACCTCCGCTATGCACTTAGGCGTCTCCACCTGCTGGCGGTACTGTATTTCTTCCTTGATTTTGTTGATCTCAACTTCTGTAAGCTCATGTGAAGGCATGATTTATTCCTCCCAATCTGTATTGGCTTTGTATCAGATAAATTATATCACCCCGGAGATAAAAAATCAAGACTGAGCGGAAAAAATTCGCTTTAGCTATTGCATTTTCAAAAAAACCGTGATATAATTATCAAAGCTGATGTTTCCGTAGCTCAGTTGGATAGAGCGACCGCCTCCTAAGCGGTAGGTCGGGTGTTCAAGTCACCTCGGGAACGTCAATAGTCAGAACCGCACATGATTCTGACTTTTTTCTTTTCTTCACAGCAGTGTTGCTTTTTGCATCGATTTGTGCTATCATATATATAAATAAAAAATACTGCGGACCATACTGAAAGGATAAAAAATATGACTGGCTATACTTTCTCGGGAATCGGAACCGGTATGGGCAGCCTGTCGCTTCTATCGAACGCCAAATCCCGCTCAATCAGTCCGGAAAACTTTGACGGAAAAAAGGGAAGAGGCGGCATGGCAGAGGACGGCACAGGAAAGAGCTGCGCAAGGGATCTTGGAACCGGATGGAAAATATCTCCCTCAGTGAGAATCGAGCCTCACACAACCTACACAATGGCACAGATCGAGGGACCGGGCTGCATCAACCACATATGGCTGACCCCCGCAGGCGCACCCGGACGCTTCGTCATAATCAGAATCTACTGGGACGACATCACAGTCCCATCGGTTGAATGTCCCCTCGGCGACTTTTTCGCAAATGCCTACGTTCCGGAGTTCAGACAGATGAGCTCGCTGGCAGTCTGCGTGAATCCCCGCAACGGACTCAACTGCTACTGGCAGATGCCATTTCGGAAAAACTGCCGCATAACCGTGGAAAACCTCGCCGACGACGTGTTCACCCTCTATTATCAGGTTGACTACCAGCTGACCGATATTCCCGACGGCATGGGATACTTCCACGCACAGTTCCGCCGTACAAATCCGGTGCCGTATAAATCCGTGCATACAATCCTCGACGGAGTGAATGGCAAGGGTCATTATGTCGGAACCTACATGGCGTGGGGAGTCAACAACAACGGCTGGTGGGGCGAGGGGGAAATCAAGTTCTACATGGACAACGACAGCGAATACCCCACAATCTGCGGTACGGGAACTGAGGACTATTTCTGCGGCGCGTATAACTTCGACAACGAACACAGATATGAGCCATTCTGTACCCCCTACACTGGAATGATCCCATATAAACCCGACGGACTGTATAACTCCCAGCAGAGGTTCTCCCTCTACAGATGGCATATCACCGACCCAATCCGCTTCGACGAAAATCTCAGGGTCACGATTCAGGACTTAGGCTGGCGCTCCTCCGGCAGGTATCTCCCCATGCAGGATGACGTATCCTCAGTCGCCTTCTGGTACCAGGACAAACCTAATGGAACCATGCCGCCCCTTCCTGACCGCGATTTCCTCGAGATAATCTGACCCGAATCCGCAGACAGACTGTTTTCTGATTATTACGATAATTCTATTCAACAGAACGGGAGAGATAATTAATGGATAAAAAAATTAAAAGCGAATGGAGCGGATTCTATATAGACAAAGTTATTAACAGACGGGAAAATATAGTTGAAAGAACAAAAATTGATAAGCAAAGCTATGTTTTTTTCGCGGAAATCATGAGGTATATCTCATCCGCAGGCATTCCTGACAAGAGAAACAGAAAAATCCTGAAGCATCGCTACGACAAAGAGGTGTATGATTTGAACACAAAGGAAGGAGTAGCCGTTTATTCGACATGGCAGCTGTGCAGTGATATGGAGGACAAACGCTGGGTGGGTACAAACGCGACATTTGAAATTCAGCCGTCCGGAAGCAGGCTCTGCTTTTCAGCCCATGCCCATCCCTATCTGCCGCGCACACCCTCGCCTGACGATTATCTCATTATCGCAAAGATGAAAGGCAGATCTGTAAACTATATAATCGACCGCTTCGTCTGCGAGGAATATTCTCTTGACATGTTCAAGCCTTATGAGATAAAAACAAAACCGAAAACTCCGTCTCAGCCTCAGCCCTGACGCAAAGTCCCGCTTCCATTATATATCCTGCCATTTCCTCACGACCGGCGGGGTATATTTTTATTTTCCTGTCGCCATACCTGATGAATTCATCGGTACTTTTGTCCACTGACAGGACGAAGCTTCCGCCGGGGTTCAGCAGTCCTGCCGCTTTCCTGACAGCATTACGCTTGTCCTCGAAGTGCATGAAGGTCAGGGAAGAGTACACAATGTCAAACCTGCGTGAGAATTCGTACTCCATAAAATCCCCGCAGACAAGGCTTGCGTTTTCCATCCCTGCCAGATTCACCCTCGCGCGTTCGATTGTCTTCGGTGAAATGTCAATTCCACAGAAAGTCCCAAACAGTGGACAAACCTTCACCGCAAGTCTGCCGCTTCCCACACCTATTTCGAGGGCGCTTTTGCTTTTGTCCGGAGCCAGCAGCTCAATAAATTTTTCGCCGTCCCACTTGTCCATGTATTCGCGAAGGGGGGCGGGGTCATGGACGGGATCATTTCCTTCGTCAATCAGGGCGTCATAGTGCCGGATCACATCAATATTTCCATTCATATCAGATTTCATCCTTTCTGCCCTTGTTTATGTACGGTAGAAACAGCGCAGGAGATACCGCAAGCGCAATCCAGTCAGCCGCCGGCGTCGCCCACGCTATTCCTTTGTTTCCGATGTATCTGTTGAAGAATATCATCAGCGGTATGTCAAGACTGCCTTTTCTCAGAAGCGAAAGCACAAGCGGCTGAATTTTCTGCTTGGTCGCCTGAAACGTGGTGATAATCATGAAGTTTACGGCAGTGGAAGGACAGGTGAAACATATGATTATAAGAAAAGTACGTCCGACCATAACCGTTTCGCCGTTGTTTATAAAGCATCCGGTAATCGGCTCGGCAAACGTGAACAGAACAACAGTCGCGGTGCAGGCTATGGTCAGTGTGTATGTCAGCGTCACCCGTATGGATTGGCTCATTCTCGTCCGGTTGCCTGAGGCGTAGTTGTAGGAAATCAGCGGCATAACCCCCTGAGTCATACCCTGAGCCACACAGAACGCAATCATGTCAATTTTCTTCGCGATTCCCATTCCCGCCATAACTTCGTTGGAATATGAAGTCACAAGCCGATTCAGGACGCTGTTTGACAGACAGCCGAGCATCATCATTATAAAGCTGGGCAGTCCACCGACGATAACTTCACTGGGAATTCCGCCTGACAGACTGTAGTCCCGCAGATTCGGCCTGATTGCAGTCTTGTTTCTGATTCTGTAGATAAAAATGAAGAAATAAGCGGCCGCTGCGGTGTTCGAGAGCATAGTAGCCACCGCCGCACCGGTTATCTAGAGCTTAAAAACGAATATAAACACCGGGTCGAGAATCATGTTCAGTACACCGCCGAAGGCAACACCGAATCCGGCTTCCTTTGCGTATCCCTCGGTCCGGATCAGGTGCGCAATTTCCGCGTTGAGTACTGTAGGAACCGCACCCGATGTAATGGTCAGAAAACATAACTCGAGCAATATGTGTAAGTGTCGTCATCCGCTCCGAGAAGTCCGAGTAAATCCCGACGGAACAGAAGGACTCAGAGTCCATACAGCAGTGATACCGCAATCGACGTCCACACACAGAAAGCGGCGGTTTTCTTAGCCCCATCCTCATCCTTGTTTGCCGAGACAGCGTGCGATTTTTCCGGCTCCACCGATTCCGAACAGATTTGAAAGTGCGGTCAGCACCGCAAAAGCAGACATGGCAACCGTGGCGGCGGCAACCTGATCCGGGTCATCAAGCTGACCTATGAAAAACGTGTCCGCCATGTTATAAATCACCGTGATTATCTGACTTATGACTGTCGGCACCGCCAGAGACAGAACCGCACGTCTCACCGGCATCTTCCTGAATAAAAAGACGTTTTCATGCATTTTCATTACTCCCTTCACTTTTTAAACCTGAAATCAGGCACATTACCGTAGTCTTAAAGTTTTCTTCTGCGTCCGCCGGATAATGTCTGAAAAAGCCAGCGTTTTCACAGGAAACAAAGCCGTGAACAACGCTCTTGAATACTCTTTGCCAGTGAATGCGGCGTACCTCGTCAAGTCCATACTGTGACAACACTTCAAAAATCGGCTCCGCTATGGCAGTGGACGTTTCTCTAAGAACATTCTCAGGCAGAGTAGGCAGGGAAAAGTAACGCTGTATAACCCTCGCCTCTCCTTCGCATAATTTCTGTAAGCGGCGACTAATGCAAGCACGGCTTCGTCCCGCTCTTTTCCTTCGATTGCGTGAACCAATGTGTCTCTGAGCTGAAATGCTGCGTACCTGCTGACCTCCGCCGCTACCTCATCCGCGTTTTTCTCATGATTGTACAGCGAAGGCGCCTTGATTCCCAGCTCAGCCGCGAGTTCCCGCATTGGAATGACAGGATTCCCGCTTTTTTCAACCATCTCCACAGCCTTGGCAAGTATGACCTCCCGGCTGATTCCTTTTTTGTGCCATAAATTCTCCGAAACAAAAAACTAACGATGTAAGTATTATACACTAACGCCGTTAGTCAGTCAATATTATCGGAGAAATTTATAATTAACAGAAGTCAGCTTTTGTCCGAGACCAGCGTGTCCCGCACCATAAGAGCAGTGCTTGCCGCCATTATTGCCAGCGCAACATAAAACTGCACCCCGGGACGCTCGCCAACGATAATCATGCTGAACATAACCCCTAGGAAAGGTGCGATTGAGTAAAACGCGCTTGTTTTGGCAGCCCCCAAGTCCGCCTGAGCCATGATGTAGAAGTTGATGCTCATGCCGTAAGCCACAAAGCCGAGAGCCATTGAAGCTAAAATCCACATGAATTCAGGAATACTCTCGCCTGAACATAACGCTATAACAAGACTTCCCAGCCCCGAGAAAATTCCCTTGATGACGACAATTTCCTCCGAGCTTTTGTTGCTTATCATCTTTGTGCAGTTGTTCTCAAATCCCCAGCAGAGACAAGCCCCGAGAACAAACAGCGATCCTTTGTTCAAAGCGAACGCACCGGCTCCTTCAAAGCTGAGAATCGCGCTTGCCGCCGTCACAAGAACGATAACCAGCCATAACCGCTTCGATATAGCTTCCTTAAAAATAATCAGCGCAATCAATGAAGTAGCCACAATCTCGAAGTTGTTGAGAAGTGAAACGTTGGCTGAGTTTGTGTATGTAATGCCAAACATAAGCAGAATTGGGGCAAAAATGTCCAGCACCACCATTCCGATGGTGTAGGGAAGCTCCTTTTTCGTAAGAGGCTCTTTTTTGTTGCCTTTGCCGAACAGCTTCCGCATAAGTCCGTATAAAATCATCCCCACACCGGCCCCAAGATAGAGCAGGGAAGCCATCATCACCGCTCCCACATGCTCCATCAGCAGCTTCGACAACGGTACGTTTATTGCATACAAAGCCGCAGCCATCACCGCGAACGCCATGGCAAGTTTTTTCTCTCTCATAAAATCACGCTCCTGTAAGCAAAGTCATAATTTGTATTCCTTCCTGAAATCAAACGGCATAATTTACCTCACCTGTTTTCTTCAAACACCACATCGGAAGGGTATCTGCTTTCGTTAATCTTCGGCTTAACCTTGATGACCTTTTCCAAATCAATATCGTATAAATTTGCAATCGTGATAGCGTAATATATGACTTCCCACACCTCTTCGTCAATTGTCCCGATAATATCCTCGTCATCAACCGCTTTGAGACCTTTTCTCATCGCCTGTGACAGCTCGCCCACCTCCTCCGTCAGCTTTAGAAAATAGTCCTTCGCCAGCTCCGGGTGGTAATCCTTCTGCCTGATGAAATTTTGCAGATACTTGACCGTAGTTTTCCGTCCATTTTATACTCCAATTATAACAAAAAAGTCTGCAAACACGAAGTTCACAGACTCTGCCGGAAGCGGTGGGATTCGAACCCACGGACCATTGCTGATCAACTGATTTCGAGTCAGTCCCGTTATGACCACTTCGATACGCTTCCATTAACTTGAGTAACTCACTCAAGTCTGTTTATTATACCACAAATTAAGCGGCTTTGCAATACTTTTTTGAAATTTTTTACTCTGAAAATTATATTTGCGTATTTTATAAAAATTTAAGCTAATAACGCCTAATAGCTAATAAATAAGCATTCTGCTTCATGTGATATATAAAATCCATTTTGCCTGACTTTGCGTTTATGCATAAAAATAAAGGTTAAAATTTAGTTAAACCTAACAAAAATAAAAAAATTCGATAGATTATATTGACAAAATAGTCCGGGGGGTATAATTAGCTATTGTTGTTTTTGCCCAAGAAACAGCGATGAATTTTAAAAGACTTACATAAGGAGTACAACATGAAAAAACAAGTTTCCCTGCTTTTGTGTTTTCTGATTCTGTGTCAGGCGTTTGCCGGCTGCTCAGAGAAACAAAAAGAAGGCGGTAATCAGAATGAAACTTCTCCAGCGGTGGATGAAACCGAGACGTCAGGGGAAGAGCAGAAAGAAGAAACAACTGAGCATGACGCAATCGAAGAGCTGTATTCAGATTTGCCGACAGCTGATTATGGCGGTTATAAATTCAGCTTCCTTAACAATATAAGCAACTTTGCGTATACTATAATGACCGCTGAAGATATAACTGGAGAAGGAATCAACGACGCGATATATAACCGCAACCAGAAGGTTTGCAGTGATCTGAATATATCTATTGTTGAAAATCTCGAAAGTTATGATCAGGTAACGAATGATATAAGAAAAGCAATTTCCTCCGGAGATGAAACCTATTCTGCCTTCTGGAACGAATCATACCTTGTCGCTCCTCTTGCCATAAATGGAGAGCTTACCAATGTACGGAACATATCTTCTCTGAATCTTGATAAACCTTGGTGGGAAGGGAATGTACTGAATGAGATTACATTCGGCGATTACCTCTATTTCCTTGTGGGAGACATTCACCTTATGCTTAAAGAATCCTATTGGATGTGCGGCTTTAACCGGGATATGCTTGTTTCACTCAATATGACGGACCCCTACGAGCAGGTGAAGAACGGAACTTGGACAATCGACGCTCTTAAAGCGGAAATAGATGGCGCTGTTCTCGACCTTGACGGAAACGGACTATACGACGGACTTGACCAGCTCGGCGTTACCTGCACGACAAACTGCTTCGACCCTCTCTTCTACGGCATGGGAGAAAACTATATTGATCAAGCCGAGGATGGTTCGTTTATTTTCAAAAATCCTGACGACAGATACTATTCAGTATGCGAAAAGATTACAAACACTATTTTTACAAATGCTGCTGTGTGCCTCGACGGAAAGACTGACAACATCGCACAGTATCAGGCACAGGGTCAGGACGCATGGCACGGCGTTTTCTCAAGTGGTCACGCACTGTTCTATTTTGAACCAATCGGCTCCTTGAAGAAACTTCGCGATATGGACGCGGAGTTCGGCATTGTTCCTTACCCAAAGTATAACGAAGAACAGGATGGTTATCATACTTTGATTGCACGTTTCGCGGCGTTCTGCGGTATACCAGTTTCGCTGAGTGAAGAAAATCTCGAAAGAGTGGGTGTTATTCTCGAAAATCTCTGTGCGCGCTCGTATGTCGATTTGAAAAACGCTTACGTAAACGAAACGCTGAATTTCAAGTATATACGAGATAAGGAAAGCAGTGAAATGATGAATCTTATCCTCTCGACTGGTACGATTGACATAGGCAACCTTATCGGCGTTTCATCAGTACAGCAGGCACTTTCCGGTCAGGCTCAGACGGGTAAAACAGATTTTGCTTCAACGGTCAACAGAGCCTTGAAATCAGCCAATAAACTCCTCGACAGAAATATGAAACAGCTTACAAAAACCGAAGAATAACCTTACCATATAAGAAAGCCGTGCCAAGACTTGCCTGACACGGTTTTCTTCATCCTATATCCTCACTTCACGTCGTCGTCCGTGAATCTATCTCCGCATTCGGGGCAGAACTTCGGTGGGTTAGCGGGATCTTCCGGCTCCCATCCGCATTTTGAGCAGCGGTACAGCTTCTTTTCTTCGGGCTTCTTCGTGCCGCAGTTCTGGCAGAATTTGCCCTTGTTCATCTCGCCGCACTGGGGGCATTTCCAGCCGTCGGCAGGTCTGGCAGAGCCGCATTCGGGACAGAAGTTGCCTGTGGCTTCAGCACCGCAGGAGCATTTCCATGTTGACTTCGAGGGAGTTTTCTTTGTCGGCTGAGCCTGCTGTGTCTGCTGGGTTTGATTCTGCTGACCCATCTGGAACAGCGTCTGGGGATTGACTCCGCCCGCTCCCTGAGCCATACCCATTCCCGCGAATCCGGCAAAGGCGCCGTTCCTGTTTTCTGCGGCGGTTTTCATTGCGTCAGCCTGAGCATCTACCAGTGTGGCAGCCGCAAAGGTGGGATCCCGCATGATGGCGGTCTTCTGGGCTTTCTTTATCATATCCGCGTCCTCAGTGGGCAGCGTAACCGAACCGAGAGCCACGGAAACCACTCTGATACCCCTCAGCTCGCTCCATTTGGTGGTGAGAACCTCGTTGAGAGCCGCTTCAAGGTCGGTGTTGTGGGAAACCAGCTGATTCGGGCGGAGTTCCATGTCGGACAGCTTGCCGAACGCCGGCTGGAGAGCTGAAATGAACTCGGTCTTGAGCTGTGTGTTTATCTCCTCACGGGTATAAATACTTGAGAAGTTGCCGCATACATTGGTGTAGAACAGCAGGGGATTTGTAATCTTGTAGGAATAAACCCCGTTGCACCGCACGCTCACGTCAATGTCAAGCCCGATTCTCGAGTCCACCACGCGGAATGGAATGGGGCTGGCGGTGCCGAACTTGTTGTCGAGAATTTCCTTCGTGTTGAAGTAGTACACCCGCTGATCCTTGCCCGTGTCGCCGCCGAGAGCAAACCGCTTGCCAATCTGCTTGAACGTCTCCATGATGCTGTCCCCGAGACTGCCCGAGAAAATAGACGGCTCCGTGGATTTGTCAAAGGTGTACTCGCCGGGTTCAGCGCAGACCTCCACGATTTTGCCCTGTTCCACAATAATCATGCACTGACCGTCAGCAACGGCAATACCCGAGCCGGATGAAATAATGTTGTCGTTTCCGTTTTTGTTTGACGAGCGGGAAGTGATTCTCTTTCTGCCCTTGCAAGCTAAAATATCCGAATCCATAGCTTCGCAGTAGAAAAATTCCTTCCACTGGTCGGTGAGAGAACCGCTGAGCGCACCCAGTCCTGCTTTGATAAGTCCCATAATCTTTAATTCTCCTATAAAAAATATATTTGCTTCAATTATATCATAGATTCCTCTCAAAATCCATATTAACTTTATAAAATATTATTAAGAATCAATAAAAAAATACTATAAGATTAAATCTTGATACTTTTTTTGCTCTGCCTATTGAAATATACGGAAGATAGGAGTATAATTTATATATAATCCCAATTCAAAAGCGGATTCAATGAAAAAATATATTAAAGTAATCATATTAATAACAGTAATTGCCGTGTGGATGAGCGTGATTTTCTTCTTCTCAATGGAGGATGCCGACCAGTCCACTGACTCCTCCCGAAGCTTCATCAGGTTCCTTTATGAGCTGGTAATCCCGGGCTTTGACGAAATGTCGCCGTCAAAACAGGCTCTCATGGTAGCGCAGATAACCCACTTCATCCGGAAGCTGGCTCATTTTACGGTATATACAGTTCTTGGAATGATACTGTACACCTCCTTCAGCCTGTGCAGCAAGCGTGGACGGAAATACATGGGACTGTCCGTACTTTTTGGGGCTATATACGCAGCGAGCGACGAAATTCACCAGTACTTTGTCCCCGGTAGGGCGTGCATGATACGGGATATGCTGCTTGACACCTGCGGAGTTGTCTTCGGCGTGGCAATAGTTTTTGCGGTAACAAAGCTGAACGACAGAATCAGGGGAAGAGCGTCGGCGCGGGTTTACAACAATGATGAAGAAAAACAAAATAAACTAAAGAAAGGACGACACAATGGCATTCTTTGAAGTAAACTTTTTCTCCGACGTTCTCGGAATGTGCATGTCAATGAACGTCATAATTCCACAGAAAACCTACGGAAACATCGGCGTTCACGAGGGTGAGACCGGAGAAACATTCCCGACGCTGTACCTTCTCCACGGTATGAGCGACGACCACACTATATGGATGAGGCGCACGTCAATCGAGCGTTACGCTGAGGAAAAGGGAATCGCGGTAGTCATGCCCAACGCCTACCTGAGCTGGTACACCGACATGAAATACGGCTACAACTACCGCACGTTCATCGGGGAGGAGCTGGTGAAAATCTGCCGGAGCTTCTTCCCGCACATGTCAAAAAAGCGCGAGGACACCTACATCTCCGGGCTTTCCATGGGAGGCTACGGCGCTTTGGCAATAGCTTTAACCTACCCCGAGACCTTCTCAATCTCCGCCACGCTATCTGCCGGATTCGACCCCACCCACCTCTACGACCCCACCGGCAAAAGCACCTTCTTCACCGATATTTTCGGCGATATCGACGCTTTCGAAGGATCAAAGAACGACCTGTTCAGCCTTGCCGAAAAAGTGAAGAACGATGGCAAGACCATGCCGAAGGTGTGGATCTGGTGCGGCACCGAGGACTTCCTCTACCACGAAAACGTGAGAATGCGCGACAGACTGCGTGAACTGGGCTACGACCTGACCTACACCGAAACCCCCGGCGACCACCAGTGGAAATACTGGGATCGGGAAATCCAGAACATTCTCAGCTATATAGAAAAAACAAGAAAAGGGGAGGAATAAATCATGGCACTGCTTCATTCGCATTTCTTTTCGAACACCCTCGGACGTCAGGTTTCCTGCGAGGTAATCCTTCCCGAAAAATCATCCCGGCTCATCGGTATGGACAGCGCGGATAGCAAAAAACAGGTCCTGTGGCTCCTTCACGGGGCTTCGGACGACGAGACAATCTGGCAGAGACGCACGTCAATCGAGAGATACGCCGCACGTTACGGACTTGCCGTTGTTATGCCGTCGGTTGAAATCTCGGCTTACTCCAATCTCGCCCACGGTGGACGGTTCTACGACTACGTATCAAAGGAACTGCCCGAGGTCATGCGGAATTTCTTCGGCTTCTCCGACAAAAGGGAGGACAACTTCATCTGCGGTCTATCCATGGGAGGCGGCGGCGCGCTGAAAATAGGTCTGGCCAACCCGGAAAAATACTCGGTAATCGGCTGTCTGTCTGCGGGAATCTTCAACCGCGAGGTCTACGACGGAGTTATGAAAATCGACCCCAAGGAAAACCCACGGGGGTACATCCAGTTCGACGGACGAAACATCAAAGGCACCGAGGAGGATTTGTGCGGCAGTGCTGAAAAAATCATCTGCGAAAATCTCCCCGTCCCGCGAATCTACCACTCTACAGGAAGCGAGGACTTCCTTCTTAACGCAGCTCACTTCACCCGTGACTTCTTCGGAAAATTCGAGGGCAACCCCTTTGACTACGTTTACGAGGAAGACCCCGGCGCTCACACATGGGAATACTGGGATGAACACATCCAGCACTTTCTTGAATATGTATACAAAAAATAGACGAAAATCCGCATAAAAATAACTCCGATCCGGCTTTATTCAGGCTGAATCGGAGTATTTTTTGCGTATTACGTTATCTCGTCAATTTCTCCGTCGCGCATGTGAATTGCACGGTCGGCGTAAGTGGTGTTTTCCGGATTGTGAGTCACCATCACCATGACGATTGTACAGTTTTCCTGCTCCTTAATCTAACTCATAGCTCCATCAGATCATGCCCGTTCTGCCGGTCAAGATTTCCCGTAGGCTCATAGACGAAAATAATCCTCGGCCGGTTGATTAAAGCCCGGATTACGCCAACCATCTGCTGCTCGCCGCCGGACATTTCCGAGGGTAGATGATTCATCCGGTCCGCCACGCCAAGTGATACAAACAGCCGCTCAGCATAATTCGAGTCAAACCTGTCCCCGGTGTAGATTGAGGGAAGCATGACGTTCCCCCACGCCGTCAGAACCGGAAGCAGGGCGTAATTCTGGAAAACGAACCTGAAATTCTTCCCCCGGAACGCCGCCAGCCTGTTTTTTGACAGCGCATAAATATTTACCGGATTTCTCTCGTCGAGTGTGACGTAAACCGAACTACCTACCGCCTGGTATGTCGATTCCCCCGAGCATGTGCAGCAGGGTGGACTTACCAGAGCCGGACGCGCCCACACCTATGGTAAACTGACAGGAATATGTCCTCACGTTCACCCGGTTCAGGGCGCTGACAAAGCTGCCGTCCATGCCGTAGGTTTTCATTAAATTTTCGCTTCGGATAATGACGTTTTTCTCGCCCTTCTGGACTCCGCCGTAATCTAAAATATTTTCCATCAGTCCGTGTCCTTTCTTATTCCCTAAGTTATGCTGCCCTTAATTGCCCGCCGCGTGGGTGGAATCGTCAGCAGTGCCCGAATTATTCCCGATACAATATGAAGCGGAATCACCAGTAAATATACAATGCAGATGACGCTCACCGTGTTCCAGAGTTCCTGCCTGCATTTGGCGATAACCTCCGTAGTATATATGCTTTTGAACTTGTCCGCCATTATGGTGAGGTTGGAAAACGAGTACATTACATATACTAAAATAATTACAACAAACAACACAATGCTCATTCCCAACGCGGCAATGGAAGCCGGATAGGTCTCGCACCTCGTGGTTTTGTAAATCGCACTGTCATCTCCGCCGACCTGACGCATGACCGAGATGTCCCGCTTCTTCCGGCTTATTTTTATTGAAGAGCTGCCATAGGACGATATAACGTAGGAAATACATCATTCAGAAGAATATCGACAGAAGCAGAACCTGCGCGCTGTTTATCTTCATCTCGGTTAAACTGGTGTAGCCGTGGCAGTCCAGACTGTGCCGGAACAGTTCGGGAAGATTGTATAGTTCCTCAGCCGCCGCGGTTTTTTCGTCGTCCGTAAGCCCATCCCTGTACCTGATAAGCATGTGGCTGTAGTTGCCCTCATCGCACATTCCAAGTTTCACACCCTCGTCGGTGGAAAAAATCAGCCAGCAGCTGCTTCCAGCGTACAGCGTCGTGTTGTCGTAGCTGCGGCTTCCCGTGACGATTGCGGCAATTTCGCACTCAGCGTCATTTTCATATGCAAGATAATTCTTTTTGCGAATCTCCACTGTGTTGAAGCGGATTTTGTCACCGACCTTGTATTCTATTCCGTTCAGCTCAGCCGTGCCGACCGGATCCACTAAAATCACCTTTTCTTCACTGTTTAAAGCTTCCTCAACCGAGCCTGAGGTTACACTGCCGCAGACCTCGTAAATCAGACTCTCGTCCATTGAAACCGCGTGAACGGCATTATTACTGAACTCTCTGTCCTTCAGAAATACCGAGATAATTGTATCGCTTCCATTGCCAAGCTGGTCAAAATAATTGTAGCTTGAATACCCCACAGCCGACTCGACTGAATCGAGTCCTTACACGATATTCTTTGTCCGCTCGGTGATTACCGGCTGTCTGGCGTAGACCGTATCATATTTCATGCTCACCTCAGCGTCGTAGAGGTACCTCTTACTGAGGGAATCAATTCTTGACAGATTGCCGCCGGATATGGCGAGAAGCGCAATAAAAACCCCGCAGACAATGCAGGTCAGGGAAGTGACTACCGCCATAACCAAGTCGGACTTGATGTTCCGCATTGCAGTGACCAGCGCGAGACTTTTAATTTTATCCTTAGCCCACATAATCCGCCATGCCGTATCCTTGACAAATGGAAGATTGCCCTTGTGCGAGCTGGAAATCAAGATAAATGGAGCCTCGGACATGAGCTTGTACGTTCCCGCATAAACGAACAGGCACGACAGAACCGTAAACCAAAGAGCCGCCGAGATCAGCTTGCCCCACGGGATGGAGTAAATATAGTCCACGTCGTAAGGTGAGGCGGCATTGTACACCGATATGTAAATGTTCGCCACAGTTTCCGAGAGCAGTACAATCGGCACGGCGGTGACCAGATTAATGAGTATGATCTGCCCCGTTGAGATGACCGAGAGCCGCTCTTTGTCAGCCCCGATTGAGCCGAGAATACCGTATTCCGCTGAGGTTTCCTAGATGTGGTTGACCATGAAGGACGCGAGAATCAGAGCGGCAATCACGATAACCGGCATGGAAATCATCACCACCGGTTCGGCGTTCTGATAGTTCAGGGTTTTGATGTAGCTGTAATTCAGATACGGTCTGTATTTCTCGGTGAGCTGGTGCAATTTCGTGTTTTTTTCGTCTATAGGCATCTTTTTCGGTAATCCGTGTCGGGAACCCGCAGGTCCGTCATTATTATGTCGAGGTTTTGCGCAATCGCCCGGTCGCTGCTGTTTTTGAATCGCAGAAAAACGTCGTACTTCACCTTAGCTTCAATATCGCGGTCTATTTCGTTAAGCGTGGACTTAGTAACAAAGACATACCCGGCTTTGCTGTCGTTGCAGGAGTAAATTCCCGAGATTTTCAGTGGCATGTAGGTAATTTTCGTCGCGGCAAAGTAGAATTCGTTGACCTCTCCCTGTATCAGGTAGGAATAGTCGTTGAACAGCTCCTCAGACACCGCAATCTCCCCGTCCCCCGGAGTCTGACCCCACACGTACCTGACGTTGAAGTAGTCGTCAAATTCCTCGCTCTCCACCGTCATTCGGGCGGGTCTGGAAGTGTCATCCGACGACGCCATCAGTGAGGTATAGGGGACTGAAAAAACGTCCTCCACGCTTTTGTACCGCCGGATTTTTCCGACTCTTCGTTTATTATGCACCGGATAAAGGCGTGGTACGAGCCGGATTTGATTTCATTCTGTGACTTAATCATCATGGACTCGGTGATTTCAAGAAACACCATGACCAAAGCCAGCAGCATAACCGAAACTAAAAAAACAGTGAAGTAAGTCCTGTATCTCCGACGAAGCTGTCTCGAAGAGTAAAAAACAGCTGTGCAAAAATGTTCTTCATAAGCAGCCTTTCCGCGGGCAAACGCGAACCACGGCTAACTCCGGCATTTCTTAGCCAGAGCTGTGGCGCTCCCGCAAAATTCTTTCTACATCATTATAACATAAATATCCTATATTCCTATATTTGTCGATAGGTCGAACTGACATTGTTCTTAATTCAACAATAAAAAAATCCGATATAATTATACCGGATTCCATATAAATTTTTATCTGCCATATTTTTTCTTCATCGGACTGACTTTTTTCCGCTGCCGTCTGCCAACCAGCGCACCCACAGCCGACGCGGGAATCACAAGCGACGTGAAAATCAGGGAATGGGTCAGATCAAACCCCGACGCGGGCAGGGGAAGACATGACAGCAGCATCACAAGAAGCGCCGTGATCCCGCCGGAAATAAGCCCCGACACAATTCCGTCCCCTGACATTCTGACTGCGGCGACTCCGCCGATTATGGAACTGAGATACAGCGCACACATCGACAATGGTTCGGTTATGGCGTCCGGGTCACGGGTGGAGTAAGCCGTGGCGCATAAAATTAACAGCAGCACCAGAGCCGATACCAGCCATACCCCCTGTGCCAGCAGACAGGCGGACAGCAGAGTTCTTTCCTTTTTCTGAGAGCCTTTCATGAATACCTCCTTGAATATATGTGTTAATCTGTTTTTATAAAACTATATTCGCCTTAGTTGGGTATCATGACAATAAAAAAGGAGAGAATTTCACTCTCCCAAATTGCTTACTCCGCATCTTCCGCGTGAACGTCAACACTGTGGACTGCCGAGCGGCGTATTCTGATTTTGTTGCACTCGCCGCTTGTCTCGATGAGAACGGTTTCGTCCTTGATTGAGACAATCTTGCCGATGATTCCGCCGATTGTTGTGATTTCGTCGCCGACCTTGAGGTTGTTTCTCATGTCGTTTGATTCCTTCTCCTGCTTCTTCTGGGGACGGTACATGAAGAAATAGAATATGGCAATCATAGCCACAAGCATGACGACAGTAACAATCGCGTTTGCACTGTTCGCCTGAGTCGTCGAGTCAGATGAAAGAAAATAGTACATTGCCTTGCTCCTTTGATTTTTTATGTTCACGTTGAATTATATACCAATTGCACCGGTATTTCAAGATGGAATGTGTTAAATTAATAATAAGTTAAAATTTTGCTCATCTGATGCGTGAGAATGCGCCGAGAAGGGATATGAGCTGGAGATAGTGACTGTCCGACAGCTGTCCCCCTGAACCGCAGGCCCACATTCCCGGGTATGATTTGTTTATTTCCGCGACCCTTTTATAAATCGACACGGGACCGCTGTTTTCCACCCAGTCAACCCCAAGCCCGCCCAGAAGCTTTATTTTTCCGCCGTACTTTTCGATATATTCCTCTGGCGAATCCCGCAAAAAGTATCCCGCGTCACCTCTTGAGACAGCGTCGTCTATGTCTCCGTCCATGCGAATCGTTGGAAGGGACGACTTCAACCCGCCGTACAACAGAACAACGTCCGCACCGCATTCTTCCGCCAAAGCCAAATCATCTCCGCAGCTGCAAATGAACCCGAACCCAATCTCAGTTTTCCTCGACTTTAACCTGGCAGCTCTGCCCAGACTGCGTTTGTTTTCGTCTGTCAGCCCGCGTAAATCCGCGAAAACCATGTCAGCACCTGTACGCTCAGTCAGTGAAAGCAGCGTATCAACATAGTTCTCCGGCGAATCCCAAAGGTTGTTTCCCCGCCGCCATATGAGGGTTTCCGTGTGATAACACGAGACAAACGGCTCAAACAGCACGGGTCTTTTGCCGCAAGACGTGAGAAAATCGAGAAAATATCTTTTGTTCCTGTCCATATTCCACCAGTCTATGTAAAATCAGCTGAAATCAGCTATATTATAGCTCATGCGGAGGATTATTTCAATATTTTTGGAATATTTTTTTCAGGAGCTATTGACAAAGCTGTATGACCGTGATATAATAACTGTACTAACACAAATAATACAGATGATACACAAAAAGGAGGAAACAGCTTGAGCCTGATATATGTTGACATGCGCTCCCGCAAGCAGCTTTACGAGCAGATAATCGACAACGTAAAGGAGCTGATTCTGTCGGGGGAATTGAAGCCGGACGAGAAGCTGCCGTCGGTGAGAAGCCTTGCCCGGGAGCTTGGAATCAACCCGAACACCATCCAGAAGGCCTACTCGGAGCTTGAGAGGCTTGGAGTCATCATGACAATGCCCGGACGGGGAAGCATAGTTCTCGCAGACCGTGACGGACTCAGGTGGGAGAAAACCGAACAGCTTGTGAAAGACATGACCGCACTCGCAAGAGGGGCAAAATCTGCCGGAATAACTGAGGCTGAATTTATAGACGCAGCCGGAAAGGCGTGGAACAATGATTGAGATAAAAAACATAAGCAAGACCTTTGATACAGTAAAGAGCCTGTCCAAAATAAACCTCGGGGTGGAAAACGGCTCTATATTCGGACTGATCGGCTCAAACGGCTCAGGAAAGTCGACACTTCTGCGCATAGTCTGCGGAATCTACAGACAGGACGAGGGCGAGATTCTCTTTGACGGGGTGAACGTCATGGAAAACCCTGCGGTCAAGGAAAAAATCGTCTACCTCTCCGACAACCAGTATTTCATCCCCCACTCCACGATAAACGACATGATGCAGTTTTATAAAAGTGTGTACCATAACTTCTCGGTGGAGAAATATAAAGAATACCTCGGAATTTTCGACCTCGACGAGAACCGGAAGATAACCACCTTCTCAAAGGGGATGCAGAAGCAGGCGTCGTTTCTTTTGGGACTGGCTTGCGGTACCGACTACATCCTTTGCGACGAAACCCTCGACGGACTTGACCCAGTGATGCGTCAGATTGTCCGCAGAATCATAGCCTCAGAGGTAGCCGAGCGTGGACTCACCGTAATTTTCGCATCCCACAACCTGAAGGAGATCGAGGACATCTGCGACCACATCGCACTGCTACACAAAGGAGAATTGGTTCTCGAGAGCGGACTTGACGACATCAAGCTCGGTATACACAAGGTTCAGCTTTCATTTGGGAAGGATCGGGTTGAGGAAGCCAAGGCTCAGCTTGAAGCCCTCGACAAGGTGGCTTTCGAACAGCGGGGAAGACTGTTCACAATGATAGTGCGCGGCGAGGAAACAAAGCTTGAGGATTATCTGAAATCCCTGTCGCCCCTGTTTGTAGAGTTTATCCCGCTGACCCTTGAAGAAATATTTGTCGCTGAAATGGAGGAAAGAGGATATGAATTCCACGAAACAATCATGTAATGATAAAAAATACAACGTCATGCCGTACTTCACCTATACACTTCGGCAAAGCTGGCAGCAACTCATGCTTTTTCTGGTTCTGATTCTGCTTGTTATGATTCTGCCCTGCGTGATTTACGTCGGAAACAGCCAGAGAAATAGTCCCCTCGACGTGTCCCTCATCGGGAATTACAGCAACCAGCTTGTATTCTACGGCTCGGTGGGAATATTTCTCTCCTGCGCCTTCGGTCTGTACTCGGGAATGACTGCGCTGTCCTACGTCAACAGCAACCAGAACATCACCTGCCGCCACAGCTTCCCGCTGAAAAGAGGCGCTTACTTCGCCATAGAACCGTCGGTGTGCCTGATTTACTTCACTGTATCAATTCTCGCAGGCTTTGCGGCAGTCTACGCGATAATGTCAGTGTTGTGCAAGGGTCAGCTCATCACGGGAAGCGTGTACCTCGCTCAGCTTCTGGCGGCGTTCTGCGGTTATATTTTGGTCTACGCAACAACTCTTTTCGCAGCCGGACTGACGGGAACCGGAGTTGCCAGATTTCTCATGACGTTCGTAGTAATGCTCCTGCCGGTGGTGCTGTATACACTTGTGGTTGAGTCCATCGGCTTCGGCTCACAGCTGAACTACTTCACTGCAGATACCATCAGCAACTCCGCCCTGCTCAACACAGCCTACTACGAAAGCGGAATCGTATACGAGCTGCTGTGCCCGATTTACTATATCTTCGAGTGCGTCATGGGCGACGGCGACGTTTCCTACATCATAACCAAAGCTCTGCTGACTATGCCTCATACCGCAGTTCTCACAGCCGGAGCATATCTTCTCCATATGCACCGCCGTACTGAAGACACAGGTAAAACCATAATCTGGAAGCCGGTGTTTGCCCTTGTAAAGTATCTCGTGATTTTCACAGGCACAATTCTCGGAATGTTCGTCTTCGTGTTTACAACAAGTGCGTCGAACAGTGACTTGCTGAACATCATCTTCGGCGCGGTCATCGGATTCGTGCTCACCTTCATGGCTGCAAACTGCGTCATGTACCGCTCCACCCGGGCATTGTTCAAGGGAATCAAGCCAGCCTTAGTCTTGGCCGCCGCGGTGCTGGTGTTCGTCATAGCCGTACCCATGAACAAGCTTGGACTCTGCGTGAACCTGTATTCGCCGGACAACACACAATACATTGTATTGCAGTACAGCGGAGTCAGTGTGACAATCGAAGACGGATTCGAAAAAATTGTGGGTTTAATCAACGGCATAATCGCTGATGTCGAGCAGAACGGAAATGAATTCAGAACAGCCGTAACAATTCCGGGAATCTACTCCGACGACGCGGAAGTGCAGGCTGTGTTGGACGAAAAATTCACGGACTACACCAAAAAAGCTATGGAGCTTGAGTATCAGGAGAAGTATGGAGACGGAGATTATGACCTGATGTACGAGGGAGAAGCACAGCACACCGTGGACACATGGAATTATATCTGGAGCGACTCAGTCGGCAGGCGTCAGGTTTATATTTACCAAAAGCCGAAGTTTGGCGTGACTCTCGCCATAAAGCTGATGGTACCCCTTGACAGCCCGCTTTGGAGCATGTATATCGAAAGTGAGGAATACGCCGAGTCCATGGATTTGTCGGAGCTTGACAGCGGATCCGTGGATGAGATGTATATAAATCTGTTCGACATTGACATCAACCTGATGGAACCCGACGGAAATATTTTTTCGGTGGAAACCCGGGAAGGAGACGGAACGTATTACAGCTTCAAAGGAAACTTCGACAAATACCGTTCATATGTGGAAGAAATCATCGACAGCTGCGAGTTTGACCTTGAGAAGTACAGAGAAGAGCCTATTGTTGGCAGCGTTGAAATGATGATATATGACGGGGACGGCATCAGAAGACGTGTATCTTATCCAATATGCGCGGGGGATCTCGGGCTTATCAACGCAGTAGGGGAGATGACAGCACAGGCCAAGGATGAGGAATACGTAAAAATCAACTCAGCCGAAGAAGCGATAGAGCGAAGCCTCATCCACTGCACCGACGCCGTTATGGTTGACTCATCCTCAGGAGAAGCGCGTCATATTAGCATGGAGAACCTGATTGACTGGGCCGGATGCGTCACATATCTGCCGGGTAATGGAAGCACGTATGCCGGATACGTCATCCCCGAGGACATGGGATATGTCTTCATGGCCTACAGTCAGTCCGTGGACGGCGAATACGCGGTCGAATTCCTTGCCCCGAGAGAGACCGGCTCAGTCACACGCGAGCAGATGAAAGCATTGTACGATTCGCTGAAATAATACGATTCGTTGAAATCAACCAAAACAAAAACTGCGGAAGGAGCAAAATCACAACCGCAGTTTTCTGTTTTATGAACCGCTGTATTCCTCACGGGGTCTGAAGAGAAGCGAGATGCACCAGATTCCTCCGAGAGCCACGAGGGTATATATGATGCGGGCGATAACCGAACCCTGACCGCCGCAGATCCACGAGACCAAATCAAAGCTGAAAAGTCCCACGGAACCCCAGTTCAGCGCTCCGATTATCACAAGCAGCAATGCTATTCTGTCAAGCATAATATTCTCCTCCGTTTAGTTTATTATACCGTATTATCGGGTACAGCCTTATTATAACCCCGCCGCACTTTCTTTAAGCATGGAAAATCATTCTCCCCCCCGAAATATTTTTTTGCGATTCCGAATACTAATGAATGAAGTTCTGTTTTGGGAGAGAATCATGCTTGAGTTTATTCTGTCGGCAATCGCCGGATTATCGTCGTTTATGCTGTCCTCAGCCGGAGGAAACAGCTTCCCGCCTCCTCTTGACAAAGAAGAAGAAAAGCGGCTTTTCATACTGTATGAGAACGAGGGCAACATGGATGCCCGTGGGAAGCTGATCGAGCACAACCTCCGCCTTGTGGCCCACATCGTGAGAAAATACTACGCGTCAAACAAAAACGAAGACGACCTCATCTCAATCGGCACAATCGGACTCATAAAGTCCATCGACTCATATAAAATCGAAAACGGAGTGAGATTCGCGACCTACGCTGCAAAATGCATCCAGAACGAAATCCTGATGTACTTCCGTTCACAGAAGAAAACGTCGCAGGAGGTCTCAATCAACGAAACCATAGACACCGACCGTGACGGAAATCCGCTGACATACATCGACATAATAAAATGCGACGACACCATAGCCGATGACATAGACGCGAAAATAAAGCTCACCAAAGCCCTAGAATATATAATGAAGGGACTTGGCGAGAGGGAAAGGGATATTATCATCATGCGCTACGGTCTTGACGGAAAAAAGGCGAGAACCCAGCGTGAAGTCTCCGAAAAGCTTGGAATCTCCCGCTCATACGTCAGCCGGATAGAAAAGTGCGCCCTCGAGAAAATACGTAAAAAATTATGATATGTATCCGGAAAACTCTGCGTGTGAGTCTCCGGCTCGATTCGTGGGAATCATCTATATAATCGAACGCACGCCCGTTCTCGGTAGTATTATGCCCGCCTTTTTCTTCTTTATGTACGGAAGCGAAGGATTATTTTCTGCCGTACTTCACGAAAAGAGAGTGCTGTCAAAAATAAAATCAGTTTTTTTGAAAAAAACTATTGACATGGGCAAAAAAATGGTGTATACTAGTAAAGTAAGAAAAAGAAGCAGAACAGTCTCCGTTCTCACCCATCTGCAAAAGGCACGCTTGGGTTAATAAAAACCGACAAGGCGTTATTTTGTCGTGCTGAGTAATCGGAGAAGGTTCTCAGTACGATTTTTGTTTTTTTATGGGGGTGCTTAACTATTAGCGCGAAAGAACTTACAATCAACGATGACATCAGAGCCAAGGAAGTTCGCATGATCGACGAAAACAACGGTCAGCTTGGAATCATGAGCCTGAACGACGCGAAAACGTATGCCTATGACAAGGGGCTTGATCTTGTGATGATAGCTCCTACAGCGACTCCACCGGTATGCCGCGCAATGGACTACGGAAAGTACCGCTACGAAGCGGACAAGAGGGAAAAAGAAGCAAAGAAGAAGCAGCAAACGGTTGAAATCAAGGAAATTCAGCTGTCATGCAGAATCGACACACACGACTTTGAAACAATGGTGAACCGTGCGAAGAAGTTTCTCTCTGAAGGAAAGAAGATCAGGGTAAGCCTCAGATTCATAAGACGTGAGATATTCCACCCGGAATTCGGAAGAGAGAAGTTTGATCAGTTCTGCGAGGCCGTTTCTGAATACGGAACAGTAGAGAAGAAGCCCGTTCTGGACGGACGTCAGCTCATAATGTTTATTGCTCCGCTGAAGAACAACACGGCTAAGTGACGCGCATAGTAGAATTGCATAAGCCGTGCTTCAACAGCAAAGTATAAACTATATTGAAAGGAAATAAAACAATGGGAAAGATCAAGACACATAAGGCGTCAGCCAAAAGAGTTTCCGTAACCGGAACAGGTAAAATAAAGGTATTCCATTCCGACCACCGCCATAATCTTGGCCACAAGACTCAGAAGAGAAAGAGACATCTCAGAACAAGTCAGATTCTCAGCCCGGCTATGACCGCCAACTACAAGAGACTGATTAACAAACAGTAATCGAGATTATGAAGAAAGGTTAAGGATAATTAATAATGGCTAGAGTTAAGGGCGCAATGATGGCGCGTAAAAGAAGAAACAGTGTCTTAAAAGCTGCCAAGGGCTATTGGGGTTCAAAGAGCAAGCATTTCAAGATGGCTAAGCAGGCTGTAATGAAGAGCGGCAACTATGCATACATCGGACGCAAGCAGAAGAAGAGAAACTTCCGCGCTCTCTGGATCACACGTATTTCCGCTCAGGCTAAGGTTAACGGCATGAACTACTCAACACTCATGCACGGACTCAAACTCGCAGGAGTCGACCTCAACCGCAAGATGCTTTCCGAAATCGCAGTCGCTGACAAGGAAGCGTTTGCTGCTCTTTGCGAAACAGCTAAAGCAGCTCTCTAATCCAACATATTCAAGGGGTGTTGCTCTGTGTGACGCCCTTTCTTTATACTAAAATGAGTCTGGAAATAATTGTAAACAACACCGGTGCGGAATACATCAGATCTCGCTCAAATCCGACTATTGTAAAGCTGTCCAAGCTGGCGGATAAAAAGTACCGCGACGAATACGGGCTGTACCTCGCCGAGGGTGTGAAGCTGTGCCGTGAAGCCATGGAGTACGCCTGCCTCGAATGTGTGGCTGCATCCTCGTCAGGGATTGAGAACGAAAAAGTCACAGAGTGCGTGTATGAGGCCCGCCGCCGTGGAATCAGAATTATCATAGCGGACGACAGCGCATACTCGAAAATATCAACCGAAAAATCACCGCAGGGGATTATTGCTGTGGTAATGTACCCGACTGCGCCTGAATCAGCGTCATTGTCGGACTGGGCCGGCGGAAAGAGAGTTCTCATGCTCTGTGAAATCCGTGACCCCGGCAACCTCGGCACAATAATCCGTTCAGCTGAGGCCATGGGAATTGATGGCGTAATTCTTTCTTCCTGCGCGGATGTGTATTCGCCGAAGACCATGAGAGCCGCCATGGGTTCGCTGTTCCGCGTAAAAACATACCTGACGCACGATCCCGTTTGCGCCGTGCGTGAGCTTAAGCAGGCCGGCAGACGTGTCATAGCTTCAGCTCTCAGCGAAAAGGGAGCCGCACTCAACCTCGGGGAATACGAATGCCGCCCGGACGACTGCGTGATTATCGGAAACGAAGGCCATGGACTTCCGCCTGAGCTGATTGACGGATGCGGATACACCCTTAAAATTCCCATGGACGGAAAAGTTGAGAGCCTCAACGCCGCTTCTGCCGCGACATGCATACTTTGGGAATATTTCCGCACTTTTCATAATAAATAAAAAGCAGAGAATAACTGAGGAACAGGAGGTAAACTATGGCTGAGGACAAAAGACTGTACTGGATATGGCTGGCTGAAAGATGCGGTTATGGAAGCGCTTATGCCGTAATGCTCAGCGACAACATCGGGAGCGCAAAGGAAATATACGAGAGTGAAATCACAATCGAAGACATAAAATCGGCCGGAATACCCGAGGGCAAAAAAGCCGACGAGCTTCTAGCGATGCTTAAAAACAAATCCCTCGATAACGCAAAGCGCGCCATTGAAAATGCCGATAAAAACGGAATCAATATTCTGACTCCCGACGACGCTGACTACCCGCCGCCCCTTCTGTCCATACGGAACTACCCCATGGCACTGTACTGCAAGGGTCAGCTTCCCGACTGTCAGAAGAATTTTCTCTGCGCAATTGTCGGAACAAGAAGCATAACGGAGTACGGACGCAAAATCGCATATGAACTTGGCTCAGGAATCACCTTCGGTGGCGGAATCATAGTCAGCGGCATGGCTCTTGGAGCTGACAGCATGGCTCTCGCAGGCGCACTCGACTCCGGCGGTCATCCAATTGCGGTTCTCGGCACGGGAGTTGACATCATTTATCCGCGGGAACACAAGGAAATCTACAATAAAATAGTCGCAAAAGGCGCTGTCATATCCGAGTTTCCTCCGGGAACGACTCCAAGCGGGCGGAACTTCCCGATACGGAACAGAATCATGAGCGGTATTTCAAGCGCTACCGTTGTAGTTGAAGCCGACATGAAGAGCGGTGCGCTCATTACGGCAAAGGACTGCATAGAGCAGGGAAGAAAGCTGTTCGCGGTTCCAGGCAAGGTGGGCGAGAGCAACTCCGAGGGCACAAACTCCCTTCTGCGTGACGGAGCCATACCGGTTATAACTCCCGAGGACATTGTGAGTGAATTTGAGGACGAATACAAGCACGTTTTGAATTCCAACCTGACCCACGCAAGGATGCGCAACATAAACTACAACGAGACGTCGAAAATATCGGCTTCCTCGTCAAAAATCGGCATAGAAGGCGTGAGCAACTACTACGGAAACGGGGTCTACGGTGGACGGCTCCGTGATTACGGCAAGGAATGGGAAAGACCGAATCAGCCCCAGCCATACCGCGACAAAAAGAAGAAGAATCCGAAAAACGACAACAGAAAGCCTTCCAATCCTGCAGAAAAAGCAAATCCTGAACCGAATCATAATCCGTCTAATGATAAAGAAAACATACGCAAGCTGGAATATCCGCCGGTGGAGCCTGATGTGGACGCAGTATCGGAGGAAATCTCTGATGAATCCGGTGAAAACAATAAAAAACACGATCTCACCATTCAGGGAGTGACAAAGGCGCAGTCATTTATCAGCGGATTTATAGGTGCGGAAAAAAGAAGATTCGGTCGTGACAGCCGAGGCGGCAGTGATGTCTGGAAGGATGACAAAAAAATGTCTGAAAAAAGTTTCATTCCCGCAAAAAAAATTGATCTCGATATGCTTGAAGAAAAAGACGTCAAGGTATATAATAAAATGAAGCCCAATGTTCCGGTGCTTCCCGACGACCTCGCCGACGCCACACACACCACAAAGGAAATACTCAGCTCGCTGACCGTACTTGAATTCGCGGGAGCGGTTGAGTCAGGCGGAGGCGGGTACTACATGCGGGTCTCGCCGGACGACATAATGCAGTCCGAAAACGACTGAAATTTTATAAATCACAATCAAATACAGCAAATACTCAAAGGGGAACACCTGAATGGTAAATCTTGTAATAATGGAGTCGCCGTCAAAGGCAAACACCGTAAAAAGCTACCTCGGCTCGTCCTATAAAGTCGTAGCTTCCAAGGGACATTTACGCGATCTTCCTAAATCCACATTTGGCATTGACATTGAAAACAACTTTGAAGCTCACTATATAAATATCCGCGGGAAAGGCGACCTGATCAAGGAACTGAAAAAAGAAGTAAAGAACGCTGACCGCATATATCTCGCGACTGACCCTGACCGCGAAGGAGAAGCGATAGCGTGGCACCTTATAACGGCTCTCGCCATACCCGAGGAAAAGGCAAACAGAGTTACGTTCAACTCCATAACGAAATCTGTTGTCAAGGAGGGCATCAAGAACCCTCGTCAGGTCGACATGAACATCGTCAACGCTCAGCAGGCACGGCGTATTCTCGACCGAATCGTGGGCTACAAGCTCTCACCGTACCTCTGGAAGACGGTCAAAAGCGGACTTTCAGCCGGAAGAGTGCAGTCGGTCAGCACAAGAGTTATAGTGGATCGGGAGCGTGAGATTCAGGCGTTCGTACCGGAAGAATACTGGACCGTTGAAGCCATACTCGAGACTGCCGACGGAAAAAAGATAAAGTCAAAGCTCTTCGGCATGAAAAACGGCGCCAAAATCGAACTCAAAAACTCCGCCGAAGCTGACGTTGTCTTCAATGCGGTCAATGGTCAGAACTTTACCGTATCCGATGTTAAGCTTGGCAGAAGACTGAAAAATCCCGCGCCTCCATTCATCACCTCAACACTGCAGCAGGAGGCGTCACGGAAGCTGAATTTCCAGTCGCAGAAAACCATGAAGGTGGCGCAGGACTTGTACGAAGGCGTAAACCTCGGTTCGGAATTCGGCGGCACACAGGGCCTTATCACCTATATGAGAACGGATTCACTGCGGATATCCGAGGAAGCAAGGGACGCGGCAAAGAGCTACATCCTCGAAAAATACGGAGCCGAATATTATCCCGAGAATCCCCGGGTCTACAAGACAAAGGCAAACGCTCAGGATGCGCATGAGGCAATCCGCCCCTCCAACATGACCCTCGAGCCGGCAAAAATCAAGAAACAGCTCTCTCCCGAGCAGTATAAGCTCTACAAGCTCATCTGGGACAGATTTTTGGCTAGCCAGATGCAGTCAGCCGAGCTGTCAACAGTCCAGACCGACTTCACCTGCGTGGATTATCTTTTCCGTTCCAGCGGATATACCGTAAAATTCCCCGGCTACATGGCGCTTTATGAGGAATCAGCGGACGACGCCAAGCAGAGCGACGAGGAAAACGTACGGCTTCCCATATTAAATAAGGGTGAAATATTGAAGTCGGACCAGATTCTCCCGCTCCAGCACTTCACCGAACCTCCGGCGAGATACACTGAGGCTACCCTTGTAAAATTCCTTGAGGAAAAGGGAATCGGACGCCCCAGCACATACGCAACTATTATAACTACCATAATCTCCCGCGGTTATGTGAGACGTGAGGGCAAGTCCCTTGTTCCGACGCAGCTTGGCGAGGTAACGACTGAACTCATCGGCAGGAATTTTCCCGATATCATCGACTGCAAATTCACGGCGGACATGGAGAGCCAGCTTGACGACATAGAAAACGGCAAAACCACCATGACCGAGGTACTGTCAAACTTCTACAGCGGTTTCAGCGTGGAGCTTGAAAAGGCCTTAGAATCCATTGGCGACAACGAAATCGAGCTTCCAGTAGAGGAAACTGACATTATCTGCGAGCATTGCGGAAGCCGTATGATTGTGAAAAACGGACGCTTCGGCAAATTCGCAGCCTGTCCCAACTATCCTGCCTGCAAGAACACAAAGCCTCTCGCAAAATCCGGAGACAGTCTTGTTGAGAAAAAGGCAGAAAAAACCGACATGAAATGCGAACTCTGCGGCGCTGACATGATTCTGCGGGTGGGCAGATACGGCTCCTTCTACGCCTGCTCAAGATATCCGGACTGCAAGTTCACCAAACAGAAAGTAAAGTCCCTTGGCGTGAACTGTCCGGAGTGTGGTGCGGAGCTTGTCACAAGGCACGGCAAAAACAAGAGTGTATTCTACAGCTGTTCAAGATATCCCGAGTGCAAGTTCTCGTCATGGGATTTACCGACAAACGAAAAATGTCCTAACTGCGGCGGAATGCTCTACCGCAAGAAAGGCAAGAATCAGCTCATCTGCAAAAAAGAAAACTGCGGCTACAAGGCTGATCTTCCTGATCCGGACGGAGACGGCACGGCGGAATAATTCAGGTAAAATATGGAAAATAATGTAAATATATACGGCGCTGGACTTGCGGGAAGCGAAGCGGCATGGCAGGCGGCACAGCTTGGGGTTCACGTCACACTGTACGAGATGAAGCCGGAGAAAAAGTCCCCCGCTCACCATTCGGACGGCTTTGCGGAGCTTGTATGCTCAAACTCCCTTCGCTCGGCTGAACTTACAAACGGCGCTGGACTGCTCAAGGAAGAGCTTCACCGGCTGAACTCCCTTATCATGGAGGCGGCTTACGCTTCAAGAGTGGCTGCGGGAGGTGCGCTTGCGGTTGACAGAGTTAAGTTTTCGGATTACGTGACGGAAAAAATCCGCTCGTGTCCGAATATCGACGTGGTTGAGCGTGAGATGACCTCGCTTCCGGAAGACGGGGACGACATTACAGTTGTGGCGACAGGACCATTGACGTCCGACGCTCTGGCTGAGAAAATATTGTCGCTTATTGGCGGAAAAAGTCTCTACTTCTACGACGCGGCGGCTCCTATTGTGGATTTTGAGTCGGTTGACATGACAAAGGCTTTCTTCGCCTCACGATATGGCAAGGGAAGCGCGGACTACATCAACTGCCCCTTCACCGAGGAGGAATACAAAGCCTTCTACAACGCCCTGATCACCGCCGAGGAAGCCCAACTCCACGATTTTGAAAAAGGCGACAAGCTAAAGGTTTTCGAAGGCTGTATGCCGGTTGAAGTCATGGGCAGACGCGGCGAGGACACACTGCGGTTCGGTCCAATGAAGCCGGTCGGTATAAAAAATCCCGAAACCGGGGAAGAATATTATGCCGTGGTTCAGCTCAGGCGGGAGAACGACGAGGGAAGCATGTACAATATCGTCGGCTTCCAGACACACCTGACCTTCCCGGAGCAGAGACGTGTATTTCGCAGGATTCCGGGACTTGAAAACGCGGAATTTCTGCGGTATGGAGTCATGCACCGCAATACATTTTTATGCTCCCCCGACCTGCTCGACGCGGACTACTCCATGAGGGACAGACCCGGACTGTTCTTCGCCGGACAGATGACGGGAGTGGAGGGCTACATCGAGTCAGCCGCGTCCGGATTCATCGCCGGAGTAAACGCCGCACTGAAGTCCCGCGGAATGGATAAACTTTACTTCCCACGGGAGATGATGATGGGAGCAATGGCGAACTACGTTTCCCACGGGGAGAAAACCACATTCCAGCCCATGAATGCTAACTTCGGAATCATGCCCCCGCTTGAAGCCAAAGTCAAAGGCGGCAAAAAAGGACGTAATGAAGCCTATTCCGCCCGGGCTTTGAGTTGGTGCGGAGAAACCGGAAAGAAACTGAAAGAATTACAGGAATTTAACAGAGCATAACGATAAAAACAGGAATAAAATCGGAGTATCTGATGAAAATTATAGTAGACGCTATGGGCGGAGACAACGCTCCGTCTGAAATTGTAAAGGGAGCTTATTTGGCTTCACAGAAATATAAATCAAAAATAGTATTGGTAGGTAACAAGCAGAAAATCGAGAAGTGCCTCTCGGAAATAGACGCGGACGCACGGCTCGTTGACATTGTACATACCGAGAGCGAAATAACAATGGAGGACGACCCGCTGTCGGCAGTACGCCAGAAGAAGGATTCGTCCATGATTACGGGGCTGCAGCTTCTCAAGGAAGACGGGGACGCCTTTGTCTCAGCCGGAAATACGGGTGCGCTTCACGTAGGATCATCCCTTATAATCCGCAATATTGCGGGAGTTCAGCGCTCGGGCATCGCGACGATTTTCCCCTTCGAGAGACCGGTTCTGATGATGGACTGCGGCGCAAACGTCAACGTTACCTCGGACTATCTTGTTCAGTGGGCGCTCATGGGTCAGATTTACATGAATAAAATTTTGGGCGTGGCAAATCCCGAGGTGGGACTTCTCAACAACGGTACGGAAGACCACAAGGGAACACAGCTCCAGATTGACTCGTACAAAAAGCTCAAGGAAAACGAGGACGTGCGCTTTATCGGCAACGTTGAGGGCAAAGCTCTCCCCATGGGACCCTGCGACGTTCTTGTCACCGACGGCTTCACGGGAAACGTCACGCTCAAGCTGGTTGAAGGCTTGTCAAAATATTTCTTCGGCTACATGAAGAAGATGTACACCCAGAACATGATGACAAAAATGTCCTACGTCATGATGAAGAACCAGCTGCGGGAAATGAAGCACAACTTTGACGCGTCGGAATACGGCGGCGCACCTCTGCTGGGACTGAAAAAGCCGGTAATCAAGGCTCACGGAAGCTCTGACGCAAAGGCTCTGTGTAACGCAATCCGTCAGGCGGAAAACTTTGTGCGAAACGACGTGGTAGACGAAATCCGAGAATCCATGGAACGGTACACCCAGAAGAAAAAGGAAACCGATGAAAAAACAGCAAAGGCGGTTAACAGTAATGAATAACGAACAAAAACCACTGGAAGGGCTTGAGAAGACTATTGGATATACCTTCAAAAATAAGGAAATAATCACGGTCGCCCTCACCCATTCTTCCTATTCAAATGAAAAAAAGTGCCGCGGAGAGAGGATTCCGTTCAACGAACGCCTTGAATTTCTCGGAGATTCCGTGCTGTCAATTGTAGTCAGCTCATACATTTTTGAAAAATACAAGAACAAGCAGGAGGGAGACCTGACAAAAATCCGTGCGGCGGTCGTGTGCGAAAAGGCTCTTTCCAAGTTCGCGGCAAAGATTAAGCTGGGAGATTATATGTACCTCGGACACGGGGAAGCCATGAACGACGGACGCCACCGCCCCTCGATTACAGCTGACGCCTTTGAAGCACTCCTTGCCGCCATGTACCTCGACTGCGGTGAAAAGTTCGACGAGGTGAACCGCTTCCTGCTCCCGTTCATCGAGGATGAAATCAACTACATCACCGAAACCGGCGTGTTCATCGACTACAAAACCTCCCTCCAGCAGATAGTACAGCAGGCCAGCGGCGAGATTTTGGAATATGTGCTGATTGGAGAGAGCGGTCCCGACCACAACAAAAAGTTCAGCGTGGAAGCACGTCTCAACAGCAACGTAATTGGCAGGGGATGCGCGAAAACCAAGCGTGAAGCAGAGCAGATGGCGGCACATGAGGCCCTGATTCTTTTCGGCGAAGGATAAGCTGGAATACTATAAATCGGTCTTAAAGCGAAAGCGCAGCGGGTATACGTTTTCTCTTTAAGATTAGGAAAAGGTGAAAATTTTGGAACAAATAAAGTCATCGGCAGATAAATTTCCCGTTACGGCGGAAAGAAAGACCAGACGGAAGAACAGCCACGCCAATATTCCCGTGTTTATCCCCCACCTCGGATGCCCGAATATGTGTGTTTTCTGCAATCAGCGCGCTATATCGGGCGTTTCTTCTTTCATTCCGGAGAACTCCGGCAGAACAATCGAGGAAGCCCTGACTACGCTTGAGGGTGCGGGTGAGAGTACGGAAATCGCGTTTTTCGGCGGCTCCTTTACGGGAATCGACAGGGATCTCATGATAACGCTTCTCGACCTCGCTGAAAAATATGTCCACGTCGGAAAAGTCTCGGGAATCCGCATGTCCACCCGTCCCGACTATATTGATGAAGAAATCATAAAAATCCTCGACAATTATACGGTCAATGCGGTGGAACTTGGGATCCAGTCCATGTCGGATGAGGTCCTGCAAAAATCCAAACGGGGTCACACAGCTGCTCAGTCCCGGGAAGCCATGACAATGCTCAGGGAAGCCGGCTTCACCACCGTCGGTCAGATGATGATAGGCCTGCCCGGCTCTACACTTGAAAATGAAATCGCGACGGCTGAGGAAATCTGTGCGATGGGCGCGTCAGGTTCGCGAATATATCCGACAATTGTATTTCGTGACACAGAACTATGTGACATGTGTAAATCCGGCGAATACGTTCCCCTGAGCATAGATGAAGCCATCGTGAGAAGCGCCGCTGTCCTTGAGGTTTTCGTGAACCATAACGTAGACTGCATCAGAATAGGTCTGTGCGACTCGGAAAATCTTCACTCCGACTCAACTTACTATGCCGGACCAAATCATCCATCCCTGGGAGAGCTTATCAAAGGTGAGCTGTACTACAAGCGGATTTGCGAAAAGCTGAACGGTCTTGACCTTAATGCGGCGAAGCTTGTAACCGTTGAAACACCACGTGGGGATATTTCGCAAGCGGTGGGGCATAAAAAAGTTAACAAAAACAGAATTATCAAAGAATATAATGTAAAAAATATAAAATTCATTGAAAATTCCATATTAAAGCAGTATAATATAGAAATACATACAAAAGTGAGATAAACATCGGGAGGGACGCGCTTTGTATCTGAAATCACTTGAACTGCACGGTTTTAAATCCTTTCCGGATAAAACGGTACTGAAATTCAACAGCGGAGCCACGGTAATCGTCGGACCAAACGGAAGCGGAAAATCAAACATCACAGACGCAATGAGATGGGTCCTCGGCGAGCTGTCCAGCAAAAACATCCGCGGAAGCAAAATGGAAGACGTTATTTTCGCGGGAGCCGACGACAAAAAGCCAATGAGCTTCGCCGAGGTTTCCGTAACCTTTGACGACAGCACCAAGCCAAAATTACTCCAGTCCGAATACGACGAGGTAACAGTCACAAGACGGTACTACCGCAGCGGCGACAGCGAATATTTCATCAACCGCAAAAAGTGCCGGCTTAAGGACATTTATCAGCTGTTTATGAACACCGGAATCGGACGCGAGGGATACTCCATTATCGGACAGGGAAAAATCGCTGAAATCATATCGAAAAAGAGCGAAGAACGCCGTGGAGTCTTTGAGGAAAGCGCGGGAATCGCCAAATACCGCTATAAAAAGAACGAATCCCAGAAGAAACTCGAGGAAACCGAGCAAAATATGGCCCGGGTCGAGGACATTGTGCACGAACTGTCGGTGAGAGTCGGTCCTCTCGAAAAGGAAAGCGAAAAGGCGAGAAAGTACCTCGAGCTGTACGGAGAAAAAAAGAAAGTCGACGTGTCCCTTTGGATTTACGACTCGGACAGGATGCGGCTTGCTCTGAACAAAACCGAAAACGACCTGAAACTGTCCTCCCATGAGCTTGAGATGGCGGAGGACGCAATCAAGTCCACATCAGCGCAGATCGAGCGGCTGTACGAGCTGTCCCACGCGAACAAGGAGGAATCCCGCCGCAACTACGAGGAGACCTCATCCACAAACAAGAGCATGTCGGAAGCTCAGGCGGAAAACAAGGTTTTGCTGAAGGAAAAAGCTCATATCGAGAATATGCTCACCACAGAAACAGCTCTTTCCGACACCACAAAGAACACCGTTGAAGCCGAAAAAAAGCGTCTTGACGAAATAACCGATAATCTCGAAAAGTCAAAGTCCGAATACAAAAGTAAAAGTGAGGATTACAATATTCTCGCGAAAAAGCTGCTTAACATAGGCAGTGAAATAAAAGTCAGCGGGGACCGGCTGGAAGAGCTGCTAAAGTCACAGAAGGAAGCCGAAGCCGCCGAGACTTATCTGCAGGTGCGGCTCAACGTACTCGAGAACAACCTTGCGGCTCAGAAAAAGCGCAGCGAGACCATCGGCGGGGACATAAAGAAATACGAAGATGAAATTTCATCCCTCGACAAAGAAGCCGAACGGATTGAGAAAACCATAGACGGATATAAAACAACCATTGCCGGAATCGACGCTGATATAGAAATAATCAACAAAACCACGTCATTGTACGCACAGGAATATAACAAATACGACGGACTTAACCGGAAAAAGCAGTCCGAATACGACTCCCTTGACTCACGGATCAACGCCCTTGTACGCATGCAGGAGCATTTTGATGGATACAACAACAGCATCAAGCACGTGATGAATGAAGCAAAAGCTGGACACCTCCGTGGAATACGCGGACCCCTGTCCCAGCTGATTCGGGTTGAGAGCAGGTACATAACCGCAATCGAAACCACACTGGGCGCGGCTTTGCAGAATATAGTAGTCGACGACGAAGCGTCAGCCAAAGCCTCAATTCAGTTACTCAAGTCAAACAATGCCGGACGGGCGACGTTTTACCCACTGACAACCATTCGTGCTTCTGAAAGAGGACGGGATTACGACGGACTTGAGCGGAGCGCGGGCTTTGTAGGATGGGCGGATGAGCTTGTTTCATGCGATTACGATTACCGGAATGTGGTCAAGTCCCTTCTCGCAAGGGTCGTGGTGTACGACAATATCGACAACGCGTCAATCGCCGCAAAATCCCGTGGATGGAAAATCCGTGCGGTAACTCTGGATGGTCAGCAGATCAACTCAGGAGGCTCCTTCACAGGCGGTGCAGTAAAACGTGACAGTGGCATGCTCTCGCGCAATGCAACGATCGACTCACTGAAAGCCGAGCGGCAGTCGGTAATGACGGAGCTGTCCGAGATCAGGAAAAAACTCAAGGAAATCGAAGAAAAATCCGCCTCGTCAAACGCGAAACTCAAGTCGGCACAGGACAGACGGGGGCTTATCGAGGTTCTCGTCACCACCGAAAACCAGAGCTACAGCGACATCGACGGAAGAAGAAAAGCCCTCGCCGAGCTTGTTGACGGAATGAAGGCGGACATGGCAAGCATCAGCGAGAGCAGCAGAACCGGAGACGACAGCCTTGCGGAAATGAAGGGAAAAATTACCGCACAAGTTGAATTGATTCAGAAAATCACGGACAAGCGCGACGATATTGCCGCCGCCAAAGGGGAATTGGAGCTTGAAGCGGATGAGCTTGAAGGCAGAATAAACGAACTGCGGATACGGATAGCCGAACTGGGCAAGGACTGTGAAGCCGGAGAAAATTCACTGAACGAAACCAAGGAGCGGTTAGCCGCAGCCCAGCTAGACGAAGAAAACCGAATCAGGACAATTTCCGAACTGAACGAAAAAATAGCCGCACTTGAATCAGAAGCCGAGGAAAAACAGAAGGAAGCAGAGAGATACTCGAAAATTATAGAAAAACTCACGGAAAAGCAAAGTGAACTTGACAGCACAGGGGATAAAATCGAGTCCCAGATAAACACCCTTCGCCAGACAGAGAAGGAGCAGACCGCGAAAAAAGACGTGGTGTTCATGGCAAACTCGAAAAATGAAGCAAAGCTCTCCTCCCTCAAAGCCGAGGAACAGAAGCTCAGCGCGAAAATGTGGGAGGATTACGAGCTGACCTACGCGTCCGCTGTAAAGTTTGCCGAAGAAAACGACTGCCACACCATAACCGAGGGTGAGAAACAGCCCTTCCAGACTCAGCAGAACGAGCTTAGGAGTAAAATCAAAGCCTTGGGTCACGTCAATGTGGACTCAATTGATGAGTATGTGGAGGTCAAGAACCGCTACGAGTACATCAAAAACCAGCTCAACGACCTGCGCAAGTCGAGGGAAGACCTTCTCACAATCATATCCGGCGTAGAAGAGGACATGAAGCAGATTTTCACCGAGGCCTTTGTCAAAATAAATAAATACTTCGGCGAGGTGTTCCGCGAGCTGTTCGGCGGGGGGCATGCTGAGGTTATTCTGACGGACCCGGAAAACGCCCTTGAATCCGGAATCGAAATCAACGCGGCTCCTCCAGGAAAAACAATAAAAAATCTTAATCTTCTCTCCGGCGGCGAGCAGGCGTTCATTGCCATTGCGTTACTGTTCGCGCTGATTAAAGTAAACCCGTCGCCGTTCTGCATATTCGACGAAATCGAAGCAGCACTTGACGAGGTAAACGTTAACAGAGTCGGCAGATATGTCAAAAAGTATTCGCAGGAGATGCAGATTATAATGATCTCCCACCGCCGAGGAACAATGGAAATCGCGGATACGCTGTACGGCGTCACCATGCAGCAGAGTGGAGTATCAAAGGTTCTCACCCTAAGCACCGGCGGGAATCACGACGACTTATTGAAATAGCACAACTTGAATACATTATAAATGAGGTAAACATGGGATTTTTTGATAAACTGAAACAGGGACTTGTCAAGACAAAGAACGCCGTCTTCGGACAGGTAAACGAGGTCATAAAGAATTTCAGAAATGTCGACGAGGAGCTTCTTGAAGAGCTTGAGGCAATCCTGATCTGCGCCGACGTGGGAGCCGTGACCAGCGAAAAAATAATCGAAGAGCTGCGTGACAGAATCAAAACCGACAACATCAAAAACACCGACGACGTAAAAACGGCTCTCGGTGAGATTCTATGCGCGCAGATTGGTGAGGGCGGAGAGCTTGATTTGTCCACCACCCCCTCGGTCATCCTTGTAATCGGTGTAAACGGAGTCGGAAAGACCACATCCATCGGTAAAATCGCAAACAACCTAAAGCAGAGCGGCAAAAAGGTCATCGTCGCGGCGGCTGATACCTTCCGTGCGGCGGCAATCGAACAGCTTGCGGTGTGGTGCGACAGAGCCGGCGTGGAGCTTGTGAAGCAGAATGAAGGCGCGGATCCCGCATCGGTCGTGTATGACGCAATTGCCGTGGCAAACAGCCGTAAAGCCGACGTTCTCATAATAGACACCGCCGGACGTCTTCACAATAAGAGCAACCTGATGAATGAACTGGCGAAAATCAACCGAATAATATCACGTGAGCTTCCGAACGCCGCACGGGAAACCCTCCTTGTCCTCGACTCCACAACAGGACAAAACGCCGTAGTTCAGGCGAAGAAATTCAAGGAAGCCGCCGACATCACGGGACTTATCCTGACAAAGCTTGACGGCACGGCAAAAGGCGGGGCAGTGTTCTCCATCAAGGAAGAGGTGGACATTCCCGTAAAATTCATCGGAGTCGGCGAGCAGATAAACGATATGCGGCCTTTCGATTCCAAGATGTTCGTGGACGCCCTCATGCAGGAAGACGAAAAAGACGAAAGCAAATCCGGTGAAAATGACGAAGAAATCGGGGATGACAATGATTGAACTTGTGCTGTCCACCAATAATAAAAAAAAGCTGGCAGAGCTTGAAACTTTATTGGCTTCTCTGTCGTCTAATAGGGAAAAAGAGGAAATCCGCGTATTAAGTCTGCGGGACATCGGCTTCTGTGGCGATATTGTCGAGGACGGCAAAACCTACACCGAAAACTCCCTCATAAAGGCGTCCATTCCAGCGAAAATGGGATACATCGGCATAGCTGACGACTCAGGACTGTCGGTTGAATGCCTTGACGGTGCGCCGGGGGTCTATTCCGCGAGATATTCCGGCGAGGGAGCCACGGATGAATCCAACCGGAAAAAGCTTCTCGAGGTCATGGCAGACGTGCCGAAAGAAAATCGGGGAGCAAAGTTCGTCTGCTGTATGTCCCTGATCCTTCCGGAAAGCTCTACTCTTGTAATTCCGGAAAAGTGGCGCATAACAAAGGAACTTTCGGAAAAATCTGGAATACCGCAGGATAGAGCCATGATTGTCACCGGCGAGTGCAGGGGTGAGATTCTGACCTATGCAAGCGGTGACGGGGGATTTGGCTATGATCCGCTGTTCTACTACCCGGACTTTGGCGCTACATTTGCCGAAATTCCACAGGATAAAAAGAACAAGGTCTCCCACCGGGGTCTGGCAATGGCGGAATTCACGGCAAGACTTGGTGAAATTATCAAAAATTGAGGAATAACATATGCTTAACAGTAAACAAAGAGCAATGCTAAAGTCCGCGGCTTCGGCACAGAACGCCATTTTCCAGATAGGCAAAGGCGGAGTAGGGGACGCGGGAGTTAAATCAATCAGCGACGTACTGGAGGCCCGGGAACTGGTGAAAATCAGCGTTCTCGACAACTCCGACGAAGACCCGCGTGAAGCCGCTGAAGAAATCGCACGCCTGACCGAATCCGAGGTTGTTACGGTAATCGGACGAAAAATCATACTCTACAAAATGTCGTCCAAACCCGAGAAGCGCAAAATCACCGAGCTTCTCAAGTGATGACGGCAGAATTATAACTGAAACGATATGACAGAAAACAACAGCGGCAGGATTGAGAGGCTTGGACTTTTTGGCGGAACATTTGCGCCTCCGCATCTCGGACACATCAACGCACTGCGGGTGTTGCTTAAAAACGTAAAATTGGACCGGGTTCTCGTCATGCCGACCTACATGTCCCCACATAAGTCGAGGGATGCAGCGGATACGCCTGAACAGCGGTTCCGGATGTGCAAATCGGCTTTTTCAGGCATTTCAGGGGTGGAAGTATCGGATTTTGAGATAAAAAAAGGCGGAATCAGCTATACTGCTGAGACACTTGAGCATCTAAAGACTGAGCAGAACAAAATCTTTCTCCTGTGCGGGAGCGACATGTTCCTGACTCTCGACAAATGGTACCACAGCCGGGAAATATTCGAAAAAGCGGCGATAGTGTGCATTCCGAGGTATTCCGGCGACCGGGCTGAACTTGACAAGAAGCGGGAAGAATACGAGAACAATTATAAGGCGGAGATTATATTCGCCGGTGAAAATCCCCTTGAAATGTCATCAACCGAGGTCAGGGAAGCAATACTCGGCGGTGAGAAGCTTGAAAAATACCTTCCTGCTGGAGTCATTGAAATAATAAAGAAGGAAAAACTGTATTTAAAATGAAACGAATTTTAAGCGAAAAGGACGTTGAAACTCTTGCCGGTCTAGTGAAGCCGTACCTGACGGAAAAACGCTATTCCCACACGGTCTCCGTTGCCAATGAAGCCGTTAAAATAGGCAGACTTTATGGCTATAGCGGCGAAGATTTACTGCGGCTAAAGGCGTCGGGACTGCTTCACGACATTACAAAAAAGCAAGATTCTGAAAAACAGTTGCAATATTGTCGGGAATTTGGTATAATACTCTCAAGCGACGAAATTATGTCAAAAAGGGTGCTTCATGCCATCACAGCAGAAAAGCTTGCCGAGCGTGACTTTACGGAATACACTGACGGGGAAATTCTCTCAGGAGTCAGGTGGCACACAACCGGACGGCGGGAAATGACGCTTTTCGACTGCATAATATTTTTAGCCGACTACATCGAGCCGACCCGTGAGTTTGACGACTGTGTAAAGGTAAGGCAGTATTTTTACGACAAAATCGAGTGCGTACCCGACCGAAACGAGGTGATGCTTGACACAATGATCTATTCGTTTGATCTCACTATTGAAAACCTGATTCGGGAGTCGGACGTCATCCATCACGACACAATCGAGGCGCGGAATTACTTTTTGGAAATGAAGTCAAGCGGCGGCAGAATCAAGTGATCATTTAAAAAATCGCCGCGTAATCAGGATGAGGATTCATATGGAGAACAAGAAAAACGAAGATGACGTTTCAATGTACTATCCCGACGGGGACGCGGAAAACATTGAAAACGACGATATGAGCGAAGAATTCTACAGCAAGAATCAAAAGAAGAAGAAAAAGCTGAAAAAGAAAAAAGCCAGACTGACAAAGTCCCAGATAACTCTTATCGCGGTGATTTTTGTAGTTTACATGGCAATCATTCTCACGGCGGCCTGGCTTATTTTTTACAGACCCGCTCAGCCGAGCCAAGGGGAGATTCCTTTTGATACGGAAGAGAACGTAACCGAACCGTCTCTCGGAGAAAAGCCGGAAGATGAAACCAAGGAAGACGGCACGGTAATCAAAAACGAGTACACGGTCAAGGACGGGGTTTATAATATTCTCGTGGTAGGACATGACGACGAAGCCTCCCTTGCCGATGTTACAATGATTGTAAATATCAATACAAACACAAACGAAATCACAGTGATGCAGATTCCCCGTGATACTCTTGTCACCGACCATTCCACCACAAATATAATAAACGCAGCTTTCAATGGATTCTATATGGAATCAAAAGGCGAGGGAAGCGACGATCCATATATGGACGCTCTCACAAAATACGAAGAAATGCTGGAAAAGAGCCTGTGCATAAACATTCACCACACTGTCCTCATGGGACTGAAGGGGTTCCGGGGAATAGTTGACGCAATGGGCGGTGTTGACGTGTATGTGCCAACGGCAATGTACTACAGCGACCCGGAGCAGAACCTGCTCATTGATATTCCTGCAGGATACCAGCACCTCAACGGAAATGATGCCGAAGGCTTTGTGCGCTTCCGCGAAGGTTATCTTACGGCTGACCTTGGCAGAATCAACGCCCAGAAGATATTCCTCACTGCCATGTTCAATAAAGTGAAGGATACCGTAAAATCCGTTGATATTCCCACAATCACAAATATAGCGAATGAGGTATTCAACTGCGTTGACACAAACATGACGGTTTCCGATATCATTTACTACGCGAAATTCTTCATGAACGTGGATCTGTCATCGATTACAATGACAACAATTCCAGGGAACATGGCCGGAAGATACTACGTCGTAAACCGCGCCGGAACGCTGAAACTCATCAATGAACACTACAACATCTACGAAAAGGAAATCAGCGACTCCATTTTCGACAAGGACTACCTCTTCTGCTTCAATGACTTACAGTACATCTGCGACGTTTACTACGCCGACGAGAGCAATGTCTTTGACGAATCCCACAACGCAGAGGATATAGACAGCGAGTCTATTTATATTCCCAGAAACTGACAATCTAATCTATATAATATAAACGGAGGTTTACCATGGATACTGAGAAAACAAAACTGCCGATCGAAGAAAATCTCAACCCGGATGAGCTGAAAAACCCCGACAAGCTCGCCGAGTTCATTGTGGCTGTCCTCGACTCCAAAAAAGCACGGGACATCAAGCTGCTCCACGTCGAACAGCAGACGATAATTGCGGACTACTTTGTGATCTGCACCGGCACATCGAGAACCCAGCTCCGCGCCCTTGCGGATGAAATAGAGTACAAGCTGTCACTTTACGGAATCACACCCGCCCATATCGAGGGAGCCGACTCGGGGGTATGGGTGCTTCAGGATTACTCATCGGTTATTGTTCACCTGTTCACACCCGACGGACGTGACTTCTACAAACTGGAAAAGCTGTACCAAGGGACAACCGAAAAGGACATTTCAGACCTCATCACCGAAGACTAAAATAAATTAAGATAAAAGAATTATCTTGCATATAAAAAGGAATAACGAAAATGAAATATGATTTTAAAAATATAGACAAAAAATGGCAGGACAAATGGGAGGATGCTGGAATCTTCAAGGCAAGCGACGACTACTCGAAGCCAAAGTTCTACGGACTCGTTGAGTTTCCCTATCCCAGCGGCGCAGGCATGCATATCGGACACATAAAGGCCTACTCCGGACTTGAGGTTATCTCAAGAAAGAGGCGGATGCAGGGATACAACGTCCTTTTCCCAATGGGCTTTGACGCGTTCGGACTTCCCACGGAAAACTATGCCATCAAAACAAACACCCACCCCCGCATTGTCACCGACAAAAACATAGAGAAATTCACGTCCCAGCTCAAGAGAGTAGGCTTCTCCTTCGACTGGTCGAGAGTAATCGACACCACCGACGAAGACTACTACAAGTGGACCCAGTGGATTTTCCGCAAAATGTTCGACAACGGACTTGTGTTCCGTGCAAAAACCCTCGTAAACTACTGCCCGCACTGCAAGGTGGTTCTGTCAAACGAGGATTCACAGGGCGGCAAGTGCGACGTCTGCCACAGCGATATTGTACAGAAGTCGAAGGATGTGTGGTACCTGAGAATCACCGAGTACGCGGACAAGCTGCTCGACGGCCTCAATAAGGTGGACTATCTGCCCAACATCAAGCTTCAGCAGGAAAACTGGATAGGCAGATCCGAGGGAGCCTTCGTCAACTTCTCACTCACAGGCTGCGAGGACAAACTGAGAATCTACACCACAAGATGCGACACAATGTTCGGCGTAACTTTCATGGTCATCGCTCCCGAGCATCCCATTATTGAAAAATACCGCGACAGAATCACAAACATAGAAGCTCTCGACACCTACAAGGAAGAATGCTCAAAGAAAACCGAGTTCGAGAGAACCCAGCTTGTCAAGGATAAAACCGGCGTAAAAATCGAGGGAATCGCGGCGGTCAACCCGGCAAATGGAAAGGAAATCCCGATTTTCATCTCCGACTACGTAATGATGGGCTACGGCACGGGCGCGATTATGGCGGTTTCGGCTCACGACGAACGGGACTACGAATTTGCAAAGAAGTTCGGCATTGACATAATCGAGGTAATCAAAGGCGGCGACATATCCAAGGAAGCGTACACTGGCGACGGCGAAATGGTCAACTCCGGCTTCCTCGACGGAATTAAAACCAAAAAAGAAGCCATTGCGAAAATGCTCGGGTTCCTGAGTGAGCGTGGAATCGGCGAGAAGGGAATCCAGTACAAGATGAAGGACTGGGCGTTCAACCGTCAGAGATACTGGGGCGAGCCTATTCCGATTATCCACTGCCCGAAGTGCGGCATGGTAGGCGTACCCTATGAGGAACTCCCGCTGAAGCTGCCGAATATTGAAAACTTTGAACCCGGCGAAGGTGGGGAAAGCCCGCTTGTTAAAATTGAATCCTTTGTCAACTGCAAGTGTCCCAAGTGCGGCGGCGACGCTAAGCGTGAGACCGATACAATGCCCCAGTGGGCCGGCTCATCATGGTACTTCCTCCGCTACTGCGACCCGAAAAACAGTGACTGTCTGGCCTCCGAGGAAGCTCTCAGGTACTGGATGCCCGTGGATTGGTATAACGGCGGCATGGAGCACGTGACCCGCCACATGATTTACTCCCGCTTCTGGCACCACTTCCTCTACGACATAGGCGTTGTTCCCACGGAAGAACCCTACGCAAAGAGAACCGCACAGGGACTTATCCTCGGTCCTGACGGGGAAAAGATGAGCAAATCCAAGGGCAACGTTGTGGACCCCAACGACGTGGTTGACGCGTATGGAGCAGACGTTCTGCGTGTGTATATCCTCTTCATGGGCGACTACGCTTCCTCCGCACCGTGGAGTGAAAACGGTGTCCGCGGCTGCAAGAGATTTATCGACCGTGTTGCGGCTCTCACTGACATGATATCCGACAAGACCACCGACAAGCTGGAGTCCTCCTTCCACAAGACAATCAAGAAGGTCACGGAAGACATAGAGGAGATGAAGTTCAATACAGCAATCGCCGCAATGATGACCCTGCTCAACGAGATCTACGACTACGGCTCCGTCACCAAGGACCAGCTCAAGACCCTCATAACTCTGCTCAATCCCTTCGCTCCCCACATCACTGAGGAAATCTGGGAAAGCATCGGCGGGCGTGGATTCCTCTCCACCCAGAAGTGGTGCGAATACGACGAGAGCAAGACCAGGGACAACGAAATCGAAATCGCCGTGCAGATCTGCGGCAAACTCAAGAGTACCATCACCATCACTAATGAAACCACAAAGGATGAAGCGATAGCTCTGGCTCTGGATGACGAAAAAGTCAAGTCCGCGCTCACAGGAAAGCAGATTGTGAAAGAGATTTACATTCCCGGAAGAATCGTGAATATTGTCGCAAAATAAGCATGCCGGAAAAAATTAAAGATTTTCAGGAAAAATTTCCTTCATTGTATTGACAAAATTGATTTAATATTGTATAATAGTGAAAGGGTAAACGAAGTGTTATTTACCTTTGCTTAAAGCGAAGGGAGGGAATAGAGAAGAATGGCAGAAATCAGAGTAAAAGAAAATGAATCGCTTGACAGCGCTCTTCGTCGTTTCAAGAGACAGTGTCAGCGTTCCGGCATTCAGGCTGAGCTCCGCAAGAGAGAATGCTATGAAAAGCCCAGCGTCAAGAGAAAGAAGAAGTCCGAAGCTGCAAGAAAGCGCAAGTATAAGTAATTCTTTCTTAATTAATCAATAAATAATCGAGAATCGTCAGGCGGTTCTCTTTTATTTTGCCGACAAATATTTAACATTGCCGTAACGATTAAGGCAAGCGAATTACAAAATTTTGCTGTATAATTCCATTATCTGAAAATACGGAGTGTTTCAATGAAAAAACTGCTTCTTATTATAAATCCTATTACGGCAAAAAGTACAATCTCACCACACCTTGTCGACGTCATCGACATTTTTGAATGCGGCGGATATGATGTTACGCTTCACGTGACAAAGGAAAAGGCTGACCCGACGAAAACAGTTAAAGAACGCGGCGGCGAGTTCGATACGGTGGTCTGCGTAGGAGGCGACGGTACGCTGAACGAAACTGTCACCGGAGTTCTGTCCCTCGCCCCGTCATGTCAGCCAAAGATTGGCTATATCCCTGCGGGAACCACAAACGACTTCGCAGGAAGCTGGGGAATCCCGAAAAATCCGGTGAATGCCGCTAAAAGCATTGTCTCAAGTGAAGCGGCTACCGCTGACGTGAGTATTTTCAATGGCCGTCCGTTCATCTATGTTGCCGCCTTCGGTGCGTTCACGGAAACGTCATACCAGACCTCGCAGCAGCTCAAGCAAAGCCTTGGACGGAGCGCATACATCCTCGAGGGAATCAAAAGTCTACCCGCAATCAAGCCTTATAAAATGAAAATCGAGTACGACGAAGGTGAGATTGAAAGCGAGTTCATCTACGGAATGATCTCAAACACGCGGCGCGTAGGCGGATTTGATTTAAAAATGAAGGACGACATAAGCATATCCGACGGACTGATGGAGATGATATTGATAAAAGCTCCCGACAACCCATCGGAAAACGCGAAAATGCTGGGCGCGGTCATCACGCAGGACATCAGGAGCAAATACATTACCTTCGCCCATGTGAGACATATAAAATTCGAAAGCGAGGAAGAAGTGAGCTGGACAATTGATGGCGAAAACGGCGGAATGGTGAAAAGCGGTGAGGTCGGCATAATCGAAGGCGCGGTGAAGCTGTTTTTCTGAGGGATATTTTTATGCTTTTCCAATAATTTGTAAAAAAATATATTGAAAATGCGCTCAAATTGTGGTACAATATACTGGAATGAGGTTTTTGAGGTATATCTATGGGCGACGTATGTAAAAGCGACAATCTTCCGGTTCTCATAGGACTGTGCGGACGGAGCGGCTCGGGAAAGGGCATGACAGCCGGATTCTTTCGCGAGTTCGGCATACCGTCCGTTGACACCGACGCGGTTTATCGGAATATGACCGGCCCGTCGCCTGAAATATCGGACTGCGTGAAAGCATTGGCTGTGGAGTTTGGCGATCGGGTTGTGGCCAGCGACAATTCCCTCGACAGAAGTGTAATGCGAAGCCTTGTGTTCGGCGAAGAAAACCGCGAAAGCCTTGAAAAGCTCAACAGAATCACACATAAATTCATTCTTGAAAAAACACTGTGCCTCTGCCGGAGTCTGGCGTCAGAAGGTTATCAAACCGTGATAATTGACGCACCGCTTTTGTTCGAGAGCGGATTCAATAGGCTCTGCGCAAAAACCATATGCGTCACGGCTGACGAGGACGTTATCGTAGAGCGAATCATGGAACGTGACAAAATACCTCCGGAGAAAGCAAAAGAACGCCTCGCGTCCCAGAAAAGTGCTTCAGAAGTCGTTGCAAAGTCAGATTACGTCATAGACAACAGCGGAAATGCAGTGGAGCTTCGGGAAAAAGTCAAAGCTTTGGTCGACAAAATCAAATATTAAATAAACTGAAAAATGAAATTAAAAAACGCGGTTCAGCGGAGTATCGTGATTGTAATAATCCTTTTCCTATCAATAATTATAGGATATGTATACTCCATAATAGGACACCAATCGGATTTGAATAAACATCCCCGGGAATACACGGACATTGTCGAAAAATACTCTGAGGAATACGGCGTTCCCGAATATATAATCTATGCGGTAATTCTCGAAGAAAGCGGATTCGTCAGCAATTACGTCTCGGACGAGGGTGAAATCGGCCTCATGCAACTGTCCGAGAAAACCTTTGAAGACATCCTGACTATCACAAAGGACAACCTTGAGTCCGGCATACTATACGACCCTGATACAAACATAAAATATGGGACATACTATCTCTCCCATTTGTATATCAAATACAACCGCTGGAGCACGGTTTTCGCGGCTTACCACACAAGCGAGGCTATAGTCGACGATTGGATGAGCTTTGAGGAAAATCTGGATGAAAGCGGAAATCTCGTGGAAATTCCCGATGAGGAAGCGGCGGCGTACTGTGAATCAATCGAATCACAGGCTGAAATGTACAAACAATTATATTATCAACAAATTCACACCTGACAAGAAAGGATAAACTAAGATGAGCGAAAAAACCAAAGGACAAACACTGAAGGAAGAGCTTTTCTATTCCAAAAAGAGTGCGTTTGAACTGAGAACAGCGGAAGAGCTCAACGCGGCAAAGGAATATGCAAAGGGATACGCTGAATGGCTTGACCAGTCCAAGACTGAAAGAGAAGCCGTAGCTTCGTCAATAGCTCTTCTCGAAAAGAACGGATATAAGGAATATAATCTCGGCGACAAGCTCAGCGCTGGGGACAAGTTTTACCTCAACAACCGCGGCAAGAGCCTGTTCGCTGTAAAGGTTGGCACGGAAGATATCAACAATGGTGTCAGAATCTGCGCGGCTCACATCGACTCCCCCAGACTGGATTTGAAGCAGCATCCCCTTTACGAAAACGACGGCTTTGCTTACTTTAAGACCCACTACTACGGCGGCGTAAGAAAGTACCAGTGGACAGCGATTCCTCTTGCGCTTCACGGCGTTGTTACAAAGGCTGACGGCACTACAGTTAACGTAAAAATCGGCGACGAAGCAGGCGATCCAGTACTCTGCCTCACAGACCTTCTCCCCCACCTCGCAAAGGATCAGAACTCACGCTCACTTGGCGCTGCTTTCAACGGCGAATGCCTGAATATCGTCCTCGGCACATCTCCCTACATTGAAGAGGACGGAAAAATCACTCCCGCCGACGAAAAGGCAAAGTTGAATATCATGATTCTGCTCAACGAAAAGTACGGCATCACCGAGGCTGACTTCATGAGCGCGGAGCTGACTATTGTTCCCGCACAGAACACCGTTGACGTAGGTCTCGACAGATGGCTCATTGGCGCGTACGGTCACGATGACAAGGTCTGCGCATATCCCGCTCTCACAGCTCTTATCGAAAATGCGGATTCCGCTCACACCAACATTGCGGTTCTTGCCGATAAGGAAGAAGTCGGAAGCGACGGTATCAGCGGTATGCAGTGCTGCCTCCTCTTCGACATCATTGACGAGCTGGCAAAGAACCTCGGCGGCAATACAAACGTAGTTCGCATGAACTCAAAGTGCCTCTCCGCTGACGTTACAGCATGCTATGACCCCAACTATGCCGAGGTTTACGAAAGACGGAACTCATCCCTCATCCACTGCGGCGTAGGTCTGTCCAAGTACACAGGCTCCGGCGGAAAGGGCGGCACAAACGACGCGTCTGCTGAGCTTGTCGGATATGTCCGCAGAATTTTCGACGAAGCAGGTGTTATATGGCAGACAGCCGAGCTTGGCAAGGTTGATCAGGGCGGCGGCGGAACAGTTGCGAAGTACATCGCCAACCACAACATCGAAACCGTGGACATCGGCGTTCCCGTACTCTCCATGCACGCACCCTTCGAGCTTATTTCCAAATCCGACCTATATGAAGCTCACCGTGCGTTCAGCGCGTTCTGCAAATAATCTGCACATTATAATCTAAGATAAACCAACAGCGAAACTATTATATCAGATTTGTAAAACAAATATTCCGGTGCTTCCGATTTTTCAAAAAACCAGTGCCGGAGTATTGTTTTATGTTATACCGTATTAACATTACATTGGATGAAATTATATGCTTGAAAGATTAAATGAAGCTGAAATCAAGTTTGACGAGATAGAGAAAGCTTTATCCGACACGGAAACCATGCAGAACATGGAAAAGTATACCTCGCTGATGAAGGAGAGAGCCGCACTCGCACCAATTATCGACAAATACCGCGAATACAAAAAAGCTCTATCCGACCAAAATGAAGCTCTCGAACTGCTTGAAGCCGAAAGTGACGAGGAAATGCGCGCTCTTGCCGATGAGGAACTTAAAAGGGCTAAGGCTGACGCGGAGAAATTCGAGGAAGAGCTGAAAATCCTGCTTCTGCCAAAAGATCCGCTTGACGAAAAGAACGTAGTCATAGAAATCAGAGCCGGAGCGGGCGGGGAAGAAGCGGCTCTCTTCGCGGGAGTTCTCTACCGTATGTACACAATGTACGCCGATATCAAACGTTACAAAACCGAAACTGTCAGCATAAATGAAACCGGACTTGGCGGATTCAAGGAAATCACCTTCATGATATCGGGAAACGGCGCGTACTCCAGATTCAAGTACGAAAGCGGAGTCCACCGGGTTCAGCGTGTTCCCGAGACGGAATCCTCCGGCCGAATCCATACATCAACTGCCACAGTCGCCGTACTTCCCGAAGCTGAGGACGTGGAAATCGAGATAAACCAGAACGACCTTGAAATCGAGACAATCAAATCCAGCGGAGCCGGCGGTCAGCACGTCAACAAAACCGAGTCCGCAATCCGGCTCATTCACAAGCCGACGGGAATCGTAATCGAGTGCCAGGACGAGCGCAGCCAGTTCAAAAACCGGGACAAGGCAATGAAGCTGCTCAGAGCAAAGCTGTTCGACATGAAAACACGGGAACAAAACGATAAAATAGCCAGCGAACGCCGCTCACAGGTTGGAACAGGGGACAGAAGCGAGCGAATCAGGACCTACAACTTCCCCCAGGGGCGCGTGACCGACCACCGAATCGGATATACAATTTACTCTCTTGAAAATTTTCTAAACGGCAACATTGACGGCATGATTGACGCACTGGCGACAGCGGACACAGCGGCAAAGCTCCAAAGCGGCGACTTCATGTAAAAAGGTACAAAAATGGAAACAAAATTTGTGAAAATAGACGGCGTCGAGAGTGAAAATGCGGCTATCGCTGAGGCTTCCGAAATCATCAGAAGTGGTGGAATCGTGGCAATCCCCACTGAAACGGTCTACGGACTCGCGGGAAGCGCACTGATCCCCGAATCGGCTGCGAAAATCTACTTCGCCAAGGGAAGACCATCGGACAATCCCCTCATCGTACACATCGCCTGCCCGAAGGACGCCGAAAAAATCGCATACACTAACGATGCCTATTACCGACTCGCGGAAAAATTCATGCCCGGTCCGCTGACTGTAATTCTCGAGAAAAAGTCCGTCATTCCCGACGCCGTCACAGGAGGACTGAATACCGTGGCAATCCGCTGCCCGTCAAACAGAATAGCGCACCGCCTGATTGAAGAGTCCGGACATCCAATCGCGGCACCCAGCGCAAACCGTTCGGGAATCCCGTCTCCAACAAACGCGCATCACGTGTATGAGGATATGAACGGGCGAATTGACATGATTATCGACGGCGGCGAGTGCGAGTTCGGCCTTGAGTCCACCGTAGTCAAGCTGGAAGACAACGGATGTACAATCCTGCGCCCTGGTGCGGTCACAGCTGAAATGCTGGCGGAAGTCTGCGATCAAGTGAAAATTTCACCGGCGGTAATCGAACCAGCTCTCGCAGCAAACATGAAGGTCGAGTCCCCCGGTATGAAGTACAGGCACTATTCGCCAAAAGCCGAAGTGAAGCTTGTTGACGGAAGCTACGACGAGATAATAAAATTTGCTGATGAAACCGCACATGGCAAATGGGGAATCCTCCTGCCGGACAAATATACAGAATCAGATGTGAATGGCGGAGTTGTATTCCATACCGGTTCAGCCGGAGACGCACACGAAGAAGGACACAGACTTTTCGCTCTCCTGCGTGAAGCCGACGAGTGCGGACTGGACGAGCTGTACGTTAAGCTTCCGCCCAAGGATGGGGAGTACCTCGCAATATACAACAGAATCATACGCGCCGCAGGCTGTAATATAATCAAGCTGGACAGCCGGAAATCATAATTATACACAAATCAAAACTTAATTCAAAAGGAGCAAATATGTCGTTAGTTACTAAAAATATGCGCGAATACATCGCCAATATACAGAATAAACTCATAGCAAAAGGAAGACCGAAAATCGCCGAAATGTTCGAAGCGACCTATCTGAACACAATCGACACCACAGTAAAAATGGATGAAAACGGCGCGTTCGTCATCACCGGAGACATACCCGCCATGTGGTTAAGGGACTCTTCCGCTCAGGTTCGCCACTACCTCCCCCTGACAAAGGATGACCCGGACATCAGAAATCTCGTGAGAAGTCTCGTGAAGCGTCAGGCACTGTGCGTCATCAACGACCCCTACGCCAACGCGTTCAACCGCACGGACGAAAAACTCACCCAGTGGGCACTGTCGGATAAGACAGAATTTAACAATCCCATGGCGTGGGAAAGAAAATACGAGGTGGACTCACTCTGCTATCCCATAAATTTAGCTTATCATTTCTGGAAAGCCTCCGAATCCACTGAACACTTCGACAACACCTTCAAAAAGGCATGCATTACCGTTCTAGACACATTTGAAATCGAGCAGCACCACGCCGAAAAGTCAAAATACCGTTTCAAGAGAGTGAACTGCCCGCCAACTGACACCTTGAAAACCGGCGACATGGGAACTCCCGTTGCGTACACTGGCATGACATGGTCCGGATTCAGACCCAGCGACGACTCCTGCGACTACCACTACCTGATTCCCTCGGAAATGTTCGCGGTTGTGATTCTCGGATATATGAGCGAAATTGCGGATGAAGTCTACCACGACGGAGATTTATCGGCAAGAGCCGCAAAGCTGAGGGATGAAATTGAAGCCGGAATCGAAAAATACGGCATTGTAGAGCACCCCGAATACGGCAGAATTTACGCCTACGAAACCGACGGCCTTGGACACCACCTACTCATGGACGACGCCAACGTCCCCAGCCTACTGTCACTGCCATACCTCAGATACTGCTCCGCTGACGACGAAATCTACAAAAACACAAGAAAGTTCATCCTCTCCAAGGAAAATCCCTACTATTTTGAGGGCAAAACCGCATGCGGAATCGGAAGTCCCCATACGCCGAAGGACTACATCTGGCACGTTTCCCTCGCAATGCAGGGACTTACCTCTACCAGTGACGAAGAAATAAACTACCTCCTCGACCTGTTTGAGACGACCACTGCCGGCACCGGACTCATGCACGAGGGATTCCACGTGGACGATCCGTCTAGGTTCACCAGAAAGTGGTTCGCATGGGCTAACTCCATTTTCGCGGAATTTGTGATTCACGCCGCCGAAAAATAATTATACAGAAAGCAAGCATTAAAAATGCCTAAAAAGAAAACTAACAAAGAAGAAGAAAACCAGACTCCGGCTATAATCAGAGATCAGCAGATTGTCGACACAATCGAAAAAAACTACATGCCATACGCCATGAGCGTAATTGTGTCCCGCGCCATCCCCGAAATCGACGGATTCAAGCCATCCCACCGCAAGCTGCTGTACACCATGTATAAGCTGGGACTTATGACAGGCCCCCGTATGAGAAGCGCAACTGTCGCCGGACGTACAATGGCGCTGAACCCCCACGGCGACGCGGGAATTTACGACACTCTTGTGCGTCTGACCCGTGACAACGAGACCCTACTCCACCCGTTCATCGACTCAAAGGGTTCCTTCGGCAAGCACTACAGCAGGGACATGCCGCCGGCTGCCGCACGTTATACGGACGTAAAACTTGAGCCAATCTGCGCGGAGATATTCAACGGAATAGACAAAAACGCCGTGGATATGATTCCGAACTACGACAATACCACCACTGAACCCGCGATTCTGCCTACATCATTCCCGAACATTCTCGTCTCCCCCAACATGGGAATAGCCGTCGGACTCCAGTCTCAGATTTGCTCGTTCAATCTGGCTGAAATCTGCGACGGAACAACCGCAATCCTTAAAAATCCGAAAATCACCGTTGACAAGCTCATGGACATCATCAAAGCTCCCGACTTTTCCGGCGGTGGACGGTTGATTTACGACAGGGACCAGCTCAAAAAAATCTACGAAACCGGCGAAGGCAGCTTCAAAATCCGTGCGAGATACAACTTTGATAAGAAAAACAGTATAATCGAAATCACAGAAATTCCGTATTCTACAACTCTCGAGGTGATTCTCGGCAAGCTCATTGACATGCTGAAAGTCGGCAAATTCAAGGAAATCACAGACGTCCGCGATGAAATCGACATTTCCGGATTCAAGCTGACAATCGACGTAAAGCGAGGCACCGACCCGGACGTTCTCATGGCAAAGCTCTTCCGCCAGACCACACTCGAAGACAGCTTTTCCTGCAATTTCAACGTGCTGATAAACGGAACGCCGAAGCAGCTTGGAGTCAAGGGCATCCTCGAGGAATGGATAAAGTTCCGCGTCAGTTCAGTAAGACGGGAGCTGACATTTGACCTCGGCAAAAAGAAGGACAAGCTGCACCTGCTGAGGGGCCTTGGCAAAATCCTCATAGACATAGACAAAGCTATAAAAATAGTCCGTGAGACCGAACGGGAAAACGAAGTCGTGCCACGATTGATGGAAGGCTTTGAAATCGACGAGATTCAGGCTGAATATATCGCCGAAATCAAGCTCCGCCACCTCAACCGTGAGTACATTCTCGAGCGAATACGCGAAATCGAGGACCTGCAGCGGGAAATCGCCGAGCTTGAAGCGACAATCGCCGACGACGTGAAAATCAAGGGAGTTATAGCAAAACAGCTTGCCGCTGTGAAGAAAAAGTACGGAGTTCCTCGCAAAACCGAGCTGATAAGTCCAGTCTACGAAGAAATCCCCGAGGAGGAAGAAGAAGTCACAAACTACGATGTTTTCCTGCTTCTGACAAAGGAGGGATACTTCAAAAAGATAACCCGCCAGTCCATTCTCCGTGCGGACGAGCAGAAGATGAAGGACGGAGATGAAATCGCAAACTCCGAGGACACGGACAATTTGTCGGAAATCATATTCTTCACGGATAAAGCGCAGGTTTACAAGTGCAAGACTGCCGACCTCGAACCGGTTAAGGCTTCATCCCTCGGTGAGTTTATCGCGGCCAAGCTGGGATTTGACGACGACGAAAAGCCGGTGATGATGAAAGCGCTCCACAAGTACGAGCCGGAGGACAACATCATCTTCATCTTTGAAAACGGCAAAGGCGTGAAAATCCCCGTTACGGCGTACGAGACCAAGACCAACCGCCGTAAGCTGACCGGTGCGTTCTCAGACGCGTCACCCGTTGCAGCTATCATATACGAGCATGAACCGGTGGATATATATATGGAAAACAGTATCGGAAAAGCAATTCTGATAAGCTCATCATTGATTCCGGTGAAGACGACACGTTCAAGCTCCGGCGTTATACTGTTCAACATGAAGAATGATTTAAAAATCACAACGGTAAAGTACGGCGCAAAAATCAAGTCTGACTCAGCTTCAAAGTACAGGAAAAACAAAATTCCTGCTGCCGGAATCGCGGTGAAAGAAAAACAGCTCAAGCTGAATAACGGCGGAGAAGAGTAAAATCTTCCAATTTATGAGCCTCAACCTTACGAAAGTGTAAATTTTTATTCCAATTTTGCTCCAAACTCTTGAAAACACGGCTGAATCTATGTATAATAGATAATAGTTTTTACGACGTTCGCGGGATTATATAATTTTTGACATATACTAAACCCCGCGGCATGGAGGATACCAATGAAAAAGAAAAGAATTATAGCCGCAATCACGGGCGGAGCGCTGGCTGTCGGACTCGGCCTCACCGTATACGCGGCATATGACAGTTCTGAGGACCCGATTATCTCCCTGAGCTATTTGCGCGACATTTTCAAGGTTGAAATGATGGACGAGATAGACTCGCGTTTTGCTGAGCTTGAGAAAAAAATCAACTCATCCTCAGGTGAGGTTCAGTCTGCGGAAACAACACCGGCAGAATCATCACCGTCCGCGTCACAGGGAGACCTTTACGAGGTAGTTGAGCTTGGATTGGGCGACGCACTGTATTCCGCCACAGCCTGCGACATCATTCTCAGAGCCGGAAGCGCGTCCTGCATTGCTCCCGATCCGACTCAGGGAATATCGGATCTCACCGACGCGGTTGAGATATACAACGGCATGAGCCTGACAAAGAATCATCTCTGCCTTATCCCCCGTGGAGACGGAAGGGGAGTTTTAGCGGAATCCGACTCAGTATTTCTAATGATCAGAGGAGATTACACCATTGTCGAAAAATAATGTTAAGCACAAACACTCAGCGGAAGAAAAAAAGAAACTGGCGGTACGAGTAATAGCCTTTCTCCTTGCAATACTCATGGTGGGAGGCATGGCTTACTACACAATTTATATTCTGACTTCATCTGTAGGCGCCGCGGATGTCTCGGATAACACGGCAAAAAACGAAATTACAGAAGTAATTGACACATCCTCGCTTAAATCCGGCGGGGATGTTCCGGTTAGTGTGGGACTTATGTACGGCGACAACATAACTACCGGCTTTGAATGTACCACCACCGACGGATACACCATAGGAATCCAGAATCTGGACGGAGATCGCGAGTTCACAAAGCTATGGGACATTGACGAAACAGTCATCTCCTGCACAGCCGACGCGAATCTGTCGAAAACCGGAATGACCTACCTGATAGCCGAAAGCCGAGGCGAGACAAAAATCGGCGGTTATCACATTCAGGTTGACTGCGACAAGTACGACCGGAGTGAAGTCGAAAATCTTATCGCAGACTACTCATATGACGTGGCGAATCTTGGACTGTACATAATTCCTTCATATATCTACACCGGCTACGCTCTGCGAATCGGGGACTTCTCCTCGTATGATGACGCCGAATATTATATCGACGACATTGTGAGCATTTTCCGCGGAGAGACAGTTTCGGTTGTATCTCCCACAACAAACACCGTATCAGTCGTCAATCCGGAAAACGACAAAATCCTCTTTGAGTTTGACTGCGGCAGCGGTGGGGAACAGCTTGGACTTGCGGCCCATGTTGACCAAAACGGCAATACATACATCCAGACCCCAGCTAAAAACATCTACGACGGCGTGTTCTGCTTCAAGAGATATATGAGCAGCGACACTGACGGAGTTTCCCTCATCAATGTGATTCCGCTGGAAGCCTACCTTGCCGGTGTTCTGCCTTATGAAATCTCAAACTCATGGCCAATCGAGACCCAGAAAGCCTTTGCGGTTACGGTTCGTTCATTCACCCTGACCCATATTGGCAAGCATAATTCCTACGACTTCGACTTGTGTAATACAACGGACTGTCAGATGTACAAAGGTGCGGGTAGAATCAACTCAGACGTAATGCGTGCGGTGCTTGAAACTGCGGGACAGGTCATGACCTACGACGGCGATATCGTCACGGCTTACTATTCATCGAGCATGGGAGGCGTGTCAGTCAGCGCACAGGACGCATGGGGAGGCGAGGACGACATACCGTACCTTCAGGCAGTGGAGACCCCGTGGGAGAACTACATGGTTCACAATAACGCCTTCTGGATTTATGAAATCAGCCCCTCGGTACTTCTCGAACGACTGCATCAGGCCGGATTTGATGAGTTACAGGGGGAAATTGCCGACGTGCGCATTGCGGAGCTGGCCAAAAACTCAACTTATGTAAAGCAGCTTGAAGTCACCGATACATACGGCACTACAATAACCATAAACACTACTGATAAGGTGCGGACATCCCTGACGCCATACGTAAAAAGCGCGAACTTCGTGGTAGGACGGGGAGAAGTGGAATACACCGAAGACGTAATCGTCGACTATGTTGAGCCGGAAAATGGATATGATGATATCATCTACGAAAGCGCCGACCTTGACTATGGCTACATGACCCTTGACGACTGCTATGTCCTCACATCCCACGGTATGGAACTTCACGACTACAACGGTTTTTCCGCGTCGACAGTCCTGACTTCATCCGGTGAAACGGCATATGAAAAGCGGGATGTGTTTATAATGGCAAAAGAAAACGCCGCCGCATTCCTCGGGGACGAATATTTACAGTACACAATTCCCATGGAAAACGAGGTTTCGCTTGAGGATAAGTACAACACTTCCATAATTCAGGATAAATCCGACAATGAAGTTCTGTATAAAGTCGCATATGCCGAGGACCAGAACAACTTCATCTTTGTCGGCAAAGGCTGGGGCCACGGCGTTGGAATGAGCCAGTACGGAGCACTCGACATGGCAAACCTCGGCTACAGCTCAACCGACATTCTCGAGGCCTACTTCAAGGATATAGTGATCACAAACTACCGCAATTCCAACAATTTCAATTAAAAAAGCATAAAGAAAACAGCAGAGTCGGACTTAAATTCCATCATCTGCTGTTTTTTTGTCATGACTTGTCGGTGTCAGCCTGCCAGAGCCTCGTCGATAGCCCGCGCCAGCTGATCCGCACAGGATGTTGAACGGGGACCGCATGTGTTGCCACGGAGAATATCCGCAATTTCAGCCGCCTTTTTTCCCTCAACCAACTTGGAAATAGCCTTGAGATTGCCGTTGCATCCGCCTATGAAGGAGACATTTTTGATAACGCCGTCCTCGATTTCAAAGTTGATCACCTGCGAGCAGGTTCCGTTTGTTTTGTAAGAATACTTCATTTTTATTAATCCTTTGCTGTATGAAATATATAATTGTTTAACTTTAATAAAATAATCGTGATCTGCTCAGTTGCCCTGTTCCGTGTCCGAGGCTGAAATCTTAACATCAGCGTCGCCGAGCGTCATTTTGTACTCGCCCACTGGGGTTTCCGAACCCGCCTGTGTAAACGGACTCTGAACCTGGGAGCCGTCGACGATTATTGTTCCATTTGTAGTTATGTCAAGCCGCAATTCCTTGGGACTGTTTGATTGAGCGGTGATTGTTGTGATGTTGACCTCGCCTGTCTCAGCGTTTATAACCGCGTTTCCGGACACTCTGAACCGATCAGCCGTCCATAAAAGTTCCTTCGCGTTGACGCTGATGTTCTGCACAAGGGCGGTGTTGAGCTTGAGCGTAACACTGTCCGCCGGACTGTCCCCCTCAGCTGAGTTAATATTGAAGGTGGATGACGTCCTGAGCACGCTTGAATCAATGACCGCGTTCTTTGTGGTGATATTGTAGTCCGTGCCTGAGGTCATGTTGGTTATATTCAGCTTGAGGCTGTCCACCTTGATGTCGAAAATCTTGATATCCTTGGTGTTTGTCAGGTAAATATTGATGACCTTCTGCTTGCCTTCTTCTTCCTTGTTGTGGAACTGCAGAATGTACCGCATCCCTTTGAAAGTGAATCCGTTTTCCCAGAATTTCAGCATGGATTTCACGTCGGGAATCTCGTCAAAGCTGAGAACCCGGTTGGCGTTTGACAGGGAATAGTAGTTCTCGCGGAAATTGATGAATTCTATGTAGGATTTTTCCGACCTGCCGTAAATGTTGACCTCCGCGTCAGGGCAAATCAGCTCAATTTTCGATATCTCCGATTCGGTCAGGTCAATCGTCTGGACGGAATTTTCGCCACGGCTCTCGGAGAAAAGGTATTCGCCGTTTGCCTGAGCCATGTTCTGAGCGATAAAGCATCCCACAAGCCCCACGATTATAAGGAGAACCGCAATAACAAGCGAGATTATTGAAGCGGGTTTCACAGCTTATAACACTCCCTTCTGACGTATAAAAACAGATCCTTGAGCTTGCCGCAGGTGTAGCCGAGCAGATTTCCGACAAGCGTAATAACCCAAGGTAGGAATCGGATTGACAGGTTGTAAATCAGAACCGACACAAACAGCACCGCACCGGCAACCATGATTCCAAGCCCTATTTCATATATACCCGCCGCAAGGAACGAGAAGAGCTGAGTTATCCCGAAAATGATTCCTACAAGTGAAGCGCCTGCTCCGGCGGCAACAACAGCGATAACGCAAACGATTCCGGCGACTATCAGCGCACCCAATCCAATGAAAACCGCCGCAAACGCACCGAAAAGCACAGCGGCAAGGCTAAGCGTTATGGGGAGGGTCACAAACAGCCCCACCCAGAAGATAAGCATGCCTTTGGTTGAAGGCTCATGCTCCGGCGAATACTCAAAATATGGGTCGTCGCTCTGCTTCTGACGTGACTGCTCATGCTTTTTCTCGCGGTAGTCTGACGGTGATACGATTATCTCCTTTGGCGGCGGTGCAGGTCGTAGCTCTGACTTTACCTCGGCAACTGTTTCCACCTGCTGAGGAGGTCTTTTTGACTCCGGCTGTTTTTTATTTTTCTTTAAAATCACAGCAATGCTGTCCGCGAGCTGATCAATTTCATTCTTCGATTGTATCGCGTCTATTTCCGAAAGGTCGTCACTTGTAAAAGTCCGCCTTAAATTCGATACATGTTTTGCCGCCGTTTCATCAGGAATTCCTCTCACGACAAGAGCTGATTGAAGCTCCTTCATGAAGATATTCAATTCCATGGTGTAAACTCACCTCTCTTTTTGTATTTATAAGTAGATTTTTTTCTGAGATTGTGTTATAATAAATAAGTGCGGGGAAACCCCAGCGGGTGTATTCGTCATTTTTTCAGCTGAAACCTGAACAACTCCCTTGACAATCACTTTGAGTTGCCGCAGTGTGTAGCCCCGCCCCACACTATTTTATCAGAAAACGGAGAAATAATCAATATGAGAATGAGAAAAAAACGCCACGGAAGTGAAAGACTTTCCGTATTGTCTGCTCTTTTGTACCCTTTTCCGGAAAAAACCTACATTCCTGCCGAAGAAGTATTCCTGCGCACAGCTCCCTTGTACCTTGAAGTGGGCTGCGGAAAGGGGGACTTCATCAAGGAGCTGTCATCCCGCAATCCCGGAAACGATTACATAGCTCTCGAGAAAATTTCCGACGCCGTGGTGTGCGCAGTTGAAAAATACGCTTCATCACGTGACCTCGGCAGACTTGGCTCAAACGGCGGCTGGATCGCCCCTGACGGACATCTCTACAAAAACGGAGAAGCATGGGATATTCCGGCTGAGATGCGTGGAAACGTGCGTTTTATAGTAGCTGACGCCGCCGACTTCACAGCAGTCATGCCTGACAACAGCCTTTCGGGAATCATGGCAAACTTCAGCGATCCGTGGGCGAGAAAGTGCGGCTACGAAAAACGCAGACTGACAAATCCTGCGTTCCTCGAAAACTATAAGCGCATCTTAAATCCCGACGGAATTTTCTCATTCAAGACGGACAACGACGCACTCTTCGACTATACCCTTGAGACCCTGCCGCAGTCCGGATTCGATATCGCTTACATGACCCGGGACTTGCATTCGTCGGAGAGGAACGCGGACAATATCGTCACAGAGTATGAGAAAAACTTCGTTGAGCAGGGAATGAAGATAAAAATGCTCGAAGCCTGTCCGAAAAAATGATCGACTTATGTCGGACAAAATAACCCGTCTGGCACCTGACAAATTACCCGATTTACAAAAAAACACTTGACAGACCGCTCTGCAAGTGATATAATATCATAGTATAGACAAATATCATAAATCTTCTCTATTTTTTCATACAAATATTATAGCATATTGCAGCATGATTGTCAAGTGCTTTTTGTGAATTTTTTCAAATAAATCATGCGGCAAAATTAAAAGAAACGGGGGTACTACAGATGGACGGTGAAAAAAGTCTGATACATATCGAAAGCATGGCTCTTGCGCCAATCACCGAGGAAATTCTCGCACTGAACGAAAAGTCGTCGAAGTACGGTCTGATTCTGTCTGAAAAGGAAGCGGCTGAACTTTCCGAAATACGAAACAACGCAATTGTAGAAAACGACAGAATCGAAATCGGGTGCGGCGCGGTGAAGAAAATCGTGGACAAGTTCTGTTCGTCGAGATATTTGAATGCCGAGAACTATTCCTACACATTAAATGAGCTTACCTACCTCTTCTACTATATTAAAACTGAAACCGACGACAAAATCAGCGACAATGACCTCATCGAGGAACTGTTTGAGAGGTTTGAACTCTACTGCCGCGGAAGTATCGACACCCTCGAGAACCGTGAAGCCGAGAGAATCATACGTAAAGTAAACAGCGGCAAAAACTACACAGAGTGGTACAGAGACCGTGATGAGCTGGATTACACCTCAAGAACCGGACAGCGTGAAGCTCCCGGAAGCCTGATTGGCGAGGAATACGACTACGAAGAGTTTGCCGACGACGAATACGCCGATCACGACAACTACGAAGCGGATGAATTCGATGATATGTACGACGACGGCTTTGACCTTGACGCATTCGACGAATTTCTCGATATGGAAGCCGCGGATTACGATGACGATAAGGACGACAATATAGCCAGCGAAGAATATGATGACGAGGAGGATGACGACCTTGACTACGACGAATAACGCAATTATCGCGTCCGGCGGATTCGACCCCGCAAACATCAACCGCAAAAACTACACCTACTCCCTCGCCGTGGAAGCTGTCCGTGCAGGTCTGTACGACGAAGCGGCGCTCGAGCGGGTGAAAGCTGACTTAATCAGCGCACTTGCCGAGGTTATCGGTTACTTTACAATGGGCGAATCCTCATCGGTAAAGGTAGATACCGCGCATAAGCTTGAAGAATCGCTGGTCTATAACATCGACACATATCTTCTCTCATTGAATGACGACATAAAAGCGGCTGAGACCCTCTTCGACAGACGTATGAGCGAGCTTTACGGCAAAGGCTACCTTATCAATAAGAAACGCCTTGAGGAAGCACGGATTCTCTACGGCAGAGTCAGACTCACACGGCTAAAAAAAGCGTCAAAGGCGTACGACAGCACAATCGACAAGTATTTTCCCTTCTACCTCAAGACCTACTCCCCGAAGTTCACAGCTCACTCAAAAATCTACCTCAACCTGCATGAATATGGAATTTCCGGAGGCTGTCATATAGACGAAGCTGTTGAAATTCTGAAAAAGCTCTGCGACATCAACAGCGGACGTCACGCCGACTACGTCATTTCCGACACTCCCGACGGAGAAAACAGGTGACAAGACAGTTTACGATTGTCATTACACCTAAAATAATATCGGCCGAAGTCCACATTGCCGAAGAGGAGATAACCGAACCGAAAACCGCACAGACAGCCGACATGGCGTAATAAAGTCTGAGCAGCTTTTTGCTGTCCGTAATGTACCTGATGGCGATGGTTCCGTAATAAGTCTGCGCTATAATTGTAGCGTATGCAAACAGAAGAAGCGATATTTCAATAGTTTTTCTCACGAGAGAACCGCCTAAAAATTCGAATATATCAAGAGTCACAAGGGAAGCGTCCGAGCCGGATTTGTAAGTAAGCAGACCATATCTGTACTCCCCTATGAGAAGCACAAAAGCGCTGAGCGTGCATAGAATAATCGTGTCGAACACAACCTCAACCACACCGAGCTTTGCCTGAGACGCGGGAGAAGTGGTTTCAGCCGAGGCGTGGGCAATCGGAGAGGTTCCGCATCCGGCTTCATTGGAAAAAATCCCTCGCATGACGCCGTAGTGCAGGGCTTCATTGACTCCGAACCCAAAAACTCCGCCCACAGCCGCCTTTTTCGTGAAAGCCGACGACAGAATATCGCAGAAAATCCGTGGAATCAATCCCGCGTTTGAGAAAATTATGCCGAGGGTTATAATAACGTAGAGAGCCGTCAAGGGAGGAATCAGCATGGACGTGATTTTTTCAATCTTCCGGCTTCCATATAGGATGGACAAAAAAACAAGCCCGCCGAGAATCAAGCCGGAAACAATATTGTTGCAGTTTGTTGTCGAGGAAACAGCCGATGCCGCCGCGTTAGACTGAACAATGTTGCCGGTGATAAGCGAGTTCATCACACAAAGAACCGCGAAAACCGAAGCTAAACCCTCAGCCGCTTTTGACTTTACCCCGTGCCGCGGGAGACCGTCACTTATGTAGTACATTGCTCCGCCATAGAATCCATGCTCATCCTGTCTCCGGAACTTCACGGCCAGATATACCTCGGCATATTTAATCGAAAGGACCGCCGCCGCACCTGCCCACATCCAGAAAACCGCTCCGGGACCGCCGCAGAGCAAAGCCGAAGCAACTCCTGTTATGTTTCCGACTCCAAGAGTACCGGCGAGAGCCAGACACAGCGCCCGGAAAGATGAAGCCGCGCCTTTTCGTTTGTCCGGCTGATGAAGACTGTCCTTTTGCCGACGCGTGAGAACATAGGGTAAAATTACAGCGGACGAGACAATCAGGACCGCAGGGGTTATGATTCCGCCGAGAAGTGAAGAGAATCGCTCAAGCATAAGCCGCTCCGTTTTGCTGGATTTTATATAAAACAGTATGTCCGGAGCGGTATTTTTATGCGGAAAAAGAAAAATTTGCACTTTACTTTTCACGTTATTTATGATAAAATAATTCTTAATTGATGAAATGGATGAGGTAAATTATGTACGAAATTGTAAAAAAGACAGTTTTGAATCCTACTGTCATAAAAATGGATATACATGCGCCGGCGGTTGCGAAAAAAGCTGAAGCCGGACAGTTTATAATTCTGCGCACTGATGAGGAGGGGGAGCGAATCCCACTCACTGTAGCCGACTGCAACAGGAAAGCTGGATTTGTTACCATAATTTTCCAGAAAGTCGGAGCCACTACCGATAAGCTGTCAGAAATGAACGAGGGCGACTCGCTTGCTGACTTTGTAGGACCTCTCGGAAGAGCCACAAAAACCGAGGGACTTAAAAAAGCGGCTGTAGTCGGTGGAGGTGTAGGCTGTGCCATTGCATACCCCGTAGCCGAAAAGCTCCATCAGAGCGGCTGTGAGGTTCATTCAATAGTAGGTTTCCGCAACCGTGATTTGGTAATCCTCGAGGACGAGTTCAGAGCCGTTTCAGATAAATATGTGATTATGACCGACGACGGCTCCTACGGCGAAAAAGGACTGGTGACAAACGCGCTGAAAGCTCTCATAGACAGCGGAGAAGAATACGACGAGGTCATCGCCATAGGTCCGGTTGTTATGATGAAGTTTGTCTCCGCACTGACTAAAGAATACGGAATTAAGACTATCGTCAGCATGAACCCCATCATGATCGACGGAACGGGCATGTGCGGCGGATGCAGGCTTACGGTTGACGGAAAGACAAAGTTCGCCTGCGTTGACGGTCCCGAGTTCGACGGACATCTCGTTGACTTTGACGAAGCGCTCTCCCGGGGCGCAATGTATCGGGAATTCGAGAAGCACGCCCGTGAAGAAAACTGCAATTTACTTAGGAAAAGATAAAGCGAGGAAAGTTTATGCCAAACATGTCACTGAAAAAGAACGCCATGCCGTCACAAAAGCCCGATGTTCGCGCGAAAAACTTTGACGAGGTTGCCTTCGGATACACTGAAAAAGCGGCTCTTGACGAGGCTGAACGCTGCCTCAACTGCAAAAATAAACCCTGCGTGTCCGGCTGTCCCGTGTTTGTGAAAATACCGGATTTTATAAAGAAAATCACCGAAAAGGACTACGAAGGCGCGTATTCCGTCATTGCCGAGTCAAGCTCACTTGCGGCTGTGTGCGGTCGCGTATGTCCACAGGAGTCCCAGTGCGAGTCAAATTGCGTCCGCGGAATCAAGGGTGAGCCTGTGGGAATCGGACGTCTTGAGAGGTTTGTTGCGGACTACCACAACGATCACAACAACACACCCCCAGCAAAGCCGGAGAGCAACGGCCATAAGGTGGCGGTCGTCGGCTCAGGCCCCTCTGGACTCACATGCGCGGGAGATCTCGCAAAGCTGGGCTACGACGTGACTGTATTTGAAGCCCTGCACACCCCCGGCGGAGTCTTAGTCTACGGAATCCCCGAGTTCAGACTGCCCAAAGCCATTGTAAAAAAGGAAATCGACAACCTGAAAGCCCTCGGTGTAAAAATCGAGACGAACATGGTAATCGGCAAGGTACTCTCAATCGACGAGCTTATCGAGGACGGTTTTGAAGCAGTGTACATAGGAAGCGGCGCGGGTCTGCCGAGATTCATGGGTATTCCCGGCGAAAACCTGTGCGGAGTCTACTCAGCCAACGAATTTTTAACCCGAATCAACCTGATGAAGGCGTACAAGCCCGACTCGGCTACACCAATCATGAAGGCGAAAAACGTGGCGGTTGTGGGAGGCGGCAACGTTGCAATGGACGCGGCGAGATGCGCAAAACGTCTTGGTGCTGAAAACGTGTACATAGTCTACAGACGCGGCGAAAATGAGCTTCCCGCCCGTGCGGAAGAGGTGGAACACGCCAAAGAAGAGGGAATCATATTCAGGCTCCTGTCAAATCCTACCGAAATTCTCGCGGGAGAGAACGGAAGCGCGGCGCAGATCAGGTGCATCCGGATGGGTCTTGGTGAGCCTGACGCCAGCGGAAGACGACGCCCTGTGGCAATCCCCGGCTCGGAGTTCACAATCGACGCGGACTGCGTTATCATGGCGATAGGCACAAGTCCCAACCCACTCATAAAGTCCACTACGGAAGGTCTTGAATGCTCAAAATGGGGCGGAATCATAACAGACGAAAACGGAGCCACATCCCGAGCCGGTGTATACGCAGGAGGGGATGCCGTAACCGGAGCAGCCACGGTGATTTTAGCTATGGGAGCCGGAAAGACAGCCGCCGCGTCAATCGACAGATACATTAAAGAAAAGCAGAACTGACCTGAGGATAAAAATAAGAAAAAAACAGTAAATGCACGGAACTTTTTCCATTTTTCTTCGTCTAATATAAAAAAATCTTTAGCGGAGAAAATATGAAAGCAGTTAAGCGTGCGTTTTCCTTTTTGATAGTAGCTTTTATGGTGATAATGCTCACGGGTGTGTTGTCCTTTTACGTCCTCATTGTGGCAGGAGTAAGCCCCACCCTTCAGACCATGTGGATCTGCTCAGCCATGCGCACCATGTCACACAAATACCTCGCGACAATGTTTTTCAGCGACACATACATAGAAAAAATCATGGCGGAAAACGAAATAGACGACACGGGATACGACTCGGAAATTTTGACCTTCAACAATGGAGCGGAAACCGATCCACATTCGGCTGTAGCTGAAACAGAAACGGAGACTGAGACAGAAACAGAAACCGATACAGAGTCAAAATCCGAGACGGAAACTGAAACTGAGACCGAAACTGAAACCGACACTGAAACTGAGACCGAGGGGAAGCATGAGTACAGCGAGGAGGACGCCCCCTTGAACCAGCTCGAGGAGGGAAGCGGCGACTACGAAGCTGAGGGTTATGATCTGCTTGAGGATGGGCTTTACGTGAAGGAAGTCTCCGGCACGGGCTGGCGGGGTTATGTGATGCTTGTAGAGGATCCGCTCAGAGTAAGGCTCGTGGACACATCCCAGCAGTACACCTGCGGCGAGAACGTCATGACCATGGTTAAAAGCTCAGGAGCAGTGGCGGGAATCAATGGCGGCGGATTCCAGGACGGAGCCAATTATGACTCAAACGGCGGAATGCCGGCAGGACTCTTGATTGAGGACAGGAACCTCGTCTACCCGTACAAGACCGATGAAACCGTATACAACATGATAGGCATCACCGGAGAAGGCGCGCTTGTTCTGCGTCACTGTACAGCCGACTGGGCGCTTGAAAATGACATAGTAAGCGCGGTATCATTTTCGCCTTTTCTTGTGGTAAACGGTGAAGGACTCATCAAAAACGGCACCGGTGGCTGGGGAATCGCACCGAGAACCGCCATAGGTCAGCGCAAAACCGGTGAATTCCTCCTTCTTGTAATCGACGGCAGACAGGCTGACTGGAGCATAGGCTGTGACCTCGACGTATTGCAGGAGGTAATGCTCGACGAAAACGCATACAATGCCGCCATGCTCGACGGAGGAAGCTCTACAGCCATGGTGTATAACGAAGAATACATAAACCGTCCCAGCCTTGGCCACGAGAGGTGGATAAACAACTGCTTTGTGGTTATGCCGTCAAACTGATATTAAATTCATAAAAAGGAAAATTTTCGCAATACCCCTTGACAACTCCGAAAAGATATAGTATAATAACAAAGTCGAAGCGAGAATTCAGCGTTTCGATATAAGCTAGTGTGGCTCAGGGGTAGAGCAGCTGATTCGTAATCAGCAGGTCGAGGGTCCGAATCCCTCCACTAGCTTTTTTGTTTTCATAAAAATAAACCGAACCTGTCCGTCTTTTCACCGGATGAGTTCGGCTTTTTTGTTCAAAAGAAAAACTGGCGTCCGCAAGCGCCAGTCTTCCTGAAATTATTTATGTTGTGCTTGGATAAATATAAACAATACCTAAAACCTACCCGGGAAAAATCATTCCTTTACCATATAAAATTCCGTGGATGCTTCAACCATTGTCGAACCTTTGAGTCCGCTGCGCTTCTTCACGTTTCTGTAGCTTCCGTCTTCCTTTTTCGCAAGAAGCTCGATAGCGTTGTACTTTCCTGCCTCCCGCAGTTCGGACTTGTCAATGCTTATGACGCAGCCATTGGTTATAGGCTCCTCCCTGAGCAGACTGCCGTTGACGAGAATATCAACTGAAACCAGTACGTCATCCTTAACGCTGATCGTGAGCTTGACCGTGCTGTCGTCCTCTTCGACTTTGTCAATTGAGAAATTCTTTGAAGCTTCGTAGTATCCAAAGGATTTCATCAGCTTCTGAGGGTTGGAAAACTGTGTGTTCATCCATTCACGTCTGTTTTCAAGCCATTCCCTGAGATTCGAGACTTCCTTGCTGTTGCTCCATTCGTAATTCCAGAGTTTGTTGTCCAGATCAGCTACAGAACCGATTTCAGAGTCAATGCTGTCAAGCTCAGTGAATATTTTGTCAATTTCTCCTTGAATTTCATTCCATCTGTCGTACAGCTTGACAATAAAGTCTGGGTCATTGTAGAGCGCACGGTACCAGTATTCTCTGTCTTGGCTCTCGCTGTGCCACCATGAATCGTATCTTCCGCTGTCTCCCCACAGGTTGACGTGGTTTCCGGCAGCCCAGTCCATGTCCCAGATAGGACCGAAGGTCAGAAGTCCGCCCACATCCTTGTACATATAGCAGCTCTTGAACAGAAGCTCAACATTCTTGAATACCTGGTTCACCATCCAGAAGTCGATGAATGAGTCAACATCCATGTATTCGCTGTAGTGCTTGCCTTCGTCGTTGAGCCGGTTTGGTGAGTAAATGGAGTCCTCCATGTCCTGTATGTACTCAATCAGGAAACTGAACATCTCAGTATTAGTCGCCAAGTATTCAGGACTCTGAACCATAATCTTCATGTCATTTTCGGTCGTAAACTTTGAGTATTCATCGTAGTACGAGTCGTTTTCAAGCAGATAACCGCCTGTAATATCAAAGTTCGAGGTGTCGTAGTAATTTGATATGGTGTAATTGCCAAACTTGCCTGACGTGACCCAGCTGAGGTTAGCCGTCAGATTGTCCTCCAGCTTGTCAATGTCTTCGTCGCTAAGGTTTTCCTTTTCACCGATAGCCTTTGCCACGTCCTCAGCAACGTCTTCCCAGTTGAATATGTCAACCCGCTCAGGGTCAATACGGATGTTTTCACAGAACTGGTAAATACCATAGTAATGTCCGTTGTATATTAAATTTACAAGAATTGACTCGCATCCAAGCAGGCCTAAGTTTGCGCCGAAGTCGTAGGACAGCTTGTTGCGCATATTTGTCCGGTCAAAGGTGTTTGCCAAAAGAACCCAGTGCTTATCCTCGCCCATGCCGAACATGTCAGTTTTCTTTGACAGCTTTATGTGGAACGGCCGCTTCGACTGGTAAGCCGTTGAGTTTCCTCTCAGCTTTATCTGAATATCACCGTTGTACTTTGTGTCAGAGTAAAATTCAGTAGTGCTTATAGACATCTGTGCCGGCGAATATACATCCTTTTCAACGGAATAATAATCCCGGTCGGAGCTTATGTAAATCGTCGGCAGGTTGCTGTTGAAGAAGGTAAGATCATCATATCCTTCGACTGACAGCTTGATTATGGCGTTCTGCATGTTTTCTGTCAGGGTTATTTTGTTCTCGTCAGTGGTTCTCGAGAGAATTTCCACATCCGTCACAGGATTCTTCACTACCCACTTGTATTCAACTCCGTTGGGGAAGTTTTTCGCCACAATGTCGTTGCCTTCACGCACAAGGGAACCAACAACACCTGAAACAACACGTAGGTTATATTTCTTTGCATATCCGCCATTTGTGGCGTAAAGCGTAACATCTTTGAATCCGAGGGATGGCTTGATTACCTTTGCGGTGCCGTCAACTATTTTTATTACGCTCTCGTCACTTGAAACCCACTCGATTTTCTCGCCCATGAACTCGTCAGTCACGCTGAAATCCGACTTAATCTTGTCCTCACTTTCTCCGTCCTTAAGCTCCACTGTGACAAAATCGAGGATTGAGAAAAGGGAAGAGTCCTTGGTCATTTTAAGAAGAGGCATGAAACCGGACTCAACTACCCAGTAATCGGAGTCGAGTGTTACTTCACCACTGGTAAGGGCATCTGTTTTCACAATATGTCCGAATCCGTTTAAATCTTCACCAGATCCTTCGAGGTAGTACACGTTCTCAATCTTTTCGGCTTTGCTGTCGCCCGAAGAAATGGGGTTACTAAGGTACGTGGAAAAAGTTGCCACTCCGGTGAAGAGCACATTTGACAGTTCTCCCAAGTTGGAGCCGCGTATGCGTCCAATAATGCCACTTGTGTAGTTTGTCGAGCTGTTGTTTGTACCGTAAACGCTTATATTTGAATAAATGTTGGTGACGCTCACGCCCATGTTGGAGCATCCAGTCCAGCTTTGGGTCCTGCACTGACCGATAAGGGAGCCGATTCCAAGAATGTCGCCGCTTCCCACGTCAATGTTCACTTCACCTGAGATCAGTGAAATGTTGTCGATAATGGCGTATCCGTCAACCTGACCGGCGAGAATAGCATATGTGGCAGGTCCGTCAGCCTTTCCAGTTACTGTAACGTCTTTGAAAATTATATTTTTAATGACAGCCGGATCGTTCTCGTCGTCAGAGCCAACGCTTCCGAACATTCCCACATGAACTCTTTCATAAGACGAGAGAAGAATGTTCATATTCATAATAGTGTGTCCCCGGCCGTCAAAAGTACCGGTAAATACATTTTCTCCGCTGACGATTCCGCAGTCACTGAATGCGCCGCCTATCGGAGAAAAATTTTGTATACCCGAGCAGTCGAGGTCAGCTGCGAGTACATAGTCTCCATCCATTGGGTATTCAGCGGTTTTCCCGATTCGCGTCAGCTCAAGTACGCTTGTTATGGCGATTCCGTCAATCTCATCAACATCCGGGTCAACTTCCCCCGTGGGCTTGAGTTCCATCGCGTCAATTGTGAACGGCTCCGTTTCCTCAGTTTCAACAGATTCATTTCCTGGCGAATCCGGCATTTCTTCATCCTTCGCACAAGAGCTTAACCCAAAAAGGGAAGCGGAAGCCAAAAGAACCGGCAGAGCATATTTCAAAAACAACAGCCTGAACGATCCGATATCAGTAAAGGTCGACTGTGCTTTCGTTTTATTATATCTGTTCCAGTTAGTCATAACGCCATGAGTCCTTTCAAAGTGCATAATATATTATCTTATTCTAACACAAAATTGTTGAAATTTCAATAGAAAAATCAAGATTAACATGATTTTTTTGTAATCTACAACTTCATAAATCAGCTTTCAGAGAAAAAACTGAACTGAAACCTTAATGACTACAGAAATAGCTGTCGGACGTGCAAGGAAATTCAATAATACAACATATTACCATTCATAATCAAAACACAATTGGTTCATAATATTAGCGTAGAGCAAAAGGCTCTGCCAAAGAAAAATTTAATCAAGAAAATGGAGTTTAACATGAGCAACACAAACAACAACAAAATCGTAGTTCCCGAAGCAAAGGCAGCCATGGAGCAGTTCAAGATGCAAGCGGCTAACGAAGTAGGGGTAAACCTGCAGAAAGGCTACAACGGCAACCTCACTTCCCGTGAAGCCGGTTCAGTAGGCGGTCAGATGGTCAAGAAGATGATTGAGAAGTACGAGAACGAGCTTTCCGCGAAGTAATTTCACCCCGGCTTAAATCTCAATAATAAAAAAAAGAAAAGTCCCGCATAAGAGCAGTCAAGCTACCGCTTCTGTGCAGAGGCTTTTCTTTTTTCTACCTTGTGATAATATGTCAGCTCATTTTCGACAGTTCTTCCGCATGATTTTGTCATACACAAGTCTGCGAAAAGGGGTCGGAAAAACCGTAAATCCGATTATGTACGCCATATTGAGTACAGCTTTCGGTATATTTATCATATGGTTGACAATCATGTACCTTTGCAGCTTCAGCCAACCGGAAACAAGCTTCTTTGAACCACGCCGCTTGATAAATCCGCTTCCAACCCTGACCTTCACGAGGACGTCGGGCATGTTGCCAAGCTTCAATCCAGCGTTCAGCATTTTCAGCCAAAGGAAATAATCCTCGAGCTGTGGTAATGGTTCATAACCGCCGCATTTGTCCAGAGACGACCTCTTTATGCAGACCGACACATGATTCATCGGGTTCCGTGTGCGGCTCATTTTTCTGATTCCGTCAAGGGAAGCCGGACACTCGCGGATTCTGTAGCACCTGTTCGGGTCCGATTCAAATTCCGCTATAATTCCGCCGACTGCATCAAGCTCCGGATGGGATTTTGCGTATGCCAGCTGTTTTTCAAATCTATCTCTCACGCTCACGTCGTCCGAATCCATCCTGAAAATATACTCGCCATGACAGTGCCTGCATCCTTCTCTCAAAGCCGCGCCAAGTCCGACCTTTTCATCAAATGATACTGTTTTGACAACATTTTCCTTGCTAAGCATGAATTCGTCAATCACGCGATATAAATCATCAGTCAGCTTTCCGTCGAATAAAATGATAATTTCGTCCGGCTTAAGCGTCTGACTGTCGTAAATGCTTTCGAGGGCGGACTTGAAAAAAGCGGGTTTTTCTTTGTTGTATACAGGCATGAGAATGGAAAAGTTCACATTGTGGTTAGCGTCGTTCATTGATTAACCTTACCTTTGGCCGAAACTTGATTTTTTACACTCTGTAAATACGGGATTGCCGCGAATTGTGTCAGATACAGTATTATAAAAAAGAAGATTTTGGAATTTTGTCGTTTTAAATTATATACCTTATTTTACATTTTGTCAATATAAATTTTAATCTTATTATAAAATTTAAAAAGTCCCGCATGTAAAGCTGAACCAACCTCACAGCGGAACTTTATTTAAGTATTACGTAAAGTTATTCAATATAACCATATCAGCCTGTAAAAACGATAACCTTCCTCCATTATTATATAAAATATACCGCCGAACTACGCCAGCTCTTCACGCAGGACTTTGAAAATCTTCTTTTCCTCCCGCGACACTTTTACCTGCGTCAATCCAAGAGCGTCTGCCGTCTGCTGCTGGGAATAATCCTGGAAGTACCGCAGTGTAATAATCTGCCGCCACAACTTCGGAAGCGCGTTTATACTCTCGCTCAGCGCAACCCGTTCAATCATTTTGCCGAGTTCGTCATCTGTCGCGGGAATTACATCTTCAAGAGAAAAATCGTCGTCGCCGATTACTTCTGACAGCGACCGCGGAGCTATTGTCGAATCAAGTGCGTCTGCAGCTTCATCCACCGATACTCCGACCTTCTTCGCCAGATCCTCAAGACGAGGCTCCTCACCGTACTCCGCGATGTACTTTTCTCTCTCACGCATGATGGCAGCTCCTGTACGCTTTTTTATCCGGCTGACCTTGAGCGCACCGTCGTCCCGCAGAAACCGCCGGATTTCACCGATAATCAGCGGAACGGCATATGTTGAAAAGGCGTTGCCGCGGCTTATATCGAAGCTGCGTATTGCTTTAAGCAGGCCGATTGAGCCAATCTGTACAAGGTCCTCAAACTCGCACCCGCGTCCCTTGAATCTGTGGGCAATACCCGTCACCAGCCGTGAGTTCAGCTCCATGATTTCTCCCTCAACGGAAGTGTCGCCGTCCGCGTACTTTTGCAGAAGCACCATCGTGTCGCCGCTGACTTTGGAGTTTTCGCTTTTTACTTCATATTTTTGTCTGTCGTTTTCTATAAGAACTGCTGACATACCAATTCACATCCGGCCTGAATATACGGCATCATGTATTATTATACCAACTCAGACGTGGACCTTTCTCCCTCTTTGATTAAGCGGAGAACCGCTATGTACGTCTATATTTTGTAAACCGGAAGCGCCGACAGCTTCTTCGACATCAGGACCCGCGTACCTTTTCCGACGGTGGATGATACTTTCAGCGAATCCATGAAGTTTTCGATAATAGTGAACCCCATTCCGCTTCTCTCGTTTTCCCGGTCGGTGGTGTACAAAGGACGCATTGCTTCCTCAACATCCTCGATTCCGCAGCCTTTGTCCTTGATTTCCGCTATAAAAATCCGGCTTTCTGTAAGCTTGAGTGTTAAAACGATCTCACCGGGTGCTTCTCTGTACCCGTGAACAATGGCGTTCGTGACAGCTTCTGAGACGGCACACTTTATGTCCGACAGCTCGTCATACGTGGGATTGAGCTGGGTGAGAAATGAAGCTGCGGCGGCTCTGGCAAAGGCTTCGTTCTGAGAAAGGGAAGGGAAGATTATCTTTGTTTGATTTATTATAACTTGTTTAGCCATGTGGTTTTCCTCCGGCGTCAGTACGCTGTCTTAACCCTGTTCTTCTGTGCATTAATATTCGTTTCAATTTTAATCAGCCGCTCTGTTCCGGCAAGGTCGAGAATCCGCTTTATCTGCGGTGTCGGGTTTGCCACCTTGAAGCTGATTCCCATCTCCACAGCCTTAGCGTACCGTCCGAGAATCAGACCAAGTCCGGAGCTGTCCATGAACGTGACCCGGGAGAGATCAAGAATCAGCTCGTCCGGCCGCTGCAGGAACACTTTTGTGTCAATTTTGCCCCGTATTATCCGCGCATTGTGATGATCCACGTCTCCGTCGAGAAAAATCGTGAGAATCTTGCCCGAGGTTATGCTTTTGAGTAAGTTTTCTGAATCCATCTTTATTTAATCTCCGTAAAATTTAAAATCAGTCTCATCAAAGTTTAACTTTGGATTTTCTGTATAAATTATAGCTCAAGATTGATGAAAAAAATGTCGCAATATAGTCGCTGATTAAAAATTTTTTCAATAAAAAAATATTGACACAGTTTGAGTGATGTGGTATTATATATATTGAAAGTTTTATAATAGACTTTAACATAAAAATTATAGATTATGCAAAATCAAAATGCAATCAAACTGTTAAAAAATAACAATATAAGGAGCAAATATCATGACAAAACTAATCGGAGCGGCAGTAGTAGGACAATCAGGAGGTCCCACCTCCGCAATAAACGCGACACTTGCAGGAGTCATCAAAGGCTGCTTTGAATCGAAAGAGTGCGTTACAAAGCTCTACGGAATGAAAAACGGAATCGAAGGCTTCATCTGCAAGCGTCTCTGCGACCTGACCGAACTGTTTTCTGATGCGGCAGGCGGGCTGGACAATGATAAACTTGAAATGCTGAAAACCACTCCGTCGGCGGCTCTCGGCTCATGCAGAAAAAAACTGCCCAAACCGGAAGACGCCCCCGCGTTTTTTGAAAACCTCATCGCACTGTTCAAAAAGTACGACATACGCTATTTCTTCTACATAGGCGGCAACGACTCCATGGATACCGTGGCAAAGCTCAGCGAATACCTGAAAGCCGCTGACTACGAAATGCGGGTCATAGGTGTGCCGAAAACCATTGACAACGACCTGATCGGCACAGACCACACCCCCGGATTCGGCTCAGCGGCAAAATACATCGCCACAACCATGCAGGAAATCATCCGCGACTGTGCAGTTTACACTACAAAAGCCGTAACAATCGTGGAAATCATGGGACGTGATGCGGGATGGCTCACAGCGGCTGCGGTTCTTCCGAGAGTAATCAACGGCACAGAAACAGACTATGTTTACCTCCCTGAGGTGGACTTCGACATTGACAATTTCTACCGCGACATCGAAAACGCATTCGCAAAGCACCCCAATGTGGTAATCGCCGTGTCCGAAGGAATCAGATACGCGGACGGACGCTATGTTGGCGAGGGAACCCAGTCCGGCGTGGCTGACGTTTTCGGTCACAAATACCTCTCCGGCACGGGAAAAGCCCTTGAAATGCTGGTGAAAGAGAAGTTCGGCTGCAAGACCCGTTCAATCGAGCTGAACCTTCCCCAGAGATGTGCCGCTCACCTCACCTCAAAAACCGACCTCGACGAATCATGCAAAGCAGGCGAAACCGCGGTTCTCTCAGCAGTCAGCGGAATCACAGGCCACATGATAGCCTTCGTGCGCGGCGAGGGTGAGTACAGCGTGACCTGCCAGCCCATGGACGTGAGCAAAATCGCCAACGCCGTCAAGACCGTTCCCGCCGAATTTATCAACAAGGAAGGAAACAACGTCACCGACGAATGCCTCGAGTACATCAAGCCCCTCATCAAAGGCGAGACTGCTCCCGTATGGAAGGACGGACTGCCCCTTCATTTCATAATTAAATAATTATAAACTCCTGTCAATTTAGCAGGATTATTTATTATCGCGCAATGAAATTACATCAAATCAGATAGTACCGCAGTTCAATCATCATCAAAACCAAACGAAGGAGTAAAACAATGCTGTTTCAAAACGGAGATAAAATCGTGTTTACGGGAGATTCCGTGACGGACGCCAATAGAAAAAGACCAGTCGGTGAGGGACTCTGGCAGGGTGTGGGCGACGGTTACGTCAGAACGATTGACAACCTGCTCAATGTAATCTACCCCGACTGGAAAATCTGGATTGCCAACACCGGATGCAGCGGAAACACAAGCCGCGACATCAAGTCCCGCTGGCAGGAGGACGTCATGAATCTGAAGCCGGACTGGGTCAGCCTTATGATCGGCATCAACGACATCTGGCGGCAGTTTGACGAACCCGCTGTGCAGACTTCACATGTTTACGCCAATGAATATAAGAGCAACCTGTGCGAAATGCTTGAGAGAACTCTTCCCGTGGTCAAGGGAGTCATCATCCTCTCGCCATACTACATGGAGACAAACCGCGAGGACAAAATGCGCCGGATGTGCGACGAATACGGAAAAATCTGCGCGGACGTAGCGAAGAAATACAATTGCCGCTTCGTAAATATCCAGCAGGCCTTCGACGACTACCTTGTCTACAGGTACCCAGCATATATCTCGTGGGACAGAGTTCACCCGGGAGAAATCGGCAGCACAATCATAGCGAGAGAATTTCTGAAAGCCATCGGAATCGACCGAAGCTTCATCTGAATCAACCCGCAGTTTGCGCAAAAAAGGGAGAAAATCAAGTGGAATTAAAAGAGATATATAGTAAAATACCAAAATCAAAGTGTAAACAAGGCTGCTTAAAATGCTGTACCAATGTAGTACAGTTTACTCCAAGTGAGCTTGAAGCGTGCGGCGGAAAATATGAATGTAATGGTGTGTGCGGTTTTCTCAAGGACGGAATGTGTATTGTTTATGAAACAAGACCGTTCATGTGCAGAATTTACGGCACAAGTGAAATTTTACAGTGCGACGATTGTACTCCCGAGCGTTTTCTCACCGACGAAGAAACCGCGTTCCTTGTGCATCAATACGTTACAAAAAAAAACAAAGAAGAATCGGAAGCGCGACTCCACTGAAAGGAAGATAAACAAATGATAACATTTTCGTGCTGTATCCCCGGCGGTTCGCTCATGCCCGAAGGCGTGTCGTCCGTCCCACAATCCCCCGCTGACGCCATAATCGAGAAGTGCAGATACCTGCTGTCAATCGGCTACGACTGCACCGAATGCGGGGGCGGAATGCTTGCGGAGCTTGACGACGAGGGAATCGAAAAGCTGACAAGTGAAAACCAAAAAAACTCTCTCAAAATTATAGCGGTCAACAGTCTCTTCCCGCGGCAGTGGAGACTTGCAGACCCGAAAGCTGACAGAACATCCTATCTTGAAAGAGCAGAAAAAATATTCGGTATAATGGAGTCCCTCGGTGCAAAATACGCTGTATTCGGAAGCGGCGGAGCGAGATCCATCCTTGAAGAAGAGGGAATCACAAAGGAAGAAAGCCGCGCCGCGCTTGACACGTTCATCAAAGAAATGGCAGGTATTGCCAAATCACACGGGATCATCGTCCTTATCGAGCCCCTGCGTAAATGCGAAAGCAATATCTTCAACACCGTGCCGGAAACAGCGGAAGAGGTGAGAAAATTCGACAGCGACAGCATAAAGCTGCTATTTGACTCCTTCCACATGGTAGAGGAGAGGACAAAAGTAACATGCGTCCGCGATTGTGCCGATCTTGTGCGCCACTGCCACATTTCCGAATCCCCCAAAAGAAGCTGTCCCGGCTTGGATTTCGGCTCAAAGGCCGCTTACAACCAAAGCTTTGCCGCAGAGCTGATGAGAATCGGGTACGACGGATGCGTATCAGTGGAGTGCGCCTACAACGACTTCAAGTCCGACGCAAAAAAGGCTCTGACCTACCTGATAGGCATATTCGGACAGGAAATAATGTTCTTGTACAAGCCCGTCCGCAATATCATTGAAGAACCGGTGTTCCTGAAGCCGGTGAACAATACCGTCCCCGAAAATATAACCGGAGTTGAATATAACGGCCGTGTTTACCCAGCGTCACAAAAAGGCGACGGAATCATAGCCGTTATCACCGCGAAAAAAGGCGAGAGCATGATTCTACATCTGGCTGAATACGCGGGAGACAAATGCACAGCCGAAGCTGCGTCTGACAAAGTCAAGGTGGAAATCGCCGGCAACCACTTCTCCGACTATGTTTATCGCGGATTCAATAAGCCTTTCTTCGGCCAGATTCGCGACAACGACGGAAATACCTTCACCCGCCTTGACCTCGAGACCACGGAACACCCACATCAGCGCTCACTGTTCATAGCCGTTGGAGACGTGAACGGAATCGACTGCTGGAACGAGCGCGGAAACTACGGCTTGGTAGTAAACGAGGAGATTACAAACGTAACTTCATCCTCCGCCTACGCTTCATTCACGGCGAAAAACAAGTGGACGGATCTCGAAGGCAGCCCGCTCATCAGCGAAAAGACCACTTATACCGTGTATAACCAGAGCGAATCCCGCCGCACACTTGATATTGAAATCACGTTCACCGCCGATTATGGGGAAGTAAAGTTCGGCGCAACCAAAGAAGCCGGCCCTCTCGGAATCAGACTCCGTGACGAACTGCGTGCGGACATAGGTTCAGGCGAGCTGTCCAATTCATGGGGAGCGGTGGGTGAAGACGAATGCTGGGGCAGAACGGCAGAGTGGTGCGACTACTCAGGCGAAGTCAAAGACGCAGGCTTCATGGGCGTAACAGTGTTCGACAACTCGAAAAACGAACGCCACCCCACCGCATGGCACATACGGGCATATGGACTGTTTGCTGCAAATAACCTCTACTTTAAGGGAGGGTTGACAATTCCCGCCGGCGAGAGTCTGACCTACCGCTACCGCGTAATTTTCAGAAAAGGTAAAGATATGACCCGGGAAGAAATTGCCGACAAGTACGTGGTTTATGCATTGACAAAATAATAAAACTCCCGTTTTGTCAGACAAGCTATCTTATTGCAAAACAGCTTTGCTGGTGATTCGGGAGTTATTTTTTATTTGACAGGCCGGAGAATACCCATTGGCGTACACTGCGTACTCTGACCCAGCGGATTCTGCTGAAGCAGATTTTCGTACATTGTAAAATCAACCTTCGACTCCGACGCCCCGAGAATATTTACTCCATAATCGTTTGCGTCAATTATGAGAACCGTGTTACCGCCGATGACAATTGACGCTTTTCTCGCACATTCATCCGGATTCAGCGGAGAGAGAACCACATATTTGTTGTACGGCGGCAGAGTGTAGCTGCAGGGACCGTCAATCGAAGCCGCTTTCTGTCCGGCAACTAGGTAAAACCAGCCTTTCCTGCCGAAAATCTTACCCACGGCACCGCAGAATGCAGCAAGAAGAATACGGGCTAGTCCCACCTCGTCAATGGCGCACTGCATGGTCTCCGGCATGGATAAACCGATCCCCCGGCTTGATTTCGTCACAAACTTGGATAAAAAACTCGCAAAAAATCCGGTATTTATGTCGCTCACCGGAATTGCACGCCCCTCTGTGCAGGCCGCCATCTTCTCGCTGATGAAAAGCACGTCTCTCGGCTGAATTAAAGGCGAGGCGAAGGTCAGCACAATATCCTCAAGGGAATCGTCATGTGTTACAACAGGCGTGTGAATTGCGTAACAGCCGTAGGTTTTGTCTTTGTAGCTGACAAATTCCCGCTTGTTTTTGTTGATAACCAGCTCTTCCATAATTATACCTCCGTTTTACAGCGAAAGTATAGCATATAAAAAAGTCGTTTAGTCAATTTTTGCCCGGGAAAGAGTTATTTCCGCCTGAAAAATTCACATAAAACTTCATTCAGGCAGAAAACTCAAAATTCAGGCAGTCATTTGGCGATCGTCAAAAGCTGTACGAATTCTTCCGCGGTGAAATATGAGCTTAGCACAATATTGCCGTACCGCGAAAGAATTTTCTCGAGTATCAGTAGCCCCTTTCCGCGGCCCAGCCCCTTGCCCGTGGTTCCGGGAATCACACCCCGCTCCCTGACTTCGTTCCGGCACACGTTTGAAATCTTCACATAACAGGACCCGTCGTCCTCGTAAATCTTAACCTTGACCACGCCGTCGGGAATCAAAGCGGCTTCCTCAGCGGCATTGTCCAGCAGAATTCCGATAACCCTGACAAAATCCCCGCCTCCCCCGATTTCAGCCAATGGTGAAGTTATCTCAACCGCGGCTTTCACCTCATGGGATGTGATTTCTATAATTTTATAATAAAGAAATGCCTTAAGACTGTCGTCATGGAGAGTCCGGAGGGTGTTTGACAAATCGTTTCTCACCAGAGAATCCTCTACAAACGGAACAATATTTTCACGGTAGAACCGCTTCATCTCCTCATCCCCAGATCGGTCCACGAATCCGCTCATGGTCAGAAACAGATTCTTCACGTCGTGCCGGACTTCCCGCATGCTCTCGAGATTGTCCTCAAGCTGGGAATTGTACGCCGCTATCAGATTTTTGTCGTTTTCGGCTGCCGTCATTTTCTCCCTCATTGAAACAGTCCGCAGAAGCATGCAGACAAAAACTATCTCGACAAGCAGAAGAATGGCGAAAATCACATAATAAATCCGCTTGAAGTAATGTTCGTAGAAAACGGAGCCATCGTTGTAGGGGAAGAACAGGCTGATCAAAGACAGGCAGACCAGTGTGAAAGCCGACAGCGCAAGGACATATATTTCCATGTTGTGAAATTTTCTCGAAACCGTATCGAGTATGTCCCGCCAGCGCTTGAAAATCAAGCTGACAAGCTTGAGCAGTGCAATGAACATCAGAAGAAACACCGCACAGCACAGGAAGAGAAACAGCGCCTTTTCTATAATTTTCCAGTTATGCTCCCTCGCCAAATCATAATACAATCCAAGAAATTTTTGGAAAACCGCGTCATATAATTCAACGGAAGCCGCCCCTATAAGCATTACAAAGAACACGCCGATTCCATGCTCGCCGAATTTTTTCGTTTTCACCCACATAATCAGGCACATAAGAACCATGTAAACCAAAAGAAACATGGAAGTCACATAACGTACGAAATAGGCTCTCAGCATTATGTTTATCAAGGCAGTACACAATATAAAACAGTCGCATAAATCGAACGGTATCACCCCGAGAACCGGAACAATAAGCGTCACAATTAAGGCCGTCAGCAGATCCAGCATCTCCGGCGCGTTTATGCCTTTTATAAAGACAAGATGAATGTCACCAAAAGCAAGCAGTACAGCCAGCGCAATTTTTGATAGCTTCCATATTTTAGACGTTATGTCAATGCTGTTTTCATTTTTTTCTTTCATGACCCGCACCTAAAATCCTGCTAACGTCTCCAAGCTTTTTCAACGAACACGGAACCTCGCTCCCGTCGGCTAAAACAACAGTACTTCCGCGAAGGGCAATGATATGCTCCTCGTTGACAAGATATGACCGGTGAACACGCGTAAATTCGTCTCCCAGTTCTTCTGCGGCATGGTCAAGAGTTCCGATCAGTGTTATTTTCGACCCGCCTAAAGTATGGTACGTTATCCCATGGGAGAGATTTTTCTCGCTCTCGAGGTAGGTTATGTCGTCAAGACGCATTTTCACCTCCTCGCCGCCAACCTCGAGCCGTATCTCACCACCGCTATCCGAATCCCTGCCGTCCGAGTTTTTTTTATATGACAAAGCCATCCTGACATATCGGCGCATTCCGTCCCGTAGAAGAGTTATGTCCGTGCCTTTTTCGAGAAAACCAAAGGGTTCGGTCCCGCTTTTCAGAACCGCAAGCGCAAGCTCATTGTGATTTGTGAGAAAGACAATGCGAAGATTGGGACAGCTCCGCTTGAGCGCACGGGAAACGTCCATTCCAGTCGGCAGATCACGCCCGAAATCCAAGTCGAGAAACGCCAGAGCAGGGGACTTCTTTCCGGCAATCCGCTTCGATAAGGTGACAGCCTCACTGAACGAATGAGCAACCCCGCATAAATGAGCCGGCAGACATTCCTCTTCAATCAGGTTCACCACAATCCCCTCGGCAATGGAGATAAAGAACCTGTCGTCGTCGCACAGCAGAATTTCAAGCATATAAATCCTCCACATTCTGTTTTATTACATATATCATATCATGTAATCCGGCCAAATTCAAGTGAGACGCCGCTTTTTTAATGAATTAAAACACGATATTTCCGCCCCATAGCATAATACACAAATTGCACACCAAATTCCAGCCATAACTTGCACTATGCGACAAATTTCCGCTTGAGAGAATTTTTTTCATAAAATCCTCTTGACAAATTTCCCATATTGGAGTATTATAATAATGAAGTTAGCAAGTGCTAACAGCAAACCTCTGTCAGACCGAAGTAAAATGCTTGTTGTCTGACTTATATTCAGTCTGTTGGTTAGTCAACGCTAACATACTGTGAAGAGGAGTGATAAACATGATGCCGTTGACATATGCACAAGCTGGTGAAGAAAATATCGTGAAAAGAATCGGCGGAAAGCCAGAAGTGAGACAGCATCTCGAAGATCTTGGATTCCACGTCGGAAGCGAAGTAGTAGTCATAACAGCTCTCGACGGGAATATCATAGTAAAGGTAAAGGAAGCCCGTGTTGCGGTCAGTTCAGAAATGGCTTCAAAAATCATGGTTTGATTGATTCCATTTATTAAAATCAGATTATCAATATAGAAATGAGGATATAGTGATGAAAACTTTGCGCGAAACCGCCATAGGAGAAACCGTTACTGTTGTAAAGCTGAACGGCGAGGGTGCGGTCAAAAGAAGAATCATGGACATGGGAATCACAAAAGGAACTAGAGTGTACGTCAGAAAAGTAGCGCCTCTTGGAGATCCAATCGAGGTAACGGTCCGCGGATACGAACTGTCACTCCGTAAAGCCGACGCGGCAATGATTGACGTGGAATAAATTTTAAATCATGAGGTTAGCCCGAACTGATTAAAGTCAGGCTGACCGTAAATTTTGGTATAACGTTAGCCTTGACTAACCTACAAAATTCATCTATAATATAAGGGGAGTAATCATGGATATCAGAATAGCCCTCGCGGGTAACCCTAACTGCGGTAAAACGACGCTGTTCAACGCGCTGACCGGCTCAAACCAGTTCGTAGGAAACTGGCCCGGAGTTACCGTTGAAAAAAAGGAAGGCAAGCTGAAAAAGCACGACGGCGTAATCATCACCGACCTTCCGGGTATCTACTCGCTGTCGCCGTACACACTTGAAGAAGTCGTCGCCCGCAACTACCTCATAAACGAGCAGCCTGACGCGATCCTGAACATAATCGACGGCACAAACCTCGAGCGCAACCTCTACCTAACCACCCAGCTTGTGGAGCTTGGAATACCGGTAGTCGCCGCCGTAAACATGATGGACGTGGTGAGAAAGAACGGCGACAAAATCAACACCGCCGAACTCGCACGTCAGATTGGATGCAGAGTAGTTGAAATCTCGGCTCTCAAGAGCGAAGGAATCACCGAGGCCGCGGAAGCCGCAATCGAAGCCGCAAAGGGAATGAAAACCGTACCCCAGCACTCCTTCTCCGGAGCCGTGGAGCACGCAATCGCCCACATCGAGGAAGCCGCCCTCAGCACAATTCCCGAGGACAAAAAGAGATGGTACGCCATCAAGCTGTTCGAACGCGACGAAATGGTTCGTGATCAGCTCAAGGAAAAGTGCGTGGATCTCACAAAGAACGCCGACTACATAGAAAGCGTAATCAAGTCCGCCGAGGATGAGCTTGACGACGACGCTGAATCCATCATCACAAATGAGCGCTATGTCTATATTGCACAGGTCATCAAAGCCTGCTTTAAAAAGAAGTCAGGCGAAAAGCTTACAGTCTCCGATAAAATCGACAAGGTAGTCACAAACCGCTTTGCTGCACTGCCGATTTTCGCGGTAGTTATGATTCTCGTCTACTATATATCCGTTACAACTGTAGGAACATGGGCTACCGACTGGGCTAACGATGGTGTGTTCGGCGACGGCTGGCACCTCTTCGGAATCGGCTCCGGCGAATACAATGACGTTCTTGATGAGTACGCCGAAGAAAACCTCTTCCTCCCCGAGCTTGAGTCCACCGTAAAGGCGGCGGCTGACGCGGGTGTTGTAGGTGCTGACGACGTATTAGGCGCAATCGAAGACAAGGACTACGGTGCTTTTGACGAAGCCTATGGTACCTTCGGAGACGCTTTGGCCGAAGCAGGATTTGACATTTCCGAAACCGTTGACGCTGCAATGGAAGAAGCTCCTGACGCAAGCGAGTATGGCGTATGGGTTCCCGGAATACCCGTGCTGGTAGAAAAAGGACTTGACGCTATTAACTGCGCTGAATGGCTCAAAGGCTTCATCCTCGACGGTATAATCGGCGGTGTTGGTGCGGTACTTGGATTCGTTCCCCAGATGCTCGTGCTGTTCATCTTGCTCGCGTTCCTCGAAGCCTGCGGTTACATGGCAAGAATCGCGTTCGTTATGGACAGAATCTTCCGTAAATTCGGTCTTTCAGGTAAATCCTTCATCCCAATGCTCATCGGTACAGGCTGTGGCGTTCCCGGAGTCATGGCTTCCCGTACAATCGAAAATGACCGCGATCGCAAGATGACAATCATGACCACCACCTTCATCCCCTGCGGCGCAAAGCTCCCGATTATCGCCCTCATCGCGTCAGCATTGTTCGGCGGCGCATGGTGGGTCGCTCCCTCGGCTTACTTCGTTGGAGTTGCGGCAATCATCATCTCCGGTATCATGCTGAAGAAGACAAAGATGTTCGCAGGAGATCCCGCACCCTTCGTAATGGAGCTTCCCGCATACCACCTTCCTACCGTTTCAGCATTACTCCGTTCAATGTGGGAGCGCGCCTCGTCATTCATCAAGAAAGCCGGAACAATCATCCTTCTCTCGTCAATCGTAATCTGGGTGGGAAGCGTGTTCGGCATGACCGACGGCTCCTTCGGCTTCAACGCTGACATGGAACTTGAGGACTCCATCCTCGGCATAATCGGCGGCGTAATCTGCCACATCTTCAAGCCCATAGGATTCGGCTCAATCAAGGCTACAATCGCGACAATCATGGGTCTTGTGGCAAAGGAAGAGGTTGTAGGCGTGTTCGGCGTGCTCGACTTCGAAGGCATGACAAAGCTCTCCGCTTATTCTTTCCTCATCTTCAACCTGCTCTGCGCTCCCTGCTTCGCCGCAATCGGTGCAATCAAGCGTGAGATGAACTCCGCAAAGTGGACATGGTTCGCAATCGGCTACCAGTGCGTGTTCGCATACGCAATCTCCCTAATCGTGTTCCAGCTCGGCTCGATTTTCACCGGAAACGCAAACGTTATCGGAATCATCTTCGCTCTAGCAGTACTTGCGTTCATTCTCTACATGCTCTTCAAGCCTTATAAGGAATCGAATAAGCTCAAGTCAAATATTGTTACAAGCAAAAAATAATCAAGTCATACATCAAAGGAGGCAGTTATGCTCGCATGGCTCAGCGAAAACATAAGTACAATAATCGTGTGCCTGATTCTGGCATTCGCAGTATTTATGGTAATCAGAAAAATGGTAAAGGATAAAAAATCCGGAAAATCAGGCTGCGGATGCGGCTGTGAGTCCTGCGCCATGCACTCAGTATGCTCTGCAAGGGCAAACGGACATAGCTGCTCCACGCCAAAGAAGTCGCCAAAACCACAGGTGAAATAAATTAAGGCGACACCGCACAGTTCTGATGGTGCAGATGTGCCGACAGATTTTTCGTCAGACAATACAAATACACCTTATGTTCATACTATAAATCAAGGTGGATTTGTGAATTATGATGGAGATTGCGCAGCAACTCCTAAAAGATGCGGTGCAGATGTGCCATCAAGGCGTTAGCCGTGGTTTGTGCGGTGGTGCCTTACCGAATTAAGCCGTCATTGACCCTGCTGTGGTAGAGGTCGGGCGGCTTTTTTTCATTTTGTTTACATAATCTGCAATATTTTTTCCCCCTGCTTCTATATAATAATTAAAGGAAGATTTTTTTATTTGCAGGAAGGAAATAATGCTCGGAATAATAAAGATCATCATAATTACATTTTTAGCCGGACTTGGAGCTGGACTTGGCACAGGATTCGCCGGAATGAGCGCGGCTGCCGTAATCACACCAATGATCGTGACCTTTCTCGGCGTTGACCCATACACAGCCGTAGGAATCGCCCTTGCATCAGACGTTCCGGCCAGTGCGGTTTCGGCTTATACATACCACAAAAACAAAAACCTCGACGTCAAAAACGGAATCATAATGATGGCGTCAGTGCTTTGCTTTACAGTAGTCGGAAGTATTGTTTCAAACTACATCCCTTCGGCAACAATGGGAAACTTTTCCGTGTTCGTGACTATGATGCTCGGCATAAAGTTCATAGTGAAGCCGGTCATGACGACAAAAGAAAAAATGGAGTCAGCTTCACCGAAGAAAAGGGTAGTGCAGTCCATAATATGCGGCATGGTCGTCGGCTTCATATGCGGCTTTGTGGGAGCGGGCGGCGGAATGATGATGCTCCTTATCCTCACCAGCGTCCTCGGATATGAACTGAAAACCGCAGTCGGCACAAGTGTGTTCATCATGACTTTCACAGCCCTCACGGGTTCCGTTTCCCATTTTGCCCTCGGCGGAAAGCCCGACGTTTTCATACTCATCATGTCAATGCTTTTCACCCTGATCTGGGCGAGAATCGGAGCGAAAATCGCGAATAAGTCCACACCCAAGACCCTCAACCGCACAGTTGGCATGATTCTGACAATCCTCGGCATCGTGATTTTATTGTTCTCATTCTTCGGTAAATAAATCCAATAAAATGTCCATATAAAACTAAAGTAAACGGAGGAGCAACGTTGCAGAAACAAAACTTACTCATATCAAAGCTGAAAGAATCCCTGCATTCGGTTATGCCGCTGGTCATCATCATAGTTCTGTTATGTCTGCTTTTTGTACCGGTGGAGAGCGGAATCGCACTGTCCTTTGTGGTAGGCGCGGTCATGCTGATTGTAGGCGAAGGCATGTTCACCCTCGGCGCGGACCTTTCCATGACCCAGATTGGAAGCCAGATTGGTTCAAAGCTGACAAAATCCCGCCGCCTGCCCGTGATTATACTGGTAAGCTTCTTAATAGGCGTAATCATTACCGTAGCCGAGCCGGATTTGCAGGTGCTGGCGAACAACGTACCGGCCGTAAAAACCTCGGTTCTCATTATCACAGTGTCCGTGGGAGTGGGATTTTTCCTCGCGGTCAGTATGCTGAGAATCATGTTCGGCATTCCCATAAAGTGGCTGTTCCTACTGTTCTACGGAATCATCTTCATCCTCGCCGCGTTTTCGTCCCCTGACTTCTGGGCAGTGTCATTCGATTCGGGAGGTGTCACAACAGGCCCAATGACTGTGCCGTTTATTATGGCTCTCGGCGTGGGTGTTGCCTCAATCCGAAGCGACGAAAAGGCAAAATCCGACAGCTTCGGTCTTGTGGCACTCTGTTCAATCGGACCAATCGTGACGGTGCTCATCCTCGGCTTCATCTATCCCCAGACAGCGGAAGGAGCAAGCGCGGCTGACATGCAGAACTACCTTTACACCACGGAGCTTGGACATGGATATCTCAGCGCAGTTCCCGAATACATGGCTGAGGTATTGCTTGCACTGCTGCCGATTTTCGCGTTCTTTTTGTTGTTCCAGATTTTTTCACTCAAGCTGAACAAACGCAGGCTCTATAAAATAATCGTTGGACTGCTTTATACATACGCCGGACTCGTGTTGTTCCTCACAGGCGTAAACGTGGGTTTTTCATCCCTCGGATATACTCTCGGGGAAAAAATCGGCTCAAGCCCATTGAATTTCGCACTTGTCCCGCTGGCCGCACTCATGGGCTGGTTCATAATAAACGCGGAGCCGGCGGTTCATGTCCTGAACAAGCAGGTTGAGGAGCTGAGTGCGGGCGCAATTACAGAAAAAGCTATGGGAACCAGCCTTTCAATCGCAATTTCCGCCGCCATGGGACTTTCAATGATACGAATCCTCACCGGAATCTCCATCATGTGGTTCATAGTTCCCGGCTATTTAATCGCACTGGCGCTGACCTTTTTCGTTCCCCAGACCTTCTCAGCAATCGCTTTTGACTCAGGAGGAGTTGCGTCCGGACCTCTCACGGCGGCATTCATGCTTCCTTTTGCAATGGGAGCGACTACAGCTGTCGGCGGAAACATCATGACCGACGCGTTCGGGCTTGTGGCGCTTGTGGCAATGACTCCGCTAATCACAATTCAGATTATGGGCGCAGTCTACGTTCTCAAGCAGAAGAAAGCCGCAGAAACACCTACGCAGTCAACAGAGCCGGAAGAAGAGTACGAGATTATCGAGCTTTGGAACGAATGAGTCAGGAGTAAAACATGGAACTTTACTATATTATAACAGTAACCGACAGAAGCAAAGCCGATAAACTGATCAGCCTGCACGAGGAAATCGGACTCCCGCTGATTCTGACCAACCTCGGCTCAGGAACCGCTACCAGCGACCATTTGCTTCTGTACGACCTTGAAAACACCGAAAAAGCCGTCATCGCCACAGCAGCCAACAGGGAAGACATGAAAAAACTGATGAAGTTTGCCAAGCGGAAAATGTTCATAGACATTCCCGGCAACGGAATCATGACAGCCATTCCCATAAAAAGCGTAGGCGGACGAAAGACCCTCGACTATCTCACAGGCGAAAAAGAAAACACAGGCCAAAAAGGAGCAGCTCCCGATATGAATTTTGAAAACGAACTGATTTTTGTAATACTGAACGAAGGATTTTCCGACGCGGTCATGGATTCTGCAAGAAGCGCGGGAGCGTCCGGCGGCACCGTAATCCACGCAAAAGGAACGGGTAAAACCAAAGCCGAGTGTTTTTTCGGCGTAACTCTCACTGAGGAGAAGGACATCATATACATAGTCGCGCCCTCGTCGAAAAAATCGGCGATAATGAAGGAAATCTGTAAAACCAACGGAATCGGAAGCGATGCCGGTGCAATATGCTTTTCGCTCCCCGTGTCCGAAACCGTAGGTCTGCGCCGTCTTGACAGCGATAACGACTGAAAAAATTTTTGATTTTTTTAAAGAAATTTCATTTTACCTATTGCATATTACCGCTCTTTGTGATATAATAATACACGTGGAAAGGGAATCTCGTCCATTCCTTTGCCGCATGAGGGTTCATCTCTCAGTTTAAGTCCGGCTGATTTTCATCAGAAATCTACAGCTTCCGTGGAAATCAGCTGGGCTTATTTTTTGTTTTCAATTATTCAAGCTGTAAAAAAGTAAATCCTGCCGACTTACTGATGAAATTCACACAAAGTATTGACAAAAGCAAATATCTATGATATACTCTATATTAATATCAAATTATGGAGGAACAAACGGCATGGACAGCGGTGATTGTACAGACGGGAACCGACGAAGCATTATTTTAAATAAGAATAAGTGGTTCTTTTCCCGTAAGCCGTGCGAATATTGTCTGAGTAAAGCACAACTTCGCTCTTTTCGCGGGCAGAGGTATGCTTTTTTGCATTTTCGCCGGCTCTTAACCTGATATTTTCCCGGAATACGCATAAACAAACAGGATAATACATATTTTCGGAGGAAATTTCAAGTTATGAAATCAATTTGGGGACAGCTTCTTCTCCAACTGATACTGATATTTTTAAACGCGGTTTTTGCCTGCGCGGAAATTGCGGTTTTATCGGTAAATGAAGCTAAAATAGCTAAGCTTGAAGAAAGCGGAAACAGGCGTGCCAAAAAGTTGCATAATCTGACTGAGCAGCCGTCGAAATTCTTGTCCACCATCCAGATAGCCATAACACTGTCAGGCTTTCTCGGAAGTGCTTTCGCGGCTGACAACTTCGCCTCGAGACTTGTGGCATGGGCGCAGAAAGTCGGCGTGAAAATGAACATGGAAGCCCTGCAGAACATAGCGGTAATCATCATCACCCTTCTTTTATCCTATGTGACATTGATTTTCGGCGAGCTGGTGCCAAAGCGAATCGCTATGAAGAAAAGCGAAAGCATGGCTCTCAGAATGGCTCCAATGCTCTGCGGAGTTGCTAAAATCTTCACGCCAATCGTGTGGTTTTTGTCAGTTTCGACAAATGGCGTTCTCAGACTTTTCGGAATCAACCCCAACGAAGAGGAGGAACATTTCGGCGAGGACGAAATCAGGCTCATGGTTGACGAAAGCAGCCAGAAGGGCGTCATCGACGAACAGGAACAGAAGATGATCCAGAATGTGTTCGAGTTCGACGACCTTACCGTCAGCGAGTTTGCCACACATAGAACGGATATAGCGATTCTCTGGCTTGACGAGGACGCGGAAACGTGGGAAAACACAATCCACGAGACGCGCCACTCCAACTATCCGGTATGCGGCGACACAATCGACGAGGTAATCGGCATCCTTTCGGTGAAGGACTACTTCAGACTGCGGGGAGCCGACCGTGAAACACTGCTCAGGGAAGCGGTAAAGCCTGCCTATTTCGTACCCGAGGGAATCCACGCCGACGTTCTGTTCAAGCAGATGCAGACCACCCGCAACCACTTCGCCGTTGTGCTTGATGAATACGGCGGAATGATGGGTATTGTCACCATGAACGACCTTCTCGAGCAGCTTGTAGGCGACCTCAACGACGGCGACAAAGAAGAGACAACCGAGCCGGACATCGTAAAGGTTAACGACAATACATGGACTATTCACGGCGTTGCGCCACTAAGCGATGTTGCCGAGGAGCTTGAAGTGGAACTGCCGGAGGAAAAGTTTGACACCATGGGCGGCTATGTTTTCTCAAGCTATGGCGTTGTACCCGAGGACGGGACGGAATTTAAAGTGGAACTTCCGCCTCTTCAGGTTCGCGTGACGGAAATAAAGGACCACAGAATAGTAAAAATGACCGTTGTCAAGGAAATTCAGGAAGAGGAAGAAGAGGACGAAAAGGATAGACGCTTCGGCAAATCCGATAAGGAAAAGCCTGAAAAATCCGATAAGTCCGACGATTAATCTTGAGCCTGACATAAAATGAACAAAATAAATCCTCCCAGGAGTTGATCCAAGGAGGATTTTTATTATAGCATTACTTTACTTCATCGGCAGGGAGCAACTTTTTGAAGTACAGCGTCCCATCGTCACGTTTGATAATCAGGGCAAAGTATTCTTCCGATATGGTGCTGTTGTCCTCGGAGGCGACGTGGAAGTTCACCCGGTAGGTTTTGTCGCTCTCAGAAATCGCCGTTATAACAGGCACATATTCCGGGTACTTGGTGAGAGCCGGACAGACATAAGCGTCAACCTTTGACAGATATTTGAATCTGTTCCCGTTTTTGTTGGTGATTTTTACGTCTCCGCCGAAATAACGGTACATCGTGGCTTCAAAATCATTTACCGGTATGATCTGGGATATAACATATTCGGGATAAACCTTCATCGCCTTTTGTATCAAATCGGTATTCCCTGAATACTTCGCGTACTCGGTTTCCAGCATGTAGAAAAGAACCGCGTCACGGTATTCGTCAATAGCATCCTCCATGTTTTCAAAGGTAGGCAGAGACGCCGAATCGGTGACGAGAATCTCCAGTAGTTCTTCAATAACGCCGGCTTCTTCGCTGTTTACGTCGTGAACCTTTGTGACGGTCTCGCTCATGTAGTCGTAGGTGTCAAATCCAAGGGTATCCGCAATGGAGCAGGAAGTGAATATGATGGTAAATACCGCAAAAAACAATAATAAGAATTTATTCTTCATGTTATATCTATGTTAGTGTAATAATAAATGTTATCAGATATTCAGGCTTTTTTTGACCGCGTTCTTCACGTCGGCGTACATGTACAGTGACCCAAGACATACAAGTGGACGTCCGTTCGCCTGAGCAAATTCGACAGCCGCACAGACGCCGTCGTCTATTGCCGAAAAAGCATGTGAAACGACGCCGAAAGACTCAAATTCACGCTCAACGACGGTAGAAACAAGCGAGCGTGCATTCTGTGGAGTAACTGTAAACGCACATTCACAAAGCGGCGCGAGGTTCCCGATCATCTTCCGGTGGTCCTTGTCGGCCATCACACCCATGAGCAGTACAACCTTTCCGTCGTCAGTCAAGGGCGAGAGGTAATGACGTATATTTTCTTCGGCACTGCGTATTCCCTGAGGATTGTGAGCGCCGTCGTAAATCACAAGAGGTGAGCGCGACAGTATCTCAAACCGGGCTTTCCACCGAGCCGCAAAAAGTCCGTCAGCCACAGCTTTGCAGGGAACTTTGATTCCCTCTTCTCTCAGCATTTCTATAGCAGTCAGAACATTGGCAGCATTGCGGGTCTGGTATAGTCCGAGAAGATTTATCTTAACCCTGTCGTTCCCAAAGTAAAATTCGGTTCCGCAAAGATCCGACTTTATGTCGTGAATCCGGGAATAATCCACCCGCCTGCAATACGACTTCATTTCCTGCGTTTTTTCTTCAATCACCCGTGAAGCGTCGCCGTCGCACTCGCCATAAAGAACCGGAACTCCTGTTTTAATAATTCCAGCCTTTTCAGCGGCAATTTCGGCGGTAGTTCTGCCAAGCAGCGCAGTGTGGTCGAGATCAATTCCTGTGATGACCGACAGGACCGGCGTGCTTATTACATTGGTGGAATCAAGCCGACCGCCCAGTCCGCATTCGAAAACCACAAAGTCGCAGCCACACCGTGCGTAATAAGACAGAGCGATTGCTGTAATCAGCTCAAACTCCGTAGGCGGACACTCCATTTTGTCGGCAAACTGCTTCACATAAGAAGTCTCAGCCGCCAAGTCCTCGTCGGAGATGTTTTTGCCATTCAGGATGATGCGTTCGTTGAACTCCTCGATAAACGGGGAAGTGAACAGCCCCACGGAATACCCCGCCGACAGTAGAATCTGTGAAATCATGCTGCAGAACGAGCCTTTTCCGTTGGTTCCGGCCACATGAATAAAGCGGAGCCTGTTTTGCGGATTGCCGAGAAGGGAACATAGCTCCGTGATCCGCTCAAGTCCTGGACGGCTGCCCTGCCACGAAACCGAATGTATATACTCAAGAGCTTCTTTATATGTCATTTTCAACACTTCTTATCGTAGAAATACTATATTTTCCTGATTTTTTCGCACAGCCTGATGATAATCGGAATCAGAATCAGATTCACCGGAATAAGAAGGGCGTATTCGGGAAGCCGGTATAAAAACCAACCCCAGTACGTCTTCGAGCCGTAGAGAACGCTGACCCAGATTGTGTTGATGAAAAGCCCGATTACCAGATTGTTTATAAGAACCGGCGGCAGAATGTTAGTGAGAAAGTATCGGACTCCCTCAAGCTTTACATCCTTTCCTTCACGCTTTTGCAGGAATATTCCGTAGGAAATGCCCATCAGCGCCGCACTCATCGTGAATCCGGGAAAATACGGACCAATGGGGAAGAGAACCGCCCCAAGAAAATCAGCCAAGGCATAGACAATCGCGGAAACGGCAGGCCCATATAAAACCGCCGCCGCCACAACCGGCACAAAACTGAACCCAATCTTCCAGCCATTGGTGTTGATTGAGCAGAACCGGCTCAGGACAATCTCAACCGCCACAAGAAGCGCGGAGACTGTGATGAGCTTTATGTTGATTTTCTTGCCGAGACTCTCATTCTGGTTATTGCTTAAATTTTTGCCTTGATTAGTGTTCATAAGTAAACCTCCTTAAAAATAACAAAAATAAGCAAAACCGGAGTCCTGCCGCACGCAAGGCAAAAACAGGAAAACCACCCTGCGGTACTATAACCCGAGATCAATGAATCAAAATCGGGCTGTATTAAAAGAGATTTACTCTTCCGGCGGGATGCAGCATTATAACCGCAGGCCGGAAATCATATCCGCGTAAATCGGGATTTTAAGTGGAAAACGCCTGAATCTGCGGCAGCTTATACTTAAAATTACCTCGGAGCGGATATAACTTAGCCTTTCGTCCGTCGGTCAACTCCCCGTTCCGACAGCACTTAACGCCATAACGCTTACTCCAGATTTAAGGACCAATCGCTTTGATTAATCCCTGCTAAAATTATAGCACACCATTCGTCAGGATTCAAGCGGTTGATAATCATGTAAAGAAAATCTCACCTTTGAACATACCTAAGGGTGTGCTTATGTCAGTTTTACAGTATAAATTACAAAAAAATGTATATAAGTGCCGAATCGGGCTGATAACTCATTAATATAATCCAAAACCCGTATAAATATTCACTGGCTGTTTATTCGCTCAGGCCCATTGACTGCATCAGCTTTGCGTTGAACTCCTCGGCAGTGTTGTAGCCCATCTTCTTCTGGCGGTTGTTCATGGCGGCAATCTCAAGAACCACCGCGAGGTTGCGTCCGGGCTTCACGGGAATCGTGGTCATGGGAATCTTAATGCCCATAATGTCCGTGTAGTCGCTCTCGAGTCCCAGCCGGTCGTACATTTTTCCTTGGACCCAAGGCTCCAGATTTATAACCATGTCCACCTTTTCCGTAGCCTTGACCGAACCCATACCGAATAGCCGGCGAACGTCCACAATGCCGATACCGCGCAGCTCAATGTAGTATTTCAAAATCTCGGGAGCCGTTCCTACGATGGACTTTGCCGAAACCTTGCGAAGCTCCACCGCGTCGTCTGCAATGAATCTGTGGCCACGCTTAATCAGCTCAATGGCCGTCTCGCTCTTTCCGACTCCGCTGTCTCCAGTGATGAATATTCCCTCGCCGTAAACCTCCACAAGAACGCCGTGACGCGTAATCTGAGGCGCAAGCTGAACATGCAGATATGAAATCAGCGCCGCCATAAAATCGCTTGTGTTTTCCGTGGTTGTGCAGAGAGGTACCTCAAAATACTCCGCCAATTCCAAAAGAGTCTCGTCGACCTCGTTTCCGTGAGCCATGACGATAAGAACCGGGTGCATTTTGAGAAAATCCGTCAGTCTCTCCCGACGCAGCTCCTCCGGCATTTTTTTTATGTACATAGCCTCAGCGTTTCCGAGAACCTGAATCCGCTTTGGATCAAAATGCTCAAAAAAGCCGGTGAGAACCAGTCCCGGCCTGCTGACGTCCGAGTCGGCAATCATAATTTTGGAAGGATCGTCCGGAGTGCTGACGACTGTCATTTCCGTCTCGTTTATTATCTTCTGCAAATCTACTCTTGAAGTGAAGTCTTCCATATCTATAACCAAACCTTTGCGGGATATCCCTGATGTATTTTACTCTATTATATCATAAGATTCAGCGGAATGCAATATTTTTTTGCCATGACAGACATAAAATATATATAATCGGACAAGTTACAGAGCGTTTTGAATTATAAGATTAAATCATGTTAAATTATAATTTTTTCACCTCAGATTATTGAATTTATTTTAAAAATGTGATATAATAGTATATAAGGGCAGAGAGTGGCATTTGAATATGATTATGGCAAAAAATCGTATTCTCGCCGCAAACGTATTTATTTGATAAAGTAAAGCATATAATAAGTTTTATTATTCATATACTTACATATTACAGAAATGAGCGTGTTTTATGGCGTTAAACAATCCAAATTTACAAGAGTCCTATTTGCGACTGAAGAGAGAGCTGTTCGATAAGTATTATGACAAGCTCAACGATAAGCAGAGGGAAGCCGTTTATCATGTAAGCGGACCTCTTTTAATATTGGCAGGAGCAGGAAGCGGAAAAACCACAGTTCTTGTCAACCGTCTTGCCTATACCATAAGATACGGAGACGCTTATAATTCAGATTTGGTTCCGACAGATGTAAACGAGGACTCCATAACCGATATGCAAAAAGCTCTCAGCCTCCCCCGTGAAGAGCTTGGAGAATATCTCGAGCGTTTCAGCGTGAACCCGCCGGCTCCATGGCAGGTCATGGCGATCACCTTCACAAATAAAGCGGCGCGCGAAATCAAGTCCCGTATACAGACAATATTCGGCGAAGACAGCGAGGAAGCGTCTGAAATCAAAACCGGAACCTTCCACTCCATATGCGTGCAGATTCTGCGGAAATACGGCGATAACATCGGCTACGACCGCAGCTTCACCATATGCGACACCGACGACAGCAAGAAGCAGATTCAGCTTTGCATGAAGCAGCTCACCATCGACGACAAGGTGCTTCCGGTAAAGACGGTCCAGAGCGCAATCAGCCGTGCAAAGGATAAGCTCATAGGCCCGGAAGAATACATGACTCAGGCGGGAAGCGACGTCAAGTACAAGCAGATTGCCCAGATATACGAGCTGTATTCGATGAAGCTGAAGACCCAGAACCTTCTCGATTTCGACGATATAATCATGCAGACCGTGACGCTCCTGACCGAATGCGAGGACGTGCGCAGAACCCTCCAGAACCGCTACAGATACATCTCCGTGGACGAATATCAGGACACCAACGCGGCACAGCTTGAACTGACCCTTCTTCTGTCGGCAAAGCACAAGAACATCATGGTAGTAGGCGACGACGACCAGAGCATATACAAGTTCCGCGGCGCGGTAATCGAAAACATCCTGAATTTCGACAAGCATTACGACAACACCGCCGTAATCAAGCTTGAAGAGAACTACCGCTCAACCAAGACAATCCTCAACGCCGCAAACTCCGTCATTAGCAACAACTCCGGCAGAATGGGCAAAACTCTCTGGACCGAAGGAAACGAAGGCGACAAAATACAGATCAAATACCTCGGGAACCAGAATGACGAAGGCCGCTACATCGCCGAAGTTGTCTCAAACGGAATCAAGGAAGGCAGAAGCTACAGGGACTACGCCGTGCTTTACCGCATGAATTCCCAGTCCCGTTCGGTTGAGCAGGCGTTTGCCAAGAGCGGAATCCCATACCGTTTGCTGGGCGGAATGCGCTTCTTCGACCGTATGGAAGTCAAGGATATTGTGGCGTACCTCTCTCTCATCAATAACCCCAGCGACGACCTGAGACTCCGCAGAATCATAAACACACCCCGACGCGGAATCGGCGACAAATCCATTCAAATAGCCGAAACCCTCGCATATGAGGAAGGCTGCCGTCTGCTCGAATTTCTCCGCCGCGCAAAGAGGTACAACGCGATTTCCCCCGCAACGGCTAACCAGATGGTGAACTTCGTCTACATGATGGACCGTTTCCGCGAAGCCGCCGTGACAATGAAACCTTCAGAACTCATCGAATACGTTGCCGAGGAATCTGGCTACAACAAAATGCTCTCCGACATGACCGACATCGCCGAGCGTGACGAAAGACAGAACAACATAGGAGAATTAATCTCAGCCGCAAGGGCATATGAAGAATCGGTTGAGGAGCCGTCCCTTGTGGAATTCCTCGAGGATGTGGCTCTTGTCTCCGACGTTGACAAATACGACGAAACAGCCGACGCGGTGGTACTCATGACCATTCACTCGGCAAAAGGACTGGAGTTTCCAACCGTATTTCTCCCCGGAATGGAAGAGAACATCTTCCCAAGCTTCCAAACAATCCTCAACCCGGAGGAAATCGAAGAGGAACGCCGCCTCGCCTACGTGGCAATCACCCGTGCAAAGGAACAGCTCTGCATCACCCACGTCCGCGACAGAATGCTCAACGGCAGAACCAGCTCCAATCAGCTCTCGCGTTTTGCCCAGGAAATTCCCGAGGAGCTTGCTGATAAGGATGAAGAGACTCCGGCAGACGAGGAGCTTCGCCAGCTAAGACAGCGTCCAGTAAAGCAGAAGCCGGTGAACTACTTCCTGAACGAAACCTCAAAGCCGTCGCCGTCCCTGACCTACCCAAGAGCACACAAGGCTATGAGCGAAACACAGGCTGCCGTATTCGAACCGGGAGACACCGTAAAGCATATGACCTTCGGAATCGGCTCCGTCATCTCAAAGAAGCCCATGGGCGGCGATACGCTCTATGAGATAGCCTTCGAAAAAGTCGGCACCAAAAAGCTCATGGCAACCTACGCCAAACTGACCAAGGTAGAATAAAATCAACTATATCAAAAACTTCACCGAAAGGAATCACTCTTTCATGAAAAATGATAAGAAACTTGTCCGCGACATTACTTCAATGGACGAAGACTTTGCCAAATGGTACACAGATATTTGCAAAAAAGCAGACCTTATTGATTATTCCAGCGTCAAAGGCTGCATGATAATCCGTCCTTACGGCTACGCAATCTGGGAAAACATTCAGAAAATCCTCGATACGAGATTCAAGGAACTGGGTCACGAAAACGTCTACATGCCCATGTTCATTCCCGAATCCCTGCTTCAGAAGGAAAAAGACCATGTTGAGGGCTTTGCTCCCGAGGTTGCGTGGGTAACTCACGGCGGAAACGAGCCTCTTACGGAAAGACTCTGCGTGAGACCGACGTCCGAGACACTTTTCTGTGAACACTATGCCAATATCATAAAATCATACCGTGATCTGCCCAAACTCTACAACCAGTGGTGTTCAGTGGTTCGCTGGGAGAAGACCACCCGTCCTTTCCTCAGAAGTCGTGAATTCCTCTGGCAGGAAGGCCACACCATGCACGCCACCGCCGAGGAAGCAAGGGAAGAAACCATAAAAATGCTCAACGTCTACGCCGACTTCCACATAAACGACCTGGCAATCCCTGTAATCAAGGGAGCAAAGACCCCCTCCGACAAATTCGCGGGAGCCGAGGACACCTACTGCATTGAAGCAATGATGCACGACGGAAAAGCATTACAGGCGGGAACCTCCCACTACTTCGGCGACGGATTCGCGAGAGCCTTCGACATCCAGTACACCGACCGGGACAACACGCTGAAATACCCCTTCCAGACCTCGTGGGGAGTTACAACCCGTATGATAGGCGGCATAATCATGACCCACGGCGACGACAACGGACTCGTACTTCCACCGGCTGTCGCTCCCATTCAGGTTGTGGTGATTCCCGTAGCCCAGCACAAGGACGGAGTATTGGAAGCAAACACCGCTCTCTACAACCGTCTTAAAGACAAGTTCAGAGTTAAACTTGACGACAGCGACAACAGCCCCGGATGGAAGTTTGCCGAATACGAAATGAAGGGCGTTCCGCTGAGAATCGAAATGGGTCCACGCGACATCGAAAACGGCGAATGCGTCATCGTGACCCGGCACGACATGGAAAAGACCTCCGTTTCAATCGAAAATATAGAGGAAGTCGTGGAGGCAAAGCTCAGGGAAGTGCGGAACGGCATGTACGAAAAAGCTCTCGCCAACCGTGAGAGAAGAACCTACTCCTGCACGACACTCGACGAAATCAAGGAAGCCCTCACCCACGGCGACGGATTTGTCAAGGCCATGTGGTGCGGCCACGAGGAATGCGAAGACAAAATCAAGGAGCTCACTGGAGTCGGCTCAAGATGCATCCCCTTCGAGCAGGAGCACCTCTCAGACAAATGCGTATGCTGCGGAAAGCCCGCCAAGCACATGGTTTACTGGGGAATCGCTTACTAAAATAAACAAATGCAGAACACCGGCTGATAAATATGAAAGAATTTTCCGTAACTAACTTAGAAAAAATCAAGAGAATAGATCCGGTCATTTTAGCCTGCGTTCTCGGAATGAACATTTTGAGTATCATAACTCTGTCAGCCGCGTCCGACGCGTATGGTGACTGGTATCCGAAGGTTCAGACAATAGCGTCCCTCATCGGAATCGTCGGCATGGTGATTCTAACCTTCATCGACTACGATGCGCTGATAAACAAGCTGAAATACGTTTTTTTTGCTGTGTCCGTCATACTGATGCTGGTCGTTTTCAGGTTCGGAGAGGGAACAATGGGAAATAACAACTGGCTTCCCATTATACCCGGATTCAGTCTGTCGTGGCAGCCATCGGAATTTGTCAAGCTTACATACATGTCTTGCTTTGCTCTTCACCTCGCCTCCCTGAAGGATAAAATCAACCACCCGCTGTCGGTACTGCAGCTCGCACTTCACGCCGGACTGATTGTGGCACTGGTGGCGATAACCGACTTCGGCATGGCACTGGTGTACATCTGCTTTACGGTGTTCATGCTGTTCGCCTCGGGAATGTCAATCTGGTACTTCGCGGGAGTTGGAGGAGCCATTATCGCGGCATCGCCGTTTTTGTGGCAGCATCTGTCAGAAAATCAGCAGAGGCGTATTTTGGTCGGCTTCAACCCTGACCTCGACCCCCTTGACAAGGGACTTCAGCAGATCGCCAGCCGCAGGTGCATTATCTCCGGCGGATTCAGAGGAGCGGGATTTTCCGGCGGAAGCATGTATTTCTCCCTTCCGGCAGGTCAGTCCGACTTTCTGTTTGGAGTCTTCGCTGAAAAGTTCGGCTTCATCGGGACGTTTCTGTACATTGCGCTGATGGTCATTCTTGTGCTGCGGATATTCTGGATTGCCAAAAACACCCGCAAAACCTACGCCTCCTATATCTGCGTGGGAATCGCGGGAATGCTCATCGCCCAGTCTACGGAGAACATAGGAATGTGCCTCGGAATGCTTCCGGTTGTAGGAATCACACTGCCGTTTTTCTCTTACGGTTCGTCGTCCATAATATCAATGTACCTTTTCATCGGCTTGGTTCAGAGCATCTGCGCCCACAATAAAAAATACTACTTCGAGCGGGAGAAGGAATAGAAAATACCCGCCCCGCAGTCAAAAAAGGATTCAGCCAATTTTTCGGTTTGAGTCCTTTTTTATACTCCCAAACCCGTTATTTTTCATAGAATTTAGCCGCAGGACAAAATATAACCATATCTGACAATATTTTAGGGGTTACATTTTCGCGTCCGGCGTATTATAATGTTAATGAACCTAAAGATAACGGAGTTAAGAATAGCAATGGAACTCATTGTAATCAGTGAATCAAAAATCAAACTAATGCTGACTGGGGAAGACATGGCTTCCTACAGCGGATCGACAAAGGAAATACTCAACACGATAATGGACGATGTGAGGAACAAATGCGGCTGCAGCGGCATGAGCGGACGGATTTTCATGCAGATGTACCCATCAAAGGGAGGTGGGTGCGAGATGTTCGTCACAAAGCTCAGCGACTACAGGCCGAACTCCGACGCAAGTGTCATAAAATGCATGCGTACCGGAGAAGAGCGGGTTCTCACGGAATACCGTAAATATATATACACCGAGCGCGGAAGATACGTCATCTATTCCTTCGACTGTATGGAAAACATGCTCCGCTGCTGTCGGGACCTGTGCGGAATGAAGTACAGCGGAGAAAGCACAGCCTATATCGAGCGGGAAAAGCGGATTTTTTATCTTTTGCTTGAAAGTGAAACTCACGCCGCCGGGGAGAACTTCGGCAAGCTCTGCCCAAGCCGGTTTTATTATTACATAAACGAACACTGCGACGTGATGTGCGAAAAATCAGCCGTAGAAATTCTCGCCAGATTCGCCCTGTAAATTTTTGTTCATATTTTATGGTAGAATATTTCCGTTTAGTGTGGTATTATATTTTAAAAATGTAACACTACGGAGAAAATATGGACGATAAATCATATCTTAAAGTTTTAAGCGACAGGAAATTCAGCGAATGGATTAAATCCTGCCCTCTGCAGGTCAAGGGAATTGTAATAACAAAGCCGTCGCCGGAGTCAGAACCGGAAATAAAAATCCGCTCCACCCCCTGCGGCGAATACAGCGTAACGGCTTATTCCGTAAAAATAACTCTACTGTCAGCCCGAAAGGAAAAAATCGGCGAATTCACAGCGGCAAATGTAAAACCCATTGAATCCGACCCGATAAAGTCCACTGAAGCAAACGCGGTTTACGCAAACGCAAAAATTATGTCAGTTGATTTTGCTGACGGCCGCAAATGGGAGAATGCATCTGATGAGGACGGTATGGAACTGCCCGAACAGGAGATATACTGGCAGACCGACCCGCTGTACGAACAAATCAAGCTTGTCTGCGAGGGAATAGTCGACGCAAAATATAAGCCCGACTTGGTTGACGGAGGCTGGAGATGTGCCTGCGGTCAGGTGAACTGTGCGGACAGCGAAAAATGCGGCTCCTGCCATACGTCAAAGAAATGGCTTGACGAAAACCTGAACGAAGAATACCTGAAAAAGCTGAAAACCGAATCTGACACCAAATCCGAAAAACAGATCGAGCGTGAAGTAAAGCGCCACCGAGAAAAAGAAGGTCTGTCAGACAAAGCTAAAGCGGCAATAGCACTTTCAACCGTCGCGCTGGCAGCAGTCCTCGTACTCCTGACCGTATTTCAGATTATACCCTCAATCAAATATTCCGGTGCGGTGAAGGCTGTCGAAGCGGGTGAATACGACAAAGCCATATCAGCGTTCACTGAACTCAATAATTTCAAGGATTCCAAGAATCAGCTTTACAACGTCACACAACAAAAAGCTCAATCCATTACCGGCCTCGATGAGGTATACATGACCACAACCGCTGCCGAGCCTTGGTTCTCGATAACGGAAGACGGCACTCTGTCTTTCCGCAAGGATGACTACACCGGAAGCTGGAATAATTTCGTCATTCCAGATATGGTTGACGGAATCATGGTCAGGGAGCTTGAGCGCAATTTCTTCATGAACTGCAAAGACATGACCGTAGTCACAATATCCGACTGCGTTGAGGTGCTTGGCGAGCAGACTTTTTACAACTGCGAAGCACTTCACACTGTCAATTTCGGGAAAAGTATCCGCGAAATCGGCTCCCGTGCGTTCATCAACTGTACATCACTTGAAGAAATAGAAATTCCCGACACAGTGGAAAGTCTCGGACTGCGTGCGTTCAATAACTGCATAAACCTGAAAAAAGCTACTCTTGGCGTGGGGATTACCAAAATTTCAAGCTACCAATTCAGTCTGTGCGTGAATCTTGAACAGCTGACTTTGAAGTCGCCCATCACCGAAATCGACGAATATGCCTTTTCGGAATGTATGGCGCTTGAAAACATCTTCTGCTGTTATCCCGAATCCGATTGGACCGACCCCACCGTAGCTGAAGGAAACGATTACTGGAATGATGTGAACATATCCTTCGACAACTGAAAAAATAAAGGGAGACTGAACAAAATCAGCCTCTCTTTAATATTACAAAAGCCCCCTCGGATAAAGGGAGCCTTGTAATTTAAGCAAAACCATTACTGTTCAGCCGAAACAAGCTTTCTCAGGTTGTCAATCCGCACGGGATTCTCGGAATTCGCCCACTCCTTAAGCTTTGGACATGGGAAAGAAGAGCATTTGCCGCAATGTTCGAGGGACTTGTCAGTACTGCATTTGTACAGCTCGCACTCGCCCCAGAAAACCCTACCCTTGTTTTCCCGGCACCCACGACAGCTCTGCTCAGCTTTGAACCTGCATGAGCCGCAGTCGATTCCGCATATACTGTATGCCATAAATATTCCCTTTCTCGTAAGTACTTAAATCCGATTGTGATAATAGCTGCCGAAAAAATATGTATCCGACGGGAATTTTCTTGAAATGTAAAAGAACATGAAAATGTCAGAAGAAGCCATCTCGATGTTTAATAAAATCAAAAACCAAATCAGGCTGAAATGAAAAACAATAAATAATACAATATAAATAATCGTAAAGACAGTAACCGGAGTTATTAACGAAATTAAACAATTCTTCTTTGGCTACCATCCGTCAGTCATACGAAATACTGACAGTACGGGGCAAGTCGACTACGATTATTGCGTTCTTAAGAAATTTCGGAAAGGGAAGCGCGTGTAAAATTTCATAAATTATTACATTGACGAATAAAATCAGAATAACTGTTATAACAGAAGCTAATGCCAGTTTTATTTTATCTGTTTTATCAATTCCGAGATTTGTGAAAAAATCAACAATATCATTCCGTATAATGAAAGCAAAAATGGTATTTATTAGTAAAACGATTGGCAAAAGAACCATGTAAAACTTCGAACAAGCATTGAATCCGCCAGTGTTCGGGTAATTTTTAATTATATCTTTTATATGTTCATCAAACTGAGACAAATTGACAATTTTCATCCTGTTTACTCGTCACGCCCGTACAAGCTCCACTGTGACGATTTTCTTTGCTGGAACAGGAACCGTGCAGGAGCCATTTCTCACGGCAATCTTTCCCTGACGCTCCTCGCCCAGATTCACCCGGTAAACCTGATTGAACCTTTCGCCAAGATCAAGCTTCATCTTCGCGTCGCGCTCGTTCGGATTGAACACACGCAGAACCACAGAATCCCGCTCCTCGCCCATTTTCAGCGCGCTGACGACAAATCCGCTTCCGGAAATACCCACCACGGAGCCGCATGCCGGAGTTGAACCGACGTGAGCCGCACCGCATACCGCAAAAGGTTCACCTGCGGCAAAAGTATAAGCCGAATTTATTGCTCTGTCGCGGTCAGCCTTCTTCTGTGCGAAGGGAACAAGGGAATACTCAACCGTCAAATCTCCCTTGCACTGTGCGTCAGGTGTGGGGAAGTAGCCCCAGTCGCCGAGCTGGTCGATTCCCCGGTGAAGTGTGAGCTGCATGGTGTTGCTGCCGTCACGCAGAATCTCATATTCGCAAAGCCCGCGAACTGCAACGAACAAGCCTTTGTCGTCATCCTCGAGACCGAAGAAGGAAGTCATTCTCTCCGGCTTTGTGGGATTCTTCCATCCGTCCCAAGGCTTGATCGGACGCTTTACTATGTCAAACTGACCCTCAGCCAGAGCCATATCCGTGTCAATGCCGGGCTTTGTCAGCATAACGAGACGGTGATTTTCAGCGTTGTTGTGGATAACCGTCTTAACGTCGAGCCTGTCCGCACCTTCACGGAGAGTATAAACACACTCTACATTTATCACACACTCGCCGACTCTGTTTCCGGTACTGCGGTCAAGTCCGGCGGGAATTTTCATGGTATGCGTCACCTTAAAAGAAATCGCCGCAGGAGTGGAGGAAACCGCCTCAACCTTCGCACGCACGCCTTCCGTTGTTACAGTGACCTTGTCCCTTGACTGACGGTAGATGTATTCGTCCCCGCAGTCGCCCGTGTCGCAGAGAACTCCCGTGACATAGATGTGTCCGTTTTTGCGGTCGGTAACGGTCAGTGAACCATCACTCTCGAACTTCACCTTGAGCCGACGGTTAAGCATGCCTTTTTTGTACAGTACCAGCTCACTCTCAGCACAGTCCACGTCAACCCGGACAGCATATGACTTGTATCCCAGCGCCGGAGTACCCTTAGCCCTGAACGTGACTCTGAACCTTCTCACGTTGAAGGGTACGCGGAACCTGTCCTTTGGCAGAATGTAGTCGAACACCACGCCCATATCTTCTACGTCAGCCGGAATCACCTCGTCCCCGTCGCAGATACGAATCCTGTCAGCCGTAATTTCCGTGTTTTCGGGGAAGTCAACGTTAACTGTCACCGCTTCGTCGGATGTGAATCCATGGGGGTTGAACACCGTTATAACCGGTCCGTCCCCCACCTCAGCAGTGTTGACCTGAGAGATAAATTTCTCACTCTCGTCAGTCGCGACGGAAGAACCGGCCGCTAAAACCTTCTTGAACCGCGTCACCATTTCCGAGTGAACGTCGTCCACTGAACAGCCGCAGATTGAGTCGTGGGGATGGTTCTGTAAGAGCGTTTTCCACAAAAACAGGTTGTAATCCTGTCGGATCTCGTCACCGGCGTAAAGGGCAGAGTACACATTAAGCGGCTCCACCGTCTTTTCAAGCAGATTCTCGCATTTTGAGTTGAGCTGCTTTAAATAAATTCTCGAGGAAGCCGTGTTTGCAAGAGTGTCCCAGCCGCTGCCGTATTCGCCGGTCAGCTCACCCACATAAATACCGAACCGATCCTTGTACGGACGAATTGCCTCAAAATAATCGTGGAAATTGCTGTGAATAACAGTGTCGGGAAGAACCTCGTTGACCTTTTCGGCAATTTGACCAATGTCAACCTGAACCGGCTGGTGGTCACATCCGTTCATGAAGAGCAGGTCATCACAAACAGAGCACTGTGCCATGGAGTCCCGTATTGCCGCAATTCTATCAGCCGCCGCGTCCGTCTCAGAGGGAATCTCGTTAGCATTGCTGTACCACCTCAGAAAAGCAGTGCCGATAACCTCTGATCCGTCAGGGGAACGCCATAGAAGCTCGCATACGTCTTTGCCATAGTTTTCCTCGCCTGTGTCAAGACGGTCGCCCTTTCTCGGAGATACGCCCCGTCCGAAAGCTACCGTGTCAATGCCGAATCCGCGGAGAATCTGCGGTGCCTGTCCGATGTTGCCGAATGCGTCGGGAAAGTAGCCTATGTTTGATGGCTTGCCGTACTTTGAGCTGATTTTACGCCCCACAATCATGTTTCTGACGTTTGACTCGCCGTCGACTAAATATTCGTCCTGTAGAATATACCAAGGGCCGATAACAAGTCTGCCGTCGGCTATGTACTTCACGATTTTCTCCCGCATCTCCGGACGGACCTCGAGATAGTCCTCGACTACAATAATCTGTCCGTCAAGGTGGAAGCTCTTGAACTTTTCGTCCCTGTCAAGGGTGTCGAGGAGCCTGTCGAAAAACTCAACCAGCTTGTAGCGGTGAGCTTCAAAGGGCATGTACCACTCTCTGTCCCAGTGGGTGTGGGAAATAATGTGGATGTTTTTCTTTTCCATAATTCACCTCAGGAATAAAATTTAACTGCCTATATTGTAATATAATCCGCTAATAAAGTCAAGTGTATTACCGGATTTTACCTGCTTTTACAGCCCAAACGACTATTTTCAAAAGCAAAAAGCCGCAGAGCTTCGTGTTCCACGGCCTTGTGTACCCCAGTTTTTTCCGTCCTCAGACGAGCGATTTATTTACGCTGATATTCGGCAATCTGAAAATAACGGGTAATCAGAACTCGTCGCTTTCATAGCGGTGATTGCTGTTCTGGTTATTGTTGTTCTGATTCTGGCTGCTGTTCTGGTTCTGGCTGTTGTTCTTGTTCTGGTTGTTGTTTCTGTTCTGATTCTGGTTATTGTTCTGATTGTTGTTCTGTGAATTTCTGTTCTGGCTCTGGTTATTATTGTTGTTCTGATTGTTGTTTCTGTTCTGGTTCTGATTATTATCCATGATTATTTCTCCTTGATTTTGGATTTTATCTCAGGGTACGTTAGTATTATGACCACGGCAGAGCTTTTTCATTCACCGGAATCAAAAAATTATTAAAATCAATCTTTACTTTTCACGCAGTCTGATTTATAATATAGAAAAACCACAAGAGTAAATCATGATATACTACAGCAGCAGCGACATAATAATCCGCCCACTGAAGCCCGAGAATATCCCATTCTTCGTGGAGGAAGAAAATAAACAAGGCTGGGACTCGACCCCTGATAAGCTTAAGATGCGCTTGCGTCACATTACGGAGCTGAACGCCACCCCTCTCGCGGCAGAATACAAAGGAATCTCCCAGGCTACGTCACCGTCTACCCGGATTCAAAATGTGGCTCCCTCGGCGAACAGGGACTCACGGAAATCATGGACTTCGCCGTCCTCGAAAAAAACAGGCGCAGGGGAATCGGAAGCAGGCTCATGGACATAGCCGAAAAAATAGCCGGAGAATATTCCGACACGGTCTACCTCGCAGCGGATACGGAAGCGCACAGAGAATGTACATGAAATGCGGCTACATTCCCGACGGACGCGGATCTGGTACCGGGATAAAATCTGCACCCCCTACGCCGAACGCGAAAACGACAATGATTTGGTCCTGTACCTCTCGAAAAAACTGAAATAAAGAAAAAAAGGATCTCCCCGAAAGTGAGAAAATCCTTTCTTTTATTCTGTCAGGGCAGATTACTTCATAGCCTCTTCAACAGCAACGGCAACTGCAACGGTAGCACCTACCATTGGGTTGTTGCCCATGCCGATAAGACCCATCATCTCAACGTGAGCGGGAACGGAGGAAGAACCGGCGAACTGAGCGTCGGAGTGCATTCTTCCCATGGTGTCGGTCATACCGTAGGAGGAAGGACCAGCCGCCATGTTGTCCGGGTGGAGAGTACGTCC
>CAZULC010000004.1:0-131954 GCA_964621165.1 uncultured Ruminococcus sp.
GAAATTGAACATTGAACTAATAACAAATTAGTAACAAAGAAAGCCGGAAACCCTTATGTATCAAGGATTTCCGGCTTTTCTGCGTTTATTATACCATATTTTTTGGGGGACTTACTGTTTTGTTGTTGGTGGGGTTATATCATTTTAGCATATACAACCAAAATCATAAAATAATGGAGGAATTTTCATGAAATCAAACCTGAGAAATGAAATAAAGTCATACATAATACGTCAAGGCATGACAATGCAGGAGGTTGTCGACCTTCTTGCGGACGAGTACGGATGGAGCGACAGCATTTCCAATCTGTCAAACAAGCTCCAGCGTGAATCGCTCTGGCATACAGAAGCAGTACAGCTTGCGGCGGTGCTGGGGTATGAAATTGTATGGCAGCGGAGGGCGAAGTGATGTCAGCCGCACAAAAGGAAAAATAAGCAGATCGCATCCCGCCGGAGATTATTGAAGCATATACCAACCGCGGTATCAAGAAAAATATAAGAAAGGATTTATAAATATGAATGATGTTAATACTTATATCGACTCATGCTCCTGTTATGAGCCGTTATTTTATCCACCTAAAGAACAGGAGAATGAGTGGAACAATTATAACCCGGAGCCAACCGCAGAAAACACCTCATTCTATGCAGCCGAACCCGATGGAATGAATTACTTCTACAGCGGCAACACCCGCACAAGAGTGTCCGATTTTTTCACCTCAGCCGGAAACTGCCCTTTTTGCTTCTGATGACTCAACGATCTGTGAAATGGTTACAACAGATTGATAATTGACTGCCCACGCCGCGTATGCTATAATAAAGTCACACCGGTGATAACTTATTTAAGGAGAAACAAAATGTACATCAAAATAGGCGAAAAAATACGCGAGCTACGCCAGCGGGACGGAAGCAGGAGGACCTCGCAAACGCAATCGGCGTGACCTGTCAGGCGGTGTCCTGGTGGGAGAATGAAACCGGCTACCCCGACATGGAGATAATTCCGACAATAGCGAACTATTTCCACGTGACAATCGACAACCTCTTCGGCTACCACGGCGACCGCGAGAAAAAATCAAAGCCATCCTCGACAAGGCGGAAAGTGTCATGCACACTCAGGGGCAGGTTTTCTCGAGAGACATCACTGTGAAGAATCTGGAAGAATGCGTGGATGAGCTGGAAGCCGCGTCGGAGGAATTCCCGAATTAGGTGAGGATTTTAAGAAAATACGGCACCGCGCTGCATATGCTGGGCTGGCAGAAGTACGGTGCAAATGCATACACACAGGACGGCTTGGATTATGTTCATCAAAATGTAGAATACAATTCGCAAAATAAAAATTGACAGGAAGCGATTCTTGTTTATGAAAAGGTTCTGGCACTGTCTCCGCAGAATCAGGAGAGCGTCATAATGACCCTGACGGAGCTTTACAAAATCGTCGGAGAGAGTGAGAAGGCAAAGACGCTCGCCAATCGTCAAAATTCAATCTACGCCTGTAAAGAGCTGCTCCTTTCAAAGGCGGCAGTGGGCGAGAAAATTGCGAAATACGAAACCGCGTGTATCAATATTCTGCTCACGGAATTGAACCGTCATATGGTTGACTACATTACGTCAAGCATACCGCTGTTCACGTCGGAATACTCGAGAAAGGTAATGATATCCTTTGCAAGCCTCTGCGAGACGATTTTCGACGGCGGGGAATGGGATATTTCGCAGCTTTATCTGACGGCTGCCGAGTTTGAGTCTCGCTACAGTGATGTTAACAAAGCCCTCGACTACTTCGACAAAGGCTTCGACCAATACAAAAACTACATGGACGCCGCCGGAGAAGAATACACTTACACCGCCCCGCTGCTGTCCGGCTTGACTGAGCCTAAAGAAAAAATGAGCACGGTAATCGACGATTTCTGGACCCTCCACATGCAGCTTCTCCCCGACAGCATCAAGGATGAGATGCGCAAAAACGCAAAATAAGCCGAATGCTTTACCTAACCCCATAAAAAAACGGAGCATACTGCCGAAATACCACGCCCGGCTTTATGCCCCGTCTATTTATTCGTCCTCGTCCAAATCCAAAATCGTCATCTGCTCGCTGAGCTGCTCCTTCTCCACGGTTTTGGTATAGGGAATCCCGAGGTGCTCGTAGCCAAGCTGAGTTACCATTCTGCCGCGCATGGTTCTGGCGAGAAAACCAATCTGCAATAGATACGGCTCGCACACATCCTCGAGAGTTGTAGCTTCTTCTCCAATTGTGGCAGCCAACGCCTCAAGCCCTACCGGACCGCCGCCGTAGAACTTGATTATGGTTTCCAGCATGTGACGGTCGGTTTTGTCAAGCCCGTATTCGTCAATCTCCAGCATCTCGAGGGATTTCTTCGCCGTCTCCAGATTGATACGCCCGTTCTCCATGACCTGGGAGTAGTCACGCACACGCTTGAGCAGCCGGTTTGCGATTCTCGGAGTCCCACGTGAGCGTGAAGCAATTTCCATGGCGCCGTCCTCGTCGATTGGCACATCAAGAATGCTGGCCGAGCGTTTTACAATAACCGCAAGTTCCGCCGGTGTGTACATTTCAAGCCGCATCTGTATGCCGAAACGGTCCCTGAGAGGGGTGGAGAGCTGTCCCGCGCGGGTGGTTGCTCCAATCAGCGTGAAATGTGCAAGGGGAAGATGTATGCTTCGTGCGGCCGGACCTTTGCCTATGATTAAGTCAATGGCGAAGTCCTCCATAGCGGGGTAGAGTATTTCTTCAATTGTACGGGGAAGCCGGTGTATCTCGTCGATGAACAGCACGTCCCCCTCCTGCAAATTTGCGAGAAGCGCCGCTAAATCCCCACGTTTTTCGATGGCTGGACCGGAAGTAATGCGCAGATTTCCACCCATTTCCGAGGCGATAATTGCTGACAGTGTGGTTTTGCCCAGTCCGGGAGGTCCGTAGAGCAGAACATGGTCGATGCACTCACCCCTGAGCTTTGCCGCTTCCATGATGATTTTAAGGTTTCCTTTCGCCTTTTCCTGACCGATGTACTCGTCAAGATTCTGCGGGCGGAGCTTGTTTTCGCTTTCGCTGTCGTCCTCGGTGTAGGTTGACGACATTATCCGGTTTTCAAAATCAAATTCACTTGAATCCATTGTTTTCTCCGTTTATTTACTTTTACTGTTCGTTTACTGTTTCATGAGAGCTGCAAGGGCATGTTTGATTATGTCCTCGAGGGGAAGGGCGATGTCCACGTTTTTCATGACGGCTGTGATTTCCGAACGGGAATAGCCTAAAACCGTGAGAGCGTCACGTGCGTCGGCTAATTTGTTGGAATCCGAATCGGAAGATGAGCCAGATGAAACAGCGTCCCCGTCCTCGCCCGAGGTGAGATAGAATTCGGGGAAGTTTTTCTTTATTTTGTCTTTCAGCTCAAGGGCAACTCTCGCCGCGGTTTTCGCACCTATACCGGGGGCGCGAGATATTGACTTCACGTCGTCTTCGGCTACGGCGGCGGCAAGTCCACGTGGAGTGAACAGGGACAGAATCGAAATTCCGGCTTTCGGTCCGATTCCCGAGACGGAGATCAGCAGCCTGAACATCTGCAGCTCCTCCCTGGAGTAAAAGCCGTAGAGATCCACCCCGTCCTCCTTCACTGCCATGTGGGTGTAAATCCGGACAGGATCACCGGTTAGCTCACCATCGGACAGCTTGGGCGTGGGCAAGTGAGCGAGGGTGTTGGCCGTCACCGTGACATGGTACCCCACTCCCGCACATTCGATTATAATCGTGCATCCCGCCGCGTTCATCTCAAAAATTCTTCCGTATAATGTCTCAATCATGTTCTTCTCCTTCCGGCTGAGATGGCGTATCTTCTGATTTTTCCGCTTCAAGAGCAGTTTTCGTCATTTTCTGACCGTCCTTATTCTGCTCCGGCTGAATTTCTTCTTCAGTCTCAGACTCCGTTTCCGGCTGGGGCAGGGGAATTTCCTCAGTCAGCTTCGCCGGCTTTTTTCTGTACTTTTTCAATAAATACTCCCCCGCGCACAGCAGAATGAATACTGCCGCTCCAATAATGGACAGAATCACGCCGTATTTCACGCAGTCCGGCTCGTATTTCATCTCAATTTCATGCTGGCCCGGCTCGGCTTTAAACGCAATCAGCGAATCGTTCAGCACCGGAACAAGCTCGACTTCATTTCCGTCTACGGTAATCTTCCAGCCTTCGTCGTATGGGATTGTGGTGAATACAACTCCGTCTCCATCGGGAACAGTAATGCTTCCGTAAATGTGTGCGTCCGAGTCGGAATGAGCGTCCATCACGCCATCCTTAAGCTCGGATATGGCGGACTTGAACTCATCCTCGTTGAAGTACCAGAAGTATTGGCATCCCGTCCGGATGTAAAGATTGCTCTCCTCGAGGTACAGGCTGAAATCAACTTCTTCTCCTTCCTCGAATGTGCCAAGCTCGCGGATTGAAAAGTCCTCGTTTTCGAAAAATGTGCCGATGCTTTGTCCGTTGAGCTTCATTGTTGCCTCTCTGGGATATTTTGACGGGAAGTAAACGTAAACAGGCTCGTCTTTTTCTATGTTCAAGGTATATTCGATCCGGGGAGTTCCGGTTTTGTTGTCCTCGTAGCCTCTGTGACCGGTGGTGAAAATCAAATCCACTCCATACTCGCTGGAGCTTGCGATATCCACCTGGGACCACACCTGAACCTCATGGCCGACCATAGCGGAGAGAAGCTTGTTCATGTAGGTGAATGGGTCGACGTAATAATCCTCGTCGTCTCTCGGTTTGTCGTAATCGAGTACTTCCTCATTTACAGCGTATGCGATTGACAGAGCGTAGGGATTTTCGTAGACGTCGATTCCCTCGTCGGTAGAATCGTAAAATTCGTAAAGAGAATGGATGTAGCTCATGACCGGCTTGTCGTCGCTTTCGTCCACCATAACGTATTTTATGTCAAACAAAGCGTCAGTGACGGCCGTAGCTCCCGCATACATGGACCAATGCGACATTGCAGCATAACCGAATTGGGCGAGAAGTGCAATCTGCCGTGAATTCAGTGTAGAAGTAGAGTTTGACATTCCGCGGATTCCAAGGGCAAAGTTGTCGTTTTTCTTCCGGTGAACCAGCTTTTCCGCGCGGTAGAATTCGTCTCCGTCGTTTTCGGCAAAAGAGGCGACGGCTTCGGAGTATGTGTCAATCATCTGCCGGTAGGAGTTTCTATTTGAGTAGGAAACGTCATCGTCAAGGGCATAAACCATTACAACGCCGTTGCATACAGCCTCACAAATAACAATTACCGCCAGTGCCGACGAAGAATATCGCATTATCCGTCGGGATTTTTTACTGTTCTCACCGATGGAGCGGATGTAGGATGGCATAACTCCGCAGAGCAGTACGAAAATCAGTATGCTTGCCCAAACGCAGGTGAAGTCCGGCAGGTTGTCGTATCCTATTTTCGCCAGAATCAAAAGAAGTCCGCACCAAAGAACTGCTGAGGCATAGAAGGCTCTCACGCCGATTTCTTTTATGTTTATAAACGCGTCCACCGCCATCAGCAGCATTAGAGCTGTGAACATATACGAAAACCGTGCGTTGAGCCAGTTCGGCTTCTGCATACCGTGCCAGATTATATCGAGAATGCTGAAATTGAAGCTTGCAATGAGAAAGAGCATAATCACCGCCATGCCGACTTTTTTCCGCATCGGAATCTTTTCCGAGAAAAAGTACAGCGGGGACAGAATCAGCGCAAGTGTTCCACAATAGTAAAACGGCATTCCCGTAGGACGGACGGTGTCGTAGGAGCCGAAAAATCCCTTGGTGAGAAGGTCGGCGAAGTCAAATATCTGCTTGGGCGTAAAGTTGGGCGTTGTGAACTCAAGCTTGCCGAAGGACAGGGAATAATAAACCGGCAGAATTATCACCGCAGATATCATGACAGCTAAAAGGGAAAATCCCCCGATTCGGAAAAACGACTTGTAGAAGTGATTGGACTCGGTTTTTCCCCCGCGTTCCTCCGGTGTGAGCATAAAATAGCGTACGAAAAACCATACCAATATAAACAGGCACACCATGTAGCCGATGTAGAAGTTCGACATGATTGAATACACCAGCGTAATCACATACAGCTTGTATTTCCGCCGGCAGATCAGCTCGTCCACGGCGAGAAGTATCAGCGGGAACACAAGTACATTGTCCATCCACATGACGTTGTGCTGCATGACCACCGCATATGAGCAGAGTGCGTACATTGTAGAGAACATGACGGTTGAGCAGGGTCTCAGCTCCCGGGTGCGGATCAGAAGATATCCGAAGGTCAGTCCGGCGCATCCGGTTTTCAGAAGCAGAATCAGGTACATGGCCTCTGTGATGCTCTCCTTCGGGAAAAGAGCCACAATCAGCGAGAATGGACTGGAGAGGTAGTAGGCGAACATGCCCATGAACTCACCGCCAAGCGCACGTTCAAAGGTGTAAATCAGGCTCTTGCCCTCGGTCAGCACCGCTCTCAGCTGCTCGAAATAGTAGATGTACTGGGCGTTGAGGTCCAGCACCAGCACGGATTCCTTGCCCGCCGGATAAACCGCAAGACAAGTGTAGATTATCATCATCCCGAAGAACGGTACGAGAAATGACAGCAGAAGGGTGATTCTCCTGCGCCTTTTTTCTGCGTCAGCCGGTGAGAGTGATCCGCGTTTTTCCGGCAGTAATTCTTTTTTTTCATTAAATGATTCGTCAACCATTGTTTTCCTCCGCCGCCTCAGCTTTTCTCACGAGTTTTTTCACGGCTTTTTCAGTTTTTTCCCGGGGGAGCGTCATGTTCCGTCCGCAGCCGTCGCACACAAGACGCACGTCACTTCCCGAACGGACAACTGTAAACATAACCGACCCGCATGGGTGCTTCTTTTTCAGTTCAAGCCTGTCGCCGGGGCGTATATCAAGTATCGGCATAGCTTTCTCCTTAATTTACCTTTACTATATTATAGCATGATTTCCCGAAAAAGTAAACCGGTTCGGGCAAACAAATGTATTAAATCGGCCGCGTTAGTGAAATAATGGAAGAAGAAGCATAATTCACACATTGGTTCTTGACTTTCACTTCCATATTATATATAATGATAATTGAAAATTCAACCGATAAGGAGCGGAATTAATGAAGTCAAAGGTTTATTTCACCAAAACCATCACACCGGAAAAAGTCATCGAAATGTATGGGAAGCTGGGCGCAAACCTGACCGGAAGAGTCGCCGCAAAGGTTCACTCAGGGGAAGCCGGGAACCAGAACTACCTTCACCCGGAATTCTGGAAGCCCATCATCGACCACATTCACGGTACGGTTGTAGAGTGCAATACGGCATACGGCGGTGAGCGCAACACCACAAAGAAGCACCTGCGCCTACTGAAGGATCACGGATGGAACGATTCTTTTGACGTGGATTTGATGGACGCGGAAGGACCGGATCTGTGCCTTGAAATTCCTAACGGAAAAGTGCTGCGCGAAAACTATGTTGGCAAAAACATGGCGGACTACGATTCCATGCTGGTTCTCTCCCACTTCAAGGGACATCCTATGGGAGGATACGGCGGAGCTTTGAAGCAGCTTTCAATCGGGTGCGCCTCCTCCGGTGGAAAATCGTGGATTCACTCGGCGGGATTCACACGGGATCAGGACATTTTATGGAGCCACACCGCGTCCCAGGACGTTTTCTGCGAGGCAATGGCTGACGCGGCTGAGTCGGTGGTGGAATACTTCAAGGGCAGAATCGCGTTCGTCAACATCATGTGCAACCTGTCAGTGGACTGCGACTGCTGTTCCGTAGCCGAGGACCCGTGCATGAAGGACATCGGAATCCTCACGTCTCTTGATCCGGTTGCCCTCGACCAAGCCTGCGTCGATCTGATTTACGCGTCCGATGACCCTGGACGTGACCACTTTGTCGAACGGATTGAAACTCGTCACGGCATCCACACCATCGAGGCGGCGGCTGAGCTTGGCTTCGGCTCACGGGAGTACGAGCTGGTAAAGATAGACTGAAACATACTTTATCTCTGTCGTGCAAAGTTATGCGCGGCAGGGATTTTTATTTCTAACTAAAAAACAATTGACAAAAACATTTCTTTCGGCTTCATATTGTAAAATTCACATAAAAATTACCGCCGAATTTTACAAAAACTATTGATTATCATCCTTCAAATAGTGTATAATTATATAGAATATCTAAATGAAACATATTGTATAAACTCGATGAAGGTTGGTGTATCTTAATGACAAATATAAAAGCGGTCAGGCTTCTCTCTGCCTTCTGCATGACAGTCTGCTTTGCCGCTCTGACTCTGGCATGTGCCGCCGAAGACGTTGAACCTGCTATAGCAAAGGTTGAACATCCGGCGCCGATTACCGCAGTGGAGGACAAAAGTCCCGAATATGGGGTTCGCGTGGGTGCCGATATTTCCGTATACGACAACAGTGAAACTGACATGTACGGCGGAGAGTACAAAAACGGCTACTATCTCCTGCTTCCCTCGACGGCTGACGTAAAAGAAGTTCTGGTCAGGTACGACGGGGAACTGCAGCTCTACGATAGCTCCGACGGCTCACTCTACGAAAGCGGAGAAACGGTCACGCTTGATTTGTCGGGGGAGAAGAACTACATATACGAATACGACAAGGACAAAAACCTGTACCTGAGCTATTCACTGAACGTTATGCAGGGTGGCGGAATCGCATCGGTCTACATAACCCTCGACAACGGTGATGAAGGACTGCGCCATATAAACTCATCCTACAGCGCCACCGAGCCTGGAGACATGCTCATGACCGACTCACAGGGACGTACAATATACAACGGACGGCTTGATAGTATGAAAGGCCACGGAAACACCTCCTACATGGCTACGGGGGATCTGAACACGAAAAACTCATACAACATAAACCTCGGCTCAAAGGCGGAGCTTATTGAAGGAGCCGGAAAGAGCAAAAAATGGTGTATGCTGAGAATCCGGACATGGGACAACTACGACCCCACCGGAGTCAGCTACCCCATGGGATTCTACCTCTTCGACAGCCTTGTGGGGGACAAATACTTCAACATGACCTCCCGCTATATTGACCTGTACGTCAACGGGGAGTACCGCGGAGTCTACATCCTCACCGAGCGCATGGACATGAACGGTTCAATAAACATAACCAATCTCGAGGAGAAAACCGAGTCCACTGGAGACTCCTTTATAACGGTGAACAAAGCCGTGGACAAAACCGACCCTGCAATCGCGGCGGGAATCGCATCCTACACCTACTGCGGAACCTCGACGACTGCTGAGGACGTGGACATCACCGGCGGATATGTGCTTGAAGTAATGTGTGGCACCTACGGCGAATACGGATTCCGGACGAAAAACGGCATGTACCTCAACGTAAAAAGTCCGTCCTATCCCACAAAGGAACAGGTCTGCTACATAGCTGAGTACGTGCAGAACTTTGAGAACGCACTGTTCAACGAAACCGGATACAATAATGAAGGAAAGCACTACTCCGAATACATTGACGTGGAGAGCTTTACTGCACAGATGCTCACCTACTGCTTCTGCTTGAACTGGGAAATCTACCGCACAAGTACGTACATGTATAAGGATGTTGACGGAGCGGAATACGACTGCCTGACCTTTGGTCCTGTGTGGGACTTCGAGAGTGGTGCAGGAGTGCTGTCCTGGGACGAAACTCTTTTCGGAGCCACATTTTCTTATACTGAGCATCAGCAGTACGTCTGGTATGAACAGTTTTGGAAGAAGGCTGAATTTGTACAATACGCCGCTGGAATGAATGATGAAATGAAGAAAGTCGCGGATATTTTGGTGGGAAATGCTGAGGGGAACTACATTTTCAACCTGAGCGATATGCTTGATCTTATTACTCCGTCCCAGAACATGAACACTGTCCGCTGGGGCTTACCGATCAGCTTCAAGGAAGCAAAGGAAACCATGAAATACAGCGTGAACGTGCGGTACAAAAACTGGTTCGAGAAGGTGTGGAACGCTGACGAATATCTCCTCGGGGCTTCCGTGACAAGCGAAAAAACCTCCGACGGATTCAGGCTGACCGCAGACATCACAGGCGTGGCAGAATCGTTCCAGTGGTACCGGCTGGACGAGGAAACAGGTGAAGGCACTGCAATCGAGGGAGCGACTGACATTACATACACCGCCGCTGACGACGGACTCTACTACTGTGCAGTGACGGGAAAGAACAACGCATATTATGCAAACGCCGTCGGCAAGGTATTCAAGAAAAAGGACATCGAGATGTTCACCTGTCCCGTCAGAGCAAGCGACGGAAAAATGCCCGACACATGGGTCCAGCCTTATGAACTTGGACCTGAACCCGACCACCCTGCCGGCATACCTGTCGACAAGGAATACGTCGGCGCTGTACAGACTTTGGCTGAGACAGAAAACATGGAAGGTACACCTGCAGCTGAAGAAATCGCGAAGGTTACAGTAACAGAAGAGGACTATCCATATCTCATAGTAGCAGGGGTGGTTCTGGTGCTGTCACTTGGTGCGTCATTGATCTTCGGCAGAAAAAAGATGGAGGAAAAAAATGGATAAAAAGCGGCTCTTCAAGATATGCGTCACAGTTGTTTGCGCACTTTGCCTGACCGTTGCCGCGTTTGCCGACTACCCTTCCTCCGGCGAGAGCATTCCTGACGATTCCGTTCTGCTCGAAGGCTCCATCATCGGCGAGGCTGTCGGCTGGGACGGAACGAAAAACACCGGCAAGAAAGCGGCATTCGACGGGGATCCCAACACCTACTACGACCCCACCACTGCCAAGGCTGACAACTGCTACACCGGCATAAAGCTCAAGGAAAAATACATTCTCACAAAGGTGTGCATTCTCCCCCGGGAAAGTCAGCTGGAGAGATTCAACGGAGCCATGATTCAAGGCTCAAACGACGGCATCAAGTGGATAACGCTGTGGCAGAGCGGCAGGGAAGCGTCCTCGTGGGACTGGCAGGTTGTGACGGAATTTGACTACAACATAGGCTACCTCTACTACCGCTACTGGAACGACAAACAGCACGGCGATGTGGCTGAGGTTGAACTCTACGGTTATCCGGGAACCACCGGCGACGACCCGTATATCGGAAAATCAAGCGTCATCGGCGATATTTCATTGAGATTTGACGCAATGGGCGGCGACGCGGACGCATTTATTCCCATGAGCGCCACATTTGGCGAGGAATATCCCGAGATAACCTACACCCCCACAAGGGAAGGCTACGTCTTTGACGGATGGTATACATCCCCTGAAGGCGGCGTGAAAATCGAGTCCGGCTCAAGGGTAACATCCCCCTATTCACAGATACTCTACGCCCACTGGCTGACCGAACAGGAATACAGCCTCGCACATCCGGAAAACGTTGACGCGGACGTGATGGAAAGTGAAGGCGGACTGACTCCGGTTCAGGGACTGTCAGTTCTCGCGTCCGCAGTGTTCATCCTTGGAGCGGTGATTTACATTTCATCAAGAAGAACGGTAAGAGACGACTGAATTATATAAGGGACAGCTATGAAAAAATCTAACAACAAACTCAGTTCCATAATTGTGGCGATTTGTGAAGCCGTGGTGGGAGCGCTTCTCATCATCAACGCTTCAACCTTCACCAGGGGAATCATTACCGCAGTGGGAATAGCCATATTTGTTCTGGGAATCATCGAAATCATAAAATACTTCCGCCTAAGTCCCGAAGAAGCGGCAATTATGGGCGGACTTGCAAAGGGACTCATACTCATTCTCGGCGGCGTGTTCTGCGTGTTCCGCTCGGGCTGGTTCATCGAGACTTTCCACGCCCTCACCATCCTCTACGGCGTCGGGAACCTCATTGTCGGGGCGGCGAAAATCGACTCCTGCGTGGGACTCTTGCGGCTGAAGCGTGACGGCTGGCTCTGGAGCGGAATTTCTGCTCTTGTCACTGTAATCTGCGCCGTTGTAATCCTTTTCAACCCATTCGGCGAGAGCGGAAGTCTCTGGATTTTCACCGCAGTTTCCTTCATTTGTCAGGCTGCACTTGACTTTGCCGCAATGATTATCCCCGCCGTGAACAAAAAAACAGCTGAAAAGAGCTGACTCGGTAAATCACGGACAAAATTCAATGATAAAAATAGTAATATGCGACGACAGCCGGGAAGACGCGGGTTATCTTTACTCATGCGTTTCCCAGTGGTCAAGGGAGTCCGGCAGCGAAGTCTCTTTGTCCGTCTGCTCATCCGCTGAGGAATACCTGCTCAAGTCCGACGGGGAGGGGGACATACTCCTTCTCGACGTTGAGATGAAGCAAATGGACGGAATAGAGCTTGCGCGGAATCTTCGCAAAAGGAACATCGGGAGTGAAATTATCTTTATCACCTTCCACACGGAGTTCATCGGCGAGGGCTACGAGGTTGACGCGCTACACTACCTCATCAAGCCGGTTGATAAACATAAACTGTTCATGGTTCTTGACAAAGCCGCCGCCCGTCTGACCTGTGAGCGTGAGTACGTCATTGTGAAGTCCGGCGAGACTCAGGTAAAGCTCTACTTCGACGAAATATACTACTGCGAAGCACGGCTCCACGAAACCGACGTCCACACCAAAACCGGAGTCGTGACGGTGCGCGAGAGCTTTGGCTCCTTCTGCTCGAACCTTGGAGAGGAATTTTACCGCATACACCGGAGCTATGTCGTCTCACTTAAATCCATCCGCGAAATCTCACGTAAATCCGTGACCATGGACGACGACACATCTCTGCCGCTTTCCCGTGGACTCTACGATAAGCTGAGCGAAGCCTTCATCAGGTCAAACTGAAATTATGTTAAACAGAAAATCAAAAAAACTTATAGAATACCAGACCGAGATCACGGAAAAGCACCTCGACGAAATCCGCGGGATGTACAAGGAAATGCGGGGCTACAAGCACGACTTCCACCACCACCTGCAGGTTCTACGGTCCCAGCTGGAACTCGGCAACACTGAGCGGGCGCTCTCATACATAGAAGAGCTGGACAGGGAACTGAGCGAGGTCAACACCTTCATCAAAACGGGAAACGTGGCGCTTGACGTGATTCTCTCCTGCAAAATCGCACAGGCAAAGGCGAAAGGGATAACAGTCACCATGAAAGCCAGCGCTCCAGACAGGTTGACCCTGACCGATGTGGAGCTGAGCATCATCGTCGGCAACCTCATGGACAACGCCACGGAAGCCTGCATGAAGGCAGAGGGAGAACGATTCATGCGGATTTACATTACAATGAAGAAAAATATGCTGTACTTCTCCCTGCTCAACTCCGCGCCGGAAAAGAAGAAGAAGGTCGGCAGTCTTTTTGCCACGTCAAAATCCGGCTCCTTCCACGGACTGGGACTGTACCGGGCCGAGAGCATAATCAAAAAGCACGGCGGCTGGTGCAAATACAATAGCGAGGACGGGGCATTCACTTCAGAGTTTCTCGTCAAGGCTGAAGGTTGACAACAAAACAACATAAGCACACTGCCAAACAATTAACATTGTCGTGGGATTTTTTTCTCATCCGGCTGAAGGTGTGCCGAATATACCTGCGGGGGTTTCTCCGCATCCGCACACATTTTTGTGTTTGTACAGGTGCATTTCGTGCTTGTGTGAGTGCAATTCGTGCGGATTTTCGTTTTTTTCGGGAATTTATGATAGAATATAACCGTAATGAAATTTCAGGAGGTTAACATAGCATATGAAAAAGAAATCCAAAGAAAAAAAGCCCTATAAATCCATGCCGTCAAACGTGGTGTGGAGCTTCGGACGAATGCTGAAATCCGCACCGGCCGCACTGTTCATCAAAATCGTCTCAATCCCCATGAACATAAGCCTCGGATACGCCGGAATCTACCTGCCGTCCTTCGTAGTCGCGCTGGTGACGGAAAACCGAGGTGTGAAATACGCCGCGCTGTCCATGATTATTTTCTCGGCAATAGTCCTGCTTACAAAATTGTCACTCACCGCACTGAGTCAGGTCTCATCCATCAGCATAAAGAACTATAACCTTGATATTAAAAATAAACTCAATGGAAAAATAATGTCATGCTTCTATCAGTCCGCTGAGAAAAAAGAAATACGCGACCTCTTCGACCGAGCGCTCAACTCCACCTACATGTGGAACGGAAGCCAACCTACGATTGATTTGCCCACCACCGGTTTTTCCATGATTGAGAGCCTGCTGTCATACATGCTCTACGGAACGGTCATCTCTTTCGTCTCACCGTGGCTCATACCCATTCTCACCGTAACCCCCGCCATAAACTACCTCAGCATGAAGGCCTACCGCAAATGGGAGTACAACAGCCGCAAGAAAATCACCAACGCACAGACCAAACTGGACTACGTGACCGCTCTGCCATCCGACTACGCCTACGCCAAGGACATACGAATCTACGGCATGATTGACTGGTTCAAAAATACTTTCCGCTCACTCTCCGGCGAGGTCATGGGCTGGGAAATCAAGACCGCCAACCGCCAGTTTCTCGCAAGCCTTGCCGACCTTCTTGTAATCCTTCTACGTGACGGCGCGGCGTACGCTATCCTCATCAAAATGACCCTCGACGGCGAGATAACCCCGGACAAATTCGTGCTGTACTTCGCCGCAATTTCGTCCTTCGCGTCACAAATCGGCTCGATTATCGGAAAATGGAACTCGCTCCACTCAATGTCACTGAAAATCTGCGACCTGCGGGAATTTCTCGACCTTGACACCGAGGAAAACGTCACGTCCCGCCTGCCCGAAAGCCTCGCATACCCCGACTATCCCGCACCTGCCATAGAATTCGAAAACGTCACCTTCTGCTACGACGGGGCAGAGGAGGACACCATTAAAAACATCAGCTTCAGAATCAACCCCGGGGAGAAAATAGCTCTTGTTGGACTGAACGGCGCAGGTAAAACTACCATTGTAAAGTTAATGTGCGGACTGTACAAGCCCACCTCCGGCAGAATTTTAATCAACGGCACCGATACCACCACCTACTCCCGCGAGGACTACTGCCGCCTGTTCTCCTGCGTGTTTCAGGATATAAGAACAGCATTTTTCACCCTTGCCGAGACTATATCCTGCACCGACATAAAGGAAACCGATCTCGAGCGGGTCAACGACTGCGTACGCCGTGCGGGACTTGAGGACAAAATTAACTCCCTCCCCAACGGGGTCCTCACCAAGCTTGACAAACAGATAAATAAAGACGCCACAGACCTCTCCGGCGGACAGAAGCAGAAACTCATGCTGGCGAGAGCATTGTACAAAAATGCACCCGTCCTCATACTTGACGAACCCACCGCTGCTCTCGATCCAATCGCGGAAAACGAAATCTACCTTAGCTACAACGCCATGACGGAGCATAAAACTTCCATGTTCATCTCACACAGACTGGCGTCCACCAGCTTCTGCGACAGAATTTTCTACCTGTCCAAGGGTAAAATCACGGAAGAAGGCTCCCATGACGAGCTGATGAAGCAGGATGGGGAATACGCCGCACTATACGAAATCCAAAGCTGCTGGTACCGCGACGACTACGATGGCACCTACACCGAAAAAGAAAACCTCGAGAAACTCAAATCCAAGGAGGTAGAATAAATGAACGACAAAGACGAAATATGGGAGAAAATGAGCCTTATGGAGCACATCCGCATTTTCACCCGCGGAATAAAGCTGTGCATGAGCTACAGCAAACGGTTTTTCATCTATAGAATACTGAGTATTGCCGTATATAACTTTCTCCCCTACATACCAATCTACTTATCCGCCCTGCTTATCGACTCCCTCGTGTACGGTGACGATCTGCGGACCATAGTCATTTACGCCGCCCTGACCGTTGGACTTTCGTTCCTCTTCAACGCGCTCGGAAGCTACCTCGACAGTATCAGCAGTAAGGCGAGGTCGGAATTCTGGCGGGGCGAACACTGGAACTACTCCCGCAAGGCAATGGAAATGTCATATGAGCAAATCGAGAGCCGCGACACCACCGTCCTGTGCGAGAGAATCCGCAAGGAATCCCAAACTGGCAACAACGTCGGGATGCTAATATCCTGCATGGAAGGGCTCACGGGCAGCATTACAAAAGTAGTCTCGTCCCTCACGATGAGCATGTCGGTTTTCCTGCTTGATAATGTTTCGGCTGTTATGAAGCTTGCCCTGATTGCCGGAGTTGCCGTTAATATCGTTTACAGCTTTTGGTCTACCAGCAAAATATTTAAGGCGTCGGAAGCCTTCTGGTTCAAGTGTGTGGACAGTAATATTATGGTTGAGAGATATGACGACTATATCAGCGACTACGCGTCCGGCAAGGATATTCGCATATACAACATGAAGGACTGGCTTGTCAGTGTATATGATAACTACCTAAACATCCTTAATAAATTGGATATTGACAGAACACTACAGCAGATTCTGTACACCCTTCCGCAAAATATTCTTGACGAAGCCTTGAAATGCTGTGCGTATATCATACTAATCACAGCGGCAATCGGCGGTTCCTTGTCCGTCGGCTCCATCGCAAAATACGTCTCCTGCCTTATGCTCCTGATTGAAGGAATCAAAAGTACCATCTCCAACACTCAGTCGGTAATGAACAACAACCACTACCTCAAGCGGTACTTCTCCTACTTCGACATCCCAAACGACATGTACAAGGGCACCCTCACTGTGGAAAAGCGCGATGACGGAGAATATTTCATCGAGTTCCGCGACGTCTCCTTCAAATATTCCAACTCCGCCGACTACGCTCTCCGCCATGTGAACCTGAAATTCAGAATCGGCGAAAAGCTGGCAGTGGTGGGCATGAACGGAAGCGGAAAAACTACATTCATCAAGCTCCTCTGCCGCCTGTACGACCCAACCGAGGGCGAAATTCTCCTCAACGGCGTGAACATACAGAAATACGACTATGACGAGTACATGTCCCTCTTCTCCGTGGTCTTCCAAGACTTCCGCCTGTTCGCATTCACCCTCGGGCAGAACGTCGCCTGCTCAAACGAATACGACAGCGAGCGTGTCCGCGAATGCCTCATCAAAGCAGGACTGGACAAACGCCTTGCGGAACTGGATGAGCATGACGGACTTGACACCTACCTTTGGAAAAACATGTCCGACAAGGGAATCGAAATCTCCGGCGGGGAAGGTCAGAAAATCGCCTTAGCCCGGGCGCTCTACAAGGACTCCCCCTTCGTTGTACTTGACGAACCCACGTCCGCCCTCGACCCCGTGTCGGAGTTTGAGATTTACTCCAAGTTCAACTCTATAACCGGAGGAAAAACCGCAGTTTACATCAGCCATAGACTTGCGTCCTGCCGTTTCTGCGACAAAATTGCGGTGTTCGACGAGGGTAAAATTATAGAAACCGGAAGCCACGACAGTCTTTACTCAAATGAGTCCGGCAAATACAGGGAGCTATGGGACGCTCAGGCAAAATACTACGTGTAAAAATAAAAAACTTTAAAATTTTTCGAAAAATACCTTAACCGCCTCCGACCGAATGTTACTATATAAGTGAAAGGATAAAGGAGGACGTGAAAATGGACAGAAAAAAAGCGGCGTCTCTCGTGGAAGAGAGTCTGAAAAGCATTTACGCATACGCGGCGGCAAGGGTGACGTGCAGGGAAGACGCGGAGGACCTCGGCGGAAACATAATTGTGGCAGTTCTCGAGAGCTGCGATTCAATCCGGAATGAGGAAGCTTTCTTCGCCTACCTATGGAGCATCGCCGACAATACCCTAAAAAACTACTACAGAAAAAAGTCGAAAATCATGCGCCATACATCCGACGAAGACCTGACGCTTCTCTCAGACGAGGATGATTTCACGGAGGATATCGAGCGTCGTGAAGAGATAAACGCACTCCGACGGGAATTATCCCTCCTGTCACGGGAACATCGGGTGTGTACAGTCGACTACTACATCAACGACTTCTCCTGTTCCGAGATTGCAAAGCGCTGGGATCTGTCCGTCAACATGGTCAAGTATTATCTTTTCAAAACAAGAAAAATTTTAAAGGAAGGTATCACCATGGAAAGAAACTTTGGCGAAAAAAGCTACACTCCGGTTGATTTCAAACTGAGACTTATATTCACCGGAACATCGAACGAATCATTCTACAAGCTGCTTGACAAGCTGAACAGTAAGCTCAGCGGAAACATTCTCGCAAGTGCATACTACACACCATGTACAATCCGTGAGCTGTCAATCGAGCTTGGCGTTTCCACGGTCTACATGGAGGACGAGGTTGCCTCTCTCGAAAAGTTCGACCTCATCAAAAACGTCGGAGGCGACAAGTACCAGACAAATCTCCTGATACTCGACGGTGGAACACGTCAGGAGTTCATCGACAAAATCGCACCCAAATCCGCTGAAATATTCAAAAGAGTAATCCCGTCAGTGAAGGGGAAGCTTGGCGAAATCCGCGATATCGGCTTTATCGGCAGCCAGAACAGCGACAACAGAATCATGTGGTCCCTTGCCTACCTGCTCATCAACCGCGGAAACGACAAATATAAAGCAAATCACGCCGCTGACAAATCAGCTGAGGACAAAGTCAGAAAGAAGCTATATGAAGGAGCAACGGGCGTGTACTACGGGGATGTATACAGCAATACCGACCCGGAAATCAGCCCGAGATACCAGTCCGGAAACAGTGCAAGCTGGGAAAAATACGACGAGATTCCCTATAAGCATTCGTTTGTTGAGCTGGAAGCGCTTCCCGACAAGAACAACGGCGGAAACTTCTACGAAATGGTTGACGAAATAGAAAAATCCTCCGAGACTTCCCGTTACATCTGCTTCACTGAAAGCGAGCTTGAGGCAGTTGACAGGATTCTCGCGCCCGAGCTTGACAAAATGGCAAGGCTTTGGGAAACAGTCTACAACACCATGCGCACCGTCATCGTAAACCGCGCGCCGAAATACATCCAGAGCTTGGTCGATGGAATTCTGCCTTCACTTTATCACCAGTCCCTTGGAATCATCTGCGGCTCCATCCTCGACAGCGGCGAGCTTGATCTGCCCAACTTCGACTACGCGGCGGCTGATTACTTCACCAAGGAATAACAGTAAAAAAAGCTAAACTTCTTGAAACTTAACAAATACTAATAAGGGTGTGGAGAAATCCGCACCTTTTTTGTAGGTTCTATTGCAAAATTCCTCCGTTTGTGCTATGATAATGATGTAATTTTACAAAATCATAGAAGAGGTAAACATCATGACTAACAGAAAAAACTGGCCGGCGGCTCTGTCGGTCGGACCGGGCTGTATGAACGAAAAGAACTTCACCGCACTGTCCAACGCAGGCATACATCAGGTTGAGCTGTCCTCGGGCGCGATCGAGCCTTACTATAACGAACTCGACTACCTGCATAAATCGGCGGAAATTTCAGCTCTCGCCCGGGAAAACGGAGTCATAATATCGTCGATTCACCTGCCGTTCGGACCGTTTTCCAATCTTGACCCGGCTACAGGGGACGAAGAAATCCGTCGTAACATCATAAAGAAGCAGACCGAGCTTATTTCCGCCGCCGCAGAAGCCGACATAAAAATTGCGGTAATCCACCCAAGTGGCGAGCCGTACCGTGATGATGAGAGGGAAGTGCGCCTCAAAAACGCCGTCAGAACCCTGTCCCCCATCGCTGAGTTTGCCGAAAAAGCTGGAGTGTCCCTTGCTCTCGAGAACCTGCCGCGCACATGCCTCGGACGGACCCATGAGGAAATGCTCCGGATGCTGTCGAAAATCCCCACGATGAAGGTATGCTTTGACATGAATCACAGCCTTATCGAGAAAAACGCCGGCTTCATCCGCGCAGTTGGAGAAAAAATCATCACAATCCATGTCTCCGACTACGACTTTATCGACGAACGCCACCTTCTCCCGGGCAAGGGACTCAGCAACTGGGAAGAGCTGATTTCTACCCTTGAAGAAGTAAACTACAGCGGCAGATTCCTGTATGAGCTTCACTCAGGTCAGGGAACCTATGATGAAATTTACGAGAATTACAAAAAACTCATGGGACTATAATGAAAATCGAATACAGAACCGAAAAAAATCTCCCCTGCAATGAGCTGTACCGGCTGTTTCTCGCAGTGGGCTGGGCTGACGAAAAATCCACAACTCCTGCAATGCTCGATAACTTCAACGTGGGCTTCATTAACTCCACCTTTGTCTTTTCCGCGTGAGCTGACGACCGGCTTGTGGGATGCGTGCACGTTTTGAGCGACCTGCACTTCCGCTCGGTAATCTACGATTTTGCGGTCCTGCCTGAATTTCAGCAAAAGGAAATCGGCTCGGAGCTTTTTCGGCTGTGCAGAAACGCCTGCGGAGGCTCGGAAATTCTTGTTCAGACTGATTCAGCCGCGGAATTTTATAAAAAGCTGGGATTTAGTGAAAGTACAGACACATTTCTTACCATACCGTGCCGGTGGTTTTGTCCAAAAGAATGAAAAAGTACCCGATTTTACTCGGATACTTGACTTTTCGCGTTTGCGGTCAATTTTTTAAGATATAAATAATTGTCGTAATCGCAGAATGTTTTGATAATATTCTTTCTTGTTACAATTCCGATAAAGTAACCGCGATCGTCCACTACGGGAATGAAATTCTGGTTGGCGGCTCTCTCGATCAGCTCATCCATTGTCACCCCGATGTTCACCGCCGGATTGTAACCCGGTTCGATAAGCTCACGTATGCTGTACTGTTCACACTTCTTTATATTGTCGATAACCTTTGCGTTTTCCAATATTTTCCAAAGAAAGTCTCCTTCTCTCACGCTTCCGACATATTTTCCTTCCCGCGTGATAACCGGAGTGGCTGAATACCCGTGGGCTCTCATCTGCTCAAGTCCCTGACGCATGGAATATGTATCGATCAGATAGTTGATCTCGCTCTTCGGCTTCAAAAGCATAAGTACGTTCACCGTATCACCTCATTTGGTTTTTTACTGATTATATTATAACACGCGTTTGTGTTTTTATTATTAAGATTATATAAATTCTGCGTGATTTTTCAGAAAATTTTGTGTAGATTAAAATCGAAATATGAACACGGGTTATCGATTTATAAGAGAAATATTCACATTCTCCTGAACATATAAAAAGCGGCTGCAAACCAAAGATAAAATTCATCCAAGGCACGGCCGCTCTTTTATTCTTATTTGTTTTCCACCGTGACGTTCATGTGGTTGTAGGGAATCTCGATTCCGAACTTGTCAAACGCCTTCTTTACGTCCTCCCACATGTCGAAGTAAACCGTCCAGTAGTTCTCGGATGAACACCATACGCGAAGCTTGACCTGAATTGCGCTCTGTCCGTGACCGCTGACGAATACCTCGGGGGCAGGATCCTTCAGAACCATATCGTTCATCTGTGCGCTGGCGAGAAGTACCTTCCTTGTGAGGTCTATATCTGTAGAGTACGCAACGTTGAAGTCGAAGTCGATTCTGCGCTGTTTTTCCGTGGAGAGGTTGTTGATTGTACTGTTGGCGAGTGTGGAGTTGGGAACCGCGATGTCCTGGTTGTCAGGTGTTGTGATTTTCGTGTAGTATACGCCGATGTCCTGTACAACGCCGCTGATGGAGCCGGAGATGATGAAGTCTCCCACATGGAAGGGCTTGCAGAACATTATAACCACGCCGGACGCGATATTGCCAAGTCCCCCCTGTAATGCGAGGCCGATAGCAAGACCGCAGGAGCCGAGAACCGCGATAACTGACGACTCAGGAACTCCGATTACGATTACAGCTGTGATTACAACCAGCAGCTTCAGTGCGCCGCCGAGGAAGTTGTTGATGAATGTTTTTGCGTTGACGTCTATGTTTGCGAAGATTTTCAGCTTGTTCAATCCCTTGAGGGCGGCTTTCGTCAGAGCAAATCCCACGATGAGAATAATCACCGCGAAGAGAATGTTCAGGGCGAATTTCACTACATATGTATTTACAAAATCAGTGAGCCATTGCATTAATGTCAGTCCTCCGTTAAATTTTATTGATTTTCTAAAATGTACGCCGTAATAATCGGCAGAATTACAGCTCGTCCGGATGGCGTCGGATCAGGCTTTCAGCTTCGTCGGCACGGTCGGTTTTACGCAGAAATTCACAGTACTCGGCGAGATGTCCCCGTGTGTGGTATGGTCCGCCCTCGCGAAGAACGGTCTGCATTGGGTCAACGGGCTGGCGGGATGACATCATACAGTCGTCGAACCAGTCAAGCAGCATATGAGCCGCCCTGTCGCAGATTTCCGGATGCTCAGCTGCCACGTTGTTTTTCTCGTAGTAGTCTTCCCTGACGTTGTAGAGCATTTCCTTCGGGAAGTTGTGGTAGCCGTCGTGGTAGGTTTTCATGTAAATCCAGTCGCCGAACCGCACGCTTCTCTGGCATACATGCGCCATCTGGGACAGCACAATGTACTCTCTCGGTGAAGGTACGCCATTCTTTATCATTTCCGCGTAGCTTTCGCCGTCCCATTCCTTTGCCCTGGTAAGTCCGAAAAGGTCAGCAACCGTGGGAGCGAGGTCGATGTTGTAGCGGAAGGTGTCGTCGGTGATGCCCTTCATTCCCCCCTGCCACTTGATAATCATGGGGATGCGGCAGGTTATGTTGTCGGCGGTAGAGTGTTCAGAATAGCTGTTAAGCTCGCCGATGTTCTCCCCGTGATCCGCGGTAATAATGAAGGAAACGTCGTCGAACACACCTTCTTCGCGGAGTGCGTCAAAGATTCTGCCTATGTGCATGTCCATGAAAGCGATTCCGCAGTCGTAGCCGTCAATGAGCGTGCGGTAGTCCTCCATGTTCTTGACTTCCATGGGCTGACGCGGAAACTGGGGGTAGGGCGTGTTGTCGTACATGCCAAGCTCACGAACGCCGTGTGGTGAAGCTTCCTTCCGCTGAGCGTCGATTATCTCCTGAGTCATCCACGTATGCTTCAAGAAGTCGTCCCCTTCAAAGGGATTGCCGAATTCCGTCGGAGTCCTGTAGGTGGTGTGGGCATCCCACATGTTGATGTGCAAGAACCAGTTGTCCCGCTTGGCGTTCTTCTTTATCCAGTCGATTGCCAGCGGGGAAACCTGATCCGCTCTCTCGCCTCCACCTCCGCCGATGTTGTGAATCTCGTTGAAGCCGCCGTAGAACCAATAGGAGGTGTGGCGCTCGGCAAATGTAGAAATACTGCATGTGTACATTCCGGCTCTTCTGAACTGGTTGAACAGATTCGTGAAGGCAAACCGCTGTCTGAAGTCTCTCGGGCTTCCTTCAAGGAACTGGTCCCCCGCAGTACCTCCGTGACCTACTGCGCCGTTGTGGATTCCGAACATACCGCTTGACAGTGCGCTTCTAGAGGGAAGGCATGGTGCGTCGGAGCAGTAGTAATTATCGAACCGGACTCCATCCTTTGCGATTGAGTCAATATTGGACGAGGTGTTGCGGAAATATCCGTAGCATCCCAGATGATCGGGTCTGAGTGTGTCCAAATCTAAAAACACTATTCTCATTTTAAAAAGGTCCTTTCTGGCGGGGAAGCCCTAGCGGGCAATCACGGCACTTCTTCAGCTGAAACTTAAACAGATCCCACGACGACCGAGGTATAGCTCCCGCAGTAATCTCGATGTTTTTTTCACGACGACCGGGAAGCGGGGAAGCCCCCGCGGGCAATCACGGCACTTCTTCAGCTGAAACTGTTAAAGCTCCGATGACGACCGAGAAATAGCTCCCGCAATAATATACCTATATTATATAATAAAGTCAGGAGCATTTCAACAATATTTACAAATTTTTCTGAAAAATTATTTCTTGGCGTCGCCCCTCAGCTCAGCACGGCGGATTTTGCCGCTTATGGTCTTGGGCAGCTCGGGGAGGAACTCGACGATTCTCGGATATTTGTATGGTGCTGTGTGAGTCTTGACGTAATTCTGGATTTCCTTCACCAGCTCCGGCGTGCCTTCCTTGCCCTTCACAAGCACAATTGACGCCTTGACAACCTGACCGCGGATTTCGTCGGGAGCGGCTGTGATTGCGCACTCGAGGACGTAGGGAAGCTCCATGATAACCGACTCAATCTCGAAGGGACCGATGCGGTAGCCGGAGGACTTGATTACGTCGTCGATTCTTCCCACGTACCAGAAGTAACCGTCCTCGTCCCGCCATGCAGTGTCGCCGGTGTGATAATAACCATCGTGCCAAGCCTCGCGGGTTGCCTCTTCGTTTCTGTAGTAGCCCTTGAACAGTCCGCAGGGAACAGCCTCGTCGGTTCTGATTACAATTTCACCTGTTTCACCCACCTCGCAGGACTTGCCCTCGGGAGTCACCACGTCAACGTCGTACAGCGGGGAAGGCTTGCCCATTGAACCGGGCTTGGGCGTATCTCCGACAAAGTTGCCGATTACAAGTGTAGTCTCGGTCTGACCGAATCCCTCCATCAGGGATAGTCCGGTGTATTCCTTAAACTTGTAGAACACCTCGGGATTCAGCGCTTCTCCGGCAATGGTCACGTGCTTGAGGGAGGATAAATCGTAATTCTCGATTCCCGCCTTGATGAAGAAGCGGAACATGGTCGGCGGTGCGCAGAAGGTGGTGATGTGGTACTTCGCGAACAGAGGCAGCAGGTCAGCCGCGTCAAACTTGTCGAAGTCGTAGGCGAACACACAGCTTTCGCAGAGCCACTGACCGTACAGCTTGCCCCAGAGAGCCTTGCCCCAGCCCGTGTCGGAAATAGTGAAGTGGATTCCGTTCGGGTCAACGTTGTGCCAGTAGCGTGCGGTGATGTAGTGACCGAGGGCGTACTTGTAGCTCTGAGCCGCGATTTTCGGGTATCCCGTGGTTCCGCTGGTGAAGAGCATGTACATGGTTTCGTTTCCGCAGGCGGACATAACCCGCTCAAAGGTGTCGGGGAAGGACATGAACTCGTCGTCAAATGAGTGCCAGCCGTCCCGATGTCCGTTTGCTATTATTTTGATAATATCCTGCTCTACATTTTTGGCGGCATTTTCCGCGTGCATTGCGGTTTCCCCATCGGCCGTGCAGACAATAGCCGCAACCGCAGCCGCCTTGTAGCGGTAGTCGAAGTCGTGCTCAACCAGCATGTGGGTGGCAGGAATCGCAACCGCGCCGACTTTGTGGAGCGCAACCGAAGCAATCCAGAACTGCCAGTGCCGCTTCAGAACCAGCATTACGGTGTCGCCTTGCTTGATTCCCAGGGAGACAAAGTAATTCGCCGCTCTGTTTGACAGCAGGGAAATGTCCTTGTATGTGAATCTTTTCTCGTTTTTCAGTCTGTCGAGATGGACGAGAGCGATTTTGTTGGGAGTTTTCGCGGCAATAGCGTCAACCGTGTCGTAGGCAAAGTTGTACTTGTCCTCGTTGTGGAAGGTGATTTTCTTAAGTTTTCCGTTTTCCTCGGTGCATTCGATGAATCTGAGAGCTACGGGGTCCTCGGGAAGGGGTGAGAGAGTATTTTCGATAGTCGCAGTGTTCAATTTTTCTTCCTCTGTTGCGTCAGGGTAATCGTAAGCCGCGCCTCCTGCTGAGATGACGACGGCCAAAAAGTCGCAGTCTTCCCCGTAGGCGATCATGCCGTGGGGCTTTGATGAGTCGTAGTAGATGCTGTCGCCGGCGTTCAGGATTTCCGTATGCCCGTCGATTTCAACCTTGAGGGAGCCGGAGATGATGTAGTCGTACTCCTGACCCTCGTGATGACTCATTTTGATGGGCGCGTTTTCTTCCTCGGCTGAGTATTTCGCCCGAACAAAGAACGGCTCGGCGATTTTGTTTTTAAACAGCGGGGCAAGGTTGTTGTACTTGAAGCCCTTTCGGCGTGCAATCGGCAGTCCACCTCCGGCTCGGGTGATGTTGTACTCGCCAAGCGTAGGACTTGACCCCTTGAGCAGATCAGTGCTGTTGATGCCAAACCTTGCGGCGCACTTGTAGATGAATGTAAACGTGAAGTCGGACTCTCCCGCTTCAAGCTCACGGTAAGCCTCGAGGGTCACTCCTGTACAGGCAGCCATCTCTTCCTCGGATATCTCGCAGATCAGTCGGGTTTCCTTTATTCTGTTGGCAACCTCTTTGATAACGTTTTCCATTTATACCTCCATACTTTGATTATTGATATGTTATAATTGGAATATTCAGGCGGCAAAAAGAAAAATCCGCCTCAGCTTTTGAGACGAATTTAAAAATCCGCGGTACCACTCAAATTGCATATAAATATGCCACTCATCGGACTCAAGCAAGCCCTGTGCAGTAACGCCGCACTCACGGGGAAGGTTTACTCAGCACCAGCCAGTATTTTTGAAATCCAAACAGCCCGAACAAACGTTAGGCCCACTGAATCAAAACACCGCCGCCGCTTTTCTTTTCCCGACTCGGAAGTGATTGCACATCCACATCATACCCGCTTCACACCGCTGCGGACTCTCTGCAATGATAAAACTGAATGTGTAGTCTTCGTCACAGTCGTTTTCTCTTTTGTTTAATCAGTATACCATAAATATGAAATTTTGTCAAGAGCTTTTTTGAAAAAAATTACTCGGCTGATTTGTTATAATTTTCGCGAAATTCAATTGTAAATTTAGTAGAAAAATCGGACGATTCGAACTCGCGGAGTGCAGTTGGTGATGCTGGACTAAATTTACATTATTCTGGACATTAGTCACAGGCGTGAATATTAACTGAACAGGAAGGCAGAGCTGATTCACGCCGGTTCTGCTTTTTGAAATTGTGCGAATTATTAAAAAGTTCACATATAAAGTCAAAAAATAGTTGAAAAGTTCATGAATTCCATGTATGATTTAATTAAACAATAGTGTATTCGGCGGTGATAACCTCCATCATACAAAGAAAGGATTACAAAATGAAATTTGATTATCTCGACAGATATCTCGACTCGTTCTACAATGATAAAGGTATTCCCGGAGTCGGAATATCCGTATACCGCCACGGAAAGCTCCTTCATCAGTATTGTACAGGATACGCCAATGTGGAGAACAAGAAACCGTTCGCCACCGATACCTTGGTAAACCTCTATTCCTGCTCGAAAATCACCACCGCGGCTGCCGGAATGACCCTTGTAGAAAAGAAACTTCTCGATTTGGACGCGCCGGCTTACGATTACCTCCCCGAGATGAAGGACGTGACGGTCAGGGACGGGGATGGAAACGTTGTTCCCGCGAAAAAAACCATGCTCGTGCGCCATCTTTTCTCCATGTCAGCAGGATTTTCATACGACAGCGACCCCGCGGCGTCGAAGAAACTCTTTGAAGAGACAAACGGCGCGCCGACTCTTCGTCAGGTTGTAAAATGTCTCGCAGGCCAGCCGCTTCAGTTTGAGCCGGGAACCCACTTCCGATACAGTTTCTGCCATGACGTACTTGGCGGACTCATAGAAGCCGCGTCTGGTAAAAAATTCTCGCTTTATCTGAAAGAGAACATTTTCGACCCAATCGGCATGAAGGACACGGAATTTAAAATCAACGACGCACAACGCCCGCGCATGGCTCCCGAGTACCACGGATTTGACCCGAAAACAGGCACCGCACGTCAGGTTATATACAAGGAAGGACTTGACATGGACTTCGGCGTGAACATGGAAAGCGGGGGCGGCGGACTTATATCCTGCGTGGATGACTACGGAAAACTTGCGGCAACTCTTGCAAATGGCGGTGTCGCTCCAAACGGCGAGAGAATCCTTTCACCTGAAACAATAGACCTGATGCGGCAGAATCAGCTCGATGAAACAGCGCTTCGGGATTTTGCGGCATTCGGCGGCTGGAGCAAGGACGGCTATGGCTACGGTCTCGGCGTGCGGACTCTTATGAATCGGGAGCGGAATAATTCACTCAGCGAAAACGGCGAATTTGGCTGGGACGGCGCGTTGGGATGCTATCTTGTGGCGGACCCCAAAACCGGAATCGGCATTTTCTACGCTCAGCAGGTCGGCGGCGTACCTTTCTGGAACTGGCACGGAGCGGTAAAAAATCAAGCCTACGCCTGCGTTGTCGCCGACGAATAAATATACAATAAGGAAGGAAACTGATGATATGGAATTTCTTGAACTCGCAAAAAAGAGAAAAAGCATTAGAAAGTACAAAAACGCCGCGGTTGAAAAGGAAAAGCTTGATAAAATCATAGAAGCCGCAAGACTCGCGCCGTCCGCTGTAAACCGGCAGAAATGGATGTTCTACATTATACAAAGTCCGGAGATGAAAGCAAAGCTCGCCGAGACTACCGGAACAAAATGGCACGGTGAAGCAGGTGCGGTCATAGCGGCTTGTGGTACGGACTGCGGAATTATGACCAACGGCCACCGAAGCGACACTACCGACTTGTCCATCGCCATGACTTTTGCAATGCTCGAGGCCTGCGAACTTGGACTTGGCTCATGCTGGCTCGCTAGCTACAATGAAGAAAAGGTGAAAAAGCTCCTCGGACTGAGTGAGAGTTACAGCGTGGTTTCACTTTTAGCCGTGGGCTACCCTGACGAAGACCCGGAGCCAAGAGCGCGCAAGTCGGCGGAAGAAATTTCGCGGTTCGTCTGATGAATTCCGGTTGAGTTAAACTATAGAAAACAAAAAAACAGCACCCAGCAGTCAGGCTTATTAGCAATACTTATTATAGCCTGTTGAAACGGGTGCTTTTTATATGCAGGAGTTATTAATTATATTAAAATTTCACTGTTGATTCTCGCTTGGTTTATAATTATTCAGGCAACTATTGCACTCACTCTCGCATTGTGGTATAATTATGCTGTTTCAGGGAGGTCAGTTGGCTTTACACAGACAGCTTCAATTATCCTGCTTATCTCGGACAGACTATCAAACTCAATTCAAGGAGAACATATGAAAAAGCGCATTCTCACTGTGCTTATCGCTTTGCTGATGACATTGGTTCCATCGTGCAGGGAAGCGGACAACGACAGCGAAATAATAAACGAAGCAAAACTGGCGACGCATATATACTCAAAAACGTTTACACCGAGCATGAGCTGACAATTCCGGGTGAATTTATCCGCAGAACCACTCGCAGATAAGCATAAAGGACGGCAGGATCAACTTTGTCAGCCGGAAAGACGTGTGGGTGGACGGAAGATACGACGAGGAATACTACCTCAGTAAAATAGACATTGTCACCGGCGAGCATGAGGACAGATTGCTTGACTTTCAACTGAACGGCGGATTTCTTTTCCCGAACCAGATTCTGATTACCGATTAAGCTTTGTTTCTCGGCAACAGTTTTTACAACGAATCCATGGACAGGTATGGATGTGATTTATTGAAGTGCAGCCTCACCGACGACCGGATTACAACCGTTTCAAATTTCGATAAAATGCTGCCTGATTCATCCGATGACTTTTACGGCCTGACTGGAATCGCACATGACAAGGACGGCTGCGTTTACGTCAGCAATGATTATGGCATATGCGTCCTGAACCCCGACCTGACAAAGCTGTTCGAATGCAAATCAAAGGATTTTATAAGTGAGCTGTGTACACAACACCTGACGGAGAGGTCTACGTATCATGTTACGGCTCAGCTTACCCCATTGACAAAGCAGCTCAGTCATTGAGCGGGAAAATATCTCTTCTGGAAAACTACAGCATGGACTCTTTCTTCTTCGGCGACGGTTACGACTGTTACTTCACCAATGATGACGGTTTATACGGCTACAACTTCGGCACGGACAAGCCGGAAATGCTGATGAACTGGGAAAATTCCGTTTTCAACTACATCACCCTGTCGAAAGTGGGGATAGTCTCGCCGAAGCAGATTTATATTCAATAAAACGATCAATCCGATCAAAAATTCACACCTCATTACAGTATCTACAATAAATCCGACGATGTAGACGTAAGAGACAGAGTCAATGTAGCGCTGGCATATGTGAACGACGGCGGAAGTCATGATCCCCTCAAACAGTACATAACAGACTACAACAAAACCCATCCATTGATCAATGTGTCCGGCGAAAACTACTCCGACTACAACAAGGCCGATAACGAATTCACGTGAGCCGCCGACAAGCTCGTCACAGATATGTTCACCGGAGTCAATACTCCCGACATAATCTGTCTCAAATACAGGGACTGGCAGGGATACAACAGCATAATCTCGGGAATCATCGAAAACGGACTTTACGCCGATTTGTATGAGTTCATCGACTCCGATCCGGACATAAAAAAGGACGACATAATGGGAGCGGTCAGGAATACCTTTGAAATCGACGGAAAACTGCTTCTTGCCATGCCGAGCTTCAGCATAAAAACCATAATCGCACCGAAATCCGAGGTGGGAGAGAGAAATTCGTGGAATTACGACGAAATTTTTGACTTTATCGACAGCCTTCCGCCGGATAAAAAGCTCACCGAGGACACATTTACAACCCTCGACTTCAACAACGCCTTCGGTCAGTTTACTGGTTACCCCCAATAAAACCTGCGATTTTGACAACGAAACCTAAGCAGAGCTTGTAGAAAAATACGTTGAGTTCTACCAGTACAACGTGTCGTGGGAGTATTATCAAGAGACGAACAGCCTGACAACCGAGCCGGGAAAACCTGTTTGTTATGAAAGAGAATAATACAATTATGTGGATAAATATCAATGGGATGAAGCGTACCTGAAAACCCGCGATTACGTTCGGATTGGTTATCCAGTGGAAAAAGGAAGCGGAAGCACAATCACAGGCGGATATGTCTACCTTATAACGAAAAACGCCTCTCATCCAAAGGAAGCGTGGGATTTCATCCGCAGTGTTATATTGGATCGTGCGCCATACATCGAAATCGGCGGCTCAGGCGGCATACGGATGCTGAGAAGCCAGTATGAAGCTTATGCCAATAACATGAAGAATGTGTTCAGATTTTTCGCGGACGATAATGGTAAACATAGGGGATCAATCGTACAAATGAGCCAAAGAGAAGGATTCCTCGACGAAAACGGACTGCACAACGGTCTCGTCGGCACACTTGTTGAGTTCAACGAAGAGGATTACACAGATTTCCTCGACTTCACTGACTCTGCTGGTTCGCCAATAACCGAAAAAGCCCTGCCGAGATTCATGATATAATCGAGGAATAACTCGACGCCTACAGAAACGGCGCGAAAACCGGAAGCAGAATCGCAGAAAAACCGCTGAGATAATCCAGTCAAAGGTGTCGATATATCTGCCTGAAAGGGGATAATTACAAAAAATATATAACAAACCATAGAAAATGATTATGAATATAATGAAAAGGCTGACCGCCCTTCTGCTTGGTTTAATCGTGCTCTCATCATGTGACGGGGAAATATCCGGGAAAACACCGCCGACATCTGACTTTGGCGAAACATCAGCTGATACTTCGGCTGAAAACAACAACATATGCGCTACGGCAGATTGCAGGCACATCACGGACTACCACTCCTTCATCAGCGAACTTGTCGATTATGCAGGCGGTGAGAAGTTCGACGAATGGGTGAGCAGGCTTGAGGATTATGATGACGAAAATGTATATGAATTCATAAAATAATTTAATATATCGAGAGAAGCTTTCGCCTAATGCTACTATGAGTCCGTTCACTTTTATGTAATGAATTACGACATGAACCTGCTGTATTCCGGCGATAATGACGTAGTCGAAGAGTATTTCAGCGACAAAAACGCTTCTCAGTCCTGCGTGAAAATTAAAAATACGCTTCTTGACGTAAAAAATGCTCTTGCACAAACCTCCGGCGGTAATTACGCGAACATATGACAGGTTTCTCTTGCCTCACTTGCGGGAAACGACGGGGAACTGCTCGCGAAAACTTTGTCGGATTATGGCGTAACATATGATAACGAAACGTTTATTGAAGAGCTTCTCACTGTCACCGATCCATACGCCTCGGATGAATATTTTTGCAGCGGCGTGAAAGTCAGAAATACGCAGGTCATGACCGCACACCCTTCCCAGTCCGCTGAGAGCGAAGAAGAACCTGACGTGGTTTCGGCCCACTGACTTTGCGCAAAACGATAATCCGCGGCTTATGTATAAACGGTATTCATAAACAGCGCATAATCATGGTGATAAATCTGTAGAATCTATCAAAAATATCATTCATTTTTGAAAAAATATATTGACAAAATAGCAAATATATGTTATAATTATTATAGAATTCTAGCATGGCGGGGTTTTGCTTAACCTCCTAAACTCTGCCGCCGGCTTTTGCCGGAAAAATATCATAATAAAGTTAAGCTAGATGTACTATTAATAATCTGTAACAGATTCCAGAAGAGACGACGAAAAGTGTGCGCCGCGTCGGATGGATTTTTTTATTTTGCAAAACATTCGCATGTTGTAATGAATTTTTATAAATCGGCTCATTTGACAACCGCTATTCTTTTTCAATTTCATTCAGGCACCGGCGACAGAAGGACTTGACCGCAGCCCAAACCACAGCGACCACACCGGTGAACGCCACCGCACACATTCCGTAAATTATTGATTCCATTGCGTCATGTATCATAGCATAATCCTTTCTTTAGGTTAGCACATGCTAACACATGATTTAATGAAAATACACAGCAGTTTTACCCGCCATGTATTTCCAAGCTTTATTCGTCTCCCTTGAGCGCTGCTGCCATAGAAATATTTTTGATTCGGCGAAAGTCCAGGCCGGCCACAATCGCGTATCCTATAAGCACAAACAGGAATATTTTCGCATGTCCGACAACGCCGATTCTGAACGTGAACCAGCCGCTGTAGCCGAGCATCATGATCTTCCAAACCTCGTTCATCGCAATGGAAGACAGAATCAGGCAGAGAGCGTCAGCCAAAATCAGGACGATTGTAGTTGGAACAAGGTACAGCATCCCGATCTCTCCGGTTTTGTAACCGAGAATTTTTACCATTGATATGGAGATTTCGTTCTTCTCGATTATAATTTTAGTCAAAAGATACAGCATAACTGCCGACAAAAGTATGCATAATACCTGAAAATAAGTCATGTACGAACCCATCGAGTGGTCGAGCTGATCACACATTTTGGTTATGTCCCGTTCAGTTATGACTGTGGCAATGAAGTCTTCATCTATGTCGCTGATTTCGCTGTCCGACAGGAACCCGCTGAACTCGCCGTTGTCCAAATCGAAAACCGTGCGGAATCCATCAATCGGCATGAATACCGACAGACTCAGCGAGTTTTTATAAATACCGGCAATCCTGAAGGAATACCTCTTGTTCTCGTACTTTTCATCAAGCACAATTGTGTCTCCGGCGGAAAGATTGTACTTGTCGCCAAATGAATCAGAGATGTACACTTCATTTTCGTCAAGTCCGGAAAGACCGCTGATTTTCACGTACCTGCTTTCGTCGGATATGCCGTAAACCGAAATTTCCTCGGCAAAATCCTCGCTTTTTTTCTGCAAAGACGTCATGCAGAATTCCTCTGCGGCTTGATTTTCAGTTGTGATTTGACGTCCGTCGTCGTCCTCGCAGGATTTGAGTACGTACTGGTACCGTGAAAACATCATGTTTCCTGCGCTTTTTTTATAATAATCAAGTGTTTCCGGCATTCCAACCGCCAATGCCAGCATAGCCGAAACAAAGAAAATTCCCAGCAGAAGCACAAGATAATTCGGTATATTCTGTAAAATCACACGCAGACGGAACCTGCTGAAAAAGCTCCAACTCGGCAGACGCACAGCCTTTTTCCGCCGGCTTTTTCTCAAATCTCCCCGTAGGAACTGCAGGGGCGTGTGGTGCAGCTCCCTTGTGATGATCAAAAGGTTCACCACAAGCATCAATATCACCGGAGTTACAGTTGTTTTGACGAAAGCGTCGGAATTCCATAAAGTTTCATATGTCGGTAAACTGTAGCTGTTGTAGTACATCGACACCACCACGTTTTTGAAAACGGTATACCCCAGCAGATTTCCCACAGCTGCCGAAATCAGAGTTACAATCACGGGCATCGCAAGGTAGTGACGGATCAGTTCGCCTTTTGTATAGCCAGAAGCCATGAGAGTTCCGATGGTTTTAGATTCCTTTACAATTGTGTTGCTCACTGTGACCGCGAAAATGAAGGCAATTATCACAATGAAGACGTCGAGAAGCACTCCACCAATCACCATATCGGATCCCATGTCGTCGGTGGCGAAGGTCACAGCCGTATTTGCGTAGCGGGGAAGGAAGTCGACAAGCTCGTTTTCGTAAACCACCGACTGAGTCAGAAGCGCCGGAAGAAAATCATCGGACATCTCCTTCTCCTGAACCTCGTCGAAAGGTTTATCTGCGTACCGCCAGGCATAGGCGTAGTGAATGGACGCGTCAATCCGGTCAAATCCTGCCTCAGTCACCATGGCCACGTCAAATTTCAGCGCGTCAAACATGAAGTCTGTGCTTTTTTCGTGAAGTGTAGAGTAGTTCACATAGGCAATCAGCCCGACTACTTCAAACTCAACCCCGCCCACATTCACTCTGTCTCCGACCAAGACTCCAACGTTGTCCGCATGCATACGGTCAATGGCAATCTCGTTATCGTTTTCAGGCAGACGTCCATCCATCAGGCAGGCCATGTTTATGCTGTCGTTTTTCATGTACACCCGAACCGTGCCGTCATCCAAGCCGTCGCAATCGTTGTCCTCGCTGGCGTTTTTGAAGAAATTTTCGTAAACTTCAACCGGAACCGCATGAAAGTCGGAGTCGTTCAGCGAATATTTTTCCTCAGCGTCGGCGTATTTTTCATCAATTTCAGCGAGAATCCCGTTCCATGCACTGTCATAAGCCGTGGAGTAAGCTTCACTGTAGGCTTTTTCGTGTGCTTCATCATAGGCTTCACTGTAAGCTGTCTTGTAAGCCGAGTCGTACTCCCCGCTTTCCCTGGCCAGCTCAATCACTGTGGAAAGAACAGCGTCAGCCGCGTCGGCGTCCATTCCCTGAGAGAGGAGTCCGTTCAGTATCTCACCAGAGAAAGCGGAATCAAACTCATCCCTGAATGAGCTGTCGAATTCGTTTTTAAACTCCGGCTCAAATTCATCATTGAACTCGCCTTCAAACCTGTCGTCAAGTTCGGATTTTGCTTTATTTATGTAGTACTTCTTTACGTCAGCTTTTTCACCTGAACAGACCGCTGACAGCAGCTCTTCGTCAGCCAATTCGGTCAGCTCAAAATGACCGTCTTCAAGTCTGTACTTTTCCACACCTTCGTCAGCCGACGTGAGCATGCTTTCGTTTGCCACATACATTCCTGAGACAAAGCCGATTACCAGAATCAGAAACAGACTGACAACCGTGTATTTCCGCCAGTCGCCGAGAAGTTCCTTCGGAATGCGTCTTCTGAGGGGATTTTTGATTTTCTTCATAAGTCACCTCACCATTCGAGCTGGGACGCCGGAATCTTGTTCTCATTCAGCTCATTAAGCCGGACTTTTCCGTCCCTGAGCTTGACTGTGTGGTCAGCCATGCTGCGGATTGCCTCGTTGTGTGTGACCATAATAACCGTGCTGCCGTATTTTTCGTTAATGCTGCCGATAAGTCCGAGTATTTCCTTTGATGTAGTGTAGTCCAAAGCGCCCGTTGGTTCGTCGCAGAGGAGGATGTCCGGATTTTTCACGATGGCTCTGCCGATTGAGACCCGCTGCTGCTGACCGCCGGACAACTGATTCGGGAGCTTGTACCGATGTTCATACAGACCGAGGGTGTTCAGCAGATCGTCAATGTCAAGGGGACTTTCTGATAAATACGCGCCGACTTCGATGTTTTCCTTGACGTTCAGGTTGCCAATCAGGTTGTACAGCTGAAAAACATAGCCAAGGTGCCGCCTGCGGTATATTGTCAGCCGCTTTTCACCCAAATCCTCGAGCTTGTCTCCGCCGACCGATATGTAACCTGAATCCGCGTTGTCAATTCCGCCGATTATGTTGAGCAGAGTTGATTTTCCCGAACCGGACGGACCGAGAAGCACGCAGAACTCTCCCTTTGCCACCGAGAAGCTCACTCCACGCAGAACTTCCTGCCTTGTATCCCCGTCGCCGAAGGATTTTTTTACATCAGATACTACTAAAAAACTGTTGTCCCCGTATGTCATTGAAATTTCCTTCCTTAATAGTATAACCGAACCCGCGTGTTCCGCCGCGCTTTTATTTACGGAACAGCGAAAATTTCTTTTTCTCGTAAGGCTCTGCCTGAACCGCTGTCACCGTGTACCCAAGCCCGCCTATAACCGATCTGAGCCTGCCCTCGTCAGGAGCTTCATCAGCTATGATTTCCGTCGTCTTCTTTGAGCGGGATGAGATCACCTTCTTGACACGAAAATTCTGCCGGATTGCGTCATTTATGTGGGCCTCGCACATTCCGCATGCCATTCCCTCAACATCAAGTGTGATTTTTATCATAACACTGCCTCCAATTATAAATATATGTTTACTGTATTTTCACGGCTTCCGCGTATGTCAGAGTGAGTCCGCTTTTCAGTATGCTGCTTTTCCGAAGGGCAAATCCGTTTTCGCCGAGGAACGCAAGATAGCTCTCAGGGGTCCATTTGTGATAAACCCTGAATCCCGACGTCTCCATCACGCGGACTTTCATTCTACCAATCAGGCTGCCGGCCACTGTAAACGTGGGAGCAATCATCACCCCGTCGTCCTTTAGCACACGCCTGATGTTTGCGAGAGCCGAGGCCGGGTCAGGCATGACGTGCAGGGCGTTGGATATAACCACCGCGTCAAACGTTCCGGAAGTATAGGGAAGGGAAGTTGCGTCCTGCACCGAGAAAAATAAGTTTCCATAAACGGCTTTCTTCTTGGCCTGCCTGATCATCTCCGGAGAAAAATCCACCGCCTCGAGATGCTTTACAAGCGGCGCTATTTTCACCGACAAAAGTCCCGTACCGCAGGCGATTTCAAGTACTGTCATGTTCCGGTTGAGTGCCGGCTTCATGTTTTCCATAATTTCACGATAAAGTCGGCTGCTTCCGGACATTACTTTGTCATATCTTGCCGCCCAGCTGCTCCAGAAATCCTTGCTGCTGCCGTAAGTCAAGTTTCTCACCTCGATATAATCTATCACAGAAATAGAAAATTTGTCATCCGATCAATGATATTCTTAATGAAATTTACTGACTTCTAATTGTACGTCAGGCATCAACCGGCGTGCTCTTCGAGTATTGCTTTAAGTGCCGCCATGGAACTGCTGTGGGAACGCGCGATTCTCACCTGCTGACCCTTGGTTTCGTTCAGTGCGCAACGTACCATCTTGTGGGAGACCGTGTTCGTGAACAGAACCAACAGATCCGGAGAGCCGATGTCCCGCATACCGCCCGTCATTTTCGGATAAACTTTGGCTTTACAATTGTACTCACTGCATAAGGCCTTGTACTGCCGGACCATGCATTCGTTTCCGCCGACAATTACTACACTCATTTCTTCTCCTTTTCATATAGTTAGCCGAGACTAACTTGATCCTTAAAATATAAGTCTTTTGCAAGACTGAATAATCACAGTTAGCATTAACTAACCGATACTATATAATACCATATAAACCGCCCTTTGTCAAGAGAAAAACGCAAATTTCCCGAAAAAACAAAGCTGGATTTCTCCGACTCTGTAAATCACTTTTTCTTCGGCTTTTAAAAGGGAAACATCCCATGCAGCCTCAATCAATTACGTCATAATCCCGCGGACGTTATTTTGACAAAAACTGACTGCCGCACACCGAGCCGATTGTCTTTCCCCGGAATTAGATTCCGTATTCACCGAACAATTTACTGAACGATATTTCTCTCGCTCCGCCGATCTGCTCACGCATATTCTGCATAACTCAAATCCGACGCCAAGCTCAGTTTTCTTTCTTCACAACCGGAATCCAGACTTCAAAAACGGCGTTCGACGGGTCGGGATTCAGATAAACTTCGATGTCGGGCGCATTGCCGTACTCATATCCGGATGTGGGAAGCCACTCTATGACGACTCACCGCTCAAGCTCATGTATTGCGAGATTCGTTCACGAGCCGGAGAAAATCGCCCATGTTGACGCTGGAACGGTGTATTCTTCAAAATTTACCCTGTCCCTGCCTCTTGAGAACGCGATGTAGTACCGCCAGTTTTCTTTTTCATTGCAGGCGCTGACTCCGAGAAGTCTCATGGGTTCTGAGTCCATCAGTCCAGCTAAAGCCTGAATCGTGTCGTCAGCCGCAGCCTTTCCCCGCATATGTGGAACGACCATGAAGTTATTCTCGAGGTTTTGCTCCAGCAGCGAGGAAATTCCAACAATTATGAACTCTTCCTTTTTTCAATTCTGTAGTTCATTTCACTTGCTCCTTTCACTGCAAAGGTGAACACAATGTGTGAAAACGACTTCACCGAAACTCCCGCATTCTTAACCGATGAGGGAGCGACGCCGTGGAACGCCTGAAATGCACGTTTGAACGCCGTGGGTGGGGAATAGCCGTACTTCAAAGCCACATCCACGATTTTTTCGCCGCAGCTCTGTAAATCCACTGCTGCACGGGACATGCGCCGCCTTCTTATGTACTCCGACAGTGTGATTCCCGCCATAGATGTGAACATCCGCTGATAATGGTACGCCGAACAGCACGCAATCCGGCCAAGCGTCTGATAATCAATCTCATCATTCAGATGCTCTTCGATGTATTTTATGCTCTCGTTCATTCTTTCAACCAATTCCATAGGCTTCTCCTTTGCTTTTCTACATTATTATACAGTGTCACGCCGGAAAAATCCTCTCAATCGGCGCACGGAAAAAGAGAGATTCAACCAATTCTTTCATTAATTATAACGTATTTGCACTCTTATGTCAACGGGATATTCTGACCATGGGAAAATAAAATTTGATTTCATTTTTTGTGCCAAACTCCCTTTGAAATTCTGCCCAGTCCGTGGTATAATTTGATAGTCGAACAGCAAAGCCAACGAAGCAGCGTAGAACCACGACAGGATTCCGCGCTGTTTTTTTGTCCCCTTTTTGGCTGCCTGACATAAACAAATCTTAGTCAAATGAGGTATTTTATGGAAAATTCAGCTCAAAACAACTATCTCGGCACGGAAAAACTCCCGCGGCTCCTTGTAAAATTTTCTCTGCCGTGCATCCTGTCCCTGATTATTTCGTGCTTTTACAACATAGTCGACCAGATTTTCGTAGGCAACATGATAGGTAACGTGGGAAACGCCGCGACGGGCATTATCTTCCCCATAACCGTAATCGGCTGGGGAACGTCACTGCTTTTCGGAGACGGTGCCGCCGCGTATCTCAGCATGTCAATGGGCCAGAAGAGTACGGAGAAGATTCACAAAGCTGTGGCAAATGCATCTCTCATGGCATTCCTCTCCGGCGTGCTGATTATTGCTGTGGCTTACGGCGGAGGCGACGGACTTCTCAACATACTCGGCGCAAAGGACGCGGAAACCTTGAATCTTTCGTCTGACTACGGCAGAATAATCTACACCATGATTCCATTAGCTCTCGCACAGAACTGCCTTGCGTCCATAATCCGCGCTGACGGAAGCCCCAAGGTTGCAATGATCGCAATGTTCACCGGAGCGATATTGAATATAATCGGCGACCCGATTCTCATTTCATTCATGGGAATCAAAGGCGCGGCACTGGCGACGATTATCGGACAGTTTGTTTCATTCCTGATTTGCGCCGGATATCTCGTAAAGTCCAAGAATTTCAAAATCCGGCTCACCAGCTTCATCCCCGACGGACGCCTGCTTTGCAGAATAATGGCTCTCGGCACATCCAGCTTTCTGACCCAGCTGTCAATCGTCATCATTACCGTAATCAACAACATACTCCTCGTAAAATACGGCGCAATGTCATCCTATGGTCAGGTTATACCTCTGTCGGCATTTGTAGTAATCATGAAGCTGTTCCAGATTATCCTGAACATCGCTATCGGAATCGCAGCCGGAGCACAGCCAATCGCAGGCTACAACTACGGCGCGCAGCTCAACTCCCGGGTGACGGAACTCTTGAAGCTCATCATGAAGTACACGGCAATCGTATGTATCATAGCTACAGTAATCATAGAAGCGTTCCCGTCACTGCTCATCAAAATGTTCGGCTCTGACAGTGAGCTGTATCTCGAGTTCGCCACGGGATGCCTGAGAATTTACCTGTCACTCATCCTGTTCACCTGCCTGCAAAAAGTATCGGCAATCTTCCTCCAGTCCATTGGAAAGGTTCAGCTCGCCGCACCCCTGTCGATGCTCCGTGACATTCTGCTAATCGTGACCTCGCTGGTCGTGCCGGTAAAATTGGGAGTCACCGGAATCTTCTGGGCAGCTCCCATCGCAGACGTCATCGCGTTCATCCCCACGACAATTATAATGATAAAGGTAAAAAAGTCCCTCGATCGTGGATAATAAAAACCGAAGCTCGCCACGCGCGGGCTTTTTTGTTAAATTTCTGCAAACACAATGTGGATGAATTGACAGAATTTTGTGGCTATGTTATAATAATGGTGAACAAAATTTCACATACGAGGTAATCCTATGCCAACCCCCGACCGCTCGGAAAGCAGCCAATTTATTATATAGGGAGCCGCACATGAACAACAGCTTCACAAAATTCTTCACCCGCCAGCCCGACGAAATCCGCTCCGGCGACTACTTCTACCGCATCCTGTGGATTGAAGCCGAGCAGCAAAAGTACCACCTGTGGGTGTCAACCGAAAATGAGCTCGCCGAGAAAGAGGAGTACAACCGAATAAACTTCCTGACACACCTGAAAGAGCGTACCTTCTCCGGCACATTAGACGAGTCCCGCGACGATTTTTGGCTCAGGGAAGTGAAGCAGGATCGCGAAAACAGCAAAGTCTATAAAATTTTCTCGGAAAACGCCAAAACCAACACCCCCGTAATGGACTTCTGCACAAGCGACTACATGGGATTGCTCCCGTACCTGCTCGAGCTGAACCCGCATCTCCCCTGCCTCGCACAGGACGTGGACGTAAACGTTCTTCACCGACTGCGCAGACGGTTTGACGAAAATTTACCCGACGCCGTCGTCAGCTTTGCTTCATTTGACAACCTCGATATGCCGCTGCACGACAATTCCGTCCCCTGCGTAACCAGAAGCGGATTTGTCACCCACTGCTCGATGAACCGCAATTTTGACCACAATCCCGACCTGACTCTTGAAGAAAACCATGAAAATTTCAGGAAATTCACGGAAAATCTAAAGCAGATTGCGGTAAATGAGGTGTACCGAATCCTAAAGCCCAGCGGACTGCTGATACTGGAGGACGGTGATGAAACCGAATTTGAGTACGACATAAATCAAATTGACGCGTTTTTTGAGGTTGGCGAGCTGCTCTACGTACTGAATTCCCGTAAAAAGGTGATGAAAATACTCGCGGATGTTGAAGAAGAGAAGAGAAAAACCGTCTCCCTTGAGAAAAAACTGCTATCAGCCGTCTTTGAGAAGGTGTTGATTGAGCCAGAAAAGTGGTACCTCCCGCCATCAGAAACAGCAAGCTTGTTCAGCACGACAGGCGACCCAATCCAACTTCCCACCCACACCCTCGGGGAGAACCTGATAATAAGCTTCGGCAAAGTCGCACTCTTCATCCTCCGCAAACCGACGGACGTAAAATAATTCAAACAAACCGAGCCGGATATAAAAATTTTCCGTTTTTTTTTTGCGCCCGAGTAAACCTTTTCGCCTCCCCGATTGTCTATATATTATAACTACATCAGCAGAAAGGACACGCACTAATGGGCAGAATAATAGTTCACCCAAGTGAAATCGGACCAATGCAGCTCTGTGAGGACGGAAAACATGACATAGCGGAAATGTACTACGCGGAATCAGGGCGAATCTTCTACATGAACCGACCGAAAGAGTTTTTTTCCACCATGATAATGCGGTACTCACTGGCGAATTTTCTTCTGTGCTTTCTGAACTGCCGCTATTAGATCCCGTGGCTCGTGCCGATTTTTGTAGTCATGGGATTCAAAATCAACATCTTCGTCAACTGGTGCCTGACAATAAACTTCTCCCGCCGGAAAATGTTGACATTCTTTGCCGTCGAGCTGATCCTCTTCCAAATCGTGGAAATTTTTCTCCGTACACTGCTGATAAAATTATGGATAAGGTAAAACTACACAGAAGGCAACATCATATCAACAATTCCGGCTCAGATTCTTTCAAAAACCGAGTCCGCCGTAAATTTCCAAGAAATCCAGAACCTCGCCTTCTCAATCCCCGACATGGAAGCGTACATACTCTCCGACCCCGACGAAATTAAGGTGCACCAGAGCGTGTTCCGGGACGTGTTCGAGCACCCTGAGCTGCTTGAAAAATACGAAAAACTCAGCAATCAGATGGAGGTGCTGTCAGGGTTTTTCCAGAAAGCTGGTGACGACCGGGACAACGAGGCAATCATCTACTCGCTCATCAAAATGCAGTCCTTCATCGAAATCATCGACTACATCGTCGCCGCCCTCCTCCCCTCGCCGTGAGCAAAAAAATAAAAGCCCAGTCTGTTTTGGACTTCATAAATGCCTGCACTACAGTTGCTGGGGCTGAATCGCACAAAAACGTCAAAAGCTGGCTCGGCAACCTCGACGTGAACCTGAAAAACATCAAGTCCGTCACCCTCGGCGTGAATCTTGACGCACAGCTGAAGGTCAGCGAAATCGGCGTGGCATCCTTCAACACAAGCCCCTATGTTGGCTCAGGCGTGATAAACTCCATGTTCCGCGACGAAAACCCCGGCGAGGAGTACAAATGTATGATTTTCCTCGGCGTGTACGAGACCAAAAAACTGCTTGGCAGGAGCATAATAGCGGTCAATAACGAACTTTTCAGCGCAATGAACACTGTCTATCGCGGAATTCTGAAAAAAATTCGCCGTGATATCCTGAACCTGTTCAAGCAGGAGGCGGTTTCACTGGCAGGCGTGGCAAGCGACATGGAGTTCGTCACAAAATCCTGCCGATACATGATGTCCATGAAAGAGCAGGGAGGAGCCGTTACATTTCCGCGAATCGCCGACCGCCACAAAATCCGCGGACTCTACAACCCCAACATCCTCTACAAGGTCGGAAAGAAAAATCTCGTCGCCAATAACGTTGAGATGGACGAGAACAGCCGCATTTTCATCCTGACGGGACCCAACAGCGGCGGAAAATCGGTCTACCTGAACTCCCTCGGAATAGCACAGCTCCTGTTCCAGCCTGGACTCCCCGTTCCCGTTTCATACGCCGAGATGAAGCCATTCAAAACCATTGCCGCCATGGGAGTCAAGAGCGCGGAGAAAACCAACGACGGACGCCTCGCCAACGAAGTCACCCGCCTGAAGGAGTGTCTGCAAGCCATCACCGACAGCACCCTCATCCATCTCGACAAAACCTTCTCCAGAACCAGCGCGTTCGACGGTGTTTTCCTCGCGGAATTATTGATAAAATACCTCGCCAAACGGGGATGTTACACAGTATACGTGACTCACTTCCACGAGCTGTCCCAGCGAATCAAGGAACTGAAAAAAGAAAACCGCGCCATCCAAATGCTGACCGCCCAGAACATCGGGGGCAGACGGACGTACAAAACTGTCCCGTATGAAGGCTACGACTTCGACAAAAGCCTCGCGAAGGATATCGTCATCGAAAACGGACTTGTTTTTTTGTTTGAATGAAATATGCGAACTATTATCAATTCAACAGCATAAATAATCACGTGTTTTCGTCATATTGCTTGGCTTGAGCATTATAGATCTCCCGATACAGCGGGCAGGAATTCATCAGCGCCGTATGATGGTCAAACCCCGCCACGGTGTGTCCGGACAAAAACAGAACCTTGTCGGCATACTTAGCAACCGAAAGCCGGTGCGAAATATACAGCACGGTCTTCCCGCTCAGCCCCATGTTGAACATCTGAATCAAGTCATCCTCGGCAAACGCGTCAAGCGCACTGGAGGGCTCGTCAAGTATAACAATGTCGGGGTCATTGAACAGCATCCGGGCAAGGGCGAGCTTCTGAACCTCACCGTCGGACAGCATAACGCCCTCGCCGTCAAATATCCGCCCGAGTTGTGTGTCAATCCCCTTCGGCAGGCTGTCGATTTTCTCCTTCAGTCCCGCCAGGCAAAGGCAATCGTACACCTCTCGCGAACCTTATCGGACTCGTCTTAGGCGTTTGTGGCAACATTTTCGGCGATTGACAAATTATAATACTTGTAATCCTGAAAAACAATGCCGATTCCGCCCCTGTGGCTGCGGTACTCGATGTCGCATATGTCCGTACCGTTGTAGAGTATCCGCCCATCGCTGGCGTCGTACAGCCTACACAGCAGCCTCGTCAAAGTAGTCTTGCTTTCACCATTAGCCCCAACAATAACGTAAAACTTGCCTTTTTCAAAATCAATATTGACGTGCCTGAGAATCATCTCGCTGCTGCCGGGGTAAGCAAAGAAAACACCTTTAAGTGAATAAATCGGCTCCTTCTCTGCAATCTTACCCGCGGGAATACCTTTCTCCTCCACGGCAATAACGTTTTTGGTGTTGACAAACTTCCGATAAATATTCATGTACGCCGAATTTTTAGCCATCTCCACAACCCCGTTGGCGATTGAAGCAATATTGCCGGAAAGCGTCTTGAGCGCGGACAAGAACATAGAAAAATTCGCGAACGACAACCCTTAAAGATAACCTGAAACGCTAAAAACAAATTAAAAATAAGGTTCTCCACAGTCCCGAAGGAAGCCCGCAGTACGGAATTGCCGAACAGCTTAGTCAAAAGCTTTTGCATCATAACATGTACTTCTGCCAGAATGGTCTTGTATTTTCTTATAACCCACCCGGAAATCGAGTACATTCTCATGTCAGCTGCGTATTTTCATCCATCAGCATGGTTAAATAGTAGGATATTTTAGTGTTAAGCGACGCCATATCCACGGAATTGTTGTAGCTTTTGCGCTTGTCGCTGACAACTGTGAGTATTTTCAGAACACTCATAAGCACAATCACGCCGAACACCCACACGGAAACCGCCGATAGCACGTACCCTATGGACACAATTGAAATTATTGATGAAATGAACGAAAGAGTCAAATCGAGATAGCGTTCAGCGGAACTGCCCATGACAGCCTGAGCCGCCATCTCTTTATTTTTCATCATCTGAGGCGTGAACAGCAAAGCGCAGTCCATATTAACGGAAACGCTGTATAAATCAAATGTCAAGCCGTTGCGGAAGAGATCTCCCTTACTGTCAAGTCGTTTTCAGCATATAGAATTGATACTCAAAAGTATTAATTATTAATTTTTTTATTATTATTTGCCCTTCTGAAATTTATATAAGTATATTATTCCATTTTCTGGGGGGATTCAATATATTTTGTAAAATAAGATAAAATATCAGCCCACAGTCAGCCGCATAATAAAACAGCTTCAGTTTTTCGCCGAGACTGTTTTTGTTTTACTCTATTTTTTCAAGTGATAATTCCACGACAACCCCCACAGGTTCGTGCCGGAACGGCTTGATAAACTCCAAAAATTCCGCATAATAATCGTCCTCATCAGATAAACTGCCGCACCACTCGGAAAACATCTCTTCCGGAACCGCCCAAGCGGCGGTGATTTTCCACGAATCATGCACAAACGACGTATAATACAGCGAATTCTCCGAGCTAATGTATATATCATCCCATTGAACCGCGGCTTTTTTCACTTCTTCGGCTGACATTCCCGCGCAAAGCCCCGGATAAACTTCAACGGAAGAATCATCTGTCAGTAATTTTATCGGGAATTCACCCCAAATTTCCTCCCGTACGGCTTCCGTGGACGAAACATCATTCACGGAAGGAAATAGTAAATACACCCCATCATATTCAGTCAGCGAGTACACAGGAGAACCGCCGCTCCTGAAATGCGATAACTCCTTTATCCTTCCCGCCGACTCAATCTCAGCGTAAGTCATGCCGAGAAAATCACCGACATTTATCACATTGTCACAAACTGCTTCAACAGAACCAGTCCAGTCTGACTCAACTTGATTATTTTCCTGCTCCTGCTGACAGCCGGCGAGCGCACATCCTGACAGCATGATTAAGGTTAATAATAACGCAAATTTTCTTCTCATTCTTTCCTCCACAGCAACCGTATTGTATCTAACTCAATCTCATGTGTGCAAAACCCAGAGGAAAATCATGCTGTCAGATTTATTATATCAAATCAAATGATAAAATTAAATTAATAGCCTGTGTGTTATTCGTAAATTTACCTAACGCCAGCCGCCTTCTTAAGGTTCTCCTTGCTGTACTGTAACATATACAGTCCCCAATACCGCCCGCGTTTTGCCAGCAGCTCATCATGGTTGCCCTGCTCGATAATCTCACCGTGGGACATCACGATAATATTGTCCGCGTGCTGTATCGTCGATAATCTATGCGCTACAATAAGCATAGTGCCAATGTTCATCATCCTTGAGAGCGAATCCTGAATCAAAAGTTCCGTCTCCGTGTCAATGTTAGCCGTGGCCTCGTCCAGTATCATAACCTCGGGACGCTGTACTATGGTTCTCGCGAAGGACAAAAGCTGCCGCTGACCCGCCGAGAAGTTGTTGCCCCGCTCACGGACTTCATCATCCAGCCCACGGGACAGCTTCGTGATAAACTTGTCCGCGTTGACCTCACGGCAGGCTTCCATAATCTCGTCGTCGCTTACGTCCTCACGCCGGAGCAGAATATTGCTTCTGATTGTGCCGGAGAAGAGGAACACATCCTGTAACATCTGCCCGAAATGCTTTCGCAGGGACGAAATCTTGATCTTCCGTATGTCCATTCCGTCAATCAGAATCTCGCCCTTCTGTATGTCGTAATTCCGGCAGATCAGCGACAGAATCGTAGTCTTGCCCGAACCTGTGGAGCCGACAAAGGCAACAGTATCGCCGGCGTTGACCTTGAACGAAACGTCCTTCAGCACCCACTCGCCCGGGTTGTACGAGAACCATACGTGACGGAACTCGATATTTCCTTCAATGTGCTCCACCTCAACCGCATCAGGCGCGTCCACTACCTCGGGTACAATGTCAAATATCGTGAATATCTTCTCAGCCGAAGCAAGAGCGGACTGCAGCCAGTTGAACTGCTCGGCAAGGCTCTGAATCGGGTTGAAGAACTTTGATATATACATGTAGAAAGTGACAAGAGTGCCGCTGGTGATGGTCTGCCCCAAAAACGACGTGTCCTTTATATACCCCCGACCGCAGAGATACAATAGACATAACACCGACGAAATATACAGCATGTACACAAGGGGTCTGAAAATACCGAAAACGAAAATCTGCTTCTGCTTTGCCGAACCTAACTTCCGGTTCTTTTCGTCAAACTGGGACTTCTTGAACTCCTCTCGGTTGAACACCTGAATAATCTTCATTCCGGAGAGGTGCTCGGACAGGAACGTGTTGATGTCAGTGGTGGCGTCCTTCACCTCACGGTAAGCCTTGCGCGAAAATTTACGGAATATTATTGTAAACAAAACGATAAACGGCACGAAGCACAGCACCATCAGCGTCAGCTCGTAGTTTAAGAGAAGCATAGCCGCAAGAACGCCGATTATCACAAACATGTTCTTCACAAGGTTTACTATAATGTTCGTGAACATCATGGAAATGGCGTCGGTGTCGTTCGTCACACGTGTTACCAGCTTGCCCACGGGAATTGCGCTCTGCTGTGAATGTGAGAGAGACTCGATGTGTTCGAATAAATCAAGCCGCACGGCGGATACTATTTTCTGTCCGATCTTTTGCAGCACAATCGCCTGAATGTATGTGCAGATCAGCGACACCACAAGAATTCCCGCGTACACAGCCACATAAGTGAACAGCACGTCCATCTCAAAGTCGGCTTTGATTATCTCCTCAATCCGCCCGACCAGCAGGGGAGAGATGATGTCGTATGAAATCGAAAACAGCATCACAAACAGCACAAGCAGGAACGCCGGGATGTGGGGCTTTGCGTAAATCAGGAGCCGCTTTATTATCTCCGAGTCCTTCATGTTCCGCTCAAAGCCGACGGCGTTTTTTTTGTCCTTCATGGTGACGTAGGCTATTATGAAAACTATGGAAATCACGCTCACAACCGCGCCGACTGCCAAAAGGGGATAAAATTCAGTCATAAACAAGCCTCCTTTAAGTGTCCTTCTCTTCGTCTAACTTTTGCAGCTCTACCATTGTATGATAATTTGCGTTTGTGCGGTAAAGCTCGTCATGAGTACCCACAGCCTCGATTTTGTCGTCGTTTGTGAACACAACCTTGTCCATTTGCTCGACGGCTGTAACTCTGTGCGCGATGAGAAGGGTGGTCTTTCCCGCACGGGTTTTTCTAAGGTTGTCGAGAATTGTCTTCTCCGTGCCCGTGTCCACCGCTGAAACCGAGTCGTCGAGAATCAGAATGGGAGCGTTGCGTATGATGGCACGGGCGATTGAAATCCTCTGCTTCTGACCGCCGGAAACTGTAACTCCACGCTCGCCGAGAATGGTGTTGTATCCCTCGGAGAATTCGCTAATATTGTCGTGTACGTCGGAAATTACAGCCGCTGACTCCACATCCTTGTGACTTATTGAGCTGTCGGAGAAGGTGATGTTGTTCTCGATTGTGTCGGAGAAGAGGAAGTTGTCCTGCGGAACATAAGCCACCGCCTCACGCACATCCTTTATCTTCACGGAGTTCACGTCGTGCCCGTCGATGAATAAAGTCCCGTCGGGTACGTTGTATGTACGGCAGATGAGGTCTACAAGTGTGGTTTTTCCCGACCCGGTAGAGCCGATGATGCCCACATTCTCGCCTGCCTTGATTTTCAGGTTGATGTTGTCGAGAGCGTCAAAGTCCGCACCTGGATAACGGAAGGTGAGGTTCCTGTACTCGATGTCCCCCCTGACGTTTTTGAGAGCCTCAGCACCGTCGCGGTCTCTTACTTCAATTTCCGTGTCGAGAAGGGAGCTGATACGTCCAAGGGACGCCTTGCCTCGAGACTGCATCTCAATCAGCGAGGACACCGCCATGATGGGCCATACGATAGCTGTAAAATATCCGATAAACTCAACAAGCTCTCCCGCATTGAACACGTCCTCATGCACAAGATAACCGCCGTAGCCGAGAATCACGCAGATAACCGACTCTACAAATAGCGTAACAAGGATGTTCAGCAGAGTCGAAGCTTTTGTGTAGTCCACATTTGCGTTTTCGTTCTGCCGGTTCAGCTTTCGGAACGCCATAAGCTCCGCCGTCTCCCGGACGAAGGCTTTGATTACGGCAATTCCGGAAAAGCTCTCCTGTGAAAAGTCCGATAAGCTGGAGAACGCCTCCTGACGGATTTCCCACTTATGCCTCATGTGCTTGCCCACCACAGTACCCACGCAGAGCAGCAGCACCATTGGAATCAGGGACAGCATGGTGAGAATAATGCTCATCCGCGCCATCTTTACCACGGCAAGGACCCCGAGGAACAGCGCGTCGCAAAACTGCAGAATCCCCGAGCCGAAGCAGTCCTGTACGGTTTGCAGGTCGTTTGTGTACCGCGACATCAAGTCCCCTACCTTGTTCACCTGATAGAAGGAGACGGAGAGGTCCTTGCATTTGTCGAACATGCGGCTTCTCAGATCGGTCTCAACCCGTATAGCGGTCCCGAAGAAGCAGATTCGCCACAAAAACCTACCGAGAACCATGACCAGTATGGTAACAATCATGGGAAGGCAGACATCGTCAAGGAGAAAGTCCATGTTGAAGGGCAGCAAAGTTCCGTCTGACGCCAGCGCGGCCCCGTCGTTCATGCCGTTTACTACTGATTTGTAGAGTTCGGGAACAAGCAGCTGGAAGTAATCAACGGCTACAAGCGCGGCAAGTCCCAGAAGCAGAACCCAAGAATACTTCAAGTAATACCTGTTAAGATGTTTACCGAAAAGCAATTTGATATTCCTCCGAACTATTTTTAAAATATGCGTAGCAAACTTAATAATATCATATATCGGTGTAAAAATCAATAGAAAAACAAAAATAGTCAAAAAGAAACACAAATTTAATTTTCTCAATCCCTGCCGCCAAACATTGACACGGATAAAATAATATGCTATAATGTAAAAGTGGGCGAATCCACAGGCAAGCCGGCGCTATTGAAGTCTGAGATGCTCGATAACCCACGACCATATTGTTTTAATACAAAGCAAAAAACAGAAAATAACAATTAATCACATAAAGCAACGGAGATAAAATGAGTCTGCAAAAGAACGCTATAGAATACCTGATGAACACAGCCGTGCTGTACAAAAATAAAACCGCATTCGACGACGGAGCCGTGTCCATGACTTTTGGGGAGATTTACGGGTCGGCTGTAAAAATCGGCGGGGCTGTATACGATAAAGTCTTGGGTGTGCGCAAAATGGCGGCTGTCCTCATTGACCGAACCGTGCTGTCCCTTGTAGGCTGCTTTGCCGCGCTTGCCGCCGGACTCTGCTACGTCCCGATTGACGACAAAATGCCGCTGGAGCGGATGGAGGACATTCTCGCCCAAATAAATCCGCCGATAATTTTATATTCGTCAAAGTCTTCGAAGCAGACGAAAATCGCCGCACATCTGTCGGAAAAATACGAAACCCTGAGCATGGAGGACGCAATCCTTCACGACGCTGACTTTACACTGATAGAGCGCACCCTTGCCACGGTCCTCGACATTGATCCGGCGTACATGATTTTCACTTCCGGCTCCACTGGAAAGCCAAAGGGAATTTTGATCTCCCACCGCAGTCTCATCGACTTCACCGAATGGATGAGCGAGGAAAGCGGAATCACCTCAACCGACACCCTCGGAAATCAGGCGCCGTTCTACTTCGATTTGTCCGTGAAGGACATCTACCAGACCCTGAAATCCGGCTGTACAACCTACATCCTGCCGAAAAAGCTGTTCATGTTCCCGACTCTTTTAGTGGACTATCTGAACTCCCACGGCGTCAACTCCATCGTATGGGCGACCTCTGCCTTTCGTTTGACAGCCGAATCCGGAGTGTTTGATAAAAAATCCCTTCCCGGATTGAAGCGGGTCATACTCGGCGGGGAAGCACTCCAGTCAAAGCACCTCAACATATGGAAGAAAGCCGCGCCGGAATGTCAGTTCATAAACCTTTACGGTCCAACCGAGGTAACAGTTGACTGCACATCCTACAGAATCGAGAAGGACTTTTCCGACGGCGAACCCATACCCATAGGTAAAGCTTGCCGGAACATGGAAGTGATTCTCCTCGACGACGACTTAAATCCCGTACCTGACGGAGAACCCGGGGAAATATGCGTACGGGGAATAGGTCTTGCAATCGGCTACTACGGGGACTTTGACAAAACAGGCTCGGCATTCATCCAGAACCCCCTGAACCCCAGCTATCCCGACCGACTGTACCGCACGGGAGACATTGCCAAGCGCGACAGTGACGGAAATCTGCTGTTTTTGTCCCGCCGCGACAACCAGATAAAGCACATGGGCTACCGCATAGAGCTTGGCGAGGTGGAGACCGCACTGTCCGGAATAAAAGAAGTAGTCGACGGGGTGTGCTTCTTTGATGAAAAAAACGACGCAATCGTCTGCTGCCTGAAGACTACGCTGAACGAAGCTGAGCTGACGACCCGAATGAAGGAACTGCTTCCGAAGTACATGCTTCCCAACGTGTGGCGGATCCTCCCGGCGCTTCCTATGAACTCAAACGGCAAGGTTGACCGGGTGGCGCTTAAGAAAAGCTACTTCGACGAGCAGCATATATAATATAATAATGATAAAAAAAATCACATCCTATGAGGCCATCTCCCACTTGGCTCCCATGTATTTTAAACCCGGGTGCGCGTCAAACTGCTTTATGACAAAGTCGGAGGCTGAAAAGTACATCGGCCGCGGCAGACTCTGGCAGATTGAAGTTGGCGGGTCCGTCCTCATTCTGAAAGAACTGCCGACCCATTTTCGGCTGTATTACTACCTCACCCCCAATGATATAGTGAACGGACTTGACCTGAGTCTGCTTCCCGATGCGGTTGTTACTGAGACGGCAATGCGCGAGCGTGACTCTGCCTTAATCTCGGCCGACGGTATGCTTGAGAGGTGCGGGTTAAAAAGATTGTTCCGCCGCCGCAGAATGACAAGAAAAGCCGTGGACAGCGGCATCGGATTAAATGATGACGTGAGAACTTCAACAAAAGCTGATTTTCCTGCGGTGCGGGAATTGTTGTATTCCTGCTTCTCACCTCTGACCGGATGCCTGCCCGATGATGACGACTTGATGACATGCGTAAATCAGGGGGAATTCCTGCTCTGCGAAGACAAAGGCCTTCTCCATTATTCTCCTGCAAGGGGAGGATTTGAGCTTCGACATCTGTGCGTTCGTGAGGAATGCCGCGGGTCGGGAATCGCAGGGAAGCTTGTCCGTGCGTACCACTCGGTAATTGACGGAGCGAAGAGCATTGTCTGGGTCAGGGAAGGGTACACTCCGGCTGAATTGGTATATGAAAAAAACGGATACGCAAAGGACGGGTATTTCTCGTCGGTTCTTGCGTACAATAAACAGTGACGCTGTATTGGAGAAAATAATGAGAGTTGATTTTATTGGCACAAGCCACGGAGTACCGGAGCCAACCCGCCGCTGCAGCTGTACAATGCTCGAGGTCAGCGGACGTTACTATTTCATCGACATGGGAACTCAGGCAATCGAGGATCTGCATGTGCGCGGTGTCGCGGTTGAGGACGTGAAGGGAATTTTCATCACCCACTGCCACGGCGATCATACAAACGGACTTATATCATTCGTGGATCTCATAAATTGGTACTATAAATCGGCGGATCCGGTGATTCTGCTTCCGGAGCAGGACGCGATTGACGCTATGTGTGCGTGGATTCGTTCAAACGGAACCGACATTCGTCCGCTAAAGCTGGAGCTGGTGAAGGAAGGCCTGACGTTTGACGATGGTTTTGTAAAGCTTCACGCCATCCGGACCCAACACTGCCGCACTTCCTACGCTTACTTGATTGAAGTTGAGGGAAAAAAGCTGCTATTCACAGGAGACTTGCATAATCCGAAGGTGGATTTCCCCGATGTTTCAAAAATCTGCGGGGATGAAGCCATAGATTTAGCCGTGTGCGAGTCCGCTCATTTTCCGCCGAAGGATATGGAACAAGCCCTCGCGAAAATCAACGTAAAGCGGGTTCTGCACAACCATATTTCCCCTGTGTGGGAAAAAGAACTTTGTGAAATGTCGAAGCGCAAGCATTCCTACAGATATGGACGCGCCCACGACGGACTGACAATTGTTCTGTAAAATAAAAATTTCTATATTCAGATTGAAAGAGGTAACAAAATGAACGACGAAAAAATGAAGAAACTTATAGCAATCCTGTCAGACATATGTCCTGACGTGGATTTTGAATCCGAAGAATCACTCGTCGATGACGGACTTATAGAATCCCTCGACCTTGTGGCGATTGTCACCGACATAATGGAAGAGTTTGATGTGGAAATCAACGTGGACGACCTTTTGCCGGAAAACTTCAATTCAGCCGAAGCCATAATGAAGCTCATCGAGTCAAAACAGTAATAAAGCCAGATGTATTTCATATCGGTTACATTTATCATATTTTTGGCTGCCGCCGTCGTTCTCTACTACGTCATACCCCAGCGGTACCGTTGGATTTGCCTGTTTGCCGCCAGTGGAGTGTTCTACATGTGGGGCGGAGGATACAAGACCGTCGGATACTTGATTTTTACGTCGGCTGTTACATACACGGCAGGCAGAATACTCGAGCGGCTCAACAATGAAAAGTCAGCTCTCCCGAAAGGGGACAAGGAGTCCGGAGCCATCATCACGAAAAAGAAGAAAGCCGTCACGGCAGTACTCTGCGTAATCTGCTTCGGAATGCTCTACATGCTGAAATACCTCGGCTTCTCAGCTGCGGTTTTCTCCTCCGTCACGGGAATCAGTCTGACAGTCCCAAGCTTCCTCATGCCCCTTGGGGTATCATTCTATATTTTCCAGTCCGTGGGCTACGTCATTGACTGCTACCGGGGAAAATATCCCGCTGAGAAAAACTTCGCGAAATACACCCTGTTTGTGTCATTCTTCCCCCAGATTGTGCAGGGACCCATATCCCGCTTCGACTCACTGGCCTGCCAGCTCTACAAGGGTCACGACTTCAACCCCGACAATATACGGGACGGAATACAGCGCATGCTTTGGGGATTTTTCAAGAAGATGGTCATAGCCGACCGTGCCGCCGTTGTGGTAAGCACATTTTTCGAGGATTACAACTCCTACAGCGGTTCAGTCACGGCCTTTGCCATACTCATGTACTGCATAAATCTCTACTGCGACTTCTCCGGCGGCATCGACATAACAATAGGTGCGGCGCGTCTTTTCGGCATTGAAATGGAAGACAACTTCAAGCGTCCGATTTTTGCCGAATCCCTCGCGGAATATTGGAGAAGATGGCACATAACCCTCGGTGGCTGGATGCGGGACTATGTTTTCTATCCCCTGTCCCTGTCAAAGGCGTTTGGAAAGCTGGGCAAGTGGTCACGGAAGAAAATCGGGGGAAAGCTCGGCAAAATGCTGCCAACAACCCTCGCCACCTTCACGGTCTACCTGATTATTGGAATCTGGCACGGAGCTAACTTTCGCTATATCGCATACGGCTTCTGGAACGGCGCGATTATCACCTCAAGCACGCTTCTGGCGGGAACTTATTCTGCGGTAAAGAAAAAACTGCACATAAATTCCGACTCCTGCGGCTGGAAGATTTTCTCAATGGTCCGCACGTCCCTCATCGTGTTCATAGGCAGGTACATCACCCGCTCACCCCGGCTTCTCGTCGGAATAGGACTGATTTTCCACACCCTGAACCCCCTTGCCTTCCACGGCTCAGATCTTGTGAACGGAAGCCTGCTTGGCATGGGACTGACGGCGGTTGACTTCGGCGTCATCGCGGTGGGAGTCATAATAATGCTTGCTTACGAATATTATGAAGAAAAGCACGGCAGCACTCTCGCAGCTCTGAACCAAAAACACGGAGCAGTGCAGTACGCCGTAATGCTCGCTTCGATTCTCGTGATTCTCTTCTTCGGAATCATGCGCGGCTCCTACATTTCCTCGGAATTTATTTATAAACAGTATTAAGGTACAAAATGAACTCTAAAAAATGGCTTATAGCCTTCTTTTCGACCTTCGCAGGGGTGTTTATTCTGCTGGGGGCGTTCAACTACGTCACTGACCCGTTCGGCGTGTTCGGGGATCGAGTAATGCACTGGATCGCCTACGACATTACGAACAATCCCCGTACGGCAAAAATATCCTACCTCGACGAACACCACGACGAATACGATTCCTATATAATCGGCTGCTCGTCAACCTCGTCCTTTGCGACTGAGGATTTTGAAAAATACTTGGGCGGCAAGTTCTACAACATGACAATGTACGGCGCGGATATGCTTGACGTTGAGCAGATGACGCAGTACATGATCGACAACTATACCGTGAAGAACCTTGTCGTCAACGTGTACATAGACAACGCCGTGGTTTACAACGAGGAATCGAACAAATACACCCACTGTATGCCGGCAAAATTGGACGGTTCCAGCCAGTTTGGCTACTACACCAGATTTTTATTCGCCACACCGTCCTATGGAATTGCAAAAATCAAGTCGAAGCTGAGCGACACATGGCTCTCGCAGTACTACGACATTTTTGACGAACAGACAGGTTCATACGACAAACGCAGACGTGACATAGAGCCAATTTCCGACCTTGACGGCTACTACAAGGCTTATCCGGAATTCATCAACTATCCCAACGGAACCTACCTTATGCCCGCTGTGGACGACTGTATTACCAGCATGGAGAGGATCCGTGACATGTGCGAAGAGAGCGGCGTCAACCTAATTGTAGTCGCAGGTCCGGTGTATTACGAATACATGAACAACTTCTACCCTGACGCGGTGTGCCGTTTCTACAGCCGTCTTGCCGAGGTGGTGGACTTCTGGGATTTCTCGTACTCATCCGTCAGCTTCGAACCCCGTTATTTCTACGACAGGACCCATTTCCGCAATAACGTAGGCCACATGGCGACGGCGAAAATGTTCGGTGACGAGTCCGTTTATATTCCTGATGACTTCGGCTATTACGTTACAGCGGAGAACGCCGAGGATTATTTTGAGAATATTTATCTGACAGCGGAAGCTGAGCCTGAGGAAGAATACACCGCATCCGTTCCAGTTCTAATGTACCACCACATAGCGGAGAACGCCGACAACGACATGATTGTGACTCCCGAGACGTTCTACAATCAGATGAAAGCCCTGTCCGACGCGGGATGCACTGCCGTTACCGTTGACGACATGCTGGATTACGTTTACAATGGTAAAGAACTTCCCGAAAAGCCGGTGCTGATAACCTTCGACGACGGCTACTCCAGCAATTACGACATTGCATACCCCATTTTAAAGGAGCTTGGACTTCACGCCGTGATTTTCGCCATAGGTTCAAGTGTCGGCGAGGACACCTACCACGAAAGTGACAACCCCATATATCCCCACTTTTCCGAGGAACAGGCCCGGGAGATGGAGGAGTCCGGCGTCATCGAGATTGAAAGCCACACCTACGACATGCACCGGTCTGAATCCTACGAAAAGGCTGAAGACGGCGCGAGATTCGACGTAAACCCAATAGCCGGCGAGAGCGAGGAGGAGTATCTCGAATTTGTGCGTGCGGACCTCGAAAAGAGCAGGGAATACCTCGGCGAAATATCCGGCGGGGACATTGTGGCACTGTCTTATCCAAGTGGGGTCGTTAACGACAATGCCGCGAGAGTGGCTGAAGAGGTGGGATTTAAACTCACTTTCTCAACACAGTGGGGAGTCCACACCATAATCAAGGGACTGCCCCAGTCACTGTACTGCATAAAACGCCTGCACGTGTCGAATGAACGCACTCCTGAGGAGCTTCTTGACATGATTGGATACGGAAATTAGACAGAATTGTACAATTATAACAATATTTTCTTGGAATCCGTGTAAAATTTCAGTAAATCCGATATGAAAATACTGTTGCAAAATCGTAAAAAATGTAGTATTATATAGTAAAATATGAAGCAGAGGCGCGGATGCAAATAGCCTGAGCTGTAAGTCTGTGGGAAAGACGTTGGCTCCGGTGAGGTGTATCTGCCGAAGACGGAATCCCAATCCGATCTGGGCCGTACCAAAATATGGTGCGGACTGTCACGATGGCTTTGTGTGGAGTCAGTTAATTTACAGGCATATCGATATTTTGTAGGTTGACGGGACTTCGTATGAAGTTGGAAATTCGTCAGAATTTCAGTGGAGAGCTGCGTTCTTCGGTCAAGCCATATTTGACAGACGTGCTCATCCCGTGCGTCTGTTTTTTTATTTAATAAACATAAGAAAGGCTTACCGTTATGCTAAAAAATCCGCAGAAAAGAAAGCCGCTGTTGTTTTTGACGGCAATTGTAATCCTGATTTTGTCCCTTTGTGTGCCTGTTTTGGCTGAAAGCAGAGACGTTGATGAAGCGGTCTCGTCCGTGTTCGGCTTTGGCACAATCCTGTCCCTTCTCCCTCCGGTTATCGCAATAATCCTCGCACTCATCACAAAGGAGGTATACTCCTCGCTGTTCATCGGTATTTTGGCTGGAGCCGTTATGTACGCAAATTTCTCCCCTGCCGGAACCGTTGACGCCATAATCAACGACGGCATAATAGCCTCGGTTAAGTCCAGCGCGGGAATTTTCATTTTTCTCGTGATTCTCGGAACAATCGTCGCCTTAATCAACAAAACCGGAGCTTCCACTGCTTTCGGCAAATGGGCGCAGACCCACATCAAGACAAGAGTCGGTGCGGCACTGGCTACATTTGCTTTCGGAGTACTAATCTTCATCGACGACTACTTCAACTGCCTGACCGTTGGCTCAGTTATGCTTCCCGTCACCGACTCACACAAAATTTCACGGGCAAAGCTGGCCTACCTCATTGACGCTACGGCTGCTCCCGTGTGCATGATTGCCCCGATTTCCTCATGGGCTGCCGCGGTTTCCGACTACGCTCAGGGAACGGGCTACTCAGGCTTTGAGCTGTTCATCCGCGCGATTCCATATAACTTCTACTCACTCCTGACCCTTGTGTTCATCATAGCCCTGACCCTGATGAAGTTCGACTACGGCTCCATGGCGCTCCACGAGAAAAACGCGCTGGAAAAAGGCGACCTCTTCACCTCCGGCACGGAACACGCGGACGAAAGCAGCCTTGCGGAAAACCCCAAGGGCAGGGTCATCGACATAGTTCTGCCCATAATCGTACTTATCGCGGTATGCATACTCGGACTTGTCTACGTGGGCGGAATATTTGACGGACTTTCCTTCGTCGACGCGTTCGCCCAAACTGACGCGACTGTAGGTCTCCCGTGGGGCGGCATTGTTACCCTTGTGATTACAATAATCTACATGCTCGCACGCCGGATCATCACCTTCAAGGAAGCAATGGAGTGCATCCCGCAGGGCTTCAAGGCAATGGTTCCCGCAATCCTCATCCTGACCATGGCCGGTACGCTGAAAAACATGACCACCTGCCTCGGTTCATCCGAATTCGTGAAGGGATTTATGGAAAGCTCCGCTGAAGGACTCGCTAACTTCCTGCCCGCCGTGATTTTCATAGTGGCCTGCTTGATTGCTTTTTCAACCGGAACATCATGGGGAACCTTCGGAATCCTGATTCCAATCGTCACTAACATTTTTCCGGCTGACTCCGAGCTGATGTACATCGGTATGTCCGCCTGCCTTGCCGGTGCCGTTTGCGGGGATCACTGCTCACCCATTTCCGACACCACAATCATGTCCTCAGCCGGTGCGAGATGCGACCACATAAACCACGTCTCCACCCAGATTCCCTACGCCGTGACAGTTGCCGCAGTGTCCTTCGTAAGCTTCATTATAGCCTCATTTGTACAGAAGTGGTACATTGCGCTCCCCATCGCGGCTGTACTGATGATAGGCACTCTGTTTGCAATCAAGGCGATCGTAAACAAAAAGAAAGCGTAAAGCAAACGCCAATGACGCGGGTTTACGTCAAGGTACAGCCGGAGAAATTCAAACTTCAAGCGAAATCCTGAAATGCCGGACGCATGCCACGTTCATGCCTTTTCTCAAAAAAGATAAGCTGCCCCGAAAATCAAGGACAGCTTTTTCTTATTTAATGCTTATTTAAAATAAACTGCTCAATAAATTTGCTGTATAAAGGCTTGTTGTCCACATCAACGGCGTCGCAGTATTCGCAGTGACTGTAGCCCATCACCAGCTTGAACCTCACCTTTTCCGTTGGATAACCGAAATACAGCATGGTTTTGTACAGCATCCGGTTCTGCTCAAAGCGGCACATCATGTCGTTGTCGGAGACTAACAGCTGATACCGCGGGAGAGTGTCCGGAGACTTTGCTTCATTAATATAATATACGGGCGCGGCTTCGTCGACTCTTATAAGCCGTGTGTCCAGTCCTCGTTCCCTCAGAATGTTAAAGTGAACCGTGGGCTGGCCAGCGTCAAAGAAGTAACCCGAGATCTGCTCTTTGTCGTCGGCATTGATTCCGTATTCGCCGAGGTAATGTTTGTCAAAGGCAAGCATCATCGAAAGGTAAGCCCCCGCACTGGAGCCTCCTATGTAAAGCTCGCTGTATTTCAGGTTCTCACGGCACCAGTTCACGCATAGAGCGGCGTCGAGAATGAAGTCGGGGAAGCTCACTTTTGGGTAGAGCCTGTAGTCGGCAGAAGCTGTGCTGAATCCACGCTTGCGCAGGTAGGTGAAATTTTTCTCGGAGCCGCTTCTTCTGTCACCGCCTTCGAGTCCACCGCCGTGGAAGAAGATGAACAGCGGCTTGGTTTCAGGTGATTCGGCTTCGTAGTAGTCAAGAAGATGTTCTTCAAGCGGACCGTATTCCAGTGTTTCCATTGCTCTTGGCATTGTTGTTCCTCCAATCAGGTGAATTAATTAGTCATGTGAGCGGGATGAAGTCTACTCCGGCCGATGTGGCTGTACCACTGTATAGTAGACTGTCATGCCGTCCGGTTTTGATGTAATGTTCAAAGACATATTCAGCGGTGAATGGCATCTCAAGCCCGTCCAGCTCGTCAGGTGAGAACCATTTTAATATACCCTCGTTTGAGGTCAGTTTTTCCGGCTCATCCTTCAGTCCGGCGAAGAAATAATAACTCTGCCGCAGCTCGTCTTTTGTAAACCGCAGGGTGACGTGTCGCATAACAAGATTTTCCAGCGAATCCGCAGTGAGTCCGGTTTCTTCTTCAAGCTCACGAAGAACGCAGGATAAAGGGTAATTCAGCTAGCTATCTTAAAAGTGACCGCCGGCTGACGCGCACCAGACATTGTTCACCACCCGACCTCCCTGCTGGTAGAGAAGCAGAAAGCAGCCGTCCTTTTCGATGTACAGCGCAGTCATATTCCTGAGCGTGATTGACATGATTTCCTCTGTTTTTATTTTATTTTAACACTAATATGTGAATATTTCAATCCATAAATCAAAGAAACTGAATTGTAACTTTAAATTTTATAATTTATGTTGACATTCAGGTAAAAAAACTGTATAATATCACTGTATGATAATACTGATAAAATCTGATTAGGGAATGTAGAGCTAGCGTGAAATATATAGTATAACTAAATTTGTAGTGAACCGATTTCACGCAAAAGAATTCCTTGAATGAATGAGCTTGCTCATTCGAGGAACACCACTATTTTTCATCGGCTTTCAGCCGACCGGAATTCTTTCATTTCTATTTGTATGCCGCTATGCGGCAAATGAGGTATTGATATGAAAAAATTACTGACCGCGCTTCTGTCAAGCGTTTTTATTATTACGTCCTTTGCCGCACTTTCGCAATCCGCGTCGGCCATCGGTGAAGAGCTGACTATACGGGAAGGAACCCCAGTAATCGACGGAACAATTGATAAAGTATGGTACAAAGCCGACCGTTTTCTGCTGAAGCACTCTATCGACGGGTCGAAAAAGAACATCAAGTCGGCGGACAGCACAGCCTGCGTATCCGTTCTTTATGACAGCGAGGCAATTTACTTTCTGTTTGAACTGTCGGACGACAACTTCACCTTCGGAGTCGGCGGAAAGTATAAAAACGACTGCGTGAATATATACATAGACGAGCTTGACAAATACGGCAAAACGTGGCAGGAGGGTCAGAGGCAGATTCAGCTTACCCCATCCGGAGATCAGCCCATTACCATAGTCCACGGAAAAGAGCCGAAGTACTCCCAGATTGGTTATAAAAAAGACGGAAACACGTACATAATCGAGTATAAATACGTTCCGTCCGATTTTGTCATCGCGAAGGACAAGACCCTGCTCATGGATTTTTCGTTCTGCGACATAGACGAAAACGGCGGACTTGAGTACCTCTATACCTGGTCCGACGAAATCGGAGAGATCGAGCTTGACAGCACAAACTGGTCCTACGCGGAATTCGGCTCAAACTCAGGTGGTTCGTCATACAGCAGTGCGGCTGAGGCTGCGAAAGCTCTGGGTGTCACTCCGATTACTGACATAGAGTTTGTCGACGGAGGATGGGGCAATCCGCAGGAAGGTCCGGATAATCTGTGGGACGGGGACGTGACTACAAAATACTGCTCAGGAGACGAACACCCGTGGTCAGTCATGCGTGCCGGTGAAAAATACTACGTCACAGGCGTTCTCATGGCTACGGCCAACGACACAATGGAGTACCCGGGACGCAACCCGCGTGACTGGAAAATCGAAGGCTCCAACAACAACCGCACATGGGACGTGATAGTCTCAGGCGACGAGGATTTCTTTGAAAACAAAAACTTCACATATTACTTCACTAAAGTAGAACCAAGCGAACCCTACCGCTATTTCAGGTTCAGCTGTCTCGTAGGTTCGTCGTGGACCTTCCAGCTGTCCGAGGTGACAATATGCGGCGTAACATCACTCGACCAGATTGCGGAAGCCGAGCCGGAGCAGATTGACATGACTCCCATCCCCGGCGGCACAATTGTCGAGCAGTTTTCCGCTGACTACAGACGCGAACATGACGGCGTGCAAATCGAGGAAGTCAAGCCTGGTACAGCCGTTGAAGAAGACAAAAACGACCGCACGCTTGAGGTGTCAGTTATAATAATCGCTGCCCTTGGAATTTTCGTTGGACTGGTGATTTACTGTCAGTCATCGGTGGGAAAAAGCGGCGTAAAAAAGAATAAGGCATAAGACAAACGGCAGTATGGATGATTTTATCATACTGTCGCTTTTTGTCGAGGGCGGAACCATTATTCTTTTTCGCCTGCCAAACCTTCCTTCAGCTGACGCCGGTATTCTGCCGGTGAAATTCCGATCTGCTCTTTGAAGTTCCGGTTTAGGGTCCTGAGCGAGTTGAAGCCGCACTCGTTGGATATTTCAAGCACGGTCATGTTTCCGTTTTGCAAAAGGTAGCAGGCCTTGCTTATCCGGTACTCGTTGACATAGTCATTGAAGGATATCCCCACCATCTGCTTGAAATAGCGTGACAGATAGGTGTATTCGTAGCCCGTGTGCCTCGAAAGGTCGGAGAGACTGCAGTTTTTGCCGTAGCTTTCCTCGATAAACTTGAAAATCCGGTACAGCAGCACATCAGAAGCGGATTCGTTGCTCTTGTATGAGGCGTTTTTGTCAAAGGATGCACAGAAAGAGTAGAGAAGTCCCTTGATTTCAAGCACATCCTCGCTTCCGTCAAGGGAGTCAAGCTTCTTCACGTAGAATTCTTCCGGCTCAAAGTAGTTGTCCTTAGGCACGGTCGACGTGGTTTTCGACGAATATGCGCTTATCAGCTTCGGTGAGAACAGGCACAGGACATGACGCGAGCTGTCCGCGGTTTTCATGGAATGCACCTGATTTGAGAATATCATAAGTGCGCCGCCGGGTTTCAGACTGTACTCGCGTCCGTCGACTATTGCAGTCATGGAACCTTCGAGGAGACATAACAATTCATAACAGTGGTGCATGTGCGCGGGATAGGAAAAATTCCGGTCTTTCTCAATCCGGAAGTAGTCCGCCGCGAGGGAGTGTTGAAGCTCGTAAAACATAATTACCGTACCTCATCACAAATTTTGTCTATAAATTATATCATATATGTCGCGAAAAGTCCATAGCTTTATTGTAAAATATATACGAAAAATACATTTAACCAATATTTTTAAGGAGATACAGATATGAAAGAATTTTTCCCCACAATTCCTATGGTAAAATACGAAGGCACGTCCTCCACAAACCCCATGGCGTTCAGATACTACAACCCCGACGAGGTTATTTTAGGCAAGCCCATGAGAGAGCACCTCAAGTTCGCCATGTCCTACTGGCACACCATGTGCGCTGACGGTACGGATATGTTCGGCGTTGGCACAAACGTAAAGACTTACGGCGAATCCGACCCCATGGAAATCGCAAAGGCCAAGGCTCATGCGGCGTTCGAGTTCATGAACAAACTGTCGATAGACTACTTCTGCTTCCACGACAGAGACATCGCTCCCGAATGCGCAACTTTAGCCGAGAGCAATGAAAGACTGGACGAAATCTCCGACCTGCTCGCACAGCTGATGAAGGAAAACGGCAAGAAGCTGCTCTGGGGTACCGCTAACTGCTTCAACAACCCGAGATACATGCACGGCGCGGGAACCGCTCCCAACGCTGACGTATTCGCTTTCGCCGCGGCTCAGATTAAGAAGGCTCTCGAAATCACGGTAAAGCTAGGCGGCAACGGCTACGTTTACTGGGGCGGACGGGAAGGATACGAAACCCTGCTCAATACCGACATGGGCAAGGAGCTTGACAACATGGCGTTCCTTCTCAAGCTTACTTCCCAGTACGCACGCTCAATCGGATTCAAGGGTGACTTCTACATCGAACCCAAGCCGAAGGAACCCACAAAGCACCAGTACGACTTCGATGCTTCCACCGTGTGCGGCTTCCTCGCAAAATACGGTCTTGACAAGGATTTCAAGCTGAACATCGAAGCAAACCATGCAACCCTCGCAGGACACACGTTCCAGCATGAACTGACAGTGGCGAGAATCAACAACGCGTTCGGCTCCATTGACGCAAACCAAGGGGACCTCTTCCTCGGATGGGATACCGACCAGTTCCCGACAAACGTATACGAAACCACACTCTGCATGCTTGAGGTTCTCCGTGCGGGCGGATTCACAAACGGCGGTCTCAACTTCGACGCAAAAGCACGCCGCGGCTCCTACACATGGGATGACATCGCTTACTCCTACATCGCCGGCATGGATTCCTTCGCACTGGGCCTGAGACTTGCTGTGAAGATTGTAGAGGACGGCAGACTTGACAAATTCGTCAGCGACCGCTATGCAAGCTACAACAACGGAATCGGAAAGAAAATCGCCGACAAGACTGCTACAATCGAAGAGCTTGAAGCTTACGCCAGGGAAATGGGCGACGTGAAGACCAACCAGAGCGGCAGACAGGAATACCTCGAGAACCTGCTCAACAGCATTATGTTTTCCTGATTAAGCAAGGTTTTGACACAAGGGTGAATTGAAATGAACAAACAAACTGCAAGAGAAAAAGCCGAGAAAATCGTCTCCCAGATGACGGTGGAGGAAAAGGCGTCACAGCTTCGCTTCGACTCCCCGGCAATCGAGCGGCTCGGTATACATGAATACAACTGGTGGAACGAGGCTTCCCACGGCGTGGCACGATCCGGCATGGCGACGGTTTTCCCCCACGCAATCGGACTTGCCGCAACCTTCGACCCGGACTTGATTCACTCCGTCGGCGACACGGTTTCCACGGAAGCGAGAGCAAAGTACAACAGTTCCCAGAAGCACGGTGACTACGACATTTATAAAGGACTTACGTTTTGGGCGCCCAACATCAACATTTTCCGCGACCCGAGATGGGGCAGGGGACAGGAGACCTACGGCGAAGATCCGTTTTTGACCGCAACCCTCGGCGTTAACTACATCAAAGGTTTGCAGGGGGATGGGGAATACCTCAAGTCCTGTGCCTGCGCTAAGCATTTTGCCGTCCACTCCGGACCTGAGCCTCTGCGCCACCGCTTCAATGCTGAAGTAAACGACCACGATTTGTGGGAAACATATCTTCCCGCCTTCGAATGGGCTGTAAAGGATGCGCACGTTGCCGGAGTCATGGGAGCCTACAACCGTACAAATGGCGAACCCTGCTGTGCAAGCCCCACGCTGATTCAGAAGATTTTACGTGAACAGTGGCAGTTTGACGGCTACTTCACCTCGGACTGCGGCGCAATCAACGACATTTACGCGTACCACAAATATACCAGCTCCATCGAGGAAGCCTGCGCAATCAGCCTCAAAGCCGGATGCCAGCTCAACTGTGGCTCTGCGTACCGTCACTTGATGGAGGCCTACGAGAGCGACCTCGTCACGGAAGAAGAAATCACGGAAGCCGCTGTGGAACTGTACACAATACGTGTACTTCTCGGCGACTTCGAGGACGAACGCCCATATTCCGACATACCCTTCGACAAGCTGGACTGCGCGGAACACCGTCATCTCAACCACAAAGCGGCAAGGGAGTGCGCTGTGCTGCTCAAGAACAACGGATTTTTACCCCTTGACCCTGCGAAAAAGCAGAAAATTGCGGTAATCGGCCCCAACGCCATGTCCCAGATTGCCCTTGAAGGAAACTACAACGGCATGGCTTCCCAATACATCACCGTGGCTGACGGCGTTCGTCGTGTGTTCGGCGAGGAAAATGTCCGCGTGGCAAAGGGAAGCAACGTTTGGGTTGAACATAAAAACGACTGCACGGGTTTCACCAACATGATAAGCGAGGGAATCTCATACGCTGAAAACTCCGACGTGACAATCCTCTGCCTTGGACTGGACTGCACCATCGAGGGCGAGGAAACGGGCATGAAGAACGAGTACTTCGACAACGGCGACAAAGTCTCATTAAAGCTACCTAAAACCCAGATGAATCTTGCCGAAGAGGTCTGCAAGGTCTGCGATAACGTTGTGGTGGTTCTTATGGGCGGCGGTGCGCTGGACATCGGCGAGGAGCTGACCTCAAAGGTTCACGCGGTAATCGACATGTGGTACCCGGGAGCTACGGGTGGACTTGCGGCGGCTGAGCTTATCGGCGGCGTGTACTCCCCGAGTGGCAGACTTCCCATCACCTTCTACAGCTCTGACAACACCATTCCCGATTTCACCGACTACTCCATGAAGGGCCGTACATACAGATATATTGAAGAAAAACCGCTCTACCCATTCGGATATGGCCTGTCCTACACGAAGTTTGATTATTCATGCGCGGCAGTTTACGAAAACGACGACAACTATAGCGTAAAGGTAAAAATAAAAAACACGGGAAAGTTTGATGGTGTGGAAAAGGTACAGATTTACGCTTCCTACACGGATTCCAGAACCGTGACGCCAAACTTCCAGCTTTGCGGACTTAAGGCTGTGGAAATAAAGTCCGGCGAGGAAGCTGACGTTGAGATTACAGTAAACAAATATTGGGTCAAGGCGGTGCTTGCTGACGGCACAAGGGTAGAACCCGACGGAAAAATCGCCCTCTACATCGGCGGACATCAGCCTGACGATAGAAGCCGTGAACTCGGACTTGACGAATGCATCTGCATAAACATAAAGTAAAAGTAATTTAAAGGATAATATTATGAAATACGCAATAGGCATAGACGTGGGAACATCGGGAACCAAAACCGTATTATTCGACGAAACCGGCCGCAAGATTGCCTCGCATACTGTAGAATATCCCATGTACCAGCCGAAAAACGGTTGGGCTGAGCAGAATCCTGAGGACTGGTGGAACGCCGTTGTCGAGACTATCGCTGAGATCATGAAAAAAAGCGGCGTTAACAAAGGTTCGGTCGTGGGAATCGGCATATCGGGACAGATGCACGGGCTTGTCATGCTGGATGAGGACGACAACGTTCTGCGCCCGTCAATAATCTGGTGCGACCAGCGGACGGGCGAGGAATGCCGTGACATCGAGAACATAATCGGACGCGAAAGACTCATTGAAATCACCGCAAATCCCGCGCTCACAGGCTTCACCGCGTCAAAAATCATGTGGGTGAAGAAGCACGAGCCGGAAATATACGAAAAATGCGCCCATATTCTCCTGCCGAAGGATTACATCAGGCTAAAACTCACGGGCGAGTACGCTACTGAGGTTTCCGACGCTAGCGGTATGCAGCTTCTTGACGTGCCGAACCGGTGCTGGTCCGACGAGGTTCTCAATAAGCTGGGAATCGACAAAAAGCTCCTCGGCAAGGTTTACGAATCCCCGGAAATTACGGGTTACGTCAAACCGGAGGTCGCCGAAAAATGCGGAATCGCTGTCGGTACTCCCGTAGTCGGTGGAGCCGGAGACAATGCCGCGGCGGCTGTGGGTGAGGGAGTAGTCTGCGACGGACGTGCGTTCACCACAATCGGCACAAGCGGCGTGGTTTTCGCCCACACGGACAACATCGAAATTGACCTAAAGGGGCGTGTTCACACCTTCTGCTGTGCCGTTCCCGGTGCGTGGCATGTCATGGGAGTGACGCAGGCTGCCGGACTTTCCCTGAGATGGCTGCGGGATACCGTCTGCACATCCGAAGCAGCGGAAGCCGAGAAAGTGGGCGTTGACCCGTATAAGATAATGGACGAAGAAGCGGGCAAGTCAAAAATCGGCGCGAACCGGCTACTTTACCTGCCATACCTCATGGGCGAGCGTACTCCCCACCTTGACCCGGACTGCCGAGGAGCTTTCGTTGGTCTCTCCGGCGTGCACGGACGGGGCGACATAATCCGCTCAGTTCTCGAAGGCGTGTGCTATTCGCTGAAGGACTGCCTCGGTGTGCTTGAGGAGATGAACGTGAAGCCCGAGTCCATGAAAATTTGCGGCGGCGGCGGAAAGAGCAGGCTGTGGCGGAAAATGCTGGCGGACGTTTACGGTATTCCCGTGACTGCAATTCAGTCCGATGAAGGACCGGCGCTGGGCGTGGCAATTCTCGCTCTTGTGGGTGCGGGAGTTTATCCGAGCGTGAGGGAAGCCTGCGACAGCATCATCAAAACCAAGGAAACCATCCGGTCCGAAGTAGAAAACACAGCCGAGTACGCAAAATTCTACGGTATTTACAAGGGACTTTACTCTCACCTGAGCGTGGATTTCAAGGCGTTAGCTGAGCTTTGATTCCCGAGTGAATGTATATAAATTCTGAAACGGAGGAAAAACAATGAAAAAGGTACTGATATTCCAAGGGGGATGGGACGGACACGAGCCACAGCTCACGTCAAAGCGGTTTGCACGTCTCATGGAAGAAGAAGGCTACACCGCGGAGATTTACGACAATCAGGAATGCCTTGACGACCCGGAAAAGCTGGAGACCTACCATCTCATCGTGGCATGCTGGACAATGGGTCAGCTTCCATGGCAGAGAGTGCAGAATATCTCAAAGGCTGTGGGCAAGGGAACGGGACTCGCGGGCTGTCACGGCGGTATGTGCGACGCTTTCCGGGACAACACCGAGTGGCAGTTCATGACCGGCGGTCAGTGGGTCAGCCATCCAGGCGGAGACGGACAGACCTACATGGTGAACATCAACCACGGCTCAAGCCCCATCACGGCAGGACTGGAGGATTTTGAGGTGTGCAGTGAGCATTATTACCTCCATGTAGACCCGGCAATCGAGGTTCTCGCCACAACACGCTTTCCACAGGTGAACTATTACCATATTTCAAACAAGGTTGTTGATATGCCCGTGGCTTGGACGAAATTCTGGGGTAACGGACGGGTGTTCTACACATCCCTTGGACATCACGACGACGTGTTCGAAAAATCCCCCACGGCTGAGGTTCTCATGAAACGGGGCATGCTTTGGGCGGCTGAAGGCAAACAGTACGCAATCGACAACAATCTCACCGACGAACGCTTCCTTAATACCGCTAAGATGTATTGACGTGTGAAATATTTCATGCAGATTTGACATAAAGTCGGCTGATTTCACACAGCTGCATGTATACCTTTTACAAAGAAAGGATATTTCCAATGAAAACAGTAAAAATAGGCTTTGTCGGAGTGGGAGCCATATCCGGCATATATCTCGAGAACATCACGAACAAATTCAAGGAAATTGAAGTCATCGGCGTGTGCGACCTCATCCGTGAAAGAGCGGAGAACGCCGTTAAGAAATATAATATTCCAAGGCTCTACAACGACATGTATGAGCTCTTCGCCGACCCGGAGGTTGACATTGTACTGAACATCACCCGCCCCTATGAGCACTACGGAGTGACAAAAGCCGCGCTTCTCGCCGGAAAACACGTCTATTCGGAAAAGCCCCTCGCCGCGTCTCTTGAAGAGGGAAAGGAGCTTGTCGCCATAGCGAAGGAAAAAGGTCTCATGCTGGGCGGTGCACCTGACACGTATCTTGGCGCGGGAATCCAGACCTGCCGTAATATAATCGAGGACGGACTCATCGGAACTCCCATCGGTGGCGCGGGATTCATGATCTGCCGGGGGCACGAGACATGGCACCCGGATCCGGAATTCTACTACAAGTATGGAGGCGGTCCTATGTTCGACATGGGTCCATACTACATCACGGCTCTCGTCAACCTACTGGGTAATGTCAGCGATGTTTCAGCCATGACGAAAAAAAGCTTTGACAAACGTCTTATCACCAGCCAGCCCCACAACGGTGAGGTAATTGACGTGGACGTGAATACTTACATTGCCGGAACCATGCGGTTTGAGTCGGGATCAATCGGCACGTTGTTCACTACATTTGACGTTCACTATCCGTCACAGGCGCGGCTTGAAATCTACGGCTCCGAGGGAACATTGTATGTCCCCGATCCCAACACCTTCGGCGGACCCATAAGTCTGTTCAGACCAGCCGACGGCGGAATGCGAGAAATGCGCCTCCAGTACGAAAACTACGCCGACAACAGCCGCGCTCTCGGACTTGCGGACATGGCAAAGGCGTACCAGACCGGACGCAAATTCAGATGCAACTGCGATATGACCTACCATGTTCTGGAAATAATGGAAGGCTTCACCAAGAGCGGTGATGAGAGACGCGAGGTGAAGATTGAGTCGAGATTCGAAAAGTCTCCGATTATGAAGCCGGATCTGGAAATCGGCGTGCTTGAAGCTGAATATTGATTCACACAGTATAGTTAAAACTGAATAAAAATAAAACCTCCTGAAGATTCACGTAAAATCAACGGGAGGTTTTGTTATGTTTTAATTTCAGTTCACCTTTGACACAATCATCTTGACGTTCTTTCCTTCGATTTTTGCGTCAGGACAGCCAGCGGGGATGAAGAAGCTGTCGCCTTTTTTAGCGGTACAGCCGCCAACCATGCATTCGTCCGCGTCGAGAATCAGAACGGAGAGGAAGCTGTCGTCGCTCAGGAGCTTGACGTATCCGCTGAACACATACTTCTGTACAGTGAAATATTCACATTCCGCAAGACTTGTCACATTGCTGTTTCCAACGCAGCAGTCGTAGGTCAAGCCGCCCTTTCTCGAGAAGCGGATTTTGTCGATTTCCTCTTCCGTGCGGATTTTAACAACGTCGATTGCCTTTTCCGTGTGGAGCTGTCTCGGTTTGCCGTCCGCTCCCATGCGGTTGTAGTCGTAGACGCGGTATGTGATGTTGGAGTTCTGCTGGATTTCCGCGATGAGGATGCCCGCGCCGATTGCGTGGACCTGTCCCGATGGAATGAAGAAAACGTCGCCCTCGTGTACGTCAACGAAGTTTAAGACTTCCTCGGTTCTGCCCTCGTGGACAGCTTTGGCGAAATCGTCATTTGTCACGCCTTCCTTCAGACCGTAGACAATCTGAGCGCCTTCCTTTGCCGTCATGATGTACCACATCTCGGTTTTTCCCAGCTCGCCCTCATTTTTCAGTGAATACTCGTTGTCCGGATGAACCTGAATTGACAGCCGGTCAGCCGCGTCGATGAACTTGATGAGGAGAGGGAAGCGGTCGTATTTTGTGCAGTTCTTGCCGAGGATGCCCTCTCTGTCGGAGTCGATGTACTCGCCCACGGTTTTGCCCGCGAGAGGACCATTTGCGATGATGCACATTTCCTTTTCGCGAACCGTCAGCTCCCACGACTCCGCGATTTTATCGAAGTCCGCTTTTTTTCCGTATTCCTTTTTCAGTACGTCCCCGCCCCAGATGATTTCCTTTGAAACGGGGGTCATAAGCATGGGGTATTTCTTAGTCATGATATTACCTTTCTTTATTGTTTGTTATATCATTGTAGTTCTTGCTGGACGGCGTTTGAGTCCTCGGACACGATTTCCTCAAGCCACAGCGAGCGCAGATCCACGGTCAGTCCGCGGTGGGAGTTGCGGAATTTGCAGCAGGCGCGGCGGAACTCGGGAAGCTCACTCTCCGACAGACCGAAGTTTTCCGACAGCTTTTTTGTAATGAATGGAATAATGTCCTCCTGACAGAACTTTGAGTCGTACTCAATAATCAGCATGTGGGGACTGAGAATGCAGACGATGTTGTAAATGGCGTTGCTCAGAAGACTTGTGTATTCCTCGATGTCCGTGCATTCAGCGAGCTTGGTTTCCAGCTTTTCATTTTTCGAGCAAAGCAGATTGCCGAACCGACAGGCGTGGTTGTCCTTGCCCAGAATCAGCTGACCGCCGACGAGATAAGCTCCGCAGACGTAGGAATCGCCGATGTACCAGTAGACTATGTTTTTGTGAAGATAATCCTCAACTCCCGAGACGTTTGACTTTGCGGCAGCGTTGACCTGCGAGTCGATGATCACCCGCTGGTCGGGGAAGTACTTGCGTACCGCCAAGCCGATGTTCAGCCGCTCAAGCTCCGGAATCCGGCTTGTGATGACCGTTCCGTTTTCCTCGTTGTACGGCCCGGGAACAGCGACTCCCACGCCAATGCAGTTGCGCAGGGAATACTTTATGTCCACCATGGCGTTCGATTCGGCAAGGAAGCAGTTGAGATTTTCTTCAAAGGACAGGTTTTCTCGGCAGGAATATCTTGATTTGTCGACGCGGTCAAGGCGCAGATTGAGGACGGCTAAGTGGAACTCGTAGGATGTGATGTCGAGAATAACGGCGAATTTGTCCGTGTTTACTCGCAAAAGTCCCGCACGTCTGCCTGCCCGGGATTTTATTTCTTTGTCTTCGGTTATCACTTTCAGTCTGACAAGGGCGTCCGCTATTTTGCCGATAGTGACCAGTGAAAGGTCGGTCAGTCCGGAAATTTCCGAGCGGCTGATCTTCTCCGAGTCGGCTATGGCGTTGAAAATCGACTTAATGCTTTCGTACTTTATGCTCTTCAGACTTATGTTGTTCATTTAACTCAAATCCTTCCTTGCCGAACGAGGCTGTACTGTAATAATTCAATCTGAGAGTAGCCAATTGATCAAATAAATATGATAAAAATCCAAATAGTTAGGGCAAAATACCCCTTACTAATATTATACACAAAATAAATCCAATGTCAAGACAAAATTGATGAATTTAGCATAAATATTTAATCAGGTTTTCTGTTTTTTGAAGCATAACTTTTCAGCCTTTTTCCGAAAATCATTGACAAAGCCCGACCTTTTGATATATAATAATACTATAATCGGTTTTATTGAGGTATCGTTATGCAGAAATCACTACTCGAGGACGTCTCCGGTGAGTACCTAGAAAAGTCGGATAAGGTTGACTACAGCGTCCGTCTGCCGGAGTCCGAGCTTGAGGTCATGCTTGCCGTCTGGGATGAAAAGCCGCCCGTCACAAGCGCCATGCTCATGAGGACTGTTGGAGAGCGGAATTCATGGAAAACTCCCACAATAATATCATTTCTGTCCCGTCTTGAGGAAAGAGGCTTTGTCATGTCGTACAAAAAGGGACGCGAGAGATATTATATCCCCTTGGCTGACCGGAAGACCTACATCAGCCGGATAACGGAGGAATTCATAAAAAAATACCATGGCGGCTCCTTTGCCAGCTTTATGGATGCGTATTTCTCCACCCATGAGCTGACCGACGGGGACATCGACTCGCTTATAGCATGTCTGAGAAGAAAATGATTCCCAATCGGGCGCGGCTCTACGATATCATCTATAAAACCACAAAAGAAGAGCATGAACGGTACAACATCGGCACATACAAAGAAAAAAAGCTGCATGTTATCCTGAAAAAATACTTTGAGCCGGAAGAGGATTATCATGAGGTGCCAACAAACGGCTTCATCGCGGACGTGCGGCGGGACAACGAAATTATCGAAATCGAGACCTCCGGCTTTTCCGGACTGAAACCAAAGCTGGAAGCATACCTGCCAGAGTATCACGTGACGCTGGTACATCCCCTTGCGGCGAAGAAGTACGTCTCGTGGATCGACAGCGAGAACGGGGGCATATCCGACCGCAAGCCATCGCCAAAAAAAGAGAACATATATGACCTGCTGTTTGAACTCATCTACATTCTGCCGTATGTCAAAAGCCCTAACCTGACAATAGCCGGACCTCTGCTTGAGATTGACGAATATAAAATTCTTGGGAAGAACAGGCAAAAACGCTGGGGGACTCACAGATACGAGAGAATTCCGGTTGACATTTACGGTATAATAACACTTTCCACCGATGAAGATTACGCCGCCGCGGTTCCGGATGGACTGAATGAACAGTTCACGGTTCTAGAGTTTGCGAAGGGTGCGAAAATCAAAAGAGATACCGCTTATGCCGTGCTCAAGGTGCTGTGCGAACGCGGCGTGGTTGAGCAGTCAGGAAAACGGGGCAACGCCGGACTGTATTCGCGGATTAATCGGAAATAAAAACGCTTAAATTTTCATTAAATTCACAGGAATCTATTGAAATTTACGGCGTTTTTTAATATAATAATATGAAATGAGAATCTATAAAATTTTTACATAAAAAGGATGGATTAAGATATGGAATACGGAATTCAGATGTACAGCCTCAGGGACATCACAGGAAACGACCTAGACGGCGCACTCAAGGCAGTGGCTGACATGGGATATAAAACCGTGGAATTCGCGGGCTTTTTCGGTCATTCGGCTGAGGAAGTGAAGGCAATGCTGGATAAATACGGACTCAAGTGCAGCGGAACCCACTCGGGACTGGGAGACCTGCTCAACGATTTCGAGGGTACGGTGAAGTACCATCAGACCATCGGAAACCACAATTACATAATCCCCGGACACGACCTTGGCACCCGGGAAAAGCTTGACACGTTCATCAGGCAGTGCAATACTCTTGCTCCAAAGCTGAGAGAAGCCGGAATCGAGCTTGGTTACCACAACCATTCACACGAATTCAAGCTCACCGAAGAAGGTTATGAGATTCACCATGAACTCGAGGAGAGGTGCGACATTTTTTTCGAGCTTGACACATACTGGGCATATGTTGCCGGACGTGAACCCGTGTCGGAGATGGAAAGACTCAAGTCCCGCCTGCGCTGCATCCACCTGAAAGACGGAGATCGTGACGGACACGGCTGTTCTCTCGGCTCAGGTACCGCTCCCGTGGCTGAGGTCAGAAAGAAAGCGATAGAGCTTGGCGTGGGGATCGTGGTTGAAAGCGAAGGACTCGACCCCACAGGTAAGGAAGAAGTCGAGAGATGCATAAACTTCCTGAAAAAGTGCGACGCTGAGGACTGAAAAATCCGTCAGTCGGGAATGCGCGGGAAGAATATTATAACGGAAACGTAACTCTGTATACTAAAGGAGCAGTGGAAGACTGTGGCTAACAACAACAATTTTAACTATGAAATTCCCGGCGGCATTATTTTCCTCGCGTGGATTTTTTGCTGGCCCGTAGGACTCGTGCTGTCCGTGCTGAACGGTATATCCAAAAGCAACCGAAAAAAGGATCTGCGCTGGCGGCGCGAATGGGAAAAGCACTGGGAAAAATACGGTCAGACCGGCGGCTACACGCGTCAGCAGAATCAGCAGAATCAACAGAGCCAGCAGTGGCAGCAGTACGGCGGACAGAACTACACCTCAAACCAGTCGTCAGGCAGCTACGGCAGAGCAGCTCAGGCTCAAAGCAAGAGTGCGAAAAAAGGTAAGAAGATGCCCGGTTCGTTCTATGCTTTTGCGATTGGAGCTGTCTCAAGTCTGTTTATAGCCGCCTGCGGAGGTATAGGTGTAATTGACACTTTGTTCAACAGCAGCTACCTTGAGATGGAATCTCTTGGCCTCATGCTGATTTTCGGTCTCATCGGCATTGCCGGACTTATAGGCGCGGACTCAATCAAAAAGCGCGAGACAAGACTCCAGCGGATACGGGCAATAATCGGCAACAAAAAGAGCGTGAACCTGACAAAGCTCGCTACCGCGTCAAAGGTTGACATCAAGCGGATCCGCAAGGATGTACAGCGGATGATTGACAAGGGTGAGTTCGGCGAAGCGGCATACATTGACCTTGGCACAAACAACTTCATGCGAGATCCTGACGCTGAACCCGACAGTCCTGAGCAGTTCGACTACAAGACGGTTTACGGCGACCTCTTCAAGGATAAAGACAAGGATAAAAAGTCCGATTCCAGCGAAACCGGAGAAAGCAAGGACGAAAAGAAGGAAAAAACCTCCGACAAGGACAATTTTGACTCCATAATAAGCGAAATCCGGCGGCTCAACGACGAAATCGAGGATCCGGCGGTCTCCGACAGAATTTATAAAATCGAAGCCCACACGAAAAACATATTCAGCTACGTCACGGAACACCCGGAAGCAATGCCGCAGATCCGCACGTTTATGAATTATTATCTCCCGACAACATTAAAGCTTCTTGAATCCTACAGCAGAATCGAGCGGATGGGAGTCGCGGGGGAGAACATGCAAAAGTCCAAGGACAACATCGAGAAAACTCTTGATTTGTTGGTTGTGGGATTTGAGCAGCAGATTGACAAGCTGTTCAAGAACGAGTTCATCGACATCTCCAGCGACATCAGCGTGCTCGAGCAGATGATGCAGAAGGACGGACTCAGCGGAAAGAGCGACTTTGACGTTGACGCGTACATGGAAAAAATGCGCCGTGAAAACGAAGCCGAAGCTCAGACGAAAGCCTACACCGACGGGTACAGCGACAATGTCAGCGATGAGGTAAGCTCCTTAGGCGGGGCGACGGCACAGTTCCCACAGGAGAGAAACAGGTGAATATGGACTACAGAATCATAGATAAGTCAAACGAGAGCGACATAAACCTGAAAAACGAGCCGTTCCCACTGCACGCCCGGGTAATTCCGACCTATGACGGGGAGAGATGGGACTATACCATACGGAATTTCCCCGAAAATGAAGTCATGGAGATGTGCTTTCCCGACGATGGCTACAGCTTTGACGAAATGCAAGCCGACCATACCTTCATCGGGGCATATGACGGGGAAAAGTGCGTGGGTCTGGCAATATTGGCGGAGGACTGGTTCAAATACATGTACCTCGACGACCTCAAGGTTTCCGCTGAATACAGACATCAGGGAGTCGGCGCGGGGCTTATAAAAAAGTCAATGGAAGCGACTCTCGAAAAGGGCTACCGCGGAATCTATACCGTGGTTCAGGACAACAACGTTGACGCGTTCAGGTTCTACATCAAAATGGGATTTGAGCTTGGCGGTTTCAACAACCGTGTCTACCGCGGAACTCGTCAGGAGGACAAGTCGGACATAATCCTGTACCTCGAGGTATAACTTCACAAAAGCAAACAATAAGACCGGTGTGATTTTTGCGTCATGCCGGCTTTTTGACTTTTTGTTCTCCTTTGTAATAGTATGCTTATGTATCACTCATGAAGGAGCGCGAGGGCGTTTTTCGAATAAATTTTTTCCTTCAGCTCATCCCCCAGCGGCAGGGAATCCACGTATTCAAACGTTACCTTCTCCGAACACCACGGGCAGTCGCTTCCGAAGAGGATTTTGTCCGGGTCGTGCCTCCCGAGCATCCTCACAGCCTGTTCACGGGAGAGGTTGTAAACCGTACCCATGGAGGTGTCAATCCAGATGTTCTTTCCCATCAGCTTTTCCTCCACGTCGTTCCATAGGTTGTTCCCGCCGAAGTGAGCGCATACCAGTTTGGTTTTCGGTGAACGCGCAAGTCTGGCGAGGATTCTGTCCGGGTCGGCGTGGATTTTGTCGGGGGAGTAAACATCAAAACCCGCGTGGATTATTATGAACAAGTCAAGCGCGGCGCAAAGCTCAAATGTCAGATCAAAGCAGGGGTCGTCGATTACTCTGCCCATGTAGTCAGGGTGAATCTTTATCCCGCGGATACCGTTTTCCTTCAGCATTTTCAGCTCCTTCTCCGGCTCTGGAAAGTCTGGGTGAATGCTGCCGAGGGGAATCAGGCGGTCTCCGTGGTTCTCAAGGGTCTCGAGGGCGAATCTGTTCACGTTGACGTTCTGGCGGGCGTTTGTGGCGATATTGCAGACCACGGCTCTGTCGACTCCGCTTGAGTTCATGTGTTCAAGCAGTCCGCTGATTGTGCCGTTTGTCTCGGGTACAAGGTGAATCGCGCCGCCGAGGGATGAGAGGGCTTTTGGTGCGAGCCTGTCGGGAAACGCATGTGTGTGAAAATCTATGAGCATATTTTTGTCCTTTTGCGTGTATTTTTAATATGTCAAGTATAGCTCACATATAATAACAAAACTTGAACATTCTATTAAATTTATATAAAAATTTCTCAAACTACTTGATATTATCAAAAAAATGAGTTAAAATAATTATAATGGGGTAGATTGGTATTTATATCATCGAAGCCCCAGTTATCAGTGTTTTAAAAATCAAAATATATTCAATTCAGGCACGAAAAACTATTAAATGGAGGAAACAATGGGGAAAACAATGATTGAAAACGGCTCCGAGCAGAACTGCCCGAAAACAGCCGGAGAATTCCGTGCTCTTCTTCTGAAAAACGAGAAAAGCGGAAAAGACGGAGTTCTAAGCGCGCGAGAGCGTATTACATCACTGTTCGACGAGGGTACGTTTACCGAAATCGGCACGTACACGATGAGACGCATGAGCGAGTTCGACAAGGACGCACCCGACGAGCTTGAGAGCGTAATCTGCGGCTACGGTTCGGTCGACGGATGTCTTGTATATGCATTCTCGCAGGACATGAACAGAACAAAAGGCTCAGTCAGCGAGGCTGCGGCTGAAAAAATCTGCGGCGTGATTCGTCTGGCAGTTGACAACGGATGCCCACTGGTTGGAATTTTCGACAGCGCAGGCGCGTACCTTCCAGAGGGAGTCAGATCTCTCTCCGGATACGGCAGAATCATGGCGTCGGTTTCGAAGGCGTCGGGCATAATTCCACTTATTGCGGCAGTTCCCGGAAAAGCGACGGGTGCAAACGCTGTAATCGCGTCCATGTTCGACTTTGCGGCAGCCACCGAAAAATCCCAGATCAGCGTAAATCCCCCATTCATCGTTGGAGGAGGCGAGACTGAGGATTCAGTGGAAGCGGGACTGGTGTCGCTAAGAGCAAAGGACGACGGCGAGATGATAGGCTCCATTCGTCAGCTCATCGGCTACCTTCCCCAGAACAACATCGACGGCGCGTTTGACGTGGAGACGGGCGACGAGGTCAACCGCCTGATTGAGTGCAATACAGAGGACGTTAAGAACCTCATCGCTTCCTTTGCCGATGACGGGGCCTACATCGAGCTTGGAGGCGAATACGCGAAATCCGTGACCACCGGACTTATTTCCCTCGGCGGAATCGTCTGCGGCATTGTAGGCTCGAATCACGGCGAGAATGAAGGCAGACTCACCTCAAAGGCAGCCCGCAAGGCTTCAAGATTTGTCTCCTTCTGCGACTGCTTCAGAATTCCCATTGTGACTCTCGTGAACTCCGAAGGCTTTGCGGTCTGCGGCTGTGAAGAGAAGAACCCCTACTCGTCCGAAATCGGCAAGCTTGTTTCAGCATACGCAAACGCCAGCATTCCCATGGTGACTCTCGAATGTGGCGCGGCATACGGAACCGTGTTCACTGTAATGGGTTCAAAGTCCGTTGGAGCTGACGTGGTGTTCGCCCTCGAGAATGCAAAAATCGCCTGCATGAACGCGAAATCCTCAGTGGCACTTCTTTGGAACGACAAAATTTCAAATGACATATCGAGAGAGGACCTTGAGGAAAAGTGGAACAACAACAAGGCTAACCCCATTGAAGCGGCAAAGGCAGGAGCGGTGGACGACATCATTTCAAAAGGTGAAATCCGCCAGAGACTTGCGTCGGCTGTAATGATGCTGGCGGCAAAGAGAAGCACCACACCCGCACGCCGTCACGCGAACATGCCTCTGTAAAAATTTATGGAACTGAGGTAAAAATATGAATTATATTCCCCTTTATCTGGTATACAACCCGCCGCATGAGACTCTCGGCGAAAAGCTGTCTCTCTGCGTGGAAATGCTTCTGCGGGGTATGGGAACGGTTTTCCTTGTTCTCATAATCCTCTGGGGCGTAATCGAGCTGTTCAATTACGTCTCAACCTCCGGCGAAAGAGCGGCCAAGGCTAAAAAGGCAAAAGCCGAAGAAAACAAGCCCGTCGAACCCGCTCCCGTATTCCCCTCAAAGCCGATTGTGACTGAATCCGCACCCGAAACCGAATCTGACGACGGAGCGGTAATCGCGGTAATCATGGCGGCTGTAGAGGCTTACCGTGCCGGTGAGGGCAAGTCGTCCCTTCCGTACAGAGTTGTATCCTTCAAGAGAAAAAACACAACCAAGAGATAAATCACGGCTGACATAATCATATTCATTTTACTCATTTTATGAAAGGATAAATCACAATGAAAAAATATAACGTAACCGTAAACGGCGTAACATATGAGGTTGAAGTTGAAGAAGTGGGGGAGGGCGTATCAGCGGCTCCGGCGACTCCAGCAGTGAAGGCAGCAGCTCCAGCACCTGTGGCGGCACCAAAGGCAGCACCTGCACCTACAGCGGCACCCGCACCTAAGGCAGCGTCAGGAGCTCAGGGTTCCATCAAGGTAACGGCTCCCATGCCCGGAACAATCCTCAAGATGAACGTAAAGGTGGGCGACACAATCAAGGCAAACGACCTCGTGTGCATCCTCGAAGCTATGAAGATGGAAAACGAGATTTTCGCGGCTGAGGGCGGTGTTGTCAAGTCCATTGAAGCCGGACAGGGTGCCAGCGTTAATGCCGGAGACGTTATCATCACTCTGGGCTGATCTCGCTCCGACTGATTTCAAGAATAGGAGTGAAAACATTGTCTTTTTTAACTGATTTATACGAAACGACGGGCCTGCCGATACTGCTTGCCGATCCGACTCTTTTCGTCAAGACTCTTATCATGTACGTGATTGTCGGCATCCTGTTCTATCTCGCGATTGTGAGAAAATTCGAACCCCTTCTTCTGCTTCCCATCGCGTTCGGTATGTTCCTCGCAAACCTGCCGGGAGCGAACCTGTTCCACATAGACCTGTTCATCCACCCGGACGGCTCGCCCATCAACATACAGCAGATAGCGGAGGAGGGCAACCTTATAGACTTCCTCTACCTCGGCGTAAAGCTGGGCATCTATCCCTCGCTGATCTTCCTCGGCGTAGGAGCCATGACCGACTTCTCAGCCCTCATTGCCAATCCGAAGTCACTTCTCCTCGGAGCCGCGGCTCAGCTTGGCGTGTTTGTGGCGTTTATTGGAGCAATTTTCCTCGGCTTTGAGCCTGCTCAGGCTGCGGCAATCGGCATCATCGGCGGCGCTGACGGACCTACGGCTATTTTGGTCACGAAAACGTTGGCTCCTGAACTGCTGGGTGCTATCGCTATCGCCGCGTACAGCTACATGGCGCTGATTCCGATAATCCAGCCTCCCTTCATGAAACTGCTGACCACCAAAAAGGAGCGGGGAATCGTCATGAAGACCCTCCGTCCCGTGACCCAGAAGGAAAAAATCATCTTCCCGATTATGGTTACGCTCGTGGTCTGCATTATCGTTCCCGACGCCGCTCCCCTTATCGGATTCTTAATGCTTGGCAACCTGCTCAATGTTTGCGGCGTTACAGACAGACTTTCAAAGACCGTTCAGAATGAGCTAATGAACATCGTCACAATCTTCCTCGGCGTGTCCGTGGGCGCAACCGCTAACGCTGAGAACTTCCTAGCTTTCAGCACAATCAAGATTATCATTCTCGGACTCTGCGCGTTCTGCATTTCCACCATCGGCGGACTTCTCTTAGGCAAGCTCATGTGCATTGTCACAAAGGGAAAGATCAATCCGCTTATCGGTTCTGCCGGCGTTTCAGCTGTTCCTATGGCGGCGCGTGTTTCCCAGGTTGTGGGACAGAAGGAAAATCCGTCCAACTTCCTGCTTATGCACGCAATGGGACCCAATGTGGCAGGCGTTATCGGCTCGGCTGTTGCGGCAGGCGTGTTCCTCTCATATTTCGCTTAACATATCGCAGAAAGGATTTAGGGTATTTATATAAATGGCAAAAGTTAAAATTACCGAAACGGTGCTCAGAGACTCTCACCAGTCCCTGATTGCAACCCGTATGACTACCGAACAGATGGTTCCCATTCTGGAAGACCTCGACAAGGTGGGCTATCACTCCCTGGAGGCATGGGGCGGCGCGACCTTTGACGCATGCCTGCGCTTCCTTCACGAGGACCCATGGGAAAGACTTCGCATAATCCGCGACAAGGTAAAGAACACAAAGCTTCAGATGCTGTTCAGGGGCCAGAACATTCTCGGCTACAGACATTACGCTGACGACGTGGTTGAATATTTCGTTCAGAAGTCCATCGCAAACGGCATCGACATCATCAGAATTTTCGACGCACTCAACGACGCGAGAAACCTGAAAACCGCAATCAACGCAACCAAAAAGGAAGGCGGTCACGTTCAGGCTGCCATCAGCTACACAATCAGTCCGGTTCACTCAAGCGAAGCCTTCGCAAAGTACGCAAAAGAACTTGAGGAGATGGGCGCGGACTCAATCTGCGTAAAGGATATGTCGGGTCTGCTGACGCCTTACACTGCCTACGACCTCATCAAGACATTGAAGGAAAGCGTAAAGATCCCCGTTCAGCTCCACACCCACTACACCACCGGTCTTGCGTCTATGACAATCCTCAAGGCAGTTGAAGCCGGAGTTGACATTGTGGACACTGCTATTTCTCCCATGGCTATGGGTACATCACAGGCTCCCACGGAAGCTATCGTGGCTACACTTCAGGGAACGCCCTACGACACCGGACTTGACCTTGCGCAGCTCGACAAAATTTGTAAGTACTTCACACCTCTCAGGGAAGAGTTCATCAAGTCCGGACTTCTCGACCCCAAGGTGCTGAAGGTTGACGTAAACTGCCTCCTGTATCAGGTTCCCGGCGGAATGCTCTCCAACCTCGTCTCCCAGCTCAAGCAGCAGGGCAAGAGCGAAAAGCTGTCCGAGGTTCTTGAAGAGGTTCCGAGAGTCCGTGAAGACGCAGGTTATCCGCCGCTTGTAACTCCTACGTCTCAGATTGTGGGAACTCAGGCTGTGCTCAACGTCATCGCCGGCGAAAGATACAAGATGGTCTCCAAGGAATTCAAGGGACTTGTACGCGGTGACTACGGCAGAACCCCCGCAAAAATTTCTCCTGAATTCGTGAAGAAGATTATCGGCAATGAAAAGCAGATTACCTGCCGTCCCGCCGACAATCTCAAACCGGAACTCGACGAACTTAGAGCAAAGGTAAAGCCCTACGAAGAGCAGGAAGAGGACGTTCTCTCCTACGCACTGTTCGAGCAGGTTGCCCAGAAGTTCTTCGAATACCGCAAGGCAAAGAAGTACGGACTCGACGACGAAGCTGACGCAAAGATTGGAGTTCATTCCGTCTGATTATGGTAGAAATCTGCGACGCGACGATAAGCAAGAGGGCAGTCAGGCTCAGGGAAGCTCTGTATAAAATGGGTTGTCCATGCTGCACCGTCGTCTGCCGTGAGATTCGCGATTACTTTCCGGCAAAACTGATAGTGACCTTTGACGATGTGTACGAAAAGGTCTGGGACGTTATCAGAGGGGACATTCATATTCTGGTTTTGGGTGAAAAGTTTATCAATTCCACCACTAACGCCGAATCCGTAAAGGACGAGAGTGAGCTTATCACGCGGATAGACGAAATGCTGCGCGGTGAGAATTCCGAACGCTTTACCTTCGGCGTGAGAGACGGAAGAGTTTTTGTCGCAAAAGCATTTCTCGAAATATGCGGCAGAGACGTATTTCTTTCACATACGGAATATATGATTTTCCTGTACCTGTACTCATTTGCGGACAGTCAGGAGTACTCGCAGGCCGACGTTATTTATTCATATTGCAGCAGAAAAAGCAGAATCGTGAAAACCGACGTGGCAAACAGCATTGCTGTAAAGGTTGCGAAAATCAATGGTAAGCTGGGGAATGCCGGAATTGCTCCTGTAATTCACTCACAAAGGGGCAAGGGCTACTACGCTGAACGGGTCTGACGACTCTATATAAAAATGCACCCTCGGGGAACTCCTTGAAGGTGCATATTTTTTGTTTTGTCAGCAGACGACAGGCTCCCACGCAAACGGCAGAAGATCCCGCGCCCTGACCTTGATGAGCCGCCCATGCTTGTCGTTCACGATGACTTTTATTCCTGACAGTACTCGAAGAGCATCTGACGGCAGTTTCCGCAGGGTGGAATCACCGAGTTCGGGTGCTTTTCGTGAACCGCCACAATTGTATCAAACTCACGCTCGCCTGCAGAAACAGCGATTCCCATGGTGATGTACTCCGCGCAGGAGCCGTGAATCCCGTCACAGTTGATGCTGCGGTAAATTTTGCCGTTTTTGCAGAGTAAAGCACATCCAACAGTGTAGTTGTAGACACCGTCGTCAAAGTTTATTTTGAGAACCTTAAGGGCGGATTCGATCATTTTCCGGTCGACGTCGTCAAGCTCGTATCTTTCCATAACAGTACATCCTTATATAAATTTCACTTATTTTTGATTTTGTCCAGCAGTTCCAGCCGCCTTCTTGATGAGCTGTACGCAAGGCGCAGATCCCCTGTGGCGTTGGCGGAAAACTCAAGGTCGCACAGGACCCGGTACTGCATGTAAAACGGCAGGGAAGAGTCCAGTGACAGCTCCCGGAGCCGCTTCTGAGCTTCAGCGTAGTTCCCGCCGTTCATGTGTACGACTGAATTGATGTGCATCGCCTGAGGACTCCCCTGTGTGATTCTGGAAGAGCCTGTTTCTTTTCCGGATTTGAGAGCGCGCAGGGCAGTGAAGTATTCCACCACGTCAGGCGTAACGTATTCGCAAATGTAAACCGGACGGCACAACAGATCAGTTATTTGCTCACTTGCGGCGGTTCTCATCAGCTCACCATAATACAGCGTGGACTTTTTCAGCATATCCGAGCAGTAGACCGACTTCGCCGAGTGAACGGAAGCCTTGTCAAAATCCCGCGCGGCCGAGGTAAACATAAATTCCTGAACCTTGCCGAGGGCGGTTTTCATGTAGGACTTGGCAAGAATCAGCTCAACCTCGTCGTCAGCCGCACTGCCGGGAATTTCGTGGGAGATGGTTATGACTTCCTCGTACTCACCGGCCTTAAATGCGTTTTTCAGCTTGTCGATAACTGTCATTTTGTAAAACAGTTCGTCGTCAGCGGTATTCGAGGTGAGAAAATAACCGGCTGGAACCTCGAGCTTTTCCGCGATGTATAATAATGTGGAGACCGACGGGGAAGTGTGGCCGTTTTCGATAAGGCTCAGCATGTTCCGCGTGATTCTGCCGCCTGCGAGGTCCTTCTGGGTGATTCCTTTTTCCTGCCGAAGCTCCTTGATTTTTTCACCGAGGATTCTGTCGGCGCTGTTTGTAGTTTTTTCCATATGTACAATCAGCCGTCGTTTCTCGTGGGCTTGATGCCGTATTTTTCATCCATTGACGACAGCTTTTTCTCGATTCCGTCGGACACGCAGCCCTGATAGTAGTCGATTCTCTCGCCCATTTCGTTGTTTCTGGCGGAGATTTTCTGCATTAGCGCGTCGATTTCGTACTTCATGTCCTGTATGCAGAGGTCGATTTCGTGAATACAGTTGTCGAGACTGCCGTGGAGGTCGCCGCTGACGGAGTTGAGCAGCTCGTTTGCCGTCTGTGACAGCCTTTCACGTATGTAGGACGCTTCTTCCTCGGTGTCGGCTTTGATTCTCGCCACTGACGCATGGCACTCACGCCGCTTCTGGTCGCACTCCTCGTCCGCCTGAGCTATGATTTTGGCGGCTTCCTCACGGGCGTTTGCGAGAAGTATGTCGGAGTTGCGGTTGGCGTTTATCATGAGGTTGCCAAGCTCCGAGCTGATTTTGTCGTACATTGCAACCTTGTATGCTGGGGAATTTTTGTCCTCCGGGTCGCCAATGACGTTTTTGGACTTTGCCGACCCAAGCTCGTCGGTGAGGTTTTGGATTTCGCCTGTCAGGCTGACGTTCTCGACGTTGAGCGTGGTGATTTTTTCGGACTGGCTGTCGATTGTGGCTTTGAGACTCTTGATTTCGTCGTCCCGGCTAGCAATTTCCTTTTTCAGTGATGAGATGACCCCGTCCTTTTCGCTGATTATGGCGGAATTTTTATCCTTGAGTTTTCCCTCGGATTCGGCGAGAGCGGATTTCAGCCTGTAGATTTCGTTTTTAAGATCCACAATCTCCGCGTCCTTCTTCTGACACTCTGCCGACTTTTCCCCGAATTTTCTCGTCAGCTCACCGCACTTGTTCTTCTCGTCGTTAAGCTCGTCGCTCATGGAGGAAATAACGTCGCTTTGAGCCTTGAAATCCATCTTCATCAGCTCAAGCTTTTCCGTGATTTTCTCCTGCTCCTGTTCAGCCGCGGCTTTTTCGGCTCTGTATTGACTGCTCTCCTCGCTGAGACGCATGACGTCCCCCTCGAGCTTTGCTTTTTCCTCAGCAGATTCAGACCTGACTTTCTCAAGCTCCGACTTTATCCCGGCAAGCTCTTCTGAAAGTGCGTCCTTTTCCCCGGTGTATTTCAAATCCGCGTTTTTTATGTATTCGACGACGTCGTCTTTGTTGAATCCGCCAAGCTGTGTGCGGAATTTCAGATCTGCGTTCATATAGCCCCTCCGTTACAATTATATTTATAAAACTGAAAATTATCCGATATGCTTTAGGGGTAAAGCCCCATATTATTTTATCATAAAAAGAGCGCAAAATCAACAATCTTCGACCAAAAGAGTAAAATTAATTTACTCGCTGCCCAAGATGTCAACAATGCTCAAACAAGATTCATCCAAAATATAAAAAATATGGAATATTCATATAGACAGATGACAAAAACTGTGTTATAATAATATTTATAAATATGATATTAACACATTTCAATGGAGATAACTATGGACTACAATTATTTGGCAGACCTCCTTTTTCCCGATGTGAAAATGACGGTTGACGAGGTCGAAGCAAAATATCCGCCGCGCAATCTTCCCGAAGGAGCAAAGGTAACAAGATTCGCCCCCAGCCCCACGGGATTCGTACACTTCGGCGGCATGTACCAGGCTGTGGTTGACGAAAGACTCGCACACCAGAGCGGAGGCGTGTTTTATTTGAGAATCGAGGACACGGACAGCCGTCGTGAAATCAAAAGCGCGGTTGAAGCTTTAATCAAAACCCTCGATTACTACGGCGTGAAGTACGACGAGGGCGTTGTGATGAACGAGGACGGCAGCATTTCCGAGTCGGGGGAGTACGGTCCCTACAGGCAGAGCGACAGAGCAGCGTTTTACCGTGTGTTCGCGAAGAAGCTGGTCTCTGAGGGCAAGGCTTACCCGTGCTTCTCTACAGAAGAAGAACTTGAGGAAATCCAGACCACTGACAAGAAGGCGGAGATTCTGAACACCAACTGGCACGTGGCTGCTGAGCAGAAGAAGGCGAAAATGCTGGAACAGCGGAAGTTTACAATTGAAGAGGTTGAAGAACACCTGAAAAACGGCGACCCATTCGTAATCAGAATTTTGGCTGACGGCGACCCAGAGAAAAAGACAAAGTTCACCGACCTTGTAAAGGGCAATTTAGAGGTTCCCGAAAACGACGAGGATTTTGTGCTTCTCAAGTCCGACGGAATCCCCACCTACCACTTCGCCCACGCGGTTGACGATCATTTGATGAAAACGACCCACGTAATTCGCGGCGAGGACTGGCTCCCAAGTCTTCCCAAGCACATCCAGCTGTTCAGATACCTCGGATTCAAGATGCCCAAGTACCTCCACACAGCGCAGATTCTCAAAACCGACGAAAACGGCGGCAAAAAGAAGCTGTCGAAGCGGGACATGGGCGCGAAAATGGACGACTACCGTCAGATGGGCTACGCTACCGAGTGCGTGTGGGAGTACCTGCTGACCCTGCTCAACTCCAACTTCGAGGAATGGCACATGCAGAACCCAGCAAAGAGCTGCATGGATTTCCCCTTCAATATAAAGAAAATGTCCGTCTCCGGCTGTCTCTTTGACTTCAACAAGCTGAACGACGTGTCTAGAAACGTGCTCTCCCGCATGACGGCCGACGAAATTTACGCGAAAACCGTTGATTGGGCTGAAGAATTCGACCCCGACTTCGCCGCTTGTCTTAAGGCTGACCCGAAATACGCGAAGAGGGTTTTCTCAATCGGCAGGGGAGGTAAGAAACCCCGCAAGGACTTCGCTACCCTCGCTGAAATCAAGCCCCTCTACGGCTTCTTCTGCGACAAATACTTTAATATCGAGGATGAATATCCGGAAAAATTCTCCCGAGATGACGTCAAGTCCGCGCTCGCGGGATTCAAGAAAACTTTTGATATTTCGGACGACATGAACACGTGGTTCTCGAAAATCCAGAAAATCGGTGAGGAACTGGGCTACACCTCCGACATGAAGGCGTACAAGGCTTCCCCTGACAGCTACAAGGGCAACGTCAGCGACATTTCCATGTTCATCAGAATCGCGGTGACCGGCAGGCAAAGCTCCCCCGACATGTACGCCGTCATGCAGATTCTCGGGTATGACAAGGTAGTCGATAGAATTGACATAATGTTAAAGTCATTGTAAACTTTATATAAATTAAAGAAAGTGTAACAAATATGGCTGAAAATTCATCAAACTTTATTTATGATTTCATAGACGAGGACCTCGCCGCCGGTAAGGTTGAGAAAATCCACACTCGTTTTCCACCGGAACCCAACGGCTACCTCCACATCGGTCACTGCAAGGCGCTGATCATCGACTTCGGCACCGCTAAAAAATACGGCGGAATCTGCAACCTCAGAATGGACGACACCAACCCCGCCAAGGAAGACACGGAATACGTCGACGCAATCAAAGAGGACATCCACTGGCTGGGCTTTGACTGGGAGGACAGGTTCTTCTACGGCTCGGACTACTTCGAGAGGACCTACGAGCTGGCTGAGGAGCTTATCAAAAAGGGCGACGCGTACGTCTGTGAGCTGACTCCCGAGCAGTTCAAGGAATACAGGGGGGATCTGACCCATCCGGCTGTTTCTCCCTACCGTGACAGACCTATTGAGGAAAGCCTTGACCTCTTCCGCAGAATGAAGAACGGCGAGTTTCCTGAGGGGAAATATACTCTAAGAGCAAAAATTGACTTGGCGTCCGGCAACTTCAACATGCGCGACCCGGTAATCTACAGAATCCGCTATATCGAACACCACAGACAGGGTACAAAGTGGTGCATCTTCCCCATGTACGACTTCGCCCACCCCATTCAAGACGCTCTCGAGGGAATCACACACAGCCTCTGCTCACTTGAATACGAGGACCACCGTCCGCTCTACAACTGGGTAATCGAGCACTGCGACGTTCCCTCAAAGCCGAGACAGATTGAATTTGCCCGCCTGAACATCACGAACACCGTTCTGTCAAAGAGATACCTGCGCAGTCTTGTGGAAAACGGCGTGGTTGACGGCTGGGACGACCCGAGAATGCCCACCCTCTGCGGACTGAGAAGACGCGGCTACACCGCTGACTCCATCCTCGACTTTATCGGCAGAATCGGAGTTTCCAAGGCGAACAGCATGGTTGACATCGGCCTTCTCGAACACTGCATCAGAAACGAGCTGAACAATAAAGCACAGAGAAGAATAGCCGTTTTAAATCCTGTGAAGGTAGTAATCGACAATTATCCCGAGGACAAGGTTGAGTATTTCGACGTGGCGAATAACCCCAACGACCCCGACGCCGGCACAAGAAAGGTTCCGTTCACAAAGGAGCTGTACATTGACGCCGACGACTTTGCCCTTGTTCCCCCGCCGAAGTTCTTCCGTCTCAAGCCCGGAGGAGAAGTGCGCCTCATGAGCAGCTACATCATCAAGTGCGGCGAGGTCATCACAAACGACGACGGCAGCGTGAAGGAAATCCACTGCACCGCGGACCTCGAAGTCGGCACGGGAACACCCACGGACAGAAAGGTCAAGGGAACCATCCACTGGCTCAGCGCGAAGTACGCCTGCGACGCGGATGTAATCATGTACGACCGCCTGTTCACCGAGGAAAACATGAACGACCTCCCCGAGGGCAAGACCTTTACCGACTACCTCAACCCGACCTCAGCTGTCAAGCTGGAAAACGCAAAGGTTGAGCCGTCCCTGAAGGAAGCAAATCCCGGCGGCAAGTTCCAGTTCGTGAGAATCGGTTACTTCGCAAAGGACACAAAGAACGAAAACACCTTCAACAGAATCGTTCCCCTGAAGGACAGCTACAAGTTCGACTAAAACAGAACGAAAATTTCCGCCGGTGACAAAAGCGAAAGGCGGATTTTTTTATTTCTCGGGGTAAAAATCCAAAGAAAATCCTGAAAAAATTGAAAAAAGCTATTGACAAATATTGGGGCGTGTGATATAATAATAAAGCTGTCAGAAAACAGTTGCCCCATTAGCTCAGTAGGTAGAGCACTTGACTTTTAATCAAGGTGTCCGGAGTTCGACTCTCCGATGGAGCATTCCCTTGTGCCGCCTCTGTATGAGGTTTTTTTTTATTGTGCTGAGGTTGATTATGAAAAAACTGCTGACGCTCGACGCGCACAACTACGACCCGATTTGCCTGATTTGTGCCGTGTGGCTGTACGGGGTATTATTTTTATCGCTGGAAAACTGCTGATGATTGAGGATTCTTTCGGCGAGGTCAAGCTCCCGGGCGGCGGTATGGAGGAAAACGAGGACGACCGTCAGGCCCTCGTGCGGGAAGTGAAGGAGGAGACCGGCTTCGACGTGATTGAAGACACCACCCGCCCCTTCGGCGAAATCGAGGAAAAGCGTCTGTCCGTCCACAAGCCCATGATATGTCACCAGCTCAGCCGGCTGTACTTTTGTGACGTATGCCCGGAGCAGGGTGAGTGCGGATTTACGGAAAACGAGAAATAACACGGCTTCCATCAGGTTTTGTATACAATTGACGAAGCAATCGCGAAAAATGAAGCCATGCTTGAGTCGGAAGGGAAGCAGACGTGAAACCAGCGGGGTTATAAAGCATTGCTTTTGATTAAAGATTATCTCGAGATAAATAAGCGGTGAATCAAATTACCGATTAATTTTTGCCAGTTATATGGACAAAGAGGTTTTTCTGTGGTATAATATTGTACCACAGTTTTTTATTTCGAGGGATTTTATGCAGTACATTTCTTTCCCGGGACTGGGAATCGAGCCGTTTCACATTGACAAAGCCGCATTCTCGGTCTTCGGACATGACATAGCGTGGTACGGGATTATCATCACCTTCGGCATGGTTCTGGCAGTGCTTCTTGCCATGCGGCTGTGCAAATACGAGGGAATCTCCACCGACGACATCGCAGACCTTGCCCTGACGGTAATCATCTTCGGCGTACTCGGCGCGCGGGCTTATTACGTGATTTTCTCGTGGACCGAGATCAACTACGTGGCCGCCGGCGGGAACTTTTTGCAGAATCTGGGCAGAACGCTCTACAACATAATAGCAATCTGGGAAGGCGGACTGGCAATCTACGGCGGCGTCATCGGCGGACTCATTTCCGGATACGTCTTCTCGCGGATAAAGAAGATTAAGTTTTCCAAAATCGCCGACATTTTAGCCCCCTGCGTCCTTGTGGGGCAGATCATAGGCCGGTGGGGAAACTTCGTCAACATGGAAGCCTACGGGGAAGAAACAACTCTTCCGTGGCGCATGGGACTTCTCTACGGCTCGCCTGACGCTTGGACTGCTGAAAAGTACGTTCATCCCACCTTCCTCTATGAGTCGCTGTGGAACCTTGTGATTTTAGTTGTGATTCTGCTGATTTATAAAAAGAAGAAATTCGACGGGCAGATGTGCGCGATGTACTTTATCTGGTACGGCTTCGGCAGATTTTTAATAGAGGGACTTCGCACCGACAGTCTGATGCTCGGAAGCCTGAGGATTTCACAGTGCGTGGGGCTGCTCTCCTGCACTGTGGGAATCTTGATTTTTGTGAATTATTTCGTCAAGGCAAAAAAGAACAAAGTTGACAGCGTGGTGTACAATACGGTTTACTCGGACGCAGTTGATGTGGACACAGAAAAATCCGGCTCGGACAAAACAAGTAATGAAGACAAGCCCGACGGCGAGGAGGAAAAATAAATGGCGCACATCATTGACGGCAAAAAAATTGCCGCTTGCTACAGGGAAAGCCTCAAGTCCCACACGGCTGAGCTGAAAAAACGAACGGGTATCACCCCGGGTCTGGCGGTAATAATAGTCGGCGAAAATCCGGCTTCAAAAATTTACGTCAGGAACAAAAGCCGGGCCTGTGCCGACGCGGGAATTAACTTTACTTTGATAGAGCTGCCCGAGAATATACCAATGGACGAGTTTCGACGGGAACTTCTTTCTGCGGTTGAAAATGAGGAAAATCACGGGGTTCTCGTTCAGCTTCCACTGCCGTCTCAGATTGACTACAGCGAGGTCCTCGAAATCATCCCGCCGGAGAAGGACGTGGACGGGTTCAATTATGTAAACTCCGGTAAACTTTTCACAGGCGAGGACGGATTTGTTCCCGGAACTCCCCTTGGAGTCATGAAAATGCTGGAGTACGAGAATATTTCCGTCGACGGACGCGAATGTGTGGTCATCGGGCGGAGCAACATCGTGGGCAAACCCATGGCGGCGCTTTTGCTTAACGAAAACGCTACCGTGACCGTCTGCCATTCCCACACGAAAAATCTCGCCGATGTCACGAGACGGGCGGACATCCTCATCTCAGCCGTTGGCCGGGCAGGATTCGTGACAGCTGATATGGTGAAGGATGGCGCGGTTGTGATCGACGTTGGAATCAACCGCACTTCCGAGGGAAAGCTGACCGGGGACGTGGATTTTGCCCCAGTCTCGGAAAAAGCGGCGGCAATCACTCCGGTTCCGGGAGGGGTCGGGGTCATGACAATAGAAATGCTCCTCGAAAACACCTGCAGAGCCGCGGAAAACTATGCCCGCCGACATCATCTTTTGTAAAATTGTACAAGTCGGAAATGTAAATCCGGCGAAATTTCTGCTTTTTCACGGAAATTTATGGACGGGTTTATCTTGACATGTACTGGCATAAATGATATAATATATTTTGCCGCATGGTGTCGGGTTCACAAAAGACGTATGTCTGCCCGCCCAGCGAGTTCACATATGAAAGTGAGGTGCTTTTCAGTTCATGTTCGCAGTTATTGAAACAGGTGGAAAGCAGTACAAGGTCAACGAAGGCGACATTATCTTCGTTGAAAAGCTCGACGGTGCAGTTGAAGGAGAAAAAATCGTATTCGATAAGGTTCTCGCAGTTTCGGCTCACGACGGATTCAAGGCAGGTAAGCCCACCGTTGAAGGCGCAACCGTATCGGCTAACGTAGTAAAGAATGGTAAAGCGAAGAAAATCTACGTTATGACCTACAAGTCAAAGAAGAACGAAAAGAGAAAAATCGGTCACAGACAGCCTTATACGAAGGTACAGATCGAAAAAATCGCGTTTTAATTTGATAAGCTACTGCGCTGGCTGAAATGGAGATAAAAGCGTGACTAAGATAACTTTTTTCAAGCGAAACGGCGTCTTTTTTGGGTTCCGCGAGACCGGACACACCGGATTTGGTGAAGAAGGGGACGACATTCTCTGCTCAGCTCTGTCCGCCATGACTATGCTGATTCTCAACACCCTTGAGGCGGCGTATGACTGTCGGGTGGACTACAAAATTGATGACAAGACCGCCGACATCACGGTGAAGTGCCTCTCCGCTCTCCCTGAATACGAGGAGGACGAGGCGAAAAATTTTGCCGTATCGGGGCTGTTTCTCGGATATTTTTACCAGCTGAACGATTTGGTTGAAGAATATTACGATTATCTCGACGTTGATACAGTCGAAGCGTAGGCGTACATTAAAAATGGAGGAAATAACAATGATTAGAATAGGTTTACAGTTCTTCGCTCATAAAAAGGGCGTTGGTTCTACAAAGAACGGCCGTGACAGCGAGTCCAAGCGTCTTGGCGTAAAGAAGGCTGACGGCTCTAAAGTATTAGCCGGCAACATCATCATCCGCCAGAGAGGAACACACATCCATCCCGGCAACAATGTCGGAATCGGCTCTGACGACACATTATTCGCTCTCATCAACGGCAAGGTTAAGTTTGAAAATATCGCAAACGGAAGAAGACAGGTCAGCGTTTACGCCGAATAAGTTTTCCGCCGGATAATTTCATAAACGCAGATAAGCCGCAAAGGTTGGCATATGTCAATTTTTGTTGGCTTTTTTGTTTTTCATTTTCAATTTTTTCAGTACATATTTTTTCGCGCAGGGAGCAGATTAAATATATGCTTGATGAAAAATTGGAGTGAAACTTATGAAGAAATTATGGATAAATTTTTGCGGTTTGATACTGATTATCGGTTCGATATTACCGGTAAACGCGGAATCAGCCTATATTGAGAAGGTTTACGTGGGCGGAATGCCATTCGGAGTGAAGTTTTTCTCACAGGGAATCGTTGTCGTTGGCTTTTCCGAGGTTGAGACAAAAGCCGGAATCGAGACTCCCGCATATGACGCCGGACTTCGGGTCAACGACATTATTACAACCGTAAACGGAAGTGAAGTCAAGACGTCGGATGAGCTGATTAAGATAATCGAAAACTCGAGCGGAGAAGTTGACATAACTTTTGTGCGGGGCGGGGAAGAAAAAACCGCGTCATTTAAGCCGTCCCTCAGTGAAGCCGACGGAAAACTGAAAACGGGCATGTGGATACGGGACACCACCGCCGGAATCGGAACCGTCACTTTCATCATCCCCGAAACAGGGGCCTTCGCCGGACTTGGACACGGAATCTGCGACGCGGACTCGGGCAAGCTTCTGAAAATGGAGCGGGGAACCGTGGTTGACGTACAGATTTCCGGCATTGCCAAAGGGACCGCGGGAACCCCCGGGGAGTTAAAGGGATTTTTCACCTCGGACAAATCTGGAGTTCTGCTGGAAAACACACTGTGCGGGGTTTACGGGATCCTCTCGGACATCCCCTACGACAAGATTCCAACGCCCATCATCGAAGTGGGAAGCCGGGACGAGGTCAGATGCGGGGAGGCGGAAATCTGGTGTACCCTCGAAGATAACAAGCCACACAAATATAAAATCAACATCGACGAAATCCGACGAGACAGCCGTGACAACCGCAGCTTTTCCATCACCGTGAAGGACAGTGGACTCATCGAGAAAACCGGCGGAATCGTGCAGGGCATGAGCGGCAGTCCCATCATACAGAACGGCAAGCTGATTGGAGCTGTGACTCATGTTCTCGTCAGCGACCCAAGGGAAGGATACGGTATTTTTATAGACAATATGCTCGACATAATACCGGACTTCGCGGCATGAATTTTTACAATTTGCACGTTACTCATTCATATGTCTGTTATATAATGTGGAAGACGATAAATAAAAATAGTCAGCTCAGGAGTTGGCATGGCACGGATTCAAAATACCGACGAGCGTACTGTTTCACTAAAGGAATATTTGAATGAGTAAAACATTGACTCCGGCTGAACGTGCAAGAGTGGCGTTGAACCTCTGTCAGCCTGACCAAATCCCCACCTTTGAGCTTGAATTCCAGCTGTCGGAGGAGTTTTTCGGCTACCCTTTAAGCGACCCGAGACTTGAAGGGTATGAACGGAACAAACGGTCACCGGCAGAGCTGGAAAAAGCCGCATGTGATTTGGCGGACAAATACGCCCGGGTTTACGGCACTTCTACGACTTACGACATCGGCGGCGCGGCAATTTCAGGGGACCCGGAAAAGGACTCCCAGCCTGGACTTGACTATTCCATCATACCGGTGTACTGTCACGAGTGGTGGAACCCGATTTCCCCTATAACTGTCGCTTTTCGGAAACGTCTCCGCGAACACTTTGGCGATACACGGCTCTTCGGCGATCACGGGGACGGAACCTTTGCAATCCCCGACGGCAACGACATGTACGCATTTGCCTACAGAATCGCCGACGACCCGGACTCAGTCCTCGAGAAAGCCGAACGTATGGCGAGTAACGCGTTGGAGTCGAACAAACGCCAGCATGAAGCCGGACTGGATGTTGCACTACTCTGCTCCGACTACTGCTACAACTCGGGATCGTTTTTGTCTCCCGCTATGTTTGACGAATATATAACGCCATTCCTCGAGAAGATCTGCAAAGCCGGACGTGACGATGGAATGCTGGTAATAAAGCACACCGACGCAACATCATGCCAATCATCTACTCCCTCGTGGAAGCCGGACCAAACGTGCTTCACTCCATCGACCCAATGGCAGGTGTGGACATCCGTGAGGTCAAGCGTCTCTACGGGGACAGAGTTGCGCTCTGCGGAAACGTTCACTGCGCGGCATTGCAGACGGGTACGGACGAGAAAGTCAGAGCCAGCGCGGAATACTGCTTGAAATACGGAAGCGTGGGCGGGGGCTACATTTTCGCCACAAGCAACGTCCCGTTCAAGGGGATGCCGCCGGAAAGGTACCGCATTATTCTCGACATATGAAAAGAAAAACGGAAGTACTGACGAACGTCGACTGAAATATCTGGAAAAGGCGTGAGCGTATATTTTCCACCTCTCTTTGGCAATAATTATAATGTCGAAGCAAACGGAACCCCGTTTGAAAGACAAAGAGCCGTGCAAAAGAGAGGCATACCAATGTACTATAATAAAGTTGAAATTTGCGGCGTGAATACGTCAAAACTGCCAACGTTGACATCACAGGAAAAAAAGGAACTCCTGCGGAGAACAAAACAGGGTGACGCCCTTGCCCGTGAGAAGCTAATTGACGGAAATCTCCGGCTGGTGCTGAGTATCGTTCAGCGGTTCACCAACCGGCATGAAAATCTCGACGATCTGTTTCAGGTGGGGTGCGTGGGACTGATTAAAGCGGTTGACAATTTCAATACGGACATAGACGTAGAGTTTTCGACATACGCGGTGCCGATGGTTATAGGGGAAATCAGGCGGTACCTGAGGGACAACAACACAATCAGGGTCAGCCGGTCGGTGCGGGATCTGGCTTACCGGGCCTTGTCGGCAAAGGAAAAACTGTCGGCGGACTGCTGTGGAGAACCCACAGTTGAGGCTGTGTCCCGGGAAATCGGTGAAAACGTGCGCGACGTCTCCCATGCTCTCGAGGCTATAAGCGAGCCGGTGTCACTCTACGATACGGTTTACAGCGACGGCGGTGACTCGATCTGCATAATGGATCAGATAAGGGACGAGTCCACCGGGGACGAAATCTGGCTGGAGGACATCGCGCTTAAGGAAGCCATATCAAAGCTCTCGCCGAAGGAGCGGTCCATCATCTCAGAACGCTACTACGCAGGGAAGACCCAGATGGAAATCGCGGCTGAAATCGGCATATCACAGGCGCAGGTGTCAAGGCTGGAAAAAGGCGCGTTTGAGCGGATAAGAAAATATTTTTAAGTTCAGGGCTGTTTCCGTCGGGATTCAGCCTTTTTATTTGGTTAAATCTGATTAATGCTGTAAAATCAACTAAAACCTATTGCATTTTCATCAGTACATCTGGTATAATAAACGGGGAGCCACCAAGGGCATAATAGGCATTTCTTATGCTGAAGGTGCAGGTTATCACACGACAATTAACTCAAGCTTCAGCGAAAACATAAAAACAGCAAAGCCGCCGGAATTTTTCGGATTTGATTAATCCGGCAGTGCTTAAATGATAACAAATTTTAACCAAACGGAGGAAAACCATGAATTTAGTGAAGAGCAATTTCGTACCGCTGAAAAACGTGAAGATTACCGACAAATTCTGGGGCAAGTACACGGACATCGCGGTGAACGAAATCATCCCCTACCAGTACGACGCACTCTGCGACAACGTCCCAGGAACCGAGCCAAGCCACGCCATAATGAACTTCAAAATCGCTGCGGGACTTGAAAAGGGTGAATTCGGCGGGTATGTGTTCCAGGACAGCGACGTAGCGAAGTGGCTTGAAGCCGTGGCCTACCGCCTGACAATCTCACCTGACGCGGCACTCGAGAAAACCGCTGACGACGTAATCGACATAATCGAAAAGGCACAGCAGGAGGACGGCTATCTCGACACCTATTTCCAGATAGCAGAGCCGGACAAAAAGTTCACGAACCTTCTCGACTGTCATGAATTCTACTGCGCCGGACACATGACCGAAGCTGCTGTCGCGTATTACGAAGCCACGGGTAAGGACAAGCTGCTGAAAATCATGTGCAGGGTCATAGATTTAATCGACTCGAAGTTCGGTCCGGAGGAAGGAAAGCTCCGCGGCTATTCGGGACACCCGGAAATCGAGCTGGCACTGGTCAGACTCTACAGAGCCACGGGGGAAGAGCGCTACCTCAAGCTGTGCGAATTCTTCATCAACGAACGCGGTACGGAGCCAAACTTCTTCGAGGAGGAGCTAAAAGCGAGAAACTACCGTGCGTTCTGGGGCGGCGACGAGCAGCACCATGTTGACAAAAGGTACAATCAGTCACACAAGCCCATCCGCGAGCAGACAAAAGCCGTGGGTCACGCCGTGAGAGCCGGATATCTCTACACCGGTGCGGCTGATTTGGCGGCTGAGCTGGGGGACGAGTCACTGAAAGCGGCAATGGAGGTGCTCTGGGACAACATCACGAGGAAGCAGATGTACATCACCGGCGGCGTTGGCTCACAGGTTTACGGGGAAGCGTACTCATTTGACTACCATCTCCCCAACGAGTCGGCGTATAACGAGACCTGCGCGGCAATATCTCTTGTGTTCATGGCTCAGAAAATGCTGAGAATGGACGCGGACCGCAAGTATTCCGACGTAATGGAACGGCTCATCTACAACGGTACAATCAGCGGAATGGCACTTGACGGTCACCATTTCTTCTACACAAACCCCCTGTCCATGTGGGAAGAAGCCACACACAAAGCCGGAGTCGTGGGACACATCCGCAGCAAGAGACCGGGCTGGTTCGGATGCGCCTGCTGCCCGCCCAACCTTGCGAGAATGATAACCTCCCTCGGAAACTACATCTACTCCGCAGGAGTTGACGGTGAGACGATTTACACCCACCTCTACGTCGCGGGAGAAGCCGAGGTCGAGCTTGGTGGAAAGAAAGTTAAGCTGGTTCAGCACGGCAACTACCCATGGGACGGTGACATTTCCTTCGACATGGGAACAGGCGAGTACACCTTTGCATTCCGTGTTCCCGGTTGGGCGAGAGAATTCCGCGCATACGTCAACGGGGAAGAAATCACACCCGAGGTTGTAAAGGGTTACGCCTACGTCAAGAGAAGCTGGGTCGACGGGGACAAGGTTGAGATCAGGCTGCCCATGCCCATCGAGTTTGTTGAAGCAAATCCGCTTCTCCGTGAAGACAACGGCAGGGTCGCAATCATGCGCGGTCCCGTGGTGTACTGCCTTGAATCCGCTGACAACGGCGATGTGCTTGACAGTCTTAGAATCACGGATTTCGCTTCATTTACATCATACGGGGACTCCAGCCTGTTCGACGGCGCGGTTTACATCAAGGGCAAGGCAATGAAGCGCACCGCATGGGACAGCGATTCTCTCTACCGCAGACATGACGGCGCTGACGAGGTTGAGTGCGAAATCAAAGCCATCCCCTATGCGTTCTGGGACAACCGCGAGGACACCCGTGAAATGACGGTTTGGGTGAGAATTTAGCTGACGCGTGAATAAAGCCCGTCTGAATGAGCATAATATTACCGTAATTACATTGATTTGCGAGGTAAATTATGCGGAAATTCAAGTGCAGAGTATGCGGAGAAGTTTTTGAGGTTGCGGACGGAGTAAACGTCATCTGTCCCAAGTGCGGCGCGGGGTGCGACAACTGCGACTTAATCGAAGAGAAAAATTCCAACACCAAATACGCGGGAACCCAGACGGAAGAAAATCTTAAAGCGGCATTTGCAGGTGAAACTCAGGCGAGATCCAAGTACACCTATTTTGCCGAGGTCGCGCGCAGGGACGGTTACGAGCAGATGGCGCAGATTTTTGAGGAAACCGCGTCAAACGAGCTTGCCCACGCCGAGCTTTGGTTTCGGGAACTGGGCGGAATCGGTAAAATGACCGAGAACCTGAACTCAGCGGCGGCAGGTGAGAACTACGAATGGACTGACATGTACGCGGGATTTGCCAAGGTTGCCGAGGAGGAGGGATTCACCTCGCTTGCGGCTAAATTCAGGCTGGTTGCGGACGTGGAAAAACAACATGAGCAGCGTTTCCGTGCGCTTATAGAGAACATGCAGAACGGCGAAGTATACGAAAAGTCCGAGGTCAGAGTCTGGGTATGCAGAAACTGCGGTCACGTGGCTGTGGGAACCAAAGCTCCCGACGTATGTTCCGTCTGCGGCAAGCCCAAGGCATACTTTGAGCTGAAAGCCGAGAATTACTAAAAAAGAAAAACAGCGGTTAGGGTGAAATAAGTCCTGCCGCTGTTTTTTTGTCAGTTGTTAGTCAATGAAAGGCGCGATGCTCATGATGTCCTTAAGTCCGTTTTTCTCGATGGCGTCCCGTGCGATTTTGTTCAGCATATCCTTTGACATAAACGGCGCGTATGATGATATCGCCTTGACCCCTCCGGATTTGTAGGTCTCGAGGGCAATCTCATCAATTTTTCCGCTGGACAAAAACGGAAGCACACTTGAGATATCCCTGCCGGAGGAAGACATTGTCTGTGCGATCTCGTCCAGTTTGGCTTGCGACATAAATGGGTACATGTTCGTGATGTTCTTTCCCTCAGCGGTCAGCTTTTCCGCAATTTCGTCGATTTTCCTGCCGGACATAAATGGAAGCACGCTCGATATATCCCTGCCGGACTTAATGATTCTGTACGCGATCTCGTCCAGTTTTGCCGACGACATGAAGGGGTACATACTTGTTATATCCTTTCCTTCGGCGGTCAGCTTGTCTGCCATTTCGTCAAGCTTATCCGACGACATGAAAGGGATAATTGACGTGATGTCCCTGCCTTTTGCCACTCGGGAGTCCGCTATTTCGTCGACTTTGTCCGTGTCGAGGAAGGGAACTGCTGCTGTGATGTCGATGTCTTTAGCTTCGGCTTTTGTCGCAATGTCATTGAGTACGTCATCGTCGAGAAACGGGAGCAGGGGTGCGAGAACCGAGATATCCTGAACCAGAGCTTCTTCGGATTCGGACTCACTGCCGTTCTCACGCGTCGGTTCGCTGAGTTTCAGACTTTCGTCAATAATGTTTGTCTTTTCCACAATTTCGCTGACCGTCTCCGGCTTGAGAATGGGCGCGGATTCCGCAATCTCGTCAACCGTGACCTTGTCATTCTCGATGTACTCTTCAATTGTCCCGTCAACCACGCTCATGATCAGCTTTGACTTTTTGCCAAGCAGCTCGTCAATTGTAATGTCAAACAGTTCCGCAATTTCCGGCAGCTTCGATATGTCCGGCATGGAGTTGCCGCGTTCCCAGTTTGAGACTGACTGGAAGCTGATTCCAAGCAGATCCGCCAGCTCCATCTGGGTCATGTTGTTCTTTTTTCTGAGGGTGGAGATTTTTCTTCCTACGTTTTGTGTGTTGAACATAATTGTCACCTTTTCTTTGATTTACGGCTTATCGTATGCTTAAATTATAGCCGATTTTTCTGCGCAAGTCCATCAACCAATGACTGAATTCTACTTTTTCAAGCGATGACTGAACTTATACAATGATTATAATATAGCTGTCGTCATAAGTCAACCTTTATTTTTGACTTTTCCGTAGAGCATGCTGTCGTGGAGGTAGTCGAGGATGAGCCTGCTTGACTCAAGGTTCCGCCGAAGCTCGTTCTCGTCCGCCTGACGCTTTTTCTGATTCATGCCCCGCTTCGATTCATGGCTTCTGACTTTCTTTTCCTGTGAGTTTTTCATTTTCTTATCTCGCTTTCTTTCCGGCTCAGCCGTTCTGATTAAATTATATCGGCGGATTCGGTGAAAGTCCATCAATTTGTGCTTGAAAGCGGGATTTTCAAGAAATAAATGAGAAAAAACGGAAAAATCAAGCCGCGGTTGAATCCGGCTATGCAAAAGTAATCGCCGCGGTTATTGCATAGTTCTGTAACATATGATATAATAAAGTCATGGAGAAAAAGCACTATTTCCAAATCAAAAATATTTTAAAAGGAATCAAATTATGCAGATTAACAACGCAAAAGTGAGCGAGACCATACAGTCCCTGTGAAAAGCTAAAAACATAACCCAGAACGACCTCGGCGAGCGGCTGAACATATCCCCGCAGGCTGTCTCGAAGTGGGAGAGGGGAGAAACCCTGCCGGACACCTCAATTCTTCCTGACTTGGCGTCGGTGCTGGAAACACAATCGACTTCATCCTGACCGGAGGGGAGAAAATCCTGAAGTTCAACCGCCGTGTTACCGTTGCAGAAATCAAGTCCGGCGTGGAAATGATTCTGGAAGTCGGCAGTCTCTTCGGCAAAAGCAGCATGTTCTACAAAGGTGCGATTGAGGGGATTGATAAGCGGATGAATATCGAATTCAAAAAAACATGAGTGAGCCTTATACAAAGGAAGCAATGATAGCGGAAGCCGTGATTCAAGCCATACTTGCAGAGGATTACGTGGATCTGACCGACATCCGCGAGAGCTTTGAGTTCAACCATTAGATAAACGTGGTGACGGAATTCGCGAAAAAATACGGAATAAAATAAAGAAAGACGCTGTTTTGGCGAAAAAGCTGACCAGCGTCATTTTTGTGTGAAAGTTTTGTAAAATTCTTGATTTTTCTTCCTATTAATTATATAATATCATTATTAAAATCAATGGAGTAAAGTATGAAGCTTGAAATTTCGGGAATTACGATTGATGTACAAAAGAAGAAAATTAAAAACATGTATCTCTCGGTGAAGCCGGACGGCACGGTTCGACTGTCAGCCCCGCTTCATATGTCGAGTGAACAGATAGAGCAGTTTGTAGGATCAAAAATCAACTGGATCAAATCCCATCAGAAGAAAGCCGCAGATAGACCGACGCCTGTCGAACACAAATACATTTCCGGTGAGACAATATTTTTCTTTGGCAGACAGTATCAACTTGATGTAAGAGAAAGCATAAACAAAAAAAGTTCCGTCGTTCTGTTCGGTGACAGAATATTTCTAACCGCACAGCAAAACAGCACAACAGAGCAGCGTGAGTCGCAGATCTGGGAATGGCAGAGAGGGATGCTGAAGGCGAGAATTCCGGAGTTTTTACAAAGGTGGGAGAACCGGACGGGGCTTCACTGCACATCATGGCAGATCAAATACATGACCACCCGCTGGGGAACCTGCAACGTTCGGACCGGAAAAATCTGGCTCAATCTACAGCTTGCCGAACACCCGACGGTTTGCCTCGAGTACGTGATTCTCCATGAGCTGGCGCATCTGAAAGTCAGCAATCATGGACCGGATTTCACTGCGATTTTAGATGAACACATGCCGGACTGGCGGGATGTGAAAGACTTGCTCAACGGAAAAAATGTCAAAAATGAGGTGGAATTATGACCAAAGAAGAACTCTTCGACTTTTGTGAGAAGACCTATGGCACGATCCCCGACTACCCGTTTGAAAACGACTTTGAGTCAGCGGTGATACGCCATGCCAACAACCGGAAGTGGTTCGCTCTCGTCATGCATGTGCCGAAGTCAAAGCTGGGAATTGACGATGAAGCCGGAGCGGATATAGTGAACCTCAAGCTTCCGACGGAAATGTTCGGCTCATTTGGCCCATCAGACGGAGTTTTTTCGGCGTACCACGTGAACAAAAACCACTGGATTTCTGTGCTTCTCGACTCGGCAGATGACGAAACCGTTAAATTCCTCGTCAACGCAAGCTATGAAGTCACAAAATCCAAGCAGAAGAAAAGGAAACCGGACAATGACGCTTGAATCCGCTGTGCATAAAATGACGGAAAGTATCGTCAGAATTTTCGACAAAAATCCGCCGTCGGTTTATCTTTACGGCTCGGCAGTCCTCGGCGACTTCAAACCCGGCTGGAGCGACATCGACATACTCGTCCTCACCGAAAACGAAGTCTCAGTAAATGAAGCGGAAGCTCTCGTGAATCTGCGGCAGGCCATGCTTGAATCAGACCAAATGAACCAGTACTTTCGTCTGTTTGAAGGTGGAATTATGTCGCGTCGGTCATTTTTCAATCATGAGCCGAGCAGAACGGTTTACTGGGGGACAAGCGGCGAGAGAATCACCGATCACTACGACTTTGACGCATTCTGCATGGCTGAGCTTCTCGACAGCGGAATCTTGCTTCACGGCAGGGATGTGCGGGAGCTGATGAGTTATCCGACAACTGACGAGCTTAAGACAAACATCCGGCGGCACTATGAAGCAATACGGGAATACGCTAAAGTCACGGGAAGAAACTTTTACTCATATGGCTGGCTCCTTGACATTTCCCGCTGCCTCTACACTCTACGAACGGAGAAAATTATCGCAAAAACAGCGGCCGGCGAGTGGGCAATCAGCGAAAAACTGTGTCCATGTGCGGATATGCTTGCGAAAGCCGTGAGAATCCGCAAAAATCCGCTGAAATACAGGGACGACAAGGAAATCTTCGACATCGCGGAAACTTTAGGAGACAGTGTTCAGCAATACGCGGACGTTCTTGAAGCTGAACTGGAGCGGGATTGAACATTGTTCAGCCGGTGAATGTACATTCTTGAGGAACTGTCCTCGCCGTCGCACTGAACCATACAGAAAAATTCCCATCCGTACCGCTCATAGAACGAAGTGTGGTCGGTCACAAGATATAATGTGTCAATTCCTTTACTTTTCATATTGCTGCAAACAAAATCCAGCATCCTGCCGGCTATTCCATGACAACGCCTGTCCTTCTCGACATAGACTGCGCAGACATTTGGGGTCAGGTCGGGACGGTTGTGAAAGTCGTTCTCGATAACCCCAATTCCGCCGATTATTTTTTATTCTTCCACCGCAAGATACCACTGTGGAACGGGATTATTTCCGGATAAACATTTGTCCATGCTATCGAGGTACGCCTCAAGCGGAATCCCCCACTTCTCAGAAAACCACACGGCGGCCTTTTCTTTGATTACGGGACAGTCCGCAAGACGTATTATTTTATAGTTCATCGGGCGGTACCTTTTACACTCCGCTGACGTTTCGCCTCATAGAACATAACCGTCGCCGCACAAGCCACATTAAAGCTGGAAGCCGCGCATCCTTCCGCCATGGGAATTGTCACAAGGTCAGTACAGTACTCGCGCAGCCCCAGGGACAGTCCGTCGGTCTCGCAGCCAATCATCATAATCAACGGCTGAGTCAGGTCCGTGTCGTAAATCGCCTGCGTTGCGTGTGCGGTGGTGCCTATGACTGAAACCGAGCCATATTCCGTCCGCAGACTGTTTATGTACTCGACAAGCTCCGAATGGGAGGGCATGCGGATTACAGGAAGGGCAAAAAACGATCCATGGACGCTCCCACAACCTCCTTGTCGTACAAATCCACGCCGTGACCCGTGAGAATCAGTCCGTCGGCTCCAAGTGCGTCAAGGGAGCGGATTATGGTGCCTAAATTTCCTTTATTTGACGGTCTGTCGAACAGTGCGATAAGTGGCGCGTTGTTTTTCGAGTGAATTTCGGTGGTCTTGTCATCCCGCATTTTTACCACTGCCATCAGCTCGGACGTGTCGGTCTTGCCGCTCAGGTCAGCCATAAGCGCAGGGGTAAGCTCAAGATGTTCCTCTACCTTTGTGCTGTGGATTATATTTTTCGCCCAGTCGGACAGGGGCATATCCGGCGAATAAATCAGGGATGAGATCCGCCAGCCGTTTTTTATGGCGTAGTTTATGTTGCGCACGCCCTCGACGAGAAACTCGAAGTAGCGGTAACGCTTGTTCCGGTTCGTACCGAGAACCTCCAGCTTCTGATAAGCAGCGTCCTTTGCGCGGATTTTTATGTTTTTCATGAGGATAAATCCTTTCATAGCGGGGAAGCATCCGCGGGCAAAAACGGCATTTCTTAAGCCGAAACTGCCAAATATCCAACGGTAGGAAAATCAGCTCCCGCAAAAACAATTTTTTATATTATACTATAAATCATACGATATTTCAAGTGCCAGCATTTCCAACTTCCGGTTGGATGAAAAAATTCCTCATCAAACTAATGCGTTGTTGCTTTCAACCCGCCGCTCGGGTATAATATAATTGCGATTGCAAGAAATAATTTCAAGAGGTACTGATATGGTAAAAGTAAAACTCAACGAACAGATTGCTTTTTTACGACGGCAGCGGGGAATGACTCAGGAGGATCTGGCTCAGGCTCTCGGTGTGACGAATCAGGCTGTCTCCAAGTGGGAGTCGGCTCAGTGCTGCCCGGACATTCAGCTTCTGCCGGAGATTGCACGGCTGTTTGACGTCTCCACGGATATGCTTCTCGGGTGCGAGACCGAATCCACACCTGACGACATTATCCTCGAGGTGAGGAACAAAATCACATCCCTGCCTAAGGATGAAGCCTATGAGCTGACCTACAGAATCGCCGTAGCACTTCACGCTTTCGTTTTCTCAAACCAAATCCACCCAAGCTGGGATATGGACCAAGCCGTACAGCACGCCGGAGTGGGGGAATGGGGATACTCATGCCTCAGCGAACCGAAGCTCACGACCGTGATGAAAAAGAGCGCGGTGTTCTTCTCTTCAAACAAACCGCTGTTTTTGCAGAACAGGGACATCAACCGGATTTCAACCTGCATGAAGCCGCTGACTGACGAGCGCAATTTCAAGCTTCTCACTGCGGTGTACGAGTCCACAATTCACGCGGAGGACGCATATGTGTCGGCGGAGGTGCTCTGCGAAAAAACCGGCATTCCTGCGGACGAGATTGTGAACCGGCTGACTGGGGAGCTTGCGTCATATGTGGCGGATAATCCGGACAACCGTAGAGAATACCGCGTCGAGGGAATGTATCTGAACCTGATTCCGATTCTGTCCCTGCTCATCTTTTAATGTAAACCAAACTTGACATAAACTCCCCTCGAAGCACCTTTGATTTGACGCCGGAAGGGGAGTGTTTTATTGAATTATAAGTACTTCTGCATATAAAAATCGCTGAGGTATGTGCCGTCCTTGAGCTTGAAGTAGTTCGGCATCTCGCACACGACCCTGAACCCGATTTTCTCGTACAAGTGCCGCGCTCTGTCGTTTCCATCGACAAAATTCAGCTCCATTATCTCGCACCCATGATCCTGTGTGGCGGAAATCAGCTCGACAAACATAGCGGAGCCAATTTCGAGGTTCCAGTATTCCCTGAGAATCCCGATTCCGATTCCGGCACGGTGGGACGACTTATTCCGCTCCTGAATGTAATGTCGCACATTCCGGCGGCCTTTCCGTCAATGAAGCAGGCGATTAACATCTCGTTTGGCGAATCATTGTGACGCTGGATGAACGACGTCGACGTCGTAATTCCACTCTTCCGGGTAACGCGTGAGAAAATCCGTCTCTCCGCTGGCTTTGATGATGTAGTCGAGCATCATTTTAGTTTCCTCGTCTTTAGGACTGCGAAGAACTGCCCCCACGCCGTTTTTCAGGGTGATTTTCTTGTCCTCAAAAATCATTTTTATGATCCTTTCGCGTAAATCTAACTTACGCCGCTTGAACACCATGATTTCCGGAACTGTTCCTTCCGCACCGTATTCGCAGACACAAAGATAATTCTCGTCTGCAACGATTCCGTAGAGCCGGTCGGAGCCGATTTTCTTCATCTGGTTGCTGAGATACACCACTCGTCCTGACAAAATTTAACATTGCTTCCATTTAACAGGGAATAGGTCATGTTTATGTATGAGCCGGTGAAGGTGTTGAGGAACTTCACTTCCTCTATGTTGGCAATGCCAAGCGCGTTGAACTCATGGACCAGCTCTTCATTGAGGGGGCAGGGGCTGTGAAGGATTTTCCGTGGTTTTCGCACCTTTCCTCGCCGCAGCACACCGCTATCATGCACGTCCCGACAAAGGGCTTTCCGCAGGTCTCCCCGCAACTCTTGCAGTTTGGCTTGAATGGACATTCACTGCAATCAATTCCACAAATTGCTTTCATTTTGAATATCTCATTTTTGTATAAATTTTATATTTCTCGGATGGAGTCAAACGCTGACAACAACGTCGACCTCGTCCGGGGTTGGCTTTTCAAATATAGAATTAAACTTTGCCGCGATGTTTTCGTCAATGTAGTACGCACCGACTTTGTCATCCAGCACCGCCTGATTCCGGCTGTCAATCCGCTGATGCCACACTGCATCACAAATGTCAATGTAGTGAAGCTCAAACACAATCCCGCGGGAGGTGAAGTAGTCCAGAGCATATTTACGCTCGGCTTTCGTCCAGAATCCCCAGTCGAAGATTATGTCAATTCCGTTTTCAATCAGTTCCAGTGCCTTGCCGTAGAGGTATTTTTTTACTCGCTCTACGTATGTATCGTGCGTGTCCCTGCAGTGCTGACCGAAAAGCGCGAGCATAATCTCGTCCACTGACAGAACGACGGCCTTCATCTTCCGGCTCAACTCATGTGCATATGTGCTTTTTCCCGCGCAGACCTTCCTGCAGGTGCATATAACCTTTGCCATAATTCACTCCTGAATATGATTGTATAAAATATAATTATAAAATCTTATATAGGCGTTCTCGCCAAATACAGAACATACCTGTCGTTGAACACTACGCGGTTCCCGTTTTCCCGCACGGTTTTGTAAAGTCCATCGAAAAATTTCGTCCTGTACGGCTCTGGAATCACGATGTGGCCGCAGTGGGTCCCGCAGTAGGCAACGTATTCGTCAGCTGTAAACTCACGCCTGCCCGGATATTCCCGCCGCACAATTTCAATGTAGCCGTAATTCACCGCGTTGTCGTATTTAAACCTGCCGTGTACATACTCGCATTCTGGCTTGAAATACTCCGAGTACACCCGCTGGATTTTTTCGTACAACGCTTCATTTGTCGATTTGTACTCGCTTATTATGTACATCATCGCCAACATTCCACCGGGCTTGAGTAAATCGTATGTTTTGGAAAACGCGCACTCCTCGGGGAGCCACTGAATCGTGGCGGCGAAGTAGATTACGTCGAACCGTGCATCCCCAAAGTCATGGGTGATGAAGTCGTTGTTTACAATGTGAAAGTTCCTGCGCCCGCCGTATTTTTTTAGCATCATTTCGTATAATGCTCGCCCAGCTCGATGGCGTGATAATCACATCACGCGTCTAAAACAGGGTCGGTTGCCTGTCCTGTTCCCGGACCTAACTCAAGCACAGTTTTCCCCGGACTGATTCCTGCGAATTTGATGAAGTCGGAAAACAGCGCGGGTGAATATCGTGCTCGGTATTTGTCAAACTGTTCCGGGATTGTGTCGAAAACACGTCTGAATTCCAAATTTTACCTTAAAAACTAATAATTTCCAAATGCTCGAGGAGGATTTTCACGCCTATCAGCACGAGAATGACCCCGCCTGCGATTTCGGCTTTGCTCTTGTATTTGAGTCCGAAGATGTTTCCCACCTTGAGTCCGATTCCTGACAGCACAAATGTAATCACGCCGATAAACAAAACCGCTGCGATAATGTTCACGTCAGGCAACAGCGCAAAGGTCACGCCAACCGCAAGAGCATCAATACTGGTAGCCACTGCCATGACGAGCATTGTTTTAAATCCGAACGAATCCCCGCCGACGCCGTCCTCATCCTTTGAAAAGCTTTCCTTTATCATGTTGACGCCGATCAGCAAGAGAAGGGCAAAGGCAATCCAGTGGTCGAAAGCCGTGATGTATTCTTCAAACGTGGAGCCGAGCATATAACCCAGCGCCGGCATCAACGCCTGAAATCCGCCGAACCACGCGCCGATTATAAAGTAGTGCCTGAAGCTGATTTTCTTCGCCGCCAGACCCTTGCACACGGAAACGGCGAAAGCGTCCATGGAAAGTCCGATGGCTATGAGCAGAAGTTCAATAAATCCCATGTTTTCCTCCGATTTAAAGCAAAAATTTACAATAGTATATCACACGGCGGCAAAAAAGTCAATAAAATATTCTTTTTTTTTAATATTAAATTGTCTACACCATGACGAATCCGGAGCATATACTGGTACAGAAATCCGATATTTTTTAAATAATAAAAATTTATGACAACTTAGCATGGCATATAGCTGTGAAACAGCACAAAAATAAATTGATATAATGTGGTAAAATTAGCATAAATAGTCATAAAATCCGGATAGGAAACCAAGGGTTGCGGAAACTGCTTACAAAAGTTGGTTGTAAAGATCATTTTTATAGAGTATAATATCATACGATAAAAAAATACCCGAGGAGAGTAAATATGACAATCGGCAAGAAAATCACATGGCTCAGAACCAGATTAAATATGTCACAGGAGGAGTTTTCCGAAAAACTGCAGGTGTCCCGTCAGTCCGTCTCGAAATGGGAAATGGACTCGGCTTACCCGCGAATCGACAAAATCATACAGATGTGCGATATGTTCGGCGTGACTGCTGACGACCTGCTACGCGATGACATTGCAATTGATGGCGGAGACGAATCAAAGCCTGCGGCGAAAAACTACAATGGTCACTATTTCGGCACCGACGGCTTCCGGGGGGAGGCAAATGTTGACCTGACCGGCGAGCAGGCGTTCAAGGTGGGGCGTTTTCTCGGCTGGTACTACGCAAATCCATTGTCTGGATGCAGAGACCGCAACTACAAACCCAAATTCGTCATAGGCAAAGACACACGGCGGTCCAGCTACATGCTTGAGTACGCAATATGCGCGGGAATCACGGCGTCCGGCGGCGATACATACATGCTCCACGTGACCACAACTCCCAGCGTCTCCTACGTCACAAAGCAGGACAGTTTCGACTGCGGAATCATGATTTCGGCTTCCCACAACTCCTTCGAGGACAACGGAATCAAGCTCGTCAACCGCTTCGGCGAGAAAATGGACGACCAGACAATCTCCCTCATTGAAGCCTACCTCGACGGAAAGATGGACGTACTTCTCCCCTACGGCGGTACTGACCTGCCCCTTGCGAAAAAAGAGCGGCTGGGTGCGATCATCGACTATGTTTCGGGACGTAACCGCTACATGGGCTACCTTATTTCAATCGTTTCCCACTCATTCCGGTCAATGCGGATCGGACTCGACTGCGCAAACGGCTCCTCGTGGATGATAGCTCCCGCGATTTTTGAGGCTCTCGGCGCCACGGTTTACGTGATCAACGCTCACCCCGACGGACAGAACATAAATCAGGACGCCGGCTCTACCCATATAGAAGGACTGTGTAGAACCGTGCATGAGCAGCATCTTGACGTAGGCTTCGCTTTCGACGGTGACGCTGACCGGTGCATCGCGGTGGATGAAAACGGAAACGTAATCAGCGGCGACCACATCCTCTATATCCTCGCTAACCAGATGAAGCGGAAGGGAATCCTCGACCACGATACAATTGTGGCTACGGTAATGTCGAATGCCGGACTTTCGAAGGCTCTCTCTGAGGTGGGAATCAGCACAATCAAGACCGCTGTGGGCGACAGATACGTCTATGAGGAAATGATGAAGGACGGCTACCTCCTCGGCGGCGAACAGTCCGGACACATCATAATGCAGAAATACGCCACCACCGGCGACGGAATCCTGACAGCCCTCATGCTCATGGAGGAAATGCTCGACCGCAAGACTACCCTTGGCAAGCTGGCGTCTCCCGTGAAGATATTCCCCCAGTCCCTCATCAACGTAAAGGTCAACGACAAAACCGCCGCCGTTGAGGACGAGGAAGTCAAGTCCCTCTGCGGGCAGATTGAAAAAGAGCTTGGTGTGGACGGCAGAATCCTTTTGAGAAAAAGCGGCACGGAAGCTGTGATAAGGGTCATGGTTGAGTGTGAAAATCCGGAAAAATGCACATTATACGCTGAAAGAATGGCAAATCTGATAAAGGAGAGGCACGGAGTATGATAAAATATTTTAAAGAAATCCTCTCCTCCCGGGCGACGCTTCTCTGGGAAGATATGGAAAAATGCGCCTACCCGTGGGAAATTCTGCCTTGTCTCAAGGAGCTTGTAAAAAAACTCGGAGCTGAGCTGGAAAAAACCGGAAAATATAAAAAAATCGGCGAGGATGTGTGGGCGGCTGAGGACGCGGTGATTGCGAAAAGCGCGGAGATACACGGTCCATGCGTAATCGGTGAGGGAAGCGAGATCCGCCACTGCGCCTATATAAGAGGAAGCGTTCTTGTAGGAAACGGATGCGTGGTGGGAAACTCAACGGAACTAAAAAACTGCGTCCTGTTTGACAAGACCGCCGTACCCCACTACAACTACGTCGGCGACTCAATTCTGGGCTTCAAGTCCCACCTCGGAGCAGGCTCGGTAATATCCAACCTGAAAACCGACGAGACAAACGTATGTGCTACAGTTGACGGAGTCCGCTTTGACACAGGACGGCGGAAGTTCGGCGCGGTTCTCGGGGACTTTGCCAACGCCGGATGCGGATGCGTTATAAATCCCGGTTCAATTGTGGGAAAAGGAAGCCGCATATACCCCGAAAGCGTGGTGAGAGGTGAGGTTCCGTCGGAGTCGATTTACAAAAGTCGGGACAATATTGTGCCAATCAAATAATTATCATAACAGAATCAATTGAGGTGATTTATGTGTGGAATCATAGGATACAGCGGAAGAGAAAGCGCAATCGAATACCTGCTTGGTGGGCTTGAAACACTTGAATACCGCGGCTACGACTCGGTTGGAGTGGCTCAGTCATACGAAAACGGCCGGATTGAAATAAGAAAAACCGACGGCAAAATCATCTCTCTCAAAAAAAGCCTTGACGAAAGTCCAATGAAGCCGTCCTTCTGCGGAATCGGACATACACGCTGGGCGACCCATGGCGAACCATCCGAGACAAACGCGCATCCTCACAGAGCCGGGAAAACCGTCCTTGTCCACAACGGAATCATCGAAAACTACGCGGAAATCGCCGCATCCCTCGGTGAATCTTACTCTCTCAAGTCGGACACAGACACGGAAACTGCTGCATGTCTGATCGACAAATGTGTAAGCAGATGCGGGGACATAATAAAGGGAACTTTCGCCGCACTCGGACAGATGAAGGGATCATACGCTTTCGTCTTCATGAACGAGGACTGCCCGGGCAAAATTTTCGCCGTCCGGAAGGGAAGCCCGCTAATTGCCGCGGAAAACAAAAACGGCTGCTTTTTTGCCTCGGATGTTACCGCGCTCATGGGACTGTGCGGAGAGTTCTACCGGCTTGACGAGGGAATAATCGCAGTCTCCGACAGAAGCAGAGCAGGATTCAGCTTCTACGATAGAAACGGCAGGACTGACACGCCGGTCATGGAAAAAATCACATGGTCTACGGAAGCCGCGAAAAAAGGCGGATATTCCCACTACATGCTCAAGGAAATCAACGAAGAGCCGGAAGTCATAGAAAAAACCGTCTCCCACTGCCTGAAAAACGGCCTGCCTGACTTCGGGAACATGTTTGACGGTGTGGAAGCGGTGAAAATCGTCGCCTGCGGGTCTGCAATGCACGCCGGACTTGTGGGACTGCACGTTATCGAGAAGCTGGCGAAAATTCCGGTCAGCGTGGAAGCCGCAAGCGAATTCAGGTACAGGGAACCCGTCATCGGAAAGGATAGCGCCGTCATCTTCATCTCCCAGTCAGGTGAAACCGCCGATACATTGGCCGCACTGCGTTACATAAAAAAATCCGGCGCGAAACTGCTGTCCATCGTCAACGTACCCGGCTCCACATTGGCCCGTGAGTCCGACAACGTTATCTACACCCAAGCCGGACCGGAGATAGCCGTAGCCACGACAAAGGCCTACATGACCCAGTGCGCGGTTCTGTACATAATAGCGGCTCACCTCAGCCTGATAAATGGACTATTAACCGAAGACGAGTGCAAAAAATTCTGCCGCAGACTCATGACCGACGTACCCGGCGCCGTTGAATACGTCGTAAAACTCGATGACACTGAAAAAACTGCCGAAAAAATACGCAGTAAGGAGCACTTTTTCTTCATCGGACGGGGCCTTGACTGGGCTGTCTCCGCCGAAGGCTCGCTGAAGCTCAAGGAAATTTCTTACATCCACAGCGAAGCCTACGCCGCGGGAGAGCTGAAGCACGGCACAATTTCGCTGATTGAAGAGGGAACTCCCACGATTGCGGTAATCACCGACCCAGCTCTGTATGAGAAGACCATGACGTCCCTGCGTGAGGTAAAGTCCCGTGGAGGAGAGACATATGTCCTGTCAGCGTCTCCTGAAGCGGATCTGACCATTCCCGAACTCGACTCGCTTCTTGGAATGTTCCCTGCGGTGGCAAAGCTCCAGCTGCTGGCATACCATACGGCAGTTCTGCGCGGCTGTGACGTTGACAAGCCGAGAAACCTCGCAAAATCCGTGACGGTGGAGTGAAATCAAAATAAAAGTATCTCGAAAGAGGTACTTTTTTATTTATTTAAATTAAATTTTATTGTCGATTCTTGATTTCATAACATATTTATACTATAATGTATTTTGACAAATTTTATTAAGGGGTAAGAGATGTGTTTTTTTCGCTGAAAAATAAAAAATACGCGCAGATTGTCGCTTATGTCCTGCTGACGGCCTGCGTAATAATCATATTTTACCTGTTTATCGCAAACCTGAACTCCGTAAAAGCCGGAATTGACAAGTTTTTCTACGTCACGTCCCCGCTGATATACGGCTTCATTATCGCATACATCCTCACGCCGTTTCTGAAAATCTGCGAGAAGTATGTCCTGCGGTTCAAAAAAGATTCGTGGGCCGAAAAAAAGCTCAAGCGTCCTCTCGGGGTGCTGATGTCCGTGATTTTCCTCGTTCTTATCGTTACAGTTGTAGTGGTTCTGATTATTCCGCAAGTCGGCAATAGCTTCATGGAACTGGAAACCCAAATCAACGGCTACATCGTCGCGGCTCAGAATCTCGTGGACAAAATTGTACGGGACTTCCCCCTGTTCAACGGCAGATACGAAAATTTGTCCGAATTCTTGGACGTAAACGAAATTTCCACCGACATCAAGAGCTTCATCTCCGGCTTCTATGGATATCTTGAAATGGGTGCGAAATACGTGATTTCCTACGCCGGAAGCTTTGTTATCGAGGTGAAAAACGCCCTCATCGGACTTATTGTGTCGATTTACCTCATGCTGTCCAAAGAAAAACTGATTGCAAAGCTCAAGCGCACATTAGCCTCCATGCTCAGCCGCCGCCACTATGTAAACCTTGTCAGCCTTGCCCGGTTCACGGATAAAACCGTCGGCGGATTCATTATCGGCAAAATCATCGACTCCCTAATAATCGGCGTGTTTACGTTTATCGTAATGTCAATCATCGGCATGCCCTTTACCCCGCTCATCAGCATGATTATCGGAATTACAAACATAATCCCATTCTTCGGTCCTTTTATCGGCGCGATTCCCAGTGCGTTCATAATTTTCATAGCAGAGCCGAAAATGACAATCTGGTTCGTCATCATGATTCTTGTGATTCAGCAGATTGACGGAAACATAATCGGCCCCAAAATTTTGGGAGATTCCACCGGACTTTCGTCCCTCGCCGTACTCATTTCCATCACCATAGCCGGAGGATTTTTCGGTGTGGCAGGCATGATTTTAGGAGTTCCCGCCGCCGCTATAATCTGCGCTTTGATACGTCAGAAAATCGACGCGCGTCTTCGTGAAAAGGGCAGGGAAACCACGCTTGATTATTACTACGACGACCCTCCCCGGCGGGATTTTGACAAGGAATCGATTTTTCTTCCCAAAGAAGACATGCCGGAGGAGGACAAAAATCCTGATTCACCGCCGTACGACGAATAAAATTCTTCATTTAATATAATACTATAAAAAAGGCGGATTCTGGCTGGATCCGCTTAATCCAAAATTATAAGGAGTATAAGATGAAAAAAATTCTTTCTCTCATTCTCGCCGTACTGATGCTTATGGCTGCAATGACGTCCTGCTCGGATAAAAACGAAGACGGGACTACACCCGATTCACAGCAAAGCGAAACCGAAGAGACAGCCGGAAACGCCGGAACCTCGTCAAACGGAGGAGAGCTGACCACGCGCGATCCTTTTGAAGTTCTCGAGAGCATCTGGGCTCGATATGAAGACGACGAGAAATTCCCAACAGCTGGAGGGGACTTCAGTGAGGAGAACAGCGTAATAGACGCACCAGGAGTCTTCAGCACAAGCGATGCGGAATACCTCGACAGCATGCTTGGACTTCCTGCGGCTGACGTGGAGAAAATAAAAAGTGCGGCATCACTTATGCACATGATGAACGCAAATACCTTCACAGGGGCAGCTTATGCCGTCAAGAACTCTGATGATATAGCGACTATTGTAGATGACATAAAGGAGAACATTCTTAGTCGTCAATGGATGTGCGGCTTTCCAGATACTCTTGTAATTTACTCAATTGATGACTGTATAGTATCAGCTTTCGGTAATGCGGAAATAATCAAAACCTTCCAGTCAAAAGTGACGTCTGCATACGATAACGCCGTTCTTGAGGCAGAAGAATCACTGATTTAAGCCATGGTTTTTTCCAGCGTCCCTTTTCTATACTATTTTCTGCCGTGTACGCTTCTGCTGTACTTCATAACGCCGGCTAAACTGAAAAATCTGGTTCTGCTTTTGACAAGCCTGTTTTTCTACGGGTGGGGAGAGCCGAAGTTCGCCATTGTGATGCTGCTGACCGTCACTCAGGGGTATGTCTTTGGAATCCTGACCGAAAAGAGCAGGGGAGGGCGGCGAAAAGTCTTCCTTGTTATAACCGTACTTATAAGTTTGTCAATGCTTGTGTACTGTAAATATGCGGACTTTTTTATCGAAAATATGAACGCGCTGTTTGGTATTTCAATTCCGCTTCTGAAAATCACACTGCCGATCGGTATCAGCTTCTACACATTTCAAATACTCAGCTATAATGTAGACGTGTACCGGGGAACCGTTCCCGCACAGAAGAACTATATAAACCTCGCCGCATATATCGCAATGTTTCCCCAGCTGATTGCCGGACCGATAGTGCGCTACTCCGACATAGCCCCACAGCTTGAGTCAAGAAAGCACACCGCGGAAAAATGCGCATACGGAATCCGCCGCTTTGTTGTTGGACTGGGTAAAAAAGTGCTTCTCGCAAACACCCTCGGCGAGCTGTGCCAAATTTTCAGGGAATCCGGTGACAAGTCCATGCTGTTCTTCTGGATGTACGCCGTGGCCTACGCGCTCCACATATACTTCGACTTCTCGGGATACTCTGACATGGCGATAGGACTGGGCAGAATTTTCGGTTTCGACTTCCCGGAAAACTTCAGCTACCCCTTCATCTCAAAGACCGTGACGGAATTCTGGCGCAGGTGGCATATGTCACTGGGTTCGTGGTTTCGTGATTACGTCTACATCCCAATGGGCGGGAATCGGGTGTCGAAACCGCGGTGGTTTTTCAATATTTTTGTGGTGTGGATGCTCACCGGACTCTGGCATGGGGCGGCGTGGAACTACGTGGTCTGGGGACTGTTTTTCGCTGTACTCCTGACCGCCGAGAAGATGCTCTACAAGAAGAAAATCGAGAACACAAGGGTGCTGTGCCGGGTGTACATTTTTCTCGCGGTGATAATCAGCTTCGTGATTTTCGACTCACCTGACCTGAACTCAGCTTTTGAGTGCGTCAAGTCCCTCTTCGGGGCGGGCGGTTATCCCGTCATCTCAACCGAAAGCCTTTACTACCTGAAAAGCTATGCCGTGCTTCTTTCCGCCGGACTGATTGGATGCACACCCCTGCCGTCTCTCGCGGTGAAAAAACTCAGCGAAAACCACACTGCACACAAGGTCGTGAATCTGCTTGAGCCGGTGTACCTCGTGGGTTTGGTTTTGGTTGTGACCGGATTCATTGTCGACGGATCGTACAATCCGTTTTTGTATTTCAGATTTTAGGAGGGCATATGTCGGATAAAATAAAAAACTACGCGGCGATAATCTTTTCCGCACTGTGCCTGCTGACTTTGTCCCTGTGGTGCTGGCTCAAGCCGGAGGACGAAATCTCCATGACCGAACGCCGGACCCTCGTGAAAATGCCGGAGTTAACTGTTGAAAACGTGCTGTCCACGGACTTCATGACAGAGTTTGAGTCTTATTCCACCGACCAGTTCCCACTCCGCGACCGATTCCGCCGGCTGAAAGGCGTGACTTCGTTCTATATTTTCCGGCAGAAGGACGTAAACGGTGTTTTCGTGTCGGACGGCTATGCTGCGGCGCTTGAGTATCCCATCGACCGTCATTCCCTCGACAGAGCAGCGGAAAAATTCGGGAACATATGCGAAAAGTACCTTGACGAGAACAATAAAGTATATTTTTCAATAATTCCCGACAAATGCTTCTACATGGCCCGAGACGGAAAAATCCCGTCCCTCGACTACGCGGAGTTCACCGGATATTTAGAAGAAAAGCTGAATTACATGACCTATATAGACATTTTCGACACTCTGTCCCTCGATTCCTACTACAAAACCGACACCCACTGGCGGCAGGAGAAGATCCGTGAAACCGCCGGATTGATTGCCGGATACATGGACGCGTCACTTGATGAACAGTATGACACATTAACTCTCGATGAACCGTTCTATGGGGTTTACTGCGGACAGGCGTCAATCCCCTTTGAAGCCGAAACCATAAACTATGTGACAAGCCCGTCAATTGAGAGCTGCACCGTCTACGACTACGAAACTGACAGGGAAATTAAGGTGTACGACATGGAAAAGGCGGGCGGTCGTGACCCATACGAGATGTTCCTCTCCGGATCAAAATCCCTTCTCAAAATCACGAACCCAAACGCCGACCGGAATAAACGCCTGATTATCTTCCGCGATTCCTTCGGGAGCAGCATAGCGCCGCTTTTTATTGAAGCCTACTCGGAGCTGATTCTCGTTGACATCCGCTACATCAGCAGTGAGCTTCTCGGCAGATTCGTGGACTTCACCGGCGCGGACGTGCTCTTTCTCTACAGTACGCTTGTGCTTAACAACAGCGAAACATTAAAATAAAGCTAAGATTCCTCTAATAAAACAGGGGAATTTTAATTCATATTAATTTAGATTAGAAATGAATTAAAAAACCGCCGCGATTCTTGATGAAGCTAATATGAAATGATATAATTTAGAATAATTAAAAAAAGTTGAAGTGAGGTCAATATGAAAAAAAGATTATCAGCAATAATTATTCTCGGTTTAGCGGCGGTTCTTTCGTCCTGCTCGATTTTCGGAAAAACCATAGGAATCACAACCATCTATTCAGACGCGGAAAAGTATACGTCGGGCGATTTTTCCTGCGAAAGTGAGAAAAGTGCGTAAAATAAACATAGACTGGACCGCTGGCGAGATAACCGTCATGCAGGGGGGGACGGAGGTTTCAGCCGTAGAAACAGACGGCGCAGGACTGAAAGACGATCAGCGGATGCACACATGGCTTGACGGGGATGAACTGAAAATCCACTACTGAAAGTCCAGCTACATTGGCAGAATTAATGAAAAGCAGAATAATCTGACTCTGTCAATACCGGAAGGCTTGGAGTTTGACCTGTCAACGGTATCAAGCCAAATCACAGCCGACAGCCTTAACCTTACGGAGGCTGAAATCAGAACCACATCCGGCTCCTTCAAGGCAAACGGCATCACCGCAGGCAGCTTTGACTTTGAATCCGTAAGCGGCGACGCGGAGATTGAAAGCTTGACTCTGACGGAGGACTTCGAGTTTGACGCCACCTCGGGAAACGTGAAAATCAACACCATTGCGGCAAGGAAAGCCAAGTGCAGCTCCACCAGCGGAAGCGTTGAAGTGACCCTCGACAGCGTATGCGATATCGAAGTGGATACAATAAACGGCGGTACTACAGTAAATGTAGGAGAAGAAGGAGCCACGGCTGAGATGTCAACCACGAGCGGGGATCCGATGTGCGGCGGCGAGAAGCTTGACAATGGTGAAAAAGCTGTAATAGGCGAAGGGAAGAGCAGAATCAAAGTCTCCTCCACTTCCGGAAGTTTGACAGTCAGCGAAAAGCCCGGGTATTAATGCACAAAAATGCTTGCCAATCCGTAAATAAATGCGAAATTCCTGTAATTCGGCTTGACATTGGCTTGAGATTGTATTATAATGTTAGGGTTGTAAGGGTATAAAACGATGTTTTTCCTTAAATCAATGAAGCAAAGTGTTTTGAAAGGAATAATTAAATGAAAAAAACTGTAATGCAGAAGTACGCCGCTCTTATCGCGAAGAAGGGCGCAAATGTGCAGAAGGGTCAGGACGTTATTATTTCGGCAAGCGTAGAACAGCCCGAGTTTGTCCGCATGGTAGTGGACGAGTGCTACAAGGCAGGCGCACGCAGTGTGAAAGTCGATTGGACCTACCAGCCCCTCCAGAAGAGCACCTACAGATACTGCAAGACCGCTGTTCTCGGCAAGGTTGAGGACTGGGAGCTGGCGAAGATGAACCATCTGGCTGAAACTCTTCCCGCAAGTATCTACATCATGTCGGACGACCCCGACGGACTCAAGGGAATCAACCAGAAGAAGGTCAGCGACGTTTCCAAGAAGCGTTACCCCATTATAAAGCCTATAACTGACAAGATGTCGAACAAATATCAGTGGTGCATAGCCGCTGTTCCGGGCAAAAAGTGGGCGAAGAAGATTTTCCCCGAAATGAGAGCAAGCTCGGCTATGGAAAAGCTGTGGGAGATGATTCTCTACACTTCAAGAGCTGACGGCGACGACCCGGTTCAGGCATGGTGTGACCACAACGCCGACCTGAAGCAGAGATGCGACTACATCAACTCCCTCGGCGCGACTGAGCTGAGATACCGCTCTTCAAACGGAACCGACTTCACCGTGGGTCTGATTCCCGAAGCGCAGTTCCTCGGCGGAAGCGACACCACAATCGGCGGCGTTGAGTACAATCCCAACATCCCTTCCGAGGAAGTATTCACCTCTCCCATGCGCGGCAAGGCTGAAGGTACACTCGTGGCAACAAAGCCCCTTTCATATCGGGGTGAGCTTATCGAAAACTTTTCCCTGACCTTCAAGGAGGGTAAAGTCGTTGACATTAAGGCCGAAAAGAACGAGGAACTTCTGCGCAACATGGTTTCCATGGACGAGGGCGCGGCTTACATCGGCGAATGTGCGCTGATTCCATACGACTCCCCCATCAGAAACACGGAAATCACATTCTTTGAGACTCTGTTCGACGAAAACGCGTGCTGCCATGTGGCTCTCGGCGCGGGATTTGAAAACTGCATCAAGGGCTACGAGGACAAGACCATCGAGGAATGCCGTGCGATGGGCATCAACGACTCCATGATTCACGTTGACTTCATGATCGGCTCTCCTGATCTGTCAATAGACGCGGTGTGCGCTGACGGCAAGGTAGTACCCCTCTTCCGCGACGGCAACTGGGCGTTCTGAATTAAAATAAAAACAAGACTGTCGAATCCGATTTGGAAACGGCAGCCTTTTTGTATTCATTTGTAAAGCGGGAATGTCGTGGTCAGTCAATCCCCGTCAAGGTCAGCACGTCCCCGTCAACCACAAACCTGACTTCATGTCCGGCGTAGGGGAAGCCGTATTCGCGGGCGTCATGCTGATATGACGGACGTGGGTCCTCGCGCAGGCACTCGATAAGCCCCGCCAGCTTTTCCGAATCAAGCCTGACCTTCAGCTCATCCGGGAAGATAACCGACAGGGAAGCGTCTTTTACTTCAGACGCGAATCCGCCTTTTGCCGACGGAACCGAGTCCACATGGGGAAGATACGGCTTTATGTCGTAGACCGAGGTCCCGTCCATCATGTCAATTCCGGATACGGTTATTTTTACGTTGTCAAAGTCTATTGACTCAATCTTCACAACTGACAGCCCGATTGGATTGGGACGATTGGGCGAGCGTGTGGCGAACACTCCCACTCTTGTGTTCCCGCCGAGACGTGGAGGACGCACGGTAGGATTCCAGCCGTCTTTTTTCTCACGGGACGCGAAACCTTCCGAAAATCTCCATATCAGCCACAGGTGGGAGTACCCCTCAAGCCCCCGCAGACCGTCGGGATTTTTGTATTTTCCGAGAAATTCTATCTCGCCCCGCAGGCTTTCGTTCAGCATGCTCTGACGGGGAAGGGCGAACTTTGTGGGGAAGTCCGTGCGGATTTTCGCGATTACTTCAAGCTCCGTCATTTTTTGAAAACGCTCTCGTATCCGCCGTCGGAGGACTGGGATTTCCCGTCAGACGAGAGGTATTTGTAAGCTCCGACGATTGCCGCGCAGATAATGTACACAAATACGTATATCAGCATCGCAGTGATGACCGACCCGCCGTTTGACTTGTACCCGCCCCAGACCACGAACATGAGGTAGTAAATCACACCAACTGACGCAAAGTGAATCGTCAGCCTTGCGGCAAACACCAGCCTGTCCGAAAAAAGGAACAGATTCAGAAGAGACACGGCAAGCGACAGACCCAGACAGGAGTAGACCATCTGAACCGTGGGAACCCAGTTCGAGTTGACGAAGGCTCCGAGGGTGTAGACGGCGGTCAGAAGGACTGTGTAAATCACGCAGGTTTGCAGTACGGCTTTCTTCAAAAGTTTCAGCATAACGCACTCCGATTGATTGTTATTGATTAATATAATATTATAGCACGTCAAACGTTAATAAATAAAGTATAAATCAGGTCGGTTTTTGTAAATTTTATCCTAATCCCACATGTAAACGGGGATTTTGTATTTCAGGCTGTACTGCTTGTTCTCGCCCTTCGCTGTCTGCGCACGGTATTTTGACAAAAAGTTCGTCAGCGCGTACATATCGAGCCAGATCTGGTTGGAGCCGTCCTTCTGTGACTTGTCGAAAATTAGCTGCAGTCCCCAGTGGAGGTGGGGATCGGTGATGTTGTTCACGTCCTCCTTCCGCGAGTACCCGGTCATTCCGAGATAACCTATGACTTCCCCAGCGGCGACGATTTTGCCCTCATACATGTCGGCATAAGGATGACCCTTGCGCAGGTGGGCATAATAATAGTACCGCTTCCCGTCAAATGAGCGGATCCCGATTCGCCAGCCGCCGTACATGTTCCACCCGCAGGCTTCCACGTACCCGGCTTCAACCGCGATTATTGGAGTCCCCACCGAGCCCATCAGGTCGTGCCCCAAATGCTCCCGCTTGTAGCCGAATGAACGGGACGCGCCGAAGTCGTCGTAGTGGCTGTAGTAATATCCCGAGGCAATGGGAGAGCAGGCGCAGAGTCCGTATTTTCTCTCCTTTGAGGTGGTGCCGTCGTTTTCAACGGTGTACTCGTCGTATTCGCAGACCATCCCGTCAAACACCGCAGAATAAGCCCGGGTGTAGTAGGACAGCAGCTTGGCATTGTTCGCGATGTCCCCCGCAGTCTCACCGTTTTTGATCCTCTCCGTGATTTTCTCGAGGTCGGACTTCCTGTAATTTTTGAATTCCCCGCCGTATTTAACAGCCAAAAGGGAAAGTAAAGTTGACATTTTAAGGTGTTCCGCCTTCCCGTAGGTCGAGACGTCGTAGTCAAGCGCGTCAGCCATTGCCTCAGATGTTACGTTAAAATCAACCCACCTGATGTAGTCCGCCGCGTAAATTGGAAGGACATCGCATCGCCCAAATATAACGAGGGACAAAAGCAATGCTGTAATAGTTAACATTTTCTTCATAATTCACCGATTCACTGACTGTTTTATTATCACTTTTTATTATTCCGTAAAATGATAGCCTTATAATCGGGAAATAAAGTTATTGCGACATAAATTTTCTATATGGTTGTATTTTTTAATTCACTGTAAGAATGTATAAATTTCGCGAATATTTGTATTGTTATCCATTGACATAACGGGAATTATGTATTATAATAGTGGTGTATGGTCAGATATGACCGGATGAACGAAACAGCTGATTGACAACAGAAATGGAGACTATTATGTCCGGCAGAGTAAAAGTATCAAGACACGAGAGCAGAGTTTCAGCCTATAAGCTCCTTTTCGCATGGGAGTTTGACAAAATCACGGATTTGCGTGAGTTTTACGACAGTTACGCGTACGAGATTGAATCCGACGACAAAAAAATCGCGACGGAGTATTCCTCAGCGTTCACGTGGTCGCTTTTTGAAGGAGTTTGCGTAAACATATGCGATATCGACGAGACAATAGAGCAAACCTCCCGCAGATGGAAGATGGAGCGTATGTCGCTGACGACAAAAACGGCGCTGAGACTCGGCGTGTATGAACTGAAATACACCGACACACCGCCGAAGGTTGTTATTAATGAAATTGTAGAAATAATCAAAAAGTACGACGACGACAACGCTCCCGCCTTTGTCAACGGAATCCTGAACAGCGTAGGCAGAGCTGTCGGAAAAATCACTGAACCCCAGAGCGGCGTAAATCCTGTGCGGCATGTCACGGAATAACGTTATAGTTGGCATTGACACGAGCAACTACACCACCTCAGCAGCCGTTGTAGATGAGGACGGGAAGATGCTTCTCAACCATAAGCTCCCGCTGAAGGTCAGGGAAGGCGAACGTGGACTGCGCCAGAGCGACGCGGTGTTCGCACACGTTAAAAACCTGTCCCAAACCGCAAAGGCCCTCGGAAGCTTCATCCGTGAAAACGGACTTTCGGTTAAAGCGGTGGGATGTTCGTCAAAACCGAGAAACGCGGAGAGGTCGTACATGCCCTGCTTCCTCGCTGGTGAATCGGCGGCGGAATTTATGTCGGAGTCCCTTGGAGTGACGCTGTACCGTACTTCCCACCAGACCGGACACGTTATGGCGGCTGCATATTCAGCCTACGGGAACGATACAGCCAGACTTGAGGAGCTGACTCAGCCGAATAATGAATTTATAGCTTTCCACGTCTCCGGCGGAACAACTGACGTGCTTCTGTGCCGCGGGGATGAGGAAGAAGTATTGAAAATAGAGCAGATCGGCGGCTCCCGGGACATAAACGGCGGTCAGGCTGTGGACAGAGCCGGGGTCATGATGGGGCTTGCTTTCCCCTGCGGTGCGGAAATGGACGCGATGGCCCTCGGGTACACGGGAAAGGTCGAAAAATCAAGGCTGTCCGTGGATGGGCTGTGGTGCAATCTGTCGGGGCTTGAAAACAAATCCGCCGGACTTTACGAAAAAACCAAGGATCCCGCGGCTGTGTCGGCATATGTGCTTGACTTCCTCGCCAGAACCCTTGAAAAAATAACGGAAAACGCACTTGCGGAATATAAAATCCCCACGGTAATCTACGCCGGCGGGGTCATGAGTTCCCTGTATGTGAAAAAATACCTCGGGAAATACGGACTTTTCGCCGAAGGGCAGTATTCTTCCGACAACGCCGCTGGGGTCGCACTGACCGCACTTGAAATGCACAAACGAAATAAAAAGGTTATAGTAAATGAATAATAATATAGAATTGCCGTCGAATGAGGGAACGGACAGATTCCCCGGAGCGCTCACCGTCACCCAGCTCAACGAATACGTGAAACGGTTGATTGAGAGAACGCCTCAGCTCAGCGACGTGTATGTCAAGGGTGAAATTTCAAACTTCAAAAATCACTACAGTACGGGTCACTTTTACTTTACGCTGAAGGACGAAGGCGGTCAGTTGCGGGCGGTGATGTTCAAGTCATTCGCGTCAAAGATGAAGTTCATGCCCGAGGACGGAATGAAAGTCACGCTTCACGGCAGAATTTCCGCTTTCGTACGGGACGGAACATACCAGATTTACGCCGATTCCATGGAACCCGACGGGGTAGGCTCGCTGTATGTGGCGTTTGAGCAGCTGAAAAAACGGCTCGAGAGGGAAGGACTGTTCGACATTTCGCGAAAGAAACCCTTGCCGAAAATTCCCACGCGGGTTGGAATCATCACGTCTCCCACGGGTGCGGCAATACGTGACATGATAAACGTGTGCGGACGACGTTTCCCTTACGCAAAGCTGATTCTGTTCCCGTCACTTGTCCAAGGCCCCGACGCGCCTCCCCAACTCATCGAAGGACTGAAATACTTTAATCAGACCGGCTCCGCTGACGTAATAATAATCGGCCGCGGCGGCGGTTCAATCGAGGATTTGTGGGCATTCAACGACGAGGGAGTGGCAAGGGCGGTGGCGGCGTCGACTATTCCCGTGATTTCAGCGGTGGGACACGAGACGGACTTCACAATCTGCGACTTCGCTGCGGACAAAAGAGCGCCCACACCCTCAGCAGCGGCAGAACTGGCGGTACCGGAGACGGAAGAATTAAAGAGAAAAATCTCGAACATAGTCAAGCGGGAGTCCGAGGTCATGAGCCACATGGTGAGGTTCTACAGAGAGAGACTGAAAGCCCTGTCCGCCAGCCGTGCCATGAGCGACCCCATGAACGTCATAAACGACCGTAGAATGCTACTCGATATGTTCAGCGATAAGCTGTCCGCGGCCTTCGGGCATGAGCTTGTTATGAAAAAGGCTCAGCTGTCGACGGAAACCGGAAAGTTAAACGCTCTCAACCCCCTGTCAGTTATCGCGAGAGGCTACAGCGCGGTCTATAAGGAAGACGGCAGACTGGTGAAAAGCGTGAACGATGTAACTCCCGGGGACAGAGTGGAGTTCAAAACCATAGGCGGCGCGGCTGTCTGCACGGTTGACGAAGTAAAGAAGAACATAAACAAAGAATAAAAGTTAAGGTGCATATAAATATGGAAGAAAATGCAAAAAACGATAAGCCGGAGATTACCTTTGAGTACGCCATGGGACGGCTTGAGGAAATCGTCCGTATGCTCGAGAGCGGAAACGCACCCCTTGACAAGTCCCTCGCCATGTTTGAGGAAGGCGTGTCTCTTGTAAAGCTGTGCAACAGCAAGCTGGATGCGGCTGAGCAAAAGGTCAAAATATTAACACAAGGCGAAAACGGCACTCTCGTTGAAGCTGACATGAAGTGAGCCGATTTTGGCAGAATGGATGAAAAATGGACAACAACGAAAAAATAACTGCGGATATTGTAGACAAGGCACTCGCTGAAACCGCCGCGAAGGTTGAAAAAGCCCTCGTCGAATATCTGTCAGAGGAAAATATTGGAAATGCCCCCACGGCTCAGGCAATGCGTTACTCGGCTCTCGGCGGTGGAAAGAGAATCCGCGCCTTTCTTGTGCTGGAGTTCTGCAAGCTCTTCGGCGGAAAGGAAGAAGCCGCCATGCCCTACGCCTGCGCACTGGAGTGCGTCCACGCATATTCGCTGATCCACGACGACCTTCCCTGCATGGACGACGACGACCTGCGACGGGGAAAGCCATCGTGCCACGTGAAATTCGGCGAAGCTGTCGCACTTCTTTCCGGGGACGGGCTTCTGACCTACGCCTTTGAGCTGTGCGCCGCAAACGAATACGTGTCGTCAAAATCCGTGCGTCTGGCTGTGGCTGAGCTTGCCCATGAAGCGGGGGAAGTCGGCATGGTTGGGGGTCAGACCCTTGACATTGCGGACGAAGCCGGCGGATACGCGGACCTCAAAAAAATATACTCGAAGAAAACCGGAGCATTGATTACCGCCGCGTGCATGCTCGGGTATTTTGCCGCCTGCGACAAGCCAACAAAGAAGAACATGGACAACATCCGCCTTTACGCATCCTCAATCGGACTTGCCTTCCAGATTCACGACGATATTTTAGACGTACGAAGCACCACGGAGGAACTGGGCAAGGAAGTCGGAAGCGACGCGAAAAACAACAAAAAAACAACGCTCGCATATCTCAGCCTGAGTGAAGCCGAAGAAGAAGAAACCCTCCTGACGCTTCTTGCCGTTGAAGCAATATCGGGGTACGCCGAAAGCGAGCTTCTTTGCCGCCTTGCCGTGTGGCTCCTGTCCCGAAGCAAATGAGACTGGACAGTTATCTCGCCGAAAAAGGCTTCACCAAAAGCCGAACTAAAGCCGCCGAGCTTATCTCATGCGGAAAAGTGACGGTTGACGGGAAAGTTGTGACCAAGCCGTCCTTTGATATAAAGGAAAACTCATCCCTTGACGTCACGGTTAACGACGACTCGCCGTTTGTAGGACGTGGTGGGATCAAGCTTGAAGGCGCAATCGAGGCCTTCGGGATTTCCGCAGAGGGTAAAATCTGCGCCGACATAGGGGCATCCACTGGAGGATTCACCGACTGCCTGCTGTCCCACGGAGCCGCACGGGTCTATGCTGTTGATTCGGGTCATGGTCAGCTTGAAAAAAAACTTGCCGATGATTCCCGGGTCGTCAACCTCGAGGGATGCAACGCGCGGTACCTCGACGAAAGCGTGATTTCGGAAAAATGCGCCCTTGCCGTGTGCGACCTGTCATTTGTATCCCAGACCCTCGTGATTCCCACGTTGAAGAAAATCCTGTCGGAGGGCGGGGAGCTTGTCACCCTTGTGAAGCCCCAGTTTGAGTGCGGACGTGAAGCCCTCGGGAAAAACGGCGTGGTGAAGGACAAAAAGCAGCACATTCTCGCCCTGCGCAAAGTCGTCTCCTGCCTGAGGGAAAACGGATTCGCCGCGGTGGGCCTGATAAAATCCCCAATCAAGGGAGGCGAGGGCAACATGGAGTTTTTGATTCACGCCAGACTCGGCAACGGGACGGAAGACTGTGTTGACGACAAGAAAATCAAGGAGACCGCGCTGTGAAAGAACTCAGAAAAATTCTTTTGATACCGAATCCGACGAAAAAAATAAACGACGGCTATATAGAAATGCTGTCGGATAAACTGCGTTCCCTCGGATGCCAGATTTATGCTTTGCCTGAGTCGCAACACGCGGAAAACGGCGGATTCGGGCCATATAGCAGTGAAAAAATCGACTGCGCCATTGTTCTTGGCGGAGACGGCTCCATAATCGACGCGTCACACAAGCTGCTCGGAAGCAAAGTCCCAATAATCGGCATAAATTTCGGCCACGTTGGCTTTCTCACGGAGCTTGAAGCCGGGGAGACAGACGAAATAGAAAAAGCGGTTCGCGGAGACTACACCCTCGAGCGGCGGATGATGCTTGACGCGGAGGTAATCAACCCTGACGGAAAAACTGAGCGCAGCTTCACCGTACTCAACGATATCGTTATGACAAACGGACCAATCGCACGGCTTATCGGGTTCGATACATACTGCGATGGGGTGAAAATTGTGTCCTGCCGCGCCGACGGAATGGTTTGCGCCACACCAACGGGCTCAACCGCGTATTCGCTGTCCGCCGGAGGTCCGATTCTTGAGCCAACTCTCAAGGGAATCTGCCTGACCCCAATCTGCCCCCACACCCTGTCCTCACGTCCGATTATCTTCCCATCGGGAGCAAAAATCTGTATTACAAATATAAAATCAAACAATTCTTCAATCTATCTGAACGCCGACGGACGGGAAGCCGTGAGAGTCAGCGACGGATACAGTGTCATAATACGCCGCTCGGAAAGCGAAACCACTCTTATAAGACTGAAAGAACGGGGATTTTTGGAAGCTCTGCGAGCAAAGCTTGAAGTAAAAAACGGCTGAAAATCATCTCCAGCAGAATAATTGAGATTGCCAATCTTTTGATAAAAATAAATTTTCACTGCACATGACAGTTCAGAACGACCTCAAAACGAAGAAAGGAACGGTTTAAAATGAAAGTCAAAAGACACAACAAAATTCTCGAAATTATCGAGAACTACAACATCGAGACCCAGGAGGAGCTTATTGAAAAGCTGAAACTGGCCGGTTTTGATGTTACGCAGGCGACAATTTCGAGGGATATCCGAGAGCTTAAGCTGCTCAAGCAGATGTCCGACATGGGAACGTACAAATACGTCGTCCCGAAGACCAGCACCGGCGAGAACCAGCACGTATACAGCAGGGCTATAGCAAATTCCATCAAAAGCGTGGAGTTCGCCCTCAACGACATTGTAGTGAAGACCTATCCCGGCATGGCTCAGGCTGTAGCGGCAGGGGTGGACTCCCTTCATGAGATGGACATTTTAGGCTGTGTTGCTGGCGACGACTGTATTATCATCGTGACCAGAAGCGTGGAATCGGCTGAGGTTATAGCCCGCCGGATAACCAACCTGATCAACACATGATATCAAGCTTATATATTGAAAACATAGCCGTCGCAAAGAGGCTCGACATTGAGTTTGAGAGCGGCTTCACTGTAATAACAGGCAAAACAGGCGCGGGTAAGTCAATCGTCATAGACAGTCTGCTCCTTTTGTGTGGCTCGAAAAGCGGACGGGATCTGATTCGGACGGGTGAGAGCACAGCTGCAGTGTCAGCGATTTTTTCCTGCGACGAAAGAAGTGCGAGAAGACTTGCCGAATCCGGTTACGCACCCGACGAAAACGGGGAATTCACCATAACTCGCAAGCTGAACGCCGACGGACGCTCAAGTGCGAAAATAAACAACCGCTCGGTCCCTCTGTCAGCCCTGAAGGAAGTCTCGCCAATACTTCTCGGAATCCAGACCCAGAGCGAGAAGAATTTTTTCGCGGATAAAAACTCATACGTCCTGATTCTCGACAGCTTTGCCGACAATGAAGGAATCCTTGCTGAGTACACGGAATATTACAGTTCGCTTGTGTCAATCCATGGAGAAATCGCGGAACTCAAGAAAGCCATGGCTCAGCGGGAGATGATGCTGGAGATTCTGAAATACCAGAAAAAGGAAATCGACTCGGCCAAGCTCACCTCCGACGACGAAGAGGAAAAGTTGCTCAAGCTCAGGACAAGGCTAAAATCCGTTGAAAAAACGGCAAAATACTCCTCCGTGGTGACAAAATCGTTGGCGTTCAGCGAAAAGGGAGCCACGGCAGCGTATCTCATAGAACGGGCGGAAAACGCGCTGTCCCAGTTGACGGAAGCGGTCGATGGAGCGGATGAAATGATTCAGAAGCTGGCAAACTACAGGTATGAGATAATGGACATTGCCGAGCGGGTGCGGGACTCTGTTGAATCGGAGGAGCTTGCCAACCCCGCCCAGAAGCTGACTCAGGTTGAATCCCGTCTGTCCACAATAGCGCGGCTTGAGAAAAAATACGGCACGACCATTGCCGAAATCAAAGCAAAGCGGGAAGAAATCGCCGCACAGATAGCGGATCTTGAACAGGGGGATGCAAAGCTTGAGGAACTGGAAAAAAAGCTTGATTCCGTAAAAGCAAAAGCCGCAGGAAGCGCGGAAAAACTCAGCAGCCGTCGAATTGAAGAGGCCAAAAAGCTGTCCGACGAAATTGTGGGATATCTGAAATTCCTCGACATGCCCAAGGTGCGGTTCCGGGTGTCTGTTGTACCCAAGCGGGACGTTACCGGCGAGTACATTTTCACCCCCGAAGGATTTGACGACGTGGACTTTCTCATCTCAGTGAACACAGGTGAGGAGCTGCAGTCCCTCGGCAAGGTTTCCTCCGGCGGCGAGCTGTCCCGTATAACACTTGCCATAAAGACGGCAATCGCGGACAAAAATGACTCCGGCACCCTTGTGTTCGACGAAATTGACGCGGGCGTGTCAGGCGGAACCTCGGAGCGTATCGGAATCATGCTGAGTCGGCTGTCGCAGAACTCCCAGGTCATCTCAGTCACCCACTCCCCCCAGATTGCCTCAATCGCATTCCACCACCTGCTCATCGAGAAGAACGAGACCGACGGAAGAACGGAAAGCTCGGTCCGTGAGATTTTCGGCGAGGAAAGAGTGGGAGAGATCGCGAGAATCATCGGCGGCATCGAGGTCACGGAAAAGCAGACCGAAGCGGCAAGGGAAATGCTATCGGGCAGTGTCAAAGAATAAAAATTACCCAAAATCAAAAATAAATGGAGTGCAAATATGACTTTATATGAAGAACTTGTGGCGAGAGAACTTATCGCCCAGACTACAAACGAAGAAGAAATAAAGGACCTCATCAATAACGGAAAAGCGACCTTTTACATCGGCTTCGACTGCACCGCTGACAGCCTGACCGCCGGACATTTCATGACTCTGACCCTGATGAAGCGGCTCCAGCAGGCGGGCAACAAGCCCATTGCCTTAATCGGCGGCGGTACAACCATGATTGGCGATCCCTCCGGCAGAACTGACATGCGAAAAATGCTGACAAAGGAGGACATCGACCACAACGCCGAATGCTTCAAGAGACAGATGGAAAGGTTCATCGACTTCTCCGAGGGAAAGGCTATGATGATAAACAACGCTGACTGGCTGCTCAAGTTGAACTACATCGAGCTTCTCCGTGACGTTGGCGCCTGCTTCTCTGTCAACAACATGCTCAGAGCCGAGTGCTACAAACAGAGAATGGAAAAGGGCTTGTCCTTCCTTGAGTTCAACTACATGATCATGCAGTCCTACGACTTCTACTACCTCTTCAAG
>CAZULC010000004.1:131964-155045 GCA_964621165.1 uncultured Ruminococcus sp.
ATTACGGGTGCAGCCTCCAGTTCGGCGGTGACGACCAGTGGTCAAACATGCTCGGCGGCACGGAGCTTATCAGACGGAAGCTGGGCAAGGACGCAAACGCGATGACAATAACTCTTCTCACCGACTCACAGGGCAAGAAGATGGGCAAGACCGCCGGAAACGCCGTATGGCTAGACCCAAACAAGACCTCCCCCTTCGACTTCTACCAGTACTGGCGCAACGTTGGAGACGCGGACGTGCTCAAGTGCATCCGTATGCTCACATTTCTGCCCATCGAGCAGATTGACGAAATGGACAAGTGGGAGGGAAGCCAGCTCAACACCGCAAAGGAAATTCTCGCCTTTGAGCTTACAAAGATGGTTCACGGCGAGGAAGAAGCCAAAAAGGCACAGGACGCAGCTAAATCTCTCTTCGCACAGGGCGGAGCTTCAAACGAAAACATGCCCACAACCACCCTAACCGACGCGGACTTCACCGACGGAAAGATTGCAATTCTCGACATGATGACAAAGGCAGGGCTCTGCGCGTCAAAGAGCGAGGGCAGACGTCTCATCCAGCAGGGCGGCGTGTTTGTGGCTGACAAAAAAATCACATCCCTCGACTGCTGCCTTGATGCGGACGCGTTCTCAGGCGACGGTATTATAATAAAGAAGGGAAAGAAGACCTTCCACCGCCTCGTAAAGTGATGAAGTACAAATACATCCTCTTCGACGCGGACAACACCCTTTTCAATTTCTCAGCCGGAGAGTACAATTCCTTCTGTGCAATGTGCGGCGGGTGCGGATTTGATTTCACCGAGGACGGGTACAGGGCATATTCAGCCATCAACGACAGCCTTTGGAAGCGGCTTGAGCAAGGCGGGATTACAGTGGAGTTTCTCAAAACCGAGAGGTTCCGGCTGTACCTGACGAAAAGACTGGGCTGGGCTGACGACAACTCCACCCTCGAAAAAGCGGAGGAAATGCGCCGGGTCTACATGGAAAACCTCGCCCGTCAGTCGATTCCCATGGAGGGAGCCGTTGATATTTGCAGGTACCTCTCGGGTAAATACAGGCTCTACATTATTACAAACGGAATCAGCCATATCCAGCGGTCACGGTTCTGCGGCTCGGAGATTTCACCCTACATCGAGGGTATGTTCATTTCCGAGGAAATAGGATATTCCAAGCCGGCGCGGGAGTATTTTGACTACGTTCTCGCCCATGTAGGAAGTTCAGTCCGGGAAGAATACCTTGTAGTCGGGGACTCTTTGACCTCGGACTGCGACGGTGCGATAGGCGCGGGAATTGACATTTGCAGATATAACCCGAAAAATGAACCGTCATGTGGGCGGAAGCTGACATATAATATAGAGAAGCTCAGCGAACTCAAATCTATATTATAAAGAAAGAGCAATAATGACAAGCGAAAATATAATAAATCTGACAGCATTAGTCAGCGAACACAACAGGAAAGTCCCATCACACTGGATTGAAGTGCGGGAAAACGAACCCATGAGCCGCCACACTACATTCAAAATTGGCGGAAATGCGGACCTGTACCTCACACCAACGGACGCGGAAGCTCTCGCAGGTCTCTGCCGTATGTTGAACGAAACGGGAGTCAGACGCTTCTTCCTCGGCAACGGAAGCAATGTGGTGTTCAGCGACGGAGGATTTCGCGGGGCTGTGGTGTCCATGCTCGGACTTGACTCTATAAAAGTCGACGGGAATACGGTGACAGCGGGGGCCGGCTCACCTTTGACTGCGGTCTGTAAAAAGGCCCGTGACGCGTCCCTCACCGGCATGGAGTTTGCCTATGGAATCCCGGGAACTGTCGGCGGTGCGGTTTACATGAACGCGGGAGCGTATGATGGGGATATCAGCAAAATCCTCGCCGAAAGCGCCTGCCTCGACCCCGACAGCCTCACGATTCACACAATTTCAGCAAAAGAACACGATTTTTCATACCGCACAAGCGTGTACCAGAAGAACAACAGGATTATTCTCTCGGCAAAGTTCATCCTGACTCCCGGGAACCGGACGGAAATCGCCGATAAAATGAACGGATTCATGCAGAGACGAATCGACAAGCAGCCCCTCGAGTACCCCAGCGCGGGAAGCGTATTCAGGCGTTATCCCGGCCATTACACCGGTCAGATGATCGAGGAATGCGGACTCAGGGGATACACGGTCGGTGGAGCGCAGGTGTCTGAGAAGCACGCCGGATTCATAATCAATCGCGGAGGAGCCACAGCCGAGGACCTCGACAGACTTATCGCTATAATCAAGGATAAGGTTTACGAAAAATTCGGCTGCAGAATCCAGTGCGAATTAATCCGGGTGGAACAATAATATAAATGGAATCATTTTCAAAATCAACCAAAGCCCAGCTCGGGGCGGAGGTAATCAAAAAAAAATGCTGCCGACATACCATGTCCGACGTGATGTCGTTAAGTGACAGAAAAAGCGAGGACAACAGCGCGGTTATGGGTGAAGTTTTCGACAAATGCCGGTGCGACGGGTGCAAATCGGTTTTTGTACGGGGAATATTCAATCTCTACGGTTCGGTAACTGACCCGAAAAAGCAGTACCACCTCGACTTGTCATTCAAGCATGAACCGGAAGCGGCAGTCATGGCAGAAATTCTCGACGGGCTTGGATTTTACTTTCATAGAATCAAACGGCGGGAGAGACACATTCTCTACCTCAAGGAAAGCGCGGCAATCGAGGACTTTCTTGTCTTCATAGGTGCGCAGACGGCAGCATTTGAAGTTATGAACTCAAAAATCGTCAGAGAAATCTCAAACTCCGCCAACCGTCAAGTGAACTGCGACACGGCAAACATCGAAAAATCAGTGGCTTCACGGAAAAAATACGCCGAAGCCGTAAAAAAGCTGAACGACAGCGGCAGAATCAATACTTTGTCCGACGAGCTGAGGGAAACCGCGCGGCTTGTGGCTGAAAACGAACAGTACACCCTCGCCGACCTTGGACGAATGCTGAATCCGCCCGTATCAAAGTCCGGAGTTCGGCACAGACTATTGAAAATACTGGAATACGCCCGCCTTGACGAGCAAAATGAATGAGGAGGACAGTCGTGGGTTTTGTACATCTGCATCTTCACAGCGAATACAGCCTTCTCGACGGAGCCTGCCGGATCCGCGACATTCCTAAAGCAGCGAAGGAAGCGGGACACAACGCCGTAGCCCTAACCGACCACGGAGTAATGTACGGAGCCGCTGCGTTCTACAAAGCCTGCCGGGCCGAGGAAATCAAGCCGATTATAGGGTGCGAGGTCTACATGGCAAGGCGGAGCATGTACGACAGGGATAAGGAATACGACTCCGGAAGCTGTCACATGATTCTGCTGGTAAAAAACAAAGCGGGATGGCAGAATCTCATCTACCTTGTATCAAAGGGCTTCACCGACGGCTTTTACTCTAAACCAAGAATCGACACGGATCTTCTTTTAAAGCACACGGAAGGTCTTGTCTGTCTGTCCGCCTGCCTTGCCGGATACATTCCCCGGTGCATTGTGGCAGGGGAGTATAAAAAAGCGGAGGATTACGCCGTAAAACTGGACGAAGCCTTTGGCAGGGGTAACTTTTACCTCGAGATTCAGGACCACGGACTCAGCGACGACCCGGTGGTGAACGAGGGAATCCGTGCAATTTCCGAAAAAACGGGAATCCCAATGGTCTGCACAAACGACGTCCACTACATCAAAAAATCCGACGCCCGGATTCAGTCCGTCCTCATGTGCATCCAGACTAACAGCGTCATCACCAACGGAAAGCCAATCGGGTTTGAGACCGACGAATTCTACTACAAGTCCACTGAAGAGATGGAGAAACTGTTCTCAGTCTACGAGGGAGCGGTGGAAAACACCCAGAAAATCGCGGACATGTGCGACTTCGAGATGGAGTTCGGCAAAACAAAGCTCCCGCGATACAAGCCCGAGGGCGGTATGAACCCCACGGAATACCTGAAAAAGTTAGCATATGAGGGACTGGAGGACAGAATCCGCAGGGGACACATTATTTTCAGCGAAAAATACCCACGGGAGGTCTACGAAAGCCGGATTGAGTATGAGCTGGGAGTCATTTCCAAAATGGGCTACAGCGAGTATTATCTGATAGTGTGGGACTTCGTTCACCACGCGAAAAGCGTCGGAATCCCAGTAGGACCGGGACGGGGTTCGGGTGCGGGATCCATCGTGGCGTACCTCATTGGAATCACCGACATCGATTCAATCAAGTTCGACCTCTTGTTCGAGCGTTTTCTCAATCCCGAGCGGGTGAGCATGCCTGACTTTGACATCGACTTCTGCTACGACCGTCGGGATGAGGTAATAGAATATGTCAAGCAAAAGTACGGAGACGACCATATTTCGCAGATAGTGACCTTCGGAACCCTTGCGGCAAGAGCGGCTGTCCGTGACGTGGGCCGTGCGATGGGAATGTCATACAGCGACGTCGACGTTGTGGCCAAGCTCATACCCCGGGATCTGCACATCACCCTCGAAAAGGCCTTGCAGAATCCTGACCTGAGAAGCCTATATGACGACGACCCAAAGGTGAAAGAGCTTATTGACACATCACTTGCAATAGAGGGAATGCCCCGTCACGCCTCAACCCATGCGGCAGGTGTGGTAATCACAGAAGATCCGGTTATCTCCTACGTTCCGGTTTCCGTGAACAACGGTGTTGTCGTGACCCAGTTCGACATGGAGACAATTGCCGAGATGGGACTGTTGAAGTTCGACTTCTTAGCCCTCAGGTACCTGACGATAATCAAAAACGCCGAGGACCAGATCAAGGAAAACGAGCCGGACTTCGATATTTCTACGGTTGACATAACTGACTCCGCCACCTATGACACAATCTGCGAGGGAAGTTGCAACGGTGTGTTCCAGCTTGAGTCCGCCGGTATGAAGCAGATGCTGACCCAGCTCAGGCCTCGCACCCTCGACGACATCATAGCCGCCATAGCACTCTACCGCCCGGGACCCATGGACTCCATCCCGAAGTACATCGAAGCCCGCCACGACAGGTCGAAGATTCACTACTGCACCCCCAAGCTAGCGCCAATTTTAGACGTAACCTACGGCTGTATCGTGTATCAGGAGCAGGTTATGCAGATTTTCCGGGAAATTGCCGGATATTCCTTCGGTCACGCGGATGTGGTGCGGAGAGCAATCGCCAAGAAAAAACAGAACGTCCTCGAGAGCGAAAGACAGGCGTTCATCGACGGTGCTGTGGCTCAGGGAATCGACGAGGCGGACGCGGTGAAACTGTTTGAGGACATTGTGTCATTTGCAAACTACGCCTTCAACAAGTCCCACGCGGCGGCTTACGCGGTTCTGTCCTTCCGCACGGCTTACCTCAAGACCCACTACCCACGTGAATACGAGAGCGCGCTTCTCACCTCGGTCATGTCCTCGTCGGAAAAACTGTCGGAATATATCGCCGACTGCGCAAAGCAGGGAATCAAAGTCCTTCCGCCGGACATCAACAAAAGCCGCTCATACTTCCATGTGGATCGAAGCGACGGCTGCTCAATCAGGTTCGGACTGTCCGCACTCAAGGGATTAGGCGCGGCTCTGGTTGAAAAAATAGTCGACGAGAGGGACAGAAACGGCGGGTATGCTTCATTTGACGACTTCATCGAACGCGCTGGATCTGACATGAACAAACGCCAGCTCGAGATGTTCATCAAATCCGGTTCGCTTGACTGTCTCGGAGTCTGCCGGAGTCGGCTGCTGGCGGTATACGAAAGCGTTCTCGACAAACATATTGCACCCGCTGAGAAAAACGCGAACCAAATGAGTCTGTTCGACAGCCTGACAAAGGCGGAACTCCCCAAGCGGACGAAAATCGAGTACCCCGACCTTCCGGACTTTTCATCCCGGGACAAGCTCATGCTGGAGAAGGAGAGCTGCGGACTCTACCTCACCGGACACATGCTCGACGACTACAGGCTCCACATGGCGGAACTGCAGATAGACAAAATCGCCGAAATAAAGGCCTTTTTCAAGGATGAGAGCGGGGAAGACGAAAGCGAAGAAGATTCTCCTGCCGTGGAAATCGGGGAAACCGAGGCCAAAAAAACCTACGCCGACCGCTCTCGTGTGCTTATTGTGGGATGCGTGACGAAAATCACCAACAAGGCTACAAAAGCCGGTGACAGAATGTCATTTGTCAACGTAGAGGACTATACCTCGTCCATGGAAGTTCTGGTGTTCCCGAAGGTATTGCAGAAATTCGGTTATCTTCTGACATACGACGCGGCACTCGCCATGACCGGGAGCCTGAGCGTGCGTGAAAACGAGGACGTGAAGCTGCTCTGCGACAGGATAATCCCATTGTCAACTGACGAAGAAATGAAGAAAAACGGCGGCGGTAAAATGTTGTCGGCGGACTACACGGACAGGTTCGAGAAACGTCAGCCAAGTCCGGCTCAGTCCAAGGAGGAGATGCCCGTGCACACGTCATATGAAAAAATGCGTCAGGTTCTGACTCCGGCAAAATCAACGCAGAATCCGGCATCATCCCGTCCGTCAAAGCTGTACCTGCGGCTGGACTTGGAAGGCTCGGAAAAATTCAGGCGGGCTGAGGCAATCTGCGCCATATTCGATGGAGACATCCCGGCGGTGTTTTATTCCTCGGAGAAAAAGAAGTACCTGACCCCGCCCCGTATGATAAATCCGACTCCATTTGTCGTTAGCGAATTAAAGGAGCTTTTAGGGGAAGAAAACGTTGTTTTAAGGTAAAAAATACCAAATATTAATAAATTATCAGCTTAAAAGAGAATGTTGTTAATGACAAATTCAAAATTAAAGTGTATAATAGCTTAAAATTTCTAAGAAAGGCTTAGATTCACATATGAGTCAGAACGATACGACGCGAGTCGGATGGGGGACGGAAGTTCTCCGGGTTTTGCGCATAATCGGAAGGGTTCTGTTCAAGATTTTTTCATATTTCATGAACATTCTGCTGACCGTGCTGCTTATCGGACTTATAACCGGCGTTATTGTATGTACGGTTTTCGCCATATACGTCAATAACTACCTCGACCTCGAAATCGACCCGTCCATCATAGTTAACGTCAACCGGGACTCGGCTACGCGGATTTATTACATTGCCTACGATACTCCGGAAGACAGGCTTAACCGAAACGGCACGCCCATTGAAATCGAGGACCAGCAGCTCTCGGCGGCGGACAACAAAATAGCCGTCTCCATCGATCAGGTTCCCGATAACCTCATCAACGCCTTTATAGCCGTGGAGGACAAGCGTTTCAGGGAGCACAACGGCGTTGACTGGACAACCACCGCGAAGGCTGTTTTTAAGTTCATCTTCGGCGGAAGCGGCGGCGGCTCCACTATCACCCAGCAGCTTATCAAAAACGTCACAGGCGAGGACGCGGTCACGATTCAGCGAAAGGTTGAGGAGATTTTCCGCGCCATGAATCTCGAGAAGGTGAAGAGCAAGAGCGAAATTCTCGAGTCCTACATGAACGTAATCTACCTCGGTCAGAGTCAGTACGGCGTACAGCAGGCTGCAAACTATTATTTTGACAAGGATGTGTCGGAGCTGTCGTTGGTTGAATGCGCTGCAATTGCGGCAATCGTGAAGAACCCCTCCCAGTACAACCCCGAGTCCCATGAAGAGGACTTTTATGTCTATGACGCGTCCGGCGAGCATGTCATTGACGAGGAAACCGGAGAATGGCTCAAGCGGCGCGGAAACAAATCCAGACGCGATACGGTTCTCGAGCTTATGAAGGAGCAGGGATACATCACGGCGGCTGAATGTGCCGAAGCTCAGGCGACTCCACTGGTGCTGGCTTCCCACGGCGACGACGATGAGGAACAGCTTGGCGAGGGCATGACGCTCTACAACTGGTACACCGAATCCATGATCACGGATCTCGCAAATGATCTGGCTGAGTATTACGGCATAGAATACAAGGCCGCCAACAACATGATTTACTATGGCGGTTATAAAATATATATTCCCATGGACCCGAAAGTTCAGGACACCCTTGAGGAAGTCTACACTAACGACACACAGTACTTCCCCTCAACCGGCACCGGACTTCAGCCCCAGTCAGCCTGCGTGGTGTGCGATCCGGCTACAAATGACGTTTTAGGAATCGTTGGCGGACGTGGAATCAAGACCATCAACCGCGGAACCAACCGAGCTTCAGTCGCCACAAGACCGCCGGGATCATCTATCAAGCCTCTGTCAGTGTACGCTCCTGCGCTTGACGCAGGAATCATCACCTACGGCTCGGTAATTGACGACTCCCCTGTTATGTTCACCCGTTACGACTACGGAAACGGCGTCTACGGCTACGACCCATACCCCCAGAACTACCCTGTAGGCTACCGCGGACTGACTACAATACACGACGCGATAAGACGTTCGGTCAACACCGTGGCTATGAAGGTACTGCAGATGTACGGCATCGAAAATTCCTTCAACTTCATGAAGAACCAGCTTGAGTTCGACAGCCTGATTGAATCCGCCACAAAGTCAAACGGCGAGCAAATCTCGGACATGGGTCTTGCGGCGCTCGCTCTCGGTCAGCCACACTACGGCGTTACCCTGCTTGAAATGACCGCCGGATATGAAATATTCAACAACCACGGAGTGTTCAATAGTCCCAACCTTTATATTAAAGTTATCGACGCGGAAGGCAACGTGATTCTCGATCGGGAAAACAGCGAATCCAAGATTGTTATCAAGGACGAAACCGCGTCAATTATGACAATAATGCTTCAGGAAGTCATGGACAGTGGTACAGGTACGAGCTGCACTCTGAGATATTCTGTCGACGTTGCAGGCAAAACTGGTACGACAACTGCAGACTTCGACCGCTACTTCGTTGGCTACACACCTTACTACACATGTGGAGTTTGGACAGGCTACGACATGAACCAGTCACTCAGTGCATTTAGCGAAAACCCGTCACTTGTAGTATGGGATAAAGTAATGACCTTGCTCCACCAGGAGTATATAGATGAAGCGGCAAATGGCGGTGAACCTCTGAAAACTTTCGAGATATCGCCAGGCGTTATCGAAGCCGTCTACTGCCTCGATTCGGGCAAGCTCCCCACGGATACCTGTCAGCTGGATCCACGCGGAAGCTGGAGACGTGAGACCGGCTACTTTACCCGTGAGACCGTTCCCACCGAATATTGCGATGTACACGTTCTCGTAAAGCGCGACAACACCACAGGACTTATAGCAGGTTCATATTGCGACGACTCCAATTGCTCATACATCGCGCTGATCCGTGAGGAAAACCGCAACTTCCCCATGCAGATTTACATCGCTGACGCACAGTACACCTATCGTGATTTGCCGTCAGGAGTAAGTCCCGGAGGCTTGGGCGAGCCTTTCTACGTCAACACACTGATTTCCGGAACCTATGTTGGCTCCTGTTACGTCGAAAATCCTGTGAACGGCTATTGTTACCTCCACACGGACTACGGAACGACCGAGAACAGCGACTCCACTGAATCAATAGATGATGAAAATGATGAAACCAGTCTGGGAGACGATACTCAGACAGATAACACTGGTGAAGAAACCACGGAAACCGATGTAACCGACGAAAATACCGAAGGCTACATTCCACCTGAGCTCGACTTCGGAGAGGATGACTACTTCGACGAAGGATTCAGTGATAATGACTTCGACTGGGAAGGATGACAGTTTATAAAACCAAATGAGGTTATACTTTGGAGATTCCGCTTTCGGAAACTCAGGGACACAGCCAGCTGACCTCGGGTTTTGGTTTATAGCACACTATGTCGCCGTCATAAATTCAAAAATCACTTCATAAGATAATTGTGGGGTGATTTTTTGATTAAAAGAATCAAGCATGAAATAAAGTTCATCGGCGAGAATATTCCCGTGATTCTGCTGGGAACGTTCGTGTGCTGTATCGGAGGAATTCTGCTCTGGGTCAGCGGCGGAAGCGGGTGGTACTGCGTCTACGCGTTGAGTCACGGACATATTCCATCCCTTGCGGCACTGTTTCTTGTGTGGTTTGCGGTCTACGGCTTGTGCGGAGCTGTCATGGCACTGTCCTGCCTCTGGGACCGCACATCACTGGCACAGTCCTTTCATGAGCTGTCGGGAATGAAGGCGGCCTGTCTCGGTGGGGCAGGGTACCTGATGATGCTGTCGTGGTACGCGGTATTCTTCTGCACAAGGCTGATTTTCTTCTCCGCGGCGCTGCTTGTTCTGTCGTTTTTGTGCTACGGAGCCATACTGTTTATCCTCAGAAAGCGTTTTCTTCTGCTTACTTTAGCCCTGATTCTCATTGAAATCATCCAGCTATGCTTCATATGTTTCAATTTTTCGTTCTGTTTGTTAAAATAGTATAAATAATGCGCGATTTACTCTTGACTTTTCTGGTTATCTGTAGTATAATGGAAGAGGTTAAAAAATATTTCACTTCATTTGGAGGTTCAAAAAAATGAAAAAACTCAGAGTTGCGGCACTCATGCTTGCAATGCTGCTCCTCACTTTAACCATGGCAGCATGCAACAGTGCGGATAAGGTCAGCGTAAACTGCAATGTATCCGTAATGGTAAACGACGAATACATTGTTGACAACTATGCATACACTGTTACCGGCACAAGTGAAAACCCGCCCACAGTTCTTCAGGCAGTCCGTGAAGCATGTCAGGCTCTCGATATCGCTACCGAGGTAGACGACGCAGGACTCAGCTTACTGTCAGTTACATCCGACGGCGAAACATACGCTAACGGTAACGACGACGAAAACATGTATATGTGGCTCTACACAGTTGACGGCGTGGAACCCGACAGCGGCAGAGCAGGCACAAACACCGTTCAGGAAGGCCAATCCATTTGCTTCACATTCCACGCTGAACCCATCAATCCTCAGGAATTCTCTGACGGCGATGAATAATCTAGTCATAAAGGCTGCGGCTGATTCAGTTGGTCGCGGCTTTTTCTTTACACAAAATTCATTGACAAGCGCTGGCAGGTCGTGTATAATAAGCTGAAAAACAACGAAATCCAGCGAAAATAATGGAGGACAAATATGCAAAACAAATTCAACGCTCCGGCTGAGCATCATGACATCACGCGGGGCATGTACTGGAGCCGTGGACGGATTCTTCGTGCTGTCGACTCCCGAGCCGGTTCTTGACGGGGTGAACGTGGCTGAGCTGACAAGAGATGAGAGGCTGATGTTCGTCTGCTTGCAGGGGCTTGTGAACCGGGAGAAGCCGAGGGTGTTCCTTGTTCCCGAAAGAGCGGAGGAAGGGAAGCTTTCGTGGGTCGATATTCACGGGCTTGAGCTGACGATACACGACGGCGGGAAAAAATGGGACGTTCTGCGAAAATACAGCGGTGAGGTCAAAGGCGTGATTCTCTACTCATGCGAAAGGAACCGCCACTTTGTAAACCTCGCCGCAACCCTTGCCGGAATCGAGGACTCACTGCCGGTCACACCAGAGCTATATAATGCCATGAAGTCAAATGGAATCAGCCTTCCCGTGACTGACGACATAATGGGACTGGATCTCGCCGACGCCGTGGAGATTTACACCTATATGTACGATAATCTGTGGAAATACTGTAATCACAGACTAATCGTCAGCGCGTCCCCGCAGAATCCTCACTACATCCGCGACATGGCAGTCTGCGCAAAATCCGCCGTGATCTGGCTCGAGAACCGGAAGGACAGGGAGAGGGAAGTGTACCGAAAATTCCTCGCAGATATGGAGCCGGGTGAGTCTGCCGCAACGGGCTGGTACACCGAGGAACGTTCAGGAATCGGCTGCGCGGCTGAGTTCGGACTGTCCACCATTCCCTCGGACTACTTCGAAAACTCCACGGTCTTTGCGGGATGCGGTCACGAGATAAAAAAGCCGAAAATCCCGAAAATGCCGCCACTCGAGAACAAAATCTACGCGGCAGTGTATCTCAGCGATGGCGACAACGTACAGTACAACCAGCACGCCATGCTCAACCTCTGGCGCAATCCCGACCGGGGATCCATTCCCATAAACTGGACCGTCAGCCCGTTGCTGTGCGACTTCGGACCCGGCATGTACAATTACTACTCGTCAACCGCCAGCGACAACGACTGCCTTGTGTCCGGACCTTCAGGCGCGGGATATTCGCTGATTGTAGACCGTCACAACAAGAAAATCAACCTCACCGACCGGGAGAGAGCGAAAAAATACGCCATCCTCAGCGACCGTTACCTCGAGCTGTCCGGAATCCACTCCATCACCATCTGGGACGAAGCCACGGACATGCACGCCGACGTGTACGACCGATACTGCCGCTCCCTTTATGGTGCTACCCTTGTAGACTGGTGGATGCTCCCCGAACCCCTTGAGCCAATCCAGCGGGACAGGATTAGCTTCATCCCCAACAGTCCCGGATATACGGGGGAGATCGAGGCGATTTACAAAACCTTCGCGGAGAAAATCAAAAAATGGGACAAAAAATCCCCGCTGTTCCTGTCAGCTCAGGGTGTGTCGTGGAATATGACTCCGGCGAACCTGAAAGCCCTGTCGGATAAGCTGAACGAGCTTGCCCCGGGACAAGTACAGCTTGTGAGAGCTGACCACTTCTTCGCACTCTTGGGTAAAGCAAACGTCAAGCCCTACAACCTGACCCTCGAGCCGGATTGCACGGTGGAAGAAAAGGACTGCAAAACTATAATCGACCTCGGCAGCGTCCACACAGTCAGCCGAATCAGGGCGAGAAACATGACCTTGGCTGTGGCTGAACTCTCCATTGACGGCAAAAACTGGACGGAGGTCATAGAAACTTCCCCTGACGACGGAGTTGACGTTGACATAGAGCCGACTCGTGCAAGGTACGTGATTCTCACCGCCGCCGGAGTTGACGCGGAAATCTTCGGAAATTAAGCGTTCACGCGGTTGACATGGCCTGAATAATATGCTACAATAAAACAAAGCGGAGTTCATCGAAGGAAATTCTGAGACTCCGCTTTGTTCATAGAAAGGAAATATAACCGTGAACGCGTTAAATGAATTTGAGGTCGGACTGCTTCACTCGCTCCATAATGCCATACAATGCCCGCTTCTCGACAGCTTTTTCAGCTTCATAACCCGATTCGGTGACGGTGGAGTGTTCTTTATCGCCCTCGCCGTGGTTCTGCTGTTCTTCAAGAAAACCCGCCGCGCTGGAATCACAATGGGAATATCCCTGCTGCTGGGGCTTCTCATCTGCAACATGACCATAAAGCCCATCGCCGCCCGAATCCGCCCGTACGACTTTGATACGTCAATTGTCCTGATAATCCCGCCGGAGAGCGAGTTTTCTTTTCCCTCAGGGCATACCGTGGCGTCGTTCGAGGGCGCGCTGTCCGTGCTGTTCTACCATAAAGAATCGGGAATCTGTTTGCTTGTTCTGGCGGCACTGATAGCCTTCTCACGGCTGTACCTCATGGTTCACTATCCCCTTGACGTTTTGGCAGGGGTGGTTATCGCCGTCTGCATCGCATTTGCCGCAAAATATATTGCAAAGAAGCTTATTGAAAAGTGCAGAATCCCCGCTTAAGCCTTGGTTGGCTCGGCGTAGTTGCCCAAATCCAGCTTGGCGATATTTTCGGCAATGGTCTGAGCCGAAAGATTCAGCCGCCGTTTTTCGTCATCGCTCAGGGGAATGTCCAGAACCTGCTTGACTCCATCACGACCCACGATTGCGGGAACGCTCAGGCATATGTCTGAGAGTCCGTAGTGACTGTCAACCAGCGTAGAAATCGGCAGAATGGAGTCGTCGTCGCTGATGATGGACTTGATGATCCGCTTGGTTGACTGGGCGATTGCGTAATAGGTCGCGCCTTTGTCACGGATTATGTCGTAGGCGCTGTTTTTTACGTAGTCGAACAGGGGGTACAGCTCGCTCACCTCGGAAACGCCGCCGGAAATACGGCAGTATTCGTCAAGGTTTATGCCGGAAACGTTGGCGGAGGACCAGACCGCAAGCTCACTGTCGCCGTGCTCGCCTATGATGAAGGAGTGGACGTTGCGGGAATCCACGCCCAGCCGGTGTCCCACGAGGTATTTCAGCCGCGCCGTGTCGAGAACCGTTCCGCTGCCGATAACCCTGCTCGACTTGAATCCGGAGATTTTCAGGGCGGCGTAGGTCAGAATGTCCACCGGGTTTGACACGACGAGAATAATGCAGTCCCGGTTGACCTCGGAAATTCTCGTGATAACCTCCCGGAAGATTTTCACGTTGCGGTGAAGCAGATCCAGTCTCGTTTCGCCTTCCTTCTGATTTGCTCCGGCAGCCACAACGACGATGGAAGCCCCCTCAAGGCCGGAATAAGTGGACCGGTATATCGACATCTGTGACAGGAAAGGCAGGCAATGGGACATGTCAAGAGCCTCACCGCGGGCTTTCGCGTCGTTTATGTCAACCAGAGCCATCTCGTTGAACATCTCCGACTCCATCATTGTGTAGGCGATAGTCGAGCCGACAAAGCCGCAGCCCACGACCCCGATTTTTTTGATATCCGTCATAATTTTCTCCCGATAAAATAAAGATTACAATAATATTCTTCTCATCCGGGAAGAAAATATACAGTAAAACAAAAAACCGCATTCCTCATGAAGCCAATTTCAAAAGGGACGCGGTTTTGATTTTAACCTATTTCCACCGTGACTTTTTTGTCGGTAATTTTTGCCGCTGCTTTTGCGACTGTGCGCAAGGCTCTTGCTATTTTTCCGTGCTTGCCGATAATCATGCCCATGTCATCCGGAGCCACCTTGAGAGTCAGGGTTACGCATCCGTCCTCGCCGGCTTCTTCAACCACGCTTACGGCTTCCGGCTCGTCGACTATTGCCCGTGCCATGTCTTCAATCAGCTTACCGAGGTCAATTTCGCGGTAATCTACGCTTGCGTTATCCATAATTATTTAATGATACCGCTCTTTGTGAGAATGGATTTTACGGTTTCAGTGGGCTGTGCGCCGGTGGAGAGCCACTTCTCGATTTTTTCGTTTTCCAGCTTGATTGTCGGAGGATTTGTCATGGGGTTGTAGTAGCCTACTTCCTCGATGAATCTTCCGTCGCGGGGTGAACGTGAATCTGCAACGATAATGCGGTAGAAGGGAGCTTTCTTTGCGCCCATTCTTCTGAGTCTGATCTTAACCATTTTTTGGACCATGCCTTTCTTTTAGCTGTTGTTTTTGATTTAATGTATATAAAAATCCGCTTTTTTCACATGGTGAACGGGATTTTCATGCGTTTTTTAGCTTTCTTTGAGCCGAACTGAGATGTGAGCTGCTTTATCATCTTGTTCATCTGGTCGTACTGGCGCAGCAGCTTGTTTACCTCTTCAACTGTAGTGCCGCTGCCCTGTGCGATTCTCTTGCGCCGTGAGCCGTTGATAACCGAGGGCTTTTCCCGCTCTTCTTCGGTCATGGAGAGGATGATCGCTTCCGTGTGGGCCATTGCCTTTTCGTCGACCTTCGCGTCTTTTAACGCACCCGGCTTGATTCCAGGCAGCATTCCCGCCAGCTGCTCTATGCTTCCCATGCCCTTGACCTGACGGAACTGCTCGAGGAAGTCGTTCAGCGTAAAGGTGTTCTCCCGCAGCTTCTTCTCAAGCTCGGCGGCTTTTTTGTCATCAAAGGTCTGCTGTGCCTTTTCAATCAGGGTCAGCATGTCGCCCATGCCGAGGATTCTTGACGCCATTCTGTCGGGGTAGAAGGGTTCGATTGCGTCAAGCTTTTCGCCTGTTCCGATGAACTTGATGGGCTTGCCAGTGACATAACGTATTGACAGAGCCGCGCCGCCACGGGTATCGCCGTCAAGTTTCGAGAGAATCACGCCCGTTATGTCAAGCTGATCGTTGAATGAGGACGCCACGTTTACCGCTTCCTGACCCGTCATGGCGTCTACTACAAGAAGTATTTCCGTGGGGGAGGTGACTTCCTTGATTGTGCAAAGCTCCTGCATCATGACCTCGTCAATCTGGAGCCGTCCAGCGGTGTCGATGAAAACCATGTCGTGACCGTAGCGCTTTGCGTGCTCAAGTCCGGCTTTGGCAATCTCAACCGGGTCTCCCGCGCCCATCTCGAACACGGGAACGTCAACCTGACCTCCCACAACCCTGAGCTGATCAATTGCAGCCGGTCTGTAAACGTCGCAGGCAACAAGAAGGGGACGCTTGCCCTGCTTTTTGTACATTCCGGCAAGCTTTGCGGAGTGGGTGGTTTTACCAGAGCCTTGAAGTCCGACCATAAGGACAACTGTCGGCGGTCGGGATGAAATCTGGAGCTTGTTGTTTGTCTCGCCCATGAGCCTGACCAGCTCTTCGTGAACGATTTTTATAATCTGCTGTGCGGGAAGCAGGCTTTCAAGAACATCCTGTCCAACGGCGCGCTCTGTCACAGTCTTGACGAAATCTCTGACCACCTTGAAGTTTACGTCGGCTTCGAGGAGTGCGAGTTTGACTTCCCGCATGCCTTCCTTTACGTCAGCTTCCGTGAGCTTGCCCTTGTTTTTGAATTTTTTGAAAGCGTTTTCGAGCTTTTCCGATAAGTTAGAGAACATTATTTACTCCCTTCAGTTGTATACGCGTCAATTTCGCCTGTCAAAAGCGAGATGATTTTCTCAATCTCAGCCTTTTTGCCGGAGTCAGCCTCTGTCTCGCACAGCCGCCTGAGCGAATCCACAGCGGAGTTTATTCTGTCGCCGAGACGTACCAGACCCAGCTTTTCCTCCAGCGAATACAGCTCCTCCTCGCTCTTTTTGATGGAATCTCTGACCCCCTGACGTGAAATTCCGGTCAGCTCCGATATTTCCGACAGCGAATAGTCCTCGTTGTAGTAATAATCGAGCAGCTCCCGCTTTCTCTCGGTCAGTATGGAGGCGTAGGCGTCAAGCAGCAGAGGAAACTTCATATTTTTCTCGAACATAAACCCCTCCCGCTGAAATGAAAATCTCTCCGCGCAAATACTGTAAAGCAAATTACTTTACAGAGTATACCATAATCGCACGGTTTTGTCAAGAGTGGAAACAAAAATAAACCCCGTGCCACTATACAAATTTGCGACGAATGAAATGATGAAATTTGGCAAATATAACAAAAAATCCGGCAGAGCCAATACACGCTGATTCAAGACGGCGCCCGACCGGATCGTTTTTTTTGTTTACTCGATTGTCATATCAAAGTCAACTCTGTAGTCTTCGAAGTTCACCGTCATTTTGTATTCTCCCGGTTCAATGACGGACTCAGGAATAAGCGCGATCCCGCAGTAGTCGCCTTCCTCTGTTTTCATATCCGGATAGGAATCAAAATCTATGTCCGCGTTTATCGTGTAAGCCCCGTCGGATGAAATAACGCCAACTGTCGCGTTTGTGTTTTCGTCGTACCAAATCTCGTGGTCTAAGAAATACAGCGTGAGGGTGCCGTTTTCGTACGCAGGTTCCTTTTCCAGATAAAGACTCGTTTTGTTGAGGTTTATTCCTTCAAGATCCTCAAGCCTCATGGGAGCTTCCGTCTCAGGCGCGGTCTCAGGCTCAGCGTCTTCCGTGGTCTCAATGGAAGTTTCGCCATCCAAATCCGTGTCAGCGTTTTCGTCATCCTGCTTTGACGAGCAGCCGGAGAGCAAAATTGACGAAACGAGAACCAAAGCGGTCATATATATTGTATTTTTTTTCATAATCAATACTCCTTAATTTCTTTTGTTTTTGACATTACGTTTGTAAACTCCACAGGAATAAAACCGGACGCAACGGGGAAGCCCCCGCGGGCAAAATCGGCTTTTCTGCGGCTGAAACTTTAACAGCTCCCACGACGACTGAATTCAAACTTCCATGTATATTATACCACAAAAACTAAGTATATTAAAACAAATTTTTTTAAATTTTTGGTGTATACTCTTGAAGATTTTCCGTTTTTGTCTATAATATAAGGTGACGGCTGACGCATGTTTCCTGTAAAAAAAGCATACATCGGCTGATTCCATATGAATACGGAGAAAAACAATGCCTGATAAAACGAAAGCAGCAATCCTCGACGGGGCAACCGGAACAATGCTTGATAGAGCCGCCTGCGCTGAATCCGGAAGCACGGAAAAATACATACTCGACAACCCTAATGCGATAAAAAACCTCCACAACGCGTATATTTCGGCGGGAGCAAACATAGTTCTCGCGCCAACATTCGGTGCAAACGAACCTTCGCTTCTCCGTCATGGATTCAACAAGTCCGACGTGAGGGAAGTGAACCTCAGGCTGGCTGAAACCGCGAAAGCTAACGCCGGAAGCCGCGCACTTGTAGCAGGAGACATGTCCCCAACCGGACTCATGCTCAAACCCTACGGAAATGCCTCATTTGATGAAGTGCACGCGACATACAAAAATCAAGCCCGCATCCTGATAGACGCCGGAGTGGACTTAATAATGATAGAAACCATGATATCCGCCGCCGAAGCCGCGTGTGCCGTGAGAGCCGTACGGAGCGAGTCCGAATCCATACCGGTTCTCGTGAGCTTTACAGTTGACGAAAACGGCAGAACCATGAGCGGGGACAGCCTTGCCGCAAGCCTTATCGTTCTGTCAGAACTGGGAATCAATGGCTTCGGATGCAACTGCAGCGTAGGTCCGGATGTGGTTTACTCCGCACTGAAGCCAGTCGCACCTATTGCTGCGGAACTGCGGATTCCACTCATTGCCAAACCCAACGCCGGCCTTCCCGTTGAGGACGAAGGAGGACTCTGCTACCCACTGACTTCCGCTGACATGGCGGCGTATGTGGAGAAATTCCTGCGGCTTGGTGTAAGATACATTGGCGGATGCTGCGGAACGACTCCGGCTCACATCAAAGCTATATCCGAGGAATGCGCACGCCTGCTTGAAGCAAATCCCGACATAATCGGAAGCGAATCTGGAGAATGCTCCTTCAATCCCCGTGAAGCTTCCGCCACAACCCGCAGTTACGCCGCGTTCTCGCCTGACGAAGAATACATAAAAATCGCAGACGAGGACGACCTATACGACGCGATAGACGAGAGCGGGGAAGCGCTGTACCTCGAAATAGGCAAAGGCGGTGCCGACGTCATCATACCCGAGTTCGCGTTCATCGGCAAGCCTTTGTTCCTTCGCGGAGACGAGGCGGAAATCGAAAAAACAGAGCGGGAATGTGCCTGCAAAACAAGAGTGAAAATGTGACGCCGCAAAATCAAAGAAACCATATGACTTGCCAAAGCGGCAGGTCTTTTCTTTAAAAGCAGGATAACAAAAGAAAAAGCATACCGTACTCACTACGATATGCACCTTTCAAGCCAGCGGTACAGGGATTCGAACCCCGACATACAGAGTCAGAGTCTGCTGTGCTACCTTTACACAATACCGCTATCTGCCGTTTTCTTGAGGCCTTTGTGACCTGTCCGGCTGACGGTGAATATTATAACTCATCCGTCGGGATTTGTCAACCCCTTTTTTGAAATTTTTTCAAATTTTTTTGAGGAACTCTTTTTTCATCCGAACCCTTGAAAAAGCCGCATAAATATGGTATCATATGGTAAGAATAACCCCAACGGACTGAATTCGGAGGGCGTTATGCGAGCTTATTATTTTTTTATGAAATTCATGCGCAGTTTTGGAATCGGACTGCTGTGCGGATGTGCGGCGGCACTTTTTGTTTCAGCCGTAGTCGCGGCCGCAGTGAGGTTTTTCTTCCTCTGACAGCTGGTATGAACTGCGCGGTGCGTTGCTATGATGAGACTTGATAAATTTCTCGGCGGCACCGGAACCTTTACCCGAAGCGAAGCCTCAAAAGCCGTGCGGGCGGGAAGAGTTGCGGTCAACGGAATAACGGAAAAAAATCCGGCGGCAAAGGTAAACGAGGACAACGACAGAATAACTCTTGACGGACGCGTTCTCGAGTGGCGGCGGTTTTATTACATCATGCTGAACAAGCCTTCGGGATACGTCAGCACGACGGAAGAGCGGGGAAATTCCGTCATGAAGCTGCTTCCGGAAAAGTACAGCCGGATGGATATGTTCCCCTGCGGACGGCTTGACATCGACACCACAGGACTTCTTATAATCACAAACGACGGGCAGACCGCCCACACCCTTCTCTCGCCGAAGAACCACTGCGAAAAAACCTACGCTTTCGGCTGCATTCCCCTGACGGACGGGATGAAAAGTCAGCTTGAAAGTGGCGTGGAGCTTGAGGACTTCACTTCAAAGCCGTGCAGAGTCGAGCTGTCGTCCCCTACTGAGGGGAAAATCACCGTGACCGAGGGAAAGTACCACCAGATAAAGCGTATGTTCCTTGCGGTTGGCTCGGAGATCACACGGCTCGAGAGAATAACCTTCGCGGGAATCACGCTTGACGAAAATCTCCCCCGTGGTCAGTGGCGGGAGCTTGACGAGGACGAAACGCGGCTGCTTTTGACATGCGCAAAATAAACAGGAGATCACATGAAAATCAACGAAAGACTGAGCAAAGAATTAAATATCCCGAAAAATAAACTCGACGCAACAATCGAGCTGCTTGACGGCGGAAACACAGTCCCCTTTGTGGCGCGATACCGCAAGGAAGTCACGGGTGGACTGGACGATCAGGTTTTGCGGACCCTGCTTGAGCGGCTCACCTACCTGCGGAATCAGGAAAAGCGCAAGGATGAGGTGAAGTCCCTTATCGAATCTCAGGGCAAGCTGACTGACGAAATCGCCGCGTCCATTGACAAGGCTGAAACCGTGACCGAGGTCGACGACATCTACCGTCCGTTCAGACCGAAGCGCAAGACAAGAGCCTCCGTCGCCCGGGAAAAAGGACTGGAGCCGCTGTCGCTCTACATAATGGAGCAGAAGACACACTATAATCCCTCAATCGCCGAATACGCGGAGGAGTTTGTGGACGAAGAAAAAGGCGTCTCTGACTCAAAGGAAGCTCTGGCGGGAGCGGCTGACATCATCGCGGAAAATGTGTCAGACAACGCCGACCTGAGACGAATGGTGCGCACACTGACCTTCAAAAACGGCTCACTTAAATCGAAGAAAACGGCGGACAACCCCACATACGAGCAGTACTGGGACTACTCCGAACCACTCTCGAAAATGCCGGCCCACAGGATTTTGGCGGTGAATCGTGGCGAGAAAGAGGAAGCCCTGTCAGTTTCAATTGAGATTAACCACGACTTAATCGTCAATGCGCTCCTCTCGAAAGTTATAACAAACGTGAAAAGCCCGTCCAGCGAGTACATAAAAGCCGCCGTTGAAGACAGTTATGACCGGCTCATCTCCCCATCAATCGAGAGGGAAATCCGCGCGGAAATGACCGACCAAGCCAGCGAGAGCGCAATCTCCCTCTTCTCAGTGAACCTGCGCAACCTTCTCATGCAGCCGCCGATCAAGGGAAAGACCGTCCTCGGCTACGACCCAGGCTACAGAACTGGATGCAAGCTGGCGGTTGTGAAGAAAACCGGAGCCGTGGCAGAAACCGCTGTGATCTATCCCACCAAGCCCCACGAAAAAATCGAGGAATCAAAGAAAACCGTCCGCCGGCTCATCGAGAAATACGGCGTGGATGTGGTGGCAATCGGAAACGGCACGGCGTCGGGCGAGAGCGAGATGTTCATAGCGGACCTGCTGCGAGAGATGGGCGGGAAAACCAAATACATCATTGTGTCCGAAGCCGGAGCCAGCGTTTATTCCGCATCGGAGTTGGGAGCCGAGGAATTCCCGGACTTTGACGTGACCGAGAGAAGCGCGGTGTCCATTGCGAGACGGCTCCAGGATCCCTTGGCGGAGCTTGTGAAGATCGACCCAAAGTCCATCGGCGTTGGTCAGTACCAGCATGACATGAAACCGGCGCGGCTGGATGAGGCTTTAGGCGGCGTTGTTGAGGACTGCGTGAACTCGGTCGGGGTTGACGTGAACACCGCGTCATATTCGCTACTTTCCTACATCGCCGGAATCAACTCAACCTCGGCGAAAAACATCGTGAAATACCGCGAGGCCAACGGTGAATTCAGAAACAGGCGAGAAATCATGAAGGTTCCGCGCTTCGGAGCAAAGGCGTTTGAACAGGCGGCAGGATTTCTGCGGATTCCCGGCGGGGAAGAAGTCCTCGACAACACCGGAGTCCACCCGGAATCATACAAGGCGGCGACGGAATTGCTCAAAAAGTTCGGCTGCTGCAAGGAAGACGCGAGAGGCGGCATAAATCTCCGAGATAAAGTCAAGTCCTACGGCGAAAAAAAGCTTGCGGAGGAGCTTGAAATCGGCGAGATGACCCTGTCTGACATCCTGTCTGAGCTTGAGAAGCCCGGGCGCGACATACGTGACTCGCTTCCACAGCCGGTGCTACGTGACCGTGTTTTGGCGATAGAGGACCTGACCGAGGGCATGATTCTCACCGGAACCGTGCGCAACGTCATAGATTTTGGCGCGTTCGTCGACATTGGCGTTCACCAGGACGGACTGCTGCACATTTCCGAGATAGCGGACAGGTATATCAAGCACCCCTCGGACGTTTTGGCTGTGGGAGACGTGATAAAGGTCATGATTAAGTCGGTGGATGTGAAGAAAAAGCGCATCAGCCTCACCAGACGTGGCATAAAGGAAGAATGATCCTAATTAAATTAGAGAAAATTAAATCCGGAGTTTTTTGATTACAAAGCCGCTCTGAAAAATGGTGTACAGAATGCACAAAGTATTAAATCAAATTTCAGTAAAATAAACCCTTTAAAAAACATAGGTAATTTGATAGAATATACACGGTAAATAGCAGAGAAATAATTCTGTTGCAAGATTAAATTAACAAGTAAATTATATCCAAGGAGGATTTTTTAATGGCAAGTCTTTCACTTAAACACATCTACAAGAAATATCCCGGCGGAGTTACAGCCGTTTCCGACTTCTGCCTCGAAATCAAGGATAAGGAGTTCCTCGTACTCGTAGGACCTTCTGGATGCGGCAAGTCCACAACACTCCGTATGATCGCGGGTCTTGAAGAAATTTCCGAAGGCGAACTTTTCATCGGCGATAAGCTTGTAAACGACGTTGCCCCCAAGGACAGAGATATAGCGATGGTTTTCCAG
>CAZULC010000005.1:0-142363 GCA_964621165.1 uncultured Ruminococcus sp.
TGTCAATACCCTTTTTTCAAATTTCTTCCGATTTTTTTTATGGATTTTTACTTTTCCTCCCGCATTAACAAAATTCACCGCCATAGCTGTACTTTTCCATAGCGGTGATTTTCTATATTATATACCCTGCCCACTGATGAACCGCAGGATTTCTTCCGTTACTTCCACGCGGACGTCATCATTCAGTATCTCGTGGCGGCAGTTTGGGTACAGCTTCACCTGAGCGTCAGCTCCGGCCTTCTTCAGACCGACATAAACCTGACTCACGCCGGAGCCATATCCGCCGACCGGATCATCTTCGCCCGACAGCAGAAGCACCTTCACATCGGACGCAGCCATTTCGCGGAACCACTCATCCCTGTTCACAAGCCGGTTCAGTCTCACCAGGTCCTCCATCGCACCAAGCGTGAACTTGAAGCCGCAGGCAGGATCCGACCTGTATTTGTCCCTCTCCGCAGAATCCTTTGTGAGCCACGACAGTTCATCCCTCTCGCCGCGGGATTTAAATCTGTCGTTATACGAGCCGAAGGTCAGTTTGTCCACAAAAGTCGAGACATACTTTGCACCGTGAATCCGCTTTTCCAGCCCGATTACCACAAGCCCGACGCCGGACATGGGATTTTTTCCGCCCGTACCCATGACAACCAGCCGCTTCGGTTTCACATATCGTTCACAGGCCAGCCGGACGATGAACGAACCCATGCTGTGACCCATCAGATTATACTCAAGGTCCGGAAAATCCGCCCTCACCCGGTTCGAGAACGCAAGAACATCACGGGCAAGACAGTCATACCCATCCTTGTCCGCAATGAAGCCGTATTCTTCTTCCCCGGCGGTTTTGCCGTGTCCGAGGTTGTCGTATCCGCAGACCGCAAACCCAGTCTCAGCCACGGTCCGCATGAAGCTTTCGTACCGCCCGATATGCTCAGCCATGCCGTGAACCACATGCAGAATCCCGCGCGGCTCCTTTGGCGCAAAAACAACGCCCGACAGGGTATGGATTCCGTCAGTGGATGGAACGTGTAATATTGATTTCTTTATCTCCATCAGTACTCCGATAAATTATAATTATTTTGCGATTTTGAGAGCGTCGCCCACAACCGCACCGATATGCTCAGCCATTCTCGCAAAGCCGAGGTCGTTGGGATGACAACCGTCGACTGTGCAGCTGTCCCGCATGAATCCGTCAAACAAACGCGCGCCATCAACAAAACGGACGTGACTGTCACCCTCAGCCAGAGCCTTTTCGTAGGTCTCGATGACTACCTCGCGGCGTTCGACGTCGGCACGGAGGTATTCGTAATAATCGGGACGGGTGACGAAAATTATCTCGGCGTCAGGATTCAGCCGGCGAAAGGTCTTGTAGAACTCATAATGCGTCGCCCGCAATTCGTCCGCACTGTAGGCGTTGTGGTCGTAGTCCATGACAAAGACGTCGCAGTCAAATCTGCTGCAGTACTCAGCCATGGCCTGCTCACCCTTTGCACGTCCGGAGAAGCCGAGGTTGTAGTAGTCGCAGTCGAACATGCGGGAAATCATGGCCGGGTAGATGTTGCCGGGACGGGACGCGCATGCCCCATGAGTAATGGACGAGCCGTAGAACAGCACCGGTTTTGCCACAGTGTAGTCCTCAGCCTCTTCAACCTCAGCGAAGGATTCAAGGCCAATGTAAAGCTCATTCACCGAGCTGAACACCGGCATGTACATGGTATAGGTGTGCATCTGGCCGTCGGTATTGCACCAAGCCTCGTAGCCATGGTCTCTCTCGCCGGGAAGAAAAACCGCCGCCCATGTGTGCCTGCCGTCATCGCTTTTATATAGGTCAAATCCGTTCTGCGCGAGGGGAGTCATGTGGGGCATGGCGCTTGAGTCCGGCATCTCCACCTTGATCGCGATGTACTTTGAGTTGGTTCTGAACCGTACTCTGCCGCCGGAGGTGTGGGTGTTCAGGGCTCTGACCCCGTCGCCGACCCGTTTTGCGTCCTCGTCAGGCATGCGCAGGAACCGCTTTCCCTTTTCGCAGACCTTAAGTCCGTGAATCCGGAAAGGCGCGTCCTTCACGTCAAGCCAGCGGATATCGTCAAAAGGGGCCTTGCTCTTCACTTCAAGATTTTTGTCAATGTCGCTGATTTTCATAGTTTTCACCTCAATCATATTGATAATACTCATAAAAACGGACAAAAACAGCCTGTCAGTTTTCTTTCCTATATACAATACCACTACAGAAGCAAAAAGTCAAGAATTTTTCATATTTTTGCATGAATTTACTTGAAATAACCCCGCTTTGGTGGTATAATACATTGATAAATATTTACAGCGGCAAAAATCATAAAAATGCTTCGGCCGTCAAAACCTTATCATATTCCCTATACATAATGTAGGAAAAATTCGCGCGGGCGGCGGGCAATATCAAACTGCATAAAATATCACAGGAGAAAATATAGCACTGATGAAAGAAACACTTGAGAGAATCAAAAAAGAGGCGTTGGAAGCACTTGAAGCTCCTTCCGCACAGATAGAAGAGCTGAGAATCAAGTATCTCGGCAAAAAAGGCGAGCTTACAGCCGTACTCAGGGGCATGGGCAAGCTGTCCGCCGAAGAAAGACCGATTATAGGTCAGCTCGCGAACGAAATCCGCGAGGAAATTGAAGAAAAAATCGAAGAGCTGAACAGCGAAAAGAAAGAACGCGAAACCGCCGCAAAGCTGGAATCCGAGAAACTGGACGTAACCGTTCCAGGCATAAAAATTTCGGTTGGACACTGCCACCCAATCGCACTCGTTCAGCGTCAGCTTGAGGACATCTTCCTCGGCATGGGCTACAGCGTAGTTGATGGTCCTGAGGTGGAGCTTGATTATTACAATTTCCAAGCGCTAAATATTCCAAAGGATCACCCTGCCCGAGACACGCAGGACACTTTCTACATCACCGACAACATACTGCTCAGGACCCAGACATCCTCCGTTCAGGCGAGAGTCATGGAGAAGACCCAGCCGCCGATCAAGGTTGTATCTCCCGGACGGGTTTACCGCTCGGACTCAATCGACGCCACCCACTCCCCCCTGTTCCACCAGTTCGAGGGTCTTGTTGTGGACAAAGGCATCATGATGTCCGACCTCAAGGGTGCTCTTGAGATGTTCGCAAAGCGCATGTTCGGCGAGGACACAAAGGTGCGCTTCCGTCCTCACCACTTCCCGTTCACTGAACCCTCTGCTGAGGTTGACGTTTCCTGCTTCGCCTGCGGTGGAAAGGGCTGCCGTCTCTGCAAGGGCGAGGGCTGGATTGAGGTTCTCGGCGCGGGCATGGTTCATCCCAACGTTCTCAGAATGAGCGGAATCGACCCTGAGGTTTACACGGGATTCGCGTTCGGCATGGGTATCGAGCGCATTGCAATGCTCAAGTACCACATAGACGACCTGCGTTTAGCATACGAAAACGACGTCAGATTCTTAAGTCAGTTCTGATGTAAAACTACCAACTTGCAATCATTTGAAATACATTCAACTTATATATATTATTTGGAGAAAACAAAATGCAGCTATCAATGAATTGGCTGGCGGACTACACTGACGTCAGCGGAATAGATATAAAAGAATATTGCGACAGAATGACCATGACCGGCTCCAAAGTCGAGGGCTACGAGGTCATCGGCGGCGACATCTCCGGCGTGGTATGCGGAAAAATCCTGAAAATCGACCGCCACCCCAACGCCGACAAGCTGGTCATCTGTCAGGTGGACATCGGCTCAAAGCAGCTCCAGATCATCACGGCGGCGACCAACGTATTCGAAGGCGCGGTTGTTCCCGTTGCGACCGACGGCTCCCATCTTCCTGGCGGCGTAAAAATAAAAAAAGGCAAGCTTCGCGGCGAGGTTTCCGAAGGCATGTTCTGCTCAATCACCGAGCTGGGTCTGACCCTCCACGACATGCCGGGCGCAATCGAAGATGGTATTTTAATCCTAAACCATGTGGGACTGGGCAACATTCCCTTAGGCTCTGACGTGGTTGAAGCTCTGAAGCTCAAGGACACGGTTGTTGAGTTTGAAATCACCCCCAACCGCCCCGACTGCCTCTCCGTAATAGGGCTTGCACGTGAGACATCATTCACTTTCGACTCCCCTCTGAACCTCCACACCTCCAAGCACGACTACCCTTCCGCTGACGGCGACGACATCAAAAATTACATTTCCGTAAATATAAAGAACACTGAAAAATGCTACCGCTACTCCGCCCGTGTGGTGAAGAACGTAAAAATCGCCCCCTCCCCCCTGTGGCTGAGAATGAAGCTCCGTTCCTCCGGCGTACGTCCCATCAACAAAATCGTTGACATCACAAACTACGTAATGCTGGAATACGGTCAGCCCATGCATGCCTTCGACTACAAATGCCTTGACGGCTCGGAAATCAACGTGAGAAGTGCGGAGGACAACGAGCAGTTCATCTCCCTCGACAGCATTCCCCACACCCTCGACTCGTCCATGCTGGTGATTGCGGACCACAACAAAGCCGTAGCCCTCGCGGGAATCATGGGCGGCGAAAACAGCGAAATCACCGACGACACAAAGACGGTAGTGTTCGAGTCCGCGACCTTCCACCCGGGCAGCGTAAGAGTCACCGCGAAGAAGCTTGGCATGAGAACCGAGTCCTCCGCGAGATTCGAAAAGGGCCTTGACAGCGACAACACAATGCCGGCCCTCGATCGCGCATGTGAGCTGGTTGAGCTTTTAGGTGCAGGCGAGGTAGTAGGCGGCACGGTCGACGTTTACCCGAACCCGAAGCAGAAGGTAACTCTCCCCCTTGACGCCGACAAAATCAACAGCTTCCTCGGACTGAACCTGACTCAGGAATACATGGCGGCGACCATGAAAAAGCTTGACTTCGAGGTCTCCGACGACGGCAGAAATGTGACCGTTCCCTCCTTCCGTGATGACGTGCGGTGCATGAACGACCTTGCCGAGGAAATTCTGAGAATGTATGGATACGACAAAATCGAGTCCACCCTGTCAAATTCCGCAACACCCACTCTCGGCGCGAGAACGGAACGGCAGAACTTCGACAACAAGGTTCACGATATGTTAATTGGCATGGGACTGGACGAAATCGAGACTTTCTCCTTCATCAGCCCCTCATGGTACGACAAAATCCGCCTCTCCCCCGACGACAGCCACAGAATCTGCGTGGTTATCTCCAACCCTCTCGGCGAGGACACCTCAGTCATGCGCACCACTACCCTGCCGTCCATGCTGAAAATTTTAGCGGACAACTACGCGAAGAAGAACCACTCGGCTTCCCTCTTTGAGCAGTCACGGGTTTACATCCCCACCAATCCCGACGAGCTTCCCCTCGAGCTGTCCCACTTGACCCTCGGATTCATCGCAGGGGAGAACGACGGCGGCTTCTACAGAATGAAGGGGTACATTGAGTCCCTCATAAACATCGCCGGAATCAGCCCCGATGACGTGGAATACGTCTCCTGCAGCACTGAAAGAACCTTCCATCCCGGGCGTTGCGCAAAGGTTATCGTCAAGGGGGAAGAGCTTGGAGTATTCGGCGAAGCACATCCCGAAACCGCTGAAAACTACGGAATCGGCGCGAAAGTATACCTTGCCGAGCTGTCAGAGGACGTGTTATTTGACGTCCGTCGTGCAGTTATCGAGTACCAGCCCATTCCGAAGCACCCCGCCCTCGAGCGCGACTTCTCCTTCATCTGCAGCGAATCCACCGAAGCTGCGGCTATTGCGAAAATCATCAAGTCCGCAAGCAAACTCGTGTCCTCAGCCGAGCTGTTTGATGTGTACAGAGGACCCCAGCTTGGAGTGGGCAAGAAGAGCATGTCCTATGCCGTACTTCTCCGCGCACCCGACAAGACCCTGACCGACAGCGAAGCCGACGAGGCAATCAAGGCAATTTTAGCTACGCTTGAGACCGAGCTTGGAATCAAACTGAGATAAAAACAAAGAAAAGAGGACAGTACAGCATTGTTCTCTTTTTCACGTACATAAAATAACATTCATCTGATGAAATTTTAACAGTTTCCACATTACATCAAAGGAGAAACACCAATGTTGACCTACCCCATGACAATCGCCGGGCTTGAGAGACAGCTTCCCATCTGCCCGCTGAACGAAAACCTCGCAATCGGAGCATTTGTAATTTTCGGCGACCCCGAGCTGACCACCGCCGCGGCAACGGAACTGCTTAAGCTTGCTCCCGAATACGACTACATCCTCACCGCAGAAGCCAAAGGAATTCCCCTCGCTCACGAAATGGCGCGTCTTGCCGGGAACCAGAAGTACTTCATCGCCCGCAAGAAAGCGAAAGCCTACATGACCGGCGTATTTGAAGTAAAGGTTCACTCCATCACCACCGCCGGCGAGCAGAGTCTGTTCCTCGACAAAGCCGACGCGGATTTAATCAAAGGCTCCCGCATCCTGATAGTGGACGACGTAATCTCCACCGGCGAATCCCTGCGTGCGATAGAAGAGCTTGTAGCTGCGGTAGGCGGAAAAATTGCCGGAAAGATGACGATTTTAGCCGAAGGAGATGCCCAGACAAGGACCGACATAACCTACCTCGGCAAGCTCCCCCTCTTCCACCCTGACGGAACAGTAGTAGAAGGCACAATACATTAAGTTGGGGAGCCCCAACGGGCAAAGCGGGGAAGCCCCCTCACAGGCAATCATGGCTCACTTTAAGCTGACACAGCTGCGACATGCCACGAAAATAAAATTTAGCTCTCATAAAATAAAACCGGACTTATGGATTCGCACCATACAATCCGGCTTTTGTTATGCTTTAGTGTGAAAATCCGTAAAAAATCAATACCAATCCTGCTCCTTGCATTAATCCCCCGTGAGCATGTCCGACACCCCCGCAAGAATCATGATAATTCCCTGCACCCTATGCGGTGAGATAATGTAAACCCCCTTTTCCCTTCGAGTCCTCCTTCACAAGATCAGCCGCAATCAGTGCGTTGAGATGGTGGTACACCTGCCCCGTTGAATTGAACCCTCCCTCGCTGACAATCTGCGCCACCGACATTGGCTTTCTGAGCAGTGCGCTTAAAATGCTGAGTCTGTCCCCGCTTCCCACGCACGCGAGAAGCTTTTCCGCAGTCCGGTCGTCAATCAGCTTTAGCAAATTATCAGTGTTGTGAGTCATAATCCAGTTAGACTGATGTCCGACGGACGCGAAAACTCCCGTGTAAACCACCCGTCCCGTGCTTCCGTCAGCCTCGCATTCGTCCTGAATCCGCATCATCAACGAATCCAGAACCTCGTCCGGCGACATTTTCCGGATTTTCTGCACCAGCCTGCTTTTCTTCTCCGACTCCGAGTCGTCACCGCTTTCCTGCTCTTCATCCGGCTCATCTTCAGTCTCCTCGACATCTGTAGGCTTTACCTTGACAGCCACCTTTTCTTTTAATAATTCCTTGATTTCATTCAAATCCCGCTTCAGAGAGTCAATCTCCGCGCCAAAGTCCCGCTCATCCATTGTTATTTCCTCCACAATTAAATAATTCGTAATTCCGGATTTCCGTAACTCTATAATATCACAAGCTCCCGCCTTTGTTAATACCTTTTTCCGTAATTCCGTAACTTCAAATTATTAAATTTTCATGAACACTGCCGAAATAAATTCAAACAGTTGTAACATCTGCGTCAACTATTACAACTTGACAAACCCGTCCATTTGGTATATAATTTACCATGAAGAAAAATTTTTAACCAACAGAGGTGTAACATATTACAATGAACGAAAACGAAACAAAAACCGAGCGCGGGGGTATTTCCATCGAGCTTGAGCATATTTTCCCCATTATCAAGAAATGGCTGTACTCCGAAAAGGAAATATTCCTCCGCGAAATCGTATCTAACGCCTGCGACGCCATAACAAAGCTGAGACGTCTCTGCTCCCTCGGCGAGGCTGACGTGGACCTGACCGGCGCGAAAATCAAGGTAATTCTCGACAAGGACGCGGACGAAATCATCGTCACCGACACCGGCATCGGCATGACTGAGGAAGAAGTAAAAAAGTACATCTGCCAGATCGCACTTTCCGGCGCGCTTGACTTCATCTCAAAATATGAGGGCGAGAACGCCAGCGACAACGGAATCATAGGTCACTTCGGTCTGGGCTTCTACTCCTCCTTTATGGTCAGCGACACGGTTGACGTAATAACCCGCAGCTATTCCGGGGATACTGTAACCAAGTGGACCTGCTCCGACGAAGGAAATTACGAAATCACACCGAACTACGACGGCGATGGCTGCGAGTTTCTTGACGGCTTCGGCACGGCGGTCATCATGCACATAAACGACGATGGCAAGGAATTCCTCTCCGAATACAAGCTCAAAGACGTTTTGAACAAATACTGCGCCTTCATGCCCGAGGAGATTTACTTCGTAGACGAGAACGCGGAAGACGAAAAGGATGAGGAAGAAAAGTCCGACGATAATAAGGAAGAGAAAAAGCCCACCCCCGTCAACGACACAAAGCCTCTTTGGCTCAAGAACCCCTCCGACTGCACCGACGAGGAATACAAGGACTTCTACCGCAAGGTGTTCAACGACTGGAAGGAGCCCCTGTTCCACATCCACCTCAAAGCCGACTACCCGCTGAACTTCAAGGGAATCCTCTACTTCCCCCGCATTGCCAGCGAATTCGAGAGCCTTGAGGGTCAGGTGAAGCTGTACTACAATCAGGTATTTGTAGCGGACAACATCAAGGAAGTCATCCCAGAGTACCTGCTCATGCTCAAGGGTGTGCTGGACTGCCCCGAGCTTCCCCTGAACGTCAGCCGCAGCTACCTGCAAAACAGCAGTTACGTGGCAAAAATTTCAGCTCACATCGTGAAAAAAGTAGCGGACAAGCTGATTTCCATGTTCTCCACCGACCGGAAAAACTACGAATCCATCTGGCGGGATCTCAAGACTTTTGTAGAATATGGCTGCATGCGTGACGGCAAGTTCTACGACCGCGTTTCCCCCAGCGTACTCTTTGAACTGACCGACGGCACATACAAGACAGTTGACGAATACCTCGAGACCGCAAAGGAAAAGCACGAGAACAAAATCTACTACGCTTCGGACGTGACCGCACAGTCGAAGTACGTGAAGATGTTCAAAGACGAGGGCATTGAGGTAGTCCTTCTCGACCGGATTATCGACACACAGTTTATCTCAACAATTGAAGCAAAGCGGGAGAACGTGAAGTTCATCAGAATCGACTCGGAAATTGCTGACGTACTCAAGGCTGACGGAGACAAAACCGAGCTTCCCAAAGTTGCCGACTTGTTTAAGAAGGTTACAGGCGAGCACACCACCGTATCCTTCGAGCGGCTCAAGGACGAAGGAACCCCCGCAATCCTGAACCTGTCCGAGGAATCCCGCCGTATGCACGACATGATGAAGCTCTACAAAATGGGCGACGACATGCCCCTTGACCAGAATATGATTCTCAACACTGCGTCTCCGCTGATTACAAAGCTTTCCGACCTTCTCGACGAGGGCAGGGATGACGAAGCCGAAACGATTGCACGTCAGATTTACATGCTTGCGTCCCTGTCACATCGGCAGCTTACCTCCGACGAGCTTCTCTCATTCCTCGGCGACAGCTACAGGATTTTAGGACAGTTGTAAAAGATGCCGAACCTGCATCAGACTAAAAATTCACCATTTGATTCGGCCGCACTTGGAGTAATCAGGGAAAATCTGGCAATTGTTGGCAAAAAAACCGCTTCGGCTGATACGGTACGGCGTGGATACTACCGTCAGGCGGCTGAGATTTTCCTCGGGAGTGAAAAGGCAGAGTATAATTATTCACCCACATACGAAAATCAGTCTCTGTTCCACGACAGCTTTAACACTCCCGAACGAAGTCTTCCACGGGAGAGTTCCACCGCACTTGACGAGTTTCACGAGGACAACGGACGGGACGCTACAAAGTCAGCCGAGACAGCGGTGTTGTATGAACAGCTCCTTGGAGAATGCGGCAGTCTCATAACCCCCGACTACGCAGTCTTCTGTTTGGAATTCGCAAAAGCCACTAGAAACGCGAACTTTAGTTCCCGTCAGTCGGTTGAAGATGATGTGGCAAAAATAGCGTATATGCAGAACACCTATTCGGATAAAGCCTACCGAATCCTGAGTCCCACCGGAAAAACCGCGGCGATGTACTTTCCCGGATTCCGCGAAGCCTGCGAGGAAGTGTACTACGAACGCTGCTCCCACACCCTGCTTCCGGTATATTCATCCTCCGACGGGGTTCTGCTGTCGTTCTACAAGCTGCTGTTGAAATACGATTTGCGCATTGTCCGCTCATGTACGGTCAAAACAAACGACGAAGGCTACATGAAATACGCTCTCGCAGCCAAATATACGCCGGAAAACAGCGAAATTCAGGCGGAAAACATGGATATTTCAGTGGTTCTGTCCGAGAGTGAGCGTTACGGCGACTTTATTTCAGCCTGCGAGGTTTTCGGCGCGTCAGTGATAACGGTAAACTCTATAACTCTTAACTACACCGACGACGGCTGCGGAATCCTGCTCCAACTCGACACAAGCAAAGCCGACGTGGAAGGACTGCGACTGTTTTTGGATTCCTCGAGAGTTCGGTGCAGCATAATCGGTCAGTATGACGCGGTCAGGGCAAAAAAATGCTGATTCCATTAAAGTTCAACTGTTCTTTTGTCCAAACATTTCGTCTGATACGTGACTGCTTTTATACCCGTTCATTTGTTTCACATAAAGCATTTCAGATCCGCACAAACAAAATCAAAAGGGAAAGGTTATTATTATGGAAGAATACAAAAAGAGATACCTTGAGTGGCTGAACTCCGACAAGGTTGACTCCGCCACAAAAGCCGAACTTAAATCCATCGAAAACAACGAAGAAGAAATCGAAATGCGCTTCGGCTCCTACATGGAGTTCGGCACCGGCGGACTTCGAGCAAAAATGGGCGCGGGCTGTGGCATGATGAATATTTATACAGTAGCTCAGTCCACTGAAGGAGTCGCGCGAGTCATTGAATCCTTAGGGGATGACGCAAAGGCCCGGGGAGTCATGATCGGATGCGACAGCCGGAACAACTCTTCCCTCTATGCCCGCAGATGTGCCGAAGTCCTGACCGCACACGGAATCAAGTGCTACCTCTTTGACGAGCTTCGCCCAACACCAATGCTCTCCGCCGGAGTCCGCCACTTCGGATGCATCGCCGGAATTAACATCACCGCGTCCCACAACCCTGCCGCGTACAACGGCTACAAGCTCTACTGGGAAGACGGCGCTCAGCCCACCTCAGCCATGGCCGACAAGGTTTCCTCCTACATCCGTGAGGCTGACATTTTCGAAGGAGTTCCATCGCGTGACAAATGCAACGAAGACTTGATTGTATCCGTCGGCGCTGATTTTGACGAAATTTTCATGAAAAATGTAATCGCCGAGCAGGTTTACCCCGACGTCATCAGCATAGCCGCGGACGAACTCAAGATTGTCTACACTCCCCTCTGCGGCGCAGGCTACAGAATCGTTCCCGAAGTACTCCGCCGGATTGGAATCAAGCACCTCTCCCTCGTCGACAGCCAGATCAAGCCCGACGGCAATTTCCCGGGGCTGGCAAAACCCAATCCTGAATACCCCGCCGCTTTCGCCGAAGGAATCAAAATTGCCTCCGAGGTCAACTCTAATCTGATTATAGCCACCGACCCTGACTGCGACCGTGTAGGCGTAATGGCCCGCGACAAGTCTGGCGAGTTCAAGTGCATCACAGGCAACCAGATGGGTTCGCTTCTGCTTGACTACATCTTCTCCGCCCTCGAGGAACAGGGACGCATGCCAGAGGACGGCTACGCAATCAAGACAATCGTCACCAGTGAAATGGCTACAAAAATCTGTGCTGAACACGGCGTGGATTTGTACAATGTGCTGACCGGATTCAAGTTTATCGCAGAGGTTATCGGCGAGCATGAGACTCGCGGTGACGGAACATATCTCCTCGGTTACGAAGAGAGCTACGGTTACATGAAGGGACAGTACTCCCGCGACAAAGATGGCGTGGTGGCTTCCATGCTGATTTGCGAGATGGCGGCATACTATTCCCTGAAAGGCATGACCCTGATTGACGCGGTGGAGTCCCTCTACGAAAAATACGGCTACTACACCGAAAATTCCGCCGAAATTTACATGGAAGGGCTGGACGGCAAGGAAAAAATCGCCGCTGTCATGGAAAAGCTGCGCAAAAACGAGCCTGCCGAAATCGCCGGTTCCAAAGTTGTAAACATCCGCGACTACCTTGCGGAGACTTCAAAGAACCTGCTCACCGGTGTGATCGAAGGCACGAATCTGCCCAAGTCCAACGTGATGTACTACAAAACCGAGTCCGGAAATGTAGTTGTCGCACGTCCGTCGGGTACTGAACCGAAAATCAAGTTCTATATTTTGGCAAACGGCAAGAACGAGGCTGACGCTCAGGCTCAGGCAAAGCTCTGCACAGAGTCCCTCGAGGACATGCTGGGTCTTGCCCACGGCTCGCTGAAGAAGTAAGCCTTATATAAGCAATTCTTTATAGTCAAATCCGATTTTCGACAAAGCTAAAACTCCACTACAGCCAGTTCTGCAATGGAGTTTTTCTTTATTCTTTTGGCAGAGTCACCGTGACCGTCAGCTTTTTGTCGCTGTAGTTTGCGGAAATTGAGCTGTTCATCTGCTCCATCAGGGTTCGTGCGATTGCAAGGCCAAGTCCGATGGATTTTCTCGCGTCTTCAACTGTGTAAAATCTGTCGAACAGCCGCCCCACTTGCACTTCATCCATTCCCGTGGCGGTGTTGGCGAAGGTTATCTCTACATCTACTGTAATCTTGTCGTCATTGTCGCCTGAACTGTACTTTACCGCGTTTTGAAGAATATTTGAAAACACCCGTTGTAGCGCAGATCTGTTGAGAATCCACACTATTTTTTCGTCGGGGATTTCGATGTTCGGCACGATTTCCCGCTCTGTCAGCGTGGTATAAAACGCGGCGTACCCCTCAAGAAGTCCGTTGATGACGGTCGGTTCCTTTTCGTTTGTAGGACGGTCCTCAGATATGATGACGGAATAGCGGAACATCTCCTCGGTCAAATCGGTGAGGATATCCGTCCGGTTCCGCATTACTGAAACATAACGCTTCATTTCGGCTGACTTTTCATATCCCGGCAGTTGTTCGAGAAGGTCGAGGTAGCCACAGATGTCAGTCAGGGGCGTGCGAAGGTCATGGAGATGTTGGTGACAGCACTTTTTAGCTCATTGTCGTCATGTTTGAACCGCCGCTGTTCCTCGCGAAGCTTTCTCAGCTGTACACTCACCGAATCCGCGAGACTGCGCATGTATTTGTCAGCGAAGGATATGCCTACAAGAGTATTTGTGTCGTTCACGAGCCGGTCGGCAATGTCTTCCTCAATTTCCCGTGCGGACTTTTGAAGAGGGTGGATTTTCACGTACATTGCGGCGATCACAGCTGTCAGGAAGACGACGAGAGTCCATAACAAAAACATTATATTCTATCAACCGGAGGTAGATTGACGGCGTTTCCACCACGGCTCCCATGCGACGGCGGGATTTTGTTATGCTCGGCGAGGTATTTTTATTCCGTAGAGTGAATATTCGACCGAGGTGGGATTTTGCAGCCCACAGATCAGCCGGATCAGTGTGGTTTTGCCCGCGCCGTTTTTGCCGACGAAGCCATAGATTGAGCCTTTCGGCACGTTCATTGTGAGTCCGTTCACTGCTTTGAACTGTTTATAATTTTTACACAAAGCCTTTGTTTGAAGAACATAGTTCATAAAATTACCGCCTTTATACGAAGCGTATATTATAGCGCAAAGCAGTTGAGTTTTCGGTAAAGGATTTGGTTGAGATTTTTTTGTTTTGGATGAAATTATGGTAAAATCAGGTTATTTTGGCAGATATGAGGCAATTATTTTTCTTTTTCCTTCATTTTGAAGCCGATTCCCCAGACGGATTCTATGTAGTCCCGGTCGTTCAACATGGCGGAGCTTGGCGCGGAGGTAGCTGATGTGGGTTTTCAGGGAGCATTCGGTGCAGTCAGGGGTGGCGTCGGCGATGTTTTCAAGAAGGGGGTCTTGGTCGTGACCAGATTCAGGTTCTGCATGAGCAGCTTGAGTATGGCGTACTCCGTGCGGGTCAGGCGGACTTCCGTTTCACATACGGCGGCGGTGTGGCTGTTGGGAGTGAGGGTCAGGTCATCGTAGGTCGGAGTTCGGGGTTTTTGAGTTGGCGCAGACCGATTTACGCAGCTGGACCGTGATTCTGGCGAGAAGCTCCTTTATGTTTAACGGTTTTGTCACGTAGTCAACCGCGCCGTCCAACAGAAGCTTTACTTTATTGTCCATACCAACCTTTGCGCTGAGGACAATTGTAGGGATTCCCTTGATTTTCGGCAGAACTTCCTCACCGGACAGTCCGGGAAGCATGAGGTCGAGAAGAACCAGGTCGGGAAAGACTTGTTTATCGTCGGATTTGTCGAGGAGAAGGAGGGGCTTCCGTTCCGGAGTAGGCTCGAGATACAGAATAGCCGTCCCGGGTGAGGGCTTCCTCGAGGAGATTGCCGATTGTAATGTCGTCGTCAATTATCAAATGTGTTTCATATTAAACTTCCATATTATAAGAAAAACGGCAGGGTGAGGGGGATTTCCTACTCCGCCGTTTGGTCAGCATCGTTATTTCTATGAATTATTCCGTGTAGACTGTGATGTTCCTCAGCTTTACTTTGTCCCTTGCGGATGTGATGTAGAGGATGAGTTTTTCCGCGTTGCAGTCCACGGGGCAGATTTTCTTATGTCCTACAGTAAAGCCGCGGTAGATGGGATCCTTGCCGTCGTAGATTTTGAAGGATTCGATTCGCTGGCCCTTGGATATTTCTTCTTCCAGTGTGATGAAACGGATGTATTTTTTCCCGTCAAAGTCAAGCTCATACTTGCACTGGGTGTCGCCCGCGGTTTCAAGTTCGGTCAGCCTGTACTCCACCTTTTTTTCCTCGCCGAAGCAGTGGTTTAGCACTTTGCCAAACTTTCCAAGAGTTTCAATGTCGCGGGGGTCGAATCTGCCGCTGGGCATTGGGGGGATGTTGAGGTTGAATCCCGTGTTTCCGCCGACGGAGCGCATGTAGGTTCTGAACAGCCGCTCAACCGAATGGGGGTCCTCATTGGGGTGATAGAACCAGCCCCGTCTGATGGACATGTCGATTTCGGAGCCGCAGAACACCAGTCCTTTTGAGTACATGATGTTTGAGAGGTCGCCCACGTTGCCGTCGGGATTGTACATGTGGGTGAGGTCTCCTTCCAGTGGTGCGCCGTTTGTCTGGGGTTCGGCGTTGTAGCACAGCTCTCCGGGAACCACGGCCCACTCGGACTGACGCGCACTTCCGGCTTCGTTTCCACACCAGCGAACGTCAGGACCCGCGTCGTGGAAGATTACGGCATTCGGCTGATATTTGCGGATGAGGGAAATGTAGCGGGGAAAGTCGTAGGTCTGCTTTTTGCCGTTGGGTCCTTCCCCGCAGGCTCCGTCGAACCAGACCTCGAACAGCTCGCCGTAGTTTGTGAGAAGCTCAGTCAGCTGATTACAGTAGTAATCGTTGTACCCGTCAGTGCCGTAGTACTTTGAGTTTCTGTCCCACGGTGAGAGATACACGCCGAACTTGATTCCTCCCCGTCTGCATGCCTCAGCACACTCGCGTACAACGTCACCATTTCCGTCCCGCCATTTGCTGTACTTGACGGAATGGGTAGTGTAGGCGCTGGGCCAGAGACAGAATCCGTCGTGGTGCTTTGCGGTGAGGATGATTCCCTTCATCCCGGCGGACTTTACGGCTTCCACCCATTCGTCGCAGTTGAGGTCCGTGGGGTTGAAGATGTTCGGGTCTTCGTCGCCCAACCCCCACTCCTTGCCGGTGTAGGTGTTTACGGTAAAATGGACGAAGGCGTAGAACTCCGTGTCGTACCAGTCAAGCTGTCTCTTGGATGGCTTCACTGACGCCGCAGTTCTGAGGAACTCCTTCATCCCCATAGCCGCGGCAGGCTTATCCGACTCCGCTGAGCCTGATACGGGAATATTGTCTCCCGCTGACATTTGTCTTTCTTTCAAGTCTATATACCTCCCAGTAGTGCTAAGGCACCACCGCACAAACCATGATGGCACATCTGCTTGCATGTTCTCCTTCAAGCTTCACAAATACGCCTTGATTATAGTATAAACCGGCAGCGAATTTGTATTTGCTTGATGGAGTTTACAAGTAAACTCCTAAAACCTGACTGAGCATCTGTAACATTAGTAAGCCTTGGCTTACGTTGCAAATCTGTGTGGTGTCACCCTTAATATAATTTAATACTGTCATAAAATCCGCACATTGAATCGCTTGCTGCAGCGGGGGCAAGTGGTGGTGTGCTTTCCCTTTTGGTTGGGAAGCCTTATTATGGCGCGGCAGCCCGGGCATTTTCTATAGCGGTAGGTCTTGCGGTCGCGAAAACGGTCGCGCTGATAGGAAAACCAGTTTTTCACTGGATTCCATAATTTAAGGAAGACCTGATTCTCTGCCCGTCTTTTGTCAGCTTTTTTTGACAATACTCTGTACATGATAAAAACCACGACAAGCGTAGACAGCACAGAAAATCCCGCCCAGCCGGTTATGGAATGCAGCAGGCACAAAAGCAGGCACATCACAAAAAGTCCATAGTACATCTCGTCGATTCCGTACCGCCCGTACATGAACCGCATCATTTTCTGAGTAAATTTATTCATACAATACAACCTTTCATCAAATGAATTTTTCTTCTCTTTCAGCCGGCGTTGTTCTGTCAACAAATATTTTTATGTAAGTGACCGACCGACAAGGTTCTCCTAACCTATAGGGTTATTTTATCGCATTTTCAGCTTGATTTATAGTTATTTTTGAGGCGGTTATTTAAATTTTTTATGTCGGGCTTGTTGATGAAATGTATTTTAATAGAAGCGTAACGAATGATTCACAAAATGACTTGATTCATGCATGGGAAAAGCGGGAAGTTGGCGATGAGAAAACCGGGCTTTCCGCTTATGCCTACATTATTATATGCGAACGCGGGGGTTATGTCAAGGGGATTTTTCACCGTCGGGAGTTATTTTTTCAGGCGGGCAAGGATGTCGTCGCGGACGGAATTTCCATATTTGTCGAGGGCAGCAAAATCCATGGCTGACTTGTAGATTTCCTCAACGGCAAAGTGGCACCGGGCGGCTTGGGACAGGTACGCGCAGGCTTCGTTTATAGCTGAGTCGTAGATTTCGCCTTCGAACTTGATCTGACCCCGCTTTTCCGCGAAGACTTCCCTGTCAGTGAACCTCGGCATGGCGATTCTTGAGTCGGTTTCACGTGGGGAGGCGGTAGTGAACAAAACTCCGGCTTCGGGGACGAAAATTCTCGTGATGATTCCGGCAATGGGCAATGTTGTCACCGTAATACTGTATCTGTTTTTTACAAGGGATTCGGCAAGATGGGAAAGAAAATGCGGCGCGGTGACGGCATAATCTTCCACGGCAAAGGTGAGTTCCGCTGTCCGTGGTTTGGTTGAGTACAAGCCGCGCATGGTGATTCCGTGGGAGTAGAGGGTTACTTTTGACCCGTAGGCGGTTTTCGCGGGTTTGGGCAGGCGGGAGATCAGTCGGCCAATGAATCCGTCGGCTTTTTCACGGAGGTAGATACAGTTCGAATTGTGTAAAATACTACGGCAGACTGAACCGGCACAGCAGAGGAAGTTATATGCTTCGTCGTAGGCGGCGGATTTTTCGTCGAGTATGTCCGTAAGCTCTTGCCGGTGTTCTTCAAGCGGAGCGGGATTCCAGAATTTCGACACATCTACAAGAGTGGAAGCCGCACCGGGGTAAATCATATCGCGGACGTGTGGCGCTGTTCCGTCGAGGATTGCTATACGGTCGTCGATGACCACAGCGTCAAGTGAATCGGGGTCCGAACCGCAGAGGTAGCAGGCGCAGGAATACCCCTTTTTTTGGGCAGCGGATGCGGCTTTTTTCATGAGGGTGCTTTTTCCGCTTCCGGAGCCGCCTTTGATGACGTAAACCCGCTCAAGCTTCCGTTCGTCGGCGATTATGTGGTAGGAGCTTTGGAAGCCCTGTTCGGTGTTTGCTCCGGCGAAGAGAGTGTGCGCTGAATCGTTAAGCAGGGTGTAGTTATTGTAGAAAGAAAACATAAAATTCTCCTGAAAAGTTGATTGAACTGCAATTCAATATCAGCTTATGCGGAGAATTCACGGTGGTGCAGAAGAAAACGAAAAAAAACCGCCGAAGCAGACCGCGAAAATCACAGCCGCCCAAGCGGATTTAGTATTAGGCTTAAACTTTGCGTTATCGGACTAATATAGGGTCGTGAAAAGTGCTGTTTTACCTTAGTCCAGCTTTACAATCCAGCCCATGTCATCTTCAACCTTGCCCCACTGGAGTCCGGTGATGGCGTCGTAGAGCTTCTTTGCGATAGGTCCGATTTCACCCTTGTTGATGATGTAGCTGACCCCGTTGTCGTATAGCTCGCCGATGGGGGAGATGACTGCGGCCGTGCCTGTGCCGAATGCTTCATCCAGTCTGCCAGACTGCTGAGCCTCGATTACCTCGTCGATTGCCAGCTTTCTCTCCTCAACGGGAACGCTCCACTTCCTGAGCAGCTCCACACAGGAACGTCTGGTTACGCCGGGGAGAATGTTTCCGTCGGTCAGGTCGGGAGTCACCACAACGCCGTCGATTACGAAGAACACGTTCATGGCTCCAACCTCGTCGATGTATCTGCGGTGAACGCCGTCAAGCCACAGAACCTGAGCGTAGCCCATCTCGTCGGCTTTCTTCTGACCGATAAGGGACGCGGCGTAGTTTCCTCCGGCTTTGGCAATACCTGTACCGCCCTTTACGCAACGCACATACTCCCGCTCAACCATGATTTTGACGGGATTGATTCCGGCGGCGTAGTAGGAGCCTACAGGGGAGAGGATTATGCAGAAAATGTATGTGTGGGACGGGTGAACGCCCAGCTGCTCGTCGGTGGCGATGATAAATGGACGGATATAGAGGGATGTGCCTAATTCGGTGGGAACCCACTCCTCGTCCATTTTTACGATTGCCTCTATAGCCTGAAGGGCGTCGTCGGGGTCGATTCTCGGAACGCAGAGTCTGTCGCAGGTGTTGTTCATGCGCTCGATGTTCTTCTGGGGACGGAAAAGCTGCACTCCGCCGTCTGCTCTTCTGTAGGCCTTGAGTCCTTCAAACAGCTCCTGCGCGTAGTGGAACACCATGGCTGAGGGGTCAAGACTGATGGGTCCGTAGGGGACGATGCGGGGGTCGTGCCAGCCCTTGTCCTCGGAATAGTTCATGAGGAACATGTGGTCGGTGAAGTATCTGCCGAAGCCAAGCTTTGTGTAGTCCGGCTTAGTCTTCCGCTGGGGGATTTTTTCAACTCTTATATCAAGCATTGCAATGCCTCCGAATTTTTATATTTATTAATTCATATCCATTATTATACACCTTTTCGCTGTGAGAATCAAGTGTATCGGGAAAAATTATACCTGCAATTGCGATTTTTTCCTTCTTTTTGGGTTCTCACCCTCATATACTTGAGTGAAAATATAATATGTATGGAGGTCAGCGTGAAAATATGGTATGACTGAATTTACCTTTTAGCTAATTTCACGCAAAAGAATTCCTTGAAAAACAGGAACCAGCTATTTTTCATCGGCCTTAGGCCGAGTGGATTCTTTCAAATCTATTTAAAAGCCGTAATACGGCCAATGGAGGTATCACATGAGGATAATCGAGGCTCTCATTACTATTGCAGTGCTGCTGTCGTCGCTGATTACCACATCTCAGGCTTACAGCGCGTACAGCGGCGGTGGAATTCTATCTCCGGCTATGCGGATTCTGTCGGAGGATGAAGTTATGATAAAGTCCGGTCTGGTCAGCGGGGACATAAGCTTCACAAAAGAGGATTTTGACCGGGCTGTGGGGGTGGAGAACGACTACATCACCATTACCGCTCTGCCGCCGGCTGAGGATGGGGTTTTGTACTACGCTTCCGCTCCCGTTTCGGTAAATCAGGTGATTGGCGCGGGTTCTCTTGACAAGCTGACTTTCCGCGGCAAGGCTGGGGTGGAGTCCTCGACCTTCCGGTTCAAGTCAGGCGGGGAGTACAGTATTTGCTGTCAGCTCCTCTACACGGATTCGCCAAATTCCGCTCCAACAGCGAAGGAGTTAAGCTCCGCCGTTCCCGTGTGGACGCAGGTTGACATTTCATCCTACGGTACTTTATCCGGAAGCGACCCCGAGGGGGACCCCATAGTCTATGAAATTTTAAAGTATCCGGAAAAAGGTATTTTACATCTGACGAACATGGAGTCGGGGGATTATGTCTACACACCCTGCGACGGGGTGACGGGAAAGGATGAGTTCATTTATGTGGTGCGGGACTGCTACGGCAACTACTCCGCGGCTCAGAAGGTCAGTGTGGAGATTGAAAAAAAGGCTGCCGACCTGACTCTGGCGGACATGGAGGCTCACTGGGCCTACAACGCGGCTCTGGTTATGATTGCGGACGAGGCCATGGATGTACGTTCGGTTGGCGGGGAGCTGTACTTTGACCCGGACGACGAGATTTCCCGGGAGGAATTTGTGGTGACGGTGATGAAGTCGCTGGGTTCCGGCAAAGTTGAGCCAAAGACGACGAAATTCGCGGATGACGTGGATATTTCAGCAGAAGCCAAGGGATATATTGCGGCGGCGGCTGAGCTGGGGATTGTAAAAGGTTCGGTGGAGGACGGAGTTGTGGTCTTCAAGCCAAAGGACAGCATAACCCGTGCTGAGGCAGCAGTGATACTCAACTCGATAATCGGTGCAGCTGAACCCGGGGATGACGCCGTTCCCACATTCGCAGACGGCAGTGCGGTTCCAGCATGGGCCAAAGGTTCGATTTACGCCTTGTCAAACGCAGGAGTGTTCAAAGGTACGGGCGGCGGATATATTTCACCAAACGCTGTTCTGAGCCGTGGTGAGACCGCACAGATTCTGCTCGTGACAAAACAGCTGTATCAATAAAAAATGGGCGGCACGCTGAATTGATGCATGTCGCCTTTTTTCAGTTTTGGAAACAAATTGGCATAATCTTTTTGGTATCAAAATTCCTTAATATAATCAAGGAAAATAATATGATCGTGGGATACACTTCCGTTTTGCAGATACAATAGCTGATATCACCTGTCGGGGTGTCCCGACCTTCCCGACTCCCGACTAAATTAAGAGCATTCTGTCGTTGTCGAGGGTCTTGCCGGCTTCCTTGAATTTGTCAAGCAGGTCCCCTACCGTCAGGCTTGAGCGTTCGTCTCCGGATACGTCGTAGATTATGCTTCCGCCTGCCATCATCAGAGTGCGGTTGCCAAGCTCCAGAGCCTGCTTCATGTTGTGCGTCACCATCATGCAGGTTATTCCCTCTTCACGGACTATGTTTTTCGTCAGGTTCAGTACCACCTCGGCAGTTCCCGGGTCAAGAGCCGCTGTGTGTTCGTCCAGCAGAAGCAGATCCGGCGTCACCATTGTCGCCATGAGCAGAGTCAGAGCCTGCCGCTGTCCGCCGGAGAGAAGCCCTACCTTGCTCGTGAGCCGATTCTCAAGCCCCATTCCGAGAAGGGACAGCCGCTCCCTGAAAATCTGCCGGTCGGGTTTTCTGATCCGCGAGAACGCTCCCCCCCGCCTTGACGCAAGGTAGAGATTTTCTTCAATTGTCATGTTGGGTGCGGTCCCCCGAAGCGGGTCTTGGAACAACCGTCCAATGTGACGCGCACGCTTATGCTCGGCTTCATAGGTCACGTCCCGTCCGCCGAGGGTTATGGTCCCGCTGTCAACGAAGAAGCTGCCCGCAACGGCGTTGAACAGAGTTGATTTCCCCGCGCCGTTTGAGCCGATGATTGTAACAAAGTCACCCTTGTCGAGGTGGAGAGACAGTCCGGACAGCGCCTGTTTCTGGTTCACCGTGCCGGAGTTGAAGGTTTTTGTGATTTTGTCGAGAATCAGCATTTGCTATTCCCTCCCCGTTTCAGCGAGCGGAATCTGCGCAGGACTACGTCCTTCTGTGACCTGAAGTATGGCAGGGATATCGCGAGCACTACAATCACCGAGGACACGGCTTTGAGCATGAACGCGGGCATGTCAAACCGCAGGGCTATGGTGTAAATCAGGCGGAATATAACGGAACCGATGATGACTCCTGCTCCACGGAGAAGAAGTCCGGCGTTTTTCGAGATGACAGTTCTTCCGATAAGCAGGGACGCGAGAGCTATGGTCAGCATTCCCGTGCCGATGTTGATTTCCGCCGACTTCTGGTACTGCGCCATGAGGCATCCGGACAGCGCGGTGAGGGAGTTTGACAGGCAGAGTCCGATTATGGTGGTCACGGTGATGTTGATGGAGGATGAACGCACCATGTCAGGGTTGTCGCCCGTGCATCTTATGCTGATGCCTAACTTTGTTTTGAGGAACAGGGTCAGCAGGGTCAGGCAGAGAATCACTGTGACGGCGGTGAGAATGAGCTTGTATGATCCGGAAAGCGGGGTGGAGTCGAGGGCATCCTTCAGCTTCGAGAAAACCGTGTCCACCTTGTTCAGGTTGATGAGGGACGCGCCGCTCATGACTCCGATGTTCACCGAATACAGCGCGGTGTTTAAGATGATTCCGGCAAGCAGACTGTCCACGCCCATTTTCGTCTGGAGTACGGCTGTGACAAAACCGCTCAGCACTCCGGCTCCCATTGCGGCGAAAACTGATAGATACGGGTGTCCGGCCGTCGCCACAACAGCACCGACAACGGCTCCGAGGGTGAAGCATCCGTCAGTTGAAAGGTCGCACACGTTCAGCATGCTGTAGCTCAAGTGCAGTGCCAGCGCAACGAGGGAGCAGATGAGTCCAAGCTCAAGAGCGGTCTGGCCAAGGGTTAGAAGTTGGGGAATATTCATTGGTTTTACTCCGCTTGATTATGGGGATTTTTTGTATAAAAATACGTTGGATTATTCGAATTCTTCAGCTGTAGTGATGGGCTGAACCTTGATGCAGTAGGGACCGATTAGGGACGCCAGTTCATCGTAGTTGTAGCCGAGAGCCTCGCAGATTTCGGTGTTGATTGTAGCCGTGCCGTTGTCGAAGGTCTTTACTGCCATTGACTCGGGCTTTGAGCCATCCTTCAGGATGGAGTAGATCATGTTTGCGGTCTCTACACCCAGATTTGCGTAGTCAACGCCGTAGCCGAGGAACGCGCCGTTCAGTGCAAAGGAGTCAGCGCCGGTATAGTGGGGAATTTTTGCTTCCTTGAAGATCTCGTAAATCGCAAGCTCCGCCTTCATGATTGTGTTGTCGGTGGGGGTGAATACCGCGTCAACACCGTCGGAAACGAGAGACTGAGCCGCCAGCATTACTTCTTCGTTGTTGGTGCCGGTGCGCTCAACGTATTCCACGCCGATTCCGTCAAGATATTCCTTTGCTGCCGCGATTGGAGCGGTGGAGGAGTCCTGACCTTGGTCGTATAGGAGGCCGATTTTGTCCGCGTCCGGGTTGATTGTGAAGATGAGCTTCATTACGGCGTTTGTGTCGAGGTAGTCACTGGTTCCCGTCAGGTTGGAGCCGGGAGTGTCCATGCTGTCAACAATGTCTGCGCCTACGGGGTCGGAAACCGCAGAGAACACCACGGGAATCTTGTTGTCCTCGGTGGCCGCCTGCATTGCCATTGCTACAGGTGTGGCGATTCCAACCATTACATCAACGTCGTCGGCGATGTAGTTTGAGATAATCTGGTTCATGACGGTGGAGTCGGCGTTGGGATTGTCGTACTTGATTTCGATGGTCTTGCCGTCGTTTTCAGCGAGCTTGTTCAGCTGAGACTTGATGTTGTCGGCAATCTGGTTAAGGGACGCATCGTCTACGTAGTTGCAGATTCCAACGGTGTAGTCAGCCTTGTCGGATTTGCTGTCGTTTGAGCATGCGGTCAGTCCGAGAAGCATTGCTGCGGATAATAAAGCTGTACCGGTTCTTTTTAATGTGGAAATTGTGTTTTTCATTTTCTTTCTCTCCTTGATGTGGAAGTTTTATTTAACTTAATCTGCCTTAGGTAACAAAAAAGACTTCTGCCCCTCTATGGGACAAAAGCCTGAACTTCTGCGATACCACCCAATTTGACGAAAAATCGTCCTCTCATTTATGCGTTCAATCAAACACACCCCGCCTGATAACGGATGGGTTCCCCGTCGGTCTATACTCGGCACAGCTGACCAGGCTCTTTTATGCCCCACTGCCCTGTACCTTTCTATCCGCCCTCCGAAGTCCATTCACCAGCTTCACGCCGCCTCCTTCACACCGCCGGAGACTCTCTGTAAGACGATTACAACTGACTACTACTCTTCATCTAAGGTTTCATTTTATTAAGTTTACGATATTATACATCAACCGGCCGGATTTGTCAAGCATATTTATGCGAAAATTATGCACAAAAATGTTGTTTTTATTCTGTTTAGTTTGACGAAATCGCAGCTCTGCGAAATTTATGGTACATCGCGTCACCTTTTTCACTGACCGAATCGAGGGCAAATCCGGCTGACTCGAAGATTTTCCGCGAAGATCGGTTGTCCGGGAAAAACACCGCTTTGCCTGCGTTCACGGATCGGCTGATGATTTTCTCGCTCTCCATTATAAAGTCCGCGAAGATTTTCTTCCCGATCTCCTGCCCCCGCAGCTTTGGCGGAACGAGAATTTCCATAAAGGTCATGTTCCATCGTACTCGGACAGAGCGATGATTCCGCAAGGGTCTGCACCGTCGAACGCGATTTTACACCAGTATTCAACACCGAGGTTGAAGTCCGGCTCGTTTAACCAATATTCATAAAAGCTCCGCCAGCCCTCGTCACAGCCGGTGAAGTATGCCCCGTCGGGGTCAAGCCAGCCTTCGACAAAGCCGTTGGTTAAGGGGTTGTAATCGTGGTAGCCGTAGTACATAGGCGCACCATCCTTTTTTATTTTTCTATATTGTACCACAACATCTCCGCAAAGTCAAGAAAACGCGATTTTTCACGTCATACTTGATTTTTACGCCGATTTATGCTACAATAAGCTCAAGTAAATTGACTCTGGAAGGAATTATGAAAAAACAGCTTACTTTATACGAAAAGCGGTCGTGGAAGCTCGTCTGGCTCTGCGTTGCCTCATATGTGGCGATTGTCATCGGGCGGAAAAATCTGTCGGTCTGCCTCTCCGACATGGTTGAGGACGGGGTGATTTCCCAGACTCTCGGCGGCGGTGTGGGGACCTCATTTCTCGTGTGCTACGCCATCGGACAGCTTTGCAGCGGATTTCTCGGAGATCTCGTCCACCCGCGGTACATGATTTCCGGCGGACTCGCAATGGCCGGGGTGATGAACATCTGCATGGGACTCAACTCGTCCCCGATAATGTTCCTCGTGATCTGGGGCGCGTGCGGACTGTCCTGCTCCATGCTGTGGGCGCCCATAATCCGCGCGGTTTCCACATGGACCGACGACTACATCAGTCACGTCTCCGGCATTGCCCTTGCGGCTACCACACCCGCGGGAACCATGCTGTCATACCTGATATGCGCGCTGGGGCTTAAGATTAGCGGGTGGAGGCTGGCGTTCTTCATGTGCGGCGGGGTGCTCCTCATCTCGTCTGCCGTGATTTTTGCCCTGTTCTGCACGCTCAGATCCCACATGGCGGTGAAAGCAGTGAAAAATGAAGAAAATCCCACCGAATCAGCGGACGGCTCAGGTCAAGCCAAAAACTCCGGGAGCCGGGCTGGGATTGCCGCGATTTTCTCTGTGGGGCTGGTGTTCACGTCGTTCTCGATTCTGTTCAACGGCATGCTGAAGGACGGACTGGACCTTTGGATTCCCACAGTACTGCGGGAGAGGTTCATACCAAACGCGTCGGCGGTGTCCCTGATCTGCACGGTGCTTCCGGCGTTCAACGTCTTCGGGGCGTTGGCGGCACAGTTCATCAGCCGTAAATTTAAGCTTGACGAAATGTGTACCACCGGCGTATTGTTCTCTTTCAGCACAGTCTCCCTTGGAATTGTGGCACTGCTCATCAGGTTCGTTCCCGCAAGCGACATTCTGACTCCCGGACGGATTTTAGCGGTAGCGGCGGTGACGGTTCTTCTGGCTCTGTCCAGTACGGCAATGCTTGGGGCGAACACAATGCTGCTCACGTACATACCCCTTCACTACAGCAAAATCGGGCGTGCGGCCACTCTGACGGGAATGCTCAACTGCTTCTCCTACGCGGCGGCATCGGTTTCCGAGGTGATTGTTGGGGCGGTGTCGGCAAGTCTCGACTGGGACGTGGTGTTCTGGTTCTTCGGCGGTGCGGCGCTGCTTGGTGCGGTGTTCTCCTTCGCCGGACACAAGCCAATGGAAAAGAAAATCCGCGAGCTTGACGGGATGGAGTGACTTTGCCGATTGGTATTTTTTGCCTGATGTCCATCCTTACGCCGCAGATTCAACTGGCAATTGCATCCAGTCAAAGTGGATTCTGTTTCCAGCTGCGGGTATAATTCAGACATAATAAAAAAGCGTTTTTGCAGTTTATCCGCATCAACGCTTTCTTTTTGTTTCAGCTTATTCGGCGTCTTCTTCCTCGAAGGAATCCTTGTCAAGTCCGCAGGTGGGACATACGAAATCCTCGGGGAGGTCTTCCCATGCTGTGCCGGGAGCTATGCCGTTTTCCGGGTCGCCCTTTTCGGGGTCGTATTCGTAGCCGCAGGGACATACATATTTCTTTTTCATTATAGTGTCCTCCAGATTGGTGCGTGAAGTCTCAGTTGAAGTCAGGGTTTCACGCAAATTCCGTGAATTTTTGTCGGTTTATCAGTTGCCATTTAAGATGTCTGAGATTACTCCCATAATCTTGTCGTGGCATTTGCCGCAGCCGGTGGAGCATTGGGTCTGCTTCTGGACCTCGGCGAATTCGTGCTCTACGTCCTCAAGCTTCTTGTGGGAGTGGAGCGCCTTTTCAATGTCGTTGTATGTTACTTTTTTGCACTTACAGATGAGTTCGTTCTCGGTGTATTCCATAAGCTCGCCTTATTATTCGCCGAAGTATCTGTCAAGCAGGCCCTTGAATGCTCTGCCGTGACGCGCTTCGTCCTTTGCCATTTCGTGAACTGTGTCGTGGATTGCGTCGAGGTTTGCGGCCTTCGCCATCTTTGCAAGCTCGAATTTGCCAGCTGTTGCTCCGTTTTCAGCTTCAACTCTGAGCTTGAGATTTTCCTTGGTGGAGGGAGTTACAACCTCGCCAAGCATTTCGGCGAACTTTGCAGCGTGTTCAGCTTCTTCGTATGCTGCTTTTTCCCAGTAGAGGCCGATTTCAGGGTAGCCTTCTCTGTGAGCGACTCTTGCCATAGCCAGATACATGCCGACTTCTGTGCATTCGCCGGTGAAGTTTGCGCGGAGTCCTTCCACGATTTCAGCTGGTACGCCTTCGGTGATCCCTACAACGTGCTCGGTTGCCCATGTGAGTTCCTTTGTTTCAACCACTTCAACGAACTTCTCGCCGGGAGCCTTGCAGAGGGGGCAGGACTCGGGTCTGGTTTCGCTTTCAACGATTTCACCGCAAACGGTGCATCTCCATTTTTTCATTTTTGTAATCTCCTTGATTTATAAAATTTTATTATTAAGCATTGATTTGCTTATTGGTCTGAATGTTGGTTTTCTGCCATTTTACAGCTCGGGCATAAGCCGGAAAACTCGATGTATCCGCTCTCCACAGTGTAGTCCGATGCGTATTTCAGCTGATTCATCGGAAAGCCGGCGGGGTCGAGAATTACGTCAGATACTTTTCCGCACTTCCGGCACACTATATGGCTGTGGTCCGTGGTGGTGGTGTCGAACTTGCACTCGTCTCCGGTCATGTTCAGCTTTTTTATGATTCCGTCGTCGGCCATGTCAGACAGCACGCGGAAAACCGTCGCCCGGCTGAAATCGGGATGGATCTTTATTATTTCCGCGTAAATCTCACCGGCTGAGACGTGGCTGCCAAGCTTGACGAGGGTGTCGTAGATGAGCCGTTTCTGCCTTGTCTTCCGCCTTTTCGTCTCTACGGCTTTGGTGTTGTTGTTGTTCAAAGCTATGTCTCCGTTACACTTATGAGCGTCTTATTAAGAATACGTCTTATTTAGTCTAATTATAGCACACACATATTACGTGCAAATAGACGGATTTTAAATTATTCTTGAACACTGCTCAATTCCACGAGTATTCGAAATCGATTTTTCCCGCTACGGTCCTGTCCACCACGCAGATGAAGGTTTTGCCGCAGTTGAGAATCAGCTCGTCACCGTTTCGGTACTCGATGTGAACCGTGTCCACCTTTGAATCCCGGGACCAGTTGACAACCTTGCGCATGCCGTTTGTAATGTAGTAGCCCTGACCGCTTCCGACGGTTCCAACGGTAAGTCTTCCCGCCGTATCTCCGGGGATGAGGGCGATGTCAGTGAAGAGAATCAGCACGTTTTTCACGGACAACTGCTCATTTGTGTTTGCGTCAACCTGCGGGATTCCGTTGTACTGGTAGCGGAGGTATTCGCCGGTTTCCTCGTTATATACGAAATCCACAGTCTGGACGGAAGTGGAAATCATATGTACATGTGAGGCAGGGCTTCCCTTGATGTGGTTGTCCGTGTCCTCGTCGTAGAAGTTGAACATGGGGACTTGGTTCTGGTCAAGCTCCGTGCGGTAGCCGAAGTAATCCACGCCGGACTTGATTCCCTCGCCGGAGGTCATAAGGCTGTGCTCATAGCCCATGGAATACATGCGGGTGCTGTCACGCCAGAAGGTTGAGGGGGTGTACTGGTTCACGCCGTCGAGGTTTGAGATTCCACGCCAGCTGATTTTCTCGTATGCCTGCGCGCTTCCCCCTGCGTGGACGTAGATTGCGTCGTGATTGGCGAGGAAGTCCACGAAGTAGTCCCGGGATGAGCGGATGGAGCCGACGGTGCCGAGGTTTTCCCAGTCGGACACAAGCATCATGATACGGGTGATTCCGCCCTCAGCCGCACATTCGTAGTATATGTCCCCGTCGCAGATCCCGGCCTGCGGGAGGCACTTCTGGATGTTGTTCATCATTATCGCAACAGGTCGGCGGTCTCGCTCTTCCACAGTTGTAGTTTTGCCGTTGAGGTAGTTGAAAATCCGCTCCTCTTCCTCGGGTTCGGTGGGAATCTCACCTGTTTCGGCTTCGGGAAAGGCCACGGAGTCCGGGTCGTCGGAGTATTCCTTGATGTCCGTCACTGGGTCGTCAAGTCGTTCTGCACTGTCGGGGAGGGGAGCTTCGGTTTCAGTCTCCGGCGGCTCTGTCTCGGACTCTGACTCCGGCTCGGTTTCGGTCTGAGGATCGGTTTCAGTGGTTACTGAGTCGGTCGCAGGCGCGGGATTTTCTTCCGTTTTATTGCAGGACGCGGCCGTCAGGAGGGTCAGGACTGCCAAAATCAGCGCTATAGCTCGTCCGGCTGTATGTCTCATGTGTTCACCTTCTTTGGTTTATTATCGTAAATTGCTAAATTGTCATTCCTTTGTAGAAAAAAGCTCCACCAGCGCGTTTATGTTCTCTTCCATGAATACGGTATCCTTCTCTGTATGGATTTTGTCCATGTATAGAACCCCGCCTTTGGATCTGTTGAGAAACGCCACGCCGACGCCGTTTTTGAACATGGCCTGATCCGACGGGTAGAAGCCTTTTTTCGTGATAACGGCGGTTTTATTGTATTTCGCGAGAATTTCCGCAGCGGTTTTCTCAAAATGGGAGACAATCCTTCTTTTCCTCTCGCCGGACTCCGACTTTTTGTCCGTTTTATGGATGAAGAACATATAGTCCCCGTCGGACACGCAGTCGAGGTTGATAATGAAGCCGTTCTTCTGCACGTCCCTGTGGGTGGTGGCGTAGAAATTTGAGCCGAGCATGCCCTTTTCCTCGTTGTCGAACAATATGAACGCCGCGCCGGATTCCGTCCCGATTTTCTCAAACAGCCGGAGAACCGTTATCACTCCCGAAGTGTTGTCGTTGGCAGTGTGGTGGTTCTGGGGGCCGGCCAAAAGGAGCCACATTTCAGGGATAAACACGGCGAATCCCGCAAGCTCGGTGAGAAGCAGATTTTTCGTGAATTTTGCGACAATTGCACACGCCGAGAAAAACGGGACAAGCAGGATTGCCGTCAAAAGAAGCTGGTACGCGAGGTAGATAAGCAGATTCTGTGGCGTGATGAAGTTTGGAACTATCATTTTCGCGCAGGTGTCGTAGTGGGCGGTGAAAATCACGTCGGCCTTCTCCGGCTCTCCTATGACGATATTCCTGCCGTAGAGCCGCTTTTCCTCGATTTTTACTTCCCCATAACGGGACTTGAGCATGTCGATAAATGCACTCTTCTGCGTTTTTGTTTTTCTGATTTGATAGGAGTTCAGGATTATATTCGTGATGTCTCTTTCCCGGGTGTTGTCCATGAGTTATTCTCCTTATATTTTACCCCGAAAAAGCCGTAAGACTTGCAAGGAATTTTCCTCAATCCTACGGCTGATTCAGCGTTATTGCTGAGCCGAAAACGATATGAACAGGGCGATTCCGATTATGACAGCACACAAAAGGAGCACGCCGGATAGTACCATGATTTTCCTCCGCTCGCCGGATTTCGCGCATTTCACGATTCCGCCAACGAGAAACGGAAGCATTACGGCTGACAGCAAGGACAAATATTGAAGTAAAGTCAGCATATCGGGCTACACCTCACGACTGTGGCTTGGACTGCCGATTGAAGGACGCACGCCATATTACAGTTCACAGTTGCCTACGGTTCTCGGGAAGGGCAGGACGTCGCGGATGTTGGAGACTCCGGTCAGGTACATTACGCATCTCTCGAAGCCCAAGCCGAATCCCGCGTGTCTTGCGGAGCCGTATTTTCTAATGTCGAGGTAGAAGCCATAGTCCTCTTTTTTCAGTCCTAGCTCATCCATGCGCTTTTCAAGAAGCTCCAGGCTGTCCTCTCTCTGGCTTCCGCCGATGATTTCCCCGATTCCCGGGACAAGGCAGTCCATTGCGGCTACTGTTTTGCCGTCCTTGTTGAGCTTCATGTAGAACGCCTTGATTTCCTTCGGGTAGTCCGTCACGAACACGGGGCGCTTGAAAATCTGCTCAGTCAGGTAACGCTCGTGCTCGGTCTGGAGGTCCGCACCCCAGTAAACCTTGTAGTCGAACTCGTCGTTGTGTTCCTCGAGAATTTTTACAGCTTCCGTGTAGGTAACTCTGCCGAAGTCGCTGGAGACAACGTGGTTCAGTCTCTCGATAAGTCCCTTGTCAACGAACTGGTTGAAGAACGCCATTTCCTCAGGCGCGTTTTCCATGACGTAGGTGATGATGTACTTGAGCATGTCCTCGGCAAGCTGCATGTCATCGGTCAGGTCGGCGAAGGCTATCTCCGGCTCAATCATCCAGAACTCCGCCGCGTGGCGGGTGGTGTTGGAGTTTTCAGCCCGGAATGTGGGTCCGAAGGTGTAGACGTTCTTGAACGCCATTGCATAGGTCTCTACGTTGAGCTGTCCGGACACCGTCAGGTTTGTACTCTTCCCGAAGAAGTCCTCGGAGTAGTCCACGCTTCCGTCGGGGTTCTTGTGAACGTTCGCCATGTCCATTGTGGTTACGCGGAACATTTCTCCCGCACCCTCGCAGTCAGAGGCGGTGATTATCGGCGTGTGGACGTAGACGAAGTTTCTCTCCTGGAAGAATTTGTGAATAGCGTAAGCCGCAAGTGAGCGGACTCTGAACACGGCTTGGAACAGGTTGGTTCTCGGGCGCAGGTGGGAGATTGTGCGGAGGTACTCGATGCTGTGGCGCTTTTTCTGGAGCGGGTAGTCGGGAGTGGACGCACCTTCAAGAACTACATTTGTGGCGTGGATTTCAAAAGGCTGCTTGGCGTCGGGGGTTTCCACGACTTTACCTTCAACTACCAGAGCCGAGCCAACGTTATATTTTGAAATTTCATTGAAATTGGGCAGATTATTATCGTAAACTATCTGAACAGGTTCAAAAAATGTGCCGTCGGAGAGCATGATGAAGCCGAACGCCTTAGAAGCTCTGATGCTTCTTACCCAGCCGCCGACTTTTACCGCGTCATGATTGATTTTTTCGCGTTCACGGTACAGAGAACGCAGTGATGTTAAATCCATATCTTTTCTATCCTTATTACGTTATATGAGGCAATAATCCCTCTTCTTATTATATCACAAATGCTCCTTGAAATGCAATATCAGCGGAAAAATTTCACACAATTTGCAAAAATTCCGCTGATATTATCTGTGTTATTCTGTTTGCGGGAGCTTAACTCCAGCCGTTATGGGAGTTCTTTCAGGTTACCCCGAAGAAGTGCCAATATAGCCTGCGGGGGCTTACCCAATTATTCGACTTCACTAAATGATTCATTAAGTCTTTCCAAAGTCTTATTCGCCACTTTTTCATACTTGGTGTACATGGATGTGAAGTCGGTTGTATTGTTGCGGAACAGATTCATGACGCTCTCGTTGTAGCCGCCGATTTCGTAGTACCAGCCGAGGTCATAGGTTCTGGTCTTGAATATAAGGTCGAGCATTCTCTGTGAGTCCTCATCCCGTGCTCCTTTACCCTTGAGCGTTTTTTCATAATAAGCCGGTGTCAAGGTGTCAACGGATTCGGCTGCAAACGCTTCGGTGATGACTCCGGTTTTCTCTATGTTAGACTGAACCTTGGGAACGCACAGAAATACACTGTGCCATGAGCCTACAGTATTGTAGTATTCAGTCTGTTCTTCACTGTACTTGTAGTATGGAAGTATACCAAAGTCAGCGTCCATTTCACGGAGCTTTGGAACGAGCTGGAGCAGCTGCTGTATGAATAACGCCTGATTGTTCTGGAACATGGTTGTAATTAGAGTGTCTGACCAGTTGCTTCTCTGGTAGGCGTATGAGATGGATTTGTCAAGGGCAAAGTCAAAATATTTCTCAAGCACACTGACAGTGGTGTCGTTGTACAGTGTCAGCTTTATCTGACCGTCCTCCACCGTACAGCATTTCTGACCCGCGCCGTTGATTACGCCCATGATGGAGTCGTCCCAGATGAGTACGCCGTAACGGTCATTGTCATTGTAGACTCCGTTTCCGTCAATATCCTCGGACACGGTGGAAACGAGGGTAGCGTAGTTGTCGATAGTCCATGTTCCCTCGTCCACCATGTCGTAGGGGTTCATGTCAAGCTGGTAATCTTCTGCCATGTTTTTGTTGTACATTATACAATATGTTGCTTCGTTGTCTGCCACGGAGATGTCGCCCGTAGTGTAGAACAGCTTGCCCGCAACAGAGCAGTCCTCTTCGACTTTTTGATCCCACCATGGCTTTGAAAGGTCGATGTATTCGATTGTTTTTATGTCAAGCAGGTAGTTGTCACGGGACAAATCTGCCACTGAGTAGCCCCCAAGCATTGCGATATCGCACATGTAGTCAGCGGTTTGTACTGACTGCTTAATTTTGTTGGTCCCATTTTCGACTCCAAGGTTCTGCTCGACTTCAACCTGAACCTTTACATCGTACTTGTTCTCAATAAACTCATTGCGGTTGTACTTCGCGTCGTTGATGGGTTCGGCTGTTATATCCTCAGCGAAAAAGTCATCCTTGACCGAACCATACTCGGCGTTAGAGGATTCGTAAATCGTAAAGGTCTCGCCTTCGAAAGTGATGTCAGGCAGGTCAGGCAGAATTTCCTCGCTTTCCTCGGATTCGCTTCCGCCGGAGGACTGGGTTTCATTGTCCAATATGGTTTCCTTTGAGTCGTTTTCTCCGTCACTGGTATCGGAGCAGGACACAATGGACAATAACACCATTGTCATTGCAAGCGTGAGGCTTAAGACACGTATTTTTTTCATATTGTTCTCCTTTCTAAATCTAAACAATATAATTGGTTACAAAAAATATCGAATAAATATTGAAATAATTTTCAGGTTTCCATTTCATCTTATCACTAAAATGTTTAAGTTTATTATAACACATCTGAATTAAAATTTCAACTGTGGTGAATTTTTTTACAATATCCTCTATAATAGTTAATTTTTAATTCAAACACAGAGACATAATATATCACGATTGTGTAAAAAAATCACATCTCGTCTATTGAAAGCTGGTATGCTCCCCTCGCCCAGAGAATCCATTTTGAGCGCTCAAGAGGGTTCACGCCCCGCCTTGGATTCACGTGAGGCAGTCCGTCGCGGCATTCCCGGTAGCCGTGGAAGGTGGTTGAGATCACGGCTCTTCCCGAGGACATGGACGCCAGCCTTTCGGGGAAGTCCATTGAGGTCGCCGCCGGAACTATCGCTTCAACCACCGCTGTGTCGCCGAAAACTAAAGGTGAGTCGTATTCCCCACCCATCCGCGAGATTTCGGTGATGATTTTGCCCGACAGATTCGCCTGCGACGTGATTCTCATTTTCAAGAGGGGTTCCAGTATGGTTGAGCCGAGGGAAGCAAGTCCGTTCATGAACGCCATTGGGGTGCAGACGAAAAAGTCCAGCGGGTGGGTGTGGATAGTGTGGTGTTCCCCGCCGACCAATGTACACTTGAAGTCCGTGACCTCCCAGCCGTAGAGTCCCTGTTCAAGACAGCTGTAGAAAGACGTGCGGATGTGGCTCTGGTAGCGGTAGAAAAGCTGGTTCGACGGCAGCTTCCCATGGTATGACACGCCGTAGCCCCGGGGCATTGGCTCAAACATGAACTTCACCACAGCCCAGCACGGCTTAGGCATTGTGTAGTCGGCGTAGGCTATTCCGGCTTTCGCAGGGGTTTCCTTGTAAATGACGGTGGGGCTTGAGAACTGAGCGGCGATGTTGTACCGTTCCCTCAGCAACGAGTCGAGAACCTCAAGCTGGACCTTGCCAGTGGTGGAGATTGTGATTTCGTCCTGCCCCTTTTCCCATCGAGAGTCAATGTACGGCTCTTCCTCCGACAACTCGGCAAGGGCATGGGCGAGGTTTGGCAGAATTTCGGCAGCTTTCAACTTGTCCTGCGGCGTAACCTTGACCCGCAAAAACGGCGAGATGAGCTTGTACGATTCGCTGAGGTCAAGGCTTCCCACAAACTGTCCGGCTTTGGCTGACGGAAGACCACAGAGCGCACCTATGTCACCGGCGTTCACCTCTCCCGCGTCGGTGTATTTCCCACCAGTGAAGCGGCGTATCTGGACCACCTTTTCGGGATGTGGTTTTGCCTCGGCGGCGGAAACAGCGTCGTCCTCTTCACCGGCCGGGTTGGAGTGGTTTTTGTCGGCGGTGCTTTTGAAAGTCAGCTCGTCACGGTTTTCGATTTTTCCGCCGAATAGCCTGATGTGGGAGATTTTGCCCATCTGTTTGTCGTGTTCGATTTTGAATATGATTCCCGACAGCTCATCCGTTGCTCGGCGGCTGGAATCGGGCATGTATTTTGTGAAAAAGTCCGCGAGGTCACGCACTCCCGCTCCGGTTTTGGCAGATCCGCACAACACGGGAGTCAGTCGGCAGGCGGAAATTTCTTCCTTTAATATGGAGTCAAGCCTCTCCCCTGACAAAACCTCGTCCATCAGGTAGGCTTCCTCGGCGGCTGAATTGACGTCAGCCAAGGCTTCGGTTGCGGCATAATCGAAGTCGTTTCCCGTGAGAATCTGTACGGCTGCGGCGTCGCTTCCCTCGTCCGATACTCTTGACAGCATAACGCAAACGGAAGCGGGCGAGATTTTCCTGAACGAATCCAGCACGGCTTTTGAATCAGCACCCGCGCGGTCGATTTTGTTTATGAACAGGAGCCGGGGCAGATTCAGCTTATCGAGGGCGTGGAGTATGTTTTCGGTGTGCGAGCGGACTCCCTCAACGGCTGAGACAAGCACCACGGCGTAATCCAGAGCGGCAAGGCAGCGTTCCACCTCTCCGGCAAAGTCAACGTGACCCGGGGTGTCGATGATGTTGACGTCAACCCCGTTCCATCTGCATGAAGCCGTAGCCGAACGGACAGAGATTCCCCGCTTCTGCTCGACTTGAAGATTATCGGTAACGGCATTTCCAGCGTCCACGCTTCCGGCTTCACGAACCGCGCCTGTTAGGCAGAGAATCTGTCCGGTGAGGGTGGTTTTGCCCGAGTCAACGTGAGCGAGAATGCCTATGTTGTGGTAGATTTTTTTGTTGTCCGATGTCATATTCATTTTTCGTCACCGCAATATTTCTAAAATAATATGTATTTTTTTAATTATATCACACAACGGAAAAAAGTTCAACCGAAAGCCCGATTAAATCGTCGGAATTTTGTATTTTTTATGAACCCTCGGCAAAAATTTATGAAATAGCCTCTGCTAACCGACTCGGGTATTGACTTTTGGGAAATGATGTTATATAATTATGCTGAACCCCAAGGTATGCGTAAGGGTTCGTGAAAAACAAAAATCCGTCACTGGTTTTTTATAAATATAAAGCGAATACAAAACGCAAAGGAGAAAACTCAATGGTAATATACGCAGACAATGCTGCGACCACAAAGATGAGCAAGTGCTCAATTAATGCAATGCTCCCCTACATGGAGACCTGCTACGGCAATCCCTCTTCCCTTCACACCGTGGGTCAGCTGGCGGCTGAAGCTTTGCTCTCGGCACGGGAAGACATTGCCACCTGTCTCGGATGTGAGGCGCGGGAAATCACCTTTACCTCCGGCGGAAGCGAGGCTGACAATCAGGCTATTCTTTCGGCGGCGGCCATCGGTGAGAGAAAAGGCAAAAAGCACATCATTTCCACGGCATTTGAGCATCACGCGGTGCTGCACACCCTGAACAGGCTGAAAAAGCGCGGATTTGAAATTGAACTGCTTCCCGTGGGAAAAATCGGCACAATCACGCCTGAGCAGGTCAGGGATGCCATCCGCGAGGACACCTGCCTTGTGACAATAATGTACGCCAACAACGAAATCGGCTCGGTTCTGCCAATCGCTGAAATCGGTGCTGTGTGCAAAGAAAAGAACGTCATCTTCCACACCGACGCGGTTCAGGCGGCAGGACACGTACACATCAACGTAAAGGAAGAAAACATCGACATGCTCTCCCTGTCGGCTCACAAGTTCCACGGCCCCAAGGGAATCGGCGCACTGTACACCCGCCGTGGCATCACCCTGACGAACCTCATCGAGGGCGGCGCACAGGAGAGAGGCAAGCGTGCGGGTACGGAAAACATTCCGGCTATCATGGGCATGGCGGCGGCTCTCAAGGACATGTGCGGAAAAATCGACGAGAACGCGGCCAAAGTTTCAGGCGTGCGGGATAGAATCATCGCGGGACTGGCTGAAATTCCCCACTCCACCCTCAACGGCGACCCGGTGAACCGTCTTCCCGGGAACATACACTTCTGCTTCGAGGGAATCGAGGGCGAGAGTCTGCTTCTCCTGCTTGACCAGAAGGGAATCTGCGCGTCCTCCGGCTCAGCCTGCACCTCCGGCTCCCTTGACCCCAGCCATGTAATGCTTGCAATCGGCCACTCCCACGAAATCGCCCACGGTTCACTCCGGCTGACAATTGACGAGAGCATAACTGACGAGCAGGCTGACTACATCGTAAAGTCCGTGAAGGAAGTCGTTGAATACCTTCGTAACATGTCCCCGCTGTGGAGAGACAAGGTAAACGGAAACAAAAAGTTTGAGTTATAATATAATAAAGAGGTAAAAATATGGCATTATACAGCAAAAAGGTAATGGATCACTTCACCAACCCGAGAAACGTGGGCGTAATCGAGGACGCTGACGGGGTAGGAGAGGTTGGAAACGCAAAATGCGGCGACATAATGAAGATATATCTCAAAATCGAGAACGATGTTATAGTTGACGTGAAGTTTGAGACCTTCGGATGCGGTTCTGCTATCGCGTCAAGTTCCATGGCAACGGAGATGATCAAGGGCAAGCCCCTGTCGGACGCACTTGAGCTGACAAACAAGGCTGTCGCTGAGGCTCTGGATGGACTTCCCGCCTACAAGATGCACTGCTCCGTTCTCGCTGAGGAGGCAATCAAAGCGGCGGTAAAGGACTACTACGACCGCCACGGCATTGCATACGACGCCAAGGCTTTCCCGGACTGCGAGAGCTGCAGCCACTGCGACACGGCTGAATAAGCGGACAGGCTTAAAATTAAAGTATACGGCTCCGGCTTCTCTTTTGGGGCAGCTGGGGCTTTTTTTATTGTCCGGCGGCGTGAATTTGACAAAAAATGGTAAATCCTGATAAATTTTTTAAAACAAATTTCGGAAAACTATTTACAACGGCTGGAAAACATAGTATAATAGGAATTGCACGATTTTTGCATCTGTGCTGACGTTCCCGGACTGCGCAAAGGCTTCCGGGATTCACAAAACATCAAGGCGCGCGAGGGCATGACGATAAGCCCGGACAAAACCCATATAGACGGTCAGTATCTATGCGGACTGAAAAGCGCGCCGGAGAAAAAATCAATATTGGTGTTCACTACCGGCAGTTTCTTCAATGAAGCCGGGGCGGAGTTTATGTGCGTTGACATGTTGTGTTCAGTCTGCGGACCGGAAGCACGCACGGCGCCGCTCAAGAAATTACCACTGCAATCGGGATAAGGGTTGTCCTGATTTGTAACACACTCTTTGCGGGGGCGGTAATTAGTCGGTCAGTGGGTTCGCGCAGAGCTGTAATACGGCTTACGTGGTCTTTTGCCGCAAAGGGGGATGCAAAAAATGGAAAAAAAGAATATTATCGAACTGAAAAACATTACCGTGAAATTCGACGACGACGTGATACTTGACGATATGTCATTGTCCATCGGCGACGGTGAGTTTGTCACGCTTCTCGGGTCGTCCGGGTGCGGAAAAACCACCACGCTGCGAATTATCGCGGGTTTTCTTGAGCCTGACTCCGGAGACGTGTTTTTCGATTCCAAAAACATGAGTGGTGTTCCGGCGTACAAGCGTGAGGTCAACACCATTTTTCAACGTTACGCACTGTTTCCCAACTACAACGTGTTTGAAAATATCGCATACGGACTCCGGGTTCGCCACGTGCCTGAAGCCGAGATAAAAAAGCGCGTTTCGGAAATGCTGACGCTTGTGAATCTCGAGGGGTTTGAGAAGCGCCATATCGCCAAGCTGTCCGGCGGTCAGCAGCAGAGAGTCGCAATTGCCCGGGCGCTGATTCTAAAGCCAAAGGTACTGCTCCTCGACGAGCCTCTTGCCGCCCTTGACCTGAAGCTGCGGAAGGACATGCAGAACGAGCTGAAGAACATCCAGAAGGCTCTGGGAATCACATTCGTCTTCGTCACCCACGACCAGGAGGAGGCTCTCTCAATGTCCGACACGGTTGTCGTCATGAACGAGGGCAAGGTCCAGCAGATTGGCTCGCCCATCGACATCTACAACGAGCCGAAGAATGCCTTTGTCGCCGACTTCATCGGGGAATCGAACATTCTCGACGGCGTGATGCGTGCAGACTACCGTGCGTTTTTCAGCGGCCGCGAGTTCCGGTGCCTTGACGCGGGTTTTGGTGTGAACGAGCCGGTTGACGTTGTGGTTCGGCCGGAAGACGTGGACATAGTAAAGCCCGAGGACGGCATGCTTCGCGGAATCGTCACCTCGGTCACGTTCAGGGGAGTCCATTTTGAGATAATCGTTGACATCGGCGGATTCAAGTGGATGATTCAGACCACGGACGAGCGCCGTGAGGGGGATCAGGTCGGACTGTTCATCGAGCCGGACGCGATACACGTCATGAAGAAGTCCAAGTACTCCGGCAGGTTCGGCGACTACAGCAGCTACTCCGACGAGCTGGACGAGCTGAACCAGTACCATGACGAAGATGATGACGAATGATGGAGGAGGATTTGCATAGATGAAAAAAAGGTCTTTCTTACAGCGGATTTTAGGCGCACCTTACATACTCTGGGCTGCAATATTTATCGTTGTTCCGCTGATTATCGTGGTTTACTACTCCTTCACGGACTCGTCGGGCAATTTTACACTTGAAAACATCAAAGATTTGGCCGACTACAAGGAAGTCTTCTGGATTTCCATAGAATATTCCTTTATCGCAACCGTAATCACCCTGCTCATATCCTACCCTTTCGCCTACCTCATGAGCCGGAAGAAAGAGCACACCCAGTCAATTATGATGATGCTGGTAATGCTTCCCATGTGGATGAACCTTTTAATCCGCACCTACTCGTGGATGAACATTCTTGAGCGCAACGGTATCATCAACAACTTTCTCGGACTGTTCGGAATCGGGCCGCTGAAGCTTATCGGAACTCCGGGAGCTGTGATTTTAGGCATGATTTACAACTACATACCCTACATGATTCTGCCGATTTACTCCGTTATGGCGAAGATTGACTCAAGCACTCTCGAGGCGGCTGAGGATTTAGGCTCCAACGGCATGTCAAAGCTTCGGAGGATTATACTTCCCCTGTCAATGCCCGGTGTGGTGTCGGGATTCACCATGGTTTTCGTTCCCTCTGTGAGCACGTTCTACATTTCGCAGAAGTTAGGCGGTAAAATCATGCTTGTAGGAGACGCTATCGAGAAGCAGATCCAGTCGCTGTACAACTACAACTTAGGCGCGGCTCTGTCGCTGGTGCTTATGGTGCTGATTCTAATCAGTATGGCTCTGATGAAGAAGTTCGCCGGCGACTCGGACGAGAATATAATAGTTTGATTTGAGGGTAAGGTGTTATGAAAAAATCAATCGGAAACATTTTCATAGGTCTGATATACGTCCTGCTGTACGCTCCCCTTCTCATCATGGTTTTTTTCTCCTTCAACTCGTCGCGGAGTACGTCGGTTTTCGCGGGATTTTCACTGAAATGGTACCGCGAACTGTTTTCCTCAAGCACCACAATGACGGCTCTGAAAAATACGCTGGTTTTGGCTGTTCTTTCGGCAGTGATTGCGACGGTCATCGGCACGGCGGCGGCGGTTTACATCTACTACCTGCGCAAAAAGTGGTGGAAGACTATACTTGACATGGTGACGAACATTCCTATGATGAACCCGGACATTGTAACAGGCGTGTCGCTGATGCTGCTGTTCGTATTCGTGGGACGGCTTCTGGGCGTGTCAAACTCACTTTCCTTTGTGACCCTGCTCATAGCTCACGTGACCTTCAACCTGCCCTACGTCATCCTCAACGTCCTGCCCAAGCTGAATCAGACCGACCCGCATTTGGCTGAGGCGGCGCAGGACCTCGGCAGTACTCCGGTTCAGGCGTTTTTCCGGGTGATTCTTCCCGCTATTATGCCCGGGGTCACGTCGGGACTTCTCATGGCGTTCACCCTGTCTCTCGACGACTTTGTAATCAGCTACTACACAACCGGCTCAAGCTACCAGACCCTGCCCCTTCTCATTTTCAGCATGACGAAAAAGACGGTGAAGCCTGACATGTACGCTCTGTCCACCATAATTTTCGTGACGGTTCTCGTGCTGCTTCTTGTGGTAAACATCGGCTCCATCAAGGCTGCAAAGAAGCGGGAACAGACGAAGTAACCGGCATAATCCGCAAAAAATTTGGAATAAACTATAGAAAATCAACAAATCCATCTTAAAAGGAGATACAAAATTGAAAATCACAAAAATCATAAGCATGGCACTTGCTGCTCTTGTTGTCGGTGCGGGTGCGCTTTCACTGACCTCCTGCTCCGGTTCCTCCGAATCCACTCTTGAAAATCCCCGCGCAACCTACACCCGGGACCTCGAAGGAACCACGCTGAACGTATTCAACTGGGGCGTGTACATCTCCGACGGAAGTGAAGGCTCCTTCGACGTGAACAAGGCTTTCGAGAACCTTACGGGAATCAAGGTCAACTACATGAACTACGAATCCAACGAGGCCATGTACGGCAAGCTCAAGTCCGGCGCCGTGTCCTATGACATCATAATCCCCTCGGACTACATGGTTGAGCGGCTCATCAGCGAAGACATGGTGCAGAAGCTTGACTTCTCCATGCTGACGAACTACGATTTGATTGATGAACAGTACAAAAATCTCTTCTTTGACCCGAACAACGAGTACAGCGTTCCCTACAGCTGCGGTCTGGTTGGACTGATTTACAACAAGACAATGGTAGAAGGAACACCCGACAGCTGGTCCATCATGTGGGACGAAAAATATGCCGACAACATCCTCACCTTCAACAATCCACGTGACGCTTTCGGTATCGCACAGTATCTTCTCGGGCAGGACGTAAACACAACGGACAAGGCTGACTGGGACGCTGCGGCGGCTCTTTTGAAGGAGCAGAACAAGGTACTCCAGAGGCGGGTTATGGATGAGGTTTACAACATAATGGAAGGTGGAAACGCCGCAATCGCACCATACTACGCCGGCGACTACTACACCATGCTTGAAAACAATCCCGACCTCGGCTTTGTTTACCCCAAGGAAGGCACAAACATCTTTGTGGACTCGGTGTGCGTTCCCACAAGCGCCTCAAACTACAAGGCCGCTATGATGTACATCAACTTCCTAATGGAGCCTGAGGTGGCTCTGGCTAACGCGGAATACATCTGTTACACCTCGCCGAACACCGCGGTTTCCTCAAATCCGGACTACAGCTTCTACGGAGACGAAATTTTGTATCCTGAAAATTTAGCTGAGATGAAGACCCAGTACTTCCACGACATTGACCCGGAAATCCGGACGTACTACGAGAAGCTTTGGGAAGAAATCCTGCTTGACGACGAAAAGTAAAAATAAAAAAACGCTGTTTCTCAAGTGAGTCAGCGTTATTTTTTGTTGTTTTGACGGATGCTTACCTGATTTTTTCACGTTTTCCACGTTGATTTTTTATTCCATGAGGGAGTCATAGAAGGAATAGTCGACGACTCCGTGGATTTTCTCAAGCGCACCAGGGACAAGCTCTTTAATCATCAGGCACTCCGGACGGGGGAGATGGATTTGTTCGCATGGGGTGATGTTGTGAAGATAACACGGCTCAAATCCCCGCGGGTTGTAGTTCGACGGGTTACCCTCAACCAAAACGGCAGTAAAGCCCATTTTCTCAGCCTTAACAAAGCCGTACTCCAGCAGCTCCTTTGAAATATGCTGCCGCTGAAGCTCGGTTTTCACCGCAACCGGGGTCAGCATGAGCAGTTCGTCCTCGTACCGTCCCTCGATGTGGAAGCGTGAGAACAGGGCGTACCCGATTACCTCGTCATTTTCGTTCACCATTACCAAGTCCAGTTCGGGAATGTAGTACTTCTTTGAGCGGATTTCCTCAACCAGCCCCCGCACGACCTTCCCGTCGTTGGGATTGCGCCACTTCGCGAAAACGTCCTCCGCCAGTTCCAGCGAAGGAATGAGGTATCGCAGCTCGATTGATTTTATGATTCTTTCCATTGTAATTTTCCTTTTGATTACGATTTTTCTTAAAAGTAAATAAAAAAACCGGTTGGTTTCGTTTATCAGCCGGTGATTTTTTTTAGTTTATCGAGAATTTGTGTGAAATTATCCGGCAGATCCGAGCTAAACCGCATCTTCTCGCCGGTTCGCGGGTGAGTCAGAATCAATGCAGTGGCGTGGAGCATCTGTCCGTCGATTAACGCCTCGTTCTGACGCTCGAATTTCGTCCGGTTCCCGCCGTAGGTTTCGTCTCCCATGAGGGGGTGGCCGATGTACGACATGTGTACGCGAATCTGGTGGGTCCGTCCGGTCTCGAGAACCGCTTCGGCGTAGGTAAATCCTGTAAATCTTTCCAGTACTTTCCAGTTTGTCGCGGCATACCTGCCCAAGTTCGGCTTCACTACTGCCATTTTCGTCCGGTCCACAGGATGCCTGCCGATGGGGGCTTCGATTCTGCCGGAGTCTTCCTTTAGGTTCCCCGTGACGATCATGCGGTACTCCCGGTGCATGGAGTGGTCTTCCAGCTGGGACGTGAGGGAGAGGTGGGCAGCGTCGTTTTTTGCTGCGCAGATAAGTCCGCTGGTGTCACGGTCTATGCGGTGGACGATTCCCGGACGGTTTACGCCTCCGATTCCCGACAGAGATCCCTTGCAGTGGAACATCAACGCGTTGACGAGGGTGCCGCTCTGGTGTCCGGGTGATGGATGAACCACCATTCCGACGGGTTTGTTTACAACAATGATGTCCTCGTCCTCGTATTTTATGTCAAGGGGGATGTCCTCGGGTTCGACCGTGCAGTCCTCGGTTTCCGGAACGGTCAGGGAAATTTCATCTCCGGCGGTCAGACGGCGGTTTTTCCTGACGTTCGCACTTCCGTTCACCGTGACCGCGCCGTCCTCTATGAGCTTCTGGATATATGAGCGGGACAGGGCGCACTTTTCCCCCAGATACGCGTCAAGGCGGACCCCGTCGGACTCTTTCTCAGCGGTGAAGTTTAAAGTTTCGCAATTGTCCTCATTCATTTACTTTCACCGCCGTCTGAATCCGTCTTTTTCGGAGTCTTATTTTGCTTTTTCAGCTTTGCTTCTTCCAGAATCATGGCCAGAATGAACAGTACGCATCCCACGCAGACGAAGGAATCCGCGCCGTTGAAGACGTAGAAGTCGATGAACCGGCAGTCTATGAAGTCTATGACGTAGCCGCGGGCGATTCTGTCAATCATGTTTCCGATTCCGCCGCCTACAATCAGGGCAAGTGAGACTTGGGTGAGACATTTGGCGGTATGCTTCCGGCTTGACCAAACCATATAGGCGAAAACCACCATGATTCCAACGGTTGAGAGAAGCATGAAGACCCAGCGGTGATCCGCAAGTATTCCGAAGGCTGCTCCACGGTTTTCCACGTAAGTCAGGTGGAGAACGTTTTTGATGAGCGGCACGGTTTTGGTTACTGTAAGATTTGCCGCGGCAAGGTATTTTGTGATTTGGTCAATTAATATGCATATTAATATAATCAGAATATATATTATCATTGTTTCCTTATCACCGTCCTGCGGCATGGATTTTATTTATTCAGCACGTCAGTACACCGGTACGTCAGTCGGTGTGTTTCTTGATTATTTTCTTGGGATTTTTCGTTGGCGCCCGGGGAGTTATGGTGGGCTGACGGCGGATTTCGTCAACGCTCTTCTTTGAATTTTTGTCGGAGAAGACGATATCGAACTCGTCGGTCAATGACAGGTCCTTTTTCACCACACCGTGGCTAATGATGGAGTCCACGTCAATGTAGTCGGCGTCGAATTCGCCCTCGTTGAAGTCCTCGATGTCGCTGTTTTTCCGCATCTGCTCAGGCTGCTTCTGCTGCTCGTCAGGGGTGCGGTTCAGCCGTATCAGCTCGCCTAAATCAAGTTCACGGGTCACGCTCTCGTCTCCGGAGAGAACGCCGTTTATAAACTCATCTATGACAGCCGCGTCGTCGTCATTTCCGACAGGGGAGTCAGCCTCGGGTGCGGCGGAGGAATCCGGTTCGTTTGAATCCGGTGAATCGGGGGCAAGGTCGTCGTCGTTGAGTATGCCGAAAAAGCGGTCGAGCTGTGCCTTGCGGATCTGGTCCTCGTCCGTCTCCTCCATCTCCACAGCAGGTTCGGTTGGCTTGGGCGGATTGTCAGCCTCCGCATCAGGTGAGTCCGCCGGCTCTTGCGCTTTTACCTGTTCGTCATCCGGCTCATGCGAATCCGGCTCCGGCTCTTCGTTTTCAATAGGTTCTTCCGGCTCAAGCTGCTCAAGCTGGTCGTCAAACTCTTCTTCAAGGTCTATGTAGAGGTCTTCCTTCTGTGAAACGGCTTCGGCTTCCTCGAGATTGTCAGGCTCTTCCGGCTCATCCGGTTCGTCCGGCAGGTCGGAGTCCGGGATTTTTCCGGCGGCTATGTTGCTGCTTGCGGTAATCAGACTCTCGGCCAGTGAGGATATGCCTTTGCGAGGCGGATTCTTCTGCGGTTCAGCGGGTTCAGTGTGGTGGTCCGCGCCTTCTTCGATTCTGCGTGAAAAGTCATCGGCTTCGGCGGCTATGGTCTCAAGCTGCTCGACGTGGCTGCTGTATTCGGAGAAAAGTTCGTCCTTGAACTGAACGACGCTTTCGCATATTGCTAGAGCTTTTTTTCGGGCTTCGACAGCAGCGGCGGTGTACTCGTCGGCTTTACGCTTTTCGCATTTTCTGTACTCGTCAGCGGAGTCACGGATTGATTTTGCTTCAGCCCTGACCTGCTCCGCTTCTTCCTCGGCGGCTTTGATTATGGCTTCGGCTTTGGCGGCGGCTTCTGCGAGAATTTTTTCACTTTCAGCGGCTGAATCCGGCTCATCTTCCGCGGAACCTGCCGACGATTTCTTTGTCAGCTCGTCTATCTTTTTCACGGCGGCTGAGAAGCGTTTTTCCAGCTTCCGATACTCGTCGTTGACGTAAGCGATGTATTCGTTTACCTCGTCAGGGGCATAACCGCGCAGTGTCTTCTGAAAGGTTTTGTTTCTGAAATCCCTTGCCATACATATCAACCGCTTGGATGAATCTCCCGGCGGTTTTGCTCCCTTCTTTGATTAAATTTGGTTATGTGAATTGAAATTAATATTACCTCAAATATATTTCAATATCTCAATCTTCATCCGGCCGCTTCTAGTTTCTCCTTTAGCCGCGCCTACGAGATATTTGCCGAATCCGCGCACTGACACAATGTCGCCTTCTTTTACTTCATCCGACACGTCGTCAGCCTGACGATAGGACAGCTCAACCAGTCCGGCTCTGACCATCTCTGCCGCGGATTCACGGGATTTTCCGGTTATTGCTTTGACGATTCCGTCAATTCGTGGAGACGACACGGTGACAACTGTTCTCTCGTAATACCGCGGAAGTACAAATGTGGGTGAACCATGGTGCTCGGCGCACTTCACCCCGTCACGGCCGATTATATGCAGCTCCGTGAGAATAAAGTCCGCGATTCTGCTGCTGACAAAGACCAGCGCCTCGGATTCCGAAATTGGGGAGATGTCGCCAACGACTGAGCGGTCGATTCCAAGTGACAGTATGCTGCCGAGGAAGTCCCGGTGGGTCAGGCTTTTGAACCCGCTTCCTGTGATTTTTATGCACCGGATGGGAATCTCGTCGAGTACCGCCGTATTTTCCTCGAGGTAAGCGGCAAAGGCTGATGTCCGGCTCTCGTCAAGGGGCATGGAGTGGCTTGGGCAGTCCTCGGGCATGTACCACTCAGGCAGGAACACCGCAGCACGTCTTTCGCATCCAACGGCCCCGCCCCAAAAGAAGCACCGGTTTGCCCCGGAGACGCCGAACTCCCGAATCAGCATGGCATTGGCATTGAAAGTTTCCGTCGGCGTCATGAAGTCGGTCACGGAAACGGCGTAGTCGGACTCACGCATTTTGTCGGCGGCTCTGTCAATGGTAAAGCTATCGTTTTTCATTATAAAACAGTTATGAATTCAGCCTGATTGATTTACAGCAGCATTTCAATTATCGACAAAAGTATGAATGTGATGAAGAACGACATGTCGATTGGCATGGACTGGAACCAGCCGAAGTAGTCGATAACTGCGCGAACCGGCATAATCACAGGCTCTGTCACGGTGTAGAGGAAGTTCTCGATGGGGTTGTCGTCGTCCATCGGGATCCAGCTGAGAATCGCGCGTCCCAGCATGAGGAATTCGATTACCACTATGACGAAACGGATTGTCGACGTGAGAATATACAAAATTGTATACATTAGGTTTACTCCAGATAAATGAATGTGCGCCCGCTGTTCTGCTTTTCGCCCTTCCTTTCTCTAAAAAACCGAAGCTATACCAGATTCAGGCATAGCTCGAAGCCGGATTTTACCGGAAAAAGAAGTGAAAAAGTGATTTTGGGTACAAAAACAACACCTGACAAGGATTCTCATCAAGTTCTATTTTTGTCCATTCAGTGGGCTTGTTTGTCAATTGAAGTCACCGAAGTCGTCGCCGCCCTCTTCCTTCTTTTCAGGTTCCGGTGCGCGGCGGGATGCTGAGTTTCTGATCTTGGAATTTTCCACGTCAACGTTTGCGGGAGCGATGACATAGGCGTTGGTGGCGATTTTCTTTATATCTCCGCCAATGGAATAAGCCACTCCGGTGAGGAAGTCGATAAGACGACGGGACGTCTCCTTGTTGGTTTTTTCCAGATTAAGGAAAACGGTACACTTATTGAGAAGGTGATTTGCAATCTGGGATGTGGTGTCGCTGTCGTATGACTGGGGCTGAACAACCTGCATCTTTATATTTGATCCGGAGAAGTTTACGCTTCCCATGGAGCTGCCGCCGATAGGTCCTGCGTCGTTGTTTGACGGGGGAACATACTGAGAGTCCGCGTCTTCTCCGCCTTCGTCTTCGTAATTGTCAAATCCATCATAGTAATCGTCGTCGTAGCTGTCGTCATAGCCGTCGTTAGTTCCGGTTACTTTTTTGATTCGATCCATAAGTCCCATTATAAATCCTCCATTCTGCCCTGCGGCAGATTTTTTTTACTTGCTTTAATTTAAACAAAGGGGTAAAATTTATATTCTAACCGTCCGTTTTATTTATGTAGTTGCAGTGCCGCAGTTACACTATGGTACGCAGTACGGCGGACGGGAGAATTCTTATTTACTATAGTTTCTTGTGCCGAAAATCCGGCTTCCCACGCGAACGATATCCGCGCCTTCCTCGATTGCCGTCTCAAAACTGTCGCTCATTCCCATTGACAGAAGAGGCTCTCTTATATTATGCGATTTTTTTGTGAAAATGTCAATGAAAATTCGTGAAGATTCGCGAAAATATTTGCGGAATTCTTCTTTTTCCTCACATTTCGGAGCCATTGTCATCATTCCACGCACTTCTATATGGGAAAAAGGCGCGAGTCGGATGAGAAATTCCTCAACCATTTCGGGAAGAACTCCGGTTTTGCTTTTTTCTTCTCCGACGTTGACCTCCACCAGCACCGGCTGGACTATGCCAAGCTTTTCCGCCCGGGAGTTGATTTTCTCCGCGAGGTGCATGGATTCGAGGGAGTGGATGAGTCTTGCCCGCCCCACAACCAGTCTGACCTTGTTGGTCTGTAAATGCCCGATAAAGTCCATTTCAGCCCCGCTTCGCCTGACGGAATCGTACTTTTCGCTGAACTCCTTAGCTGTGTTTTCTCCGCAGAGCTTCAGTCCGCAGTTTTCAGCGAGGAAGCAGATATCCTCGGCAGGGTTCATTTTCGAGGCGGCGAGAAGGGTCACGGGCTTATCCCCGCCCCGTCTGGCTCTCGCGTTTTCTATTTTTTCGAGCACGGAGAGGTAATTGTCCCGCAGCTCGTTCTCTCTTTCTGTCATAATATCGCCTTATATAGTGTGTATTTTTTCCGATTATCAACAATTCAGCTTATGGTCTTGCCGCTGTAAAGCTCACGTCCGCTTACTATCACCACGTCGTTCTGCTCTATCCACGGGTAGTACTGGTCTTCGAGTGTGGATTTTTCGTCAGTCTCCTCCATGTCCGGCTCGGCTGTGATTACGCTTTCCTTGCCGGTGCAGATCACCACGCCGTCCTTCTGGTAGATTATGTTTATCCGACGGAACTCCACAGTAACCTCGTCGAGGACGTAGACCCCTTGGAAGCCGTCGACCACACGCACAGCCTCAGCGGGGATTTCGTAGCCGTTGTATTCGGAGGCGGAAATTCTCACGGGCTGCATACGGGTGTAGTCAAATCCGCTTGGCATGGTCTCGATGAGGAACACCGCCACGGCTCTGTCTCCGGGAGTCTGGGGTATAACTCTGTAGAGCATTCCCTCGAGGGTGACATCGCTGTAGGTGAACAGCAGGCTGCTCGAGTACAGATCGGACAGGGACACGGCTTCGGATTTGTCCATTTCGCAGGCCACGTACCAGCGGAAATCCTTGACTATGGCTCCCGCGCAGAGCTTTCCGGCAGGGGTGGATTCGGCTTCGCTGGAAGTCAGATCCACAAATTCCTCATAGGTCAGGCTGTCGATTTTTGACGAGGAGAAAGTCTCGCCGTAGCCGTCGTATTCCGAGAAATAGTAGCCGGTGGTGGAGGAATACAGGGTGTTCAGCAAATTCCCAAGCTGTGCCTTGAGGGATGATTTTTCAGCTTCAAGACGGGAGATCTGGGTGGAATAGTCCACTTCCCCCGAGAGGATTGAGCGTTTGTTTATGTTCACCAGCAGGGTCGTGCGCATTGACAGGGCGTCGGAGTAGTTTCCATCGGCACAGTGTGAGCGGATTGTGAAGATGTTTTCGTAAATCTCGCTCTCCACTCCGGCTGAGGACTGAACCGAGCGGTTTGAAGTGGAACTGCTGTTTCCCTCGAGGAGCGCAATCTGCTCGTCAATTTCAGAGAGGCGGCTCTCGATGTCGGGGGACGAGTTGGCGTACACGTCGCACAGCTTTGCTCCAAGGTAAACACGTCCGCCGTCGTGGATTGCAGGAACTATGCTTCCGCCGTTTCCGTCGACGTAGTAGGGGTATTCGTCCCGGAAAATGTAGCCGTCGGCGCTTATCATCTCAGTGACGGTGGTGGGAGTGGCGTCAATCAGCTCCAGATCAGGGGCAAACTGGGAGTATATGTGGTAGCCCGCGTAGACTATGATTCCCAGCGCCAGAATACCCGACAGCACCGACAAAAACCACTTCGAAAGATAGCTTTTATCAAAATATTCCGTAATTTTCATTTTTTTACGCAGTGCAACTTTCCCTTATGTGCCTATATACGATTTGTATACAGTTTAAACATTCTACCGGATTTTATTATTATAGCACAATATGCGCATTTATCGGTGTTTTAATAAAATTATTTACAATTATTTAACCTATTCAACGGACTGATGGCGGTTTTCGTCTTTTTTTACATTTTTTCGGCCCGATTCCGTCGTGGAATTTTATTTGCATTTTTAGGCGACACCACACAGTTTTGAGGATGCAGATGTGCCGTAGATTTTTCGTCAGGCAATGCAAATACACCGCAGGTCTATACTATAAATCAAGGTGTATTTGTGAAGCATGGCGGGAAAGATGCGGTGCAGATGTGTCCTCAAGTCGAAGCCGTGGTTTGTGTGGTGGTGCCTTAGTATTACAGGACGAATATCTTCTCCTGACGGATAACGGGCGTGTCATCAACCGTCATTCCCACACCGAGAGCAATGAATTCCCCCCGGCTGTACAGTCTCACACGCTCCCCGTCGGCCACTGAGACTTTTACCTTTTTCTGGAAAATATCAGCCCCGCTTCGGATAAGCTTGGTGTAGTAGTCGGGGAGGCTGACGGACTTCAAATCCATGAACAAGCTCTCGACGGGTTCGGGAAGCAGGAGCCGCTGTTCATAGGGCATTGCTTCAAGCTCGGCAATTGTCACCGCGTTGTCAATGGAATAGCACCCGCTTTTCTCGCGTACAAGGGAACTCATGACCCCGCCGCAGTTCAGTTTCCGGCCGATGTCGGCGCAGAGGGTCCGGATATACGTCCCTTTGGAGCAGTGAACCCGCAGCCTGTATGTATCGGCGGCAATACGGCCAGACTCGATGGAGTATATTTCCACCTCCCGCGGCTTTCGTTCAACTTCCCCGCCCTCACGTGCAATGTCGCAGAGCTTTCGTCCGCCCACCTTTATGGCGGAATACATGGGAGGGGTCTGCATTATCTTTCCGACAAACGCGGCGCAGACTTTTTTTACTTCATCTTCCACCGGAATTTCGCACGATCTTGAGATTACCTCGCCGGTTATGTCCTCGGTGTCGGTGGTGAGACCCAGCTTAAGTTCGGCTGTGTAGACCTTGTCGTTGGCCATAATGTAGTCGGAGGCCTTTACCGCACGTCCGATGAGCACAGGAAGCACGCCCGTCGCCATTGGGTCGAGGGTTCCGGTGTGGCCTATCTGGCGGGTGTTGTAGAGCCGTCGGCAGGCTGAAATGATGTTGTGGGACGTCACGCCCTCGTGCTTGTTGATTACGATAATCCCCGAAACGGGAGCCGGGTTGTATTTTGACTTTTTCTGAGCAGTGCCGCCCGCGGATTCAGACTGGGGGACAGCGGTTTCGGGAAGATTTTCTGATGCCGATTGTGTGTTATTCAAGATTTATTACCTTTAAATTACTTTTTGTACTCTCGTATGGCTTTACCGAAGGCTTCGCTCATAATCTCAAGAGCTTCCTCGGGAGAATCTGCCGTAATCGTGCATCCTGCAGCCCTTATGTGACCGCCGCCTCCGAAAGAAGCGCATACCGCCGCACAGTCGATTTCCGCGTTGGCTCTTGATGAAACCTTGAACTGGGTGGGATCGGCTGAGGACTGCTTCAGGGAGATTCCAACCAGCACCCCTTCAACTCCACGGGGAGTATCCACAACGTTGCCGATTTCGCTCTCGTCAAGTCCCGCACCCGTGAGAATATCCTGCGTGAACATTACAGCACCCAGCCGTCCGTCCTCGTAGAAGCGCAGGTTCTGGATGGCGATCATCTGGGCGGTCAGTTCTTTCAGCGTGCGTTGTCCGAAGAGTGAGCGGCAGACCTCCGCACTGTCAGCCCCGCCGTCATCCGCCGCGTTGATTTCCTCCACCAGCTCCGCCGCGACAAGGTGGGTTTTCTTTGTGGTGTTGGAAAACTTGAAGCTGCCCGTGTCGGAGACTATTGCGGCGTACATTCTTCGTGCGGCTTCGGAAACGGGGGAAAGTCCGTCGTCACGGAGTCTGCGGTAGATTTCGTACACTATTTCGCCGGAAGCCGAGGCCGTGGGGTCGACGTAGTTTTTCGCAAACGGTTCACCTGTGCCGTGATGGTCAATCATTAAATCAATTTTTGGAATCAGAAACCCGTTGTCACCCAGCTGCATTGGAGACGCCACGTCAACTGAGATTATCCTGTCAAACTGCCCGAGGGAGTCCGGATTATCTTCCTCCGGTGTGAAGAGCGAGGGAACAGGGGAGTCCGGGTCGCTCTCGTCTTCCCATGTGGGATGGGTGAGGAAGCGCAGTCTTTTCGGGAAGGCTGACGGACATGCCACCATAGCGCGCTTCCCCATGGCTTCGATTATTGCCAGAAGTGCGTAAGCCGAGCCGACGCAGTCCCCGTCCGGATTCACATGTGTGAGAATCAGGGTGTTTTCAGCGGACTTTATAATGCTGACAACCTCGTCGAGGTCCGCCGTTTCGTGTTCAACGGGAGTCTCATCTATTGTGAGCAATTCCTCGTCGGTGTAGAAGTTATTCATTCCCGCTCACCTCTTCGTCGGTTTGTGATTCAAGCTGTTCCCTCTCACGCTTCTCGAACTCCTCCATCTCAAGCCGGAGTCCCTTGAGAATCCGCTCGATTTCAGCCCCGTGCTTTACTCCCTCGTCCCGCACAAAGGTTATCTCGGGGGTGATCCGCAGATTCAGTCTCTGTGCAATCTGTGAGCGGATGAATGGGGCGGCGGATTTGAGTCCTTTTGACAGTTCTTTATCGTCACACTCTCCCAGCACCGAATAGTAAACTTTTGCGAACTTTAAGTCAGCTGAGACGTCGGACTTCATGACCGTTATCATCACGCCGCTGACCCGTGGGTCCTTTATTTCACGTAAAATCTGCGCCACCTCTTCGGTAAAGGAAGCGTCGACTCTGTTTTTTCTGTATTTTGCCATTTATATACCTTTCAGTTGGTTTCAATCTTTCAAAAATTCCTCGTCGATTACCCCTTCAATGAAGCCCCTCGCCTGCTCGACCGTCAGGGTGTAGCCCGATATTGCGACTCCATGGGACGCAGCTATGTCAGGGGTGTAGTCCTTCAGAAAGTACAGCTTGGTGTTGTACCAATCCATGCCGTAGTAGAATACCGTTGGGGTGAAGTACGGCTCCGCTATCTCAAGTCCGCCCTCTCCGTTGCCGCGGATTGTAAAGGAGAGAAAGCCGCCAACCTGATTCACGGGGAGCTCCATTCCTTCAACAAAATTTCCAAGAGAGTAGATGCAGAGTGTCCGCCCGCCGTCCTCACGCTCGATCCACTCGATTGGCTGAACCGTGTGTGAGTGGTGTCCGAGAATCACGTCGGCTCCGGCATTGGCTATCAGTCCAGCAAGGCGCTTCTGCTCAGCGGTGGGAGTCTGCGTGTTTTCCTCGCCCCAGTGCATGGAGACGATTAAAATATCGCCGATTTCCCGCGCTTTTTCCATGTCGGCAAGGATTGTCCCGTCGTCGATGTACGGGATTTCAACCTCGGAAGACGCGCTTTTTACGATTCCGTTGGTGGAAAGAGTGTAGGACAGAAACGCGATTATCACGCCATCCTTTTCAAGTGTTCTGACCGTGTGTGCGTCGTCATAGTTGAGGTATCCCCCAAGAAGGGTGACGGGCTGTTCTTTCCAGAATTCTATGGTGTCCTCAAGTCCTGCCGCGCCCATGTCGAGCATGTGATTGTTGGCAATATTTACCACGTCAAAGCCTATGTCAACCATGTCCAGTCCCAGCTGACGGGGTGCGTTGAAGCATGGGTAGCCCGAATAGCCGTATTCAGCCCCAGCCATGACCGTCTCCTGATTTATGAAGGCAATGTCAGCGGAGGAAATGAAGTCGGCCACGTTTTCGTACATTGGCAGAAAGTCGTACTCCTTCTCAGCCGTACCCCGGTATGACGCGTCGATATATATGTTCGGATGAATCAGGTTGTCCCCGCAGGCCGTGAAGGTGATGTTAACGTTCGCAAATGGGTCGTTCATTTCAGCCGTCTCAACGGGTTCGTCAGGCAGTTCCGGCTCAAGCGGGGGATTTGCAGGGATGTTATCGGTCTCAGGGGATGCCGCAGGTGCGGGTTTGTCAGACTCCGGCTCGGCTGTGCTTTGGTACGACGGGAGTCTTATGCCGTCAGCGTCCCGCAGTTCAATTCCAAGGCAGGACGTAAGGGACGCACACAAAGCCGCGGCTAAAAAGATGCTGATTTTGCTTCTGTTTGAGCGTTTCACGTCTCCGCCTCCCCGGTTTTTCACATATATAATTATTCTATTGTATTATACCATTTACCGCCATAAAATTCAAGAGAAAAAAACAAACTTCTCTTCGATTTAAATTAATATTCATTGAATCAGGCTGAAAAGTATGCTATAATATAGTGGGAGCTTCGCGGGCATATACGGCTTTTCTTCAGTCAAGGCTGGGGGGACAGCACACGATTTTTTCATGAGTTCCCGCGTAATAAACAGAATTATATATGGTACAAAATTATGATTAAAATAATGCACACAGCGGATGTACATCTGGACAGTCCTTTTTCCTCATTGGGTTCGCGTCAGGCGGAAATCCGGCGGGCTGAGCTGAGGTCCGCTTTTACATCCATGATGACCTACGCGAAAATGAACAACACCGACATGCTTCTCATCTCCGGCGACCTCTTTGACGGGGAATACGTGACCCGGGAGACAATTTCCCTGCTGTGCCGTGAGTTTGAAAACTACAAAAATCCCGTGTTCATCGCCGCCGGCAACCACGATCCGGCTGTCCCTAAAAGCGTATGGACCAAGGATATTTTCCCGGACAACGTGAGAATTTTCGCTTCCCCCGAGGTTGAGTCCTACGACATCGACGGGCTGGGGGTCACGGTTTACGGCTACGGGTTCAATGAAAAAACCATGGAATCCTCCCCCATTGACGGGCTGTGCGTGGAAGATAAGTCCCGTGTGAACCTGCTTCTTGCACACTGCGATATGGTTTCTTCCAAATTGAACATATGCCCCACCACACCTGATATGCTTGACTCATTCGGCGCGGATTATTCAGCTCTCGGGCACATCCACAACCCGCCGGAAACAGGACACGACGGCCGCTGGTGCTATCCGGGATGCCTCGAGGGGAGATCCTTTGACGAGTGCGGTCCCAAGGGCGCGTGCATTGTAGAGATAAACAAAAGGGGGACTGACTCGGACATCACCATAAAGCGGGTGCGGTTCTCGAAGCGGCGGTATGAGCGCGGCGTGGTGGACGTTACCGGATGCGAAAGTTCGGCTGACGTGAAGGAGAAAATCCGCTCTTTTGTGCAGAAGTCCCATCTCGGGGAAGACGCGCTGTTGTCGCTGAAGCTCAGGGGATTCCTGCCTGCGGAGCTTTTGCTTGACACGGAGGAGCTTTCGAGTGACCCCTGCGGGCTGTTTTTGCTGAAAATCGAGGACGGAACTAAGCCTGAGCTGAACACATCCCTTCTCGAGCACGATTTATCACTGCGTGGTGAGGTTTACCGGACGCTTCTGCCCATGCTGAACTCCTCAGACGAGCGGGAGCGGGAGTTGGCAGAGAGAGCCTTGAGGTACGCTTTTTCGGCTCTGTCGGGTGAAATCCCGCTGTGACGTCCGGTTTGTTTGATTGAACAGTATTAGCGAAAGTATGGTAGCATAATGATTATTAATTCCTTACATATAGTATCCTTCGGGGGACTGAAAAACCGGGACATCGCGCTGAACTCCGGCGTGAACGTTATTTTCGGCTCCAACGAATCGGGCAAGACCTCGGCAGCCATGTTTATCAAGTTCATATTCTATGGGCTGTCCTCAAAGGCGACCAAAGCCGGTGACGGGGTCTCGGAGCGGCAGAAGTACGTGAATCGGGACACCATGCAGGCCTCAGGGTTCATTATCGCGGAGACGTCGGGTGGTCAGGCGTACCGTCTTGAGCGGAACCTTGTGCTCTCGGACAACTCCCCTGCCCGGGAGAAAATCCGCATTGTGAATCAGGCTACAGGGGACGTGGTTTCCGGCCAGAATCCGGGGGAGTATTTCTTCGGCGTTCCCGAGGAGGCCTTTGTCAGCACATGCTTCATAAGTCAGTCCGGCGTAATCAAGCCTGAGGTCAGCCGTCTCGATGGGGTCATCGGCAAGAACGCTTCCCAGACGGCGGCGGAGAACATTCTCGCAAGCGGGGACGAGGACATTGACGTGAAGCGGAGCCTGAAAAAGCTGGACTCCATGCGGCGGGAGCTGTGCCACAAAAACGGAAGCGGCGGCGAAATCGGCTCACTGCGGGAAAAACGCGCGTCCCTTGCGGCTGAGCTGTCCTCGTCAGAAGAAAAAGCGGCTGAGATTTTGTCCGTCGGCACTTCCCTTGACGATATAAAAAAGAGAATCGCGGCCCTCGAGGAAGCAGGAAGCCGGTACAACGAGATTTTCTCTTCCCTCGACAAAATTGTAGTGAAGCAGCGGATTGACGCCTTGAATCAGGCTGAGGGCAAGCTTGACGCGGTGAAAAAGCAGATTGACAAAATTGACTCGTCCCCTCTCGGAAGTGCCGCATCCGAATCCCTTGACCGGTTTGAGCGCGACATACGGGAATACGACGAGCTGATTCTCTCATACGACGAGGAATACTCCGACTTTGAAGAATCGGACGGGAACGAAGACGGACTTCCCGGTGAAGCTGAGGATGACATTGCGGCCTGCGCTGAACTTGAAGCTGACGTGAAGTCGAAAAATGCAGTGGCGATTGCAATGTTCGGGGCTTCCGTTGTGGCTTTGGGCGCGTTTATTTTGCTCTACATTTTTAACACTGACGTATACACCATACCCCTGATTCTCACGGCGGCTCTCATGACGGTGGGCGTGATTTTCGTGGCGCGGAGCATCAAGTCAAAAGGACGGCTCAATGAGCTTCTTGACAAGTGGGACGCGGAATCAGCGGAAGAATTCGAGACTACGGTCCGTGACAGGGTCGCACAGGCGGACAGCACCGGTCGGGAAATCCGTACGCGTCAGAGTATGCTCGAGGCTATTGACGAAGCCAAAATCCGCTTTGACGCGGCTGAAAAATACGTCGTAGAGCTTGCGCAGTCAGCCGGACTTGAGCGGGAGGACAGCATTTACTCCACTATATCATCCCTGCGTGCCTTGATGGAAGGAGTGCGTGGCAAGAGAGGAGAGCTGATTACCTTGTCGGAGAAGCTGACGGGCCGACTTGAAGCTCTCGAGGATTTGACGGCGGGGGTGGACATTGACGCGGCTGTCGACGACGCTGTACGGGTCATGGGTACGGAAGAAGGAAAAATCGCCGCCGAGCTGACATCCGAGGACATCAAAAAGCTGACGAAGGAGCGGGAGTTCACGGGAAGCGCTTTGAAATCCGCCCTCAAAAGAAAAGCTGCCCTTGAAGAAAAGCTGCTGGAGCTTGGCCGGCTCAGTCACACGCCGGAGGAATACCGTTCCATGATAAACGCCATTGACGAGAAAATCGAAGAGCTGACTCTACGGCACGACGCCTGCGAGCTTGCGGTGAAGGTCATCAAGGAAGCGGGCGAATCCCTGCGGTCGGGGGTGGTGCTTCGGCTGTCGGAAAGTGCGGCTCAGCTGGTGCGCAGCGTCATGGGAAAAAGCACGCTTTCTGTTGATTCCACTTTAAGTCCCACTCTGACCGAAGGAAACCGTGTTCTCACCTCGGACATTCTCTCCCGGGGAACGGCGGATTTGGTCTACATAAGTTTACGCATTGCGCTGTCCCGTGAGGTTTTCCCGTCGGAGTCGTCGCCGCTCATACTGGACGAAGCCTTCGCCCACATTGACGCGGAGAGAAGCTCAAGCTGCCTGAGGAGTCTATCTGACGGGCAGTACATTATTCTCACCTGCCGAGGGGACGAGCTTGAGGCGGCGGAAAAGTTCGGCATGAACACGGTGAAGATTGACTGACATTAAATTTTATATTAAAGGATTTTTATTATGATGAAATATATTTTATCCCTCGACCAAGGTACTACCTCGAGCCGGGCGGTGCTGTTCGGGCATGACGGGAAGATTTGCTCCTCCGTGTCAAGGGAATTTCCGCAGATTTACCCACGGGAGGGCTGGGTCGAGCATAATCCCACGGACATCTGGTCGACGAACTACGGGTGCATGATGGAAGTTATTGCCAAATCCGGCATTTCTGCGGAAGAAATCGGGGCAATCGGCATCACGAACCAGCGGGAAACCACCATTGTCTGGAACAAAAGGACTGGGCAGCCGGTGTACAACGCCATTGTGTGGCAGTGCAGAAGAAGCGCGCCCCTGATTGACTCCCTGACGGTGGAGGAAAAGGCGTTCATCACGGACCGTACGGGGCTTGTGCCGGACGCTTATTTCTCGGCGGGCAAGATAAAGTGGATTCTTGACAACGTCGGCGGTGCGCGGGAGGCAGCGGAAAAAGGCGAGCTGGCGTTTGGGACGGTGGACTCGTGGCTGATTTACAAGCTGACGGGAAAGCATCTCACGGACAGGACCAACGCATCCCGCACCATGCTTTACAACATTAAAACCCTCGAGTGGGACAAGGGATTATGTTCCCTTTTCGGCGTGCCCATGTCCATGCTGCCGGAGGTGAAGCCATCATCGGATTTATTCGGGTATGCGGAGGTTAACGGGTGCAGGATTCCGATTTGCGGTGTGGCTGGGGATCAGCAGGCGTCGCTTTTCGGGCATTGCTGCTTTGGCGCGGGCGAGGCGAAGAACACCTACGGCACGGGATGTTTTCTCCTTATGAACACGGGTGAGAATCTGATTCGCTCAAAAAGTGGGCTTATTACCACAATTGCAGCGGAATCTGCAGGGGAGCGGGTGAAGTATGCCCTGGAGGGAAGCGTGTTCTGCGGCGGGTCGGTGATACAGTGGCTACGGGACGAGATGCGCTTTTTCAGCGAGAGCCGTGACGCGGAGTATTATGCGGGCAAGGTAGCTGACTCCGGCGGGGTTTATTTGGTTCCGGCGTTCTGCGGGCTTGGTGCGCCGTACTGGGACATGTATGCCCGCGGGGCGATTACGGGGATTACCCGGGGGACGAAGCGGGAGCACATCATTCGTGCGGCTGAGGAGTCGATTGCGTACCAGTCGGCGGATTTGATTTCGGCTATGGAGTCGGATGTGGGCGGGGTTATTCCGATACTGAAGGCGGACGGCGGTGCGGTGCGGGACGATTTACTCATGCAGTTTCAGGCGGACGTATTAGGCAAGCGTGTGATTCGTCCGGTGGTACGGGAGACTACTGCCCTTGGTGCGGCTTATTTAGCGGGGCTTTACGCTGGATTTTGGGAATCAAAGGAAGAATTGCGGCGGTGCGCTGAGGTTGAGCGTGTGTTTGAGCCTGAAATTGGGGAGAAAAAACGCGCTTCCCTGATGGACGGCTGGCACAAGGCTGTTGAACGCACGTTGAGATGAGTTGAACACCAATTTTTACTGTCGAGAAATATAGTTCTTCTTTTTCTCCTTTAGCGAGAAGCGAATTTCTGACGAAATTCGAAAGAAGCAAAAAGATGAACTTTTAGAAAGAGCTTGCTCTTTCAGAAGTCATTGGGAATTTCGACTTCTGCGGAAGTCGACAATGGGACTTTGTCCCCTTGATCTATACGAACTTTTGAAAAAGTTCGATCAAAACTTTATTACAACAAAGTGAAGCTTAAATTTTTACATAAAGAAAAACCGAACGGGAATACCGTCCGGCTTCTTTTTAGTCGTTTGAAAAGGGTGAAGAATTATGTAAGCTTAAACTTATCTATTCTTCTTGGAAACAGCGTAACCGATAGCGGAAACTGCTGCTGCTACTGCTGCGATGATACCAGCGTCGAAGGTCTGGGGAGCTTCAGCGGCGGGTGTTTCAACAGTTTCAGCGGGAGCTTCGTCAACTACTTCGGCTTCTTCAACTTCGGGAGCTTCGTCAACTACTTCCTCTGTTGCTTCTGTTGTAGTCTCAGCTACCTCTTCCGTAGCCTCTGTAGCCTCTGTAGCCTCTGTAGCTTCTGTAGCCTCTCCGGGAACGTTAATGTTTGTGAGGTCGCCGTCTACAGGATAACCGTAAAGCTCAACTTCTGCAACGTCACCGTGGCTGATGATGTTGTAGTAACGGAAGTAACGGTAGCCTACGCCGCTCTCGTCAAAGTCAGACTGTTCGATCTCGTAGTAGGTGAATTCTGCTGCGTCTTCAACGCTCATCCAAATGTCTGTCCAGCTGTCTTCATCGTCAGGTGTGTTTGTACCCTGGATTGTAGCGCCGTTGAAACGAGCAAGCTGTCCGTCTCTGGGGCAGATAACAATCTTTGTGAGGATGAATTCCTTGCCTGCGTCTATACCGCAGTAGCCGTTGCCAATGTCCAGCGGGTCAAAGAATGTGCTTGTGTCGCCGTCAAATGCAGCGTCACGTCCTGCTGCTGCGTTTCCACCCCAGCCTTCTTCAAGACCAATGAGATCACCGTATACGAGAACGGATCCTTCGGGAATTGATGTGCCGGAAGCCGGATAGCCTTCTGCAGAAACTGCAACTGCAGCTGTGCAGAGAAGAGCTGCTGAGAGAATAGCTGTGAGAATCTTCTTCATGTTTGAAAACTCCTTCTTGAAACTTTAAAAATTTTTAAAGAGATATAGTTAAACCATACAGCAAACGACTCAACTATATGATGACTATATTCTATCACGATTAAGTTGAATTGTCAAGCCTTTTGAAGCATAATTTTTTAACTTTTTTAAACGTTTTAATAATCACTGATTAAAGATTTTTCCAAAAAACGTTTCATATGACAAATTAACGAAGCCGGATTAACTAAATTTTAGCCATTTTTATGAAAAAGCGGTCCCGCCGAAATTAAATCAGGCGATATTTATTTGCTTATTATGCTTGAGACAAATATATTCTATCATAAATTTACAAAAAGTCAAGCGATTTTTACAAAAAATATCAACTTAATCAGATTTAATCTTTTGCTATGGGATGAGAGTTTTCTTCCTGATTACTATAAAGGAAAAATCCCCGGGAGTCCGAGGGAAAATTCCTGATTTATTCTACATCAGTTGATTGTCAGAAGGGTGCCGAACATGTCGGAGTTTTCCTTGAGCTTGGTTTCGTTGCCCACAGCGCAGACGCAATTCTGGTCGCAGATTTTATCAAAGAGGTCGGCGGTGGACTTGAACTGCTCGATTGTCACGTCAAGCATTTCGGCTCTTTCGCGGAGGACGTCCTCATAGGTGGTTCCGGTCATGTAGGCAGACATGGAGCGGTCAGCCTTGCCGGACGCGGAGAGGGGTCTTTCGTAATCCGAGAAGGTGCCGATGACGAAGCGGTTCAGCTCTTTTTCGTCAATCTGGCATTCGCGGACGTACTTGCCGGTTCCACGATAGACCTCGAGGGTTTCCTTGAGCTTGGGGTCGCGGAAGGATGAGAACTGCACGTTTCCGTTTGGTCCGCCGAATCCTACACCGCAGCCGTACGCGCCACCCTTTACACGAATCTGCTGATAGAGCCAGTCCGCGTTGACCGCCGTCTTTACGACCTGCATTACGCCGTTGTAGGAAATGCCCTCAAAGCCGAGGTTGCCCGCAACGCCCACGTACTGCACCTGTGAGGGAACAAGGATTCCTTCGTTCTTCTTTTCAGGAACAAAGTCGACGAATTCGCCGAGGTCGGGGTGAGGAAGGTTTTCGAGGGACGCCATGAACTTGGGCAGAGCCTTGTCAACGGCTTCGATTCCGGCTTCGTCAGCGGAGAGGGAGAGGACGGTATTCTTGCAGGAGAAGACGTAATCCCGTACTTTTGTGAGGTTTTCCACAAGTTCCGGCGCTCTTTCGTCAAAGTGGTCGAGAAGGTCGCAGATGAAGAGGTAATAGTCAATGCCGCCGGTGAGCTGGTTGTAGCATTCCTGCTTTGAGAAGTAGGAACGCGCTCTTGCCGTAGCCACGGAGTTGCCGTTGGAGATGATATTGTTCCGCTTATCGGACTTGATTTCTGCGAGAAGGTCGCGGAGTCTCTTGGTATCGTCGAACTTGGTGGTCTTTATCATTTCCTCAGCCAGCTCGAGGGCAAGCGGAGCCTTATCTGAGAGGGACTTTGCGTAAACCCAGAAGTAGGGCTTGTACTCGTCGAACTTTCCGCGGGGGGAATAGGTCGAGTGTCCCGTCCAGAGTCCGCCGAGGTTGAGCATTATGTCCACGTTCAGCTCGTTACAGGTATGCTTTTCCGTGTCCACACGTCCGAGGAAGCTGCGGAGGAGGGTCAGGTAGGGGAGGTATTTTTGCGGAAGTTTACCGATATCGAAGAACAGCTGCATGTATGTGATTCCGCTGGTGTCCACGTCATGTAATACGGTTTTCACTCCGCCGACGGTGGTTTCCTTATTATAGAAGGGAGTTGTGTCCCGTGGAATGTCCGCCCGGTCGATGACGGGGATGCAGTTCAGCTCTTCCTCGGTGGGCTCGTGGCTCTGGTATTCACGGAGAGCCTTGGTGTCGTCGACGATTTTCTGCACCTCAGCCGGTGTGAGGGAAGCCTTATACGCGGCAAGCTTTTCTTTCAGTGCGGCGTTCTTTTTGTCGATAAGTCCCTGCTCAGGCTCGATTGTGATGAGGACGCTGTGGTCGGAATTGAAGAAATACTTCTTGATGAGGTCCTCGTAGTAGCCCGTGCCGACCTTAGCCTTAGCCTTGGCGAAACAGTCGAGGTAGCTCATGTAGTTGAAAGCAGCGCTGTCGTCGTAGAGCCATGACTGGAGAATGTCGTTTGCGACGTCAAGGCCTCTGGGGTAGCCGTTGTAGTTGGCCTCGCGGAAGCGGAATTCCTGGGAGTTAAGAGCGGCGGTGATTGCCTTTTCGTTGACCCCCTTTTCAACCTGCTCTTTGAGAACATCCATTATGATATTGTAGAACTTCTCCGTATCCTCAGCCTTTGCGTACTTCGCGCATATGGAGAAGGCGTCGTCAATCTGGTGTGAGTCGTAGAAGCCGAACACGTCCTCGCCGATTCCAGCGTCAAGAAGAGCCTGCTTAACCGGTGCTCCATCGGCGTTAAAGAGAACGAATGCCAGTGTGCGGCATGCTAACGCTTCATCTGCGTCCAGGTTGGAGCCGCCCATTGTTGAATAAACGAGGTAGGACTTGCCCTCTGTGGGGTCGGTCTGACCTACGGAATAGGTGGCGTGAACTCTCTTAGGCTCAGCCTGACCGAAGTGGGCCTGACGTGCGACTTCCGAGTGGGGGTCGATTGCGTCGAAGTGGGAGAGATAGTTTTCGTCCATGAAGCGGAGTCTCTCGTTCATGTCGCAGTCGCCGTAGAGGAATATGTATGAGTTTGACGGATGGTAGTGGCTGCGGTGGAATTCAGTGAACTGCTCGTAGGTCAGCTCGGGGATAACGTCGGGGTCGCCGCCGGAATTTACGCCGTAAGTGGTGTCCGGGAACATAGCCTTGCCGATATTGCTCCAAGCCGCGTCGTCAGGGGATGAGGACGCACCCTTCATCTCGGAGTAGACCACGCCGTTGATTTTTAGCTCATCCTCTGGGTCGTTCATCTCGTAGTGCCAGCCCTCCTGCATGAATACGAAGGGGTGCTTGTAGATGTTGGGGTAGAATACGGCGTCCATGTAGACGTGCATGAGGTTCTCGAAGTCCTTGTCGTTGCAGGTGGCCACGGGGTACAGGGTCTTGTCCGGGTAGGTCATTGCGTTGAGAAAGGTGTTGAGTGAGCCTTTGGCAAGCTGCATGAAGGGGTCCCGTGAGGGGAAATTCTTGGAGCCGTTGAGGACCGAGTGTTCGATGATGTGGGGAACGCCGGTGCTGTTTGACGGAGGAGTCCTGAACGCCGCACAGAAGAGCTTGTTCTTGTCCTCGTTTGAGAGAACCGCCACTCTCGCGCCGGATTTCTTGTGCCGGAGAATGATGCCGGAGGACTTGATGTCGTCGAGATACTTTTCGTACATCAGCTCATAGCTGTCATTTTTTGCAAGTTCGGAGTACGACTTGATTATCTTTGCCATGTTAAATCCTTTCTTTATATGTATATTTTATTTATCAAACGATTGTCATGCGACCCTTTGCGAAGTAAAATCACAGCAAAACGCCGCTCCAGAGATAATTATGCTCCAATATGCCGATTTTGTCAAGGGATTGTTATAATTAAATTGTAAATTTTTGCTCTTTATCAGGTTTTTCCTTGAAAAGAATACCGACAAGTGCTATAATAGTCACGGTTTGCCCGTGGAATCCGAAGCTCCTCGGACAAACATGACTGCGGTATCCTGTTGTCGCCGCGGTTTTCTCCGGATTGGCATTGACAATGGGCGGGTGAGCTTCCACTTTCATCCGCGTCTGTATGGGTAATGTCCGACGCTTACCCCATTCACCCGGGCATGCCCTGACGAGGTTATTGACATAAAAATGAAACAAGAAAAGAAACTCTCGCCCCTCTCCATGACGAGGACGTTCACAGCCGGATGCGTACACTTTTTCGTGCTGTGCGTCGTATCGTCAATCATTGGTTCGGTGTGCGAGCTGATATGCCCGAAAATCATCAGCTTTGCAATCGACTGCGTAATCGGCGGGGGCGAATATCCATTTTACTTCAGGTGGTTCGACAGACTGTCCGGCGGTCAGGTGAACCGTGGACTGTGGCTCTGCGCGGGACTGGCTATAGTCTTTGCCGCCCTCATGGCACTGTTCAACTACCTGCAGATGGTGTACAACAGAAAAGGCTCGGAGACTCTGGTTGAAAACTCACGCAACCGGCTTTTCCACCACATAGAGCGGCTCCCCTTTTCGTGGCACATGAACAACCAGACCGGCGACATAATCCAGCGCTGCACCTCCGACGTGGAGACCATGAAAAACTTCCTCTCAGAGCAGCTGACCTCGATTATTTCAACGATTCTCCTGATCGTGATTTCGCTGGCGTTCATGTTTTCGATAAACGTAAAGTTATCTCTCATCGCCCTCTGCTCCATTCCCGTGATTCTCGTGTACTCCATGATCTTCGCGAGCAAAATCGGGAACGGGTTTAGGCAGTGCGACGAAAACGAGGGCAAACTTTCATCAATCGCGCAGGAAAATCTCACCGGAGTACGGGTTGTGCGTGCTTTCGGTCGGGAAAAGTACGAGGTTGACAAGTTTTCCGCACAGAACAAAATCTACACCGACTCATGGGTGAAGCTGTCCTTCCTCATGTCCATGTTCTGGTCGGCGGGGGACGTACTCACCGCTGTTCAATCCGTGATTTCCTTCATTGTGGGAATTGTGTTCTGCGTTGACGGAAGCCTGACTGTGGGCAACTTTGTGGCGATCACTTCCTACAACAACATGCTCATGTGGCCTGTACGCCAGCTTGGTCGGACCATATCCGAGATGAGCAAGGCGGGCATCAGCTTTTCCCGAATCGGCGACATCATGTCGGTTGAAGAAGAACATGACGAGGAAGGTGCGGTTGACTGCGAAGCGGGAAGCGACATTGTGTTTGACAACGTTTCCTTTGCGTACGAGGGCAAAGACGGCGGAAGGACCGAGGTTTTGAAGAACGTCAGCCTCACCATAAAGAAAGGCTCCACCGTTGGTATTCTCGGCATGACGGGGAGCGGAAAGTCAACGCTGGTGCAATTGTTATGCAGGCTCTACGATTTACCCGAGGACTGCGGCAGGATTACAGTAAACGGCGTGGACATACGGCACATCAAGACTCAGTCCCTCAGACACAATATAGGCATAGTTCTGCAGGAGCCGTTTCTCTTCAGCAGGACCCTCGGCGAGAACATCGGAATCACCTTTGACTCACCGGAAAAGCACCAGCGTGAGATTCAAGAAAGCGCACATGTTGCCTGCCTTGACGAGACAATCGAGAACTTCAAAAACGGCTATTCTACAATGGTAGGCGAGCGGGGTGTGACTCTCTCCGGCGGACAGAAGCAGAGGACCGCCATTGCCCGGCTTCTCACACAGAACACGCCCGTGATGATATTCGACGACAGCTTATCGGCAGTAGACAGCGAAACCGATGCGAAAATACGTACGGCACTGAGGGAAAAGACCTCCGACGTCACGGTTATTATCATCTCCCACAGAATCCAGACCCTGATGTATGCTGACAACATTGCGGTCATGTCCGGTGGGCGCATTGTGGAGGAAGGCTCACACGAGGAACTTTTGCGGCTGGGCGGAATTTACAAGAAGATAAACGACATTCAATCCTCCGACATACCGGATGGGACGGGCGAAAGGAAGGAGGGTTAAGTCATGGATGAAGAGCTTGAATTTGAAGAAGGAATAAAACCGAAAACCAAGCTGAAATTCTTCGGGATTCCGAAAATACTACCATATCTCAAGCCTTATCGGGGCAAGATTGCGGCAATGGTGATTTTAGCCGTGCTGACTTCCCTTTGCGACATTCTGACGCCGAAATTTCAGGAATACGCCATAAACCACTACATCGGGCTGGGGACCCTCGACACAATAGTTCCCTTCGCGATATGCTTCATCCTGCTGCGGGCTTTGATGAGCGTAATGGACTTCAACTCCACCTACATCGGCTCGAAGATTGAGATGTACATAGGGCGGGACTTAAAGCAGAAGTCCTTCGACCACCTCCAGACCCTGTCTTTCTCCTACTTCAACCAAAACAGCGTGGGCTACATCCACTCACGGGTCATGAGCGATACCTCGAGAATCGGCACCCTTGTGTCATGGTGCTTCCTCAACTGTATCTGGAACGGGACCTACATGATTGGTGCGCTGATTGTCATGTTCAAGACAAATGTAAGGCTGAGTCTGATAATTCTCGCGGTGATTCCGTTTGTCACGGTTGTAGTCTCACTCATGCAGAAGAAGCTGACCGACGCGAACCGGAAAATTCGCGAGACAAACTCAAAAATCTCCGGCTCCTTCAACGAGGGAATCACCGGGATCAAGACCATCAAAACCCTCGCGGCTGAGGACAAAATGTACTCGGAATTCACGGACAGAACCTCAACAATGAAGCGGGTTTCCGTCAGCGAGTCCCGTTACCGTGGAATTTTATGGACCACCCTGTCCTTTGCTTCATATGTTGCGATTGCGCTGGTGCTGAAGCTGGGCGGCAACTTCACCTCGGAGGACATCATCAAGGTGGGTACGCTGTCGCTGTTCATGAACTATTCCCTGAGAATAACCGAACCTATCCGGTGGATTGTGAACTCCCTCTCCCAGCTGATTATGATTCAGGTGAACATCGAGCGGCTGACGAACCTGCTTGAGACCAAGTCGGACGTGGCGGACTCGGATGCGGTTGCGGCAAAATACGGGGACATGTTCGCGCCCAAGCGAGAAAACTGGGAGGACATACGGGGCGACATAGAGTTTGACGACGTGTCATTCAAGTATCCCGACGGGGACGAGTACATCCTCGAGCATTTCAATCTGAAAATCCCTCACGGTACAAATGTGGCAATTGTCGGAGAGACGGGAGCGGGAAAGTCAACTCTCGTGAACCTTGTGTGCCGGTTCTTTGAGCCTACAACGGGTCGGATCTTAATCGACGGACGTGACGCACGGGAGAGGGCCCAGCTGTGGCTCCACTCTAGCATAGGGTACGTTTTACAGACGCCACACCTGTTCTCCGGCACGATTCGGGACAATCTGCGTTACGGCAAGCCAGACGCCACGGACGAGGAAATCATGGCGGCGCTCAAGCTTGTGTCAGCGTGCGGAATTGTGGAAAAGAGCGAGCGCGGACTTGATACGGAGGTGGGTGAAGACGGGGATTTGCTCTCGGTTGGCGAGAAACAGCTGATTTCCTTTGCCAGAGCCATAATCAGCGACCCGAAGATTTTGGTCCTCGACGAGGCGACCTCATCCATCGACACCTTCACGGAGCAGCTGATTCAAAAAGCAATCGAGACGGTCATCGACGGGCGCACGTCCTTCATGATAGCTCATCGGCTGTCTACAGTGCGCAACGCGGACATCATTTTAGTGGTGCGGGACGGCAAAATCATCGAGTCCGGCAGTCACATGGAGCTTCTCGGCAAGCGGGGTTACTACTACTCACTCTACACACGTCAGCATGAGATGGAAGCGACCAACGCGGCTTTCGAAGCTTAAGCTTAAATAATAATATTCAGCCTGTCAGGTCAGTTTGGCTTGGTGGGCTGTTTTTATATAATACATATTGACTTTTTGTCGAATATAGTGCATGATGTTATCGGTAAAAGTACAAATTTAGATCAACTGGTCTGGCGTGTGGGTTTAATTTACAGTATGTTCATAAATTTCTGTCGGCAGGTTGAAACATTTTCACCGGAAAAACATCTAATATTTAATCAAAAATTAATCCAATGTCGGTGTAATGTGTGGTATAATTTAAATATACTCTAATTCAACATGAAAGGCGATTGTTTATGAAAAAGACTGTGAAAGTTACATCTCTGCTTCTGGCACTGCTTATGCTTGGGTGCTCGGCTGCGGGCTGCTCAAAGGACGAAAGAAAGGGGGACTCACCTGAAACAAAACAGGGGAAGGTCACAGAAGGCGAGGTTATAGAAAAGCCTACGGTTCTCACGGGAGTTTACAAGGGCATATCCCTGTCCCTCGAGGATGAAGAATACCTCAACTCGGACATCAAGCCCCTTGTGGACAAGGAAAACAACTGCATGAGCTTCATGACTACACGGTATGAAGAAAACGAAACCACAGAGGAGGATGGATCCATCTATTATGAGCACAAGGTCATAAACTCCCTCGTAAAGGTTGACATGGACCTGAACATCCTCGAGAGAACCAACCTTGACCTTGGCGACAGAATATATCTCGACAACGGCGCGTTGACTGACGACAGCCTTTATTTTGTCACCGACGAATACGACGAAAACACCAGAAGCTCCATATATTACATAAAGAAGTACGACATGACAACCGGAGAGACCGTAACCTCGTCCCCGCTGAACGCCATGTTTGAAACCGGTGTGGGAAGCGATTGGTTCTACATATCCAAAATGGCAGTTGACAACGACGAAAACATCTACTTAGGGACGGAGCAGGAAATCGCGGTGTTCGCTCCCGACTTCACGAAGCTCTACAGCATCCAGATAAACAACTGGATCAACTCGATGTCATCTTCATCCGACGGACGGGTGTTTATCTCGCAGTACACTGACGGGGGAATGGGTCTGTTTGAAATCGACAAGACCAACTGCCAGCTCAGCGCCGAGCCTGTTTATACATTCAACAACATAGACGAAACCCTCTGCGGCGACGGATATGATATATTCATCTCAAGCTCCACAGGACTTATGGGAATCAATATCGGCTCTGAACCGGAGCTGCTCATGAACTACCTCAACTCCGACGTGAACAGCGATAACTTTACACCTGTTTCGATCATCGACAAGGACACAATTTTGGCGTTGGAATACGTGACCAACTCCGAGGGTTACAACGATAGAGTGATTGCGCTCTACAAAAAGTCCGATGACATCGACCTGTCGCAGATTAAACTGTTTGAGATTGCGGCTCCAAACGGGGTTGACTACGACCTCAAGTCCCAGATTGCGGCTTACAATAAATCGCACAAGGACACGCGTATCAACCTCACGGACTACAGCCAGTACGAGACCACTGAAGACTGGACTGCGGGTATCACAAAGCTGGGTACGGACCTCGCAAACGGACTGTACAAGCCCGACATGATCATCATAGACAGCTACAACTGCGAAACAATACGGGACTACATCATCAAGAACAACCTGTTCGTGGACTACAACGAGCTTCTCAAGAATGAACCCGAGGTATTGGACGACATGTTCGGCGGAGTGAAGCGCGCTCTGACCACAACCGACGGCAGAATGTGGGGAATCACAAAGGAATTCCAGGTTGACACACTCCTGACAAACGACCCCGCTCTCATGGACAAGTCCTCGTGGACCCTGGATGAAATGCTGGACTACTCCGCTTCACTGCCTGAGGGTCGTGTTCTCATGGACAACGTATACCAGGAATACTTCTTCAACACAAACGCAAGCTCCTATTACGAATCCTTCGTTGATATGGACAACTACACCTGCAATTTCGAGAACGAGACATTCTACAAGCTGCTCAACTACATAATCGGCCTTCCCACTCTGGAAGTATATCAGCAGCAGATGGTTCAGTACTACAGCAGTGAGAACACCAACAGGTATGAGCAGTACCAGTCCGGCAAGGTCGCGCTGTACCAGTCCAATCTCTACGACGTTACGGAATGGGTGAGAAATCAGGTCACGTTCAACTCACCGGACTACTCGGCCATCGGCTACCCTACGGACACGGGCTACGGTACCATCGCACAGCCTGACAATACATTTATGATTACCACATGGTGCGACGACACAGCCGGTGCGTGGGACTTCGTCAAAGGCGCGGTTACGGTGGAACTTGACGAAAACAGCAGAGGCATGAGGTACATGAGCGGAATACCGGCGTTCAAGTCAGTGTTCAACTACTCCTGCGACACGTACATAAACGATAACTATGTCTTCGAGATTTACTACAGCGGAGGCGCAAGCTGGGGTCCGAGAGAGAACGACGAAGAGGTTGAGATGGCTGAACCCGGCGTAATTGCCAAGTTTACCCGTGAGGCGGCGGATAAGTTCTATGACCTGCTCGACAACAAGACCGGCGGCGCTATAACGTCATCCATACCAGAAGAGGTCATGGACATAATCGGCGAGGAAGTTTCGTCCTTTGCCTCGGGAGTAAACACAGCCGAAAACTGCGCGGCAAAGATTCAGTCGAGAGTGTCCATATGGCTGTCGGAGCATGAGTGAGTTTATCGGATAAAGTTAACCATACAGCAATATAAAAAAAGAATCAGCGTAAACGTTATCGCTCGTCTGCGCTGATTTTTTCTTATTTTTGCTTCTGAATCGGCTTCGCTAGGGCGGTGTTTGTGAATTCGCCTGTTCCGGTCAGTTCGCGAAGTACCGTTATCCCTTCGGGGATCAAGTACCGGCTCTCTTCTTCCTCGGAATCCATCTCCACCTCGAGAACCGCTTTGCCGGACAGGGCTTCACCGCCGTATTCGGGTGGGTACAGGTCTATCTCGGCCGTCCTTGTGCCGTATTTCGTCTCAAACGGGAATGATATCCGGCTTTTGTACAGCTCGGACTGGGCTTCGGCGTACAGTCGTCGAAATTCGCTTACGTCTATCTCACGTTCCCGTTCTACCCTTGTCATATCGCTGACCTTTTCCTTTTCAGTGTAGGTGTAGGAGCATGTGCCTGAGCCGGTGATTTTTCTCGTCCGCCGCTGTATCTTCGGGGTTTTGCGCCAAAGGTACACCTGATGAATCGTCACTATTCTGAATTTTTCACCCAGTGCGCGGGATTTTGAATTGAAGTATTCCTCTCCCGGGTCGGTGATAAGAAATTTACGCTCGGTCTCGTTCGCCATAGCTGCCTCCAGTAAATATGATGTTGTATAGCCTTTTCTATTCCTTCCGCTCGTCGTTGAGCTTGAGTACGTAGTCCCGCATTTCTTTACGGGAACGCACATCCCCTGCCCCTCGGATGAACTCGTCCCTCTCAGTTCCCGGCAGCCTCATATAGGCGTCGTAGGCCGACAGGTTCTGCATCAGCGCCATGCCAAGTCCTATGGGAATATCGCGAAAGGGGTCGCTCTCCCCGAATCCGGTGTACCGTTCGCTGTTTCCGTCAAAATAATACTGTTCTCTTTTCATATTTCCTCCCGTATATACAACAAGCGTAAAATGCCCCGATTATGCGGAGCTTACGCTTTAATATATCCGGAGAGGGAGAAAAATATGCGGGATTTCTGCCCCATTCCCGGGAAAGGACGCCGCTTCTCTGCGGGAATTACAGTTTTTCCAAATTTTCGTCGAATTTGCCCGGGGACAGCCTGTGTACGGACGACAGGAGCCGGATTCCCATTTCAGCGGCCCGGTCTTTAAGGCTGGAGGTGGTTTTGTTCCCGCCGTAACCTCCCCAGACTCCGGCTGACTCGTCGAAGTACACGGTGGATATCAAGGCTGAGCCGGCGTAGTCGCTTCCGAATTCCTTTGACACGGTCTGGAGCTTATACAGCTCGTCGCTTTTTACGTCGCCGTTCTTGCAGGAGATGAATATGGGTCTGACTCCGGCCATCGCTATGCAGTCGATTTCGTTCTGGGTTCCCGGCTCGTTTACGGTATATTCCCCGTCCTCGTCCCAGCCTATGACCACGCTGACCCGCACGTCGCTGAACATGGGCAAAAAGTCCCCGCCGTCGTCGATTTTCGCGCGTTTTGCCCCGAGGTATGTGCGGTACTCTAAAATGGATCCGGCTTTTGTCAGGCATTCCTCGGTGAGTTTGTTTTTGAAACGAAAGAATATGCTGTCGCCGGCAGACCGTTTTTCGTCAATCAGGACGAACCCCTTGTCAACCAGCTCATTCCACAGGTCGAGGTCCACGCTGTTTTTGGATTTCGAAAAGGCTGAGCGCGGCAGGACCCGGCAGTCGGACTCCGGTGCAAACCTGATCAGGGCGGCGGAAAAATGTCCGATACGGTTGTTCCATCCGGCTGGGTCGTCGCGGCAGATGTTCCACAGCTCTTCCACGTCATTTGTGAGTGGGTCGGTTAGCTCAAAGGTCAGTCCGTGGCTTATGAGCTTGCCACCGTGGAGGATGATGTCTTCCTCGCAGGTCAGGTATACCTGTGTGTTGTAGGTGAAGTCGTAGACCCGCCGCTCGATTTTCAGCCGTCCGTTGTCGCGTCCTGTATAATCGTAGAGAATCCCGCGCCGACTTATGGGATTTATGCGGAAGGCGTGGAGTCTATTGTCGTTCATCATGCCGAAAACCATGCCCACAGCCACAAGAGTGCCGTCGTCACCTCCGGAAATGTCAACCACAATCTGACCTTTTATATTGCCGGGGTCGGAAATCACGTCACACAGCGCGTCAGTCACGTCCTCGAGGTCGTTTTTTGAAACTCCTTTGACGGAAAAATCGGTGCAAATCCCCCTTCCCTCGCAGATTTTTCTGAACCGTGGAAGCGCGCGGCAGGCTTTTTTTATATCAGTAGAGAAAAACACAGTTCTGTCTGGCTTAAGCGCGAGAGTGGTTATGATGTTGTCGACTGGGGTTCGGTCAAACAGTTCGATCAGTACCATATCAGCAGAGTCAGCTCAGCCGGACTGCCGTCTCAAGGGCCAGCTTCATCATGTCGGTAAACGTGGTCTGACGCTCCTCGGCGGTGGTTTCTTCCCCGGTGACAAGGCTGTCGGAAATTGTACAGATGGCGAGTGCGTTTTTGCGCAGTCTTGCGCTTATCATATACAGGGCCGCCGACTCCATTTCAGCCGCGAGAACTCCCATTTCTTTCCAAGGCTCATGCTGCTCCGGATCGAAGGAGTAAAACCGGTCGGAGCAAAGCAGATTCCCCACGTGAAAGGCGAGGTTCTGTTCCTTTGCCACATCCACAGCGGTCGAGAGAAGCTTATACGAGGCGGTGGGTGCGAAGGTTCCGTCAAGTCCGAACTGGGAAGCGTAGTTTGAATCGGTGCAGGAACCCATGCCGAACACTATATCCCTCACGTGAACGAAGTCCTGCAAAGCTCCGGCCGAGCCTATGCGTATGATGTTGTCCACGTCGTAGAAATTATACAGCTCGTAGGAATAGATTCCCATGGACGGCATACCCATTCCGCTTGCCATGACGGAAACCGGCGTTGATTTATACGTTCCGGTGTAGCCCTGTATTCCCCGTACGTTGTTTACAAGGCGGGCGTTATCAAGAAAGTTTTCGGCGATGAACTTTGCTCTCAGCGGATCCCCCGGCATGAGTACGGTTTTAGCAAAGTCCCCCATAGATGCGGTATTGTGCGGTGTTGACATAGATGTGCTTCTCCTTTTCGTAGTGTTGATTTTATATATTAATACAGTTATTATTTATCTCCAAAGCTCGATTTCGGTTACTTTTTCGTTGATGTTCCCGACGTATTTTTCAAACCCAATTCGGGTCAGAAGCTCCTCCGCTTCGGCGAACCAGCAGGTCAGAAGCTCTTTTTTATGGCAGTCGGACGTCACTATTATCTCCCCGCCGGAGATTTTTATCTCCCTTAAAATATACTCCGCCGGATAGGGAACGGCTCTGTATCCACGTGCAATGGCTCCCGTGTTCAGCTCAAACAGGCGGCAGTGCTTCACGGCTTCATGTGCGGCTGAGACGGCGCAGCGGATGTAGTTTTCGTCGTCCTCCGGCGCGAGGGAGAACTTCGTCACAAGGTCAAAGTGGCCGATTATATCGGTTTTGTTCCGCATGACGTTTTCCACCGCCCGGTCGTAATATGCCTTTGCGAACTCGAGGAAGCTGCCGCCGAACATGTCTCTGACAATCTGCCGCTGGAAGTCCGCGTTTGAGTCCACTGGAAGATCCACGCCGTGCCGCACCATTTCGTGAACCGACGCGATTACGTAGTCCGGCTCGGCTTCAGGAAGGCAGGATTCCGCGTCCTGTTCAATTCCGGCATAAAGGCGTATGTAGGCGTATTTTTTGGCACATCGGCGGACTGAGCTGACATAGTTCCCGAGGGTATGCTCTTCCATTGTCCTGTACCGGGCTGTGGAGACGTGGCTGTGGTCCGATAGTCCAAGGGAAGTGAAACCGAGGTTCACCGCCTGATCAACCATTTCGTCAATGGTGTTCCATCCGTCGGAAAAAGTCGTATGTGTGTGAAAATTATGCTTCTGCATATTCAAGTATCTCCGTCAGGTCCGTGATTTTTTCGATGGCTCCGTCATAGTCCGTGCATTTTCCCCGGCCAACAAGCTCTCCGAAGCCATATTCTGCGTAGATGAACGGGATTTCTGCTCCCCGCGCACCGTTATAATCGCTGATTGTGTCGCCAACGTATACCGGATTCATTATATTGTTACGGCGGACTATATCTTTTATATTATCGGCTTTGTTTTTGCTGCTGCGGCCGCTTGACTCCCAGTCGGAAAAAAGTGAGCGCGTTTTGTGGGCGGTGAGAAAGGCTTCGATGTATCCGTCCTGACAGTTGCTGACGATGAACAGCCGGTGTCCCCTGTCGTGAAGAGCATGCAGTGCGTCCTCAACCCCGTCAAACAAAATCCCGCCCTCGGTTGGGAGCCACAGGTTTTCGAGGTCACAGCTCTCCTGCATGAGGGAGAAAGCCGCGTCATACTCCAGTGATGGGAAGAAAATTTCCGCCAGTTCTTCATTTGTCAGTCCCATGTATTTTATAACGGTGTCCCGGGTCATCGGCATGGCGCTGTGTACTTCCGGATGCCTTGCGAGAACCTCAACCCAAGTCCGCGCGGTAACATATGAGGCGTCCCACAGGGTTCCGTCCAAATCAAATAATACGCCATCGTATTTCATCGGCAAAAGTCCGTCCTTTGATCAGGTTTCTTCAATTATATTATACAGAATAATTCCTGCGGTGTCAAGTGGGTTGGCAGTGATGTAGGGAGGATATAAACTTTTTTGACGCGGGTTGACATGATGTGCGGTTTCGGGTATAATGTATGTTATGAAAAGGAAGGAGACTTCAAGGCGGGTGCGGGTCGGACAGCGAGTATTTGCTTCATTCCGCTAATCAAAGGAGAAAATTATGGGAATTATCAAGAATGCTGCCATTGACAACGCGGTCTGCGAAAGGCTGCAAAAAACCGCCATAACGGAAGAGGATATTCTCGCCGTCACCGAGCTTGACTTACAGCGGATGAACCTGACGGAGATTGACGACCTTGCGCGCTTTTCTAATTTAGAGTCGCTGAACATTATCGAAAACTGCCTCACGAACCTTTCCCCGCTGTCGGAGCTTATCAATCTTCGGGTGCTTAAAGCCGGGAACGACCCGTTTTTGTCGGATTAGGACAAGGCGAAACTGAAGGGAATCAATCATTTCACCGACTACACCCCGCTGAAAAAGCTCACCCGTCTTGTGGATGTGGACTTCACCGCCACTGAGATTGACAATATCGACTTCTGCCGAATGTGGAGGAATTCCGGGCTTACTCAAACCCGATACGGGCATTTCACCGTTGATTCACTGTAAAAATTTACGTCAGGCGTACTTTTTCGAATGTCCTACCACCGACATTTCGATTTACCGACAGCTTCCCCATACCGTGGGACTTGTCATGAACTGCACCGGAGTCAGCAACATCTCGCCCCTCGCCGTAAAGACTGATTTTTCCTACCTCGACGCACACGACGCGGAGGTTGAGGACATCTCCCTCCCCTCGCGGACTTTGAAAACATGCGCTGGATTACTCTGGAGGGGAATAAAATCAGTGACTTCTCCCCCTGCGCGGCAAGACAATCGGCTGGCTCACCTTGTCGTACAATCCGGCGGAAAAGGAGCATTTGTTGGATGTGCTTCGGTCTATGCGGTGGTGCATGCGCTGGAAATACAGGGGTACGGCTTCACGGAGGAAGAAAAGGCGGAGCTGGAGCGGCAGATGAACGGTTGCGATATAACATGGTGAGTCTGGATTCCCGATGGCTGGGAGAAATAATTTTACATTATTTAACATCAAAGTTAAAATATGGACATACAACGAATCAACACCTACGACGATCCGCGGTTTTTACGGAAAGTTTTGTACCAGCACGGGTATTTTTTGGTGGACGGAAAGCCCTACGAGGTTGAGATTACCTCAGACAACTCCGCGGTGGCGCAGGGAGAGGATGGGGCGGTTTTTCCGAAGCTGATTGACGAGTTCCGCTTTTTGCGCCGCAGATTACGGTTTTTTGGACAATTCCGGCGGGGTAATTGAGAAATTTCCGGACAACCCGCCTTTTGTCGTGCCGCTTGAGTTGATTCAGCCGCCGCAGTTTTACGCGGATCTCGACAAGGTCATGGCTGTGGGCAGCTTTATCTCAAAGCCGGAGGACATTATCATTCAGGTTCTGCCGTGGGAAGGCAGGTACATCTCCCTTGACGGTCACACGCGGCTGTATTATGCCGTCACGCATGGGTGGAGTTACGTCCGTCGTTGACTGAGGAGTCCGACGACTGGGTTTTCAGGTTCGTTGAGGAAGCCGAAAAGCGTGGTGTGCGCTCGCCATATGATTTGACTCCGCTGGAACACGATGAATACGAGGTGAAGTGGAACCGGTTCTGCGATGAGTTTTTTTGCCGGATAGGGGGAATAATACATCCGGCGTCATAGGATTAGTGTGGGAAAAATATGTGAAATCGCCTTAATAAACGCGGGGAACAGAGCCGAAATTTAGTGTTTCCGCTATTGACAAGGCGGTTTTTTTGGTATATAATAAGGAAGTAATAATATAAAGGCGATGACGGAAAGAGTAAGTCCCGGGATTTTCACAGAGAGCCGCCGTGCGGATTTTTTGATTTGCAATGGTGCGAGGCGGCATTGAACGAGGCCGAAAATCACTCCCGAGCCGCGAGGTGAAACGAAATTGGCGTGAATTTAATCAAGTCCGCGCGAATTCAGGTCAGCCGAACCGGAGTCCCACCGTTAGCGGGGAATCGTATCATGTGTGCGAGTGGTGTAAAAAACGTACCTTTGTGCGTCCCGGACATTTTCGGGGCTTTTTTTGTTTTAAGAGCCACAGCATCATTCAGAGAAAGGATGTATTTATATGTACAGTAAAGTTCCGACAAGCATGAACTTCGTGGATCGGGAGAAGGAAACATTGAATTTCTGGCAGGAAAATAAAGTTTTTGAAAAACAGCTTGAAGAGAGCCGCGGACGGGAGGGCTTCACCTTCTTCGACGGACCTCCTACAGCAAACGGCAAGCCCCACATCGGTCACGTGCTGACGAGGGTCATAAAGGACATGATTCCCCGGTACCAGTGGATGAAGGGGCGCGACGTGCCGAGAAAAGCCGGATGGGACACCCACGGACTTCCGGTTGAGATTGAAGTTGAAAAGAAACTGGGTCTTGACGGCAAGGACCAGATTGAAAAGTACGGTCTGGAGCCATTCATAAAGCAGTGCAAGGAGTCGGTCTGGCAGTACAAGAGCATGTGGGAGGACTTTTCCAATACCGTAGGTTTCTGGGTCGACATGGACCACCCCTACGTCACCTACGACAACAACTTCATCGAGTCCGAGTGGTGGGCGCTGAAGGAAATCTGGAACAAGGGGTTATTATACAAGGGCTTCAAGATTGTCCCCTACTGCCCCCGCTGCGGTACACCTCTGTCGGCTCAGGAAGTGGCTCAGGGTTACAAGACCGTCAAGGAACGCTCAGCCGTGGTCAGATTCAAGGCGGTTGGCGAGGATGCGTACTTCCTTGCGTGGACCACGACTCCTTGGACGTTACCCTCAAACCTTGCGCTCTGCGTGAACCCGGACGAGGTCTATTGCAAGGTCAAGGCAAACGACGGATACGTCTACTACATGGCTAAAGCTCTGCTTGACGCGGTTCTCAGCAAGCTTAAGACAGATGACGCTCCGGCTTACAAAATCCTCGAGGAATACAAGGGTACGGACCTCGAATACCGGGAATACGAGCCTTTGTTCAGCTGTGCCGGGGAAGCTGCCGCAAAACAGGGCAAGAAGGCTCACTTCATCACCTGCGACAACTACGTCACCATGTCCGACGGCACGGGTATTGTCCACATTGCGCCCGCATTCGGTGAGGACGACGCAAACGTGGGAAGAAAATACGATTTACCGTTTGTACAGTTTGTTGACTCAAAGGGCGACATGACTCCTGAGACTCCTTATGCCGGACTATTTGTGAAGAAGGCTGACCCGGTAATCCTCGAGGACCTCAAGAAGGAAGGCAAGCTCTTTGACGCGCCCAAGTTCGAGCACGAATACCCCCACTGCTGGAGATGCGACACTCCCCTGATTTACTACGCCCGGGAGAGCTGGTACATCAAAATGACCGCAGTCAAGGACGACCTCATCAGGAACAACAACACCGTCAACTGGATTCCCGAGTCAATCGGAAAAGGACGGTTCGGCGACTGGCTAGAGAACGTGCAGGACTGGGCTATCTCCCGCAACCGCTACTGGGGTACGCCGCTTAACATCTGGGAATGCTCCTGCGGACACCGCCATTCAGTGGGAAGCATTGCGGAACTCAAGGAAATGTCGTCAAACTGCCCGGAGGACATCGAGCTTCACCGTCCCTACATCGACAGCGTTACGATAAAGTGTCCGAAATGCGGTGGCGAGATGCACCGTGTTCCCGAGGTTATCGACTGCTGGTTCGACTCTGGCTCCATGCCCTTCGCACAGCACCACTACCCCTTCGAGAACGAGGATTTGTTCAAGGCTCAGTTTCCGGCGGACTTCATAAGCGAGGCTGTTGACCAAACCCGCGGCTGGTTCTACTCCCTTATGGCGATCTCCACCCTGCTATTTGACTGCGCACCTTACAGGAACGTTCTGGTTCTCGGTCTGGTGCAGGACGAACACGGACAGAAGATGTCAAAATCCAAGGGCAACGGCGTGGATCCATTTGACGCTCTGGCTCAGTACGGCGCCGACGCTATAAGATGGTACTTCTACACCACAAGCGCGCCGTGGCTCCCATCACGTTTCAGCGGAAAGGCGGTCATGGAAGGTCAGCGGAAGTTCCTTGGCACACTCTGGAACACATACGCATTCTATGTACTGTACGCCGACATTGACTCTTTCGACCCCACCAAGTACAATCTCAAGGACTGTGCGCTGACGGTAATGGACAGGTACATTCTCTCCGTCCTCAACTCCACCATCACCGCGGTTGACGGCAATCTCTCAAGCTACCGCATTCCCGAGGCGGCAAAGGCTCTCTCACAGTGCGTTGACGAGCTTTCAAACTGGTACGTCCGCCGCTGCCGTGAGCGTTACTGGGGCGTGGAGATGACCGAGGACAAAATCGCGGCTTACATGACCCTCTACACCTGCCTTGTAACTCTCGCCAAGCTGAGCGCACCCATGGTTCCCTTTATGGCTGACGACATCTACCGCAACCTCGTCGGCTCCGTGGACAAGACCGCGCCCATTTCCGTACATCTCTGCTCATACCCCCAGTGCGACGAGTCGTGGATTGACAAGTCACTTGAAGAAAACATGAACCGTGTTGTGAACATTGTGGTACTCGGACGTGCGGCAAGAAACGGCGCGAACATCAAGAACCGTCAGCCCCTGTCATGCCTGCACGTGAAGGAAGACGGAGATGCGCTGTCGGCGTTTTACTCCGATATAATCCGTGACGAGCTGAATGTGAAGGCCGTGAAGTTCATTGACGACATGTCAAGCTTGTCTTCCTACTCATTCAAGCCGAACCTCAAGACTGTGGGTCCGAAGTACGGCAAGCTGCTGGGCAAAATCCGCTCGATACTCCAGTCCGACGACTTTGACGGAAACGCGGCTATGGCTGAGCTTGAAGAAAAAGGCTGCTTAACCCTCGATCTGGGCGACGCAAAGGCCGAACTCTCCCGGGACGATTTACTCATTGAAGTAAAGCAGAAGGAAGGCTGCTACACGGTATCCGAGGGCAGCGTCACTGTGGCGCTTGACACAACCCTGACCGACGAGCTGATTGACGAAGGCTTCCGCCGTGAGCTTATCTCGAAAATCCAGACCATGCGCAAGGAAGCTGGCTTTGTCGTCACCGACCACATTGCGGCTTCGGTTTCGGGAAGCGGCAAGGTTGAAGCAATTCTCAAGAAGGATTCAGCCGAATTGACCTCCGCGGTCCTCTGCGACAGGCTTGTGTACGACGGTTGTGACTCAGCAGTCGAGGGCGGATATTTCAAGGAATGGGACGTAAACGGCGAGAACGTTAGAATCGGCGTAAAAAAGTTATAAAATAGCTGCTTTGCGTAAAAAAACGGCGATTTTTGGCAATTTGTTGTATGTTTTACAAATTTATTAAATAAACTCCATTCGAGGCTTCACTTGTTGTTAATTATGCCTACCACAAAATATTTCAAAACTCTTGATTTTAAGCGCATTATTTGATATAATATCTGTATACAGGGTGCATCATTTGATTCCCTTTGTGTGTATTAATTTGATATACGCATATACATTGATGTGCCGTTTTGAAGGAGACTAAGTATCGCTGTGAAACGTGAAAGGCAGTATCTTCACGGGGTGCAGTTTCATTCACAAAATTTATTTTATATTTATTTGCGCTGCTTTTAACAGCATGGAGGATAAAAATGATTTCTCGTGACGTTACCATACAGAATAACGTAGGTCTCCACGCAAGACCGGCTACATTCTTCATTCAGAAAGCGAACACCTACAAGAGTTCCATCTGGATTGAAAAGGACGACCGCAGAGTCAACGCGAAGAGCTTACTGGGCGTTCTTTCCCTCGGCATTGTAAAGGGCATGACAATCACGCTTATTGCAGACGGCACAGACGAAAGCGAAGCACTGGAAGGTCTGGCGGCTCTTATCGACACCGGATTTGCCGAATAATCAAAGAAAACGAAAATTTCAGAATAAACCGAGCGGGGTCAGTTTTTGTCATGCCTCTGCGCGGTTTATTTATTTGAATGGGTGTTTGAGACGCGCTTTATACAAGATAATTTTATTTTTCCCGCACCGCTTGGTTTTCTCTTCCCAGCCGCGGCATAACCTGACTCCACGGCGGAAATACTACATTTCAAAGCTTAAAAACGCTTGAATTTCAAAAGAAAGGAATTGTCATGTCCGAACCTCTCTCACCCAATATAGAGTTTCTGCGCAAAAAGGCCGCTTCCCTTCCCCGTTCTCCCGGAGTCTACATCATGCAGAACACGGGGGGAAAAGTCATATACGTGGGGAAATCCCGCTCGCTCAGGGATCGCGTTTCGTCATATTTCCACGGGAGCCACAACGAAAAAACGGCGCAGATGGCCTCCTCAGTCCACGACTTCCGCTTCATCAACTGCAATACGGAAATGGAAGCCCTCGCCCTCGAAAACAGCCTTATCAAGCAGTACACGCCGAAGTACAATATCAAGCTGAAGGACGCGAAGTCCTACCCGTACATCCGAATTGGAATAAAATCCCAGTGGCCGAGAATCACCATGACCCGTAAGCGGATTCCCGACGGAGCTTTGTACTTCGGCCCGTATTCATCTACATCAGTCGTGTACACCACCATAGCCCAGCTTGAGCGGACGCTGAAAATCCCCACCTGCAAGAAGCGGTTTCCCGAGGACATCGGCAAGGACAGGCCATGCGTTTACTACCAGATCGGGCGGTGCATGGGGGTCTGCTCCGGTGACGTGACTGCCGAGGACTACAAAAAATCCATTGACAGAGCGGCGGAAATTCTGCGGGGCGGCACAGCTGAAGTGATTCGCTCTTTGACCGCGCAGATGATGAAAGCCTCGGATGAGCTTGAGTTCGAGGAAGCCGCACGGTGCCGTGACACAATCGACGCTCTCCGGAAGCTGGGCGAAAGGCAAAAGGCTGTGGGCTCCCCGGATACGGAATGCGACGTGATTGGGCTGAGCATGACCAGCTACTCCGGCGACGAGGTGACGTTCCGGGACTGCGTTACGGTGTTCTACATCCGAAGCGGGTACATTGCTGACAGCGAGCACTTCATCTTCGGCAAGGACGAAATTACGCTGGGGTCGGACTTCTACAGTGACGGAAATGACGGAGACGGTGAAAACCGGTATGGGACTGAAATCGGCAGCTATGTTGACGACGACGACTCACCACTCTCTTCATTTGTCATGGCATTGTACCAGTCACGGGAGTACATTCCGGCGGAGATTCTACTGTCCTTTGAGCTTCCCGAACACGACCGTGTCCTGCTCTGCGACTACCTCACGGAAAGATCCGGACGAAAAGTCACAATCAAGACCCCGAAAAAGGGCGGCTCCAAGTACCTCTGCAACATGGCTGTTCACGACGCGGCGGAACACTCAAAAAATCAGAAAAAGCGCGAGTCCGACAGCGAAAAGACCCTCGTGAATTTGGCGAAGCTTCTCAAGCTTGAAGTTGTGCCGGAGCGGATTGAAGCCTACGACATCTCAAACTTAGGCGACGAACACATCACGGCGGGCATGGTCGCGGCAATTGACGGAAAGCTGAAAAAGTCGGAGTACCGCACGTTCAACATCAAATCCACCTCGGGTCAGGACGACTATGCTTCCATGCGTGAGGCGTTGTTCCGGCGTCTGTCCCACATTGGCGAAGGCTGGGATTATCCGGATTTGATCCTGCTCGACGGCGGACGGGGGCATGTGTCGGTGATAAAGGAACTGCTTTCCGAGATGGGGCTGGAGATTCCTGTTTACGGCATGGTCAAGGACGAGCACCACAAGACCCGCACCCTCTGCGACGAGGAAGGAGAACTGAACATAGCCCGACATCAGGACGTTTTCCGGCTGATTTACGAGATTCAGGAGGAAGTCCACCGGTACACAGTCGGCCGCATGACGAACGCCAAGCGGAAAACCATGAAAAATTCCACCCTGACGGGAATAAGCGGAATCGGTCCGTCCAAGGCAAAGGCTTTGATGAAGCATTTCGGCACGCTGACGGCTATTAAAAAAGCAAGCGAGGCGGACATTGCCGAAGTAGCGGGAATCAGCAAAACCGATGCGGAGAACGTGTACAATTATTTCAGAAAGTCCGCGGCCAAAAAGCAAAAGTAAACTATTATTCATAATTTATTTTAATATTCGGAAGGATTCAACATGAGAATTATAACAGGAAGCGCGAGAGGCACAAAGCTCGCCACAATTGAAGGAGAAGCAACCCGCCCCACGTCCGACAAGGTGAAGGAAGCTCTGTTTTCCATGATACAGTTCGACATTGAAGGAAGGGTGGTTCTGGATTTGTTCGGGGGAAGCGGTCAGCTGGCACTGGAGGCGTTGTCAAGAGGTGCCGAAAAAGCCACAATCATCGACCAGTCCCGGGACGCTACGGCTGTGATTATCGATAACGCGAAAAAAACCCACCTGTTCGAGAAGTGCAGAATCTCCACCGCCGACTACACCTCATTCATACGGGGTGCGGCAAAAAAGGAAAAATACGGCATAATCTTCCTCGACCCGCCATACAACAGCGGACTGATGCACGCCTCACTCAAGGCTCTCTCAAACGCTGAACTCTTCGCCAACGGGGCTTATATCGTGTGCGAGACGGACTGCGACCTTCCGATTAAGGCCTCCCGTGCGAGAAAGGACGAGGAAATCAACGCAAAATACGTTTTCAAGGACGTTTTCGGCGAGGATGAAGCCCTTGCTGGAAAATTTGAGGTTCTGAGAAGCGTACTGTACGGCCGGACGAGAATCACGCTTCTTACGCCAAAATCCGACTTGGGAGAGAACGAATGAGACGGGCTGTAATCACCGGCAGCTTCGATCCGGTAACATCGGGACACATGGATTTAATCCGTCGCAGTGCGGCAATGTTTGACGAACTATTTGTAGTAATCACCTTCAACTCAAAAAAACCCGGCGCGTTCTCCCCGGAAGACAGGCTGACTCTGCTGAAAACCGCAATAGATGAGCTTGGGGTGGACAACATAAAGGCGGAAATGTACGATGGCCTGACGTCGGACTACATCAAATCGGTTGGGGCGAAGTTCATTGTCAGGGGAGCGAGAAACTCCACGGACTTCGACTATGAATATAATCTTTCGCTTATAATGAAGCGTTTTTCGCCGGAATTTGAGACCATAATCCTGCCCTCGTCCCACGAGCTGAGCGCGATTTCGTCCACGTACGTTCGGGAGCTGTTGAAATACGGCTGTGACCTCGGTGACGCGGTGCCTAAATCCTGCCGGGAGCTTATGGTGGAGCTGTACGGCAAAGAATAGACAAAATTTAACGCTGCTCTACAATTAAGAAAGGACTGCTTATGGAATCCGACGGCACGGAAAGCCTGATGAGTCGTGAAAAGGCGCGGTTTTTTTGTAAAATACTTATCCATGCTTGTGGTTGAAGCTGCAAAAATTCGTCAAGCCGTACAAAACATATCATGCCTGACGCATCACTTTTATGAATAACAACAAAAAGGGGACGGTTTTATTCCATCCCCTGATTTTTTTGTTCAGTTCCAGCCTCGTCAGCCGATTATGTCTTTGTACATCTGTGAAAGCAGGAACATTCTTACGTCAACGTTCCAGTTTCCGGAGCAGCAGCCCCATTCGTAGTCACAGCCGTGGTTGTAACCCCAGTTGTAGTTCCATGTGTATCCCGGCTTGGTGGTTGTCGTATATCCTGCGACGATTCCGTATTTTTAGAAGTTATACTTGTTGATTACGTCGCACACGTCGTCCTTGCAGCCGTAAACCTAACGGAGCAGGTTGATGTAATTTGCGGTTCCAGTGAGAATCGCGGATGTGTTGTATGTTTCGCCGTAGTCGTTAACCGTAACGTCCATAACTTTGATTACAGGAATGAGAATGCCCTCGGCGCTTCTGATCCATCCGTTCAGGCAGGAGTAGTAATCGCCGCACCAGTCAGTTGACGGACACCATTTGTTTACAGTAATGCAGTCCTTGTTGTTTGACCAGTTCCAGCCGTCGTCGGTGATTGCGTTGGTGTAGGGACCGATGTAGATGAGCGCGTCGCCGGTGACTGATGAGTAGGTCTTGCTGTACGCGTGAACAATAACCGCTCCGTTTTCCTCAGCCGTGAGCTTTCCGGAAATCTGGCCGATCTTTGCCTTATCACTGCCAGACGCGATTTTCAGCACGATATCGTCGTAGGTCTTGCCGTCGCTTGCGGTGATCGTGAAGCCCGTTGTGTCGCCAACCTCAAGTCTCCAAGAATCGGGAACTATGTTCAGCGTGGCGGCGGTCTCGTGGTGCGTGAAGTCGCGGGCTACATACACGTTGAGCTTGAAGAACGGAACTCCGCCTTCGGTGAAAACGTAAATGTGGGCTGTACCGGACTGGTTTGCCACAAGAGTGCCGGACTTTTTGTCGTAGTAAACGGTCTCAGGGTCGCTTGAATAGAAGTAGGCGTTGGAGCAGAAGGTCTTCTCCTGTCCTTCGTCCATGTGCATATCGTAGGTGTTTTCGGCGAAGTATTCCTCGAGAGCTTTCTTCGCGTTGTCCCTTGAGTAGTATGTGGCTCCCCAGAGGTCACTGCAGTAGATGCTCTTCGGCACAGTGTATGCGGGAGTGCAGGTTTTAGGTGCGGAAGAGGGGCATCCGTCAACAAAAACAGTGGCTGTGTCGCTCGGGTCGGCTTGCTTTGAAGCGGGAACAAGTCCGTTCTTTCCGGCCGTGAATACGGTTTTGTCGCTGCCTGTCGACGTTGTTGTGGACGCAGGAGTGTTGCAGGCGATAGTGCTGCTGTCATGGCTGTCCTCGTGATGGCTCTGGTGCTTCCATATATCAGCGGCAGAGGCAGCACTTGTCAGGATGGCGGCTGTCGCCAGTGCCAGAGATATGGCTTTTATACCTTTTTTCATGATATTCTCCTAAAAATTCTAAAATTATCACTCTACAAGTAATATTATACAGCATTCGAGCGCCGTTGTCAATGGGAAAATCAAACTTTAATATTGATTTTGCGGATAAATTAATGAGCGGAACTTCCCGCCGCGGGAGCTATGCTGTATGGTCGTGGGAATGCGGAAAGTCTCAGCTGAAATGACGCCGAGATAACCCGTGGGGTTTTCCCCACCCACCCACTAAAATATGGGGTTGGTATTGATTTTGGCTTGGATTTATGGTAAAATAAGTCGATGTGATTTTGCGGGAGCTTATGTTACGTCGTCGTGGGAGCTGTTTAAGTTTCAATTGAAGTTATGCCGAGATTGCCTGCGGGGGGCTTCCCCGCCCGCATACTTACATGAGATTTTATTCAAGGAGCGCGGGTTTTATGTTTGAACGGGAGTTTTTCTTCTTTAGCGAGGGGGAGTCGGGGGAGAATATCATTTCCAACCGGGAATATGTCGAAAAACGAAAAAAACACGAGCCGGATTACGTCAGCGAGTACATCACTATGCCAAATATAAAACACCCGGTCAGACTGGCGGGATATGCGGCGGCTCCCGATTCAGCGGATGAGGCAAGGTTCGTGCTGCAGGTCTTCCACGGGGTCTGCGAAAGGTACGAAAGATATAAACCGCTGATTCGTGAGATCGTTTCCGCTGGCGGTGTGGTCGTGATTCATGATATGCGCGGACATGGTCTTTCAATCGGCGCGGGAAAGACTGAATTCAACATGCCCGGGTTTACAGGGGACGGCGGCAGGGTCTGGCAGAACTACATAGTTGACGCGGATTTCGCACGGGAAGCGGCGATTGAGCATTACGAGGAATTTCTGGCGGATCAGTACGCTGAAGAAGACTACGACGAACAGGGGTACAGCATCAGTGAATGGACAAAAAAACCGGCTCAGGATCTGCGCGGCCTTCCGTTTTACCTCATGGGGTTCTCAATGGGAGCCATGGTCGCAGCAATGTATGCATCTCACGCTCATGTGAAGCTGGACGGCTTGATTTTGGCCGGTCTTCCTAAGCGGGAAAGTCCTTTGCCCCTCTCCGCCGCACTTGCCGGACTGAACCTGATGGCGCTGTTTTTCGGCGAGAACTACCGCTCACCATTGCTGAACCGGCTCAGCATGTCGCACTACAACCGCGGCTTTCAGCGGGAGCCTTACTCGGACGGACGTTTTCTATGGTTGTCGAACGACTACGAAAACCGGATGAACTTCGCCTCGGACCCACTCTGCAATCACAAAAACCCCGTCATATTATATGAGACGCTCTTCCGGCTTGTGCGTGACGTGTATAAGCCCGCGTCGTGGGATGTGCCGGAGAAAAATCTGCCGATACTTCTGATGGCGGGGGAAAATGATCCGGTGTCCGGTGGGGATGAGGGCGTGCTGTCAGCGCAGAAATTCCTCTGCGACATGGGATTCAGGTCGGTTGACGCGCGGATGTACCAGGGCTTGCGGCACGAGATTTTCTACGACTTCGGCAGAGACGCGCCTATAGGGGATTTGATTGAGTTCGTCGGCGGCGCACATAAGGAAAGGACAGAGGACAAAATTGAAGCTGAAACTTGTTAAACTGACAAAAGAATACCGCACTCTCCTGCTCGACATGATGGACGAATGGAGCCTGTCCGGCGAGAAAATCATACCCTACGCCATACGCAAAACCGACTGGCACGACTTTGACGCTTACCTGAATTCGCTTGAAGCTGCTCCGGATGAAGCCGAAAAATTAAATCTCGTTCCCGACAGCACGTATTTCTGCCTTAACGAGGACGAAGGGCGGCTTGTGGGGGCGGTCAACATCAGGCATTACCTCAACGAACATCTGCTTCTCGACGGAGGCCACATCGGGGACGGGGTCAGACCATCGGCAAGACGCCGCGGCGTGGGTACGGCAATGGTGGGGCTGGTTCTCGAAAAATGCAGGGAGCTTGGCATCATGCAGGTGCTGATGGTGTGCGACAAGGACAATATTGCTTCCGCGAAAACCATCGTCAAAAACGGCGGAGTTCTCGAGAATGAAGTCATGGTTGACGGTAAAATTGTCAAGCGGTACTGGATTGAAAACAGGCCGTGAAAACTACAGGGCGGCTTTCGGTCGTCGAATAAACAAAAAAGGGCAGCTTTGAAATTACGGCTGTCCTTTATTTTTGCGTCAGAATTTCACGACTTCTCCGGTTTCTGCCGACTCAAAGGCCGCGTCAATCACCTTCATGCACCGCAGAATCTCCCTTGGCTTCACAAGCAGCTCTTCCCTGCCGTCGAGAACGTTTTTCAGGTTCTTGTAAATCGAACCCCAGTCCGTATCAAGGCCTTCCGTTGTGACCTTGGTCTCCTCGAACTCGTCGATATCGCGGATTTTCTGCCGGCGGATGTACCAGTCGTTGTCGTTGTAAGCCGGTCCGTCGTTTGTCGAGTAGTGTTCCTTCCTGATTGTGCGCACCTTCGCGAATCCGTCGTCCATCTCCTGCATGTAGATTCCGCCCCGGTCGCCTTCAACCACCCATCTGGGGAGAGCAACGGGGGAGTAGGTCACGACTTCCATCTGGCAGACAAGACCATCGTCAAAGGTGAGAATCAGCTTGCTGTAGTCGTCAACCTCTTCGGATTCAATAGTGTGAATCTTGGCGTAAACCGATGACACATTTTTGTCGTTGTTCAGCCAAAGAAGCTGGTCAAGCATATGTACGCCCCAGTCTGGGAGCATTCCACCGCCGTGGTCCTTCATTCCGCGCCAGTTGTACATGCATCCGGAGCCGTTTCTGTTCATTATTCTGGACTCGATGACGTAGGGCGTACCGATTTTGCCGCTCTCTATGACGCTTTTCACAATCCGGAAATCGGAGTCGAAGCGCCTGTTCTGGTGAACCGTGTAGAATTTCCCGCATTTTTCGGCTGTCGCGATGATTTTCTCCACCTCGGCTGAATTCATTGCGGCGGGCTTTTCCGTCATTACGTTGAAGCCGTGCTCAAGCGCCATGCATGCGTAACGGCAGTGGTGATTGTTCGGAGTCGCCACTACAACAAGGTCGAAGTCCCCGTCGGCGAAGAAGTCTTCCGCGTTGTCGTAGGCTCTCATGCCAAGCTGGACAGCACATGCGCGTCTTTCCTCACGGACGTCGAATACTGCTGTGGGTGTGATTCCGATGTCGAGCCGGCGTGCGGTGTTGTAGTGGTACTCAGCCATGCTGCCGAAGCCGATTATGCCAAGTTTGTGTTCCATTTTGGTACTCCTTTATGATTTAAAGTTATGTTAAGTCAATTGTCAGTTTTTATCAAGAAAGCTGACGAAATTATCCGGTGTCATCTCATAGTCGACCGCGGTCTGCTTCACTCCGAGCTGGTCAACAAAGCAGTCACGCCGGACTCCGGTTTTTTGAGTCCGAGACTCTCGTAGACGTGCCGTGTGCGCCTGTTTCTGAAATTGGTGTCGAGGACGATTTTGCTGTAACCGAGGTCGCAAAAAAGCGAATTTATCAGCATGATCAAAACGACCCTTCCGATTTCCTGGTTACGGTATTCGGCTTCGCAGATTTTTATGCCGATTTCAGCCACGCCGCCGGTCATGTTCCGATAACTTGACTCGCCGATTTTCCGGCCGTCGTACTCGATTATCATCCGGCGGAAGGCGTCGTCGGAGTCGGTGGAGATTTGTTCGGCGATCGTTTCGGCGTTGTGCTCACTCCAAGGGGAAAGCCCGCGTGAGCCATGACATTCCCATCGTTCCACCACCGCGCCAGATCTACGCAGTCTCTTTTTTCGCGTTGCGCAAGGTTGTGGATTTATATGTTAAGTACATATTGTTTCCCTTCTGAATGTTATCGAATAGTATGTTTTTTATAATCCGACAGTGTAATTTTACTTTTTACGTTTATCTCACGTCCGCAAAGGGAAGCTCGGTCAGGCGTATGTTTGTCGCACCGTATGGGATGAACTTCACTTTTTTCGGTCGGCTGTCGAGGGCTATGGTGCTGCGTGGCTCGTGACGTGCGGTGTAGCCGAAGCCTTCCTCATACCCCCAGTCTATACAGTAGACCTCCACGTCCATCCATGAGGGCGGAGTCTGTGGGTCGAAGGGGCAGTCGGGCAGCTCATCAGCTTCGTGAAATTGCGGCTCACTTTCGGCAAAGGCGTACTGCCATTCAGTCGTGGGACGGTACTCCCAGTCGCAGTAGGGGAATTTGCGCTCAACTCCGTTTCGGGTGTACTCGAGCATGGTGCGCTCTTCCCCGATTTGCAAAGCGTATACCAATGGCCCGCGTGTGAGGGTGTACATTCCCGTCGGACGAAGCTCAAACTTCGGCTTAAAGGTCAGTTTCAGCACCACAACCGACCTGCCAGACCAGATTCGGGTAAGATTCACGCTCTCACCGGCTTCAAAGCGCACGCCGTCTACCTCGCCGAACTCAGCAGTCCCGGGAATCCGCAGCCTCAGGGTGAACTCCGCCTCGCCGTCAACCTTAACGATATAGTTTACAACGTCGCCGAACGGGTATGCCGTGTCCGACTCGATTTTCACGGAAGTTCCGCCGATTTCAGCCGTGACGGACGCCGGAGAGATTGCGCATACCGCTATTGTGTCGTCACTGTGAACGAATGAGTGGAGCGCAAATTTAGGCCAGCCTTGGTTGAAGTTTGCGGTGCAGCAGCCGAAGTTTGGCTCAAGTCCGTACACGCCGCTCTCGCCTGAGTTGGTGCGGTAGATGTTTCGGTTGTCCCGGTGGCGGACAGCGGAAATCTGGTTGGTCTGCTGACAGTACTGGTGCGCCCACATGTCCGGTGTAATCGTCGCCGGAAGCGCATTGTAAGAGAGCTTTTCCAGCCGGTCAGCCCAGACGTTGTTTCCAGTTGACGTAAATAGAGTTTCGTATGAGTACATGGCTTCAACCACGCCGCACAGCTCGGTCCCCTGAATGGGTGAAATCCCCGCGAGGCATTCGTCGCCGGTGAAGTGGCCCACGGCATTTCCATGGTATTTTGTCAGCATGTCGAACATTTTCTCAGGGATCGAGTCGTCAGCCTCTCCCATGACGGAGGAATAGACCCCGCCTTCCTTGATTGCCATTGCCATGTTCACCACGTGGGAGTCGTAGAGCCACTCGTTCCGCGGACGTTTGTACTGCCAATTGTCAAACAGTGCTTCAAAGTCCGTTCCCTGCCGCTTTAATTCCTCAGCCAGCTCGTCAAGCCATGGCTCGGAGTAGATTTTCTTCAAAGCGGAGATGGGAATCAGGCACTCGAACCAGCGTGACTTTGCCCAGTTGTGAAGCGGGTGGGATTTTATGTGTTCCCTGAGGTTTATGAGTGACTTATAGACTGCTGACGGCACTCTTTCGTCACCCGAGCAGTCGTAATAGAGCATGAGAACCTTGTCAATGAGGAACAGCGCCCACATGTCATAGCCCGCTCTTTCTTCATCAGTGCAGGGGCAGAGCCAGCCGTCTTCTTTCTGTCCGGCAAGAATCGCGTCTATGTACAGCTTGACCCGTCGGATCATATCCTCATCACGGCGGAGGTAGGCCAGCGGAACAAAGCCGTCGAGCCAGTAGGGAACTCTCTCCCAGCCCTCGCAGCCTCCGCCGATCCATTTGCTGTTTTTTATGTCGTTCCAGACCTTGTCGAGGTTTCCGGACAGTCCTTGAGCCTGAATTTCAAGCTGATTTTTGAGCCAGCCGCCGCATTCTATATTTGACGTGGTGAAGGGAGTGAATTTTTCCATAATTTTCCTTTCTGGGATTATACTGTTTTATCGGTTTATTCGAGAGAATCCGCCAGAGAAACTATGATTTTCGCGGACTTTTCGGCGGATTTTTTCATGAAAGTTGGGTATTCCTCGTGGGCTGAACCGTCGGCACTGTCTGAAATCGCGCGTACGACGGCAAAGGGTACGTTATTCACTGCGCAGACCTGACCCACGGCTCCCCCTTCCATTTCGCAGACGATTCCGGCAAAGCTTCTGACAAGGCTGTCCTTTTTGGCTCGATCCGCGATAAACTGGTCGCCGGAGACAATATTTCCCAGCTTGGTTCTGACTCCGTTTTCCTCAGCCAAAAGCCGGATTTTTTCCGTCAGCTTCGGGTCAGCTTGAATATAAATGAGATTCAGTCCCGATATAAGCCCGACCGGGTCTCCAAGTGGGGATGTGTCCATGTCGTGCTGAACCACCGCTTCCGCCAGAGCCACGTCACCAACCGACAGTTCCGGGGTAAGAGTTCCGCCGACTCCTGTGTTGACGACGAAGTCCGGATGGCAGGTGAGGATCATTGTCTGGGTGCAGACGGCGGCGAAGACCTTTCCGATTCCGCACACGGCGCAGACTACGTTTGTTTTGCCGATGAGACCGTTTGTGTATGTGATTCCGCTGATGATTCTGTCCTCGCGCGAGGTCATTGCGGCTTTGATTTGTTCCGCTTCCGATTCCATAGCGGCTATTATTCCAAGTGTCATATTGCAGGGGAACCTGTGCGGGCGGATTCGGCGTTTTTTCAGCCAAGCCAAACGACAACCCGCGATTCTGATGTAAAGCTCCCGCAAACCTCCTTCCAATTATTTACAGAAAACTCAACGGGAGAAATGGCGTTTTTTCTTCTCCGCGAATTTTTCCTCCATTAATTTACATACGATTTTACAGCCCCACGCCAAAGGGATCCGCGTCGGAGGGCATGCGCCAGTCTCCACGTGGAGAAAGTGCGGCTGAGCCAACCTTGGGTCCGTCGGGAAGCGCGCTTCTCTTGAACTGCTGGGTATAGAACCGCCGCATGAAGGTGTTGAGCCACTTTTTTATGGTATCCTCATCGTAAACTTTATCGAAAGCCGACATTGCTTCCCTGAGAATTTTGTCGGTCTCCTCGCCCCAGCGGACGAAATGGTAGAGGAAAAAGTCGTGGAGATCGTATGGGCCTACAATGTCCTCGGTTTTCTGCGCGATTTTCCCATCCTTTGCCGGCAGCAGCTCGGGACTGACAGGGGTCGCAAGCACGTCTCGCAGGGTTTCAGCCAGTCCGGTTTTGCCCTCTTCTTCCGCTACGTCGGCGCAGTATGACACGATATGGCGGACAAGGGTCTTCGGAACTCCCGCGTTGACCCCGTAGTTTGACATGTGGTCGCCGTTGTAGGTCGCCCAGCCCAAAGCAAGCTCGGACAAATCTCCCGTGCCGATTACCAAAGCTCCCTCGGCGTTGGCGATGTCCATGATTATCTGGGTCCGCTCCCGGGCCTGTGAATTTTCGTAAACCACGGACAAATCCTCGGGATTATGGTTGATATCGCGGAAATGTAAATCCACGGCTTCTTTTATGTCTATGCACCGGAAGGAAGTCCCCAGTTCCTCAGCCATTTTTTCGGCGTTTGAACGGGTGCGGGACGTGGTTCCAAAGCAGGGCATGGTTACGGTGGTGATGGATTTTGCGTCCATACCGAGGGACTCTACAGCCTTCGCGGTAACAAGCAGTGCGAGGGTTGAGTCAAGTCCGCCGGAGAGAGCCACCACGCAGCCCCGTGAATGGGACGCACGGATTCTCTTTGACAGCCCGGCTGACTGTATTTTCAAAATTCGGGAGCATGTTGATTTTTTGTTGTTTTCGTCTCCGGGGATGAATGGACGGGGGTTGATTGTTCCCGTGATATCGCAGTCCTTCGCTTCAAGGCTGAAGGGGATGAACCTCCCGCCGGAGACGGATTTTGACGTGTTGATTCGACTTCTGTCGTGTGTCAGGTGCTGCAAATCGCAGACGGACGTGATGATGCCCGAGTCTTTTATTCCGAAGGGTGGATTTTCCGCGATGAACGAGCCGTTCTGGGCAATAATCGAGTGGCCCGAGAAGACAAGGTCGGTGGTGGACTCCCCGATTCCCGCGTCGGCGTAAATGTAGGCTGAAATCTGCCTTCCTGACGCGGATTTGACGAGAGTTCTGCGGTAGTCGTCCTTGCCGATGGTCTCGTTTGAAGCCGAAAGATTTGCGATAACCGTGGCTCCCATTGCCGCAAGTCTGTCGGACGGCGGACCTGACACCCACAAATCCTCGCATATTTCAGCGGCAGCCCTGAGGGACGGACATTCATTACAGGTGTAAATCAGGTTAGCCCCAAATGGAACAGTCTGTCCGCCGTATTGGATTTCACCGCTCAGCTCCGGCGTTCCCGGGTTGAAGTGGCGCAGCTCGTAGAATTCCGAGTAGTTGGGAATGTTTTCCTTCGGCGTGATTCCGAGAATTTTCCCGTTGTTTACGGCGACGGCGCAGTTGTAGAGCTTGTCCCCCACCTTCACGGGTGCGCCGATGAATGTTATTATTTTATACTTCTCCGTAGCTCCGACGATTTTCACGACGGCTTCCTCGCTCCGTCTGATGAGTGCGTCGGTGAGGAACAAATCAGAGCAGGTGTACGCGCTCACGCACAGCTCGGGAAAAACCACAACTGCCGCTCCGGCTTCATGGGCCTGCATGATCAAATCAATGATTGATTCCGCGTTTTTTTCAGGGCATGCGACAGTCAATTCCGGCACAGCCGCCGCCAATTTGATAAATCCGTGTCTCATTATCAGTCTTTGTTTATCCTTTGATGAAATGATGAAATTTTTCCTTCATTATTATTTTCGACGTTTTATCCGAGAATCTCCTCGGCAGCATTGACCGCACATGCTCCGTCCGCACACGCGGTAACAATCTGACGAAGCCGCTTTGTTCTTACGTCTCCTGCGGCAAACACACCTTCGACGGAAGTCTTGCAGTTCTCGCCCGCCTTGATGTATCCGTTTTCGTCAAGCTCCAGCTTCCCCCGGAACATGGCTGAGTCGGGAATCCGTCCCACCGCAACGAACAGTCCTGCGGCTTCAATCCGTTCTTTCCTGCCGTCTGTGAAGGTGATTTTCACGCCCTCGAACTTTTTCTCACCGAAAATTTCCGTCACGTTGGCACAGAGCCGGAAGTCGATATTGTCCTTTTCTTCGGCTTTTCTGACGCTGTGTCGTGCGGCGCGGAACTGGTCACGTCGGTGGACTACTATAACCTTTGAGCAAATGTTCGAGAGATAAAGTGCGTCCTCAAGTGCGGTGTCCCCTCCTCCGGCCACGACTACGGTTTTATCTTTATAAAACATACCGTCGCAGGTTGCACAGTAGGACACGCCCCGTCCGGTAAGCTCTTCCTCACCCGTCAGGCCCAGCTTTCTCGGCTTGGCACCTGTTGCGACGATCACCGCCCGGGCTTTATATTCGTTCCGTTTGGTTTTCAGGATTTTCACCTTTCCGTCGAGGTCCACGTCAATGATTTCCTCGGATTTTACGACCGCGCCGAAGCTTTTCGCCTGTTTTGACATGGCCTGATCCAATGTGAAGCCGTCGACGGAAGCAAATCCGGGGTAGTTTTCGATGTTTGACGTGATTCCCATCTGTCCGCCGGGGGAGAATTTCTCGAAAATGACTGAGGTGTATCCGGCACGACCACTGTAGATTGCGGCAGTATATCCTGCGGGACCGGATCCGATGATTGCTATATCGTAAATCTGTTCGTTCATTGGTTCACCTTCAACAATATTTGATATGATGTTATTTTATGTCCGCGGCCTCTTTTTTTAGAAAAGACAGGGCGAGCTCTTCCCGCTCAGCACTTCTCTTCAGCATTTCAATAATATGATTTCTCTTTTCCATAAGCGAATCCGCAGGGAATGAATTTCCCGCCATTTAAGCTATCTCTCCGGCGTCGGCAACAATTTTGTCATATTGCTCCACTGCAAGACTCATCAGCGGCATATCGAGACCTATTATGTCCGTACAGCGCTCAAAAAACTGCTTTGTTCTCAGCTTGTTTTCATAATGGATATACGCATGTGGGAAAATACAGTCGATTCCGTCCTTCTCCACGCGGTTCTCATCCTCATGCAGACCGCACCAGTTTTTATAACATCACTAAGCCAGAACCTCGCATCAGATAGTCGCCGGAATGCTCGGTGTTTGAAAGCATTTCAATTTCCTGTATAAGCGCGACCGAGCATGCTTCCCTGAGCGTTATTTTACTTCCCGCCGGCTTGAGAATCATCATGTCGAAGTCTTTATCGTACCATTTCGAGTACTGTTTCAGCCGCTTGAAGTTGACCGCCGCGTTTTTACGGTCGTCTCCGTCAATAAAACTCATGCCCTTCAGCACAGCCGCGCCGTCACAAAAACCGATTTCAAATATTATGTCCGAGTATTCCTTTGGGAAGATTATAACCGGAAGTCCGAATTCAATCTGCTCCCGGGCGGTTTCGTACATCTTTTCCTTTGAACGGTCCGACTTTGACAATATTTCATAATCATAACCGTACAACAGCAGCCTGTTGCGGTGAAATTAGTTGGACATGTAGGAATAGCCAAAGCAGACGTTTGTAATCGCTGACTGTAATATATACTCGTCGTCATCGTTTATCTGGCGGGATTTTGAATCAAGCCGCGTCTCAAGGCCCAAAAACAGCTTCAATGCGGTCATCAACGCCGCGGAGGCAATGCTTCTCGGCCACTTTGCACCCGAATAATCCGCCATAGGGAGTCTCGGCACAACCGTAAACTCATATTTAAATTTTATTCTGTCTGACAAACATGGCGGAGAGTTGGCCAAGTAATCGGTCAGGTGTTTGAGATTCCTGTTCATTTCGTTGCATTTTTTGTGTGTTTTTCATGATTTTTCTCCTTTTTTACGCTGTTTACAGCTTGTATACATTTACGGAAGCCGATGAGGTCAGGCTCTCGCATTCGCTCAGGAACCGGGCGAGGTGGAATCCGTCAGCGGCGGCGTGGTTTATCTGGATTGACAGGGGCATGGCTGCGCGATGGTTTTCCTCGTGTATTTTACCCCAGCAGACGACGGGGGACAGGGGGTAGGTGACGCAGTTGATCCCAACAGACGTAAAGCCTCGCCACGGTACGCAGGAAGCTTCGAAAATATTGTCAGGAGTTGGTACGGACGGTGCGTCCAGACGTCGGCCATGCTCCATATCCTCGGCACAGTTACGGTAAAATTCGTTGAAGTCGGGCTTATACACGGTGAAAATCGAGGTATAAGTTTCGCTGGCTTCATGAAAGATATTATGCACCGGATCAACCCTATCATACACGGCGGGCATAGGGAAAGCGAAATCCGGTCGGTCGACAGCGGTGAGTCTGAACTCCTCATGAACGTTCACCACCCGAGACACCGCATAAAGCATTGAAATATAGAAGGAAATTTTTCTCGTGCGGCAAAGATTGAGAAGAGCGGTGACGTCGATATTATCACACATCGAAACAGCGCAGGCCTCCTCATCATAAAACCTACGAAAATATTCATACCTGGGATACATTTCAGGCGACAAAAGAGTATACATGACACTACCTCAACCGGTGAAGCCCCCACGGGCAATCTCGGCATTTCATCAGCTGGAATTCCAACAGCTCCCACGGTTTTATTCAACAACTCCCGCAGTGAGACGGGGAAGCCCTGTGGGCTATTACGGCATTTCTACAGCCAGAACTTCAACAGCTCCCGCATAATCAACTATATTATACTTTATTTTATTTGTATATTCTTGCTGAATTTTGGGTTTATCTTAGACGTTTTTTGACTTCATTTATATCGTGGGTCAGGCGGCGTGCTGTGTCGGCGGCGTAGGTGGAAGCGGACAGTCCGGCGGTCATGATTATTGCCAGGACGCTGACGTTTCCCGTAACGCAGCTATATACAAAATACACAGCTGACACGGCGGCTGAGACTGCGCACACGGCTTCGGCTATGGCAGCGTACTTTCCATAAGGCGGGAGGAAGTTCAAAGGTTCGTCCATTGGAAGCTCAAACTCGGTGTATGCCGGCGCGGCCTCGAGAACCGCTTTTTCAGCCTGAGCTTCGGCGTTCCTCTCTTCTTCAACCCGACGCTGGATCTCACGGTTCTGCCGCTCCTCGAGCCGTTTTTTGTCCCGTATTTCGCAGATTCTGAGAAGGTACTCCATCCCCGAGTCGGTGAGTCCGGCCTTGCGCAGGTTTTTCTCATTGAAAATAAGCTGTCTCACTGCCGACGAGGTTGAAGCGTCGGTGAATTTTACAAAGGGCAGCATTATTTTTTTGCATTTTTCGCAAAGCCGGGTCTTGTCCCCCGAATCCATCTCGCATCCGCAGTTATAACAATGTGCCACAGAATATCACCTCAATTTTAACTAATTATGAACTAAAAGCAAACGCGGGGAAGTCCCCACAGGCGGTGAAGCACCCACGGGCAGTCTCAGCATTTCTTCAGCCTAAACTCAAACAGCTCCCGCAATATGACTGTATTCTTCTTTATTATACCATATTTTACAGGAATTTAGCAAGTACGAAGAAGCAAATACCTGCGGAAATCGTTAAATTTTCCTGATTTAAATTTTGAACAAACCGTGAGACAATTCTGAGATGAAGTTATTTTTCCGTTATGATATAATTTTATCGCGAAAAAAACATACGAGGGAGGTTTTTTATGCTTGACGAGGTAATTGGCTGGCTTGTGCCGTTTGTTTTGGGTTCGGCGGCTTCCGGAATCGCGACTTACATCGGCATGAGACGTCAAAAAAACGCGGCTCTCGAGGACGGGGTGCAGTGTCTGCTTCGGGCGGAGATAATCACCTATCACGAGAGATACGAGAAGAGCTGTCCTATTTACGCAAAGGAGTCGCTGAGGCGGATTTACAGGTCATATCACGCGCTTGGCGGCAACGACGTGGCTACGGGGCTGTACGAGAAGCTGATGGATCTGCCGGAAGAAGCGGGGGAATAAACCAATGAGTTTGGATTGAACGTGAGTGAACTTTAAAGGAGGGATTGCTATTTATCCATACGAAAGCTTTGTTGTGTCAAGTCCATACGGGAGCCGGACTGACCCGATTGACGGGGGAGCGTCATGGCACGGCGGAATTGATCTGGTCGGAGTCGGCTCAAAGGAAGTGCGGTGCGCCTTGGGCGGAGTTGTGGTTCGCTCGCGCGTTGTGACGGACGCGTCTGACCGCACCTCGGAGTGGGGGAACTACGTCGCCGTTCAGTCAGGGGATGTGGTCATATACTACTGTCATCTGTCGAAGCGGCTTGTGTCTGCAGGTGACTCGGTGGCCGAGGGGGATGTGCTGGGAATCGAAGGCTCCACCGGACGTTCAACCGGCTCCCATCTCCACTTTGAGGTGAGACGCGGAAACGTTCAGGAAAATCCGGCTGAATTTCTCAGAATCGAAAACAAGGCCGGGTATACCGTAACCGAAGGCGGTTCAGGCTCAGTCTCCGGCGGAAATGACCTCTCGGCTCCAAGCTCATGGGCGGAAGAGGATGTAAAGTGGGCGGTGGAGGCAAAGATCATGCAGGGCGACGGTCAGAGTCTGCGGCTTCATGACGGCATAACCCGGGAAGAGACTGCGGTCATGCTTCACAGGCTGTACAGGCTGATTACGGGAGTCTGAGAGGCGGCGAAGAGTCCAGTTTCAGTGAGAACACATGAAAGGAGGTGATTTTAAGTGAAGACTCTGTTACAGAAGCTGTCATCCCGCAAGATGTGGGCGGCGGTGTGCGGACTGGTTGTCGGACTTGCGGCGGCCTTCGGCATCGCGGAAAACGACTTTGCCCAGATTGCAGGGGTTGTGACGTCCGCGGTATCCGTGGTATCCTACATTTTCGGCGAATCTGCGGTTGACGCAAAGAGGCTCGGCGGCTCAGACAAATAAGCCGGGCTTTAGCGGATTTTACAAAGGCTGGCGCTGATTTAAAGACAGTCAGCTGAGTCATCCGCGGCAAGACAAAACCAAAACAGGACTCGCTTTCGGGCGGGCTTTTGTTTTTGGCTTAAAATTAATATATTTTTAATTGTAAATCCGCTCAGTTTGTGATATACTTTTATAATGATTCTGTTTATCACAAGGAGTTTGCTTTGGCTAAAATAATAGAACACAAATGTCCCAACTGCGGGGGTAGCATCGAGTTTGACACCTCCGCCCAGCTGATGAAATGCCCCTTTTGCGACTCGGAGTTTGACGTTGCCGCGTTCTGTGACGAGGACGCCGGACGTGTCGAAGAGGAGCGAATGGAGTGGGACGAGGGAGTTTACGAAAATATCGCCGACGGTGCTCACGGGCTGAAAAGTTATATATGCACCTCCTGCGGTGGTGAGATAGTCTGCGACGAGACGACGGCCGCCTCATCCTGCCCTTTCTGCGGGAATCAGGTGGTGATGTCGGAAAACGTCTCCGGCATGCTCAGGCCCGACATGGTTCTTCCCTTCAGGCTCGACAAAAAGGCGGCAAAGGAAGCTCTGTACAACTTCTATAAGGGCAAGAAGCTGCTTCCGGACTTTTTTGCCGACGAGAACCGGATTGACGAGGTGAAGGGGGTCTATGTTCCCTTCTGGCTTTACAGTTGCCGTGCAAATGTGGACATGCGCTTCCACGGAACCAAGGTCAGAAGCTGGTCCGACAAGAAATACCACTACACCGAGACTTCCCACTACAGGATAATCCGCTCGGGTTTCCTTGACTTTGCCGGGGTTCCGGTTGACGGCTCCACGAAAGCGCCGGACGACATAATGGAATCCCTTGAGCCATTCGACTACAGTGAAGGCGTGGACTTTGAGGCGGCATATCTGTCAGGATTTTTCGCGGACAAGTACGACGTGGACTCAGGCGAATGTCAGGAGAGAGCAAACACGAGAATTAAAAGCTCCGCCACTGCCGCCATTTCCGCCACTGCTCCCGGATACTCCTCACTTGTTCCCGAAGCCGGAAGTGTGCGCTTCAATCATGGAAACGTGCGTTATGCCATGCTGCCGGTGTGGATGCTGACGACGACCTACAAGGGTCAGAAGTACACCTTCGCCATGAACGGACAGACGGGAAAGTTCGTCGGGGACCTGCCGGTGGACAATGGTAAATACTGGAAATACTTCGGCATAACCGCGGCTTCGTTTTTTGCGGTGGCTGCGGCCCTGCTCTTGTTATTATAGGAAAGGGGGCGCGGAATTATGTTCAGCAAAGTGAAAAAAAGACTGATTTTTCGGAAAATCCCGCTGGTTTTTGCCGCAGTCATGCTTGCGGTCTGCTGTATTACCATTCATGTATCGGCCATAGGGCTGTGGGCTGACGAAACCGCTGAGACGGAAGCGGAAGATACCGCAAAAAATCCTCCCCTGCTTGTGGACGACGCCGGACTTCTGATGTACCATGATCAGGAAGACGTCAGCGCCCTGCTTGAGGAAGTGTCGGAGAGGTGGAACGCGGACGTGGTTATAGTCACCACAAATACAACCGGCGGAAAATCAGCCGAAGCCTACGCCGACGACTATTACGACTACAACGGCTACGGACGGGACTACAAAAACTCGGGCATACTGTTCCTTGTGGACATGGGCGGGAGTCAGTGGGCATTCTCAACTACCGGACGTGCGATTGACGCTTTCGGTGACCGTGACCTTGAAATTATGGAAGACGAAATCATCGGCTGTCTCTCTGACGGGGAATACAAGACGGCGTTCATTGAGTTCGCGGACTACGCAGACCGGTTTTTTGAAGCCTACGACGCGTACACCCATGGAAATTCCGGTCTGTATGATGAAATTTACACGGAAAACAGGATAACTCTCGGTGTTCCGGGTAAATTATTAATAGCGCTGGTCATCGGAGTCATTGCGGGCTTTGCTGTGGCTGGTTCCATGAAGTCGAAGATGAAGAAAGTCCGTCCCGCGAGGTTTGCCGGAAACTACGTAAAGCGTGACTCCATGAATCTTAGCCGTGCGGCGGACATATACCTCTACAAGCACGTGTCAAAGGTGAGAATTGACACAGACTCAGGCGGAAGCACCCACCACAGCGGCTCCACCCACGTCGGCTCCTCCGGCGTATCACATGGAGGAAGAAGCGGAAGGTTTTGATAAGTGCCAAGCCCGCGGACGGATTCGGCTGCCGGATTTTTTAATCAAATTAAAATTCATTCAATTCTCTCATTATTTTTTAATTTAAATAAACTCAGCTTAATTTTCCTTTTATTGAATCAAAACCTGCCAGGTGTTATAATAATAACATAAATTCAGAAAAAGGAAATCGAGCTATGAAGAACGTTTACATAGTACTGACCAAATCGGATACTGTTATTTCAAAGATAATCGGACTTGTCACCAAGGAGCCGTTCACCCACGCGTCCATCTCATTTGACGACAGCCTTGAAGTGATGTACTCCTTCTCGAGATATTATCCGTGCCTCCCGCTTCCCGCCGGTATGATGCAGGAGAACATACGGGACGGATTCTACAGGCATCGCGGACACATACCGTGCAAGGTTCTCTCCCTCCAAGTTGATGACAAAACCTTCTACTCCGCCCGTGAGGTCTGCCGAAGCATGATGATCCGACGAGAGGAATACAACTACTCGGTAATCGGTCTGATCCTCTGCTCATTCAGTATAAAGCGTGAGTTCCGGCACAAGTATTTCTGCTCACAGTTTGTGTCAAAGGTGTTGTCGGAATGCTGCGGCGCGTCTCTCCCGAAGCCTGCCTGCCTCATGCATCCGGCTGACATTCTCTACATTCCCGGAGTAAAGCCGGTGTATTCAGGGGAGCTTGAGGATGTACGCGGACTTGCGCCTCCGTCGTTCTCCGTTTTCAACGAGCTTTACGGGAAAGCAGGCTGCGCGTGAAGGCTTAAAGATGGATTATTGTTTCTTTCAAGCTGAAATGCGGGACGCACATTTTACAGTCGTCTTTCGGGGTCGGTATTGTTTAAAATATAATGGAGGAATAGATGAACGAAGCTAAAGAACGCCGCGCGGGAAAAGAAAGGACAATCACGCTGAGCGGCGGTTTATGGGAAAGTGACGGTGAAGAGCGTAATATGAAGTCAAGGAGCATGACGCTCAGACAAAGGAGAATCTTAGCCTGCGTTATCACATTGGCCTATGTGGGTCTGCTGGTGTTGTTGTTCTTCTACGTAGGCGAGCCGTTTATCAAGATGCTGGACAATCCCGGCGAGTTCAAGGACTGGGTGGCGGCTCACGGAATCTGGGGACCGGTGATTTTCGTCCTCATGACAGCCCTGCAGGTTTTCGCGGCCATAATTCCGGGGGAACCCTTTGAGATAGCGGCGGGATATGCCTTCGGATGTCTCTGGGGAAGCCTTCTCACTTTGATTGGCATCGGACTTGGGCAGGCTATTGTGTTCTTCATTGTACGCCGGTACGGCAAGCGGGCTTTGGATTTGTTCATCCCCCGCTCAAAGATAGACTCGGTGAAGTTTCTCGGGGACTCGGGCAACGTGACCCGCATGCTGTTCATACTGTTCTTCATTCCCGGCACGCCGAAGGACATCATGACCTACGTCAGCGGACTGCTCCGGATCGATTTTTCCTCATTTATCGTGATTACAATGATCGCCCGCCTTTCCTCGGTTATTTCGTCAACCGTGGGAGGAAGCGCGCTGTCCGAAGGGAACTACACCTTTGCGCTTATTGTACTCGGCATTACGGCGGTGGTATCCGTTATGGGAATGCTGCTGTATTCAAAGATAAAGAAGTCCATCGAGAAGAACCACAAAATCCCATCAGGCTCCCACACCTAAAGGTGGCGCAAAATAATCCTGACCGCCGATAAGGCAGATAAGACAGAAAAGTCGGAAAATAGACATTTTTCAGAGAACCGAACCATGCGGTAAACTGCGCGTCCGGTTCTTTTTTGTTTTTAACACGGCGTCCGGTCAGAAATATTAATTTTCTGTAATTTTTACGCACATGGAGAATATTTTTTGCGGTCAGAGACTTTACAACGGCTGTTGATAATGCTATAATATAACAAAAGAATCATTATGCAATTACAGGTACGGCCTATGTCAAATAATATTCCAACGGATACCTTTGGTATTTCCACACAATATTACCCCGGTGCGGGCGGATTCCAGCACAGCGTGGGACTGTTCGACCTGCGGCGGCTTGCACGGAATCTTTCCAAAACTGGCGCTTCCCGATACATGATAAACCTGATGTGCGAGGGGGGATTTCTGCTCTTCCCGTCCTCGGTCTACAGCGGTATTTTGGGCAGTGACAAGGCGGATCTGATCTCCACACGTGATATTCCCCGTCTCATCGGCGCGGAGCTGAAAAAATACGGAGTGGAACTGTTCCTCTGCTTCTCCCTCGATACGGATTACTTCGACGGGGACGCGGCCAGAGCATACGGTGCGGTCGACGGTCAGGTCACTCCGGCTCTCGTGAAGAAGCAGGCCGAAATCATACGCGAATGCTCGCTCAATTGCAAGGATTCAGTGTCCGGCTGGTACATTGACTCATCTAAAGAGGTGCCGGATGAGCTTCTCGGGTTGATAGCCGACTCATGCAGGGCTGGAAACAGATCATCGCTTGTCTCAATCCGTCAGGGGGAGTTGGACTGCGTGAAGAAAAGCTGTCTCTTTGAGGACTACACCTCCGGAAAGTGCGGAGACTTTACTTTTGTTCCGGACAAAGGTGACATAGACGGCGCACAGGCCCATATTATCGCACCTCTCGGCCGTTCAGATGACATGTCGTGGGGCCAGACGGGACTCAGCCGTGATGCGGCATATCTGTACAGCTACATAAAAGCTCTGGATTCGGCGGGATGCGCTCTCACAATTGACTGCAAAATCTACCCCGACGGGACCTTTGACGCAAGCCAGTTCAACGAGCTTTGCAAGCTGTCGGAAATGCTCAAAAAAGACTGAGTCGGCCGCAAACTGTCATTATGCCGGCGATAAATTAAAGCGGGATTAGAATTGCATTTGAAAATGATAATCCTCTTGAAATTACGCCTTCGTGAGTGTATAATAATATCAGAATAAGAAACAAACAACACTTCATAAGGAGACTTACAGAAAATGAAAGAATTTATTCAGGCAGCCGACAACCTTCCGATGCTTTTGAAGATAATCCTCGCGATTCCCGCGCTTGACATTGTGTGGAAAATCTACCGCGTAGTCTGCGCCCTCGACTCGCATGACGTCACAGCAATCGTGATTTCCATAATCCTGCTGTTCATCCCGTTCATGTGGATTATCGACATCATCTTCATCATCATGCGCGGCGGCGTGTGGCGTTATCAGGCATAACAAATAAAATTCAGGCGGAGAGAATCCGCTTGTTTTTTTGGCCGCACTTGCATACGCTCGTCAATGTGTAGAGGCAAAGAATAGAAATTTTTTCAAAAAATTCGTCCAAGGCTATTGACAAACGGGGGAGTTTGATGTATAATCTATATCGCAAACGGCGACATAGCCAAGCGGTAAGGCAGAAGTCTGCAAAACTTTCATCCCCGGTCCGATTCCGGGTGTCGCCTGTTATATTAAAAGAAGCCATGCTGAGCATATTTTTGCTGGGTATGGCTTTTTTGAGGATTTCATTATATTTTACGAAGCATACTATTGCGGCAATGCCACATTTGCTGTGTCGGTATTGTATGGAAACACGCGTGGATTTACTGTTTTTCACGTATTTAATATAGAGAGGTGTCATTATAAAGAAAAGTTCAATGAAGGGTGTATTGTTTTTGCTTTCGGCCGCCATTATCTGGGGATTCGCGTTTACGGCTCAGGTGGTCGGCTCGTCAGTCACGCCAATGCTGTTCAATTTCAGCCGGTACGTTCTTGGAACATTGTCCGTTGTTCCGGTGTTTTTGATATTCGAGAGGCGCACATGTGAAAATGACCGGGAAAAGATGAAAACCACCGTCAAAGCGGGCGTTATTGTGGGAGTGGTGCTCTTCGCCGCTTCGTATCTGCAGCAGTACGGAGTCATGCTCACGGACTCGTCGGGCAAAGGCGGATTCATCACCGGACTGTACATGATTATAGTTCCAATTATCGGCATGTTCATGGGACGGCGGACCGGAGTCCTCACATGGGTTGGCGCGGTCTGCGGCGTGGTTGGGCTGTTCCTCGTGTGCATGAGCGGAGGGGAGCTGACGGTCACAAGCGGGGACCTTCTCCTTCTCGGATGTGCGCTGGTGTTTGCCGTGCATATCATACTGATCGACAGCTACAGCCAGAAAATCTACTCACTGCGGTTTGCATTCGTCCAGTTTTTCACCTGCATGGTGCTGAACTTCATCGGCACGCTGATTTTCGAGAGCTTCGACTTTCAGGCTGTCATGAGCGCCGCTCCGTCAATCTGCTACTGCGGATTCATGTCGGTGGGCGTGGCGTATACATTCCAGATTCTCGGCCAGAAATACTGCGCCCCCACTCCGGCTACGGTCATAATGTCGACGGAATCAGTATTCGCGGCAATAGGCGGGGCTGTAATCCTGCACGAGAGAATGTCCGGTGAGGCACTGTTCGGATGCGTTCTGATTTTCGCGGGAATCGTGCTGTCCCAGCTTCACACCGGCGGAAAGAAAGAGAAAAAAGCAAAAACCGGATTCCGGCGTAAGATAAAAGAAAAGAAAGCCTGACAAAAAAGTCGAAGGATTTGCAGAAAACGTTGTCCTTCGACTTTTGTTGTATTGGTGCAGTAAATTAAAGCTACCCCAGCGGACAGTCGTGGGATTTCTTCACTCTACAGCTTCAAAAACGCCGAGTTTGTCTGTCGGTGCTACCGACCCCCGCCTAGAGGCCGAAGCTTATGGTTATCGCGTCGTTGACTTCCTGCATGGTGGCTTCGTCGAGATGACCCATTTTTTCACCAAGACGCTGCTTGTCGATTGTGCGCACCTGCTCGAGAAGTATTACCGAGTCCTTCGCAAGTCCTACCTTTTCCGCGTTTATGTCTATGTGGGTGGGAAGCTTGTTCTTTCCCATTCTGCTGGTGATAGCCGCCGCAATGACCGTTGGACTATGTTTGTTTCCGGTGTCGTTCTGTACGATGAGAACCGGTCTCACGCCTCCCTGCTCGCTCCCCACCACCGGACTCAGATCCGCGTAATATATGTCTCCCCGTCGTATCATAACTCTCATCCTTTCTTCTGTTTTTCCTGCTCTTATTATTGTCCCGCGGGAGATGGGTTAATCATTTTTCTATATCATTATATGCGTCCAAGTTGAAAAATGCACTTGTAAATTTTCCCGCCACGCTGTATAATATAATATATAGATTTTTATTTCACGGAGTTAAATATGCACTCGCTTGAAGAATATTTCAGAGGGAAAACCGTGTCACTGCTGGGAGCCGGAGTCTCTAACCTGCCCCTCGCCCACACCATAGCCCCTTTCTGCTCACGCCTCGTCGTGCGGGATAAAAAATCCGAAGCGGAACTCGGAGACGCCGCTGTACAGCTCAAAAACGACGGCGCAATTCTCGTCACAGGGGAGGACTACCTCAAGGACCTCTGTGAGGACTGCATCTTCCGCTCGCCGGGTATGCGTCCCGATATGCCGGAACTGGCTGCCGCACGGGAATCCGGTCACACCGTAACGTCGGAGATGGAGTTTTTCCTCTCGCTGGAGCCATGCCATGTTTTCGGGATCACGGGAAGCGATGGCAAATCCACCACCACCACACTGACCTACCTTATGCTGAAGTCCGGTGCACAAGAACAAAACTCAAGCCGGAACACGTTTCTCGGGGGAAACATCGGCAAGCCCCTTCTCGACAGATACAGCCTGATTGAGCCAGACGACTGTGCTGCAGTGGAACTGTCCTCGTTCCAGCTTATGTCAATCGACGCACTCGTGGAAGCCGCCGCAATCACAAACATCACCCCGAATCACCTGAACTGGCACACCTCAATGGAGGAATACATCGCAGCAAAAAAGCGGATCCTTCGCCATGCGGGACGTGCGGTTTTAAACTACGACAACGACGTGACGAGAGAAATCGCAAAGGAAGCGCAGGACGACGGAATTCCCGTGACGTTTTTCTCACTTCACCCCATTCCCGACGGGGTTTTAGGTGAGGCTGACAGCAAAATCTGGCTCGAGGGGGAGGAAATCTTCACGCTCTACCCGGACGAAGAAAAGTCGCGTCTCATGCTCCTCTCCGACATAAAGCTGCCAGGTCTGCACAACGCCGCAAACTACATGACCGCCGCCGCTCTGACTCACGGGCTGGTGTCGCCGGAAAAAATACGGGAAATCGCACGGACCTTCGGCGGGGTTGAGCATCGGCTTGAGTTTGTACGGGAAAAGGACGGTGTGAGCTACATCAACGGCTCAATCGACTCCTCCCCCACAAGGACCGCCGCCGCTCTGTCTGCGCTGAATGGTCGTTCCATTGTGCTGATTGCGGGTGGGTACGATAAAAACATCCCCTATGAACCGCTTGCTGAGGCAGTGTATTCGTCAGGAGTCCACACAATAGTCCTCACGGGAGCCACTTCCGGAAAAATCAGGTCCGCTCTGACCTCCCATCCGTCCTACGGCATTCGGGAGCTGAAAATCATAGATGAGCCGGACTTCGACATGGCTGTTGCCCGTGCGGCTGAGAGTGCAAAAACAGGCGACGTGGTGATTCTCTCCCCGGCTTCGGCTTCGTTCGACAGATTCAAAAACTTCGAGGAGCGGGGACGGCACTTCAAAGATTTGGTTAACAATATGTAACTTCATCTGCGGCTTTGTTGATTTGTTATAATAGTTTCACGAAAAAATAATTATATCGGAGGTATAAATGACCGAATACAGAAATACGTTGGGGAAACTGTGCTCAATAGTCACGGTTTCCGGATGCGAAAGACAGGCCTTCGGGCAGGTGAAGGAAGACTTCGGCAGCCTGTTCGACAAGGTTTACACCGACCGGGCGCGCAATATTATACTTGTAAAACGCTCCCGCCACGTAACACGAAACATCAAGCCGAAGCTGCTGTTCGACGCACACCTTGACGAGCTGGGGTTCGTGGTCTCCGGACACACTGACGAGGGACTGCTGCGGCTTACAGCCATCGGCGGAATTGACTCAAAGATTCTCCCCGGAGCAGAAATCACAGTTTACGGAGAAAAGACAATGTTCGGCGTTGTCTCCACCTCTTCCCCAGGATTTAAGGCTGAAAACAAAGGGCGCCGCGTTCCCCGGGAATACCGCTGTGACATCGGATACAGTAAAGAAAAAGCGGCAGAGCTGGCCCCCATTGGCACGGTGTGCGGCTTCCGGTATTCCGGCGAGGAACTAATGAACGGCAAATTCGTCAGCCGGGGACTGGATGACAAAGCCTGTGCCGCCGCTTTAATCTGTGCCGTGGCGAACCTGAACGCTGAGGACATGGTCTGTGACGCCTACGTGGTTCTCTCAAGCGGTGAGGAAATCGGAAGGGGCGGCGTGGCCTGTGCGGCTTTTGACATTCATCCGGACTGCGCGCTGGTCTGCGACGTGAACTTCGCGAAGGAGCCATGCACATCCCTGGACGAGAGCAAAAAGCAGGGCGAAGGCTTCATGCTTTCCCTTTCCGCCGCAACCGACCGCTCCTTCAACCGCCGGATCATGGGCCTGTGCAAAGAGAAGGAAATCCCATTCACCTTCACAATCGAGCCAACCTCAACCGGCACAAACGCGGACTGCATTGCTTGCGTGAACGAAGGAGTACCGGCGGCTGTCGTCGGAATTCCCGTCGGAGGAATGCATTCATACAGCGAAAGTATAGTTGAAGCCGACGCGGACAGTCTCATCCGTCTTGCGCAGGCTCTGATTACGGAAGGATTGGAGGATTGAGAATGTCTAATAAATTAACATTGGTTCAAATGTGCGAAAAGCTGAGTGAGCTGTTCGGACCGTCGGGATGCGAGGACAGGGTCACTTCCTTCATCATGGAATACGCTGAGTCGTCCATGTCTGCCAAAGATGAGGCGTCACTGGACCGGCTTGGCACGCTGACTTTAAAATATGGCAGAAAATCAATATCGGGTGGGACTGAACCGTCACTGCTCTTCTGCACGTCAGTTGACGAGGTTGGGTTCATGGTGAAGTCAGCGGACGAGGACGGTTATGTCAAGCTGGCCGGAATGAACATGGTAGAAGCCGCGTATCTGGCCGGACGTCGGGTTTATGTGGGAAACGAAAAGCAGCTCACCCCGGGGCATTTCGGTCTCAAGCCCGTGCATCTCGGTGGCGTCGGCGGATTTGACTCCATGTTCATCGACATCGGCGCGAAGGACAAAGAGGAAGCTGAAAAGTACGTACATCCCGGGGATTTTGCGGCTTACCGCTCGGATTTTTTGGTTTTCGGCGAAAATGACGCCAAAATCAAGGGAAAAGCGCTGTCTTCCCGTATCGGGGCGGCGGCTATGCTCTCGGTCTGGGACAGGCTTCACGAGGAAAAAGCTGAACTGTCATATGACGTTTACTTTGCCTTCACCACACGTGCGAGAATCGGTGCGTCAGGTGCGAAAACCGCAGCGTACCTCACTTCCCCTGAAACGGCGGTGATACTGGACTGCACCGAAGCAGGAGACGACGCTTCACAAACTCCGGTGATGACCCTCGGCAGTGGTGCTGGAATTTCGTATGCCGACCGCGGCGTCGTCTATGACAGAGGATTCACGGACAAACTTGTCTCCCTCGGAAACGAAGGCGGAGTCATGTTCCAGTACAAAAAATCAACATCCGGCAAGAACGACGGAACTGGCGTGAACCTGTCCGGAATCGGCGTAAAGTGCGCGAACATCACGCTTCCCGTGAGATACAGAAATACTGCCGCTGAGGTGGCGGACATACGCGACGTTGAGTCAGCCGCGGATCTGCTCTACCTTGCGGCAGCCAATAAATAACAAAAATTTAACAATGAAGTACTGCGTGAAATATACAGCAAAGTTTAATTTATAGTTTGCTGATTTCACGCATTTGACGCCGCATTGCGGCTATTGGAGGAAAAATATGTTAGGTTTAACAAAAAAGCTCGTCAAGCCCGTATGCGTTCCCGGGTGCGAGAGCGAAGTTACCGAGGTTATCAAAGGTGAAATCTCGCCATACGTTGACGAATGCAGAATCGACAGGCTGGGAAACCTGATCTGCCTGAAAAAAGGAACGGCTGAGAATGCCAAAAAGGTTATGTTTGCCGCCCACATCGACGAAATCGGCTTCATCGTCACCTCAATCGACGACAAGGGATACGTGAAGTTCTCAACTCTCGGTGGAATCAACATGACCGCCGCATCTTATTCCGTGGTTGAGTTTGCAAGCGGACTGACGGGTGTTATAGTTCCCAACGCCGACGCGGGAAGTCCCCTGAATGCCGAAAACTGCTCGGTGGACATCGGCGCGAAGACCAAAAAGGACGCTGAAAGGCGGGTCAAGGTCGGCGACACCTTCTCGGTAAAGAGCGACGTCGTGAAGCTGGCGAACAACAGAATCAGCGGACGTCCGCTCGACGACAGAATCGGCGCGGTTGTGCTGATTGAAGCGGCAAAGCGGGTTGATTCCGCCGAAAACGACGTTTACTTCTGCTTTACAGTACAGGAAGAGGTAGGATGCCGTGGTTCAAAGACAGCAGCTTATCAGGTTCAGCCCGACGTTGGAATCGCCCTTGACGTTACCGGAACCGGCGACTGCGTGAATTCACATCCTATGGAAGTATCCCTTGGCGGCGGCGCGGCTGTGAAAATCAAGGACTCGTCAGTTGTCTGCGACCGTTCACTTGTAGAACTCATGAAAAAAACCGCGGTGGATGGCAAAATAAGGCACCAGATGGAGGTACTTGTAGCAGGAGGAACGGACACCTCGTCAATGCAGCAGACCGGAAGCGGAGCCGTGGCAGGGTGTATCTCCATTCCCACACGCTACATCCACTCCCCGGTTGAGGAGGTAGACCTCGGCGACGTTGAAGAATGCGTGAAGCTGACCGCCGCCCTCGCAAAAGCCGACTACAGCGAAATCCTGTGACGGACGTGGTTGTCTGCACAGTTACAGCGGTGATTTATACTTTTTTTGGTGTAATTTAAATAAAAAAATGAGCGGTATTCTCAAGTACGAGAGCCGCTCTTTTGGCTATGTTTTATGAATCAACGCAGAAATCCGCGTCGTACTAATATACGGGTCAGTCCTTTTTCGTCAGGGACAGAAGGTAGCTCTGCATTCTCTCGTCGGCTTCGATGATTATGCCAACGTAACGGTTCCCGTCGATGAACACAAGCTCCAGCGCTTCCGTCAGGCTGAAGGTCAGGGTGTAGTCGTAGAAAACAAAGTCACCGTGCTTCTCGTACTTCTGCCGGACCTCGTTTTTCGTGGGGATTTTCGTAGTACTCTTTCCACGACGGATTACGGGAGTGGCTTCAACCAAGTCCCCGAGGGAGAGCAGGCATTCGAGACTTTCAAGCCGCGTCCCCTGAGCACGGTAAACGCAGAAGTCCAGCACCTCACGACGGCATGACGTTATGTCAAGTGAGCCGGCCATCACCGACACAAGCCCCGCCTCTTCCCCGATCCCCGCGTCGTCACGGAGCCGGATGATGTATTTGTACGAGGTCATGCGGTAGCGGATCAACATATATACAGCGGCGACAATTGCGGCAAGGGACAGCATGGTGAAGGGGAAAGCGGAAATCGTGACTTCATTTGCCCGGCAGATGTAGGGCAGCATGTAGGTGACTCCGCCGAACACCAGCAGCGCGGCAAACACCAGCGTCACCTGCGGATTTTTCTGTTCAGGCACACAGCGCATGGTCATCCTCCTGTGATTTTGTTAAAATATGGAAATACAGCTATACAAAAACATCCGTCCTACCAAAATAAAACCACGTAGCACGGATGTTTTTTAGCTTGTCTGAATGTCAAACGGACTGAACATAGAAGTTTTAAGCATAAAAAGCTTAATTCAATCACAATTTTAGGCTCAAAACATCCAAATTCAAATTAACTTCGTTATTCAGCGTCCTTCTTGATGACCTGCTTGCCGTTGTAGTAGCCGCATGCCTTGCATACTCTGTGAGCTACATTGTACTCGCCGCAGTGGGAGCACTTTACCATGCTGGGCATCTCGAGTTTCCATACGTTTGAACGTCTCTTGTCACGTCTCGCCTTGGACGTTTTTCTCTTCGGAACAGCCATTTTTCAAACCTCATTCTTTCATAAAATCATATTGTTTACGCGAAAACTACCGCTCATCCTTTTCCATTTTGTCGAGCAGCGTTTTGAGTACCGCGAGAGATGGATTTATGCTCTCTTCGTCCCGGCACCCGCAGTCGCCCAGCTTCAGGTTCGCACCGCACTTTGGACACAGACCGGGACAGTCCTCACGGCACAATGTAAACGGCGGAAGATTCAACGCAAGCTCTTCCATTATGTCCGCGTCCGGGATTATGGCGGCGTCGTTGACATAGAGAATGTCGTCAAGCTCACCGTCCCATTCGTCGTTTTCGTTTACGTGACTGTTTTTGCTGTTCACTCGGTCAGGGTTCGTCACAATTATGCGGTTCACGTCGAACTCGATTTCGGCTTCCACATCGTCGAGACATCTCGCGCACATCGTCCCGTATCTTACGGTAACATGAGATTCAAACATCATGCAGCTGAGCGAATTTCTCACTCTTCCGACAACGCTTATTCCGCTCTCCGGTATTTTTACATCCTCCGGAAGCAATACGCACTCGACATCAATGTGAGCCGGGTCGAAGGCGTACTCAAACTTTGCTTCTTCCAGACGATGGTTCATCAGTTCAGATACATCTATCTTCAAAAAGCATACCTCCCCGGGGAATTACTACGCACGAAAAAAAATACTTCACGCGCTGTGATATTATAATATATTTTTCAGGCTTTGTCAAGCGGTTCGGGCAATTTTTTTGCGAAAGCGGCGTTTGTTTTCATTTTGTTCTTGAATTGCACTCCGCCGGATGGTATAATATAGGAAGAAAATCAACATTTGCAGGCAAAGAATAAATTTTCATTTTTGTAAAAGGTTTTGTTATGGTAAAATTTGTTAAAATCGCGGGGACTGCGATTGTTCTCGCAATATGCGCGCTGTTTATAATCCGATGCTTCATGGTGGCTGACAAGAGCGCGTTTTCAGACCTCATGGCGACGGAATCGCTAAAATCAGCCTACACCGACGGGGAGAGCGTCATGCAGAGCGTCAAAATTTCAAGCGAAATGTCCGAGCGGGGGTATTTTTCCGCGTACGGGTTCTACTACAACGGGGAGTCCGGCGAGGCTCAGCTTGCGCTCAGGTGGAACGACAGCGCCTACGGCTACACCTACACAGAGGAAGGGTCGGAGTTCACCTTTGTTCTGCGCAACGTGACGACGGGGGAAGAATATCCCGTGGAGATAGTTGACTCGAAGAAAAAGTCAATTTACAACTACCGGAAAGGGCTGGCGCAGGGCGTGAAAATAGGCGAGGAAGACAGGCTCACGGCGGTCATGGTTTTACAGGACGGACACGAGGATCAGATTACCATAAAATGGGAAGAGCAGCCCATGGTGGAGTACAAGGTCAAGTCCGGCCTGATGAAGGAGCTGACGAAGTAGTTTTGAGTTTGGAGTCAGGAGTGTGGAGTTTTTTTAATTAAATACCGCTATATAAACAAAACCGAGGTTTTACTTAATCCAGCCTCGGTTTTTCTCTGTTTTTAACAAATTATACGTTATAATTTTGTCACACCTGACCAAAGTCCTTCTTATCTCCTGTAGGTGCGGCGGAGCTTTTTTTCCCTCATGGCGGAATTGACTAGAGCGTAGGCAATGGACAGAACCACGGCGGCGGCTACGCTTCCGCGGAAGAAACGGCTTTCGGTAAACCGCTTCACTCTGTCGAGAAAATAGAGAAATTCGCTTCGGGTCACGCTTGAGGTGGTGACGAGCTGACAGCTGCCCAAAATTTCGTCGCCGTACATCACGGTAATGACTCCGGCTTCATCTCCGGATTCCACGGGAGCTTCAAGGTAGTCGGAGTATGTATTGTAGCTGTAGCGTATCTCCTGCTCCAGATCCACGTCCGTTGGCAGGTACACCGTGATTGCCTCCGAGGGGACAAGGGTGACATAGTCGAGAGTGGACGACAGCTTCACCGGAATCTCGCAGACCATTTTCCCAGGGGACAGGACCTGTGTATATCCGTACGCACTGAAAGCCCAGTCGAAGAGGTTCGCCGCGTTAACATAGTTGTAGAGCTGTCCGTCGACCTCGTCTCCGCCGAGAACCACCGCAAGATAGGTCAGTCCCTGCTCAGCGTCCTCGGCAACCGCGGCAATGGTGTAGCCCCCCTGTGACGTGGCTCCGGCGTTGAGTCCGATGACCCCGTTGTAATAGTAGTCAAGGCTGTAATAGTTGGATACCATGCAGTTACGGTTGTAAATGTTCCGGTAGTCGCTGACGTTTGTGGCTTCCATGACGTATTTCGGGGTTGAGGTGATTTCAATCAGTCCCGGAATTGAGTAGGCGTACTTGGCGATGGTAGCCGTATCTTCGGCAGTTGTTATCATTGCGTCGTTGTGCATGCCGGTCGGATTTGTGTAATATGTGTCATAAGCTCCCAGCCGAGCTGCTTTATCGTTCATCATTTCGACAAAATTCTCGATAGTCCCCGCGCAGGACATGGCAAGGATAATCGCCGCGTCATTGGCCGAATTCACAAGCATGCAGGACAGCATCTGACTCACCGTCACCACTTCCCCGGCGGTGAAGCCTATCTGGTTGCCGTTTACCTCATCAAGCATTGCCTGAGTCACGGTGATTTTGTCGTCCAGCCGTCCCTCGTAGTACTCGAAAGCCACAATTGCCGTCATGATTTTCACAGTGGACGCCGGATAGACCCGCTCCTTGGCCTTGTACTCGAGGAGGACCCGGTCGTTTTCAAAGTTGTAGAGATAAGCGGCGGCGGCGTGTTCGATTTCAGGCGGGCGGCTTGAAGAAACCTCGTCCTCATCCGCAAAAGCCGTGACGCTTGAAAAAACCGACAAAATCAGCGTGAGAAGCGCCAGAATCACCGCCGTAAATTTTATATCAAATCGTGTTTTCATAATCTTTCAGTAATTTTATATCGGTGTTTTTCAGGGCAAGACGGGCGTTTTCCGCGTCCTTCGCGATGGCCTGACGCAGCTCTTCAACTGACGGGAACCGCACCTCCCCCCTCAGCCGCTTCACGAAAATAATCCGAACCTCGCGGGAGTAAAGGTCGCCGTGGTAGTCGAAGATGAAGGTCTCGAGGGTCCTGTCGCGCTCGTCGTCGTTGACCGTGGGTCGGGTCCCGATATTGCACACCCCGCCGTGAACCGCACGACATCCGTTATCCTCGAACACCGCAAGACAGGCGTAAATTCCGTCAGCCGGAAGTAGTTTTTCAGCCGTGGGACGCAGGTTCACCGTTGGGAAGTCGATGGTCCGCCCCAGCTCTTTCCCGTGGACGACAATATCCTTCGCGGAATAGTACCGTCCGCTTAACATTGCAGCTTTTTCAACGTCGCCGGCGGAAAGAAGGGAGCGTATTTCCGTGGCCGAAACGGTACTTTTGTCCAGCCTGAATTCGGGAAGCGAGGTGAAAGGAATCCCTCTCTTTTCCGCGTACCGTCCAAGTTCGAAGGACGAACAGGCTGCGTCCCTGCCGAAGGTGAAGTTATAGCCGCAGAAAACTCCCGCCGGATGAAGAGGGAGAACAGCCTGATTAAAGTATTCCTCCCCTGTGAGGCCACGCATGACGGAAAAATCGTCGAGAATTACCGCGTCAACGCCGTTCAGTTCAAGAAGCCGGAGTTTTTCTGCGAGCAGAGTCAATGACTTCGCCTTTTTGTTGATGGAGGAAAACATGCGCACAGCCACGCCAGCCCCGCTCTCACGCGCTTTTTCAATCAAAGCCGAGTGTCCGAGGTGAACCCCATCGAAGTAGCCGAGAACCAGCGCCATGCCGCATATGTCATTCTCACCTGTAATATTGTCGTTTAGCTTTTCTCCGTATATAACCCGCATAGTCAAACCTGATTTAATAGATTTTGAGCGCAAAAACAGGACATACCTTTGTACAGTAGCCGCATCTCACGCATTTTCCGTCGTCCGCCTTCGCCCGCATTTTCGGCTTCTTTTCGGCAATTCCGCTTTCCGAGAGAAATTCCGCTTCGATTGAATTCGACTCCCACTCGTCCTCAGCCGGAACAAGACTCAAAGCTCCCTCGCCGCACCGCTTAACGCAACGACCGCATCCCTCGCAGTAATCCTCAACGTGGAGGGTCCTGTGAGCGTGGGACAGCCTTTCTTTATCCGAGTCGGAAAAATGTCCCGTTTCGAGAAAGCCGAGGTTCGCGTCAATTTCAGTCTCAGACTGCATGCCGACAGCCACCGCGTCAACGTATGGACGGGAGAGGACGTAACCCAGCGCTTCCTCAGCCGAGCCGGATAAATGCCCGCCGCCGAACACCTTCATGGCGTAAATTCCCACCCCCATGTCGTGTGCCTCAGTCATTGCCGCAGCCATGTCAGGCTCAGTCCCGTCGGCAATTCCAAGGCCGTACTTGTTGTAGAGCGGATGACATATGTCGAACTTAATTCCCTCCTGCGCCATACGGATGATTCCCTTCACCAGAGCAACACGGTGGGTTGAAGCCCCGACGGCACGGATGATTCCCTTATCCCGGCACTCAAGAAGGTACAGAAGCGCGTCCATGTGACCCCGCAGCGTGTCGTAGCTCTCCTGCTCATGGAGAAGGAACACGTCAATCACGTCCCGGTCAAGCTCCCGTCTTGCTTCCTCAACGGCTTCAATTGCAAGCTCCCGGCTGTAGGCGTAGGTTTTGGTGGATACGACAACGTTTTCGGGATGGGACGCACGTTTCAGCGCACCCCGGATGAGGTAGTAGTTTTCGTAGTACTGCGCCGTGTCAATCATGTTGATTCCCGAGTCGAAGGCATAGGAAAGAATACCCTCCGCACGATCCCTCGGTAAATCAGCCTGCATTGGGGACACGGTGAGAGAACCCACGGCAATTCTTGATACCTCGGGCAGACGGGGGGATAATTTTACTTTTTTCACAGTCCCAAATATTCCTTGAGCAGTGCCGCCATCAGCTCATACCGGTCGATTCTGCGGATGAGTCCACGGGCGTTTTTGTAGTTGGTGATGTAGGTGGGGTCCTCGGTCAGGATGTAGCCCACCAGCTGGTTTATGGGGTTGTGGCCCTTTTCGTTGAGAGCCTCGTAGACCGTGCGGAGAAGCGCCTTTCTCTCCCTGTCGCGTTCGTCCTCGTCCTTTATGGAAAAGGTTATAGTTTTGTCCATTTCGCCTTTCATAGTAATACCTTTCAGCGGGAAGCCGCCACCGGGCATAATCGGCGTTTCCTCATCTGAAAACCCGCGACCCCCACGACGGCTGACTTCAATTCCCGCATATTTTTAACGTTTATTCCGCCGTTTTTGCGGTTTGAAATATTCTTTCATTATATTATATCAATATTCCTCGAAAAATGCAATACCCGACGGGGTTTAAGAATAAAATTTCATTAAATCTTAATTTTTTATAGGAAAATCCGGTTGATATTTCCGCCCGTATGCATTATAATATAGTCTACAGGAGGACACCATGAAAAAACCGCTTTACTTGATTTTAGCCGGCACGGTTCTGCTCACGTCATGCAGATACGGCTTCAGACTAATGTTCGGGATGGAGGACGAAACCACACCCGCGGAAAGCGAAACTCCCGACGAAACCTCCGCTCCGGTTGAAGAAACATTCCCCGACAGAACCGCGCCCAAAACGGAAGACGCCGAGCCAGACACAACCGCCGCGGTCGTAACCACAGAGCCTTTCACCGAAGCCGACTGGACGTCAGTTCTCGAGGACAAAGCGATGTTTTACAATCTTGCCGTCAAAAGAAGCGCCGCGCCCGAGTCAGCGTGCCTCACCGACTACCTTCGCAAGGCGGAAGAATCGGTCACAAAATACGCACTGGTCGACATGAACAGCAGCGGAGATCGTGAGATGGTTCTGCGGCTGTCGTATTCCAACAATCCCGACTGAGGCTTCCTTTTCCCGCACCACGAGGACGACAGGATTTACAGCCATTCATTCTCGTATCGAAGCCTGAGAGGGCTTAAAACGTACGGAACATACCATTACTCCGGCGGCGCGTCCGACAACGGAACCGCAAGAATCACAGGCTTCAACGGTCGGGAATACGAGGAAGAGGCTGTTTTCTTCTGCGCATCCGTCGAGCACAAGCCCGTGAACGGGTACACAACCACCACTGTATACTTCAACGGGGATAATCTTATTTCAGAGGATGAGTTCCACGCGCTGTATGAAAATCAGGAAGCCAAGCCTGACGTGGCGTGGGTGGATCTTTCCGGAGAATGACCGGCGCATATTTTGTATTTTGCTATATTTGCCATATGTTTATCCCATAATTTTGTTAAATTACATTCCATGAATTATAAATTTGTTGTGAACAACCAATTCAATCCGTAAAACTGGGTTCACTTTGAACAAAATTTTGCCCGACTTGCGCAAATATTTACAAAAAAAATTCTGTATGCTATTGACAATATAGTCGTTGAAGTGGTATAATTTATGTAAATGATTGTTTTTATCTGGCGGGGGTGGATATTATGCCGGCATACAGGAGGCTGCTTATAGCATCGGCCAAAGGCGGAGTCGGCAAAAGCACCACAGCCGTCGGACTCGCCGCTTCATTTGCATCCCTCGGGAAAAAAGTGCTGCTGGTCGATCTTGACATGACTAGCCGGAGCTTGGATCTGCTTCTCGGCGTATCCGACCATGCACTGTTCACCTTTGCGGACTACATAAAAGCTCTCGACGAGGCTTCCCCTGAGGCAGACGGTGCGGAAAGTAAAGACAGTGCGGGCAGTCAGGTCAGCGGCTCTGCGAGAGAGGTTTTGTGGCCGTCCATCTCAAAGTTCACGATCAAAGCTGAATCCTGCGGGGGCGTGAGTCTGATTTGTGCCTGCCGTGAAGAGGATCTGCCACGCGAAAACAGGCGTGAAAAGATAAAGTCGGCGGTAAAGTCAATCATTGACTCAGCCCTGACTACCGGAGAGAACCGCGTAACGGATTTAAACCAGCAGACGGAATCGGGCGGCGGACAATCATCAGAAGGCGCTTACGACGTGGTTATAGTTGACACCGGCGGGGGAGTCGGGTGCGCACTGGACATATGCTCACTATTTGATCTTGTAATCATAACCTCGGAGCAGAGCCAGACCTCAATCAGAGCCGCGGAATACGCCTCAATCGGACTTCACCGGCACGGGGCAAAATCGGTCCGCATGATAGTGTGCGCCTTTGACATAGCCTCGGTAAAACGCGAATCCCGTGCGGGAATCATAGAAATGATAGACTCATCCTCGGTGAGCTGTCTCGGGGTGGTTCCATACGACAAAAAGGTTCAGTCCTGTCAGGACAAGGGACAACTTCCGCCCGGAGACGCCGCCTCGGCGTACAAAAACACGGCCAAACGTCTGCTGGGCATGGACATTCCCCTGTTCGACGGCATGAAAAAATACCGCCGGAAGTTTAAGCAGGCTCTGTGACTGCCCGATATATTAAATTGTGCATAAACCAATAAATATAAACAAAAGTGAAAGGAATGGATGAAATGGATATAGCATTGATAGCCGACGACACAAAGAAAGAATTGATGACCCAGTTCTGCATAGCCTATTGCGGAATACTTTCCAAGCACCACATCTGCGCCACAAATATAACAGGCAAATACGTCCAGGAAGCCACCGGGCTTGAAATAGAGAAGCTGTTATCCGGCTCCCACGGCGGCGCACAGCAGATAGCCTCGCGCATATCCTACAACGAAATCGACGTTCTGCTGTATTTCAGAAGCACCACTCCGCATCACGAGTTCGACGAAAACGAATACAATCTTCTCCGCATGTGCGACGTACACAACGTTCCCATGGCGACGAACATCGCTACGGCTGAGGTTCTGATCTGCGCTCTCGACCACGGCGACCTTGACTGGCGTGAAATCGTGAACCCGCGTTCAGACTACAACCGCAGACGCCGCGGACTTAATTTATGAGAAAGAAAGCGTGAAAGGGGTAAAAAGAGCGCTTCGGCATATGTCAAGCTTGTTTGGTTTTCCCGTGGAAAGGGATCTGCCGCCGCGTATCTTTATATATTGTACAGGTTTAGAGTCATAAACCCTTTTTTCTGTGTAAACTTTTTCCGAAAACATGGAAATAAACGTCTCATCAATCGGTGGGACGTTCGTTTTTTCGACTGAAGGGGCGGATTTAAACTGATTGAACCCGAACACTGCGTAAAGCTACATCACGGTTTGATTTACAGTAAAGCGTTTTTTCGCGTTTTGGGGCTTACAGGCAGCTGAGCTGCTGAGGGAGAATTATATGATAAAAATTTTATTTTTCGGCGACGTTGTAGGTGAGGCGGGAGTCTCGCTCATGGAGAGGCAGCTTGGGAAAATCCGTCAGCAGTACGGTGCGGACTTGGTAATCGTCAACGGCGAAAACTCAGCCGAGGGAAACGGCATGACCAAAAGCTCAGCAACACGGCTCTACGACTGCGGGGCGGACGTTGTCACCGGCGGGAACCACACTTTCAGGCGGCGCGAGATTTACACCTTCCTCGACGACACAGGATGGGCAGTCCGTCCGGCTAACTACCCCTCAACCGCTCCGGGAATGGGATATACAATCGTCGAAGCAAAAGGGTACCGGGTTCTCGTCATGAACCTGCTGGGCGTTGTCTTCATGGATCCGATGACCCCGCCCCACGAATGCGCCGAGAAGATACTGAAATCCGAAAAAGGCCGGTACGACGCTGCGGTATGCGATTTTCACGGTGAAGCCACCTCGGAGAAGATGTTTTTCGCACGGTATTTCGATTCCCGTCTGTCAGCGGTCGTTGGGACCCACACCCACGTTGCCACCTCTGACGTGCAGATTCTCCCCGGCGGATGCGGATACATCACGGACCTTGGCATGTGCGGCTCCCACGGGGGTATTTTGGGAGTGAAGACTGAGTGCATTATCCACAAGTTTACCGTAAAAACTCCGGTACAGTTCACGCCGGCCGAGGGAAACCTTCAGATAAACGGCGCGTACTTCGAGGTGGACGAAAAAAGCGGCAGGTGCGTCAAGGCCCAGCGGGTGTTCTCTACCGAAGAATGACGCACGGGCGCAGGAAAAATCAAAACAGCGATAAACCGCAGGAGTGAAAAATTCTTCTGCGGCTTTATTTACATTTCGGCAGAATTATACTATTGAATTTGTTCTCAGGTGGTGCTATAATTGAGTAAATCGACAAAAATCGGCGGTTTGAATTGAAAAACTACAAAAAATTCATCATATTTACCATATTTCTCTCACTGACCCTGAGCCTTGTCTCCTGTTCCCCCGCACGGGAAATCAAGCTTTTTGCCAGCGAGAGCGGGGAGATAATGGAGCTTCTGTTTGGCTTCAATAAAAGCGAGGGCGAAAGTGAGCCGAATGTTTCGTCAGCCAAAGGAACGGCAAGCGCACCCCTCATCGAAAACGCACTTCACACGGAGCTGATTCCCTCGCCATACAATCCGGACGCACACGCAGCCATGAAGTCAATCCCCCAGTCGGAAAAAATAACCCTTCCGTCGGACGTTATTTTGACTGAGGCTGAGCGTCAGATGTATCTTGGAATGGGGTACGATTTCATCGACAGAATCGACAGCGCTCAAGCCGACGTTGACTCAATTCGGGAGCATTTTTCGTCAAGCGACATAAATTACGTCACGGTGGAATGCACGGGAACCGCACCGGCGGGGGATGTTTTCGCCATAAGATACGCGGGATTTTCCGTGTCCGACGGTTACTTCATCAATCCGTCCCACGAGGTAACGCTGTACGTCAGCTCACCGAAAAAGGCGGAACTGGCGGCTGAAAATCCGGCTCAGGGTGCGAAAAAGGTCTACCTCACCTTCGACGACGGCCCCACCGGCTCCAACACCACCGCCATTCTCGACGTACTCGACCGATACGGAATCAAGGCGGCTTTCTTCACCACCGGGGACTCCCTTGAAAAATATCCGGACTCTGCAAAGGCAGTAGTCAGCCGCGGGCATGTGCTGGGATGTCATTCCGTGACCCACAACTACCAAAAAATCTACGCCTCAGTGGAAGCTCTCGAGGAGGAGCTTGTCCAGTGGGAGGAAATCCTTGAGGACATTGGCTTGTCGAAAGAGGAGCTTGGCCGGCTGACCTTCCGCTTTCCCGGAGGTTCGGTTGGAAGCTACTTCGACGAATACACCGGAGATAAAATGAAAGAAATGCTCGAGTCCCATGGGTATTCCATATACGACTGGAACGTTGTCACAAACGACGCTCTTCTGAGTCTTTGTCCCGACGGCCAGAGCAGCTATGACTACATAAAGGAAAACTTCATCACAACTTACGACCTGTGCAAAAATGAAATCAAAAGCAAGCCCGACTCACCGATTATCATACTCATGCACGAGACAGTAGACGAAACGGTGGAGCTTTTGCCGTGGATTATAGAATACCTACTCGATGACGGCTGCGTCTTCGGCTCCCTCGGGGACTATGACGGCTCGTGGACATTTGCCGACAGATGATCTCAGGCGAAGAAATAATAGTTACAGCGACAAATATAATTATTAACAATTCCAGTATTGACATAGCAAGCCTTTTGTGGTATACTTCCAATAATGAATTTATAATTTATTATATTTATTCAAGCAGGCTAAATAGCCGAGTTCTTGATTTGAATATTTTGGGACAAAATCTTAACAAAAACAGAATTTTTATTCAGAATTTCCATTAAATACAAATAATATCAGCATTGCATCCTACATATTCATTCATGACCAGAAAGGAAGGTAACACAATGAAAAAAAGCTTACGCACAATGTCCGTGCTTCTTGCGCTTCTTATGACGCTGCCGACTCTTGCATCATGTTCGGAAAAGAAAAGCGAAGGTACCGACGAACCATTTCCCGCGTCAGTCGGTGAGGACACAGCAGATACCGAGGAGACCGAGCCTGAAACCGAGGAAGACACCCGCATCAAGCCCGATATTCCGGCAAACGCAGACTATGGCGGGGACGAGATCCGCTTCCTGTTCTGGGAAGTCGAAGGCTGGCGCGGGACCGTACGTGAATGCCGTGACATTTACGCTGAGCAGATCACGGGCGAGCCTATAAACGACGCGGTTTACAACAGGAACGCGAAAATCGAGGAAGCCTACAAGGTTAAAATCGCCCTTGACATCGAAGCCTGCGGTGACATCGGCGGAATCGTAAGTCAGGCTGTGTCCGCCGGTGATCAGCTCTACGACGTGGTTTACCCCAGACTTTTTGAAGCCGCTTCCATGTACCAGAACGCCTACTTTCACAACCTGCACAACGTGGCGAACATCGACCTGACCAAGCCCTGGTGGGACGCAAACTCCGTGGAATCTTTGGACTGCGGCGGTTATCTTCCCTGCGTGGCTACCTCAATCAACGTAAACGACAAGGACGCCACCTCAGCCGTCGCATTCAACAAGACCATCGCCGCCGCAAATCAGCTTCCTGATATATATGAACTGGTGCGCGAGGGCAAATGGACCTATGACAAGCTGTCCGAGCTGTCCGCGGTTGTATGCACCGACTCAAACGGCGACGGAACAATGAACCCCGACGACGACGTATACGGACTCCTTGGCGCAAACGACGTCATGACCGCATTCTGGTACGGTGCAGGCTCGGTTCTTGCTGCCCATGACGAGGACGGCGTGTTTGCATTCACATACGGTTCCGAGCGGGACATCAACTCCACTCTTGCCGTAATCAAACTTATGAACGAACCTTGGTTCATGAATCACCACTCACTTACCAACACCGACGACATCTACTACCGTCAGCTGTTCGAGCAGGGACATGGACTGTTCTTCTGGCTTAGGCTTGACGACGTTACAAATATGCGCGAGGGAGACGCCGAATTCGGTATAATCCCCACTCCGAAATACGAAGAGACTCAGGACAGCTACTACAGCATGGTTTCCCAGCACACCACCGGACTTATGTCGATTCCCACCACAAAGTACGGCGACGAGCTTGACGAAATCGGAATGATTCTGGAAGCTCTGGCGGCTGAGTCCCACTACACCCTGATTCCCCAGTACATAGAGGTTTCCCTGAAGACGAAGAACTCCCGTGACGCGGAATCCGCGGATATGCTTGACATAATCATCAGCAACCGTGTGTTCGACCCGATGCTTATCTACAACTTCGGTGGCTTCGCTGACGCTTTCATGGACCTCGGCAAAAACAACAACACCGACATTGCGTCCTTTCTCAAGACCAGAGAAAAGACTGTAGGCAAGGCTATCGAAAAAGCAGTAAAGAGCATGGTTCCCGAGGAGTAATTCCGCCGGGGCATAAAGCTGCATAACAATAAACGGCTGAGAAACATCATCAGAGCGCATAAGACGAATAATCGATTCCCAGCCGTATATAATGTTGATTTTGATTAATTTTTACCAAATCTGAAAGGGAGAAAAATGAAAAAGAAAAACATACTCACCGTCATTCTCGCATCCCTTATGATGCTCCAGACTGTTTCCTGCGCAAAGGACAATCCGGAAAACAAGACGACGCCCGACTCAACTGCACCGTCAGAAACAACACCCGCCGGCGAATCCGACGAAAGCACAGCCGAAACTGACGAGTCCGAGACAAGGCTCAAGCCGGACATTCCCGAAACTGCTGACTTCGGAGGCGACGAAATAAAGTTCCTCCACTGGTACACACCGGGCTGGGAAGACACCGTCCGCTACAACCGCGACATTTTTTCCGAGGGACTCACGGGCGAGGCCATCAACGACGCGGTCTACAACCGCAACATCAAAATCGAAGACGCCTACAAGGTGAAAATCGCCCTCGAGATGGCGGACAACAGCACCCTTTCCACAATGCTGGCACAAATCGTAACAACAGGGGACCAGAGCTACGATGTCGTTTACCAGATTCTCAGCTCGGCTTCCAGCTCGATTCAGAAGTCATATTTCCGCAACCTCTTTGACGTGCCGAACATCGACCTGACCAAGCCCTGGTGGGACCAGAACAGCATCGAATCCCTCTCAAGCGGCGGCAAGCTTCCGGTTGTGGCAACCTCGATTAACGTGATCGACAAGGACGGCACAGCGGCCATCGCCTTCAACAAAACCATCGCCGCGGCAAATCAGCTTCCGGATATATACGAACTGGTGCGCGAGGGCAAATGGACCTATGACCAGCTTTCAACTCTGGCTGAGGCGGCATGTGTCGACTCAAACGGCGACGGCAAAATGTCACCTGACGACGTGTACGGCTTTCTCGGCGGACGTGACGTAATCGACTCCCTCTTCCACGGCTCCGGCTCCCTGTTCGTGACTAAAGACGAAAACGACTCCTTTGTGTTCACCTTCGGCTCGGAGCGGGACATTGACGCAGTTTCAAAAGGCATCGACATCTGTAACCAGACATGGTACTTCAACCACCACGCGTGGAGTGACCAGAGCGACTCCTTCTACCGTCAGCTGTTTGAAGAGGGCCACGGCCTGTTCTTCTGGATGCGCCTTGACGACGTAACCAGCATGAGAGCGGGCGACGCTGACTTCGGCATTATTCCCATTCCGAAATACGACGAGGCTCAGGAGCAGTACGCCTCCCTTGTTTCCCAGCACACCACCGGACTTATGTCGATTCCGATAACCAAGGACGGCGCTGATCTCGAGGAGCTTGGCATGATTCTGGAAGCACTGGCGGCCGAGTCCCACTACACCCTGATTCCCGAGTACATCGAGACGTCCCTGAAGACAAAGAACTCCCGTGACGCGGAATCCGCGGATATGCTTGACATAATCATCAACAACCGTGTGTTTGACCCCATGAACATCTACAACTTCGCAAACTTCGGCGACGCCATCATGGACGCCTGCGACGCGAACAACAAGGATCTGGCTTCCCTCATCAAGTCAAAGGAAAAGCTGGTCAACAAGATGATCGAGAGAACCATGGAGGCAATCTCCCAGGTCAGCGAATGAACTCCCGTGCGAATCAGGCCTAAGATTATAATATAAAATAACACAAAACAACAATAAATTAACCGCCGTGCAGGAATTTTAAGCTGATGCGGCGGTTTTTTATAGTTTTTATAAACATTTTCATTGACAAATAACTATTTATATGCTACAATGAAAGCTGTAATTATACATATGAAAGGATCAGAAATGAAAACAAAAAAGCTGCTTGCTTTGATTTTAGCCTCGCTTATGCTTCTCAGCTCATGCGCGGGAAACGACACCCCTCAGGCACAAACCAGAGCGAAACAACACCCGGGTTAGATACCGAATCCCAGAGCGGAGGTGACTCATCCGAGACGGAACCTGAGATGGAAGAGCAGATCAAGCCGGACATTCCGGATTCCGCTGACTTCGGAGAGGACGAGATACTGTTCCTTGTATGGGACAGAGCCGGATGGGCAGGTACGTTGCGCCGCTTCCGTGACATTGTGGCCGAGGAAATCAACGGTGAAGCCATCAACGACATAGTATACAACCGCAATCTGAGAATAGAGGAAGCCTACAAGGTCAAAATCGGAATCGAACGCACGCCCGACAGCACCTTTGCCGCCACATTCCACACCGCTGTACAGGCCGGAGAGACCCAGTACGACGTGGTTTACCCCAGACTGGCGGAAGCTGCCGGAATCTTCACCCGGGGCGAGGTTCACAACCTCTACAACGTGCCGAGCATTGACCTGACTAAGCCGTGGTGGGACCAGAACTGCGTTAAGTCAATCTCCTCCGCCGGATACGTTCCCTGCGCCGCAACCTCGCTGAACGTAAACGACAAGGACGCCACAGCCGCCATAGCCTTCAACAAGGGAATCGCCGCCGCAAATCAGCTTGAGAACATGTACACCCTCATAAAGGAAGGCAAGTGGACCTACGACAAGCTGTCGGAGCTGGCTGATATTGTAGATCAGGACGCAAACGGCGACGGTGAAATGAACCCTGACGACGACGTATATGGCTTCCTCGGCGCACGTGACGTCATGGAGTCATTCTGATATGGAGCCGGAAACATCATGACGACAAAGGACGAAAACGACGATTTCGTGTTCTCCTTCGGCTCCGAGCGTGACTTTGACGCGGCTGAGAAAATCATGGAGCTTATGGACCAGAGCTGGTTCATGAACCACCACAAGCTCGCGAACAACGACGACGTGTACTACACCCAGCTGTTTGAGCAGGGACACTGCCTGTTCTTCTGGATGCGGCTTGACGAGATCACGAACATGAGGGCAAGCGACACGGACTTCGGCATTCTCCCAATCCCCAAATATGACGAGGCACAGCAGGAATACTACAGCCAGGTTTCCCGCTACATCACCGGTCTGCTGTCAATTCCGATAACCCTCTCAGGCGACTCCCTTGGAGAAGTGGGCATGATAGTTGAGGCCATGTCAGCCGACTCCCACTACACCCTGATTCCCGAGTACATCGAGACGTCCCTGAAGACAAAGAACTCCCGTGACGCAGAGTCCGGCGACATGCTGGAGATAATCATAAACAACCGCGTGTTCGACCCAATGCACATCTACAACTTCGGCGGATGGCACGACACATTCCTGTACCTTTCCAAAGCCGACGGCTCAAATCTCGCTTCCCTTCTCAAATCCAAGGAGAAGCTGGTGAATAAGAACATCGAAAACTTCAACCGCGACATCAGAAGCAGCGAGTGAATTTTGGATTCATAAACATAATAAAAACGGAAGCCTTGTCTCTATTTGTGAAGCACGGCTTCTTTTTTTATACGGAAACACAGAATCAGCAAACGAAAAAACGGCCACCGGAGAAAAATCCGATATGCCGCAGTTTTCATTTTTTTGTAAGTAGCTGTTATATAAGCTCTTTGACCTTGGAAGCCTTGCCGACTCTCTTTCTGATGTAGTAGAGCTTTGCACGGCGGACTTTACCCTTGCGGATAACGTCAACCTTGGCAACATGGGGTGAGTGGAGAGGGAAGGTCTTCTCCACGCCAACACCGTATGCTACGCGGCGTACAGTGAAGGTCTCGGAAATTCCGCCGCCGTGACGTGCGATAACGGTTCCTTCGTACATCTGGATTCTTTCTCTCGTACCTTCCTTGATCAGGTTGTGAACGCGGACGGTGTCGCCTACGTTGAACTGGGGTACTTCTGTCTTGAGCTGCTCACTTGCAAAAACTTCGAGCTTGTTCATGGGAATAATTCCTTTCTGCTTGTTTTTGATTCATAGGCATTCGTGCTGAGACCTGCAGAGGACTGCCCGTTGCCCGTTTTCACGTGCGGAGAATATTATACCACATTTTCCACGCTCAATCAAGTCTTTTTACAAACTTTTTTCGCCTTTTCTTCATTGCACGGAGACAGAATTTACAATTTATTTACATTTAAAATTATTGTAAAAAATTTCGTGCGTTATTGTAAATCTTGAAAAATTCTATTGACAATTCCGAATTGTTCTTGACTTCGCCCTCTTTCGGTGGTATAATTATATACTGATATAGCTTCGCCCTTTTGCGCTCGTTTGCTGTAGAACCGGCTTTTCTTCCTTATTATATACCGGATTCAGGGAAAAACGCAGACTGACGCGGGGCATAAGAATGGCAGAAATGGAGTAGTGATAGCTCGATGGTCAAACCCCAAAAGGTAGGTAAAAACATACGAATGAGCTTCTCTAAAATTGAAGAGCCGCTGGAAATGCCCAGCCTCATCGAGATTCAGAAGGAATCATTCAACTGGTTCCTCGAAAAAGGACTCATGGAAGTTCTCGAGGACGTATCTCCGATAACCGACTATTCAGGCAATCTCTTTATAGATTTCGTCGGTTATTCCCTTGACTCAAAGCCCAAGTATCCCGTGGAGGAATGCAAGGACCGTGACGTAAACTACGCGGCTCCCCTCAAGGTAGACGTCCGTCTCACAAACAAGCTCACAGGGGAGGTAAAGCAGTCGTCAATCTTCATGGGCGACTTTCCCATCATGACGGACAAGGGAACCTTCGTCATCAACGGCGCTGAGCGTGTTATAGTCTCCCAGATAGTCCGCTCCCCGGGTATATACTACGAAAGCTCAATTGACAAATCCGGCAAAAAGCTCTACGCTTCAACCGTAATCCCCTACAGAGGCGCATGGCTCGAATACGAAACCGACGCAAACGACGTGTTCTACGTCCGTATAGACAAAAACAGAAAAATCCCCGTAACAATCCTGATCCGCGCACTCGGAATCCAGACCCGGGATGAGATTGAAGAGGTGTTCGGCGTTGAGCAGAAGCTTGACATCACCCTCGAGAAGGAGACCTGCGAGCAGAGGGCAATCGAAAACAAGTCCTCAATCCGCGACGAGGCTTTAAAGGAAATCTACACCAAGCTCCGTCCGGGCGAGCCTGCAATCGTGGAATCCGCTGAAATTCTGATGAACTCCCTCTTCTTCGACCCAAAGAGATACGACCTCTACCCCGTCGGACGCCACAAATTCGACAAGAAGCTGGCTCTCGGCGCGAGAATTGCAGGGCACGACCTGTCACGCCCCGTAATCAATTCCCTGACCGGTGAGCTTCTCTTTGACGAAGGCCAGCACCTCTCAAAGGACGACGCGCTTGCAATCGAACACGCCGGAATCTGCGAGGTATTCCTGACAGGCGAAGAAGGAACCGAGGTCAAGGTGTTCTCAAACGGCGCGGTTGATCCGGAATACATTTTAGGATACGATCTGCACGACTCGGGAGTAGCCGAAAAATGCCGTCTCGACGTGCTCATGGATATTTACAATAACAACAATGGCGACGAGGCTGAAATCCGCCGTGAGGCCAAGAGAAGAATAGCCGAGCTGTGTCCAAAGCACATCACACGTGAGGATATTTTAGCTTCAATCAACTACCTTCTCGCTCTCTCACATGACATAGGCGTAACCGACGACATTGACCACCTCGGCAACCGTCGACTCCGCAGCGTAGGCGAGCTTCTCCAGAACCAGCTGAGAATAGGCCTTGCCCGCATGGATAAAATCATCAAGGAGAGAATGAACATCCAGGACGGCGAATCCCTCTCTCCCCAGACCCTCATCAACATACGCCCCGTGGTGACGGCAATCCGCGAGTTCTTCGGCTCCTCCCCTCTGTCCCAGTTTATGGACCAGAATAACCCGCTGGCCGAGCTGACCCACAAGAGACGTCTCTCAGCCCTCGGTCCTGGCGGTCTTTCACGTGACAGAGCGTCATTTGAGGTCCGCGACGTACACTACACCCACTACGGCAGAATGTGTCCGATCGAGACCCCTGAAGGTCCGAACATCGGTCTTATCTCCTACCTTGCGACCTACGCGAAAATTTCAAAGTACGGCTTCATTGAAGCTCCTTACCGCAAGGTGGTACACGAAACCATGCCCGACGGTACCGTCCGCCATAGAGTTACAAACGACATCGAATACATGACCGCAGACATCGAGGACAACTACATTGTGGCTCAGGCCAACGAACCCCTTGACGAGAACATGTGCTTTGTCAACGCGAAAGTCACCGTAAGGAACCGCGACGTCATCGACTCCGTTGACCCGGCGAAAGTGTCCCTGATGGACGTTTCCCCGAAGATGGTTGTGTCTGTGGCTACGGCTATGATTCCTTTCCTCGAAAACGACGACAACTCCCGTGCGCTAATGGGTTCAAACATGCAGAAGCAGGCGGTTCCTCTCCTTGTTACTGACTCGCCCATCGTGGGAACCGGTATGGAATACAAGGCCGCAATGGACTCCGGCGTGTGCGTGGTCTGTGAAAACGGCGGCTGGGCTGAATCGGTTACGGCTGACGAGATCGTGGTTCACTGCGACGACGGCCACAAGGATACCTACAGACTCATAAAATTCAAGAGAAGCAACCAGGGAACATGCGTAAACCAGCGTCCAATCATCAATCAGGGCGAGCGTGTTGAAGCCGGACAGATTATAGCCGACGGTCCTTCAACTTCACAGGGTGAGATAGCACTCGGAAAGAACGTTCTCATAGGATTCATGACATGGGAAGGCTACAACTACGAGGACGCGGTTCTCTTAAATGAAAGACTTGTACGCGACGACGTTTACACGTCAATTCATATAGAAGAATATTCCCACGAAGCCCGCGACACAAAGCTGGGTCCGGAAGAGATCACCCGCGAAATCCCCAACGTAGGCGAGGATGCGCTGAAGGATCTGACTCCCGAGGGAATCGTAAAAATCGGCACCGAGGTCAGAACCGGCGACATCCTTGTAGGTAAGGTTACGCCCAAGGGAGAGCCTGAGCTGACAGCCGAGGAAAGACTGCTCCGTGCAATCTTCGGCGAAAAAATCCGCGACGTTCGCGACACATCCCTGAAAGTACCCCACGGCGAGCAGGGCATTGTTGTGGACACAAAGGTGTTCTCACGCGAAAACGGCGACGAGCTTCCTCCGGGAGTGAACAAAGTCGTACGTGTTTACATTGCACAGAAGAGAAAAATCTCCGTGGGCGACAAAATGGCAGGCCGTCACGGAAACAAAGGCGTCGTATCGAGAATTCTTCCCCCCGAGGATATGCCCTTCCTTCCCGACGGAACTCCGCTGGACATCGTGCTGAACCCACTAGGCGTTCCTTCACGTATGAACATCGGACAGGTGCTTGAGGTTCACCTTGGCATCGCGGCAAAGAAGCTAGGCTGGAAGATCATGACCCCCGTATTCGACGGCGCAACCGAAGCCGACATTTCCGAATGTTTAAAGCTCGCAGGACTCGACCGCGACGTTATGCCCAATGAAAACACAAACGGCAAGAAACTCTTTGAAGAAGCATTCGACTCGGTGACGGGCATGAGAAGCCTTCGTCCCATCGAAGGAGAAGAGAGAGAAGACGCGGCCCATCTGGAAGAACTGAGACAGGCGGGCAAGCTGAAAATAGTGGATGGCAAGACCATCCTCTATGACGGAAGAACAGGCGTACCTTTCGACAACCCGGTAACGGTGGGCATAATGTACTACCTTAAGCTGCACCATCTGGTTGACGACAAGATTCACGCGCGTTCCACAGGTCCTTATTCACTGGTAACACAGCAGCCTCTCGGCGGAAAAGCACAGTTCGGCGGTCAGAGATTCGGAGAAATGGAAGTATGGGCGCTTGAAGCATACGGCGCGGCTTATACGCTTCAGGAGATTCTGACGGCAAAATCCGACGATATTATCGGAAGAACAAAGACATACGAGGCAATAGTCAAGGGTCAGAACATCCCGACTCCTGGCGTTCCCGAGGCGTTCAAGGTGCTTGTTAAGGAACTCCAGTCCCTTGGCCTTGACATCAAGGTTCTCGGCGAGGGCGGAGGAGAGGTCGATCTCTCTACAATAGGAGAAGACGATATCCCGACTCCCAACATAGTATCGGACGAGGACAACATTACCGAAGAGGACGTAGGCGTTGCGGTTGAGACAGACGAGCTTTACAAATCCTTCCAGGACGAGAATCTCGAGGATCTGCCCGAGGAACCGGACGACGCGGAGCTTCTTCTGGCTGAATCCGGAAAAATCAACTTTGACGATCTTGACGACGATTTTTGATATACGAAACTGACTCACAGAGCCGGACACAGCGGGACTTATCCCTATCCGCCGGCTTACAGAATACGGAAACCTAATTTATTCATGTCTCCTACAGGCGTGGGAGAGCGAATTCCTGCGCAAAAGAAAAATTTTATGAGAAGGTAAACTGTCAATGGAACGCAATGTTTTTGATTCTATAAAAATAGGTCTGGCGTCTCCTGATATGATAAGGAGCTGGTCCCACGGCGAGGTTAAAAAGCCCGAGACCATCAACTACCGCACATTGAAAGCAGAGCGCGACGGTCTTTTCTGCGAGAGAATCTTCGGTCCTACGAAGGACTGGGAGTGCCTCTGCGGAAAGTACAAGAGAATCCGCTACAAGGGTAAAATCTGCGAAAAGTGCGGCGTTGAGGTAACTCAGAAGAAGGTCAGACGTGAGAGAATGGGACACATTGAACTGGCGGCCCCCGTCTCCCACATCTGGTACTTCCGCGCGATTCCCTCCCGCATGGGCGTGCTTCTCGATATATCCCCGAGACTTCTTGAAAAAGTACTCTACTTCGCGGCCTACATCGTAATCGACCCGGGCAAATCCGATCTCGCCAAGTACCAGCTTCTCAAGGAAAGCGAATACAGACAGGCAAGGGAAAAATACGAAAGCGACTTCCGGGTAGGCATGGGAGCCGCGGCTATAAAGGAGCTTCTCGCCGAGCTTGACATAAACGAGCTGTCCGAGCAGCTTAAGGAAGAACTGGCAAACTCAAACGGACAGAAAAAAGTTAAAATAATAAAGAGACTTGAGGTTGTGGAAGCGTTCCGCAAGTCCGGAAACCGCCCTGAGTGGATGATTATGGACGTGGTTCCCGTAATCCCTCCGGAAATCCGACCCATGGTACAGCTGGACGGCGGCAGATTCGCGGCATCCGACCTTAACGACCTCTACAGACGTGTTCTCAACCGGAACAACCGTCTCAGAAAGCTCATGGAGCTCCACGCTCCGGACATCATCATAAGAAACGAAAAGCGTATGCTCCAGGAATCAGTGGATGCGCTCATCGACAACGGTAGACGGGGCAAGCCTGTTACCGGACCGTCAAACCGCCCGCTGAAATCCCTGTCCGAGATGCTCCGGGGAAAGCAGGGGCGTTTCCGTCAGAACCTGCTGGGCAAGCGTGTTGACTACTCCGGACGTTCGGTTATCGTCGTAGGACCGGACCTGAAGATCTACCAGTGCGGTCTGCCAAAGGAAATGGCTCTGGAGCTGTTCAAGCCCTTCGTGATGAAGAGACTTGTGGAGACCGGCAAGGCTTCAAACATAAAGGAAGCAAAGCGCAAGGTGGAGAAGGTCCATCCCGACATCTGGGACTCCCTCGAAAACGTAATCAAGTCCCACCCCGTACTGCTCAACCGTGCGCCCACACTGCACCGTCTGTCAATTCAGGCGTTCGAGCCGGTTCTCGTTGAGGGTCGTGCAATCAAGCTCCATCCGCTGGTGTGCAAGGCGTTCAACGCGGACTTCGACGGCGACCAGATGCCGGTTCACGTACCCCTGTCAGCCGAAGCTCAGGCGGAAGCCCGTTTTCTCATGCTCTCGGCAAACAACCTCCTGAAGCCTGTAGACGGACGCGCAATCACCGTTCCCTCGCAGGACATGGTTCTCGGATCCTTCTACTTAACTCTTGACAAAAAGGGCGAACCCGGCGACACCCTCGATCCAGACCACCCGAAAATATACCGGGACTTCGACGAGGCTGTCATGGCATACGAAAACGGACTCCTTGGACTCCACGCACCCATCGAGATCCGCATGACAAAGGTTATAGACGGCGTGGAAAAGACCGGACGCGTGAGAGGCACCCTCGGCCGCTTCATCTTCAACCGACCCATACCTCAGGACTTGGGCTACGTGGACAGAAGCGTTCCCGGAAACGAGTTCAAGCTGGAGATAGACTTCGTCACAAGCTCGGGCAAGCTGAACGACATAATCGACCGGTGCATCCGCAACCACGGCTTCGCTACAACGGCGGCAGTGCTTGACGAAATCAAGGCAATGGGCTACAAGTATTCCACCCGTTCCTCCATTTCCATCTCCGTGGCCGACATGACCATCCCGAAAGAAAAATACGCCCTCATCGCGCAGGCTGAAAAGAACGTTGACATCATCAGAAAGCGGTTCAACCGAGGCGAGCTGACGGAAGAAGAGAGATACAACTCCGTCATAGCCCTCTGGAACAAGACAACCGACGACGTGGTTAAAGCTCTTCAGGCAGGCTTCGACCGGTACAACCCGATCAAGATGATGTCCGACTCCGGCGCCCGTGGTTCAATGACCCAGATGAGACAGCTTGCCGGAATGCGCGGACTTATGTTTGCGACAAACGGACGCACAATCGAAATTCCTATCAAATCAAACTTCCGTGAAGGTCTGTCAATCCTCGAATACTTCATGGCGGCAAAGGGCGCACGTAAATCCCTGTCCGACACCGCTCTTAAGACGGCAGACTCCGGCTACCTTACAAGACGACTTGTTGACGTTGCGCAGGACGTAATCATCCGCGAGGAAGACTGCGGCTCCACACACGGCATCTGGGTATCCGACATCAACGTGGACAACACCATCGTGGAATCCCTCAAGGACAGACTTGTGGGACGCTACGTAATCGGCGACCTTGTGAACCCAAAGACCGGCGAGCTGATTGTGGAAAACAACACCATGATAAGCGAAGCTCAGGCTCAGGTAATCGTGGACGCGGGAATCGAGAAGGTCCACATCAGGACCGTACTCCAGTGCCGTGCGAGATACGGCGTGTGCGCTCACTGCTACGGCTCCGACCTTGCCCATGACACACCCGTCAACATCGGCGAATCCGTTGGTATCATAGCAGCACAGTCCATCGGCGAACCCGGTACACAGCTCACCATGAGAACCTTCCACACAGGCGGCGTCGCTGCAGCCAACATCACTCAGGGTCTTCCACGAGTTGAAGAGCTGTTTGAGGCGAGAAAGCCCAAGAAGACCGCAATCGTATCCGAGGCTGCCGGCTATGCAAAGGTGGAACTGGTAAAGAAGACCCACAACATCACCGTAACTCCCGATGACGGAAGCGAGGACATCGTATACCAGATTCCCTTCGGCACGAGAATTCTCATCGACGACACACAGCACGTGAACGCCGGCACAGCTCTCACCGAGGGCGACATGAACCCGGCCGACATCCTCCGTATAAGCGGAATCGACGCGGTTTACGACTACATCCTCCTCGAAGTACAGAAGGTCTACAGAGGTCAGGGTATCAACATCAACGACAAGCACATCGAGGTTATCGCCCGTCAAATGACGAGAAAGATCAGAATCACTGACGAGGGCGACACTCCGCTTCTCTCAGGCTCCACTGTGAACCTCTCGGAATTCTACGACGAGAACGAAGCCATCGAAGCGCGTCAGGCTCAGGGTGAGATTGAACTCCGCAAGGCTCAGGGCGAACCGGTGCTCCTCGGCATCACAAAGGCTTCCCTGCTCACCGAATCCTTCCTCTCAGCCGCTTCCTTCCAGGAGACCACAAAGGTCCTTACCGAAGCCGCAATCAAGGGAAAGACCGACCATCTGCTGGCACTCAAGGAAAACGTTCTTATCGGACGCCTCATTCCCGCCGGAACAGGTATGAAATGCTACCGCAGTCTTGAAGTCGTCCGCACCAATCCCGAATCCTCGCCGATCTACAACCTTGACTTCAGCGAATTCGACAACGAGGAAAAGGAAGAAGTCCGTCCCGAGGATGAGGATGAGGAATACGGCGACGAAACTGACGAGAACGGATACGAGGACTACACCGACGCGGAAGACGGTGAAGAAAGCTACGACGACAACCTTGACGAGATTGACTCGCTGGCCGATCGTCTGGCTTCCCTCGACGACATTGACGACAGCGAATTCGACCCCAACGCCAATGAAGAAGAGTTTTAATATTACATCGTCAAACTGAACAGTCATGTATCAGAGAGAGCCGTACTCCGGATTTTAAAAAGTCATGGAGCGCGGCTTTTTTCTGTATAATTTCTTAAAATTCAGAGATGAAAATCTCCAATAATTTCGCGTTTTGTGAATTTTTATTGTGCAAACGGGAGAATATTATTTTATGAGAAATTCGCTCTTGACAAGCGTGAAATTAGGTGTTATACTATAGTACAGCAAAATATGGGGTTTTTTACTGTTGCCTATGTTTTGCCTTTACCAATGAATACCGCCGCAGTTTTTACTACGGTTGTATATAAACATTTATTACTGAAGAAAAGGAGGACAGAAATGCCTACATTTAACCAGCTCGTTAAGCAGGGAAGACAGGACAAGATCTACAAGTCAAAGGCACTCGTTCTGCAGCACGGCTTCAACACCCTGAAGAACCGCCCCACCGACAAAAGCTCTCCCCAGAAGCGCGGCGTATGCACAAAGGTTACAATCAAGACTCCGAAGAAGCCAAACTCCGCTCAGCGCAAAATCGCCAGAGTAAGACTTACAAACGGCATGGAGGCTACAACCTACATCCCCGGAATCGGACACAACCTTCAGGAGCACTCCGTTGTTCTTATCCGCGGCGGACGTGTACGTGACCTGCCTGGTGTGAGATACCATATCATCCGCGGCACACTCGACGCTCAGGGAGTCGCAAACCGCAAGCAGTCCAGATCCAAGTACGGCGTAAAGCGCCCGAAGAAGTAATCAAGCTTCACTGTTTTATCCACTCGATTATGACGTTTGTGTATTGTCCCCATATAAGTAATAAATGTTTATATGACCGACTGCACAACGGGAGAAGAAAGAAATTCACGCTTTCTCAAGTCTTTCGAGTACCTATGAATTCATAATTTTAATGAAGGAGGGAAGTTACTGTGTCAAGAAGAGGTCAGATTGCAAAAAGAGACGTTCTTCCGGATCCGCTCTACAATTCAAAGCTTGTAACAAAGCTCATCAATAACGTAATGTACGACGGCAAGAAGGGTGTTGCTCAGAAAATCGTATACGACGCGTTCGCTGAAATCGAAGCCAAGGCCGGCTCAAATCCGCTTGAAGTTTTCCAGGAAGCACTTGAAAACGTTATGCCGGAGCTTGAAGTCAAAGCTCGTCGTGTAGGCGGCTCCAACTATCAGGTTCCTATGGAAGTCAGACCCGAACGCCGTCAGACTCTCGGTCTCCGCTGGCTCGTCACTTATGCTCGCACAAGAAGCGAACGCACAATGAGCGCACGTCTGGCAGCCGAAATCATGGACGCAAAGAATTCCGCGGGCGGAGCTTTCAAGAAGAAAGAAGAAACCCACAGAATGGCAGACGCAAACCGCGCGTTCGCACACTTCAAGTTCTGACGGGATCCCGGATTGTCCGGAACTCTCAGATCGACGTTTCAGTTTACTGTAAATCCAGCCGTCCCGCGTTTTTACAGTTATCCGTTTAACTAAGGAGAATTAAAAATCATATGCCAAGGGAATATTCACTTGAGCGTACAAGGAATATCGGTATCATGGCTCACATTGACGCCGGTAAGACCACAACCACGGAGCGCATACTGTTCTACACTGGTAAGACCCACAAGATCGGCGAGACCCACGACGGTACAGCCGTAATGGACTTCATGGAGCAGGAACAGGAGAGAGGTATTACAATCACCTCGGCAGCTACAACTTGCTTCTGGAAAAATACGCGAATCAATATCATAGACACTCCCGGACACGTTGACTTTACTGTCGAAGTTGAACGTTCTCTCCGAGTACTGGACGGTTCAGTTACCGTTTTCTGTGCGAAGGGCGGCGTTGAGCCTCAGTCCGAAACTGTTTGGAGACAGGCCAACAAGTACAACGTCCCGAGAATGGCTTACGTAAACAAAATGGACATCATGGGCGCTGACTTCTACCATGTTGTTGACATGATGAAGGAGCGTCTTAAGGCCAACGCTATTCCGATTCAGCTTCCTATCGGTTCCGAGGACACTTTCCGTGGCATCATTGATCTGATGACCATGGAAGCCGACATATATTACGACGACCTCGGCAAGGACATGAGAGTTGAACCCATCCCGGCTGACATGCAGGGCAAGGCTCAGGAATACCATGACCAGATGGTTGAAGCCATCGCTGAAACTGACGAAGCACTCTTCGACAAGTACTGCGAGGGCGAGGAAATCTCCATCGACGAACTCAAAGCCGCGCTCAGAGCCGCTACGATTGACAACAAGATCGTTCCGGTAGTCTGCGGCACATCTTACAAGAACAAGGGCGTGCAGAAACTCCTCGACGCAATCGTTGACTATATGCCCGCACCTACAGATATTCCCGCTATAAGGGGTACAAACCCGATAACCGGTGAGGAGGAAGACCGTCACGCATCCGACGAGGAACCCTTCTCTGCTCTGGCGTTCAAGATCATGACCGACCCGTATGTCGGAAAGCTCTGCTTCTTCAGAGTATATTCCGGCAGCATCTCCACCGGTATGACCGCTTACAACCCCACAAAGCGCGCACGCGAGCGTTTCGGACGTATTCTCCAGATGCATGCCAACGACCGTAAGGACATTGAAACATGCTATGCCGGAGACATCGCCGCAGTCGTAAGCGTTAAGAATACAACCACCGGCGACACTCTCTGCGACGAAAAGGCTCCCGTAGTTCTCGAGTCCATGGAGTTCCCGGAACCCGTTATCAGAGTCGCAATCGAACCCAAAACCAAGGCCGGCGAGGAAAAGATGGGCATCGCTCTCTCAAAGCTGGCTGAGGAAGACCCCACATTCCGCACCTACACCGACAGCGACACAGGTCAGACCATCATCGCAGGTATGGGTGAGCTTCACCTTGAGATCATCGTGGACAGACTTCTGCGTGAATTCAAGGTAGAGGCAAATGTAGGTAAGCCCCAGGTTGCATACAAGGAGACAATCCGCAAGTCCGCAACCTCCGACCTCAAGTACGCGCGTCAGTCAGGCGGTAAAGGTCAGTACGGCCACGTCAAGATCACCATCGAGCCCAACGAACCCGGAGCCGGATTTGTATTTGAAAATACAGTCGTCGGCGGCGCAATTCCGAAGGAATACATCCCCGCGGTTGAGGCCGGAATCAAGAGCGCAATGGAATCGGGTGTGTTGGCAGGCTACAATGTAGTTGACGTAAAGGTAAACCTCTTCGACGGTTCATACCACGAGGTCGACTCATCTGAAATGGCGTTCAAGATTGCAGGTTCTATGGCGTTCAAGGACGCTATGGCAAAAGCAGATCCCGTTCTGACAGAACCTATCATGAAGGTTGTCGTTACGACTCCTGAGGAATACATGGGCGACGTCATCGGCGACATCAACACGCGCCGCGGTCAGGTAAACTCAATGGAAATGGTTTACGGCGCATATCAGATCAACGCGTTCGTACCGCTGTCCGAGATGTTCGGTTACTCAACCGCACTTCGTTCAAGGACGCAGGGACGCGGAACCTATTCGATGGAACCCGACCACTTCGCAGAAGTTCCGAAGAGCATCCGCGAAAAAATCGAATCGAGAAAATAATCAATAAAAACAATTTATATTTAGGAGGATTATTCCAATGGCAAAGGCACATTTTGAGCGTACCAAGCCCCACGTAAACATTGGTACAATCGGTCACGTTGACCACGGCAAGACCACTCTTACAGCTGCTATCACAAAGGTTCTTTCTCTCAGCAACGGAAACATTGAGTTCCTTGCATACGACCAGATAGACAACGCGCCCGAAGAAAAGGCTCGTGGTATCACAATCAACACCAGACACGTTGAATATGAAACCGCTTCCCGTCACTACGCGCACGTTGACTGCCCCGGCCACGCCGACTACGTTAAGAACATG